>NZ_JBPCCU010000001.1:0-1342997 GCF_050971785.1 Actinomadura scrupuli | reverse complement strand
GGGCGCCGCAGGGCGCCCACCCCACCGCACGTCTTCATCCGCCGCTCCCAGACACCCCGAGGATCACCAGATGCACCCGCCCAGACCGCGTACGACCACGGCCCGAGCCATCGCACAGGCCGCCCTCATGGTGCTGCTCGCCGCGCTCGGCTTCCTGGAAGTGGGAGCCGGACCCGCCGCGGCGGCGGACGGCGACGTCTCCTGGGCGGTCACGACGGCCTCCAACGACTTCGGGGCCGGCCGGCAGAACTACAGCTACACCCTCAACCCGGGCGGGCGGCTCAAGGACGGCCTCGTGGTCGTCAACCACGGCACCACGCCGCTCCACCTGGCCGTGTACGCCGCCGACGGGTTCACCAAGGAGGGCCGGCTCGACCTGGTGACCAAGGACGTGCAGTCGACCCGAGTGGGGGCGTGGGTGCGCACGGACCGGCCCGACGTGACGGTTCGGCCCGGCGAGTCGGTCGAGGTGCCGTTCACGGTCACCCTTCCGGGCGACGCCGCGCCCGGCGAGTACATGGGCGGCATCGTCACCTCGCTGACGCAGACCGGCGACGGAGTCCCCGTGGACCGGCGTCTCGGCATCCGGATCCGTCTGCGCGTGGGCGGACCGCTCAAGCCGAGCCTGTCGGTGGCGGACCTGCACCTGCGGTACTCGGGTACGCCCGATCCGTTCGGGAAGGGTGACGCCACCGTCACGTACACGATCCGCAACACCGGCAACGCCATCCTCACCGCCCGGCAGGCGGTGTCCGTTTCCGGCCCCTTCGGGCGCTTGGGCGGCCGCGCGGGCCCGATCGCCGATTCGCCCCAGCTGCTCCCGGGCGACTCCTGGAAGGTCTCCGTGCCGGTACACGGAGTGGCCGCCGCGCTGAGACTGACCGGGACGGTCACCGTCGTCCCCCTGCTCACCGACGCGTCGGGCTCCATCGCACCGCTCGCCGCCGCCGAGACCACGACGCGCGCCTGGACCGTCCCCTGGGCACTGCTGCTCCTCCTCGTCGTCCTCTGCGGGCTCGTCGCGGGCCTGGTCTTCCGGCGCCGCCGCCGGCGGGCCGAGCCCCGCGAGGACTCTCCCGTCCAGAAGGCCGCCGAGCAGGCGCCGCGCGACCGGGAGACCTCCGACCGGTAGCCGTTCGAGCCGGCAGGCTCGTGAGACGGTTCTACGGCCGAAGCAGCCGACCGCCCTGCGATCGGGCGGGCGATGACGCCGGCAGGCGCCAGGCTCCTCTGGTGTAGCAGTGATCGCTGGCGACGTGGTCGTCGCAGTAACCGCCGTAGGCACGGAAGGTGCCGGCCCGGTCGACCCAGATGTAGTCGATCTTCCGGTCGGGGACGGCCGGCCGGGCAAAGGTCCGCGGGTCGTTGTCCCAGTCCCCCCAGAGCGGGAAGGTGTTCCCGTTCACCAGGTCCCGCATTCGGGCGGAGTAGACGTCGGGGACCTCCGCGGGCGGGAGGTTGAAGTCGCCCGCGAGCACCTTCCGCCGCCCCGCCGCGAAGGCGGTGGCGATCTGGAGGTACTCGTTCGCCTGCTTCTGCGGGATGGTCAGCTCGGGGGGAGCGAGGGGATTCCCGCGCTTGGTGTCGAGATGCGTGGTGCACACGGTCATCGGACCGGCCAGCGTTCTCAGGTGGAGGCAGAGCATGGTGCGGCACTCGATCGTGGCGGCGCAGGTGGTGGCCTCCTGGGTCGGCAGGTACCGGGCCAGTCGTCCCTCGTACAGCCCGCCGGGATGGAGGATCGCGTTGCCGAACGGCCCGCTCGCTCCGTCGTTCATCGGGCCCGAGCACGAGTCGCGGCTGGGCTGGCTGTAGACCATCGTCCCGGCGACCTTCAGCGTGCGGGTGAGATCGTCGAAGTCCCGCTTGCAGATCTCGTTGAGGGAGATGAACCAGGCGCCGTCGGAGACCGCGAACCGCCTGACGAGGCCACGTGCCACCTTGACGTAGTCGCGGTTGGCGATGCAGGTGTCGTTCCCGGCGCACAGGTTGTACTGCTGGATCCGCACCGTCACGGCCGCCCTCGCCCGCAACGTCCGCGGCGCCTGCCGGCCGGCGGGGGCGGAGACGGAATAGGTCTGCGCCGCCGGAAGCCGCATGGTCTCCTCGACCACCCCGGAGGTCGCGCCCGTCGCGGCGATGACGACCCCGGCCACCATGACCACCGCCCCCGCCAGCGCCGCCGCGCGCGATCTCAACAGCATCGACGTCTCCCGTCGCGCGGCCTCGGCCGGTGAATCTCGCCGGCGGTCGTATCGGATTGTCCCAGCCGAGAATACGCATGTCAGGGCCGCCCGCCATCGGGCTCAGGTCGTGTGCTGCACGCTGTAGACCGTGCTGGCGTCGCGGTACAACGTGCCCTCACCCGGCTTGGAGACCTGGAGATCGAGGTAGAGGGGCCCCCGGGTGTCCGGCACGGTGAAGGTGATGGGCGACTGCCGTCGGCTGCCCAGCGCGAGGTCCGATGCGAACCGTCCTTCCTCCAGGACACGGCCGGCCGGAGAACCGGACCGTAGCCGCCAGGTGACGTTCAACCGCTCGCCCTGGAACGTGTCGTTGAAGAGCGTGAGCAACCGGGTGGTCCTTCCCGGAGCGACGGTCGCCGGTGTCGTGGGCCAGTCGCCGGCCTCGTCCGACATCTTGTTGGCGTCCCAGAACGCCGAGTCGATGACGGCCACCGGGTTGAACGCGTTCTGGATGAGCTTGATGGTCGGGTTCGCCCAGGGGTCCGGCAGGTTGTCCTCGCCGTAGATCGGGTGTGGCCCGTCGGGGTAGTTGATCTCGAGCTTCATGTCGGTGCGCTTCACCCCGGGGATGACGGAGGACCAGGCCGACAGGAGCGTGTACGGACGGGTGTCCGATGCGCCCTTCTCCCGCATCCTCATGGAGGCGGTCCCGAACCAGGCCATTCCCTGAGGGGTGCTGTCGACCCACCAGATGAACTCGCCCTGGCCGTGCGGCTTTCCCTGCGGACCGGCGCAGGTGCTCTCGGTGTACTTGCCGAACGAGAACCCGTCGTAGTGGCAGAAGACGGTGTAGTTGTCGTGCGGCAGGTCCGCGGAGTCGCCGTCCGTGCTGATCGGGCGGGTCGTGTCGTTGCTCATCACGGTGGCGTAGAGCGCCTCGTCGAAGTCGGGTCCGGCTCCGGGGTTCGTGAAGAACGCCACCCTCGGTTCGTTGGCCTGGCTCCACCGGAGCACCGACGCGTGGTTGCGGTCGCGCCGAACCAGGCCGGCCAGGTGCCCGATCATGTTGTCCCGGCCGGTGACGAAGTTCTCCCGGTTGTTGGAGCCGCGGATGGCGGTCTCGTCCTGGACCATGAGCCCGAGCTCGTCGCTGACGTCGAGCATGTACGGAGTCGCCGGGATCTGGTGGATCCGGACGCCGCTGTAGTTCAGGCGCAGGTAGTCGTCGACGGCCTTGGGCCATCCGCCGTTGCCCATCGACGGCCGCAGGAAGCCGGGAAAGGTGTCGTAGGCATCGCTGCGACCGTGGAAGTCGATGTTGTCGTAGTTCGCGCCCTGAAGGCTGTCCCCGCGGAAGTTCACCCGCTCGCCGTTGAGCTCGTAGTGGTCACCGACCTGCTCGATCTCCCGGAAGCCGAAGCGGACTCGCGCCTGGGACGGGACGACGGCGTGGTCGCCCACCTGGCCCCGGCCGGATGCCGCGCGAGCGGGAGTGAGCCTGACGACGAGATCGTGGAGCTGGGCCCGGTAACCCGCCCGGTACGGGACGTTCGGCAGCCAGTAGGAGGCCGGGCCGGCGCGCCAGTCCAGCGGGCCCACGGTCACCTTGGTCGTCGTTCCGGCCGGGACGCGCAGCGAGCGCTCAGGAACGGCGGGGTACTTCCAGTTCTTCCCGTTCCACGAACCGAGCCTCCCGTCCAGCACGACGTCCTGCGGGCGCCGGCCGTTGTTGGACACGTAGACGTCGTAGCTGAGCTGCCGCTTCGCCACCGAGGTCCGCACGACGGTGTCCGAGACGAAGACCGAGGGGAAGACCTCCAGCTCGGCGGAACGGAAGATCCCCTGCGCGACGTCGCCGGACCAGGACGCGCCCTCGGGCACGTTGTAACGACCGTCGGGCCCGACCATGGCCTTGCGGCCCTGGACCAGCAGCTTGATCTCGTGCGTCGTCCCGGGCTCGGCGAAGGCACTGATGTCGAAGACGGAGGAGGTGTAGGAGGTCACCTGAGAGCCCACCTGCCGGCCGTCCACCCACAGCGTCGCCCTGTGGTTGACGGCCCCGAAGTTCAGCCTCGTGACCTGCGCCCCGGGGATGTCGGGCACGCGGATGGTCCGGCTGTAGACGGCCTTGGACAGGTCGGTGTATCCCTGCTTCAGCCAGCCGCCGCCTGGCACCTGGATGGTCGTCTTCTTCTTGCCCGCCGGTGAGTTCACGCACGTCATGGGCCCGGTCGTGGAACCGAAGCTCCCCCCGCCCGTGCACACCGTGTTCGTGACCGGTGTGAAGTCCCACGGTCCGTCGAGGCTGACCACCCGGGTGGGCTCAGGGCCGGAGACACCGTTGAGGTACGGCGCCGCGAACGTCGGCGCGTACGACCGGGCCTGCGCGAGGGCGTGTGGAGCCGGCTTGCCGTATGACGCCGGGGCGACCAGCACGGACGCGATTCCGGTGGCCAGCAGGCCCAGGAACACGGTACGGCGCCGTCCGCTCGACCTGCGGCGAGAGGCGGGCTCGGCTCTCCGCGCGTCCTGGGAGCCTTGGCCCTCCTCCCGGGACGATCGCCTGAAGGGCCGCCGGGCCTGGCCGCTCGGGGGGTGAACTGGCTGGGTCATGTAGTGCTCCTGGATTCTCGTCGGCCTCCGCCGCCACCGCGAGGTCACACGAGAACGCTCAATTGTTAGCGCTCACACGGACCCGGGTGAACGTCACCGTAGGGAGTGACGTGGGAGAGCGTCAATACCTACTTCAAGTAAGTTTTTGGCCCGCGTATCGTTGGCGCATGTCCACCCGTCCGCCTCGGCGTGGCCCCTACGCCAAGGGAGTCGCCCGCCGGCAGGAAGTGCTCGAGGTGGCTCTCGAGGTGCTGGCCGCCAACGGGTTGCGTCACTCGTCGCTCGAGGACATCGCCACCCGCGCCGGTCTCACCCGCCCCGGCCTTCTGCACTACTTCGGCACCCGGGAAGAGCTGCTCGTCTCGGTTCTTCGCGCACGTCACGAACGAGATATCGAGCAGGCCGCCCAGCAGGACAGCCCCCATGAGCCGCTGGCGGCGCGTGTGGTCAGCGGTGTCCTCCGGCAACATCGGTCCCCCGGCCTGGTCCGGCTCGACGCCGCGATGGCGGCCGAGGCCACGGACCCGGCCCACCCGGCCCACCTCTACTTCCGCCAGAGATCACGCCGGCTCGAACACACCTACGCCCGGGCCATCGCCAACGAGATCGCGGCGGGCAGGGTCTCCCCCGACATCGACTGCGACCTCGGTGCGCAGCAGCTGAACAGCCTGATCGACGGGCTGCATGTCCAGTGGCTCATCGACCCCGGCCTTGACGTACGCGCGATCTTGACGAGCGCGCTCAGGCTGCTCCTCCCACCACCGAGGTGAGCGAGCCCGGATTGGGCAAAATGGCGCGACATGAGCCGACCAGGCGCCGTGGACCATTTCGGCGCGAGCCGCTACCGGTACCTCTATCCGCCCGACGGGGAGGGCATCTTCTGCGTCGGGAACGCCATCGAATGTGATCACCTCACCCAGGACGGTGCGGTGCGGATTCCCTGGGGTGGCTCGCCGCGGCCGGAGGACGTGCCCGAAATACGCTGCCTGGACCTGTGCCCCACCAGCGCTCAGCTACGGAGGCCGGGGTTGCCGGCGTTCCTGCCGACCCTGACGAATCTCGAGTCGTTGACGCTGCCGACGCCGCTGGTGGCCCACCTGGCGCCCGATGGCGTCGGCGCGGGCCTGGCGACGCTCGTCGTCGGCCATGACCACGCCTATCCGGAGCCGGCGGTTCCGCTCGGTGCCGACGTCGCCGTGCCGGGGCTGCGGGCTCTGATGTGGGTCAGCGCGACCGCCCCGCCGAGCCGGTTCGCCGCGAATACGGAGCTCACGACCCACTCATGGCCCGGAGCACCGACCGGGTCGCGCCGCCGATCGGACGCAGAACCGCGGCCATCACCCAGCGCAGGGTGCTCACCACCAGCAGATTCCATGCCCATCGCACCGCCACGAGAACCGGTCGCAGCACGGTCCGCCACAGCCACCGGAGCGGCCGGACGATCACCTGGTACAGCACCCGGCCGATGAACCGGACCACGACGTCGCCCGCACGCCGGCCATAGGACAGCGCGTCCCCCAGCACGCGGCCGAACGCGGCCAACGCCGGCCGGACGAAGCGGTACAGCGCCAGGACGACCTTCACGACGCCCTCGACGACCCACGCGATCGGCGTGACGATGATGATCGCCAGGACGGCGACGAGCCGGCGGAGCCCCCGTCCGACGGGCACGAGCAAATGGCGGTACAGGGCCCGCCCGACCGGCACGAGCACCGCCCGGTACAGCAGGCTCGCCGGGCGGACGACCAGCCAGAGCCACAGCCACCGCACCGGCGACACGACCAGCGTCAGGAACAGCCAACGCAGCGGTACGACGATCAGCATCCTGACCAGCCATCCGATCGGCCGCAGCACATAGGCGTTGAGGAAGCGGCCGATCAGCGCGACGGCCTCCCACAGCAGCCGGAGCGGCACCACTATCAACACCGCGATCACCCGTGCGGGCCACGCGATGCAGCCGGGCGGCCGTGGCTGAACCTGGGGGGCGGTCTGCGGTTTCGTCCGGTTCGGCTGCGGGGAGGTCGTCACGGTCGTCAGACGTTACTGCGGCCCGGCCGGTTCACTCCACCCGGCCAGAAGACTCGTGGCGTGACGCACGGCGCCGCTACGCTGTCGTCGGCGACGCCGCACACTGCCGGCCACGGCGGCCCCCGCGCCATACCGGAGGTACCTCACCCGTGACCACCACCGGAGCAGTCCCGGCCCCGGTCGACGACCGCGACGCGGACGACCGGGACGGCTGGCAGTTCAACTCACTGCACGTCCTGACCATGCTGGTGGTCCTGCTGGTCGCGCTGCAGGCACCGATCCGCCGGGCGTTGTCCGCGCCGGTGATGCAGAGCTGGGTGACCGTGTTCGTCGCGGTGGTCATCCAGGCCCTGCCCTTCCTCGTCCTCGGCGTGCTGCTGTCGGCGATCATCGCGGTGTTCGTCCCACCCTCGTTCTTCGCCCGCGCACTGCCGAAACAGCCCAACCTGGCGGTACCGGTCGCCGGGCTCGCCGGGGTGGTCCTGCCCGGCTGCGAGTGCGCCTCCGTGCCGGTGGCCGGAGCGCTCGTGCGCCGTGGGGTCACCCCCGCGGCGGCGTTGGCCTTCCTGCTGTCCGCCCCGGCGATCAACCCGATCGTGCTGACCGCCACCGCCGTCGCCTTCCCCCGCGACCCCCAGATGGTCCTCGCCCGGTTCGTGGCGAGCCTGTGCGTGGCGTGCGCGATGGGCTGGACGTGGCAGCGGCTGGGCCGCACCGACTGGCTGCGCCCACCGGCCCACCCCTCGTCCGACGGCCTCACCAAGGGAGCGGCGTTCTGGGGGTCGGTACGGCACGACGTGATGCACGCCGGCGGCTTCCTCGTCGTCGGGGCGATGGCCGCGGCCACCCTCAAAGCCGTGGTGCCGGCGGGCTGGCTGCACACCGCGGCCACCAACCCTGTGGTCTCGATCCTCACCCTGGGGATCCTCGCGGTGGTGTTGTCGATCTGCTCCGAGGCCGACGCGTTCGTGGCCGCGTCCCTGTCCCAGTTCTCCCTCACCGCCCGGCTGGCATTCCTCGTCGTAGGACCGATGATCGACCTGAAACTGTTCGCCATGCAGGCCGCCACGTTCGGCCGCGGGTTCGCGCTGCGGTTCGCCCCCGTCACCTTCATCCTGGCCGTCCTCATCTCGGCCCTGGTCGGGGCGGTGCTGCTGTGAACCGGCTCGCGCAGGCAATGGTGCTGTTCCTCGTCGGCGGCGCGTCGCTGCGCGCCAGCTCCACCGACCTCTACCTGCGCTACGTCAAGGCCGGGTTGCGCCCGCTGCTTCTCGCGGCCGGCATCGTCCTGATCGCCGCCGCCATCGCCACCGTCTGGTACGAACTGCGAGGGGCACGCGCGACCCAGGACGACCCGGCCGAGCCCGAGCACCCCGAGCCGCGCGATCACGCCCACCGCGAACCACGAATCTCCTGGCTGCTCGTCCTGCCCCTGCTGGGTCTCATCCTGGTCGCCCCGCCCGCACCGGGCTCCTACACCGCCAACCGCACCGGCACGGCCCTGCAACCACCCCCCGGCTTCCCCACCCTCCCCTCCGGCGACCCGCTCCGGCTCAGCGTCGTCGACTACGCCGGCCGTGCGGTCTACGACCGCAGCCGCTCGCTCGGCGACCGGCGAGTCAAGATCACGGGCTTCATCACCCTCGACCGCAGCGGCAAGCCCTACCTCACCCGCATGGTCCTCAACTGCTGCGCCGCCGACGCCCAACCCGTCAAGGTCGGCCTGGCCGGTCGGATCCCGCCCATCCTGCAACCCGACGCCTGGCTCGAGGTCGTCGGCACCTACACCGGCGAACAGACCAGAGACCCGATCAACAACCGTGTCATCCCGTTCATCGACATCAGCCAGACCAGACCGGTCCCGGCCCCGGACGACCCGTACGAGAACTGACCGCCTCGAGGAACTCCCGCGCCGGGCCGGGGACGTGCGGCCATCGGCAACTAGCCGCCCTCCCACGTCAGGGTCGAGAACGGCGCCGAGGCCATGAGAAAGCCCCGAGAGCGGTTGAACGTAGTTTGCTCGCGAGTAGCAGTTCCGTCTCGGGGCTTAAGTCCATGCTATGCGACACATGGGCGGCCATCGATGTGCGGGAGCTTTGGCCATATGGCCTTCAAGAAATCGTACGCCGCCGACGATTCCGAGGTCTCTTCCCTCAAATCCAATGCGGGATATCAGAAAGCCGAATTGGCACGGGGCTCGAGCTCGAAGGCCGCAAGCGCCACATCGCCACCGTGTCGCCGGCATGGGCCGACGGCGGCTACGCGGGGCGGCCGACCGGCCGGAACCAGTTCCGGTACGGACGGCGCAGATCTCAGGCTCAGCCGCCCCCAGTCGGCATCCGACTCGACGCGGTCTGGGCCGGCTGCAGTCGGTCGGCCAGAATTCCCTGGAAATGCGGGCACGTCATGATGTCGTCGTGCGGGCATTCCAAGCCGCCCTCGAGCATGTCGAGTGCGGCCTGTGCCCGGGCGATCCGTGCCAGCAACCTCTCGCGGTGGCGGGCCATCACCTCATGGCGGGCCGGTGCGGAAAGGGCGGCCAGCATCGTCCGGATGTCCGCGAGACCGAAGCCCGCCTCCTTCGAGATCAGGATCGCCGCCACCCGGTACACGTCCGCGTCGGCGTAGCGGCGGCGGTCGCCCGCGCGGGCCGGTGCCAGCAGCCCTTCCGCCTCCCAGTGGCGCAGCACGTGTGTCGGCAACCCGAACTGAGCCGCCACCTCGCCGATTGACTTCATGTCGACATTAAGTCGCACAATGACGGCCATGTCCACGTTGCTTACCATCCTCGACGGCCTTGACGACCTACCCCAGGCCCGTAACCTGCGGGAACGCACCTACCAAGCGCTGGGCGACACCGTTGTCGACGTCGGCTGCGGGAGCGGGCGCGCCGTCGGCGAGTTGGCCGCCCGTGGGGTGAGGGCCATCGGCGTCGACCTGGACCCCGCCATGGTCGAGATCGCCGTCCGGCGCCGGCCCGCGGGCGAGTTCCATGTCGCCGACGCCACCGCGCTGCCTCTCGACGACGGCTCGGTCACCGGCTACCGCGCCGACAAGGTCCTGCACGTCCTCGCCGAGCCCGAGCGAGCCGTCGTCGAGGCCCGCCGGGTTCTGGCCTCGAACGGCCGCGCGGTGCTCGTCGGCCACGACTGGGACACATTCGTGATCGACTCCGACGATCCCGCACTCACCCGCACGCTCGTCCACGCTCGCGCGGACGGCATGCCGAACCCGCGGATCGCCCGCCGGTACCGGAACCTCCTGCTGGACAACGGGTTCGTCAACGTCACCGTCGAGGTCCACACGATCGTGTGGACGGACGCCGCGATCCTGCCGATGCTCGCCACCATCGGAGAAGGCGCCTGGCTCGACGACCAGGCCGCCAGGGCACGCGATGACCGGCTGTTCGTCGCCGTCCCGATCTTTCTCGCTGCCGGGACTCGCGCCGGTTGAGTACCGGCCCGGCGTCGGCGGCGATCGTCGGAAATGTGGCGGGCGATGCGATACCCATCTCTGCAACTCCGGCTGCAAGTAATCGGCAAAACCGCGTCGGCACGCCGCATCGCCCCGTTCGCGCCAGGTTCGCGTCAGGACCGCGCAGCGGGAAGCCCCGGCTCCAGAAGTCACCGCTTGACTTCGCCGTTACCAGCGGGCGTACCGGCCACGAAGCCACCCATCCGGCCCTCCCCAGGGGTCCGGTCCTCGCCGCCACGGCTTGACAAACAGCGGGAGGAAACCTATAAATTGAATTGTAGGTTCTCTCTTGGGAGGAGAGGTGTCAGGAGGCCGACACAGGCCTGGTCTTCGGAGGTGAAGTGGGATGTTGCTGACGTCGATCGACCCTTTCGTGCAGGAGTTCGAGCGTCAGTTCGACCGGCTGACCCGGCAGGCGGCCGCGGAGGGTACCGGAGCGGTCATGCCGATGGACGGGTTGCGGCGCGCCGATGACGTGGTGCTCCGGTTCGACCTGCCCGGTATCGACCCCGACTCGATCGAGGTCACCGTCGACCGCGGAGTCCTGTCGGTGACGGCCCGCCGGGAAGAGGAGTACGACGAGGACGACCGGGTGTTCGTGCGGGAGCGGGTGATGGGCGCCTTCACCCGCCGGGTGTATCTGTCCGAGCATCTGGACGCCGAAGCCATCGAGGCCGCGTACAACAATGGCGTGCTGGCGGTGCGCATTCCGGTGATGGAAAGGGCAAAGCCGCGCAAGGTGGAGATCCAGCGGACCGCCGAGACCTCAAAGGCGATCAAGGGCTGACGTGGTCCGCGGCCGGTGACGACCCGGCTGGTGGAGGGCGGTCCGCCCGCCCACCGGCCGGGCGTCGCGATCCCGGGAGTGAAACGGATCGAGGTGCGGGCATGGCGCTCTCTCCGCTTGATGACGAACACGCGCCGCTGTACACGGTGGGGCAGGTCGCGTCGATGCTCGACGTCCGGCAGGCGTTCCTGCGCCGCATCGACGACCAGCGCGTCGTCTCACCTCGCCGGTCCCCGGGAGGACAGCGCCGCTACACGCGTCACGAGATCGGCCGGGTGCAGCAGGTCGTGACCATGATGGGCGAGGGCATGACCCTGCCCGCGATACGCCGGATCGTCGAACTCGAACACCAGCTGGCACAGATCACCCGCGAGCGCGACGAACTCACCCGGCGCCTGGTCGAACACCGCCGACAGCGAGGGGCGGCCGACGGACCACGGAGGCATCCTCGAGAAGGTGGCCGGCCGGACAGGTCTCAAGATCGCTCGGCCGGCCCGGACTCCCGGGACGGCCCCGGCCCCCGGACCGAGCGAACTCCCTGAAGGTGTCGGTGGTACCCGCTAGATTTCACGGTGGCCGGCTACCCGTGGGCCATCCGGTCCAGCGGCAGGGAGAGGCGAGGCGGTGACGGAGTCGGTGGTGTCGCGGCGCGCCTACCGCTACCGGCTGGACCCCACTCCACGGCAAGAACGCACATTGCTCCGAAACTGCGGTGCCCGGCGTTACGCCTACAACTGGGCGATCAGCATGATTCACGACGCCTTCGAGCAGCGGCGCAGCCTCGAGAGCGCCGGTGCACCCCCTGAGGAACTGCCGAACGCACCGACTTTCATCACCCTGAACAACGCCTTCAACGACTGGAAGAAAGGACGCACCGGCCCGGAGTCCCGGCTGCCCGGCTGGTGGACCGATCGCCACCCCGACCTGCACGCCCCCGAGTGGATACCGGACAACTCATGGGACGTCTACATGTGGGGGATCTACGAAGCCTCCGAGGCGCTGCAACGGTGGTTCAACTCCCGCAGCGGCAGGCTGCGCGGCCGAAGGATCGGTTTCCCCCAGTTCAAGGCCAAGAAGCGGGACAGTGCCCGGTTCAAGGTCACCGCCCGCGCCGCGGCCGCCCGGCCGATCGACTACCGGCACGTCCGGCTTCCCAAGATCGGGTCCGTGCACACCCGCGACCACATGAAACGGCTGGTTCGCGGGCTCGAAGCGGGCCGGGTGAAGCTGAAGCAGGCCACGATCCGGCAGGACGCCCGCGGAGCGTGGTGGATCGCGTTCAGCGTCGAAGAGACCACTGCCGGGCCGGTGCGGGCCACTCGCCGGATGCGCGACAACGGCGCCGTGGCGATCGATGTCGGTGTGAAGTCACTGGCCGTGCTGTCCTTCGGGGAGACCGTGCCCAACCCACGGTTCCTGGACGCGGCCGAACATGAGCTGCGGCGGGCGCGCCGGGCGGTGAGCCGCCGGGTGAAGGGCTCGAAGGGGCACGCTGCCGCGCGACGGCGGGTCGCCCGGCTGCACGCACGGGTCACCGGGCTCCGGCGCAACTACCTGCACCAGCTCACCTCGGTGCTCGCGCGCTCCTTCGCGCACATCGCCGTGGAAGACCTCAACGTGAAGGGCATGACCGCCAGCGCCCGCGGCACCAGGGAGAAACCCGGCCGCCAGGTCCGGCAGAAGGCCGGGCTGAACCGACGCATCCTCGACGCGAGTTTCGCCGAGATCAGGAGGCAACTGGACTACAAGGCCCGCTGGTACGGCGGCACCATCCAGGCCATCGACCGATACGCACCCACGTCGAAGATCTGCTCCGCGTGCGGGTGGCGACACCCAAACCTCACGCTCTCGGACCGGACGTTTCGCTGCGGCGGGTGCCGCGTCAGTATCGATCGGGACCTCAACGCCGCCTGGAACATCGCCCGGCTTGCCGCCGAGCACACCGATCACGCCTTCGCTCAAGGCGTCCAAGCCGTGAGGTTGCGTAAGCCCTTGCCCGGCCACGGCCGGCCACGGCACTTCCATCGAGCGGCGAACCTCGCACCGCGACACGGCCACAGCACCACCGTGGCCGCCCCCTGGGGCTCGGCGGGTCAGACGAGGAGACCGGGACCGCAAGGTCCCGGCATCCCCCACCCCCCGACGAACGGCCTACCGCGCGGCGGACCCCCAGCGCGACACGGGCCGGCACCGGCGGTCAGGGATGGCACACTAGACGGACGCGTGTCTGATGATCACTTCCCGGGGTCTCCATGACCCGGCGAAGCCGGATCACGTACTCTGACGTCATGCATCGTTTCTCGTGCCTGAGCTGGTGGCCGTCCTAGGACGGCCGTCTTCCATGCACGATCAGGGCCGTCCGGTTGGGCGGCCCTTTCTCTTCGGCGGGGGCTGATCCGGTCGGCGGGCCTCCGACTTCGAGGAGACTCTCGTGACCCACCCCATCACCGCGTCCGGCCCGATGGCACCGGTGACCGGATCACCAGTGCCGACCGACGGCTCGCTGACGCTGCGGGCCGCGCTGCGCCGGAGCGGCGAGCTGGAAGCACAGATCGCCCGAGATCCCGCGCGATTCCGGATCCTGACCGGAGACCGGCCGACCGGGCCGCTGCATCTGGGGCACTACTTCGGCACCCTGGCAAACCGCGTTCGCCTGCAACAGGCCGGCGTGGAACTGTTCGTGCTGATCGCCGACTATCAGGTGCTCACCGACCGCGACATCGCCGACCGCCTGACCGAGCACGTCGAAGGGCTGGTGGCCGACTACCTGGCCGTCGGCATCGACCCGGGCACCGCCACCGTGTTCGCCCACAGCGCCGTGCCCGCCCTCAACCAGCTGCTGCTGCCGTTCCTGTCCCTGGTGTCGGTCGCCGAACTCCAGCGCAACCCCACGGTCAAGGAAGAGATCGCCGTGTCACGGCAGGCGGCGGTCAGCGGCCTGATGTTCACCTACCCGGTCCACCAGGCCGCCGACATCCTGTTCTGCAAGGCCAACCTCGTGCCGGTCGGCAAGGACCAGCTCCCGCACCAGGAGCTCACCCGCACCATCGCCCGCCGCTTCAACGATCGTTACGCGCCCGCCGAGCCGGTCTTCCCCGTCCCCGACGCGCTGTTGTCGCAGGCCCCGAACCTGCTGGGCATGGACGGGCAGAAGATGAGCAAGAGCCGCGGCAACGCCATCGCCCTCTCCATGACCGCCGACCGGACCGCCCAGCTGATCAAGCGGGCCAGGACCGACGCCCACCGCCACATCACCTACGAACCGGACACCCGTCCGGAGGTCTCCAACCTGGTGCTTCTGGCAGCACTGTGTCAGGACCGCGACCCGCACCAGGTGGCCGAGGACATCGGACCCGGCGGAGCGGCCGCCCTCAAACGAGCCGTCACCGAAGCCGTCAACGAGTTCCTGCGCCCCATCCGGGCCCGGCGCACCGAGTACGTCACGGACCGCGGCCACCTGCGGCGTCTGCTCGCCGCCGGCAACGACAGGGCCTGCGTCATCGCCGAACGGACACTCGCTCAGGTCCGCACCGTCATGAGCACCAGCTACTGAGACAGACCCCGTGAGTGGTGCCCGTACCACCGCTGTGTCCTCACCGCGCGGCCGGCTCAGGTGGTCAGCGATCTGAGATGGTGCAGGACCGCGAGCACCCGGCGGTTGTCGCCTTCGGCGGGCGGTAGCCCGAGTTTGCCGAAGATCCCGGCCACGTGCTTTTCGACCGCTCCCGCGGAGACGGTGAGTGCGGCGGCGATCCCGGCGTTGGACCTGCCCTCGGCCATCAGGGCGAGTACGTCGCGCTCGCGTGCGGTGAGGGCGGTCAGTCCGTGGACGTGGCGGCCGCCGGCCAGTAGCTGCCCGACCACGTCGGGGTCGAGGGCGGTGCCGCCCGCGGCGACCCGGGCCAGCGCGTCGGTGAACTCGGCCACGTCGGCGACCCGGTCCTTGAGCAGGTAGCCCACCCCGGCGGCGCTCGCCGTCGTACCCGCCAGGAGACGAGCGGTGTATCTGGTCTCGATGTACTGGGAGAACACCAGCACGCCGGTGGACGGGTGGTCGTGGCGGATCTTGAGGGCGGCGCGCAGTCCTTCGTCGGTGTGCGTGGGCGGCATCCGGATGTCGACCACGGCGACGTCGGGATGATGGTGTCCGACGGCGGTGAGCAGCGCGTCGCCGTCGGCGACGGCGGCGCACACCTCGTGGCCGCGGTCGGCGAGCAGCCGGATGAGCCCCTCCCGCATCACGGCCGCGTCCTCGGCGATGACCACGCGCATAATCGCGATGCTTTCACGCTCCCCCGCCCGGTGCGGCGAGTGGCAGCTCGACGGTGATCCGGGTCGGCCCGCCGGGTGGGCTGTCGATGTCGAGCCGGCCGTCCACCGTGCTCACCCGCTGCAGCAGCCCGGCCAGGCCGCCGCCGCGGGCGGGGTCGGCCCCGCCCGTGCCGTCGTCGGTGACGGCGAGGCGGAGCACGCCGTCCCGCACGGTCGCTCGGAGTCCGATGAGGTGGGGCCGGCCGTGTTTGGCGGCGTTGGCCAGCAGCTCGGCGGCGCAGAAGTAGGCGATCGTCTCGATCGCCGGGGTCGGCCGATGCGGGATGTCGGTGATCAGCTCGACCGGGAGGGCGCTGCTGGTGACCAGAGTGGCGAGCGCGTCGTCCAGGCCGTTGTCGAGCGCCGGTGGGTGGATGCCCCTGACCAGGTCGCGGAGCTCGATGAGGGCCTGTTTGGCGTCTTCGTGGGCGGTGCCGACGAGGTCGCGGAGCTGTGCGAGGTCCATCGTGCCCTGGCCGTCGAGCTTCTCCCTGGCCATGCCGAGGGTCATCGCGAGGGCGGCCAGCCGGATCTGCGCGCCGTCGTGCAGGTCACGTTCGATCTGGCGTAGCAGAGTGGCGGCGTCCTCCACCGCCAGCGCCCGGGTGCGCTCCAGATCGTGGACCCGCTGCGCGAGCCGGTCAGGGCTGAGCATCACCCGCATCAACCGGCGGTCGAGCCTGGTGGCCGCCCTGGTCACCCAGGGCGCGACGAGGATCAGCCCCGCGCCCGCCGCGAGCGCGAGGAACGTGCCGGGGTAGGTGGTGACGTCGGCCAGGTGGCCGAGGGGGGTGATGATCGGGACCGGGCTGAGACGCGCGCCGGGTGGGTGGTTGCGGTACAGCCCCCACCAGAACGGATAGGTCAGGTTGATCAGCCCGGTGGCCCAGCAGGCGACGGCGTACCCCTCGAAGAGCGCGACCGGCAGTTTCACCAGCAGGTATGCCGTCGCCCGCCAGCCGACGCCGTCACCGAGCCGGGCGCCCAGCCGGCCGGCGGCTCCCCGGCCGGGTCGGAACGGCGAGGGTGCCGGGATCGATGCGCCGAGCAGCCGTGCCGCCAGCCGGCGGTGGACCGCGCTGATCCGGCGGGCGGAGGGTATCGCCAGGCAGAGCACCAGCAGCGCGGCGACGACTCCGCCGGGCGAGGCGTTCTCTCCCCGGCCGGGCGCCACCCAGCCGATCGCGAGGACGAAGGCCGCCGCGCCGACCGGCACGCCGACGCCGACCGGTACCGCCAGGACGCTGAACAGCAACTCGGCTCCGGCCCGGCGGGTGAACGGGGCACGCACGACGGCACGGGGGATCGCGAGAACGGTCGAGGCCGCTCCTGCGCCGGGGCTGCCCGCCTCCGGCGCGTCCGCACCCATCGGATCACCCCGCCCGTCCGCCGACGTGTCCACCGAAGCCCCTTCAGGCGTCCCGCCGTGTCAGCAGCCACCCGCCCGTGACCAGCAGCGCGGCGGCGTACAGGCACAGCGTGGCGAGCCCGGACCACGGCGACAGCATCTCAGGGTCCGGCCTCGCCACGGCGAGCGAGTTCCCGACGATCGCCATCGGGACGTACGCCCCCACCGCCGGGGCGATCCCGCCGATGAACTGCGCGACGATGTAGACGCCGCCGACCAGCACGGCGATGGCGGCCGGGGTGTGCCGGATGATGGCTCCCAGGCCGAGACCGATCAGGCCGATCAGGCAGAAACCGGTGCCGGACAGCACCACGGCTCGCAGCACCCCGGGCTGACCCAGCGCAGGCGCGGCGATGCCGGGCCGCAGGGCGGCCCCGCCGGCGAAGAACGCGATGAACGCCGTGACCTCTCCCACGGCCAGCGTCACCGCACCGAAGACCCCGGCCTTGGCGGCCAGCAGCAGCGGACGGTTCGGAATCGCGGCCAGCGTCGCCTGGATCATCCCGGAGGCGTACTCGCCGGTCATCACCAGCGCGCCCAGCACCCCGGCGAACAGCAGACCGGGGATGATGCCGGCCAGCGCGTTGTTGGTCAGGTCACCGGAGGCGTTCTCGGTGTTGAGACCCACGGCGACGCCGATGCCGATCGCGGCGACGGCGGTGACCGCCAGGGTCCACCACGTGGAGCGCAGGCTGCGCAGTTTGATCCACTCCATCCGCGCCGCCTGCGGGAACCGGTAACGGCCACCGGGCGCACGCGACGTCGTCGCGGCCGTCATGACGTTCTCCCCTGGTACTCGGCGCTGTCCGCGGTCAGCTCCAGGAACGCGTCCTCCAGCGATGCGGACCGGGCCGCCAGCTCCGCGACCGTCGTGTCGGCGAGCAGCCGGCCGGCACTGATGACGATCAACCGGTCGGCGGTCAGGGCCATCTCGCTGATCAGATGACTGGAGACGAACACGATCCGGCCCTCGTCGGCCAGCGACTTCATCAACGTGCGGATCCAGCGGATGCCCTCGGGATCCAGGCCGTTGACCGGCTCGTCGAAGAGCAGCACCCCCGGGTCGCCGAGCAACGCCGCGGCGATACCCAGCCGCTGCGCCATGCCCAGGGAGAACCTCCCCGCCCGCCGGTGCCCCGCACGCTCCAGGCCGACCAGACCGAGCACCTCGTCGACCCGTGAACCGAGGATGCCACCGCCGGCCGCCAGCGCCGCCAGGTGGGCCCGGGCCGACCGGCCCGGGTGGAACGCCCTGGCCTCCAGCAGCGTCCCGACCTCGCGCAACGGCCAGCCGAGCTCCTGGTAGCGGCGCCCGCCGATCCGCACCGTGCCCCGGTCGGGCCTGTCCATCCCCACCATCATCCGCATGGTGGTCGACTTGCCCGACCCGTTCGGGCCCAGGAAACCCGTCACCACCCCGGGCCGCACATCGAAACTCAACCCGTCGACCGCCGGAACCGGCCCGTAGCGTTTGGTCAGATCACGACACTCGATCATCAGACCTCCTCACGTGTCTGGCCTGAACGCTACGAATCCCACCGCCTGCGTGGAATGCGGATACCACCCGACTTGCCGCAGGGGGTTTTCCCCCGGCCGGCCGAACATGTCCCCGGTGCGCGCCACCAGGGCGTCGAGGGAGTCGAGGTCGCCGAGAGGAGGGCGGCACGCGATGCGCTTCGGTCTCGGCGCAGGCGTCCGGCTCGCGGCTCGCCACGACCCCGTACGCCGGCGGCCGGCCGTCCCGACGCTGGCCGAAGAGGAACCGGTCCGCACCCTGGGGGGTGCGGACCGGTCATGGAGCGTCAAGCGCGGCCGTTACTCAGCCGCGCTCGTCATGCAAACTGCGTTCAAGGCACCGAGGTGGGAGAAGGCCTGCGGCACATTCCCCAACTGGCGCCCCCTGTCCGACATTTCGGCCAGGAGACCGGTGCGGCCCCTGCAGGCCTGGAGCTTTGCCAGGAGCTCCTCAGCGCGTTCGTGCTCGCCGAGCAGCCTCCAGCACTGGACGAGCCAGAAGGAGCAGAGGATGAAACTGCCTTCCTTCTGACCACCCAGGCCGTCGTCGACCGCCTCCGCCTGGTACCTCTCGAGGAAGCCCTGCGGATCGGCTAGCTTCTCCGCGATCGCCTCCACCGTCTTCCACGCCGCGGGGTCATCCGGCTGGATGAATCCCTCGGTCAGCAGGAGCAGGCACGAGGCGTCGACGTTGTCGTCTCCGGGGGCGATGGTGAAGTAGCCCCCGGCGCCGACCGCGGTGTCGAAGATGTCGGCCTTGATGGAGTCGGCCTTCTCCGCCCACCTTTTCGCGTGACGTCGATCGCCCCAGAAAGCGGCGATGTCGGCACCCCGCTGCAGGGCGAGCCAGATGAAGAGTCGTGAGCTGGTGAACCTTTTCGGCTCGCCACGAATCTCCCAGATCCCACAGTCGGGATCGTCGGCCGCCTCCAGAGCGAACTCGACCAGGCTGATGACCATCGCCCAGGTCTGCTCGTCCAGTTCCTCGGACATCATGAGGTGTACCAGAACGATGACCTGGCCCCACATGTCGTTCTGCTGCTGGTCGTATGCATCGTTTCCGATGCGGACCGGCGAGGAACCCTCATAGCCGGGGAGGTGATCGAGGATCACCTCGTCCAGCTGGGTCTCCCCGTGCAGGCCGTACATGATCTGGAGCTTGCCGTGCGTGTCGAAGCACTTCACGACAAAGCGAAGAAAGTCCCGCGCCGGTTGCTTGTAGCCCAAGCGCCAGAGCGCTGAGACCGTCATGCACCCATCGCGGAGCCAGGTGAACCTGTAGTCCCAGTTCCGGGATCCACCGAGTGTCTCCGGCAGGGACGTCGTGGCGGCTGCCATGACGCCCCCCCACTCGTGACACAGACCGTAGAGGGTCAGTGCGTCACGGACGGTCTCGGGCTTCCACCGGGTGTCGGGCAGGTCTCCGGTCGCCAGCCAGTCGCGCCAGGCGCGAACGGTCCGGTCGACCGCCTTCTGAGCCTGTTTGAAACTCGTGGGAGGTCCGTTCTGCCCCCAAGAGAGGGCGACGAACGTGCCCTTCCCCTTCTTGAGGGTGAAGCGGGCTTTGGCGCGTGACCCCTGGTACTCCAGCGGGGAACCGGATGCCACCGTCACCTCCTGCCCGCTCATTTCCATGACCGCAGTGTTGTAGCCGTCATACCGGCGAACCCGCGTCCACGGGACACGCGTTCTGCCGTAGTCGGGGACCGGCTCGAGGTCGATCGTGACCTCCACGCTCCCCTCGGTGCAGATCACCTCTCGTACGAACGTCCGGCGAGCACCCTTCTTGCGGGTCCACTCCAGGGCGTCCCTGACCTTGAGAACCCCGGTCGAGGTGACCCAGGTCGTCTCGAGGACATTCGTCCCGGGGACGTACCCGAACGAGGTCGAGTGCTCGACTCCGACGGGGGCCACGCGGAAGTGACCGAGTCCACCCAGCAGTCCGGAGAAGAAGGTGTCCTTGTCGGCCTCCAGCGCGCCCGAGAGAACCCTGCCGTCCGGGGCGACGACGTAAGTCGTCCTCCGGTCGGAGAGAACCCCCAGATCCTCTATCCGGAAGGATCCTCTGAGCCGCGGTGTCTGTTCCAAACCCTGACGCATGGTCTGGTACTCCTTTTTGTTTGTAGGTGCACGGCCGCCGTTGCGACCGCGCTCCCGCTGCACCGAGTGCAGCGGGCTTTTCGGTACTGTCCGGGGGATTCGGACCGCCGCAACACGCCGGAAACAAAAATGCGACGTTGCGACCGGGTGAACTTTCACCGAAGAGACGCCGCTGAGGTGCCGTGATTCCCGGACCGGCACCGCGGTCGCACGGTGGGACACACGGCAGGAGCGGGGCGGGCCGCTGTACGTCCGGATTTCCGGACATGCCCATGGCGCGCGACACGAAGATCACACGATCCGGCACTCGATGCGATGGATCGAACACGGACACGAGGTCACGTGAAATCGATCTACGGGGACATCCCTCACCACAGACGATCTGCCATCGGCTCTCCGGTGGCGGTACCGTCGGAGACGACCCCGCCCGCCCGAGATCGGAGGCCCCCGATGACCGCCGCTCCGCGCCGCGACCACTCCGCGGAAGAACCTCTCCTCGACGCGCTCGGCTCGCTGGCCGACGCGCTCGCCCGGACCTCTCCGCGCCGCGTCCCCGTACGGTCTCCGGGTCTCCTCGGAGCACTGGCCTCTCTCCTGACCTCCTCTCCTCCCTCCACCGGCCCGTGCTTCGACAAGCCCAAGGGCACCCGCCGCTGACCTACATCGACTGACCGCCTATTCGGCTGCGAGCAGGTGGGCCGGGGGCGATGCGGTTCAGGGCCCGGATCGGGATGAAGAGGGTCACGCTGATCGGACCGTCCGGCCGTTACGGGGCGTGCGGGCCCTGCGGTCCGAAGGCGGTCAGGAACCGGTCGCGGAAGGTGTCCATCCGCCAGACCGGGGCGCGCGGAGCGGGCTTCAGGCCGTCCTGCCAGCCCCATCCGGAGATCCGGTCCAGGACGGTCTTGTCGTGGGCGACGATCGTGATCGGCACGTCCCGGTCGGCGTTGGCGCCGACGACGAGCGGGGCGGCCTGGTGGTCGCCGAGGAAGACGAGCACGAGGTCGTCGTCGCCGTAGGTCTCCACGTAGGAGATCAGGCTGTTCAGCGAGTACTCGATCGTGCGCCGGTACGCGGCGCGTACGCGGGTGGGGTCGCGCCAGGCGTTGCGCCACACGGTCCTCGGCGCGGCGCCGACTCTGGACTGGAGGTCGAAGACCGAGCCGTCGCCCACGCCGTGCCAGTCGACGAGCTGCCGGGGGGTGGGCGTCCAGGGCGAGTGGCTCGTGACGAGGGGCATCTCCGCCATGACCGGGGCGTGGCCCGGCGTCGCGCGCTCGAGGCGCTGGAAGGCCGACAGGGTGTACTGGTCCGGTGGGGTGCCCCAGTTGAAGGGCACTCCGCGATACCCGAGGTTGCGGCCGTCGTAGATCTTGTCGTAGCCGAAGAAGCCTCCCTCCGGCCACGCCCGCGTGTTGCCCGGCATGACCGCGACCGACCGCCAGCTCGCGCGCCGGAACGCGCCGTTGAGGGTCAGCCTGTCGCTCGCGACGAGGCTGCGGTAGCGCTGCTGGTTGTTGATCCACAGACCGGACAGCAGGGTCGCGTGGGCCAGCCAGCTCCCGCCGCCCGACGTCGGCGAGGTGAGGAAGGCGCTGCGGGAGGCGAACCCGGCGGCGCGCAGCCGGCGGGTCCCGTCGTCGAGCACCGCACCGACCTGCGACGCGTACTCCGGATCCTCGACCGCGTCGCGGCCGTAGCTCTCGACGAAGGCGAGGACGACGTCCTTGCCGCGCAGGCCGGTCAGCAGATCCTTGCCCGGGGTGTCACGGAAGGCGTCGACGGCGGCCTGCGCGGCGAACGCCTCCCGATCGTTCAGGTCCTCGCCCACCTGCCGCACGTGGCGATAGGCGAGGGCGCCCGCGCTCTTGGATGCGACCGGCACGCCCGGGACGATCTGCACGCCGAGCACGGCGGAGACGAGCCAGACGATCCCCAGCACCGCCACCGACCGGGTCGCCACGGTGTCGTGCCGGGCCACGAGCCGGGTCAGGCGCAGGACCGACAGCGTCATGAGGACGAGCACGGCGACGACGAGGACCACCACCGCGACCACGGTGCCGATCGCGCCGGCCCGGCCGACCGACGTGGTGAGAAACTCCACGCCGGCGCCGACGAAGGCCCAGTCGAGCATCGGGTCGAACGGCCGGGCGAGAGCCTCGAAGAAGCCCATGTCGAGGATCTTCACGATGACCAGCACACCGAGGCCCGCCCCGAGGAGTGCCGCCACCACCCGCCTCGCCCGCACCGGCAGGACGAGAAGGAGCGCGACGCCGAGCAGCCCCTCCACCGGGATGCGCACGAACGCCCCAGGTTTGAGGAGACCGACCTTCTCCGGCGCGAGGAGGGCGAACAGCACCAGCAGGCAGGCCAGTGCGGTGGTCAGCCACGCGAGGACGGGGCGCCTTCGCCGGGTGTCGCCGGCGGCGTCCGACGCCCCGTCCTCGTCCCCGGGGCTTTCCTCGGTGTCCCGGCGGTCGCCGGCACCTGGGGCGTCGTCGGTCGCGACGGTGCCGGCCGTGGCGTCCGCACCCGCGGCGTCGTCACCCGGCATGCTCTCCAGGCGGCCCTCGGTCGCCGGGCCGTCTTCCGCGGTCGCCTCCCCCTGAGCCGGCAGCCGACGAAGATGTGTCAAGAACGACAACCCGAACGCCCTTCCGCGCGAAGCCCCGCCATGTGGGCCGCCACCGCGAAAGCCGAAACGGCATGCGGACGAATCGGCGGCACCGACTGGGTGTACGGCCCACCGGCGGCGGCAGTTCAATCGTGGCCGGAGACCACCCGCCCGCGCCGCGGCGATGCCGTGAGCGCGCCGGACCTCAGTCCCACAACGCGCACTTGTGGTCGACGGCGAAGGTCGTGAACGGCGCGGTGCCCTGTGCGGTGAGCCGCTGCATCCGGGCCGAGCCGGAGGTGAACGCGGGCCACGCGGGGGTGCCCGGCCCGTTGGGGTTCCCGGTCCTGGCGAAGGTGGTCCAGTACGTGGTCATCTGGTCCGACAGCCGGAGTTGGCCGGCGGTCAGGCCGAGCGGCGGCGGCAGGCCCCGCACCGTGTCGAAGAGGTAGAGCACCTCCGCGGCGTGGTAGTCGCCCAGTGGCATGAGCGGGTCGGTGGCCGACAACGGCGGATCGGGATCGGCGAACTCGTAGGCGTACACCCTCTGCCCGGCGTTCGCCGCCGCGGCCTGGTCGGTGAGCAGCGCGGGGCAGGAGAAGAGGCCGTCGGTGAGCACCGCGGACAGCGCCAGGTCGGCGTCGTCGGCGGCCTTGGGCGGATAGGCGGCCCGCAGCTCCGGCGTGACCTCGCCCGCTCTGAGCCGGATCGCCGCCTCCAGGTCCGCGGCGTTCGCGCGGCGCAGCTTCAGCAGGTGGTACTGGAGCGCGACGAACAGCCTGCCCTCGTTCTTGTTGGTGCCCGAGATGAGCGGCACCTTGTTGTACCGTCCCGACGCCAGCGCGGTACGGGCGGGCTCCTTGATCACTTTGCCGTCGATCACCGGCGCCCAGGTGAGCCCGCCGACCGGGAGGACCTCCCCCGCGGCGGCCTGCAGATCCTTGAGCGGCTTGCCGCGCAGGCAGCTCACCGCCGTCTCCGGGACGGCGCAGCCGACCGCCTCGGCGAAGTCCCCGCTCCGCTCGTAGGCCGTGCTCGCCGGCACCGGCCCCAGGTCCGTGCCGGCGCAGCCGCCGCTCTCGGAGATGGCCCGGTGGAAAAGTCCCGCCGCCGTCGGTGAGATCAGCTGCATGCAGACGCTGTGGCCGCCCGCCGACTCGCCGAAGATGGTGACGTTGCCGGGGTCACCGCCGAACGCGCCGATGTTGTCGCGCACCCACCGCAGTCCGGCCTGCTGGTCGAGGAGGCCGTAGTCGCCGGTGGTGCCGGACTCCGCGGCCAGGCCGGACAGGGCCAGGAAGCCGAGCGGACCCACGCGGTAGTTCACCGTCACCACGATGACGCCGCCCTTGGTCACCATCGTCGTCGGGTCGTACATGCCACCCGAACCGGCGGTGTAGGCACCGCCGTGGATCCACACCATCACGGGCAGGTTCTTCGACTCGGCCGCCGGTGGGGTGTGGACGTTGAGCACCAGGCAGTCCTCGGCTCCGATCGGGAGCCCCGCCTGCGGGCACATCTCGCCCTGCCGCCGCGTGTCCCGTACGCCTGACCAGGGCGTCGCCGGTTGCGGCGGCCGGAAGCGCCGTTCCCCGGTGGGGGGCGCCGCGTACGGCACGCCCAGGAACCGGCGCCCGGCACCGTTGACGGTGCCGCGCAGGGTGCCGTTCCCGACCGTCACCAGCTCGCCCTGCGCCGCCGCCGACACCGAGGCCGAGGCGGGCATGACACCCACGACGAGCGCCATCGCGCAGAGTCCGAGCACAGCCCGAAAGAGACGCATCAGACACTCCTCGTCCACAGGGTCACTGGACGGTACGTGGCGGTGCGGTGGAACACTGCGCACCGATCGAAAAAAATTAATGAACAAATACTCACTCTGATGACAGCGGGTCGTGCATCATTTCGACCTGGGGGTACGAAGTTCGGCCGGACGCGGAGACAGCCAAATGGCGATCAGCAAGGGGTCGGGGCCAGATCACGGAGCAGGCGGCGGTGCGGACGAGATGACGGCCCTGCCGCTGGCCGGTGTGCGGGTCGTGGAGGTGGCCTCCCATGTGTTCGTTCCGATGGCCGGGGCGGTCCTCGCCGAGTGGGGTGCGGAGGTCATCAAGGTCGAGCACCCCGAGACGGGCGACCCGTACCGCGGGCTCGTCACGGCCGGCCTCCACAAGGTGCATCACGGCGTCGACGTCCAGTTCCAGGCGGCCAACCGGGGAAAGCGCTCGGTCGGCATCGACCTGAAGCACCCGGACGGGCGACGGCTGCTGTCCAGGCTGCTCGCGTCGGCGGACGTTTTCGTGACGAACCTGCGGCCTGCCGGCCGCAGGCACCTCCGTATCGACGTGGCGGACGCGCGGGCCGACAATCCGTCGATCATCTACGTGAGCGGGACCGCGTTCGGCCCCCGCGGGCCGGACGCGGGCCGGGGCGGATACGACGCCGGCGCCTACTGGGCGCGCAGCGGGATGCAGCAGATCTTCAGCGGGCCCGGCGACTCGTGGCCGGCGCCGCCCCCGCCCGCGTTCGGTGACGTGGTCGGCGCGCTCGGCATCGCCGCGGCCGTCGGTACCGCGCTGTATCGTCGCGCGGCCACGGGCGAGCCGTCCGTGATCGACGCCTCCCTGCTCGCAACGGGCATGTGGCAGGTCCAGATGGACCTGGTCAATGCCCGCATCGACCACCCCGGGACCGCCCGGCCCGCGCCGGACCGCTACGAGGCCCCGAACCCGTTGATGCTGGCCTACCGCACCGCCGACGACCGGTTCATCGTGCTGCAGATGCTCGCCCCCGACCGCAACTGGCCGGGCCTGTGCCAGGCGATCGGCCGGCCGGAGATGGCGGCCGACCCGCGCTTCGCCGACCTGGCCGCACGACGGCGGAACGCCCGGGCCTGCGTGGAGTGGCTCGACGGCGTCTTCGCCCAGCGGGACTTCGACGACTGGCGGCGGGTGCTGGCCGGCTTCGCGGGCGAGTGGGCCCCGTCGCTCCTGCCACACGAACCGGCGGACGACCCGCAGGTCCAGGCCAACGGCTACCTTGCCGAGGTCGACCTCGGCGGCGGCCGCTCGCTGCCCATGGTGGCCGCGCCCGTACAGTTCGACGGGCGACCCGGCCGGCCGGTGCGCGCCCCCGAGCACGGCGAGCACACCGAGGCCGTGCTGCTGGAGCTGGGCCTGTCCTGGGAGGAGCTCGGTGCGCTCAAGGACGACAAGGCCATCCCCTAGGGACGGCATGGAGGCGCCCGGCGGGGCCCGACGCTAGGGCCGGTGCGCGTACCGGGGGCCGCCGGCCATGAGGTGCTTGCGCACCAGCCCGTGCCAGCGGCGCTGCCGGTAGCGGAAGATCAGCCGCCCGATGAGCACCGTGAGCCCGGTGAAGGGGCCGGCGTCGATCTCGACGGTGTCGCTGTAGCGGCAGCGGTCCGGGCCGAGCGGTTCGGCGTGCAGCGTGTGGTTCCAGGTCCTGATCGGCCCGCCGTGCTCGTGCGAGCGCATGGTGCGGGTCGTGTCGTCGAGCGAGACCAGCCGCATCCTGTGCCGCCACAACGGGACGACGTGGAAGAGCGTGAGCCGGCCGCTGCCGTGTTCGGCCTGCCGGAACCTGCTGCTCCGGCCGGTCAGGGCGGGGAAGCCGAACAGCCCCCGGGTGACGTACAGGAACGAGCCCGGATACTGCATCGCGTCCCAGACCCGGTCGGCGCTGGTGGGCAGCTCGGTCTGGACGTGGATGGTCTTCATCGGTGACTCCCTCGGCTCTCTCCTCCTAGAATTGTGAGCAATCGCTCGATTTGCTGGCTACTCGCTTTTACGGAGGCCGGGTCGGTGACGTCCAGGCGGCTGCGGCCCCGCAAGGCTCCGCGTCAGGAGCGCGCAATCGAGACGCGGGCCCGCCTCCTCGCCGCGGCTGCTCGCGTTTTCTCCGAACACGGCTACTCCGCGGGCACCACCAACCGGATCGCCGAAGCCGCCGGCCACTCCATCGGCTCGCTCTACCAGTACTTCCCGAACAAGGACGCGATCCTGGCCGAGCTCGTCACCGCGCACGCCGAAGCGGGCATCGAGGCGATGACGCGGCGGCTGGACGCCGGGCTGCCGGACTCGCTGGAGGACAAGATCAGGCTGTTCGTACGGGTGGCCATGGACAACCATCGCGACGACCCGGCACTGCACCGGGTGCTGTTCGAGGAGGCTCCCCGCCCTCCCGAACTGCTCAGGATGCTGCACACCGCCGAGGAGCAGGCGATCGAGACCGCCCGCGGTCTGCTCGCGGCCGACCCGCAGGTGCGGGTCACGGATCTCGCGATGGCGGCACGCCTGGTCGTGAACTCGATCGAGTCGCTGGTGCACCGCTTCTATTCCTACGGCGAACCGGACGACGCCGGGCGGTTCGAGCACGAACTGGTCGCCATGCTCCACCACTACCTGACCGGCCGTGCGCCGGGAGCGCCGCGGTAGCCGGCCCTCGACCGTCCCGGGGGCGGCGGCCGCCCGCCGCTCGCCCGCTCCAGGCGACCCGGTTGCGGCAGATAGATGGTTGGCCATATTGTTGACAATCTCGTAGTGAATGATGCCATGCGGGCGATCGGCGGTGTCGCCGCCACGCACGGGAAACGGACGGGAATGTCGGCCAAGGGACCCCTGCTGGTCATCACCGCTCATCCAGGAGACTTCGTCTGGCGCGCCGGTGGGGCCATCGCACTGGCGACCCGGAGCGGGCAGCGCGCCGTGATCGCCTGCCTCAGTTTCGGCGAGCGCGGCGAGTCCGCCAGTCTGTGGCGCAAGGGGCACAGCCTGGACGAGGTCAAGGCGGTCCGGCGCGAGGAGGGCGAGAAGGCGGCCGGCGCGCTGGGCGCCGAGGTGGTCTTCTTCGACGCGGGCGACTACCCCCTGGTCGAGACGCCGGAGCTGACCCGGTCACTGGTCGGCCTGTACCGGAACCTGCAGCCGTCGGTCGTGCTGACCCACGCGCCGGACGACCCGTACAACATCGATCACCCCGTCGCCGGGGAGATCGCCCGCAGGACCCGGATCCTCGCCCAGGCCGCCGGGGTACCCGGTGACGGGGAGGTGATCGGCGCTCCCCCGGTGTTCTGCTTCGAGCCGCACCAGCCGGAGGTGTGCGGCTTCCGGCCCGACGTACTGCTGGACGTCACGCCGGTGTGGGAACAGAAGCTCGCGGCGATGCGCAGTCTCGGCGCGCAGGGCCACCTGGTGGAGTACTACAGCGATCTGGGCCGCCGGCGCGGGGTCCAGGCCAAGCGCAACAGCGGACCGAACCTGGGACTGCCCGTGGAGACGTTCGCCGAGGCGTACCAGCGGGTCTTCCCGCAGGTCACCTCAGAGCTGGGCTAGGAGGGCCGGCATGGCAGGGCACTTTGTCGTACGGAACGTGACACGCCCCGAGCCGGAGGTCGTACGGGGGCTGCGCGAGGCCGGCGTGGCCACGGTGCACGAGGCCCTGGGCCGTACGGGGCTCGTGGCGCCGGCCGTCAGCCCCCGGCTGGAGGGCGCGGTGATCGCGGGCCCCGCGATCACGGTGTCGTGCCATCCGGGTGACAACCTGATGATCCACGCGGCGGTGGAGATGTGCCGGGAGGGCGACGTCCTCGTGGTGACGACGACCTCTCCCTCCACCGACGGCATGTTCGGGGATCTGCTCGCGACCTCGCTGCTCGCCCGCGGAGTGGTCGGGCTGGTGACGGACGCGGGGGTGCGCGACATCGCCGCCCTGCGCGCGATGGGCTTCCCCGTCTGGGCGCGCGCCGTCTCCGCGCAGGGCACCGTCAAGGCCAGCCCGGGCTCGGTCAACGTGCCGGTGGTCTGCGGCGGCCAGGTGGTGCGGCCCGGCGACGTCGTGATCGCCGACGACGACGGGGTCGTGTGCGTGCCGGTCCGGTCGGCCCCCGGCGCGCTGGCCAGGGCGCGGGCCCGGATCGCGGCAGAGGAGGACAAGCGGGAGTCCTTCCGGTCCGGCGTGCTCGGCGTCGACATGTACGGCCTGCGCGAACTGCTGTCCCGGCTCGGGGTCAGCTATGTCGACGACCTGCCCGAGAGGGAAGCATGAAGCCGCACGTCGCCCTGCTCGGACTCGGTGAAGCCGGTTACGCGATCGCCCAGGGTCTCAGCGCACACGCGCACGTGACCGGCTTCGACCCGGCGTGGACGGAGCGCCCGGCCGGCTTCACCGTCACCGAGACCCCTGCCGAGGCCGTGGCGGGGGCACAGGTGATCATCGCGCTGACGGCGGCCGCCGATGCGCCCGGCGCGCTGAAATCCGCCCTCGGGCACACGGCGGACGGTGCGGCCTACCTCGATCTGTCCACCGGGAGCCCGGGCCTCAAGCGGGACCTGGCGGAGACCGCGACCGCGCACGGGCTGACCTTCGCCGAGGGAGTGCTGATGGCGCCCGTGCTCCGGCTGCTGGTGCGGACACCCGTCCTGGCCGCCGGCCCCGGGGCCGGGCGGGCCGCGGAGCTGCTGTCCGCCTGCGGGATGGACATCACCTCGCTCGGCGGGAAGGTCGGCGAGGCGGCGGCGCGGAAGCTGCTGCGCAGCATCGTGGTGAAGGGCCTGACCGCCCTGATGGTGGAGTCGTTGCGGGTCGCGGAGACCCAGGAGCTGGGGGAATGGTGTTACGACCACCTGGTCGGCACCCTGACCGAGCTCGACGGCGACGTGATCCGCGGGCTCCTCGGCGGCACCGCGCTGCACAGCGTACGGCGCGTGGCCGAGATGGAGGCGGCGGCCCAGATGGCCAGGGCGGCCGGAGAGCCCGCGACGATGACCCGGGCCACCGCCGAGGTCCTGAGGTCGGTGTCCGACCGGGGCGTTCCGCGGTGGGGGGCGGAGCCGTGACCACCATGGAGGAGATCGAGGACGTGGGGGTCCGGTGCATGCTGATGCGCGGCGGGACCTCGAAGGGGGCCTACTTCCTCGCGGAGGACCTGCCCGCGGAGGAGGACCGGCGCGATGATCTGCTGCTGCGGCTGATGGGCTCGCCCGACGCCCGGCAGATCGACGGGATCGGCGGGGGGCATCCGCTGACCAGCAAGGTCGCGGTGGTGTCGCGCTCGGCGGATCCGCACATCGACGTGGACTACCTGTTCCTGCAGGTGCAGGTCGCCGAGGCCCGGGTCTCCGCGCGGCAGACCTGCGGGAACATCCTGGCCGGCGTCGCGCCGTTCGCCCTCGAGCGCGGGCTGGTCCCGGTGGCCGGCGACACCACCGCCGTGCGCATCCGCATCGTCGACGGGGGCGTGGCCACCGCCACCGTGGACACCCGTGACGGCCGGGTGCGGTACGCGGGCGGCACGCTCATCTCGGGCGTGCCCTTCCCGTCCGCACCGGTGACCCTCTACTTCGAGGAGACGGAGGGGTCCACGTGCGGCGGTCTCCTGCCCACCGGATCGGTCCGGAACGACATCGCCGGGGTGGAGACGACCTGCGTCGACAACGGCATGCCCGTCGTGCTGATGGCCGCCGGGGCGTTCGGAGTGACGGGCTACGAGTCCCCCGCCGAGCTGGAGGGCGACGCGACGCTGAAGGCGAAGGTCGAGGAGATCCGCCTCCGGGCGGGGGAGCTCATGGGGCTGGGCGACGTGCGCACGACCACGGTGCCCAAGATGACCCTGGTGGCCGCCCCCCGCGACGGCGGCACCCTCTCGACCCGGACCTTCATCCCGCACCGGGTCCACACCTCCATCGGCGTCCTGGGAGCGGTCTCGGTCGCCACCGCCGTCCTCGTGCAGGGCTCGGTCGCCGCCGAGGTGGCCGCGCGCACGACGCCGGGAGACACCCTGCGGATCGAGCATCCGACCGGCCACTTCGACACCTCGGTCGAGGTGTCGGGGCACGGGACGGCCCTGCGCGTCCGCCGTTCGGGGGTGGTGCGCACCGCGCGCAAGCTGTTCGACGGCCGGGTCTGGCCGCGCCAGGACCACCCCCGGCCGTGAATCCGCAGTCCTGGGCACGCAGGCACCGTGAGCCGTCTGAGCACGGCAGCGGCCAAGAGGAGGTCCGATGCAGCCAGAAGCGTTCCGCGACATCGCCCATGTGGGATCGGTCGAGCTCTTCACCTCGGTACCGGAGGAGACCCGCGCCTTCTTCGTCGACCTGATGGGGATGAAGGAGGTCCACCGGGAAGGCGACTCGATCTACGTGCACTCCTGGGACGACTACGAGCGTTACACCGTGAAGATCACGGCCAGGGACCAGGCCGGCGTCGGCCGCACCTTCCTGCGGGCGGCCGGCCCGCAGGCCCTGCGGCGCCGGGTCGAGGCCGTCGAGGCGGCCGGCCTCGGCACGGGATGGAGCGAGTCGGAGTTCGGGCTCGGGCCCGTCTACCTCTGCACCGACCCGGACGGCCACGACCTCGGCCTGTACTACGAGACGGAGAGGTACGTCGCGACCGGGGAGCACCGGCCGTCGTTGAAGAACCAGGCTTCGGCCTTCCCCGGGAGGGGCGCGAACGTCCGGCGTCTGGACCACGTGAACTACCTCGCCGCCGACGTACCGGCCGCCTCCACCTTCATGACGGGCACGCTGGGCGCACGCGCCACCGAACAGATCGTCACCGACGACGGTGAGCCCGCCGCCATCTGGTACTCGGTCTGCAACAAGTCCTACGACCTCGTCTACACCGCCGACTGGCTCGGCGCGCGGGCACGCCTGCACCACGTGGCGTTCGCGACCGACACCCGGGAGGACATCCTGCGGGCCGCCGACGTCTTCCTCGAGGCGGGCATCCACATCGAGACCGGCCCGCACAAGCACGCCATCCAGCAGACGTTCTTCCTCTACGTCTGGGAGCCCGGCGGCAACCGCATCGAGCTGTGCAACGCCGGCGCCCGGCTGATCCTGGCCCCCGACTGGGAGGTCATCAGCTGGACGCAGGCGGAGCGCGCCAAGGGCCAGGCGTGGGGGCTGAAGACCATCGACACGTTCCACACCCACGGCACCCCCGTGATCACGTGATGCCCTGGTCCGCGGGCGACCCGGGTGAGCGCTTAAAGATCATGCGCATGTTCGGTACCTATAATGTTGACAACTTTCAGTCGCCGCTCCAGGCCGACCGACACGGGAGGAAGATCATGGGACCGGGCGATCCCCAGGATCTGGTCGTGAAGATCCGCCGCTCGGTGCTGGACGGGCACTTCACCGCCGGGCAGCGCCTCGTCGAGTCCGAGCTGTCCGACCTCTACCAGGTCAGCCGCTCCACCGTACGGCAGGCACTGCGCGAACTCGTCGCCGACGGCCTTGTCGAGGTGCAGCGCAACAAGGGCGCCCGCATCCGCGTGATCTCCACCGAGGAGGCCGTGGAGATCACGGAAGTACGGATGGTGCTCGAGGGCCTGCAGGCGGCGAAGGCCGCCGAGCGGGTGACGCCCGAGCAGGCCGAGCGGCTGCTCGCGATCAGGGAGGCGATGCGCGAGAAGGTGGCGGCACACGACCCGCTGGCCTACTCGGATCTCAACGCGTCACTGCACGCCCTCATCCAGGAGATCGCGGGGCAGGTGACCGCCCGCACCATCCTCACCCGGCTCCAGGGCCAGCTCGTCCGCCACCAGTTCCGGCTGTCGCTCCAGCCGGGGCGGCCCGCCGTCTCCCTCGGCCAGCACGAGAAGATCATCGACGCCATCGTCGCACGGGACCCGGACGGCGCGGAGGCCGCGATGCACGAGCACCTGCGCGACGTGATCACCCAGATCTCGGGTTCCGCGAAGCCCCACGCCGAGGCAGCGGTCCTGGCCAAGTCCTGAGGCCCCGGAACACCCGGACTCTCGTGCCTCCAGCTGAGCGGGGAAGCGTCACCGGCTCGCGTGGTGGTCGGCCCTAGGGCCAGCGGCGAGTGGTGCGCAGCAGACCCGAGGAGGTGACCAGCAGCGCCTCGTAGCCGTCGAGACCGTCGAGCCGGGCCAGCGACGCCGGGCCCTGCGCGGCGGCGGCGGCGGTGGCGTACACGTCGGCCCACAGCAGCTCCGGCCCGGCGACGGTGACCGCCCGCACCGACGTGGCCGGCCGGCGGGTGCGCGGATCGATGATGTGGGCACCGCGGTGGGCGGTGCCCGAGGTCGCCACCGCGCCGCCGGAGCGGGCCACGACCCGCATCACCCGGGCCGGGTCGTCCGGGTCCTCGATACCGATCCGCCACGGCGGCCGGCCGGCGGGTGCGTGCACCAGGACGTCACCGCCGGCGTTGACGCACCATCCGTACCCGTCCAGGCCCGCGAGGTGCCGGGCGGCGCGCTGCACCGCCCAGCCCTTGACCAGGCCGGACGGGTCGTACCGGGGGACGCCGGTGCGCGGGTCCGGCAGCCCACGCGGGTCGAACCAGCCACCGGTGCGCTCCCTCGCCTCCTCGCACAACGCCATCACCTCCGCCAGCGCGGGGTCGGCGTCGGCGAGGGCGAGCTCACCGCGCTCCCAGCGGGACAGGTCACTGTCGGCGCGGTAGGGGCTGAGCACGGCGTCGGCGTGGCACAGGTCGTCGAAGACTCCGGCGACGAGGTGCTCGACGTGCGCGTCGGACGGGTCGCCGCCGCGCACATGGATGCTGATCGGCAGGCCCATGATCTGCTCGACCCACGCCCGGCGCGGAACGGCGGTGGTCATGACAGGTGGGCGGCGTCGAGGGCGGCCTGCAGGGACTGCTTGTAGCCGTCGCTGGTGACGGTCGCGCCGGAGACGGTGTCGATGTCGGCGCTCTGGGAGGCCAGTGCCTCCTGATGCAGGACGGGCAGCGCATAGGCGTTGATCTCCTCGTCCCGGGGGTTGCCGTTCGGGTAGACCGGCACCGCGACATCCGTGATCTTTCCGCCGGTCACGGTGATGGTGACCTGCACCGGTCCCCAGCGGGTCTGCGCGACCGAGCCCTTGTAGGTGGTGGTGCCGCTCGGTGCGCCGCTCCCGCCGGCGGCCGTGCCGGTGGAGCCGCCCGGGGTCTCCGGGTTCCGGCCGGACGTGGCGCCCGCGCCGGCCGCCGTGCCGCCGCCCATGGTGCTGGTGCGATAGCTGAACAGCAGCACCAGCACCGCCACCGTGGACAACAGCCAGAGGGTGATCCGTCGCATCGTCACTTCCTTCGAATTACCAGGCGAACTGTTCGGTGTGCAGGTGATCGGCGCGGACCCCCGCGGTGCGCGCGGCGGCGCGCACCGCCTCGGTCCACGCGTCCGGACCGCAGACGTAGACGTGGGAACCGGCGATGGCGGGCGCGACTCGGCGCAGCGCCTCGACGTCGCCGTGGGCGGCCGATGTCAGCGGCAGCCACGAAGGCCGCGCGGAGCGCGGGCCGAACGCGTAGACCACCCGCACCCCGCGTTCCGCGGCCAGCCGGTCCAGCTCGCCGCGGAACGCCGCCTCCGCCTCGTTACGAGCCCGGTAGACCAGCGTGGCGTCGCCGGGGCGGTAGGGAAGATCCCACAGCAGGGCCAGCAACGGTGTGATGCCGATGCCGCACGCCAGCATCACCACCGGGCCGCCGGTGTACGTCTCGCCGGTCAGCCTCCCGTACGGCCCCTCGATGAGCGCCTTCGTCCCGGGCCGGAGGGACGCGATCCGGGCGCTGCCGTCGCCGAGATCCTTCACGGTGATACGGATGAGATCGCCACGATCGCCACGAGGGGGACCGGACAGCGAGTACGGGTGTGATCGCGACCAGCCGGGCCCGTCGAGAAAGCGCCACTGGAAGAACTGCCCCGCCCGGACCGGCAGCTTCTCCAGCCGGCGGCCCCGGAGATAGACCGAGGTCAGTCCGGGCCCCTCCGGCACGACGTGACTGACGGTCAGCCGGTACCGCCGGCTGCGCCAGGCGGGCAACCCGATGCGGTAGACCAGGACCGAGCCGGCCGACACCCCGTACACCGTCCACCAGTACGTCCTCGCCCACGCGGAACCGGCGAAGTCCGTGCCGGTCCACAGCTGGTGCGGGAGCGCGAGGCCCGCGCCGAGATAGCCGTAGAGGTGCAGCAGGTGCCAGGACTCGTACCGCAGCCGCCTCCGGGCGGCCCGCACCGACGTGACGACGACCATGACCAGCGCGGCGGTGCCGGCGGTGGCCAGCAGCATGCCCGGGTAGGAGACGATCAATTCCCATGCTTCCGCGAACACGTTGGCGTGGGTCGATCCGGCGTAACCGACCGTGATCAGCACAAGGTGGGCCAGCATCAGATGGAACGACGTGAACCCCGTCCACCGGTGCCAGCGGGCCAGGCGGTCCTGCCCGAACGCCCGCTCCACCAAGGGCACACGCGCCATCAGCAGCACCTGCACCAGCAGCAGATCCGACGCCCAGAGTCCGGTCAGCCGGCCGATCGCCGACACGGCGTCCGGGCCGCCGGCCAGTGCCTGCTGCACACCCCGCTCGCTCATCCAGAGCGCCGTCACGACCAGCAGGCTCAGCCCCGCGCCGGCACCGGCCGCGTCCGCCCACCAGCGAGGGGTCGGGCGCGGCCGGGCGACACCGGGCGAACGAGCCGATCGAGGCTCAGCGGGCCGGGACGCGGCTGTGGTCGTCATGCCCTCCACGATCGGCCCGGACGATGAAACCTACGATCACCTTCTCTGAAGGTTGCATGAGAAACCCGGCGCCCGCGGGCGGCCGTGGCCGGCAGGTCATCACCTGATCCTCCACAGCCCGATGTGGCCGTCGAAGCCGCCGGTGGCGAGAGTCGTGCCGTCCGGGCTGAACGCCACCGAGGTGAGGCCCCGCCCCGGGAGGGTGGCGGTGAGGCTGCCGGTGGCCACGTCCCACAACCTGACCGCGTTGTCGGAGCCGGTGCTTCCGCTGCTGGTGGCGAGAGTCCTGCCGTCGGGACTGAACGCCACCGCGAAGACGGCGCCGCTGCCGCCGCCGGTGAGAGTCCTGGTGGTACGGCCGGTCGCCACGTCCCACAGGCGAACCGTCTTGTCGGAACTGCCGGTGGCCAGGCTTCTGCCGTCCGGGCTGAACGCCACCGACAGGACGTAGTCGGCATGGCCGGTGAGGGTCGTGCCGATACGGCCGGTGGCCGAATCCCACAGCTGTGCCTTCCGGCCGGCGGCGCGGTTGCCGGCGCCGTTGCCGACGGTGGCCACGGTCCTGCCGTCGGGACTGAACGCCACATCGACGCCGGTGAGGGTTCTGGTGGTACGGCCGGTGGCCACGTCCCACAGCCGGACCGCCTTCTCGTAGCTGCCGGTGGCCACGGTCCTGCCGTCCGGGCTGAACACCACCGACACGCCGGCGAAGGTGGCGGTGACATGGCCGGTTCGGACATTCCACAGCCGCACGGTCTCGTTGTGGTAGGTGGCGGTGGCCAAGGTCCTGCCGTCCGGGCTGAACGCCACCGAGTCGACCGCGTCGTCATGGACGGTGCCGGCGAGCGTGGCCGCGAAGGTGGCGGTGGTGCGGCCGGTGGCCAGGTCCCACAGCCGTGCCGTCTTGTCGTAACCACCGGCGGAGGCGAGAGCCTTGCCATCCGGGCTGAACGCCACCGAGTCGACGTCACCGGAGTGCCCGGTCAGCGTGCGCTCCCTGCTGGGGGCGACCTGGTGAGCGGCCGGTGCGCCGGAGACGCCGGAGACGCTGGGAGAGATACGGGTGGCGCCAGGACGTGGCGAGGAGTCGAAGAGGACCACTCCGGCCGGAACGCCGACCGCCCCGGCCACGAGCACGGCGAGCAGCAGCCGGCGGCGGGTGGCTCCCGGCTTCGGAGCGGCGCGGATCGGGGGCGCCGTGGCGGCCTCCTGATCGGTCGGCCCGGTACCCGCGGCCGGGCCGGTCTCGGCGGGCCCGACCGTCCGCGGCCGGGCCTGCGGGCCGGTCCCCGGCCCGGTACCGCCGGTCCCCGGCCCGGTACCGCCGGTCTCCGGCTCGACTCCGCTGCCGTCCGGCTCGGCGGCGCCGGTCTCGGCGGGCGAGGCCGGGAGGCGGGGTCCCGGACCGGCGATGGTCGCCGGTGCCGTCGGCGGCCTGACCGGCGGAGCCGTCTCGGGTGGTGCCGTGTGCGTCTGCGGGGTCGCGGCGGCGGGCAGGGCACGGAGGGCCTCGCTGACCTGGGTGCCGGATGCGGGCCGGTCGCCGGGGTCCTTGGCGAGCAGGCGCAGCAGCAACTGTTCCAGTTCCGCCGGGACGTGCGGGCGTTCCGTGGTGAGCCGGGGCGGGGGTGCGGTGAGGTGCTGGTGCATCACGGCGGCCAGTGACGGGCCGGTGAAGGGCGGCCGGCCGGTCAGCAGGGCGTACAGGGTGCAGCCGAAGGAGTACAGGTCGGTGCGGGCATCGGCGGGCCTGCTCTCGTACTGCTCCGGAGCCATGTAGGCCGGTGTGCCCAGCAGCCTGCCGGGCTGGGTGAGCTGGGTGGTGGCGTCCGCGTAACGGGAGATCCCGAAGTCGCAGATCTTGACCCCGCCCTCGGTCAGCTTCATCAGGTTGGCGGGCTTGATGTCGCGATGCACCACGCCCTTGCGATGGGCGTAGGCCAGTGCCTCGGCCACCGGGCCCATCAGCGCCACCACCTGCTGGACCGGCAGCCCACCGGGGTCGCGGGTCAGCAGGGTGTTGAAGTCGGTGCCCTCCAGTAACTCCATCACGAAGAACGGATGCCCGTCGTGCTCTCCGATGTCGTGCACCACGGTGATGGCGGGATGCTGCAAGCCGCCCGCCGTCCTGGCCTCGTGACGCAGCCGGGCGATCAACGCCGGATCAGCGCCCAGGTCCGCCAGCACGACCTTGATCGCCACCCGCCGGCCCAATTCCTGATCGGCGGCCGACCACACCTCCCCCATGCCGCCCCGCCCCAGCCGGTCGGCCAGCCGGTACCTGCCGCCCAGCAGCACCCCAGGCTCCACCACGCCGCCTCTCTCAGCCACCCGCGGTCAAGACGAACTGGAGGGTGCTCCCCCGAATGCGACCCGACCAGAGCCTCTCAAAAAACGGCCCGTCCGTGCACCGGATCGGCGGCGAAGACCGCCACGCCGGTGGCCGCCTTCGCGGCCCGGCGGGATCACCGGCCATACGGACGATCGGCTACCGCCCGATCGTCCGAGCACGCCCGGGAGGGATCCGGATCCGCCGCCCGGTGGTGGATGCGCTGCCGCGCTGGACCGGGCCTCCGGCCGAACAGCACCACGAGGTGTCGGGCCAGGGCGAGCGCGGCGAGCAACGCCACGAGCGCGCACACTCCCGGCCATCCGGCCTGGCCGTAGGCGCGCACCCCGAGCCACGAGCCCGCGCTGCCGCCCAGGTAGGCACAGGTCATGTAGGCGGTGTTGAGCCTGCTGCGGGCGTCGGGACGCAGGGCGAGGACCCGTGCCTGGTTGGCGACCATGCCGGACTGCATCGCGACATCGAGCAGCAGCGTGCCGAGGATCAGGGCGGTGAGACCGGGCGCGCCGCCCGCGGCGCCTGCGGCGAGGACCACGGCCGAGACGAGGACCCCGAGCATGCAGACGAGGTTCACCGGATCGGGCCCCCGGCGGTCCACCAGGCGTCCGGCGAGCGGGGTGCAGAGCATGGTCGCCCCGCCGACCAGGGCGAGCAGGCCGACCGCCTGCGCGTCCAGGCCGTACGCCGGACCGGCGAGGAGGAGCGCCAGGCAGGTCCAGACGGCCGAGAACCCCGCGAAGATCGTCGCCTGGTAGAGGCAGGAACGGCGCAGGTCCGGCTCGGTGCGGAGCAGGCGCAGCGACTCGGCCAGCAGTGCCGGGTACGGCCGGCGCGAGGGCGGGGTCGTGACCGGCACCGCGAAGGCCAGGACCGCCGCGAGGACCAGGACCAGGACGGCGGCCACCAGGTACGGGGCCCGCCAACCCAGCCAGTCGCCGAGCGACCCGCTGAAGGTGCGGGCCAGCAGCATGCCGCCGATCGACCCGCTCAGCAGGGTGCCCATCACGGCTCCGCGGCGATCGGCGGCCACGAGCCCGGCCGCCAGCGGGGCGACGACCTGCGCGGCCACGGTGGTGACACCGACGAGGACGCTCGCGGCGACGAGCGGCGCGAGGGCGGGTGCGCAGCCCGCGGCGAGCAGGCCCGCGCCGGTCAGAGCGAGCAGGGTGACGAGGAACGTGCGATGCGGGAGCCGGTCGCCGAGCGGCACCAGCAGGAAGATCCCGGCGGCGTAGCCGACCTGGGTGGCGGTCACCACCAGCGCGGCGGAATCGGGTGACACCCCCAGCCCGGCGGCGACCAGCGGGCTTACCGCCTGCGGGAAGTAGATGTTGCCCACGGCCACGGCGCAGGTCACGGCCAGGATCAGGACCATCCGGCGGCTCATCTCGGCCCACCGGCCCGCCCGCGCCGCGTGCCGGGCCTGTGCGGATCGCCGTGCCATGGAATCGCAGGTGTCATGCCTCGAAGTCCACGGCACCGGCGTTCCGCCGCCAATCGATGTAGCGTACGGCTTAATGATCGACTTTGTGCTCGGCGTCGAGGACCTCGCGGACACGCGCTTCGCCGTCTCGCCCCTGAACGAGACCATGCTCAGCCTGCGGGTGCTGCAAGACCCGGGCCTGTCCGCGTTGCACCTCCCGTGGCGCAGGTCCGTTCTTGGTGGGCTCGGCGCGCTCGACAGCGGTCTGCTGATGTCCCTGGTCGGGGACACCCGCGCCCTCCCCGACTTCCTGACCCCGCGCCCCGCGAGCTTCGCCCCGGCCTTCGAGGAAGAACTCGCCCGCGTCCGCCGGGCCGCTCCCGATCTGGTCCGCCGCGACCTGCGGGCCGCGCACGCGCCGGGCTCGCTCCCCGAAGCCCTCCGGGACGCCACCGCCGCCGATGACGCGTCCGTCGTCGGGCTCCGCGATGCCCTCTGCGAGCTCCTGCGGCAGTACTGGGAGCTCGCCGTCCGGCCGATATGGCCGCAGGTCCAGCTGCTGCTGGAGGCCGACATGACCTACCGTGCGCGGCAGCTGGCCATCGGAGGCGCTCGCCTGCTGTTCTCCGACATGCACCCGAATCTGGAGTGGCGGAACGGCGTGCTGCACATCGACCAGATGATCGGCCGGCACCGCGTCGCGGCGTCCGGCCGAGGGCTGCTGCTCGTGCCATCGGTGTTCGCCCACAAACCCACGCCCCCGATCAGCCCGGAGGAACCGCCGCTGCTGGTGTATCCCAGCCGTGGCGTGGCCACGCTGTGGGCCCCGGCGCCGGCCACCGACGCGCCCGCGCTCGCGTCGCTGCTCGGCGTGCCGAGAGCGAGGCTGCTCCACCTCCTCGATGAGCCGCTGGCCACGGTGGAGCTCGCCCGCCGCCTGAGGGTGACCCCGAGTGCGGTGTCCCAGCACCTGCGCGTGCTGTACGCCACGGGCCTGGTCACCCGGGCTCGCAGCGGACGGCAGGTCCTGTACCGCCGCAGCCCTCTCGGCGACCGGTTGGCCGGCCGGCGTGAGCCCGTCGTCACCCCGGCTGGTCCCGGGCTCGGCGCAGCCGCCGGACCGGAGGCGTCAGCAGCAGGGCCGCGCAGACCGCGAAGCTGACGCCGGTGGAGACGAACAGCAGGTCCCGGGGGTCGACGAGGTCCGAGACCGGCCCCACCAGCGCCTGGCCGACGGCGACGCCGGCCACCGATCCGGCCACCTCGTAGGCGGTGACCCGGTTGAGGACGTCGGCGGCGACCTGCGTCTGCACGCTCGTCGACCACATCACCGACCAGAACGCCCAGGCCGCCCCGCCCAGCAGATGACCCGCCATCAGCAGCGGCAACGGCAGTTCCAGCGCCACCGACAGCGGGATGAACGCGAACGCGGACATGGCCACGCCGCCGGCGGCGAGCGGTCGCGACGGCCGGAACCGGATCGCGACCAGCCCGCCGAGGACGGTGCCGGCGCCGAAGCCGGCCATCACCCAGCCGTAGGCGGCCTCGCCGAGCCGGTCACCGATCAGGCGGGAGCTCAGCGGAATGTACGGGCCGAAGACCAGGACGCCGAAGAACACCCACATGAGGATCACCGACCACATCCAGCTGCGGGAGCGGAACTCCGTCCAGCCGCGGCGCAGGTCGAGCATGACCGTCGAGCGCTCCCTGGCCCCGGCGGCCGGGGCGAGCCGGATGAAGGCCAGGCACAGGCCGCTGAGCAGGAAGGTCGCCGCGTCGACGGCGTAGACGGCGCCCGCGCCGGTCAGCACCATCAGCAGGCCCGCGAGGACGGGCCCGCCGAGCTGGGTGGCCGCGTCGGCGATCTTGAGGGTGCCGTTGGCGCGCTGCGGATCCCCAGCGACGAGGGGCACCATGCCGTTGACGCCGGGCTGGAACATCGCGGCGGCCGTCCCGGACAGGAACGAGGCGGACAGCAGCAGCCACAGCGGCGGGGTCCCGGTGAAGAAGGCGACGGCCACCGTGGTCTGGGTGAAGATCCGTACGACGTCCGCGCCGACCATCATGGTCCGGGCGCCCAGCCGGTCGGCGAACACCCCGCCGAACAACACGAAGATCACGAATGGAGCGGTCCAGACGGACAGCACATAGCCGACGCCGGACACCCCGTAGATCGCGCCGACGGCCAGTGCCGCCGCGACGGGCATCATCGCGTCACCGAGCAGCGACACCACCCGGGCGGTGAAATACAGTGCGAAGTCCTTGGTCCAAAGCCTGGCCGACGCGGTGAGGGATTCTTCGCGGCCGAGAAGTGCGGTCATTTCCTGAGCTCCATGGGCACCATTTTCGACACCCTCTAAAGCCGGCCGCAGGCGTCCACAATGACATCATCAGGTACATTCGTGCCATGAGCCACCGCGTGGTCACCCTGGTGAGCCCGCCCCAGGAGATGTACCCGGTGACCAGTGCCTCCGCCGTCTTCGGCTACCACGGCCCGGACATCCCCCGGCACTACGACTTCGCGCTCTGCGCCGAGCGTCCGGGGCCGGTCCGGACGACCATGGGCGTGGACATGATCGTCGAGCGCGGGCTGGAGGCCCTCGCCGAGGCCGACACCCTGCTCATCTCCGGCTGGTGCGCGGACTGGGAGATCTCCCCCGAGCTCGGCACGGCGGTCCTCGCGGCCCACACCCGCGGCACGCGGATCATGGCCATCTGCTCGGGGATCTACATCCCGGCGAGCCTCGGCCTCCTGGACGGCCGCACCGCCGCCACCCACTGGGAGCTGACCGCCGAACTCGCCGCCCGCTTCCCGCGGGTCCGGCCCGACGCGTCCGTGCTCTACGTGGATCACGGTGACGTGGCGACGGCCGGCGCCTCGGCCACGACCGTCGACCTCTGCCTGAACCAGGTGCGGCGCGACCACGGCGCGGCCCTGGCGATGCGGATCGGCCGGCAGCTGGCGGCCGCCCCGCACCGGGAGGGCTGCCAGCGCCAGTACCCCGAGCTGCCGACCACCGGCCCGGTCCCCGACTCGCTCGCCCCGCTGCTCGACTGGATCACCGCCAACCTGGACCGGCCGCTGACGGTCGAGGACATGGCGGCCCGCTCCGGCGTTTCCCGCCGTACCCTCAGCCGTCACTTCACCGACCAGCTCGGCGTCTCCCCCGGCCGCTGGCTGCTCGACCGCCGCATGGCCAGCACCCGCGCCCTCCTCGAGGAGACCGACCTCCCCGTCGAGACGATCGCCCGGCGCGTCGGCCTGTCCTCGGCGGTGAACCTGCGCCGCCGCTTCCACTCCGCGCTGAACACCACGCCCGCCGCCTACCGGCGCTCCTTCCGCTGACCCCGGCCGGATCCGGCCGTGGCCCGCGGCAAGGGCCGGCTCACGGGCCGGGGCCGAGCGTGACGTCCGCGCCGACGCCGTCGGCGGCCACCACGGACAGCACCGTCGCCATCAGCTGGGGGAACCGGGTGTCGAGGTCATCGCGGCGCAGCTGGACGAAGCAGCGGGTGCCTTCCTGACGGGTGCGGGTGATGCCCGAGTTCCGCAGCACCTTCAGATGGTGACTCAAGGTGGATTTGGCGACCGGTGCCCGCAGCTCACCCCAGCCGCGTTCCCGGCCGTCGGCCAGCAGCCGTACGAGCCCGAGCCGGATGGGGTCGGAGAGGGCGGCCAGCACGCGGGTGATCGTGATCTCGCTCAGGTCGGGGTGGTGAGGATCCTTCACGCCTGCATGCTAGCTTCATTTGATATTCAACGAACATCGAACAACGGAGGTTGTCGTGACCATGTCAGACCCGGTGACCAGCCACTTCGCCGACCAGGTCGTGATCGTGACCGGAGCCGGTTCGGGCATCGGACGTGCCACTGCGGCGGCGTTCGCCGACGCGGGAGCGCACGTCCTGGGGGTCGGCCGCCGGGCGGACGCCCTCGCCGCGACCGCCGCGCACCATCCGGCCATCGTGGCGTTTCCCGCCGACCTCAGCCAGGACGGTGGGCCGGCGGCGGTCGTCCAGGCCGCCCTCGACCGGTGGGGCCGCGTCGACGTCCTGGTCAACAACGCCGGGATGTTCACCGCGATGCCGCTGGGCGAGGTCACCGCCACCCGCGTCGCCGAGGTGCTGGCCATCAACGTCACCGCTCCCAGCCTGCTGGCGAGCGCGGCGTTGCCGTATCTGAAGGTCTCCCGTGGGGCGATCGTCAACGTCTCCAGCACCTTCGGGCACCGGCCCGCGGCCGGCGCCGGCCACTACGGCGCGTCCAAGGCCGCACTCGAGCATCTGACCCGCAGCTGGGCGCTGGAGCTGGCGCCCGACCGGGTCCGGGTCAACGCCGTCGCCCCCGGCCCGACCGAGAGCGAGGCCCTGACCGCCGCCGGCCTCCCGAGCGCCGTGATCGACCAGATCAAGGCCGACGAGGCGGCGCGAATCCCGCTGGGCCGCCGCGGTGACCCCGCCGAGGTCGCCGCGTGGATCCTGCGGCTCGCCGACGCGCACACCGCCTGGCTCACCGGGCAGGTCCTCACCGTCGACGGCGGACTCGAACTGACCTGAGCGGCAGAACGGATCCCCGTCCCGGATCCGGTGGCAGGGCCCGGAGGCCGCGCCGGGACGAGTCAGGCGCTCCCCGAGGGACGGCGCAGTTCGCTCCGCCGGAAGACCTCGGTGACGTCACAGGAATCGACCGGAACGGCGGCCGCCGCGAGGGCCTGCGCCTTGAACGCCCGCGCGGCCGCGCTCAGCCGGTGCCGTATCGGGTCGACGCCGTCGCCGAGGTCCGCCGGCCAGCGGTCACCCCAGAGCCGCACCTCGACCAGCCTTGCGTCGAGCGCGTCGAGCACCATCCGCCGGACTCGTTCGTCGGAGCCGTACAGATCGGTGCCGACCGCGATGGCCTGCGGCTGCGGGCGCCGGACCGGTGACGCCAGCGTGCGCTCCAGGTCGACGGCGCGGGCTCCGAGGATCCGCAACGGCCGGGAATCGGCGCGGTCCGCGGTGAGCACCGTGACGTCCCACCCGGCCATCACCCGGTCGAACAGCCAGCCGCCCGCGAACCGCACCACGTCCACCATGCTGGGCGTGACGACCACCAGCCGGTGCCTCAGGGGGTGTCTGAGGGCGGGGCGAACTGCCGGGCGAGCGATCCGGTGTACTCCTTGAAGACATCGGTCAGCGGAATCGAAGGGTCGAGCAGCCATGATGTCTCTATCCCGTTGAGAAAGGCGACGATCTCCACCGCCTTGACGGCCGGATCCAGGTCGGCGCGGTACCTGCCTGCGCGTTGGCCCCGCCGGATCAGATGCGCCACGGTGTCGACCGCGGCCCGGTACCTGCCGAGAACGCGTCCGTGCAGCGGGGCATCGGGGTTGAGGTTCTCCGTGAGGAGGACGATGAACATGCCGACCAGATCGGGTGCCCGCTGGAACCGCTCCGGGACTCTTTCGAGTTGCTCGAGGATGTCGCCCGACCGGTCGGCATGGGTGTCGTCGTAGGCGTCGCGGGCGTCGAGAACCGCGTGGAGCAACTGCTCCTTGGACTCGAAGTGATGCAGCAGGCCCGCCGGGCTGACCCCGGCCTCCCGGGCGATCTGCCCGAGCGTCGTGCCCCGCCATCCGTTCCACGTCAGCAACCGCTGCGCCGCGGCCAGGATCCGCTGCCTGCGGTCCTCGCCCTTCGCGAGGAGCGCGGCATAGGGCCGTTGATCGGACATCTGACTCCCTTCAACCAACCTACTGAATTTATATTAGGTTGGTTACAGACCTGTGACAAGGGTCACATGAACGTCAACCGGCGTGCGTCGAGCCGCCGGGTCAAGAGGGCCGATCGCGCCGCGCCTGAGATCCCGCCGCGGAGCGGCCGGGGGCAGGACGGCCGCCCGGGCTCAGGACGGCCGACCCGGGTGCCGGCGGGTCACCAGCCCGGCCGCCCCTTGCCCGACACCAGCGACCGGGCGATGACCAGGCGCTGGATGTCGTTGGTCCCCTCACCGATGGCCATCAGCGGGGCGTCCCGGTACAGCCGTTCGACGATGAACTCCGCCGAGTAGCCGTAGCCGCCGTGGATGCGCATCGACTCCAGCGCGCACTTGATGGCGACCTCCGAGGCGTACATCTTGGCCATGCCCGCTTCGAGGTCGACCCGGCCGCCGGTCGCCTCGGCCCTGGCCGCCGCCCAGTAGGTGAGCAGCCGGGCGGCCTGGATCTCGGTGGCCATGTCGGCGAGCTTCAGCTGGATGGCCTGGAAGTCGGCGATCGGCCGGCCGAACGCCTCCCGGTCACGCGAGTAGCCGAGGGCCGCCTCGTACGCCGCCTGTGCCACCCCGACGGCCCGGGCGGCGATGTTGATCCGGCCCATCTCCAGCCCGCCCAGGACCTGCTGGAGCCCGCGGCCCTCCGCGCCGCCCAGGAGGTTCTCCACCGGCACCCGCACCTCGTCGAGGACGAGTTCGCAGGTCTCCGGTCCCTTGTACCCGAGCTTGGGCAGGTCCCGGGTGACGGTGAAGCCGGGCCAGGAGGTCTCCACGAGCAGCACCGACATCGCCTCGTGGGCCCGCTCCGCCCGCCCGGTCTTCACCAGGACGGGCAGGAGGCCTGCGACCCGGGCGTTGGTGATCCAGGTCTTGGTCCCCGACACCACGTAGTGGTCGCCGTCCCGGACCGCCATCGTCTCGATCCCCTGCAGGTCGGTTCCCGCACCCGGTTCGGTCAGCGCGATCCCCGACCGCAGCTCGCCGCTCGCCATCGCGGGCAGATACCGCTCCTTCTGCGCGGACGTGCCGTTGCGCGCGATCATCAGGCAGGCGACCGAGTGCGGGCCGATCAGCCCGGCCGCGCCCAGCCAGGCTCGGGCGATCTCCTCGAAGGCCAGGGCGTAGGAGACCCGGTCGGCGGAGAGCCCGCCGTACTCCTCGGGCACGTTCAGACCGAACAGCCCGAGTTCCCGCAGCCGTTCGACGATCTCCGTCGGGTACCGGCCGGTCCGTTCCCACTCGGGGGCGACCGGCACGATCTCCTTGTCGGCGAAGTCCCGGAGAGTCTGCTGGAACAGCCGCTGTTCGTCACTGAGCTCGAAGTCCACCCCGGCTCACCGTCCCGTCCAGACCGGCGGCCTGCGCTCGGCGAACGCCCGGGCACCCTCCACCGCGTCGGCACTGCGAAAGACCGTCTCGACCTCGGCCGGATCACCCCACCGGCGCTCGCGCATCAGCTTCTTGGTCATCGCGACGCCCAGCGGCCCGTTGCCGGTGATCCGCACGGCCAGGGCGAGGGCCTCGGCCCGCACCTGCCCGGCGGGAACGACCCGGTTCACCAGCCCGATCTCCTGGGCGCGCACCGCAGTGATCGGATCGCCGGTGAGTCCCATCTCCAGCGCGACCGCCATGGGCACCCGGGCGGAGAGCGTCGTCCCTCCCCCGGCCGCGAACAGCCCTCGCTTGACCTCGCTGATCCCGAGCTTCGCGTCCTCTGCCGCGACGACCAGGTCGCACGCCAGCAACAGTTCGAAACCCCCGGCCAGCGCCGGTCCGTTCAGCGCCGCGATGACCGGGGTGGCGACGCCCTGGTGGTAGAACCAGAGCAGTCCCTTGAAATCACCGCCGCTCCCGAACGCCTTCAGGTCGAGTCCGGCGCAGAAGACCGTTCCCGCCCCGGTCAGGACGATGGCCCGGACCTCCGGGTCGGCGTCCGCGGCGCGCAGCGCCGCGGACAGCTCGTCCATCAGCGCGGGATTGAGGGCATTGCGCACCTCGGGCCGGTTCAGCGTCGCCACCAGCACGTTGCCGACCCGCTCGGTCAGGACCACGTCGCTCATTTGGCCGCTGCCACGGCCGCGCGCGCCCTGGATCGGTACGCCTCGAGCTTGTCCGCGGGATCGATGATCCGGTGACTGCGCGAGCGGATGGAGACGTCGTGGCCTTCGGAGCGTTTGCGCAGGGCCGCGACGGTGGCCTGGTCTCGGGGGATGTGGGTGAAGGGATCGAAGGAGTACCACCGCATGGCGTTCTCGTGGGTCATCTTGCGGGTGTCCTCATCCGGCACCTGCCACTTGTCCAGCACCGCCGACAACTCCTCCGGAGCCCCCGGCCACATCGAGTCGCTGTGCGGATAGTCCGCCTCCCAGCAGATGTTGTCGATCCCGATGTCATGCCGCAACCGCACCCCCAACGGATCACTGATGAAACACGTCAGGAAATGCTCCCGGAACACCTCACTGGGCAACCTCCCCCCGAAATCCTGCAACGTCCAGGTGGCGTGCATCTCGAACGTGCGGTCCACCCGCTCCAGGAAGTAGGGGATCCACCCGGTGCCGCCCTCGGACAACGCGATCCGGATGGCCGGGAACTCCTTGATCACCCGCGACCACAACAGATCCGCCGCCGCCGAGACGATGTTCATCGGCTGCAACGTGATCAGCACATCCGGCGGCGAATCCACCGCCGGCACCGCCAACCGCCCCGACGACCCGATATGCACATTCAGCACCGTCCCGGTGTCGCACAGCGCCCGCCAGAGGGGGTCCCAGTGCTCGCTGTGGAAGCTCGGGTATCCGAGGACGGCCGGATTCTCGGTGAACGTCAGCGACCGGCACCCCTTCTCCGCCACCCGGCGCACCTCCGCCGCGCACAACTCCGGGTCCCAGATCGCCGGCAACGCCATCGGGATGAACCGCCCCGGATACGCCGCGCACCACTCATCGATGTGCCAGTCGTTGTAGGCGCGCACCAGCGCCAACGAGAAGTCGGGGTCGTCGGTGGCGAACAACCGGGCCGCGAACCCGGGGAAGGACGGGAAGTTCATCGACGCCAGGATGCCGCCCGCGTCCATGTCCTTGACCCGCTCGTGCACGTCGTAACAGCCGGGCCGGATCTCGTCCAACCCCTGCGGCTCCAGCCCGTACTCCTCCTTCGGCCGCCCGGCCACGGCGTTGAGGGCCGAGTTTGGGATCACCGCGTCCCGGAACTTCCACACATCGGTGCCGTCGTCACGGTGCACGAGCTGCGGGGCGTCGTCGCGGTAACGCTCCGGCAGATGGTTCACGAACATGTCGGGCGGCTCGATGATGTGGTCGTCAACACTGATCAAGATCAGGTCGTCCTTCTTCATGACGGCCCCTTTCAGTCCGAAGCGGGCAGCGGCTTGGCCGCTTTGAGGGTCATCGGGACACCGTCGGTGCCGGTGGGCCGGTCACCGGGACGCGGAGTCGGGGCTGGTGAGGTCATGCCGCACCTCCTTTTCGAGCAGGCGGTCGCCGAGCTGGGCCAGGTCGTAGGACTGGCGGGCCATCCAGAACCGCAGGAAGCCGGTGAGCGAATAGCGCAGGAAGAGCGCCGCGCCCACGACGCTCGCGCTGATCCCGCCGAGCCCGAGCGCGAGGGCGTCCCGCTGGACGAGCGCATTGCGGGTGCCGTGGGACATCAGGTAGGCCGACGCCCCGAGCACCAGGCCGAGCACCATCAGCGCCACCCCGAGGCGCAGCCAGAGACGGGCCCTCCCGGTGGCCGGGTCGGGGATCTTGAGTTCCGCCAGTTCGCGGACGAAGCGGTCCGCACGCGTCTCGGTCGAGGTCATGTGGAACTCCCCAGGTAGAGGGCGGACAGGTCGGCGCGCAATCCGCCGTCGGGGTGGCCCCGCCGTTCGACCCGGCCGCGCACCAGTACGGCCGCGTGGTCGGCGATGCCGAGGACGGCGGCCGCGAACTGCTCGACGACCAGCACGGCGACGCCCTGCCGGGCGATCTCGGCGACCTGCTCGTACAGCCGGCCGACGACCAGGGGGGCCAGCCCCATGGAGAGTTCGTCCAGCAGCAGTACGGCGGGATCGGTGGCCAGCCCCCGGGCGAGCGCGAGCATCTGCTGTTCGCCGCCGGACAGGGTTCCGGCGGCCTGTGCGGCACGCGGGGCGAGGGCGGGGAACCGCGCGAACGTGATCTCCTCGATCTCCTCGCGGGAGCGGCCGGTGAAGGTCATCATCAGGAGGTTGTCGCGGACGGACAGGTTGGGGAACACTCCGCGGCCCTCGGGGATCAGGCAGACCCCGGCGCGCGCCAGATCGCGGGGGTCGGCTCCGGTCACGTCCCGGCCCCCCAGCAGCACCCGGCCGGACCCGGCCGGGTGGACCCCCGCGGCGACCCGCAGCGTGGTCGTCTTGCCCGCCCCGTTCGGGCCGAGCAACGCCACCACCTGGCCGGCGGAGACGCTCAGATCCACGCCGTGCAGGACGGCGATCCGGTCGTAGGCGGCGCATACGTCGCGTAGTTCGAGCAGTGCGCTCATGCGTCCCCCAGGTAGGCCGCCAGGACGGTCTCGTCGCGCCGGATCAGCTCGGGCGGGCCGACCGCGATGATCTTCCCCAGGTCCAGGACGTACACCTCGTCGCAGACGCTCATGACCAGGCCCATGTCGTGTTCGACCAGGACGACGGCCATCCCGTCGCCGGCCAGCGAACGCAGCAGGTCGGCGAACCGTTCGGTCTCCTCGCCGTCCTGACCGGCCGCGGGCTCGTCGAGGAGGAGGAACGCCGGACGTACCGCCAGCGCCCTGCCCACCTCCACCAGGCGGCCCACCCCGGTGGGCAGTGTGTCCGCGTGAGTGTCGGCGATCGCCGTCAGGCCGAGCCTGCCGAGGATCTCGGTGACGGCCTGGCCCGCCCGCCGCCGTTCGGGTCCCAGTTCCGCGGCGACGAGCAGGTTGTCGCGGACACTCAGCCGGCCGAAGAGCTCCAGCCGCTGGAACGTCCGGGCCAGCCCGTGCCGGGCCCGGCGCGCGGGCCGCATCCGGGTGACGTCCCGCCCGTCGAGGAGCACCCGCCCCGACGAGGGCCGGCGCAGTCCGGACACGACGTCGAACAGGGTGCTCTTCCCCGCGCCGTTGGGCCCGATCAGTCCCGTGATCCGGCCGGCTTCGGCCGCCATGCCGACCCCGTCCAGTGCGCGGTTCCCGCCGAAGGCGACGGTCACGCCGCTAACCTCCAGCGATGCCACGGACCAGCACCCCCTCGTCCTCCGGCCGCCAGGCACGCCGCACGCCCCACCACTCCATCGGGACCTCGGGCTCGGCCGGCGTGGCCGCTCGCGCGGCCGCGTAGGCCTGCAGCGCCAGCGCCAGAACCAGCGAACCGCCCAGGAACGTCCAGCCACTGATCACGTCGCCGAGCCGCAGGACCCATCCCAGCGCGAGCCCGCAGAGCAGCACGGGAGGGGCGATCCGGTCCCGGGCCACCGGCTCCCAGCGGTGCCGCATCCCGGCCACGACGCCGCCGGGATTGTTGCCGATCCCGATCCCGGCCAGTCCGGGCAGCAGCGCGACGAGGTTCTGCGACCAGGGCGCCACCGCGACCAGCCCGCTCAACGGCACCACGAAGGCGGTACCGGAGAACAGGCCCGTCCCGACACTGCCGAGACCGGCGACGACCGCGATCAGGAAGATCGGCAACCCCGCCACGAAGTTGAACTGGTCGGCCGTGATCGACCGTTGCTGCATCCCGTACAGGGCCCCGCCGAGGCCCGCGATGCCCGCCGCCAGTGCGAACACCGCCACCTTGGCCACCAGCAGGTTGCCGCCGAGCGTGGCGTAGGCCGCCTCGCTGTCCCGTAGCGCGATCAGCCTCCGCCCGAACCTCCCGCGGCGCAGCGCCGCCACCCCGATCGAGGCGAGCGCGAGGCAGACCGCGGCGAGCACCATCAGTTCCGCCTCGGTGTCCAGCTGGAATCCGAAGAGCCGGGGCCCGATCACCTCCACCGAGCCCTGGTCGAACAGCGAGATCCGCACGCCGAGCAGGTCGAACGACGGCAGCGTGAAGATCCACCGATCGAGGACGACCGCGAAGGCGGCCGTCCCCAGCGCCAGGTACACCCCGGACAGACGCAGCGCCGGAAGCGCGATGAGCGCCCCGGCCAGCGCCGAGATGACGACCGTGGCGCCGAGCGCCCACGGCTGCCCATGGGCACCGAGGTGCGCCCACACGACCGCGCCGATCCCCGCCACGCTCAGCTGGCACAGCGAGATCTGACCCGCGAATCCGGACAGCGGGACGAACGACAACGCCACCACGCCGAGTGAGAAGATCGGCCCGTAGGTGATGAGGTCGCCCTGGCCCAGCACCGACGCCAGCACCACGCCGAAGGCCACGGTCGCCAGCGCGAACACCGCCGTCCCGCGCATCGTCGGCACCGGCACCTGGCGCAACCGGCGGTCCCGGCCCCGCAGCCGCCGGTGCGGGAACGCCAGCAGCGCCACGAACAGCAGCAGTGCGGGCGCGGCCAGCCGCACCCCCGGCAGATAGTCGTTCTGCGGGAGGTAGCCGGTCAGGTAGCTCTCCAGGCAGCCGACGACGATCGCGCCGGCGAAGGTGAGCGGAAGGCTCCGCATCCTGCCGAATATCGCGGCGCTGTAGGCGCTGACGATCAGCAGCGAGAGCTGCGCGGCGTCCAGCGCGACGATCGGCGCGATGAGGATGCCGCCGACCGCCGCCAGCTGGGTACCGAGCATCCACGCGACCCGGTTCGCCCGGACCGGATCGGCTCCCGTCAGCCCGACCAGCGCCCGGTCGTCGACGGTCGCCCGCATCTCCGTGCCGGTCCGGGTCCGGGTCAGCAGGATCCGCAGACCGGCCGCGACCGCCACCGCGACCACCATCGTGACGGCCTGATGCCAGGTGATGGTGGTCGGCCCGACATGGAAGGGCGTGCGATCGGCGAAGAAGGTCGGCAGCGACCGTGAGACGTTCGGATCCCAGATCCATCGGGCGACGGCGATGAGCCCGCTCAGCAGCGCGATCGTCATGACCAGCCGTTCGGCCTCGCCCAGAGCCTGCACGGGCCGCATCACGACCCGCTCGATCAGCAGGCCGAAGCCCGGGGCGAGCACGAGCAGCACCATCGCCAGGGCGACCGGGACCGGCCATCCCCAGCCGATGGTGAGCTGCCAGTAGGCGAACGCCGCGAACATGCCCGACGCCCCGTGCGCGAAGTTGAACACGCCGGTGGTGGTGTAGGTGAGCACCAGCCCGCTGCCGATGACCGCGTAGATCGCGGCTGTGCTCAGCCCTACAACACCGAAGATCAGGAATTGCTCCATCTACTTGAAGTCGTTCATGGTCTTGCCGACGTTCGCGAGGGTGAGCGGCTTGGTGTAGGGACCGGTGAACTTGTACGCGGGAGCGTCACACCGGTAGGCGCCCTGGTTGGGCTTGAAGTCGGCGGGCTTCCAGCCCTGCGGGGTGGCCTTCTCGACGTTGAAGCACTTCAGCGGGGCGTCGAGCTGGGAGAGGTCGACCGGAGCCTGGAGGCCGGCCCCCGTCCACGCGGTCTCCTTGACGGCGGCGTCGTAGACGCACTTGCGGGTGAGGTCGTCCCCGCAGGACGCGGCGGACTTGGTGAACAGCAGCCAGGCGGAGAAGGCCCGCAGCACCGGCAACGTCACGTGCGCCTTGGGCGCGTACTTGGCGAACAGGTCGATGACCTGCTTGGTCGCGGGGTTGGCGGAGGCGTTCTCCAGCGGGTAGACCCCGCTGAGGTCGGCCAGGTTGTTCTGGGAGGCCAGCGACTTGCCCGCGATCTGGAGGAAGGCGGGGTTGTAGGCGTTGTTGTTGGCGTCGACCCAGTCGAGCTTGTAGCCGATGTTGGTGAGGACCTCTTCGAGCTTGGCGAGCTGCCGGAAGTCCCCGTAGTACACCAGCCCCTTGACGCCCTTGGCCTTGATGGCCTGGGCGTAGGGGGTCCAGTCCGAGACGCCCTGGACCGGGAAGACGTCGGTGTAGGCGAACGTGGCGCCGGCGGCCTTGAGGCCCTCCTTCACCTGCTCGGTGAGGGCCTTGGTGATCGGGGAGTCACCGGAGAGCACGCCGACCTTGCCCGCCGAGCCCGGGTAGCCCTCCTTCATCAGCCAGTGGTAGTAACCCGCGTAACGGTTGTAGGACCCGCCGCCCGTCTGGGTGAGCTGCAGTTCCGAGCCGTTGTTCTCGAGCTGGACCGCCTGGGCGGGGAAGGCCGGCAACAGGCAGGACAGCCGGTCCTTGACGCCCGTGCCGTCCAGGGCCGCGCCACCGCCGACGAGCGCGAAGTCCTCGCGGCAGGATTCGAGCATCCGCTGGCGGACCTCGAACAGCTTCGTGTCCCGGACGTCGGCGACGAGCTTGCGGCCGTTGACGCCTCCCGCGTCGTTGCACCAGGACGTGAACACCTTCGCGGCGTCCACGAACTCCGGGTTCTTGGTGAAGCCCAGGTCGGTGAAGACGCCGACCTTGATCTGGTCCGCGGTGACCCCCTGCGCCGGGGTGCCGGTCGCCTTGCCGGACTTGCAGATGCCCTTCAGGTCACCGAAGTCGCCCGAGACGGCCTGCGCGGCCTTGGTGGGTGTCTCTTCGCCGTCGGAGCCGCTGCGGCCGCCGCATCCGGCGGCGAGCAGGGCGACCGCTGCGAGGGCGGCGATGGGGGTATGCGATTTCACGGGAAGTTCCTCCTCAGTGCTGTCCCCGATGACCGATGTGAATCAGGTGAGAGCCCTTGCCGCCTTGAGCTCGGTGGTACGAGGCCAGTCGAGACCGAGCAGGATCTGCCCGGTCCGGGGGTGAATGCGGGGTGGGCGTGCGACCCCGGGCTCCTCCAGCGGGAGCCCGTCACGGCTCCACCGGAGGACAGGTCCTCAGGTCCCGGGGTGATACCAGCGACCGGATCGACGGCGACCGCCCCGCGCACCGGGACCGGCTCGGCGGTCCGGCGGCGCTGATCCTCCTGGGGCGTCGTGACCATGAGCTGGAGGCAGTCACCTTCTACCGTCATCTGACATCCTCTCGCTGAGAGGAAGCTAGCTTCTCACTGAGCGAGAATCAACCATGCGTTTCAAGGGAGGAAGCATGACGGGACAGCGCAGAGGCATCGCGATGGCGATGACCGACGACGAGCGGGACGCCTTCCTGCGGACCCAGCAGGTCTGCCGGGTCGCCACCGTGGGCCTGAGCGGGCATCCGCACACCAGCGCGCTGTGGTTCGTGTGGGACGGAACCGCCCTGTGGCTCAACTCACTGGTCCGCAGCCAGCGCTGGGCCGACCTGGACCGCGATCCGCGGCTCAGCGTGATCGTCGACGCGGGAGGCGCCGACTTCCTGCGCCTCCGCGGGGTCGAGCTACAGGGCAGCGCGCAGATCGTCGGCGAGGTGCCCCGCAGAGGCGAGCCGCTCGACGCGCTCACCGGCCCGGAACGGCTCTTCGCGGACAAGTACGCGGGCGGTGGCGACTTCCGGTACGACGGCCGGCACGCCTGGCTCCGACTCTCCCCGAAAAAGATCGTGAGCTGGGACTTCGCCAAGCTCCGCCGAGGACGTTGACGCCACGGCCCCACCCGTGAAAACCTTACACTCAGAATTGAGAATGTTATTCTCTGAAAAGGGAAGGGGATCGTATGACCACCACCGCCCTGGTGACCGGTGCGGACCACGACCATGTCGCGGCGGCCCGTCCCCTCGTCCGTTCCCGGGAGGCCGGTCACCGCATCGGCCGGGCCGGCGGCGCCGGCCACCGGAGGCACCTCTGATGCGCCTCCCCCCGCTGCCGGGAGACCAGTGGGACGAGCGGGCGCGCACCGCGCTGGCCGGCCTGCTGCCCGAAGACCGGCGCGATCCACGCAATGCCGGAAACGCGCTGGCCACGCTGGTCCGCCACCCCGCCCTGACCGGGGCCTTCCTGACCTTCAACGCCCATCTGCTGCTGCGTTCCACGCTGCCGGCCCGCCTGCGCGAGCTGGCGATCCTGCGGGTCGCCCGCCGCCGCGGCTGTGTGTACGAGTGGACGCAACACGTGAAGCTGGCCGCGAGGGCGGGCCTGTCCGAAGCCGAGATCGAGGCCGCCGCGCGCGGCGAGGCCACCGACGGGCTCGAGATCGCGGTCCTCAACGCCGTCGACGAGCTCGACGACGACTCCGAACTGTCCGACCGGACCTGGGCCGCGCTCAGCGAGCACCTCGATGAGCGCCAGCGGATGGACCTGGTCTTCACGATCGGCGCCTACTGCCTGCTGGCCATGGCCTTCAACACCTTCGGCATCGAGCCCGAGGACGAAAGGTAGACCCGTGCCCCACTTCGTCAAGCCGGCGGAGGGAAGCTGGACCGAGCAGCACCCCGAGCTCGGGACCGGCCCCGTCGACTACACCGATTCCATCGACCCCGCCTACTACGAGGACGAGCGCGCCGCCATCTTCCGGCGCACCTGGCTGAACGTCGGCCGGGTGGAACGCGTCCCGCGCACCGGCACGTACTTCACGAAGGAACTGGCCGCCGCGGGGACTTCGCTGGTGATCGTCAAAGGCGCGGACGGGAAGATCCGGGCCTTTCACAACATCTGCCGTCACCGCGGCAACAAGCTCGTGTGGAACGACTTCCCCGGCGCGGAGACGGCCGGCACCTGCCGCCAGTTCGCCTGCAAGTACCACGGCTGGCGCTACGACCTCACCGGCAAGCTCACCTTCGTCCAGCAGGAGGGCGAGTTCTTCGACCTCGACAAGGCCGACTACGGGCTGAAGGAGGTCGCCTGCGACGTCTGGGAGGGCTTCATCTTCGTCAACCTCGACCCGCAGGAGACCCTCACGGAGTACCTCGGTGAGATGGCCAAGAGCGTCGAGGGCTATCCGTTCCACGAGATGACCGAGGTCTACACCTACACGGCGGAGATCGGCAGCAACTGGAAGCTGTTCATCGACGCGTTCGCCGAGTTCTACCACGCACCCGTCCTGCACCAGAAGCAGGCCGTCAAGGACGAGGCCGACCGGCTGCTCGGCTACGGCTTCGAGGCGCTGCACTACGACCTGAAGAGCCCCCACTCGATGATCTCGTCCTGGGGCGGCATGGCCCCGCCCAAGGACCCCAGCATGGTCAAGCCGATCGAACGGACCCTGCGCAGCGGCCTGTTCGGGCCCTGGGACCGGCCCGACATCGACGGCCTCGACCCCCTGCCCCCCGGCATCAACCCGGCCCGCCACAAGTCCTGGGGCACCGACTCCTTCGAGTTCTTCCCCAACTTCACGCTGCTGTTCTGGGCACCCGGCTGGTACCTCACCTACCACTACTGGCCGACCGCCGTGGACCGGCACATCTTCGAGACCAGCCTCTACTTCGTCCCGCCGAAGAACGCCCGCGAACGGCTGGCCCAGGAACTCGCCGCGGTGACCTTCAAGGAGTACGCCCTCCAGGACGCCAACACCCTGGAGGCCACCCAGTCGATGCTGGCCTCGCGCGCGGTCACGGAGTTCCCCCTGAACGACCAGGAGATCCTCCTCCGTCACCTGCACAAGGTCGTCGGCGACTACGTCAAGGAGTACCGCGATGCCGCTGCCCGCTGAGTTCGAGGACCTGAAGCCGTACGCGGCCTGGGCGCTGCCCACCGAACCGGAACGCTACGCCCGCCGCCTGGCCTCCTCCATGGCCGAGATGCAGGACTTCTACGACGCCGCCTTCCCCCGCTTGGAGGACGCGATCGCCTACTGCGACACGTTCGACTGGGACGACCTCCCCGACGAGGCCCGCACCCTGATGCACCTCATGCAGTCCCTGGTCATGGTGTCGTTCCCCGTGGAGGTGTGGAAGCAGCCCCGTGTCCCCGACAGCGGCGCCGCCTACCTGGACCTGATCAAGGAACCCGTGGTCTGACGTGCTGACGCTCAAAGCGGCCGGGCTGCTCGACCTCGACACGGGGCACATCGTCCGGCCCGGGATCCTGCGGATCGAGGGTGACCGGATCGCCGGTGTCGGTGGCCCGGCGGAAGGCGAGATCCTTGATCTCGGCGAGCTGATCCTCCTGCCCGGTCTCATGGACATGGAGGTCAACCTGCTCATGGGCGGGCGCGGCGAGACCGCCGCGTACTCACCGGTCCAGGACGATCCGCCACTGCGCATGCTGCGTGCGGTCGGCAACGCCCGCCGCACGCTGCGCGCCGGATTCACGACCGTCCGGAACCTGGGGCTGTTCGTGAAGACCGGCGGCTACCTGCTGGACGTCGCCCTCGCCAAGGCGATCGACGCGGGCTGGATCGACGGTCCCCGGATCGTGCCGGCCGGGCACGCGATCACTCCGACGGGCGGGCACCTCGACCCGACCATGTTCGCCGCGTTCGCACCCGGCGTGCTGCCGCTGACGGTCGAGGAGGGCATCGCCAACGGTGTCGACGAGGTGCGCCGGTCCGTCCGGTACCAGATCAAGCACGGCGCGCAGCTGATCAAGGTGTGCGCCTCGGGCGGGGTCATGTCGCACACCGGCCTGCCCGGCGCCCAGCACTACTCCGACGAGGAACTGCGCGCCATCGTCGACGAGGCGCACCGGCGAGGCCTGCGGGTCGCGGCGCACACCCACGGCGCGGACGCGGTACGGGCGGCGGTCGAGGCGGGCATCGACTGCATCGAGCACGGCTTCCTCATCGACGACGACGCGATCGCGCTGATGGTCGAGCGCGGGACCTTTCTGGTGCCGACCACCTTCCTGGCCGACGGCATGGACGTGTCCAAGGCCGCCCCCGAGCTCCAGGCCAAGGCGGCCGAGATGTTCCCGCTCGCCCGTGCGTCGATCCGGGCCGCCATCGAGGCCGGGGTGCGGATCGCGGTCGGCACCGACGCGCCCGCGATACCGCACGGCAAGAACGCGAGCGAGCTGGTCGCGCTGGTCGGACGCGGCATGAGCCCGCTGGCGGTGCTGCGGGCGGCGACCGTCACGGCCGCCGAGCTGATCTGCGTCACCGACCGGGGACGGCTCGCCGAGGGCCTGCTCGCCGACGTCATCGCCGTTCCCGGCGACCCGCTGCAGGACATCACCGTCACGCAGAACGTACGGTTCGTAATGAAAGGCGGAAAGGTCTTTGTCCACTGACGACCTGGTGGAGATCCACCAACTGCTCGCCCGCTACGCGGTGACCATCACCCAGGGCGACATCGAGGGGCTGCTCGGGGTCTTCACCCCCGACGGCACCTACAGCGCCTTCGGAGACACCTATCCCCTCGCCGAGTTCCCGGCGCTGGTCGCCGCGGCTCCCAAGGGACTGTTCCTCACGGGAACGGCCGCCGTCGAACTGTCCGGTGACACCGCGACCGGCACCCAGCCGCTGTGCTTCATCGACCAGACCACCCACGAGATGCGGATCGGCTACTACAACGACACCTACCGGCGGACCGCCGAAGGCTGGCGGCTGCGGACCAGGGCCATGACGTTCATCCGCCGGAGCGGGGCACATGACTCGGGACGCCCGCACGCCTACAAGCCCGGTGCATGAACGTCACGCGGTTCCGCGCTGATCTGGAGGCCTGGCTCGACGGTCACGACCTGTCCCCCGGGCCCGACCGCTCCCTGGACGGGCAGGTCGCTCAGCTCGCCCGGGTGCGTCGCGCCCTGTACGACGCGGACTGGATGCGCTACGGCTGGCCCGCCGAGGTCGGCGGGCTGGGCGGCCCCGCCGTGCTCCGGGCGGTGCTCGGCGAGGAGGTCGCCGGCCGTGGCCTGGCCGAGCCGGGCATCTATTCGATGGTCGAGGTCCTCGCCCCGACGATGATCTCCTATGCCCCGCCTCCGCTGGCGGCGGAGATGGTCCCCCTGCTGCTCAGCGGGCGTGAGCAGTGGTGCCAGGGGTTCTCCGAACCCGGTTCCGGCAGTGACCTGGCGTCCCTGACCACCCGGGCGGTCCCCCGCGGCGCCGACTGGGTGGTCAACGGCCAGAAGGTCTGGACGAGCCTGGCCCAGTACGCCGCCCGCTGCGTCCTGCTCACCCGCACCGGCCCGGGGCACGGCGGGATCACCGCTTTCTTCGTCGACATGGACGCCCCCGGCATCACCGTCAGGCCGTTGCGCACGATGCACGGCGTCGACGAGTTCGCCGAGGTGTTCCTCGACGACGTGGTCGTTCCCGGCGACCGGATGCTCGGCGTTCCCGGGGACGGCTGGCGGCTCGCGATGGACCTGCTCCCCCACGAGCGCTCCACCTGCTTCTGGCACCGGATCGCCCATCTGTACACGCGGCTGGACCGGCTCCTGGCCGAGACGACGGTGCCGGACGACGCCGCTCTCGGCGCCGCGTACCTGGCGCTGCACACCGCCCGCTGCCGGTCGCACGCGACCCAGCGGCGGCTGGCCGACGGGGCCCGGCTCGGCCCGGAGACCTCGGTCGACAAAGTGCTGCTGGCCGGCGCGGAGCAGCGCCTGTTCGACACCGTCCGCGATCTGCTGCCCGGCGTCCTGGAGCTGACCGAGTCCTCGTGGCGGCCGGACTACCTGTTCTCGCGGGCGGCCACCATCTACGGCGGCACCGCGGAGATCCAGCGCAACATCATCGCCCGCCGGCTACTGGATCTGGGGAGAGAGTGAGCATGGACGCCGCGGAACGGGACCTGCTCGCCGAGACGCTGCGCAAGGCGATGGCGGCGGCGACCGGCCGCGTCCTCGACCAGGCGATGGTCGAGCTCGGCTGGCCCGACCTGCTCGCGGAGCTGCCGGACGTCGCGGTGCCGCTGGTCTTCCGCCTTCTCGGCGAGACCGGGGCGCACGCCCCCCTGGTCAACGACGTCCTGCTCGACGCCGCGGGAGGCCGCGTCGGGGGCACCCTGCCGCTGCCCTATGCGGGCGGTTCGTGGGTCGTGTGGGAGCGCGCCGACCGGACGAGCGGCGCGCTGGACGGTGACCTGCCGTTGTTCCCGGTGCCGGACGGGGACCCGGTGGCGCTCGCCGCGGGCCGCCGGGCGCTCGGCTGGTGGCTGGTCGGCACCGGGCGGGCCATGCTCGCCCTCGCCCGGTCGCACGCTCTGGACCGCGTCCAGTTCGGCCGGCCCCTCGCCTCGTTCCAGGCCGTCCGGCACCGGCTCGCCGAGAGCCTCGTCGCCCTGGAGGGCGCCGAGGCGACCCTGGTCGCCGCCACGGACGACCTCGGCTCGCTGCTGGCCAAGGCGGCGGCCGGACAGGCGGCGCTCGTCACGGCCCGCCACTGCCAGCAGGTGCTCGGGGGGATCGGTTTCACCGCCGAGCACGGCCTGCACCGGCACGTCCGCCGCGCCCTCGTCCTGGACGGCCTGCTGGGCAGCGCCCGCGAACTGACCCGCGAGGCCGGAGCGCTCCTGCGGGAGGAACGCTCGGCCCCGCGGCTCGTTCACCTGTGACCGGCGCCGTGCGGTCCGGGCCTACTGCAGTTTCGCCTTCATCTCGTCCAGCTTCACCAGGATCGGGTAGCCGCCGACGCTGAGGGCGTTGCCGTGCCCGGTCTGGTGCACGTCGAAGACCGACTGGACCGCGGCGTGGAAGCCCTGGACGTCCAGCGTCTGGTTGACCGCGCGTTTGGCCTGGCGGAGCCCGAACGGCGGCATCGCGGCGATCCGCTCGGCCAGCGCCCTCGACTCGGCGTCCAGCCGGTCCCGCGGCACCACCCGGTTGACCATGCCGATCCGCTCGGCCTCCTCGGCGGTCAGCGGGCGTCCGGTGAAGAGGATCTCCTTGGCCTTGCGAGCGCCGAGCTCCCACGTGTGCCCGTGATATTCGACGCCCCCGATGCCCATGGTGACGACCGGATCGGAGAACAGGGCGTCCTCGGCGGCGACGATCAGGTCGCACGGCCAGCACAGCATCAGACCGCCCGCGATGCACCGCCCCTGGACGGCCGCGATCGACGGCTTCGGCACGTTCCGCCAGCGCAGCGTGTACTCCAGATAGCGGCGGCTCTCCGCCCGGTAGATCCACTCCAGGGTGATCTCCTCCGGCGGCGGCCAGCGGTCGTTCAGGTCGTGGCCCGAGGAGAAGTGCCTGCCCTCCCCGCGCAGGACGATCACCGCCACGTCGTCGTCCTCCGCGGCCCTGGTCCAGGCGGCGTCGAGCTCGTCGAGGAGTGCCGAGCTCTGCGCGTTGGCGACCTCGGGCCGGTTGAGGGTGAGGGTCGCGATCCGGTCGGCGACCTCGTAGAGAACGTTCACGTGGGACCTCTCAGCTTCGGGGCAGTCCGAGCACCCGCTCGGCGATGATCGTCCGCTGGATCTCGGAGGTACCGCCGGCGATGGTGCCGCCGAAGCTCCGCGCGTAGCGTTCGAACCAGCCGGAGGAGAAGACCTCCAGTCTCATGTGGGAGGGGTGCGCCGTGGTCGCGGGATGGGCGAGGGCGGCCGGCCCCGCCGCCTCCAGCGCTCGTTCCGTGGCGTTCTGAACCGCTTCCGAGCCGAGCAGCTTCAGGACGGACAGGGCCGCGACGTCCTGGTCGCCCCGCGCGGCACGCGCCAGGGCCGCGGACCCCAGCAGGCGGAGGGCCTGGGCGTCCATGATGAGCGTGGCGTACCAGTCGCGGTCCAGCGCCGCGGCCGGCCGGAAGTCGCGGATCAGGTCCTCCAGCCGCTCGGCGAAGCTCAGCCACAGCATGGTGCGCTCGTGGCCGAGGGAGCCGGTCGCCACCCGCCAGCCCTTGTGCAGCTCGCCGACGAGGTTCTCCGCGGGCACCCGGACGTCCTCGAAGAAGACCTCGTTGAAGTCCAGGTCGTCGGGGGCGGCGATCGAGCCGAACGGGCGGCGGGTCACGCCGGGCGTGTCCGTGGGGATCAGCAGCACGCTGATGCCCTTGTGCTTGGGCGCGTCGGGATCGGTACGGACGAAGGCGAGCAGGACGTCGGCGTCGTGCGCGCCGGACGTCCAGACCTTCTGGCCGTTCACCACGAAGTGGTCGCCGTCCAGGACCGCGCGGGTGCGCAGCGAGGCCAGGTCGGAGCCGGCGCCGGGCTCGCTCATCCCGAGTGCGGCGGTGAGCTCCGCGCGGAGGATCGGAACGGCCCAGCGCCGCTTGTGCTCCTCCGAACCGAACGAGAGCAGCGAGGCGGCGATGATGCCGAGGCCCTGGGGGTTGAAGCTGTGGTAGATCCGGCGCCGGGCCAGCTCCTCCAGGTGGACGTACTGCTGCAGGAGGGTGGCGTTGCGGCCGCCGAACTCCGGCGGGTTGCCGGGCAGCAGCCAGCCGTGGTCGAACTGGAGCCGCTGCCAGCGGCGGGCCCAGCCGGGGATATGGGCGCTGGAGCGGGACCGCTCCGAGGCCTCGGCCTCCGTGGGCAGATGCTCGGCGAGAAACGCCACGAACTCGGCCCGGAAAGCCTCGACGTCGGGGTCAAAGGTCAGCTGCACGGTACTCCTCGGCGATCAGGGCCCGGTGCTCGGCCGCGCCACCGAGCAGCAGCTCGCCGGCCTTGGCCCGCTTGAGCGCGAACTGCAGGTCGTTCTCCCACGTGTAACCCATGGCACCGAACAGCTGGTAGCCGTTGCGGAACACCAGGGACTGGCACTCTCCCGCGGCGGCCTTGGCCATCGAGGCGGCATCGCGGCGGCGCGGGTCGTCGGCGGCGATCGTCAGCGCCGCGTAGTAGGCGAGGGCGCGGGCCCGTTCGATCGCCACGTACATGTCGGCCGCCTTGTGCTGGACCGCCTGGAACGAGCCGATCGGGGCGCCGAACTGGTGCCGGGTGCGCACATGCTCGATGGCCAGGTCGAGGACACGACGGCAGGCGCCGACCATGGTCAGGGCCAGGCCGGTGAGGGCGACGTGGCGGGCCCGCTCCGGGTCGGCCGCGCTCCGGTCCTGGCCGGTCACCCGCACGCCGGAGAACACGACCTCGGCGACGTGCAGCACCGGATCGAAGACGGGGGTGCGCACGGCGGTCACCTCGCCGGCGGGAACGACGAAGACGCCCTCCCCGGTGACGACGGCGAACCAGTCGGCGCGGTCGCCGTCCAGGACGTGGTGCCCGGTGCCGTCCAACAGCCAGCCACCGCCGTCGCGGCGCGCGGTCACTCCGCCGAGCACTGCCGCCCCGGACTGTCCCGGCCGGGCGGTCTCCGGCGCGAGAGGGACGAACTGGGTCATCGTCGCCAGGTACGGCGTGGGATCGGTGGCCCGTCCCAGTTCCTCCAGGACGATCGCGAGCTCCACGGTCTCGGCGGGATCGGTGAGACCGGTCCAGCCGAGGTCGCCGTAGACCCGCCAGAGCGGAGCCGGGTCCACTCCGTCGTCGACGACCTGCCGGATCAGCGTTGCCGGGCATTCCTTGGCGACGGCCTTGCGTACGGTCTCCTGCCACAGGCGCTGGTCGGCGTCGAGCTCAAAGAGCATCCCGGCCTCCTGACAGCCCGGGGCCGGTCAGTTGGAAGTCCCCAGTCACGAAAATCCCCTCGCCGGTGTTTCGATTGTGCTGGTTTGAGAATAGCATTCTCATCAATGGGAAGTAAGAGTCTCGCTACCCTGCGTCGACACCGGCCGATCGGAGCAAAGGTGCCCTACCAATACCGTGCAGTAAGGTTTTACACATGGCGCAGAAGACTGATTCGCCCGTGAGCATCCCCAGCACCGAGCCGGCGTGGAAGCAGCGCGCGGTCGAGCGCTCCACCAAGGCCGCGAAACTCCGCGCCGAGCAGAGGGTGGAGCGGTTCCTGGACGCCGCCCAGGCGATCATCGCGGAGAAGGGCAGCACGGACTTCACCGTGCAGGAGATCGTCGATCGGTCCCACCAGTCGCTGCGCAGCTTCTACCAGCACTTCGACGGCAAGCACGAGCTGCTGCTCGCCCTGTTCGAGGACGCCCTGAACCGCGCGGCCGACCAGATCCGCGCCGCCGCGGCGGGCCAGCCCGATCCCCTGGACCGGCTCAAGGTCGCCGTCGAGCTGCTCTTCGAACTGTCCCGGCCCGACCCCGCGGTCCAGCGCCCCCTCTTCACCGACTTCGCTCCGCAGTTGCTGGTCTCGCACCCCGCCGAGGTGAAGATCGCCCATGCGCCCCTGGTGCGGCTGTTCACCGAGCTGATGACCCAGGCCGAGGCCGCCGGCCGGCTGCGCGCAGGCACCAAGCCGCGGCGCACGGCGGCCCTGACGATGCAGACTGTGATGTTCATCGCACAGACCAACGGCGCGTCCGCCGATGAGCACGCCCACCCCATCACCGCGGACGAGATCTGGGATTTCTGCGCCATGGGATTCGACCGCAGCTAGTCGAGAACACTATTCTCACAGCGGAAGAATTACCTTACACTGAGGCCATGTCCGCTGCCGCCGCGAGGGGCGCCGCCTCCGGCGTCACTCGTGCCCTCGCCGCCCTCGGTGCCAGTGCGTTCTTCGCCGAGATCGCGACCGCCTACCTCGCTCTCTTCGGCACTCCCGAACCCGGACGAGCCCTGCCGTACCCGCCCGGGCGGCCACCGGAGCCGTTTCCCTTCCCCGATCCGCGCCGGGAGCATCGCTGACCGGCTCGCGCGACCTGGACAACGGTCAACCGGCGGTCCCGGAGGACGGCCGGAGGAGCAGGTCGGCCGCTGTGTAGGGGTCGCCATGACCGTTGGCGACGTCGGCGGCGAGGCGGGCGAGGTCGGGATGGGCGCGCAGGCGGGTCTGCGCCAGCGAGAGGATCTGGGCACGGGCGCGGGCCGTCCGGCGGGCGAGGGTGTCGGACCGGTGATGGGCCTCGATCGCCTCGACCAGGGCGGGCAGTCCATCGCCTCGTGAGGCGACAAGGGTGAGGATCGGCATGCCGGTCTCGGTGTGCAGGTCGCGGACCGTCCGGTCGGCGCCGTCGCGGTCGGCCTTGTTGACGACCAGGAGGTCGGCGACCTCCAGCAGTCCCGCCTTCGCGGCCTGGACGGCGTCGCCCGCCCCCGGGGTGAGGATGACGATCGTGGGGTCGGCGACGGCGGCGATCTCGATCTCGGACTGCCCGACACCCACCGTCTCCAGCAGGATCAGGTCGTACGACAGGGCGGAGAGCAGCCGCACGGCCGCGGGGACCGCGGCGGCGAGCCCACCCAGATGACCGCGGGTCGCCAGCGACCGGATGAGCACCCCCGAATCGGTCGTGTGCGCGGCCATCCGGATCCGGTCGCCGAGCAGCGCACCGCCGCTGTAGGGCGAGGACGGGTCGACGGCGAGCACCGCCACTCGCAGACCGCGCTCCCGGTACGCGCCGACGAGCGCCGCGACGGTCGTCGACTTGCCGGCGCCGGGCGGCCCGGTCACGCCGACCACCCGGACCGGAACCGGGTCGAGGGCCGCCAGCACCTTCTCCCTGTCCTCGCCCTCGACCAGGCTCAGCAGCCGCCCGGCCGCCCGGAGAGATCCGTTACGCGCCGCGGCGACCAGGTCCTCGACGTTCATCGGGCGTGCGGGTCGACGAAGCAGCCATCGGGTGCGACGCCGCCGGCCGCCTCGGCGCGGCCACGCCGGATCGGGACGGTCGCCTCGTACGGGCGGCCGCGGCGTCGGGTCATGGGGCGTGGACTTCGATGACGGTGGCCGAGCCCATGCCGCCTCCCGCGCACATCGCGGCGACGCCGATGCCACCGCCCTGGCGGCGTAGCTGGTGGACGAGGGTGACGAGCATGCGCGCTCCGGTCGCGGCCACGGGGTGCCCGAGGGAACAACCGCTGCCGTTGACGTTCACCCGGTCGGGGTCCAGCCCCAACAGCCCGATGGTCGCCACGCACATCGCGGCGAAGGCCTCGTTGATCTCGAACAGGTCGACGTCGGCGACCTGCAGCCCGGCGCGGGCCAGAGCCTTGGGGATCGCCTTGACCGGGGCCAGCCCGGTCTCGGCGGGGTCGACGCCCACCGACGCCCAGGATCGCACCGTGGCCAGGGCGGGCAGGCCGAGCCGGTCGCTGGCCACCACCAGGGCGGCCGCGCCGTCGTTGGCACCGCAGGCGTTGCCCGCGGTGATACTGAACCCCTCGATCTCGGGATGCAGCGGTTTCAACGACGCCAGCTTCTCCAGCGTCGTGTTCCGCCGCGGGTGCTCGTCGACCGCGAACGTGCCATGCGGCGTCTCGATCGGCACGACCTCTTCGTCGAAGCGCCCCTCATCGATCGCGCGGACCGCATGGCGATGCGAACGCAACGCCCACGCGTCCATCTCCTCCCGCGACACACCTGCCTTGACGGCCGCGTTCCACCCCACAGTGATCGACATGTCCATGTTCGGCGCGTCCGGCCGATCCGGATGCGTCGGCGGAACCCACGGATCCACCCACTCCCCCTCCACCCGGAACCGGGCCTGGGGGGAGGTGGAGGCGGAGTTGACGCCGCCGGCGATGACGAGTTCGTCCATACCCGCGCGGATGCCGGCGGCGGCTCCTTGGACGGCGGCCTGACCGGCGGCGCAGTGCTGGTTGTGGGCCAGCCCGGCCACCGAGGTCAACCCGGTCGTCACCGCCGCGTGCCGGGCCAGCACCCCGCCGCCGTAGTGCCCCTCGCCCAGGATGACCTGGTCGATCAGGGCCGGGTCGAGTCCGGCCGCGGCGGCGGCGACCACGTGGTGGGCCAGGTCGTAGGCGGTGGTATCCCGCAGGGTTCCCTTCACGGCGGTGCCGATCGGGGTGCGCAGCGCGGACACGATGACGGCTTCAGGCATGCGAGGTCTCCAACTCGGCCAGTAGGGCGCGGCGTAGCAGCTTTCCGGTATCGGTCTTGGGCAACTCGGCGCGGAACACGATGGTGTCGGGGGTCTTGGAGGAGCGAAGCCGGTCCTTGACCCACCGCCGGATCTCCTCCGGGTCGCCGTCGCCGACCAGGACGGCGACGACACGCTGCCCCCATTCGGGATCGGGCAGACCTACCACGGCCGCCTCGACGACCCCGGGGTGGGCGAGGAGGACGTCCTCGATCTCGGCGGGGGCGATGTTCTCCCCGCCGCGGATGATGGTGTCGTCGGCGCGGCCCTCGATGAACAGGTACCCCTCGGCATCGAGCCGCCCCCGGTCGCGGGTGGGAAACCAGCCGTCGGCGTCCAGGACACTGTGCCCGCCGTACTCGCCGGAGATCTGCTCACCCCGCACGAAGACCAGCCCGGTCCGGTCCGGGCCGAGCGGCCGGCCGTCGTCCGAGCGGATCTGGAATTCCACCCCCGGCAGCGCCCGCCCCACCGACCCCAGCCGGGCCCGCACCACCGGGTCCTGCGACTCCAGCGCCTTGCGGTGGTCTCCTGGCCCCAGCACCGCGACCGACGACGCCGTCTCGGTCAGCCCGTAGGCGTTGACGAACCCGGCTCCCGGAAAGACCTGCAACGCCCGTTCCAGCACGGGGCGGGGAGTGCGCGCACCGCCGTAGGCCAGGCTGCGCAGCGTCGGGGTGGCGGCGTCGTCACCCTCGACCCGCGCGACGATCCGCGCCAGCATCGTCGGCACCAGCAACGCATGCGTGACCCGCTCCCGCCGTACCGTCTCCAGCCACTCACCCGCCTCGAACCCCGCCAGATACACCACCCGGCGCCCGGTGTAGAGATTGGTCAGCAGGTTCGCCAGCCCGGCGATGTGATACGGCGGCACCGCCACCAACGCCGCGTCGCCCTCCTCGGCAGAGGCGAACTCCAGAGTGTTCAGCACGTACGCGAGCAGATGCCGGTGCCGCAGGACGGCCGCCTTCGGGGCGGCGGTCGTGCCACTCGTGTAGAGCAGCACGGCGACGGCGTCCTGGTCCTCGCCTGAGGCGGACGTCTCCCCTTCCCCGCCGAGGGGACCCTGGGACGGCTGGTCCGCCGGTTCGAGGAGTGCGTCGAGGTCGGAGGGGCGCAGGACGAGGGCGCCCGGGTGGCGGTCCTGCAGGCTGCTCAGCTGCTGTTCACCGAGCCGGTAGTTGAGAGGGACGAAGGGGACGCCTGCCAGCGCCGCTCCGAAGAGGGCGACGGGATAGGCGAGATGGTTGGCGCCCAGGTAGAGAACCGCCGGGTACTTCCGGAATCGTCCGGCGGCGGTCTGGGCGAGGGACATGAGCTCGGAGGCGGTCAGCGAACGACCGCCGGCCGTCACCACCGCCCGGTCACCGGCCGAGGCCGCCATTTCCAGGATCATGACTATGTTCATGAGAATGATATTCTCCCAAACCAGAAGCCATACTTGCAAGAGAGGATAACATTGATGCAGATCAGTGGGAGCTCAGCCATCGTGGTCGGTGGGGCCGGTGGGCTGGGAGAGGCCACCGTGCGCCGTCTCCACGCGGCCGGGGCCAAGGTCGTGGTCGCCGACCTCGCCGATGACAAGGGCAAGGCCCTGGAGGAGGAGCTGGGCGTCCGCTACGTACGCACCGACGCCACCGACGAAGACTCCGTCCAAACAGCCATCGCCGAAGCAGAGGCCGCAGGCCCGCTGCGGATCTCGATCGACACCCACGGCGGACCCGCCACCGGAGGGCGACTCGTCGGCAAAGACGGCCAACCCCTCGACCTCGCCGGATTCCGCCAGACCATCGAGTACTACCTCACCGCCGTCTTCAACATCATGCGCCTGACCGCCGCCGCCATCGGCCGACAACAACCCACCGACGACGACGGCAACAGAGGCGTCATCATCAACACCGCCTCCATCGCCGCCTACGAAGGCCAAATCGGCCAACTCCCCTACGCCGCCGCCAAAGGCGGCGTCCTCGCCATGACCCTCGTCGCCGCCCGCGACCTATCCCCCCTCGGCATCCGCGTCGTCACCATCGCCCCCGGCACCTTCCTCACCCCCGCCTACGGCACCGCAGGCGACCAACTCCAAGCCTTCTGGGCCCCCAAAATCCCCCACCCCAAACGCATGGGACACTCACCCGAATACGCCGCCCTCGCCCACCACATCTGCGAAAACGACTACCTCAACGGCGAAACCATCCGCCTCGACGCCGCCCTCCGATTCCCACCCAAATGAGCCGCTCGCTCGAGGGGAAGGTCGCGTTCGTGGCCGGTGCCAGCCGGGGCATCGGCCGGACGGTCGCGATGGCGCTGGCGGAGGCGGGGGCGGCGGTCGCGGTCGCCGCGCGCTCGGAGCGTGAGGGACGGCTGCCGGGGACCATCCATGCGGTCGCCGACCGGATCCTCGCGTCGGGTGGCAACGCGCTGGCCGTGCCCTGCGACGTCACCGCCGAGCAGTCGGTCGAGGCGGCGGTGGCCGCGACGGTCGCCGAGTTCGGCGGAATCGACATCCTGATCGCCAATGCCGGGGTCCTCTGGCTCGGCCCGATCGAGACCACCCCGCTCAAGCGGTGGCAGCTCTGCCTGGACGTCAATCTGACCGGGGTGTTCCTTGTGACCAGGGCCGTTCTCCCCCATGTCAGGGCGCGTGGTGGTGGCTCGCTCGTGGCCGTGACGACCGGAGGCGTCGCGATGACCGACCGGGGCGCCAACGCCTACTGGGTCTCCAAGGCGGGCGTCGAACGCCTCTACCTCGGCCTGGCGACCGAGCTGAGGCCGGACAACATCGCGGTGAACTGCCTCGCCCCGTCCCGGGTCGTCCGCACCGAGGGCTGGCTCGCGGGCGGCGGCCAGGAGATCCCCCCGGAGATGGTCGAGCCTCCGGAGGCGATGGCGAGGGCCGCCGTGCTGCTGGCCGGGCAGGACGCGGCCGGCATCACCGGCACCGTCCAGCGCTCCGAGTCGCTCTGCTGAGGCGGGGACCGTACCGCACCGAAGGCCGCGGTCCCGGGGGCCGGTGCTCCCGGGACCTCGGCCGCATCAACCGGTACGGCTAAGGACCGTCCGAGCCCCGGGGGACGATGAGGACCTTGCCGACGGAGGTCCGCTCGGCCACGGCCGCCAGCGCGACCGCCGCCTCCTCCAGCGGATGGACGGCGTGGACATGCGGCTTCAGCGCTCCCGTCAGGAAGAGACCGGCCAGCTCGGCCCGGCCTCGCAGGAGGGCGTCGCGATCGTGCCGGGCCCAGCCGCCCAGGTCGAAGCCGTGCACGGTGACGCCCTTGAGCATCACCAGGTTGAGCGGAATGCTCGGGATGTGTCCCGCGGCGAAGCCGACGGTCACATAGCGGCCGCCCCAGCGCAGCGCGCGCAGTGCCGGTTCGGCGTGGTCACCGCCGACGGGGTCGAGAACGACGTCCGCCCCACCGGCCTCGGCGAGGCGCCGCTTGAGTCCGTCATAGGGCAGCACCACGTCGGCTCCCCTGGTCAGGCACAGGTCGCGTTTGGCCGCGGAGGAGGCGACGGCGATCACGCGCGCGCCGAGCAGATGTCCCAGTTCCACGGCCGCCAGGCCCACCCCGCCGGCCGCGCCGAGGACCGCCAGCGTCTCCCCCGCCCGGAGCCCCGCGACGAGGGTGAGTGCGTGGTGGGCGGTGGCGTGGGAGACGCCGGACGCGGCGGCGGCCAGGAGATCGGCGTCGGGCGGCAGCGCGGTCAGGCTGGTCGCGGGCACGACGACCCGTTCGGCGAAGGCCCCGACGAACACCGAACCCGACACCGCGTCGCCGGGCGCGAACCCCGCGACGCCGGGCCCTGCCTCGACGATCCGGCCGGCGAACTCGCTGCCGGGGGTGAAGGGCACCGGCGCGGCGACCTGGTAGGCCCCCTGGACGACGAGGATGTCGGCGAAGTTCACCGCGGCGGCGCGCACCTCCACGACGACCTGTCCGGGGCCGGCGTCCGGCTCGGGCACGTCCTGCACCGTCAGGTCGTCCAGGGAGCCGTGCACCGTGCAGCGCAGGGCCCTCACAGCTTGGTGGTGGCGGCCAGGCCGGCGGCTTGGCGCGCCATGTCGAGGACCACGTCGCCGTAGTAGGCCATCTTCTGGTTGTCGGCCTCACCGCGCACGAACCGGGCGTAGCCGCCCTCCAGGACGATGGCCATCTTGAAGCGGGCGAGCACGACGTAGTAGTCGATCTCGTCGACCGGGCGGCCGCTGACCCGCGCGTAGTACTCGAGCAGATCCTCGCGGTCGGGCATGCCGTGGTAGTCGACGTAGCCCGCGCGCGTGCGGTCCTCGTCGGCGTTGGGCCAGCCCATGACGACCCAGGCGAGGTCGAGCAGCGGATCGCCGACCGTGGCCATCTCGAAGTCGACGATGGCGGCGAGGCGGGCGGGACCACCGTGCTCGAACATGACGTTGGCGAACTGGTAGTCGCCGTGGATGATGCCGGGCGTCCAGGCCCGGGGGCGGTGGCCGCGCAGCCAGGCGGCGGCCTCCTCCAGGCCGGGTAGCTCCCGGAACCGGAACGCGGCGAGATGGCTCAGCCAGCGGTCGACCTGCCGGTCGTGGAAGCCGTCGGGCTTTCCGAAGCCCTCCAGCCCCCGCGCCTTCCAGTCGACCGAGCCGAGCTTGGCGATACCGTCCACGAGCTGGTAGGCGAGGCCGGCCCTGGCCTCCAGGTCGGTCCCGAAGGGCTCGGGCCACTTCTCGATCCCCATCGGCGACCAGCCGTCGACGTAGTTCATGAGATAGAAGGACGCGCCCATCACCTCGGGGTCGTCGCAGGCGGCGATCGCCTCGGGATGCGGGACGTCGGTGCCGTTGAGCGCGGTGAGGACGCGGTACTCGCGGAGCATCGTCTTGTCCCGGCCCGGGGGGACGATACGCGGGGGCCGGCGGAGGACCATCCGCTCGCCGCCGCGCAGCACCTCGAATATCTCGTTGGACGTTCCTCCGGAGATGTACCGCAGCTCGGGAACCTCACCCTGCCCGGCCAGCTTCTCGGCATCCATCCAGCGGGCCAGCCGCACCGGATCGATCAGGGCGGTGGAGGTCGGGGCGGTATCGGTCATGAGCTGGTCACCTCGTGTTCCAGTAGCGCGGCGATGCGTTCGCGGGCCCACGCGCGGCGGGCCGGCAGGTGCTCGGTCGGCCAGAGGCCGGGGGCGGCGCTGTGTTCCTTGAGGACCTCGCGGGCGACCGTCACCTGGTGGACCTCGGTCGGCCCGTCGACGACGGCCATGACGGCGGCGGCCCGCCACAGATCACCGAAGGGCATTTCGTTCGAGACGCCCAGCGCGCCGTGCAGGTGCATGGAGCGGTGGACGATGTCGTGCAGGACCTGGGGGGTGAGCAGTTTGATGGCGGCGATGTCCTTGCGGACGCGCCGGTAGTCGCGGTATTCGTCGATCTTCCAGGCGGTCCGCAGGACCAGCAGCCGGAACTGCTCGAGCTGGGCGTAGGACTCGGCGATCGCGGCCTGGACGAGTTGCTTGTCGCCGAGGACGCCCTGGCGGGTCTCGCGGGACAGGGCGCGTTCGCACATCATGTCGAGCGCCCACTGGCACTGGCCGACCACCCGCATGGCGTGGTGGACCCTGCCTCCGCCCAGCCGGGTCTGGGCGATGGCGAAGGCCTGGCCCTCGCCGCCGAGCAACGCGTCGCCCGGGACCCGGACGTCGTCGTAGCGGATGAGGGCGTGCATGCCCTCCTCCTCGCTCTCGCCCATGATGCCGAGGTGTCGTTCGATCCGGATTCCCGGGGTGTCGGAGGGGACCAGGAACATCGACATGCCCTGGTAGGCGTTCACCTCGGGGTCGGTGACGGCCATGACGATGACGAAGCGCGACGTCCTGGCGTTGGAGGAGAAGAACTTCCGGCCGGTGATCACCCAGCCGTCGCCGTCGCGCACGGCCCGCGTGGTGAACAGTGCCGGATCGGAACCGGCGTGCGGTTCGGTCATGGAGAAGCAGGAGAAGCACTCGCCCTCCAGCAGCGGGGTCAGGTAGCGCTCCCGCTGCTCAGGGGTGCCGTAGTGAGCGATGATCTCGGCGTTGCCGGTGTCGGGTGCCGCGGTGCCGAAGATGATCGGCGCCCAGCTCGAAGACCCGAGTATCTCGTTGATGAGGGCCAGCTTGACCTGGCCGAACCCCTGCCCGCCCAGCTCGGGGCCGAGGTGCGCGGCCCAGAGGCCGGCGTCCTTCACCCGCTGCTTCAGCGGCTGGACCAGCGGGGCGAGCTCCTCGTCCAGCGGGTGGTAGGCCCGCCCCGGATACACCAGGTCGAGCGGGTGGACGTTCTCGGTGGTGAACCGGCGGATCCACGCCAGCCGCTCCGCGAACTCGGGGTCGGTCTGGAAATCCCACGCCACGAAAGGCCTCCTTGCCTGGGGACGAACTGCGCGAGAATACAATTCTCGCTAGCGAAAGTCAGAGTCTCATTCCCCGGTCCCGGGTCCGGCCCCGGCGGTGAGCCTCCCGACGATGGAGCGGAAGTCGTCGGTCTGGAACGACTGGTCCTCCGCGGTCGTGGCGAAGTCGAGGGTGGCGAGGACGGCTCGTTCGAGGTGCAGGTTGAGCAGCCGTTTGGTGCTCTCGACCGCCTGCCGCGGCAGCCCGGCGATCCGTTTCGCGCACGCCAGGGCCTCGGCCAGCGGATCGGCGGCGACATGGTTGGCCAGCCCGAACGCGACGGCGCGGTCGGCCGGGATGCGCGCCCCGGTGAGCGCGTACTCCTTGGCGATGAGCAGGCTGGTGTGCAGGGGCCAGGTGAGCGGGCCGCCATCGGCCGCGACGAGGCCGACCTGCACGTGAGGGTCGGCGAGATAGGCGGTCTCGGCCATGTAGACGAGGTCGCTGAGCGCGACCAGGCTGCAGCCCAGGCCGACGGCCGGGCCGTTGACGGCCGCGACCACGGGGACGCGGCAGCGTGCCATGCCCAGGACCAGGTCGCGGCCGTGCGCGATGGTCCGGGCGCGCAGGCCGGCGTCGCGCCGCAACTCGTCCAGGTAGGCGAAGTCACCGCCCGCCGAGAACGCCTTGCCGTTTCCCGTGAGCACCGCGGCGCGCGCCTCCCGGTCCTCGCTCAGCCGCGGCCACAGCCGCGCCAGCCCGGTGTGCAGAGGCTCGTTGACGGCGTTGAGCGCCTCGGGCCGGTTCAAGGTGATGATCCTCAGCGGACCGTCCTCACAGACGTCGATCTCCTGCGGCAGGTCGTACATGTCAGGCTCCCAGTCCGAGGATCCGCGAGGCGATGATGTTCTTCTGGATCTGCGACGTACCGCCCATGACGCTCTGGGCGCGGCTGTAGAGGTAGGCGCTCAGCAGTTCGGGGTCGCGCGTCCCGCCCACGGCCAGCGCCGCGTGCCCGACCGACTGCTCGACCCAGGTCATGAGCAGCTTGTCCAGCGAGCCCTCGGGCCCGTGCGCGACCCCGTCGAGCCGTTCGGACAGCCGTCGCCGCACGTGCAGCCGGAGCATCTCGGTCTGCACCGCCGCCCAGGCGAGCTCGTCGGACGCGGTCCCTCCCGTCCTGGCCGCCAGATCGCGGACGAGCTTGCCGTACCGGGCCGAGTAGCCCAGCTCGGCGGGTTCGCGTTCGTGGCCGACGACCGTCATCGCCAGCGCCCAGCCCTCGCCCGGTTCGCCGACCATCTGATCCGCCGGCACCCGCACCCCGTCGAAGAGGACCTGGCCGAACTCGTTGGTCACCCCGTTCATCATCCGGAGCGGACGCTGCTCGATGCCCGGTTCGCGCATCGACACGACGAACGCCGACAGGCCCCGGTGGCGGGGCACGTCCGGGTCGGTACGGGCCAGCACGAGGCACCAGTCGGCGACGTCGGAGTAGCTCGTCCAGACCTTGTGGCCGGTCAGGACGTAGGCGTCGCCGTCACGGGTGGCGGTCGTCGTCAGGGAGGCGAGGTCCGAGCCGGCTCCGGGTTCGCTGAACCCCTGGCACCAGCGCTCGTCCCCGGCGATCATGCCGGGGAGGAACCGGCGCCGGAGCTCCTCGCTGCCATGTCTGCCCAGCCCCTGGACCAGGTAGCCGAGGCTGGGCCGGGGCGGTGCGCCCGAGCTCGCGAGTTCCTCGTCGAGGATGACGTCGTAGACGGGCGGCAGCTCCCGCCCGCCGTACTTCCGGGGCCACGACAGGCCGAAGAATCCGGCCGTGTAGAGCGCCCGGTGCCATTCGCCCTGCCGTCTCCAGTAGTCCTCTCCCGAGGTCGGGAACGTTCCGGCCCGCTCGGCCAGCCAGGTCCGCAGCCGGTCCCGGAACGCCGCCTCCGCCGGTGAGTCACGAAAGTCCAAGATCGATCTCCTCCAGCCGCACGGGGAACAGGTCGGTGGAGGCCAGCGCACGCCGCAGGTACACGTGGACGAGGCACTCCCAGGTGTTGCCGATACCGCCGTGCACCTGCACGGCCGTCTCACAGATGGTCCGGGCGGCGCGCGCGCAGTAGAGCTTCGCGATCCGGGCGGCCTGGATCGCCTCCGCCGGGGTCAGGGCGTCGACGGCCCAGGCCGCGTGCCGCAGGACGCTCACCGAGCCCTCGATCAGGGCGAGACCTTCGGCCAGCGGATGGGCCACGGCCTGGTACGACCCGATCGTCTTCCCGTACTGCTCGCGGACGTTGGCGTAGTCGCGGGCCATCGCGTGCGCGCCACGGGCCGCCCCCACCAGATCCGCGCACGTCACGACCAGCGCCAGCGCCCGCCACCGCCCCGCCGATTCCGCAGACAGCTCGCCGACCGGTTCGAGCGGGCCGAGTACGCCGGCGTTCCTCCTGGTCAGGTCGGCTCCGGGGACCAGAGCCCCGACCCGGCCGGCCAGGATCCGGTTCCCGCTGAGCGTCAGGACGTTCTTGACGCCCCGGGCGTCCGTCGCCTCGGCGTCCACCGCGATCGTCCAGGGCCGGGCACCGTCGGCGTCGTCCCCGCGCAGGCCGTCGGCGAGCACGGGGCCGAGGAAGGGAACGTCGACCAGGCCCCGGCCGAACTCCTCGACGACGATGGCGACCTCCACCCCGGACGCCCCGTCGGAGCGCAGGGTCCGCCAGCCGGTCGCGGCGACCGCCTTCTCCAGCCGTGCGACCCGGTCGTCGTCGGCCAGCTCGTGTACGGAGCCGGGGCCGAGATCGTCGGCCAGCCGGGCTGCCGCGTCACGCAGTTCCCGCTGTTCACGTGTCAGACGTGCGTCCATGGCGCTCCTTCAGGACTCGGCGCAGCACCTTGCCGGAGGGCAGGCGAGGGATCTCGGGCACGAGGACCACCCGGCTCGGCCGCTTGTAGGAGGCCAGCCGTTCTCCGACCAGCGCGATGAGCTCCGCGGGCTCGACCGGGCCGGACGTCGCCACGGCCGCGACGACCGCCTCCCCGTCCTCGTCGTCGGGGATTCCGAAGACCGCGCAGTCGGCGACGGCCGGGTGACCGTGCAGGACTGCCTCGACCTCGGCGGGCGCCACCTGGAACGCCCGCACTTTGATCATTTCCTTGGACCGGTCGGTGAGCCGCAGCCACCCGTGCGCGTCGAGGTCGCCGACGTCGCCGGTCCGGTACCAGCCGTCGCAGAAGGCCTCCGCCGTCGCCTCGGCCGGCAGGTAGCCGGCCATCAGCGACTCCGACCGCGCCTGGATCTCCCCGGTCTCACCCGGCCCGACCGGCTCCCCGGTCTCCAGCGACACCACCCGCAGGCGCACGCCAGGCACCGGGCGTCCGGCGCTGTCGAGCCGTGCCCGGTCGAGCGGGTTGCAGGCGATGACGGGCAGTTCGCTGGCCCCGTAGGCGGGCACCCAGCCGACCCCGGTCCGCCGGGTGACGGTCTCGGCGACGCTCCGCGTCACCGGCGTCGCGCCCCACATGATGAAGCGCAGCGACGAGAGATCGTACGATTCGAGCTTCGGGTGGGACGCCAGTGCCAGCGCGATCGGCGCGACGGCCATCTCCACCGTGATCCGGTCGGTCTCGATGTGGTGGAGCAGCCGGTCGAGGTCGAACCGGCGGTGCAGCCGCGACCAGGCCCCCGTCTCCAGCGCCGTGACGATGTTGAGCAGGCCGAGGATGTGCGAGGGCGGCGTCGCGATCTGAATCCGGTCCCGGGCCGTCAGCTCCAGCGCGTCCCGCCAGTGCCGTACGGCGGCGCCGAACGACGCGTGCGTGTGCCGGACGGCCTTCGGCAACCCCGTCGTGCCCGAGCTGAACACCAGCACGGCGTCCGCACCCGGATCGGGGTCGGGAAACGGGCCGCCCCCGGGCGTGACCGGCTCGTCCAGGTGCAGCATCGGCATCAGCTCGGCCAGCACCGGATGGTCGCCCACGGCGTGCGCCGGCTCCGTGATCGCCAGGGCGTACTCGGCCTCGCCCCGCTTCCAGGCCGGGCTGAACAGCACGACCGCCGCGCCCAGCCGCCAGATCGCCCGCACCGCGACCACGAACTCCGGGCGGTTGGACGCCATGAGCGCGACGCGCTCACCCGCCCGCACCCCTCGTCGCGCCAGCGTCCCGGCCAGCCCGTCGGCCAGCGCCTCCAGCTCCGCCAGGCTGTATTCCCGCTCCTCGAAGACGAGCGCGGCGCGCTCGCTCATGCCCTGTCCCCCGCGGTCCTCGGGGAGGACCCGGGGCCCGTCCGATGCGTGCTGCACGACATTGAGAGGCTCCCACCTCGTGAATGAGAATAGTATTCTCATGCTATCAGAATCTTAATATCAGAAGGAGCCGTCCATGCCGAGACCCCCTCTGTTCCAGCGCGCGACCGTCACGCGGATCGTGCGGGAGAACGCCGACGCACGGACCTTCGTGCTCGCTCCGCATGAGGGGCCGTTCAGTTACCGGGCCGGGCAGTTCTGCACGTTCCGCGTCCGCGTGGACGGCATGGAACTGCTGCGCTCCTACTCGATGTCGAGCGCCCCGGAGACCGATGCGGAGCTGATGACGACGGTGAAGCGGGTGCCGGGCGGCCGGGTCTCGAACTGGCTGCACGAGCACGTCGCGGAGGGCGACGAGGTCGAGCTGACCCGGCCCGCGGGGGTCTTCTGCCTGCGCGAGACCCGGGTGCCGTTGCTGGGGTTCTGTGGCGGCAGCGGGATCACCCCGCTGCTCTCGCTGGCCAAGAGCGCGCTGGCGACCACCGGGCGCGCGGTGCGGTTGCTGTGCGCGGACCGGGACCGGGAATCCATGCTCTTCGACTCGGCCCTCGGCGAGCTGGCCCGGCGGTATCCCGGCCGGCTCTCGGTGCTCCGCCATCTCGACGTGGAACAGGGCCTGGTCGGCCCGGCGGCCGTCCGGGAGTTCGTCGGGCCGGACGGCGACGCGGACTGCTACGTGTGCGGGCCGGAGCCCTTCATGGACATCGTGGAGGCCGCGCTGCCCGGACCGGGCCGGGTGTTCGTCGAGCGGTTCGGCGTCACGCCCACGCCCGTGGCCGATCCCGGCCCCGAACTCGAGGGCGAGATCACCATCGTGCTCGGCAACAGGCGGGTGTCGGTGCCCCCGCACGCCGGCGAGACCCTTCTGGAGAGCGCCCGCCGGGCGGGCCTCGCGCCGCCGTTCTCCTGCGAGGCGGGCAACTGCGCCACCTGCATCGCCAGGCTGACCGAGGGCGCCGTGAAGATGCGGGTCAACGACGTCCTGACCGAGGAGGAGGTCGCCGAGGGGTACGTCCTGACCTGCCAGAGCGTGCCGGAGACGCCGACGGTGACGGTCCGCTACGAGTGATCGGGCAGGCCGTCGTGCTCGCCCAGGCGGGGCGGCGGCCGGTACTCGGGGACGTGTCCCGCGACCCGGACGGGGCTGCCGACCAGGCGGTGGCCACCGGCGGTCACGATCATCTCCGGGGTCGCCGCCAGTGCCTCCGGCAGCGTCCGCACGGCCGCCGCCGGGACGCCCAGCGGACGCAGCCGGGACTCCCAGGCCATGGCGGTGTCGGCGGCCAGTGCCTTGGTCACGGCGGCCAGTACCTCCTCGCGCCGCGCCGCGCGCTCGGCCATGGTCGGGAAGCCCTCGACCCCCGCCTCGGCGGCGAAGGACTTCCAGAAGCCGTCGTGCGTGACGAACAGCGCCAGATACCCCTTCGCCGTCGGAAAGAGCTGAGCCGGTACGTAGTAGGAGTGCGCACCGTTGGGCAGGCGCTGCGGCTCCGTCCCGTCGTTGAGGTAGGCCGATGCCCGGTAGTTGAGCTGGGACAGCATCACGTCCCGCAGCGAGACCTCCACCTGCCCGCCGCGCCCCGAGACGATCTGGGCGAGCAGGCCGAGTGCGGCGGTGAGGCCGGCGGAGTTGTCGGCCGAGGAGTACCCCGGCAGTGTCGGCGGACCCGCGGGGTCGCCGGTGAGCGCGGCGACCCCGGTGGCCGCCTGGACGACGTAGTCGAAGGCCGGATCGTCGCCTGCCGCCAGGCCGAAGCCGGTGAGCGCCACGCACACGATCCGCTCGTTCCACCGCCGCAGGGCGTCGTAGGTGAGCCCGAGCCGGTGGATCGCCGACGGTTTCAGGTTGACCAGCAGCGCGTGCGCTCCGGCGGCGAGCTCGCCCAGGCGGAGCCGGCCCGCCTCGGAGGTCAGGTCGAGGCGGACACTGCGCTTGCCCCGGTTCAGGCTGGCGAAGTAGGAGTCGCCCACCTGCCGTGAGATGTCCCCGCCCGGTGGCTCGATCTTGGTGACCTCGGCGCCGAGATCGGCGAGCATCATGGTCGCGTACGGGCCCGCCAGCATGTGGCCGACCTCGAGGACGCGGATGCCCGTGAGCGGCCCACCGGTCATCTCAGCTCCGCCGCGAGCTCGGCGATCATCTCTCGGGTGCGGAGTTTGGAGGCGATCAGTTCGTCCCGGCCGTCGCCGAGCGGCAGCAACCGCACCGACAGATCGGTGACCCCGGCATCGGCGAACCGCCGGAACCGCGCCGCGATGGCCGCCTCGTCGCCCGCCGCGCACAGGTCACCGACGTCCCGGGCGTCTCCGTACTCCAGCAACCGCTGGTAGTTGGGAGAGATCTCCGCCTCGCCGAGGATCCGGTTGGCGCGCTCCCGCGCCGCCTCGACCTCCGACGGCCGGCACAGGCAGACCGGGATGCCCGCGACCACGCGCGGAGCCGGTCGTCCCGCGCCGTCGGCCGCCTTGGTGATGCGCGGCAGGACATGGTCGGCGACCGCCCGCTCGTCGGCCATCCACAGCACGGTCCCGTCGGCCCGCTCACCCGCGAGCGACAGCATGACCGGGCCGAGCGCGGCGACCAGCACCGGCAGCGGGGCGACGGGGCCGAGGTCCATCGGGTTGTGCACCGTGAACGTCGTGTTCTCGACGTCGACCGGCCCCGGTCCGCGCAGCGCGACGTCCAGGACCTCCAGGTAGTCGCGGGTGTACCCGGCCGGCCGCTCGTAGGGGAGCCCGAGCATGTCCCGCACGATCCAGTGGTGCGAGGGCCCGACGCCCAGTGCCAGCCGGCCGCCCGCGGCGGCCTGCGCGGACAGCGCCTGCCGCGCCAGCGCGATCGGATGCTGCGCCTGGAGCGGCACCACCGCGGTCCCCAGCTCGATCCGCGCCGTGCGCGCCCCCATCAGGGCCACCGCCACCAGCGCGTCGAGCTCCGTCGGAATCTGCGGCACCCACGCCGTGCTCAGGCCCGCGGAATCGGCCCACTCCACGTCCTCGATCATCCGCGCGACCTTCCGCGCCGAGTCGCCCCGCTCCGGCCCGATCATCACTCCGACCCGCATGATGCCTCCAAGTTGAAGATCCGGTTCAGTAGGACCGGGCAGGTCGGCCCGGCCGTCGCCCTCCGCACGCCGCGCAGAGGGTTCAGGGTGGGGCGGGGGTGCCGGTCAGCGCCCGCAACTCCGTCACGAGGACGTCGAGGGGGGTACCGGTCGGGAAGACCGCGGCGGCGCCCGCGGACCGCAGGCCAGGGACGTCGGCCTGGGGGATCGTGCCGCCGACGACGACGGCGATGTCGGCGGCGTCGGCGGCCCGGAGTGCCTCGATGGTGCGGGTGGTCAGCGCGAGATGCGCACCGGACAGGATGCTCAGACCGACGACGGCCACGTCCTCCTGGAGGGCGATCGCCACGATGTCCTCGATGCGCTGGCGGATGCCGGTGAAGACGACCTCGAAGCCGGCGTCGCGCAGCGCGCGTGCGACGATCTTGGCGCCGCGGTCATGGCCGTCCAGACCGGGCTTGGCGATCAGGACCCGGGCCGGCATCAGAACACCACCGGCTGCTGGAACTCGCCCCAGGCCGCCTTGAGCACGGCGACCATCTCCCCGACCGTGCAGTACGCGTTCGCGCAGTCGATCAGGGGGCCCATGAGGTTACCGGTGCCCTCCGCGGCACGCGCCAGGTCGTCCAGCCGGGCCCGGACCGCCGCGGGATCGCGCTCGGCCTTCACCCTGGCGAGCCGCTTCAGCTGCCGCTCGCGGCCCGCCGCGTCCAGCTCGTAGGTCGCGAGCTCGGGGGCCGGCTCGGCGGAGACGAAACGGTTGACGCCGACGACCGGCCGGGTGCCCGCCTCGATCTCCTGGTGGAGCCGGTACGCCTCGTCGGCGATCATGCCCTGCAGGTAGCCGTCCTCGATCGCCCGGACCATGCCGCCGTGCCGGTCGAGGTCTTCCATGATCTCGACGATGCCGGCCTCCGTGGCGTCGGTGAGCGCCTCGACGAAGTACGAGCCGCCGAGCGGATCCACGACCCGTGCGACGCCGGTCTCGTGGGCGAGGATCTGCTGGGTGCGCAGGGCGAGCGTCGCCGACTCCTCGCTGGGCAGCGCGAACGGCTCGTCCCAGGCGGCGGTGAACATCGACTGGACGCCGCCCAGCACCGAGGCCATCGCCTCGTAGGCCACCCGGACGATGTTGTTCTGCGCCTGGGGGGCGTACAGGGAGGCGCCGCCCGCGACGCAGCCGAAGCGGAACATCGACGCCTTGTCCGAGGTCGCCCCGTAGCGCTCCCGTACGATCGTCGCCCAGCGCCGGCGTCCCGCCCGGTACTTGGCGATCTCCTCGAAGAAGTCGCCGTGCGTGTAGAAGAAGAAGGAGATCTGGGGAGCGAACTCCTCGATCGTCATACGGCCGCGGGCCAGCACGGTGTCGCAGTAGGTGACCCCGTCGGCGAGGGTGAAGGCCATCTCCTGCACGGCGTTGGCCCCGGCGTCACGGAAGTGCGCGCCGGCCACCGAGATGGCGTTGAACCTCGGCACCTCGGCCGCGCAGAACTCGATGGTGTCGGCGATCAGCCGCAGGGACGGCTCGGGTGGCCAGATCCAGGTGCCGCGCGAGGCGTACTCCTTGAGGATGTCGTTCTGGATCGTCCCGGTGAGCGCGGCCCGTGGCACACCCTTGCGCTCGGCGGCGGCCACGTAGAACGCCAGCAGGATCGCGGCCGTCCCGTTGATGGTGAAGCTCGTGCTGATCCGGTCGAGCGGGATGCCCTCGAAGAGGATCTCGGCGTCGGCGAGGGTGTCGACCGCGACACCCACCCGGCCGACCTCCTCGCTCACCTCGGGGTCGTCGGAGTCGTAGCCGCACTGGGTGGGCAGGTCGAGCGCCACGGACAGCCCGGTGCCGCCCTGGTCCAGCAGATAGCGGTACCGGCGGTTGGACTCCTCTGCGGTACCGAAGCCGGAGTACTGCCGGAAGGTCCACAGGCGCCCCCGGTAACCGGAGGGGAAGTTCCCGCGCGTGAAGGGAAAGCGGCCCGGGTCGGGCGGCTCGGCATGCCGGTCCGCCGGTCCGTAGACCGGCTGGAGGGGGATGCCGGACGAGGTCTGGGCGAAGTCGTTCATCTCTGCATGCGTTTCTTTCGAAGAGAGAATGCCGATACCGGTTCACTGCCCGGCGGGGGCGGCCCGGTCCTGGCCGGCCTCGTGACCACGAAGCAACTGGTCCTTCATCACCTTGCCGGTCGCGTTCAGCGGCAGTTCGTCGAGGAACTCCACGTACCTGGGCACCTTGAACCCGGCCATCCGCGCACGGCTCCAGGCGATCAGATCCTCCGCCGAGACAGGGCCGTGCCGGACCACGAAGGCCTTCCCCACCTGACCGAGCCGCTCGTCCGGGACTCCCGCCACCGCGACCTGGGCGATGGCCGGATGCTCCAGGAGGAAGCCCTCGATCTCGGCCGGGTAGGCGTTGAAGCCGCCCACGATGAACATGTCCTTCTTGCGGCCGACGATCCGCAGGTGCCCCCGGTCGTCCAGCGTCCCGAGGTCTCCGGTGTGCAGCCAGCCGTCCTGATCGATCGCCTCGGCGGTCGCGGTCGGGTCGTCGAGGTATCCCTTCATGACGCTGTACCCGCGGACCAGCACCTCGCCGTCGCCGGCGATGCGCACCTCGACGCCGTCGCACGGCGTGCCGACCGTCGTCGCGATGTCCTCGAACGAGTCGCCGGGCCTGGACGCGGTGACCGTCCCCGCCTCCGTCAGCCCGTATCCGGTCATGATCGACTGGAAGGGCAGCTCGCTCCTGATCCGGCGGATGAGCTCCACCGGGATGTCGGCCGCGCCGGTCACGGCCGCACGCAGGGACGACAGGTCGCGCTCGCCCGGTGCCGACAGCAGCGAGTGGTAGAGCGTGGGCGGGCCCGGCAGCATCGTCACCTTCTCGCGTTCCACCAGGTCGAGCACCTGGTCTACATCGAAGACCGGCACCGGAATGATGGTGGCGCCGCGGATCAGGGACGCGATGCAGCCCGCCTTGTACCCGAAGATGTGGAAGAACGGGTTGACGATCAGGTACCGGTCGCCTTCCCGCAGGTCGGCCAGGTCGCACCACTCCGCGTACAGCCGGAGGGTCTGGGCGTGGGTCATCAGGACGCCCTTGGGCCGCCCGGTCGTCCCGGAGGTGAACGAGATGTCGCAGACGTCCTCGCCGCTCACCCCCCGTTCGAAGGGCGAGCCGCTGGAGAGGAAGTCCGACTTCAGGTCGATCACCGGTACGCCCGGGGGGCCCGCGTAGTCCAGGCCGAGGAAGCCCTTCTGGACGAGTACGGCCTTCGCCCCGCTCCGGCGGATGATGTCGCCCGCCTCATCCGCCTTGAACCTGGTGTTGACCGGAACCATCACTCCACCGGCGGTCAGCAGGCCGAACGCCGCGATGATCCATTCGGCGGAGTTGGGCGCCCAGATCGCCGCCCGGTCGCCCTTCTCGATCCCCGCCTCCGCGAAGGCGCCCGCGGCGACGCGGACACGGCCGGCCAGCTCGGTGAAGGTGAGCCGGACCGGCCCGTCCACGATCGCCTCGGCGTCGCCGAAGCGGTCGGCGGCGCTCAGCACCATCCGGGGGATGGTCTCCCACTTCATTTCGCGATGAGCCGGGCCAGGTTGCCGCCCATGATCTTGGCCTGGTCCTCTTCGCTCAGCTTGCCGAGGGCGTCGACGTAGGAGACCGGGTCCGCCAGCCCCTCGGGATGCGGGTAGTCCGAGCCGAACAGCACCCGGTCGACGCCGATGAGGTCGGCCAGCTCGGCCATGTCCTCCTCCCAGAACGGGCTGACATGGATGCTCTGCTTGAGGGCCGCGACCGGGTCGCCGGCGAACTCCGTCGGCATCTTCTTGTAGACGTCGGCCAGCGTCTTCAGCAGCGGCGCCACCCAGGACGAACCGTTCTCGATCACCGCGATCTTCAGCCCGGGGACCCGGAACAGTGCGCCGTGGCAGACCCACGAGGCCACCGCGTCCTGGATCGGCCGCCACTCGGCGATCGCCCGGAAGGCGTCCGCCTTGAACGGCAGCATCTCCTTGCCGCCGCCCTCCCAGTCGCTGGTGTACCGGGCGTAGCCGCTGTCGGAGGAGTGCATCGCGACCAGGACACCGTGCTCGACCACGCGCCGCCAGAACGGATCGAACTCGGGCAGCGCGAACGAGCGCGAACCGCCGTAGCCCGGAACGGGCGCGGGCCGCACCAGGATCGCGCGCGCACCGCGCTCGACGACCCAGTCGAGCTCGGCGATCGCCTTCTCCACGATCGGCAGGCTGATCACCGGGGTGGTGAAGATGCGGTCCTGGTAGTTGAACGACCAGGTCTCGTGCAGCCACTCGTTGAGACCGTGCACGACCGCGTGGATAAGTTCGGGTGAGTCCCGCATCCGCTCCTCGATGAGGGACGCCAGCGTGGGGAACATCAGGGTCTGCTGGATGCCCAGCTCGTCCATGAGCTTCAGGCGCGGCCCGGGCTCCCGGAAGGCCGGGATCGACCGCATCGGCTCGCCGAAGATCTCGCGGCGGCTCTTGCCCTCGGGGTTGCCCACCCGGAAGTAGTCCTCCATCGCGCCGGGGCGGGCGACGACCTCGAAGGTGGGGTTGGGGATGTACTCGCTGATCTGACCGCGGATCGCGATCTTCGTACGGCCGTTCACCTGCACGTACTGGATCGCGCTCCGGTATTGCTCCGGAAGGTACTTGGTCAGCGCCTCCTCGGTCTCGTACAGATGGTTGTCCGCGTCGAACAACGGATACGGCAGAACGCGCGACGACATGAGATCCTCCCTTGCTGATTGCGAGAATCTTATTCTCGACCCTGGCGTACTGCAATGTCTTGACGGAGAAGGAACTTCTGGATCTTGCCGCTGGCGGTGCGCGGAAAGTCGTCCACGGCGTGCAGTTCCTCCGGCCATTTCTGCCGGGCCAGCCCTGACCTGTGGAGATGGGCCCGCAGCTCGTCCATCGTGGGGAGGGGGAATTCGAGCCTCAGCCGTACGACCGCCGCGGCGTGTTCACCGAGTCGCGGGTCGGGAGCGGCCACCACCGCGGCCTCCGCGATACCGGGCATCGCGAGAAGCACCTCCTCGACCTCCAGAGCGCTGATGTTCTCGCCACCGCGGATGATGAAGTCGGCCTTGCGGTCGGTGATCGTGAGGTAGCCGTCCTCGTCGATCACGCCGATGTCACCCGTGCGGTACCAGCCGTCCTCGTCGAACGCCGCCTCGGTCAGGGCCTCGTCGGTGTAGCCGAGGCACAGATCCGGGCCCCGGCTGAGGATCTCGCCGTCGGCGTCCAGCCGGATCTCCGCGCCGGGCAGGACGTTCCCGTCGGTGTACAGCCGCTTGCGCTCGGGCGCGGTGTGCCGCGAGCCCGTGATCGACGGGTGCTCGGTACTGCCGTAGGAGCGGAACACCGTGATGCCGAGATCCGCCAGCCGGGTGGTGACCGCCGCCGGGACCGACGAGCCGCCGAGGCCCACGTACTTCATGTGCGGCAGATGCCGGGCCGTGAAGTCGGGATGGTCGAGGAGGCTCGTGACGTAGTAGGTCGCGCCGCCTCCCACCGTGAGGCCCTCGCCCGTCATCAGCGCCAGCGCCCGGCCCGGGTCCCAGACGTCGGTGAGGTTCACCGGCGTACCGTCCAGCACCGGGATCAGGAAGGCGTTCACCATGCCCATGAAGTGCCCCACGGGGGTCGCGGTGAGCTGCCGGCCCCGGTCGGGCGGGTAGAGCCCGGCGAGCTGGCGCGTCTCGCAGCCGAGCGTCCGATGGCTGTGGACGACGCCCTTGGGATCGCGTGTGGTGCCGGAGGTGAACGCGATCAGAGCGGGGCCCGCCGGGTCCGCCGCGACGGTGCCGGGCATGGGGTCGGCACTGAGCAGGTCGTCGAAGTCGCGCCCCACCACACCGACGATGGGCACTTCCGCGTACAGGTCGGGCTGGCACTCCATCCGCCCGAACCGCTCGGCCGTGACGAAGACGCGAGGCTCGATCGCGTCCAGGATGTAGCCGAGCTCCTTGCGCCCGTAGAAGTGGACGACCGGCACCACGGCCGCACCCAGGAACGCCGATGCCCAGAAGACCGCGGCGGCCTCCATCCAGTTGGGCAGCTGGAACGCGATCACGTCACCGGGGCCGACGCCTCGCGCGCGCAGGCCCCCGGCCAGCCTGCGCGCGACCCGCTCGACGTCACGGAAGGTCCCCGACCACGGCCGTACGGCCGAGTGCACGCGGAACGCGGCCTCGGGAGCTGCGGCGAGCCCACGCGCCAGGAGGTCACCGATCGTGTCCTGAGTCCACCAGCCCTCGGCTTCGTACCGCTTGACCAGCTCGGCGGGGATCGTTCGCATGGTGAGGGTTCCCTCCGTGAGACGAGAACTACACTCTCTCAGTCAGAGAAGGGAAATTCCAAGACTTGCCGGCCCGCGGCCGGGACCTAGAGATCCAGCGGCTTCCGCGCGCTGAACCGGAACTGGTGCTCGTTCGTCCTGGTCACGGTGACGTCGGTGAACCCCGCCGCCTGGAGCCGCCGGTCGAGGGTGTCGGGGTCGACCGGGACGAAGGTGTCGTCGATATGGCCGCCCCGGATCAGCTCCGTGTCGAGGGAGTCGACTCCCAGGAGTACCGCGCCGGGACGAAGGACGTGGTGCAGCCGTGCGAACAGCCGGTCCTGCTCCTCCGGTGACTCCATGTGGTGCAGCATCGAGAAGCAGGTCGCCGCCGAGAACCGGCCGGGCGCCAGATCGACGGTGGTGGCGTCGCCCTGGACGACCTCCACGGGAGCGTCCTGGAGCCTGGTGCGCAGTTGCGCGGCGAGGCCGGGGTCGATCTCGATGGCGGTCACCTTGGCGGTCAGTCGCAGGAGCAGGTCCGTGGTGAGCCCGGGACCGGGTCCGATCTCCAGCACGTCGTCGCCGAGGTCGGCCGTCTCCTGCAGCCAGGGCAGCAGTTCGGTGCGCAGCGTCCGGGCCCATTCGGGGCTCGCCAGGTAGGTCAGGTGGGACTGGTTCATCGCGCGGCCTCCGGGTCGGCCGGACGGTACGGCCGGTAGGCGGGAGTCATACCTCCATGAGTACAGTCATCGGCGATGACCGGCTTTGCGCGAACGGCCGATTCACCGCCCCCCGCGGCCACCTCCCGATGGGTGGCACTGCGCGGCGAGGCGGGAGTGGCCGCGGGGTCGTACTCGTACGAGGGCGACACCGCCGCCACCTCGTGGCACCGTCACGACCTGCACCAGCTCGAGTACGCCTTCGAGGGGATCGTCGAGGTCGAGACCAGGGCGGCGCGCCACCGCCTGCCGTCCCGGCAGGCGGTGTGGATACCGGCCGGGCTCGCGCACAAGAGCTCCTTCGACAAGGCCAGGACCGTCTCGGTGTTCTTCGATCCAGGGCTGGTACGCGACACGGCGGGGCGGGCCAGGGTCCTGCCGGTGGAGCCGGTCTTCCGAGAGATGATCATTTATGCCGCGCGCTGGCCGATAGGCCGCCCGGCCAGCGACGCCACCGCCGACTCCTACTTCGAGACCCTGGCCGGCCTCGTCCTCGAACGCCTGGACCACGAGCGGCCCTTCTACCTGCCGACCAGCCCGGACCCGCTGATCACGGCGGTCATGCGGTACACCGACGAGCACCTGGCCTCGGTCTCGCTCGACGAGGTCTGCCGTGCCGCCGCCGTCTCCGAGCGCACCCTGCGGCGCCGGTTCCGCACCGCGACCGGCATGACGTGGCGCCAGTACCTCCTGCACAGCAGGCTGCTGCACGCCATGACGCTGCTGATCCGGCGCGACGACACCGTGCTCGGCGTGGCCACGGCCGTGGGATTCGACAGCGCGAGCGCCTTCAGCCGGGCCTTCCAGGCCTACTCCGGGCAGACGCCCACCGCCTTCCGCCAGGAGAGGCCGAAGACGGCGAGCACCTGAGGACGCGGCGCGTCCGGAGGTGCCGTCGAGGCGGGACGACACCGGCTCGGCCCGGATCAGGTCATGCCGTCCAGGGGCCGCCGGACCGTGCCCGGGCCGGACAGGTAGATCGGCGTCCATCTGGATTGCGGCCCCCATCGGCGAATATACTGTTCGCGAAAAATGAGAATGCTCATATCACCGCTGGAGAGGCTGGCATGGTAGATCTTGAGCTGGAGCAGGGGCTGGCGGTCATCACCATCAACCGCCCCCAGGCCCGCAACGCCATCGCGCCGGCCACGATGGGCGAGCTGGAGAAGGCCCTCGACGCGGCGGCCGGCGCCCGGGCCCTCGTCATCACCGGGGCGGGCGACCGGGCGTTCGTCTCAGGAGGCGACCTGAAGGAACTGGCCGCGATCCGTACCGAGGACGAGGCGACGGCCATGGCGCTGCGGATGCGGCGGATCTGCGATCGGCTCGCGGCCTTCCCCGCCCCGGTGATCGCCGCGCTGAACGGCCATGCCCTGGGCGGCGGGGCCGAGGTCGCGGTGGCCGCCGACATCCGGGTGGCCGCCGACGACATAAAGATCGGATTCACCCAGGCGACCCTCGCGATCATGCCGGCCTGGGGCGGTGCCGAACGGCTCGCCGCGCTGGTCGGCAGAGGCAGGGCCCTCCTGCTCGCCGGCACCGGCTCCCTGCTCGGCGCCGCCGAGGCCGGGCAACTGGGGCTGGTGGACCAGGTCCTGCCGCGGGCCTCCTTCGCGGAGGGCTGGCGCTCCCTGGCCAGGTCGCTCGCCGACGGGCCCACCCGGGAGGTCAAGCACATCACGTCGGGTGCCGTCTCCGCGGAAGAGGCGGCGCGCACCTTCGCGCGCCTCTGGGTGGCCGACGAGCACTGGCAGGCAGTGGAAAGGGCGATGCGGCGTGGTAAGTGACCTGCGGATCGAAGCGAGCCCGGTGGGACCGGTCGTGCGCCCCCCGGGCCCCGTCGAGACGGTCGTCCTGTATCTGCGAGGTGACCGCGACCTCAGTGGCACCCCGCATGCGGCACTCGATCTGGCCGCACCCCTCGCCCTGCGGACCGGGGCCGCCGTCGTCTGCGCCCGCCACCGGCCCACCTTCCCCGCGGCACTCGAGGACGTCCAGGCCGCCTACCGCCACTGCCGGGCCTCCGGCCCGGTGGTGGTGGCGGGCGAGCGGGCGGGTGCCGGGCTCGTTGCGGCGCTGCTGATCCGCCTGCGCGATCTCGGCGCTCCCCTCCCCCGCCGCGCGGTGCTGGTCTCGGCGCTGCTCGACCTGACCCTGGAGGCGCCGAGCCTCAGTCTCAACGCGGGCGCCGATCCCACCTTCGACGTCGTCGAGCTCCGGCGGCACGTCACGCGGTACGCCGCCGGCAGCCGGCTGGCCGACCCCCTGGTGAGCCCGCTCTTCGCCAACCTGCACGGCCTGCCGCCGGTCCAGCTCCTGACGGCGGGCACCGATCCCCTGCTGGACGATTCGCTGGCGTTCGCCGCCCGGGCCGCACGGTCCGGCGTCACGGTGGACCTGCGCGTCCTGCCGGACGCGACCACGCTCCACCAGGAGGCGGTGGCGACGATGGCCCCCTTCCTGGCCGGCGACCGTCCCGACACGCACGGCGGGCCCGGCACCGCCACCGGCCGTGGTGACGCGGAGCGGCTGCCGATCTCTCCGCCGTAGGCCCGGTGCTCGCGGAGCCGCACCGGGCGGGGGTACCGCCGGCCTGGCCGGCCGTTCAGACGATCCTGGTGTCGTGGTCCTGCCAGTACGCCTCCCGCAGGAGGCCCTTGCGCAGCTTTCCGCTGGGGTCCCTGGGCAGCTCCGGCACGAAGTCGACGCCGCGCGGGCACTTGTACGAGGCGAGCCGCTCCCGGCAGTACGCGAGAAGCTCCTCCTCGGTCACGTCGGCCGCCGGCTCGACCACCGCGAGGACCCGCTCGCCCATCTCCGGGTCCGGGACCCCGATCACCGCGACGTCGGCGACGTCCGGGTGCATCACCAGGACGTTCTCGGCCTCCTGCGGATAGATGTTGACGCCACCGGACACGATCATGTGCGCGACCCTGTCGGTCAGATAGAGATAGCCGTCGTCATCGAGGTATCCGACGTCGCCCAGGGTGCGCTCGCCGAAGTAGACCACGCCGTCCTCGATATGGACGTCGCCGGTGGGCTTGCCCACCGACCCCGGGTGCGCCAGCCACTCCTGCGGCCCGATGGCCGTGTGGCCGTACCCCTCGGTCCCGGAGTAGTACTCGTGGATGATCGGGCCGAACCAGTCGAGCATCCGCCGTTTGACCTCGACCGGGCAGGGCGCGGCACTGTGGAAGACCAGCCGCAGGCTGCTCAGGTCCCTGGCGCGCTCCTCGGCCGGCAGCTTCAGGAGCCGGACGAACATCGTCGGGACGAACTGGGCGTGCGTGACCCGGTGCCGTTCGATCAGCTCCAGGCAGCCGGCCGCGTCGAAGCGGTCCATGACGACGAGGGTGCCGCCCAGTCTGAGCAGCGACATGCAGTACACGAGCGGCGCCGCGTGGTAGAGCGGGGCCGGTGAGAGGTAGACGGTGCCGGGGCCCATGCCGTACCGGGCCAGACCCAGCGCGATCTGCACGCACGCGTCCGCCTGGTCGCCCATCGGGCCCGCGGTGAGCGGCTTGCGCACGGGCTTGGGACGCCCGGTCGTGCCCCCGGAGTAGAGCAGCTCCCGCCCCTCGCACTCCTCCGGCTCCCGCGTGACGGGCGTGGCGAGAAGGCGCTCGTACACCTCCTCGGTGACCAGCAGCTTCCCCTCCACCATCTCGTCGATCTCGGCGGGAAGCAGGTGTGCGTTGACCGGCGTGTAGTAAAGGCCCGAACGCTGTGCGGCCCAGGCGACCTCGAGGAACGCCGCGCCGTTGGGCATCCGGATGGCGATCGAGTCTCCCGGCTTCTTGCCGAGCGCCGCCGCGAGGTGACGTGAGCGCGCGTCGAGTTCGGCGTAGGACACGGTCCGGCCGCCGCTCTCGATGACCGCGACCGCATCGGGCTGCTGCTCCGCCTGCCATCCCAGGTGATACATGGCTGGAGAATATCATTCTCCATTTATGGAATTAAGAGTCTTCTCTCGGGCCAGCACGCATTCCTCGGCGAACGACAGTACCTGCAGGTGATACGACAGAGCCGACAGCCCGAGGCTCAGGTTGTGACCGCCGCCCGCCTGCTCGTGGACGGCGACCCGGGCGGAGGCGGTGAACAGGGCCGCGACGTCGGCCAGCGCCGCCGGCCCGGCTCGCCACCACCTCTCGTGGTCGCCGAGGGTGTAGTGAACCGGGATGCGCACCCGGGCGGCGAGCCTCGGGAACTCCTCCATCCAGCGCTCCGCCTCAACGCCCTCGTAGGCGGGAGCGGGAGAGGAGATGCCCGCGCCGCCGGCGACCTCGGCCGGGTAGAGGCCCGGCGGCCCCCACAGCAGGTCACGCAGACCGGTTCCGGCACCGTTCGGCGACGGGCCGGCTCCCCTTCTCGCCGCCTGGACCGCGACGGCCCGGGGCTGCATCCGCCGCCCGGTGCCGGCGAGCTCCAGGCCCAGCAGATCCGCGCCCCGCTCGTCGCCCGCCATCCGCAGCGCCAGATCGCAGCCCCTCGAATGCGCCATCACGAACACACCCGCGCCCCGGGGACGCGACGCGAGCAGCCGCTCCACGGCCGCGTACGCGAGATCGACGCGCCGGGCGGCCGGGAACATCCGGCCGGCGTGCGCGGCGGAGTCACCGTAACCCGGGCGGTCGAGGGCGATGACGGTGAAGCCGAGCGCGGCGCCGGTCCGGAGCAGCGACAGCCGCGGCCGGTTCGGGGCGTCGAAGTACACCGAGGTCGTCGCACCGCCGTGCAGGGCGAGGACGACCGCCCTGGGCCGCGGCGCCTCCCGTACCAGCGCCGACATCGGAACGCCGCCGACCTCCACGACGTGGGCCGTCCCAGGGCCGTCTTCGGGCGTCATGCCGGAATCGGCATGACCTGCGCGGGCGAGGGGGCGCGGCTCATGTGTTGCGCCCGCCGTTCACGCCCAGGATCTGGCCCGTGATGTATCCGGCCTCGTCGGCGACCAGGAACGCGCAGGTGGCCGCGATGTCCTCCGGCCGGCCCACGCGACGGACGGGCGTCCGCTCGATGTGATCCGCTATCGAGCCGCCGAGCAGGTTGCGCTGCTCGGCCCTGCGCAGCATCGGGGTGTCGATGAAACCCGGTGGCACGGCGTTCACCGTGATGCCCTTCGGCCCGAGTTCCAGCGCCAGCGCCTTGGTGAGCCCGTTGACCGCCGACTTGGCCGCCACGTAGTGCGCCATGAACGCCTGGCCCGAGTGCGCGCTCGAGGAGGAGATGTTGACGATCCGCCCCCATCCGGCGTCCAGCATGTCGGGGAGCACGCCCTGGACGCAGTGGAAGACACCGTTCAGGTTGACGTCGATCACCCGCTGCCAGGCCTCGAACGTGAGGTCGGAGAAGCGCTTGAAGCCGTCCAGCCCGGCCGCGTTGACCAGGATGGTGATCGGGCCCAGGCGTTCCCTGACGGCGGCCAGCGCGGCGTTCACCTGTGCGGGGTCCGTCACGTCGGCCACCTGGGAGACCCCCGTGTCGCCGGGTTTGAGATCGAGCACGGCGACGTGGTAGCCGTCGGCGCTCAGCCGCTCGCTGATGGCCAGGCCGATGCCCGAGCCGCCACCGGTCACGACGGCGGTCTTCACGAGAGTGCCTCGTCGCCCACGATGGTGGTCCGGTGCAGGGTTCGCTCGGAGGCGACGTCGTACGGCAGCGCCTGGTGCAGCATGCCCGTGTTGTCCCACATCACCAGGTCGCCGACCTGCCACTCGTGGGTGTAGCAGAAGCGGTCCTGAGTGCACCAGGCGAGAAGCTCGTCAAGGAGCGCCCGGCTCCGGGCGGGCTCCATGCCGACGATGTGGTCGGCCGTCGCGCCGATCACGAGCGAGCGGCGGCCGTCGCGGCGCTTCCAGACCAGTGACGTCTCCTGCGGGCGCTGGGTGCGCCAGATCGCGAGCTCCTTCTCGGTCGGATCGGGCTTCACCAGCCGCTGCGCCGCCTCGAAGCTGTGCACCACGCGCAGATCGTCGTAGCGCTTGCGGTCCTCTTCGGACAGGTTCTCGTAGGCGGCGTAGGTGCTGGCGAACGCGGTCCCGCCGCCCACCATGGCCACGTGCCGGCCCGTCAAAGTGGTCGCCTTGATGGGCACCCGGTCGGTGGTGCCGTCCATGTGCCAGAAGAAGGTGCCCTTGAGGTACTCGGCGGACGGGTTCGTCGCCGGGTCGAGGGAAACCTTGAAGATCTCGTTTCCACCCAGCGTCACGACCTCGCCCAGCTTGCGGCTGAAGGCGAGCTGGGCTTCGTCATCCAGGTGCAGGCCACGGATGAGCAGGACTCCGCGCCACTTCAGTGCTTCCAGGCACCGGCTGATCAGCGCGGCGTCGAGCAAATCCTCGACGCCGGTGACCTCCACGCCCAGGTTCGGGCTCAGCGCTGTCGTCTCGATCACGAGAATCTCCCTTCCTAGTACGAGAATCCTAATCTCACCGGAGTCCCTTCCGGAAGCCCCGAATGACAACCTTGTGACGTATGAGACGTCGCCCAGCTCAGCGGCCACCGCGACAATCTCCGCCCCCGCGCGCGCAGGCTCCAGGCCGGACGATCGCCTTCTGAGCAGCAAATACCTCCGCGAAGACGGGCATCACGGGCGCCGGCAGACCGGCCGGGCCCGGCCCGGCCTCCTCGGACGATTGATTTGCAAATTATGAGAATGTAGTTTCCAGTCATTAAGAAGGAGACGGGATGAAATCTCAGGACAACGTGCCGATCGCCACGGACCCCGCGCGGGGAACCGGCGAGGACGGCATTCGGGCGCAGGACGCGGTGCGGCGCCTGCTCATCGACGGACGCCTCGTCGAGGCCGGACGGACGTTCCCCTCGGTCAATCCCGCGACCGGCGAGGTGCTCGGCCAGGCACCGGACGCCACGGTCGTCGAGGCCAGAGCCGGTGTCGCGGCGGCCCGCCGTGCGTTCGACACCACCGGCTGGCCGACCGACCCGGAGGCCCGCGTCCGGTGTCTCGACCAGCTCCACCGGGCGTTGACCGAGCACAGCGAGGAGCTGCGCGAGCTGACGATCGCGGAGGTCGGCGCGCCCCGCATGCTCACCTACGGCCCCCAGCTCGACGACCCCATCAAGATCGTCAAGTACTACGCCGATCTGCTCGAGACCTACCCCATGACCCAGGACCTCGGCGAGGTCGAGAGCCGGGGCCGGCGTCATCGCCGCTGGGTGGAGAAGGAGGCCGCGGGGGTGGTCGCCGCGATCATCCCGTACAACTATCCCAACCAGCTCGCGCTGGCCAAGCTGGCTCCCGCGCTCGCGGCGGGATGCACGGTCGTGCTCAAAGGCTCTCCGGACACGCCGCTGGTCACGCTGGCTCTGGGCGAGCTGATCGCCCGCCACACGGACATCCCGCCCGGCGTGGTCAACATCCTGACCTCGTCCGAGGCCGCGGTCGGCGAGGCCCTCACCACCCACCCCGACGTGGACATGATCAGTTTCACCGGCTCCACGGCCACCGGCCGCCGGATCATGGAAGCCGCGAGCCGTACGGTGAAACGCGTCTTCCTGGAGCTCGGCGGCAAGTCCGCCATGATCATCCTGGACGACGCCGACCTCGCCGCCGCCGCGATGTTCGCGGCTTTCACCATCTGCGCGCACTCCGGGCAGGGCTGCGCGCTCACCTCCCGGCTGCTCGTGCCGAGGGCACGGCACGACGAGATCGTCGAGCAGGTCGCGGCCGGCCTCGGCCGCGTGCGGTACGGCGATCCCGCCCATCCCCGGACGTACATGGGACCGCTCATCAGCGAGCGGCAGCGCGACAAGGTGGACGGGCTGGTGCGACGGGCCGTCGCGGCGGGCGCGAAGCTCGTGACCGGCGGCGAGCGCGTCGATCCCGGCTTCTTCTACACCCCGACCCTGCTCAGCGGGGTCGACCCGGACAGCGAGATCGCGCAGGAGGAGGTCTTCGGGCCGGTCCTCGCCGTCATCCCGTACGACGACGAGGACGACGCGGTGCGCATCGCCAACAACTCGATCTTCGGTCTCTCCGGCGCGGTGCACAGCGGTGACCAGGAGCGCGCCGTCGCGGTGGCCCGCAGGATCCGCAGCGGGACGTTCAGCATCAACGGCGGCGACTACTTCTCCGCCGACGTGCCGTTCGGCGGGTACAAGCAGTCGGGCATCGGCCGCGAGATGGGCGCCGCCGGGCTCGAGGAGTTCCTGGAGAGCAAGGCCTTCGGCGCGGTGGTCGCATGACGGCGGCACGGCAGGAGGAGCGTCTCCCGGCGCCCGGCGGCCCCGCGGAGGCGGCGCGGGCACCGCGCGGCGTCGTCCAGTGGGCCACGGGGAACATCGGCACCCACGCGCTGCGGTCGGTGATCGAGCACCCGCACCTTGCGTTGGCCGGGGTGTACGTCCATACGGAGGCCAAGGCCGGGGTCGACGCCGGCGAGCTGTGCGGGCTCGGGACGACCGGGGTCACCGCGACGCGTGACATCGAGGAGGTGCTCGGGCTCGGCGCCGACTGCGTCCTGTACATGCCGCGCTCCTGCGATGTCGACGAGGTCTGCCGGCTGCTGGCGTCGGGCGTGAACATCGTGACGACCCGGGGCGAGTTCCATCATCCCGCCGGCCTCGACCCCGCGGTCCGCGAACGGGTCGAGGCCGCGTGCGACCTCGGCGAGACCTCGATCCACAGCACCGGCAGCAGCCCGGGATTCATCACCGAGGCCCTCCCGCTGGTCCTGGCGTCGATCCAACGGCGGCTCGACGCCATCACGATCGACGAGTTCGCCGATCTCTCGCGACGCGACTCGCCGGGCTTGCTCTTCGACGTGATGGGCTTCGGCAAGCCTCCCGCGGAGTTCGACGAACGCCGGCTGTCGCATGGGCGGAGCAGCTTCGGCCCGTCGCTCCGTCTCCTCGCCGACACGCTCTCGATGCCCCTCGACTCCGTGGAGGCGAGCGGGGAGGTCGCGGTCGCCCGCCGCCCGGTCGAGATCGCCGCCGGGGTCCTGGCGGCCGGCACCGTCGCCGCACAGCGGATGACGGTGTCGGGGATGCGGGGCGGCCGGCCGGTGCTGCGCTTTCGCGCCGCCTGGTACTGCTCCACCGACCTCGATCCCGGATGGGACGTCCGCGCCACCGGCTGGCACGTCTCGGTCGAGGGCGACGCCCCGCTCGACCTCGACATCCACTTCCCGGTGCCCATCGAACGGTGGGCCGCGGTGTCGCCCGGACTGACGGCCAACCGCGCCGTCAACGCCGTGCCCTTCGTCTGCGCGGCACCCCCGGGAATCCGCACGACGGCCGACCTGCCGCAGATCGTCCCGGTGTTCGGGTGACCACACGACGGGGCGGGAACGCCGCGGATCTGCCCGCCGGCGTCCCCCCGCGGGGTCCGCCGGGCCCGGCGGGCCGATGAACACCGCCTTGCCGGGCCGGTCGTGGCAGCCTGGGAGACATGACAGGTGAGCTACGCGTACGGGACGAGCCGGCGGCCCCGGCCGCCAGCGCCCGGACGGCCGGGGACGGCCGCACGTGACGCATCCCGGCAGGGGCAGGCGCGGCGACCAGGCGGTGATGGGCAGGCCGCGGGTGACCTCACGCGCGGCCCTCGAACGGCTGGGCTTCGAGCTGTTCGCGCGGCAGGGTTTCGGCGACACCACGGTCGACGACATCGCCGCCGCCGCGGGCATCGGCCGCAGGACGTTCTTCCACTACTTCGCGTCCAAGAACGATCTGGTGTGGGGTGACTTCGAAGCCCATCTGCTGACGCTGCGGGAGCTCCTGGCCAGGACCGATCCGCGCACGCCGATGATGGACGCCCTCCGCGAGGCCGTCGTGGAGTTCAACCGGTTCGACGTCGCGGACGTGCCCTGGCACCGCCAGCGCATGGAGCTCATCCTGGGAGTGCCCGCCCTGCAGGCCGACGCGACGCTCCGCTATGCCTCCTGGCGGGCGATCGTCACGGAGTTCGTGGCGGAGCGCACCGGGCTGCCGCCCTCCGCGATGCTCCCCCGGCTCGCCGGCCACGCCCTCCTCGCGGCCGCGGTCTCGGCGTACGAGCACTGGCTGGCGGCCGAGGACGGCACCGGGCTGTCGGAGCTGCTGGCGGAGACCATCGGCCGGATCGCGGCGGGCCTGGACGGCCTGGAGCGCAGACCCGAACCGTGAAGCCTTCCCGCGCGGTGATCAGCCCAATTCCTGGCGGATGGCGTGGGCGATCAGCTCGCCGACGAGAACGGCCGTCGCGGCCGGGCCGCGCAGCGGCGCCGTCGGGAGGATCGAGGTATCGGCCACGCGAAGGCCGCTGAGCCCGTGCACCCTTCCGTAGGCGTCGACCGCGGCCGACGGCGCACCGGCCGGGCCCATCGGGACGGTGCCGCAGGTGTGCTGGGACGTGCCGAGCCGCGCGCGTATCCACCGGTCGAGCGCACGGTCGTCCGCCAGGATCTCCGGCCCGGGTTCCGCCGGTCCCGCGGCGACCTCGCCGAACGCGTCGGCGGCGATCAGGGCCGCCGTCGTCCGGACCGCCTCGCGCATCCGGCACCGGTCGCCGTTCGTCTCCAGGTATCCGTACTCGATGCGCGGCGGGACCTCGGGATCCGCCGACCGCGTGGACAGGCGGCCACTCGTCCGCGGACTCAGCACGGACACGAGGAAGGGCAGGGGCGCGCCGGGGACCGCCACCGCACCGCCGACCAGGCCGGCGATCGGCACGAGCGACTGCAGGATCTCCAGATCCCCCTCGGGGGGGCCGCCGGACGAGGACAGGTGCAGGGCGCCGCCCAGCCACGAACCGGACGGCTCGGCCATCGGCCGCCGGGGCGTCCACTCCATCACCACCTGAGGGTGATCGCTGAACGTGGCCCCGACCGCGGGGAGGTCCTGGACGACCGGAACGCCGAGACGCGCGAGGTCGTGTGCCGGTCCGATCCCCGACAGGTGCAGCACCTGCGGTGAGGCGAACGAACCGGCGCAGAGCACGACCTCCCCGGCCTCCACCACGAACCGTCGCCCGGCGTGCTCGGCCACCACGCCGGTCGCCCGGCCGCGGCTGACCGTCACCGAGCGCACGGTGCACCCACCCGTCACGGTGAGGTTCGGCCGTCCGAGCGCTCCCAGGAGGTAGGCGATCCCGGTGTTGATCCGCTGCCCGCCGACCGCATTCGACGGAAGGGGGCCGAAACCGGGAGGGTCCTGAGCGTTCTTGTCCGGCTCCTCCGGAAAGCCCATCTCGCGGGCCGCGCGGCCGAACGCCGCCACGGCGGGGTGGCCCACTCCGGTGCGGCGGACCCGGATCGGCCCGGTGCCCCCGTGCAGCGGACCGGCCCCGTGGTCGAGGTCGGTCTCCAGCGAGCGCAGGAACGGCAGGACGCGCTCGTACGACCAGAAGCCGTCGCCCACGTGCGCGGCCCAGCGATCGAAGTCCGCGCGCCGCGCCCGGACGAAGTAGCCGCCGTTGACGGTGGTGGAACCGCCGAGGATCCGCCCCCTCGGCACCGCGTACGGGCGCTCTGGGGTGAGATGGGCGGGATACGACCGGACGGAGCCGTGGCCCGGCTGCGCGCCTGGGACGAGCCGCGCGTCCAGTAGCCCGGTGGGGAACTCCGACACCCTCCTCGGCACCGGCCCGGCCTCCAGGACCCGGACCTCACGGTCGGGGTCCTCGCTGAGCCGAGCCGCCAGGACGGCTCCGCTGCCGCCCGCCCCGACCACGAGCACGTCCGGGTGTCGCGTCGCGCGGGTTCTCACGACGAGGAGTCACCGGAAGGGAAACCCGCAGGTGAACGAGCGACTTTCATCGGCGACCTATCTTTTGGCACTCAATGCAAATACTATTCCCCCCAAATACGCGCGATGTCAGCTAAGTCGTGTAAGTCGTACATCGCGATGGCCGCCACGTGCTCTGAGGGAGCTTCCATGAGCGAGACCCACGCCCTTGTCACCGAGCCCGCCGAAGTCGCCACCGGACTCGCCGCCGAAGAGGTGCACGACGAGGAGACCTCCGCCGCCGAGTCGCTCATCGAAGAGGTCTCGATCGACGGCATGTGCGGCGTCTACTAGGGACCGCACGGTGCCCGGGATCGACCTCGACGGCGCCTGGGACCTGCATCCGCAGGTCTCCGTGCGGCCGGAACCGTTCGGCGCGCTGCTCTACCACTTCGGGACGCGCAAGCTGTCGTTCCTCAAGGACCGGCTGCTGCTCGACGTCGTGCGCTCCCTCGCGGAGACGCCCTCGGCCCGCGCCGCCTGCACGGCGTGCGGCGTCCCCGCCTCCGACCTGCCGCGCTACCACGCCGCGCTGACGGCGCTCTTCCGGTCGTCCATGCTCGTCGAAAGGACCGCCCCATGACCGTCACCGCCCCGCGGGTGGCCGAGCCCGCGTCCGGGTCCCGGCTGGTCGACCTGTTCGAGTACGGGCTCGACGCGCCGATCTGCCTGACGTGGGAGCTCACCTACGCCTGCAACCTGGCCTGCGCGCACTGCCTGTCCAGCTCCGGGCGGCGCGACCCTCGTGAGCTGAGCACCGCGGAGGCCAAGGCCGTCATCGACGAGCTGGAGGCCATGCAGGTCTTCTACGTCAACATCGGCGGTGGAGAGCCGACCGTGCGCCCCGACTTCTGGGAGCTCCTGGACTACGCCACCGCGCACCACGTCGGCGTCAAGTTCTCCACCAACGGCGTCCGGATCACCCCCGCCGCCGCCCGGCGGCTGGCCGCCAACGACTACGTCGACGTCCAGATCTCCCTCGACGGCGCCACCGCCGAGGTCAACGACGCGCTGCGCGGCCCGGGCTCCTACGACACCGCCGTGACCGCCATGCGCAACCTCGCCGACGCCGGGATGAAGAACTTCAAGCTCTCGGTCGTCTGCACGCGGCACAACATCCCGCAACTGGACGAGTTCAAGGCGCTGGCCGACCGCTACGGCGCCCAGCTCCGCCTGACCAGGCTGCGTCCCTCCGGGCGCGGCGCGGACGTCTGGGACGACCTGCACCCGGCCCGCGAGCAGCAACGCGAGCTGTACGACTGGCTGGTCGCGCACGGCGAGGGGGTGCTGACCGGCGACTCCTTCTTCCATCTGTCCGCGTACGGGCAGGCGCTGCCCGGGCTCAATCTGTGCGGGGCCGGACGGGTCGTGTGCCTCATCGACCCGGTCGGCGACGTCTACGCCTGCCCCTTCGCGATCCACGAGGAGTTCCTCGCGGGGAACGTACGGCGGCCCGGCGGCTTCGCGGGGGTCTGGCGCGACTCCAAGCTCTTCCGCGACCTGCGGTCACCGCAAAGCGGCGGGGCGTGCAGTTCCTGTGCCTTCTACGACACCTGCAAGGGCGGCTGCATGGCCGCCAAGTTCTTCACCGGCCTGCCGCTGGACGGCCCCGATCCCGAGTGCGTCCAGGGCTACGGCGAGGAACTGCTCGCCAAGCGGCCCGAGGACCGGGCGGGCATCCCCAGGCCCATCGCGGATCACTCCCGCCGCACCGCTCCCGCCCGGGGGGGTCCGGTCCCCCTCACGCTCACGCGCCGTCCGGAGCTGGACCGGCCGCCGGTGAGCGCGTGCGCCGAGGACCCGCTGTCGGGCCTGCGGGTCACCTGAGTCCGCCCGGCAGCCCCCACCGAGGAGACAGCACAGATGAGCAGGAACCCCTGGTTCGAGACCGTGGCCGAAGCGCAGCGCAGGGCCGAGAAGCGCCTGCCGGGCATGGTCTACGGCGCGCTGGTCGCCGGATCCGAGCGCGGCCGGACGATCGACGACAACACGGACGCCTTCGCCGAGCTCGGCTTCGCCCCCCGCGTCGTCGGGCACCACGCGGTGCGGGACCTGTCCACGACGGTGCTGGGCGTGGAGACGTCGTTGCCGATCCTGATCTCCCCCACCGGCGTGCAGGCCGTGGACCCCGACGGCGAGGTCGCCGTCGCGCGCGCCGCCGCCAACCGCGGCGTCATCATGGGCCTGAGCTCGTTCGCGAGCAGGCCCGTCGAGGAGGTCTGCGCGGCCAACCCGAACGTCTTCTACCAGATGTACTGGAGCGGCGAGCGCGAGGCGATGGTGCAGCGGATGGACCGGGCGAGGAGCGCCGGGGCCAAGGCGCTCATCGTGACCCTCGACTGGTCGTTCTCCAACGGCCGGGACTGGGGCAGCCCCGCCATCCCGGAGAGGATCGACCTTAAGACCATGGTGCGCCTGGCGCCCGCGGTCCTGACCCGGCCCGGCTGGCTGTGGCGCTTCGCCCGCACCAGGAGCATCCCGGACCTCACCGCGCCGAACCTGCGGCCACCGGGCGGCGAGGCCCCGACGTTCTTCGGCGCCTACGGCGAGTGGATGAACACCCCTCCCCCCACCTGGGACGACGTGAAGTGGCTCCGCGAGGAGTGGGGCGGCCCCTTCCTGCTCAAGGGCGTGACCCGGGTGGACGACGCCAAGCGGGCGGTCGACGCGGGAGTCACGGCCCTGTCGGTCTCCAACCACGGCGGCAACAACCTGGACACCACCCCCGCCACCATCCGGCTGCTGCCGTCCATCGCGGAGGCGGTCGGGGACCAGGTCGAGGTGCTGCTCGACGGGGGCGTGCGGCGCGGCGGGGACGTGGCCAAGGCGCTGGCCCTGGGCGCGCGGGCGGTGCTCATCGGGCGCGCCTACCTGTGGGGCCTGGCCGCCAACCGGCAGGCCGGGGTCGAGAACGTCCTGGACATCCTGCGCGGCGGCCTCGACTCCGCGGTCCTGGGCCTCGGTCACTCCTCCGTGCACCAGCTCTGCCCGGACGACCTGCACATCCCGCCCGGCTTCGCGGTCACCCTCGGCCGTACGGCCGCCGAACCCGCGCGGTGACATGAACGGCCCAGACACGACCGGCGCGACATGACCGGCACCGGCACGACCGGCGATGCGGACTCCACGGACGCCCGCGACCTGGCGGGAGCGGTCTGGCCGTCCCTGCCCGCGGGCTCGCTCGTGCTCCTCCCCCTCGGATCCACCGAGCAGCACGGTCCCCACCTGCCCCTCTCCACGGACAGCGTGATCGCCCAGGTCGTCGCGGAGCGCGTGGCCGCGGCCCTCCCGCCGGGCGCGGCCGGTCCGCCGCTGGTCGCGCCGGCACTCGGCTACGGGTCGAGCGGCGAGCACGCGGGCTTCCCCGGCACGGTCTCCCTCGGCCACCAGGCCCTGCACGCCGTGATCGTGGAGACCACGCGCTCCCTGGCCCTGTGGGCGGAGCGCGTCGTCTTCGTCAACGGGCACGGCGGCAACGTCCCGAGCCTGCGTACCGCCGTCGGGCAGATGCGCGCCGAAGGGCACGACGTCGCCTGGGTCGGCTGCGGCGTTCCCGGCGGCGACGCCCACGCCGGCTTCACCGAGACCTCGGTCATGCTCTGTCTCGCCCCCGGGCAGGTGCGGATGGACCGCGCGGTCGCCGGCGACGACCGGCCGCTCGCGAGCATCATGCCGGAGCTCGTGGCGCACGGCGTCCGCGCCGTGTCGCCGTCGGGCGTCCTCGGCGACCCCTGCGGCGCGACCGCCGAGCACGGGCGGGAGATCGTGCGGGCGATGGTGTCGGACGCCGTCCGCAGGATCGCGGCCTGGCGCGCCGACCCCCAGGGCATGCTCCTCGACCCCGACGAACCGTCCCGGTAGCCGGACATGCCCCAGGATCACGACCCCGCCCGGACCGCCCTCCCGCCGGTATTCCCCATCGCCCTCGACCGCGGGACGTCCTTCTGGGCGGGTGGACGGGTGGCCACCGGCGGCGCCCCCTGGAAGGTCCTCCGCTTCAAGGATGCAGCCCTGCCGTACCTGGGCGTCCTGCGCAGGGCGGGGGCCCGGGGCGCCGCCGCCGACTCGGCGGTGGGACGGGCACTGGCCCGCCAGCTCCTCGACCACGGTCTCGCCCATCCGGTGCCGGCATCACGTCCCGGGCCGCACGCGGTGACCGTCGTCGTACCGGCGTTCGGGCGGGTCGATGAGCTGGAACGCTGCCTGGCCGCACTCAAGGGCCTGCCGGTGATTGTCGTGGACGACGGCTCCCCCGACCCGGGGCCGCTGCGCCGCATGGCACGAGCGCACGGCACCCGGCTGGTACGGCACGAGGTCAACCGGGGGCCGGCCGCCGCGCGCAACACGGGCCTGCGGCTGGCGGACACGCCGTTCGTCGCGTTCGTGGACTCCGACTGCCGGCCGGTGGAGGGCTGGCTGGACGTCCTCATCCCGTATTTCGACGACCCCCGGGTGGCCGCCGTGGCGCCGCGGATCGTCCCAGGTGCCGGGAGCTCCCGCCTGCTGGCGCGGTACGAGGCCGCGCGGTCCGCTCTCGACATGGGTTTCCGGCCGGCCCTGGTCCGTCCCAGGGCGAAACTGGGCTTCGTGCCGACCGCCACGCTCGTCGTACGGGCGGCGGTGTTGCGGGACATCACGTTCGACGAGGAGATGCGGCTCGGCGAAGACGTCGACTTCGTCTGGCGGCTGGCCGACCGCGGGATGCACGTCCGGTACCAGCCAGAGGCCCAGGTCGAGCACACCCCGCGGTTGGAGGCGCGGGCGTGGGCCCGCCGCCGGCACGAGTACGGCACGTCGGCGCCCGCGCTGGCCCGACGGCATCCCGGGCGGCTCGTCCCCCTCAGCCCGTCGGCCTGGAACCTCGCCACCCTGGCGTTCCTGGCGTCCGGTCACCCCTGGCGCGCGGCCTCGAGCGCCGTGCTCACCACCGCCCTGCTCACCCGCAGGCTGACCGGCACCCACGAGGCCTGGACGCTCAGCGCGGCGATAGTCGGCAAGGGCGTCATCGCCGACGCCGCCGCCATCGGCCATGCGCTGCGCCGCGAGTGGTGGCCCCTGGGCCTCGTCTGCCTGGCCGCCGGCGGGCGCAGCCGGGCCGCCCGCTGCGCGGCGACCGCCATGCTCGCCCCGGTGGCCCTCGAATGGCTGACCCACCGGCCCGCCCTCGACCCCGTCCGCTACACCGCCCTCAGGCTCCTGGAGGACGTGGCCTACGGCTCCGGGGTCACCGCCTCCGCCTGGCGGCACCGATCCCTCGAGCCGCTGCTTCCCAGGCTCCGGGACTCCCCTGTCCCCGCACTCCGGGACGGTGTGCGGTGGCTGGTCGGACGGCGGACCACCCGTCGTCCACCGGAGGGACGGCGCCGTTGATGTCGCCGGCGGCGTCGGAGGCGAGGAGGACGATGGCCGCGGCCCGCTGGTCGGCGGTGCGGGGCCGCCCGAAGTCGCGCAGGTAGGAGGCCCGGACGGGTCACAGGCCCAGGGCGGGCGCGATCACGTGGTCCACGTAGCCGTAGAGGAAGGCCGTGTCGAGGGTGTCGCCGAAGAGGTCCTCGCCGCCGAGGGCCCCCAGCAGCATGTTCTTGACATAGGGGAGGGCCTCGCAGTCGGCGGCCAGCTCGCCGCGGGCGATGCTGCGGGCCAGCACGCTCTCCAGCGCGAGGACCCCCGGCTTGACGAAGAACTCACGGAAGGCCGTCATCAACCGGGGATCGCGGTGTATGGCCTGCGTCATCGCCCGGTTCATCTCGCGGTCCAGGATCGTCCTGCTCCCGAACTGGTCGATGTAGGCCTTCAGATCGCCGATCAAGGTCCCGGTGTCGATGTCGTCGACCTTCAGCCTGTCGAGCGACCGCACGGCCGCGAGCACCAGCTCCGGCTTGCCTCCCCACTGCCGGTAGATCGTGGCCTTGCTCATGCGGGCGCGGGCGGCGACCGCCTCGACACTGAAGCTCTCGTAGCCCGCCTCGCGCAACTGGTCGAGCACCACCCCGAACAACTCCGCCTCGCGGTCGGGCGAGATCCGGCTTCGCCGCGTCCTCACCGCGTTTTCATCGGCGGCCACACATCCCTCCCCCGGAACACTCACCTGCGCGCATAACCAAAACGCGCGCGTTCTCTTACAGTAGGGCGGCCGTTAAGAGAACGACAGCGTTTCGCTAGCGACCTCGTGACACGGCCCGGAAGACCCACCCCTCCAGGAGCCGCCATGAGACCCCGGACCCCTTCCACCGTGCCGATCGACGCCGCCCCAGTCCCGGGCGGGCGCGACCCCGGCCGGGCACGGCGTGCCGGAAGGCGGGCGGCCGGAGCGCTGGCCCTGGCCGCGGCCGCCCTGTCGCTGACGGCCGGCGGCGTCGAGCACGCGACGGCGGTCGCCCCCGCCGACACCACGGTGCCCCGGGCGAACTGCGGGCCCGGGGCGGCGCCGGAGACCGGACTGCAGGGGCAGGTCCCCCTGGCGGACCGCACCAGCGGACGCAGCAAGCGGGGCTACCAGTGCAACCTGGAGCTGATCAGCCGGTACCAGGGGCAGGGGCAGGGCACGGTCGGCGCGTCCTACGGCAAGTGCCAGTATCTGGGCACCATCCTGCCGAGCGCGGTGACGGCCAAGCGGCCGGGCGTCAACGTCATCGACATGTCCGACCCGCGACGGCCACGGCTGACGGACTCGCTGCTCAGCCCCGCGACGCTCGCCGGGACCTGGGAGACGCTCAAGGTGCACCAGGGCCGCGGGCTGCTGGCGGCGGTGTCGGTCGGTGCCCTGTCCGGCGGGTTCTTCGTCTCGGTGTACGACGTCAGGACCGACTGCGCCCATCCCCGGCTGCTCAACGGGATCCGCGGGACGAAGCTGACGATGCCGGGCTTGTTCCCCGGCCATGAGGCGAGCTGGTCGCCCGACGGCCGCACCTACTGGACGACCGGAACGGTGGGCGGCACCATCGCCGCGCTGGACATGTCCGATCCGGCGTCCCCGCGGGTGATCTACAACGGGATCATCGGCCTGACCGACCACGGCATCGGCGTGAGCGGCAACGGTGAGCGGATCTATGTCGCCAACATCCCGACGGGCGTCACGATCTTCGACGCCGGCGACATCCAGCGCCGCAGGCCGCAGCCGCAGTTGCGCCGCATCTCCGAGACCACCTGGGCCGACGGCCTGGTCACCCAGCACGCCATCCCGTTCACCGACCACGGCAGGCCCTATCTGGTGGCGGTCGACGAACTGGGCTCCGGCGGGGTACGGATCCTGGACATCTCCGACGAGCGCCGGGTCACGACCGTCCGGCAGCTCAAGCTGGAGATCAACCGGCCCGAGCATCTGAAGACGCGGGGGGCCGACACCGCCAAGAACGGCATCTTCGGCTACGACTCGCACTACTGCACCCTCGACCGCCTGGCCGACCCCACCGCGCTGGCCTGCGGCTGGGCGCAGTCGGGGATCCGGGTGTTCGACGTCCGCGACCTGAAGCGGCCCCGCGAGATCGCCTACTTCAACCCGGCCGCCCAGGTCGGCAAGCGCGAACTGCTGCGCAACTCCGCGCACGCGTTCGTCCCCTTCGGCGCGAGCTTCTCCGACATCCTCGGCGACTACCCCGACAAGCCGCCGCTGTACACGGGCCCCACGGACATGACCGCGGACTGGTGCATGTCGCCGCCGCGCTTCGACGGCGACCGGCTGTGGGTGTCGTGCGACGACAACGGCGCGCTGCTCCTGCGCTTCACCAACAACGCCTATCCCCTGCGATGAGCGCACGGCCCAGCGCCGGGCGAGTGCTCTCGGCCATCGCGTTCATGGTGATCGGGGCGGGGACGGTGATGCTGCTGCCCGACCATGGCCCCGCGGCGGGCGCGGCGCGGGTCTCGGCCGCCGGCACGGTCGGCATCGGGTTCAGCCAGGACATGATCGTGCATCACCAGCAGGCCGTGACGATGGCCCAGGCGGTCCACGGCAGGGTCAGCCCGCCGGTGGCCCGGATGGCCTCCGCGATCGAGCTCAACCAGATCAAGGAGATCGGCCAGATGCAGGGCTGGCTCGCCCTCTGGAACGCCCCGCAGGTGCCCTCCGGCCCCCCGATGACCTGGATGGCCGCCGGCCACCAGGGCCACGCCGGCCGTCGCGGCCCCGGCGCGATGCCGGGGACGGCCTCGCTGCGGGAGATGGACCGCCTCGGCGAGGTCAAGGGCGAGGACGTGGACGTGTGGTTCCTGCAACTCATGATCCGCCACCACGAGGGCGGCTCGATCATGGCCGCCGCGGCGGCCCGGGACGCGACGAACCCGCACGTACGCGGCCTCGCCATCCTGATGGCCACCGGCCAGCGCCAGGAGATCGCCACGATGACCGGCCTGCTGTCCGCCCTCGGCCACCGTCCCCTGCCCGCACCGACACCGCCGTGAACGGCGGACATGCCGGCCCGGTGGAGTGAGACCGCGCCCGGCGCTCCCGGACGGCGCCTAGCGCGGCCCGGGTGCGTCCGGCACCGTGTTCGCCGCGGGCCCCTCGAACTGCTGGAGGCAACGCTCGACGAACTCGACGGTCTCGGCGTGCCCGGCGGACATGCCGAGCGACTCCTCGATCGCGAGCACCTGCGAGGCGGTCGTCAGCAGCACCATCATGACGATGGGCGGGACCGCCTCCGGATCGACCGTGCGGCGTTCCAACAGGCCGGACAGCGCGTCGAGCTGCTGAATGCGGACCTGTTCCGCGTAGTGCACGAGCTCCGCCCGCATCGCCTTGCGGTGGTTGGCCAGGGCGGCGAACTCCATCGTCAGCGCCGTGCCCCGCGGATCGGTGTTGAACTCCCACAGTGCCCGGAGCGGCTGCGGAGAGGCCAGCACCCGCGCCTGGCGTTCGAGCGCCTCCTCGGCGCGGCGGCGGAAGGCGGCCAGGAACAGATCGTCCATTGTGCGGAAGTAGTAGTGCACGAGCTGGGGTTTCAGGCCCGCCTTGGCGGCGACGCGCCGCGAGCTGACGGCGGCGTAGCCCTCCTCCAGCATGAGGCGCTCCGCGGCGTCGAGCAGGATCGCGCGGTTCTTGGCGTCCGGCGCGCCGATCCTGCGCGGCGATGCCATGTCGTTGACCTCCGCAAACTGTACGACCGTGTCCGCTGGACACTGCCGGCCATCATATCCACCCCGCGAGAGTGACCTTGACCACACGATTCAGTCTATGCTAATCAAGTGCTCAGCAATGCTGTGCAGGTGCTCAGCAGGGCCGGTCCGATCCGCCGCGGTTCGTGCGCGTGTTCGTAGGAGGCTCACCGAACTCCACCTGGAATACACCCCCGCCGTCTGAGCGACCACCCGAGAGGCCGCCATGCGCAACACCCGGACCGCCCCCAGGCGCCGCCGGGCCGGGCGCGGCCACTGTCGCATGGTTGCTTGAGGTTCGGAAGGCTGCCATGACCCAGATGACCATGACCATCCGTCCTGCCAGATCCGCCCCGTGGTGGGTGCTTCCTCCGGCTCTGGCCGACACGCTGCGGCCCGAGCTGGCACAGCTCGCCGACGAGATCGTGGAGGAGATCCGGCGCGGCGTCCCGGAGTTCGACCGCCCGCTGCAGGGTGCGTTCGGGGCCGGGATCCGGTTGGGCGTCGAGCAGGGCCTGCGCCAGTTCGTCGACCGCATCGCCGATGCCGCCACGCACCTGCCGCACGACCCGCGCGTCCCCCGGGCGCTGGGTCGCGGCGAGTTCCGTGAGGGCCGCAGTGTGGACGCCCTGCAGGCCGCCTACCGGATCGGCGGGCGCGCCGCCTGGCGCCGCTTCGCCGCCATCGGCATGAGCGCCGGTCACTCACCCGAGACCCTGTGCGCCCTGGCCGAGGCCGTCTTCGCCTACATGGAGGAAATCGCCAACCAGTCGGTGCAGGCCTATGCCGAACTGGCCACCAGGGCCACCGGCACTCTGCACCGGCGCAGACGCCGCCTGCTGGAACTGCTCACCGCTGACGCGCGGCCCGCCTCTCCCGAGACCCTCGCCCGGCTGGCGGCCGAATCCGAATGGCGGCTGCCCACCCACGTCGCGTGCGTGGCACTGGCCGGCTCCTGGCCGGACGGGCACCTGATGTCGCCCGCGGTGAGCGCGGACGCCCTCATGGACCTGGAACGCCCCGACCCGTTCCTATTGGTCCCCGATGCCGAGGGCCCCGGCCGCCAGGAGATGCTCGTACGCGCCCTGAACGATTCGATCTTCGCGATCGGCCCCACCGTCGAGCTCGCCGACGCGGCGCTGTCACTGCGGCTGGCCCGCCAGACCCTCGCCCTGTGCCGCCGCGGCATCATCGCCGCCGATCCGCCCGTGCGCAGCGCCGACCACCTCCCCACCCTGCTGATGCTCGCCGACGAGGGCATCATGAACCTCATGACCCACGGCGAGTACGCCCTGCTCGCGGAGATGGCACCCGCCAAACGCGGACGCCTGGCCGAGACGCTCCTCGTCCTTCTCGCCGAGGGCGGCACCGCCCCCGAGATCGCCCTCCGGCTCCACGTCCACCCCCAGACCGTCCGCTACCGCATGAACCAGCTCCAGGACCTCTACGGCGACCGGCTCCACGACCCCGACTGGCGCTTCCACATGCAGATAGTCCTGCGTATGCAAACCCTCCTGGCACGCGCTGTCTAGTATGGGAGTATGCGCACACTCACCACATCGGGAGCCCCGGCGGCGAGGAGACCTCGTGACTGAGCCGGCCACCCACTCGTCCAAACCCGCGGGCGACGCGCCCCGCCCGCGTCGACGGCTCACCGCCGAGGCGCGGAAGAGCTCGATCCTGGCCGCTGCGAGGCGTGCGTTCAGCGAGACCGGCGACATGAGCGGCACCACGATCAAGGTGATCGCCGAGCACAGCGGCATCAGCGAAGGAGTGATCTACCGCCACTTCGAGAGCAAGGACCAGCTGTTCCTCGAGGCCGTCGTCGAACCGCTCAAGAAGGCCGTGGACGATCTCGTCGCCGCGACCGCGGCCGTCGACCGGGACCAGCCCCTGACGCCCCAGCGGCAGCGCGGCACGATGAACGGCCTTTATCTGCAGCTCGTCTCGACGCTGGAGGAGATACTCCCGCTGCTCGGCCTGGTGCTCTTCGGAGACCCCCAGGTGGCTCGGCGGTTCTACCGGGACGACTTCTCGGTGGCCATGGACCGGCTGGCCGAGGCGTGGCGTGAGGTGGAGCAGCGGTACGGTTTCCCGTTCGAGTCTCCGGACATCTCGGCCCGCGCGGTGATGGGCATGGCGCTCATCCTGGCGCTGGAGAGCCACCACCGGAAGGACTTCGACCGTGACCGCGCGGTGGCCTTGATCAGCGATGGCACCGTCAAGGGTTTCTTCCCCACCATCGAGCCGGCGGGCAAGCAGCTCTGAACCGGTGGACCACGCCGGAAGCCCCCCTCGGCGCCGGGGGGCGCCGAGGGGGTCTTCCGCTCAGCGGACCCTGCCGACGTCCTGGCGACGCGATCGTGGCCATGCTGTTCCGTCCCTGACGATCGCCGCGCCGGGGCGGATGAAGTCACCTCGTCGTCATCGGGCGGGAGCCGGCACGTCGAGCACGAGTGCGGTGGCCATCCCGCCGCCGGCGCACATCGCGGCCACCCCGACGCCGCCACCGCGGCGACGCAGCTCGTGGGTGAGCGTGAGCACCATCCGGGCCCCGGTCATCGCGATGGGATGCCCCAGGCTGCAGCCGCTTCCGAGGACGTTCACGAGGTCCTCGTCGAGCCCGAGCGCCCGGGTCGCGGCGATGCTCACGGAGGCGAAGGCCTCGTTGATCTCCCAGAGGGAGACGTCCCCGGCCGACAGGCCGGCCCGGGCGAGCGCCTTCGGAATGGCGTCCGCCGGCGCCAGGCCGGTCTCGGCCGGTGGCACGCCGACCGATGCCCACGCCCGGACGGCCGCCAGCGGCTCGAGACCGTGCTCCTCCGCGAAGGACCGGTCGGCGACGACCATCGCCGCCGCGCCGTCGTTCACACCCGCCGAGTTGCCGGCGGTGATGCTGAAGTCCTTGATCTCGGGATGCAGCGGCTTCAGCGACGCGAGCTTCTCCAGGCTCGAGTTCCGCCTGGGGTGCTCGTCGACCGCGAAGGTGAACCGCGTCCCGTCACGACGGGTGACCTCGATGGGAAAGATCTCGTCCTCGAAGCTTCCGGCGTCGATTCCGGCGATGGCCCGCCGGTGGGAGCGGAACGCCCACGCGTCCATCTCCTCGCGGGTGATGCCGGCCTTCACCGCGGTGTTCCAGCCGACCGTGACCGGCATGTCCCTGATCGGAGCGTCGGGCGTCTCGCGGTGGCTGGGTGCGAGCCAGTCCTCCTCCCAGTCGTCGGTCCCCGGAACGCGCCGGTTCGTGCGCGGGGCGGTCGAGCTCGACTGGGCGCCACCGGCCACGACGACGCGGTCCATGCCGGCGATGATCGATGCCGCGGCGCTCTGCAGCGCGGCGAGCCCCGAGGCGCAGTGCCGGTTGTGGGCGATGCCCGGCGCGTTCACGAGTCCGGCCTCGATCGCGGCGTAGCGGCCGATGGCCCCGCCGCCGTAGAGCGACTCGCCCATCACGACGTCGTCCACGAGCTCGGGCGGGATACCCGATCGCCGCACGGCCTCGGCGACCGCCATCGTCCCGAGGTCGAGTGCGTCGACGTCGGCCAGCGACCCCTTGTACGCGGTCCCGATCGCGGTCCGGGCGCCCGAGACGATCAATGCCTCACGGCTCATCATGTGTCGCTCCTCTCGCGGAACACTCACCGGAGCACCGGGGTCGTCCAGTCCCCCTCGCGGGACGGCGGCTCATGTCACCCTTCCGACGTCATCGTCGGGAACCTGGGCGTCACATCGGCGCGGACGGCGAAACCGGGTCGGCAGTCCGTCTCCTTCACGCGGGGCACGGGGGTGTGAACCGCGCGCCCGGGCGATGCCTGGTGAAGAGGCCGGGCGCGCGCTTCGGCGGGAGTCCGCTTCGGCGTGCACGCGGGCACAACTGAGTGAGTGTTTCCTTACCTGTGCCCATGGTAACGCCGGCCTATGGCGACGGCAAGGGTGGACGGCCGGTCAGCCGGGGGTCACCAACCGCCCGGGCCGCTGCCCGGTCAGCTCATCGTGGTCGACGATGACGCTGCCGTTGACGATCGTGTAGTCGTAGCCGCGAGCGCGCTGGACGAACCGCTTCGCCCCGAGCGGGAAGTCGGCCACCATCTCGGGTGTGTGGAGGTAGAGGCCCTCGAGGTCGAGCACGTTCACGTCGGCGAAGGCGCCCGGCGTCAGGACACCCCGGCCCGCGAGCCCGAAGAGGTCGGCGCCCTCCAGCGTGAGCTTCCTGACGGCCCGGCCGATGTCGAGCAGACCCTCGTCGCGCACCCAGTGCCTCAGGAGGTAGGTCGAGTTGCCGGCGTCCATCGTCAGGGCCACGTGGGCACCGGCGTCGGCCACTCCCACCACGACGTCGGGGTTGGTGATCATCTGGGCCACCGCGTCGAGGTCCTGGTTGAGCACCGGGTAGTACAGGAGTCCGAGACCGCGGGTCTCGACCGTGTAGTCGAGGAACGCGGCGGCGGGGCTCGTGCCCCGCCGGGCGGCCTCGGCGGCCAGGCTGTTCTCAGGGCGCACGTCGTAGTCGGCCGACCCCGGCGGCATGAGGTAGAGCTTGGCCGGGTCCTTCGGTGCCAGCGGGCCGGACATCTCGGCCGGCCGCTCGGCCTCCGCGAGCAGCCGGCGCCGCACCGGCTCGTCGGCCAGCGCCTCCAGGCGGGCGGCGAACGGCCCGGCCATGAACTCGGCCCATGCCGGCAGCGTGTCGTAGGGCGTCCGGCCGGCCAGGCCGTAGACGATGGCGCTCCCCCGCACCGCCGTCATCGGGCGTACGTCGGCGCCGCGGCCCCGGGCCGCGGCGACCTGCTCCATCACCCACGACCAGAGGCCCGGGCGACGGTCGCTCTGCATGATGGAGAACGCCAGCGGCCGACCCGAGGCGCGGCTCACCTGCTCCATCCACGTCATCTCGGCGACGGAGTTCTGCCGGTCGGCGCCGTCACGTTCGCCGATCCGGGGCACGACCTGGAGAGTGCCCCGGCCGCGAGCGGCGAGGACGCCGGCGATGGCGGCGAGCTCGGCGGGCTGCGCGTGGGTGCCCGGCACCGGCCGGCCGCCGGGCACCGTGTGCATGAAGGTGCGCGACGTCGAGAAGCCGAGGGCGCCGTTGTCCATGGCCTCGGCCACGACGGCCGCCATGCCGGCGAGGTCGTCGTCCGTGGGGGGTGACTCGCCGAGGCTGCGCTCGCCCATGACGTAGTACCGCAGGGCGCAGTGGCCGATCAGGCCGCCCACGTTCACGCCCAGCTCGCGCTGGCCCACGGCCTTCAGATACTCGCCGTAGGTCTCCCAGCCCCAGCCCAGGCCCGCCATGATCGTCTCGGCCGGGATGTCCTCGACCGACTCCATCATCTCGGCGAGGTACCGCTCCTGACCGGGGCGGACGGGCGCGAAGGTGACGCCGCAGTTGCCCATCACCACGGTGGTGACGCCGTGGTAGCACGACGAGGTGACCATCGGGTCCCAGAAGAGCTGGGCGTCGAGGTGAGTGTGGACGTCGACGAACCCCGGGGTCACGAACCGGCCGGAGGCGTCGAGCTCGCGCCGCCCCCGGTCGCCGATCACGCCCACGCCGGTGATGCGGTCCCCGTCGATGGCGACGTCGGCCCGCCGCGGGGCCGAGCCCGTCCCGTCGACCACCTCGCCGTGACGGATCACGATGTCATGCATGGCTCACGTCCTTCCGCCGCCGGCCGGGATGCCAACAGAGCATGTGCTTACTCACTCTAGCTCCTGGGTCCAGGGCGCCAGCAAGTGAGAGTATGCGTTTACTTTGCTACAGTTGGCCGCGGTTCGGGTGCCACCTGCCCCCGACTGCTCACTTCGGGAGTGCTCTTGGGATCGATGGATGGCCGCGTGGCGATCGTCACCGGTGCGAGCCGCGGAATCGGGCAGTACATCGCCGAGCGGCTCGCGGCCGAAGGCGCGGCGATCGCTCTGGTGGCACGAACGGTCGCCCCCGGCTCGCCGTCCCTGCCGGGGTCGCTCGAGGAGGTCATGGACCGCATCCGGGCCGACGGCGGCCGGGTCGAGGCCGTACCCGCCGATCTCACCCTGCCCGAGTCCGTCGAGACGATCGTGGCACGGGCCGAGGCGGCGCTCGGCCCGGTGGACACCCTGGTGAACAACGCCGGCGTGAACTTCTACGGGCCCGCACTCGACATCACCATGCGCCGCTACGGGTTGATGTTCCAGATGATGGTCCACGCGCCGTTCCGGCTGTGCCAGCTGGCGGTTCCCGGCATGGTCGAGCGAGGACGGGGCTGGGTGCTGAACATCACCTCCAAGCAGGCCCGCCATCCGATGGGACCCCCGTACCCGGACTGGGCGAGCGACGGCTGCGTGCCGTACGGGATGTGCAAGGCGGCGCTGGACCGGCTCACGACCGGTCTGGCGGCGGAGCTGCACGGCTCGGGCGTGAGCGTCAACTCCCTCGGGACGTCCGGGCTGGTGATGACACCCGGCGTGGCCGTGGTCTCGCCGCACACGCCCGACAACGCGCCCGTCGAGGACGACAGCGCCATGGCGGACGCCGCCCTCAAGCTGTGCAGCGCACCCCCGGGCACGGTGACCGGCAGCGTCGCCTACAGCATGGACCTGCTCGGCCGGCCCTTCCCCGACGGGCCGTGGGCCCTGTCGGCCACGTTCTGATCGATCCGAAGCCCGTCGATCCGAAGACCAGGGAGAACGACTGATGAAGGTCACAGTGGATCCGGACCGGTGCCAGGGACACGCTCGTTGCTGGGACATCTGCCCGGAGGTGTTCGCACTCGACGACCAGGGGCACGGAGTGGTGCCGGCCCCCGAGGTGCCGGTCGAGTTCGAGGCCAAGGCGCGCCAGGCGGCGGCCAACTGCCCCGAGCGCGCCATCACCGTCCACTGAGGGCATGCCTCCCGCTCCCCCGGAGCGCCCGGCGGACCGCGTCGCCGCCGCCCTGCGCGGGCGGCGGCGACGGATGGCGGTGGGGCGTCAGGACCTGCCGATGGTGGCGGGGTCGGCCGGGGTGAAGTCGTAGACCCGGCAGGCGTTGCCGATGGTGATCTTGTGCTGCACGTCGTCGGGCAGGTGCCCGAGCCACTTGTTCGCCAGCTCGATCGTGTCGGGCCAGGTGGAGTCCGAGTGCGGGTAGTCGGCCTCGAGCATCACGTTGTCCTCACCGATGATGTCGAGCAGCCGGACGCCCGCCTGGTCCTCGATGAACGTCCCGAAGACGTGGTCCTTGAACAGCCGGCGGATGTCCGTGTTCAGATCGAACCGGGCCTCGCTCTTGTTCTCGCCGCGGTCGTGGGCGGCGTTCATGTCGATGTCGAAGCGGGACGCCCAGAACCGCTGCTTGTCGATGACCTGCTCGGCCCGCTCGAGGAAGTACGGGATCCAGCCGATCGAGCCCTCCGACAGAGCGATCTTCAGATTGCCGAACCGCTGGAAGTTGCCGCTGAACAGCCAGTCCAGCAGCGTGCCCGCCTGGTTGGCCGCCGCGGAGTACGCCATGAACGCGAGCGTCGGCATGTCCGGGGACGTGCGGATCAGGTTGGACGACGACCCGACGTGCATCGACACGACCAGGCCGGTCTCGTCACAGGCCCGCAGGACCGGGTCCCAGTGGTCGGTGTGGATCGACGGCAGTCCCAGCTTGGTCGGGTTCTCCGAGAACGCGATCGACTTGGCGCCGCGGGCGGCGGTCCGCTCGATCTCGGCCGCGGCGGCGACCGGGTCCCACAGCGGGATGATCATCATCGGGATGAACCTGCCGGGGAAGGCGTCCGAGAACTCCTCGAGGATGAAGTCGTTCCACGCCTGGACGCACAGGAGCCCGAGCTCCTTGTCCTTCGCCTCGTGGAAGATCTGCCCGCAGTAGCGCGGGAAGGACGGGAACAGCATCGACGACAGCACGAAGCCCTGGTCCATGTCGGCCACCCGGGCCGCGGGGTCGTAACAGCCGGGCCTCATCTCGTCGTAGGTGATCGGCTCCGGGGAGAACTCCTCCCGCTTCTTGCCGGCCACCGCGTTCAAGCCGGTGGTGACGATCTGGCGGTCCTCGTACACCCAGAACTCCGCGTCTCCGTCCCGAACCATCCGGGGTCCGGCGTCACGCCGGCGCGCCGGCAACCGTTCCTGCCACAGCCGCGCCGGCTCGATGAGGTGATCATCGACCGAGATGAACCAGTTGAACGACATGAAGACCTCCGAACCACTCGCCGGAACGAGCGAGACTATGAAAGCGAACGCTCACTACCATCTTAGGTGCGGGGTCGCCCGGGTGCCAGGGGCAAACGGCGACCGCTCAGCGGTAACGCTCGGCCAGGCGCCTGCGGTGGGCGGCGGGCGAGCCGAACAGCGAACGGTCGAGGACGGCGCGCTTGAGGTAGACGTGGACGCCGCTCTCCCACGTGTAGCCCATGCCGCCGTGCAGCTGCATCGCCTTGCCGACGACGTCGACCGCGGCACCGCACGCGTACGACTTCGCCATCGACGCCGCCACGGTGGCACCGGGATCGTCACCGGCCAGCCGGCGTACGGCGGCGGAGACGAGCTGCCGGGACACCGAGATCCGCACGAGCATGTCGGCGCACGCGTGCTTCACGGCCTGGAACGAGCCGATCGGGCGCCCGAACTGCTCCCGCACCCCGGCGTAGGCGACGGTCGCGTCCAGCATGGCCTCGCTCACGCCCAGGCTGTCGCAGGCGACGGCGACGGCGGCCCGATCGAGCAACCGCCGGACGGCGGCCACGGGATCGCCGCCGAACCGCCACACCGACGCCTCGCCGACTTCGACATCGTCCGCGGTCACGAGTGCGAGCCGCCGGGTCGTGTCCAGGACCGGCTGCGCGGTGCGGCCCAGCCCGGGGGCGTCCGGCTCGACCTCGACGATCACGGGCACGCCCTCGGGATCGAGCGCCGGCACCAGGAGCCGGCCGGCCTCCGCCCCGTCGGGCACGAAGGCCGCCCGGCCGTGCAACCGCAGCCCGTGTGACAGCCGCTCGACGCGGAACGGCAGCTCGCCGGCCGCGCCGCCGCTCTCGTCGCCCGCCAGCGCGACGGTCGGAACCACGCCGCCCGACGCCGTCTCGCGGAGCAGCCGGTCCCGGCCGGGACCTGGCTCCAGCAGGTTGAGCGTCCCCACACCGAGGACGACGGCCCCCAGGTACGGACCGCGCGTCGCCGCGCGGCCCATCTCCTCGAGGACGACGGCGACCTCGGCGAAGGTGGCGCCCGCGCCGTCCAGCGATCCCGGCGCCTCCAGCCCGAGCCACCCGGATCCGGCGATCAGCCGCCAGTCGACCCCGCCCTCGGGAGCCGCCTTGCCGAGCAGGTCGCGCGCCACCGCCCGGAGCTCGTGGTGGATCTCGGAGAAGTCGGCGGACATCAGCTTCCCCTAGGCTCTCGTGGCAGCCCGAGGCCGCGCTCGCCGATGATGGTGCGCTGGATCTCGCTCGCCCCGCCCGGGATCGTCCATTCCCATGAGCCGATGAAGTCGAGCACCCAGGCACCCGACTCCCACCCGCTCGAGACGGGTTTCCGCAGCACGGTGTGGGCGGCGAGCCCGGCGACCTCGGCGCCGAAGTCCATCATCCGCTGCAGCAGCTCGCTGTAGTACAGCTTGACGATCGAGGCCTCGGCCGGGCCGGCGGTACCGGCGTCGTGGCGTTCCACCAGGTCCCGGCAGAGCGCGCGGAGGCCGGCGACCTCGGTCTCCAGCACCGCCAGCCGGTCCCGCACCAGCGAGTCGTCGAGCAGGCGTTCCCCGCCGGGGCCCGGCCGGGCGCAGGATTCCACCAGCCACTGGAAGCCGCTGCCGAGCCGCTCCGCCAGCTCGAGCATCGTCATGCCGCGCTCGGCGCCGAGCGTCTCCTGTGCCACCCGCCAGCCGGCGTTCTCCGGCCCGACGAGCTGAGTGGCCGGGATGACGACGTCGTTGAGGAAGATCTCGCAGAAGTGGGACTCGCCGGTCGCCTGGCGGATGGGACGCACGTCGAGGCCGGGCGACCGCATGTCCAGCAGGAAGTACGAGATGCCGCGCCGCTTGGGAGCGCCCTCGTCGGTGCGGGCGAGGAGCAGGCACCAGTCGGCGTGCATCGCGCCGCTCGCCCACAGCTTCTGCCCATTGACGACGTAGGTGTCGCGCTGCCTGCGGGCGGTCGTCTTGAGGGCGGCGAGATCGGATCCGGCATCGGGCTCGGAGAAGCCCTGGACCCAGATCTCCCCGTCGAGGATCGCCGGCAGGTGCCGCCGGCGCTGCTCGTCGGTGCCGGCGGCGAGCAGCGTGGCCGCGGCGTGGTGGATCGCGACGAAGGCCAGGACCAGCCGGGGCGCGTCGTGGGCGGCGAGCTCCTGGTAGAGCACGATCTGCTGGGCGACGGACATCCCGCCGCCCCATTCCTTCGGCCAGTGCGGAACCGCGAAACCGGCCCGGCGGAGCTCCTGGAACCACGTCTTCTGGAAACGGACGAACTCCTCGTCCGGGACGTCCGTCTGCGCCTGCCGCCATCCGGCGGGGACGTGCGCCCGGCACCAGTCGCGCACGGCGGCGCGGAACCCGTCGAGGTCATCGAGGTCGCCGGAGGAGCGCGTCATCGTCAGCGCGCCTTCCGCCGGAGCACGAGCAGCCGGTCACGGTGCTCGCCGGACCGCATGGTGACGGCCTCGGCGGCGAAGCCGGCCTGCATGGCCCCGCTCAACGCCTGGGACAGGTGCATGTTGAGCACCCGCTTGGTGCCCCGGAGCGCCTCCACCGGCTGCGCGGCCAGCCGCGCGGCGAGGCGCCGGGCCTCCGGGAGCAGGTCCTCCGGAGCGGTCGTGCGCGTGGCGAGCCCGAGCTCGACGGCGGTGGCCGCGGCGATGCGGTCGCCGGTGTAGAGGTACTCGCGGGACCGCAGGATCGGGGTGAGCAGCGGCCAGAACGCGGCGCCGCCGTCCCCCGCCACCAGGCCGACGCTGACGTGCGGGTCGGCCAGGTGCGCGGTCTCGGACATCAGCACGATGTCGCACAGCACCGCGAGGCTGCAGCCGAGACCCACCGCCGCGCCGTTCACGGCGGCGATCACCGGCAGCGGGAAGCGGAGCATCTCCTCGATGATCTGCGCGCCCTCTCGCAGGCTCTCGTCCCGGGCGACCGGGTCGTCGAGGAAGGACGTGATCCAGTCCAGGTCGCCGCCCGCGGAGAACGTCCGTCCGGCGCCCGTGAGGATCACCACCTTGGCCGCCCGGTCCGCGGCCAGCTGCCGCCAGACGTCGGCGAGCGCCCGGTGCAGCGCCGCGTTGACGGCGTTCAGCTCGGCGGGCCGGTTGACGACGAGTGTGCGGACCGGGCCGTCGGCCTCGACGGTCAGCTCCTCGGGAAGGTCGTAGGTCACGGCGCGACCTCCTCCACGGCATCGGTGAACAGGCCGGTCAGGCCACGCCGGCCGAGCCTGCGGGTCAGCCGGTCGCGGGTCGCGGACGGGCCGAACGGCAGCCGCCGCAACGGCTGGCTGTAGCGCGAGAGCCACGACAGGCTCGTCTCGTCGCAGAAGCCGAGGGCGCCGTGCAGCTGGTGCGCGACCCGGAACACGATCTCGGCCGCCTCGACGGCGGCCAGCCGGAGCGCGAGCGCGTCGTCGAGCGCGTCGCCGCGGCCGGCCTGGACGCTCCACAGCGCGTACTTGGCGAGCACCTCGACGCCACTGCGCTCCATCTCGGCATCGGTCAGCTGGAACTGGACGCCCTGGAACTCCGCGAGCGGCCGGCCGAACTGCTCACGTACGAGCACGTACTCCCGGGTGAGGTCGATCGCCCGGTCGAGCATCCCGAGCAGCGTCCAGCACGGGAGGACCAGGCCGAGCGCCACGTCCTTCGCGCCGTCGCCGTCGATCGGCCTTAGGTCCAGCTCCGTGACGAACGCCGACGTGCGCGGCGGCGCGCTCGGCGGCCGGGCGACGGCCCCGCTGCGGCGGCCGTCGAGCGTCACCGCCGCCCAGCGCAGATCGAGGCCGGCCACCGCGCCGGCCGGGCCGGAGCCGACGACCACCACCAGCCCGTCGACGTCGAGGTCGGCGGGCCGGGAGAGCCGCTCGGCCACCGGATAGGCGATGGCCCGGTAACCGGCGCTGCGGCAGAGCGCGGCCGCCGCCTCCAGCTCGTCGGGATCGCCGCGGGGATCGAGCTCCCACGCGCCGAGCTCGCCGAGGACCGGCGCCACGAGACCCTCCCGGCGATCGGGCTCGCGCTCGGCCAGCTGAACGAGCCGGTCTCCCCCGGCCGCCTCGAGCGCCCGGAGCGCCTGCCGCCCGTAGCCCACCGCCTCCTCGCTCAGCTCGATGTTCACGACGCCGCCAGCAGGGCTCGGGCCAGCAGGATCCGCTGCATCTCGATGCTTCCCGACGCGACGGTGGAGGCCTGCGAGTAGCGCCAGTGGTCCTGCACCCCGAGGCGGAACCGGTGGGCCTCTTCACCGGCCGGCGACGCGAGCGCGACGATCTCCATGAGCACCTCGGCGCTCTCCTGGTCGAGCCTGGTCACCGCGATCCGGTAGGCCGCGGCGTCACCCGGCCGCACCCGGCCCTCGCTCTGCATCGACACCACCCGGTAGGCCAGCAGCCGAGCCCGCCGGCAGTGCGTGAGCATCCGCGCCCACCGGCCCCGGAGCTCGTCCGGCAGCTCGTCCCACCGGTCGCCGAGCACCGCGGGCGCGGCCTGCAGCAGGCGCTCGCAGCGGGCGTAGCGGGCGATGCCCACGCGCTCGAACGCCAGCACCTCCTGCACCACCTGCCACCCCTGGTCCACGGTGCCGAGGACGTCGGCCTCGGTGACCCGCAGGCCGTCGAAGAAGACCTCGTTGAGGTGGTGCGGCCCCATCATGCAGGGAATGGGCCGGACCTCGATTGCCGGGTCGGACATCGGCACGAGGAAGATCGTCAGCCCGTGCTGCTTCCTCTCCCCCTTCGACGTCCGGGCGAGCAGGAAGCACCACTGCGCCATGGTGGCGTAGGACGTCCAGATCTTCTGGCCGGAGACCCGCCAGCCGTCGCCGTCGGGGCGGGCCGCCGTGCGCAGCGACGCCAGGTCGGAACCGGAATCGGGCTCGCTGAAGCCCTGGCACCAGATCACCTCACCGCGCGCGATCGGCGGAAGATGCCGCCGCTGCTGCTCGGGGGTGCCGTGCCGCATGATCGTCGGACCCACCCAGTTGACGCCCATGTACTGCGCGCCCCGGGGCTCGTGATGGGCCCACATCTCCTCGCGGACCACGGTCTGCTCCCAGGCCGAGGCGCCGCGGCCGCCGAACTCCTCCGGCCAGGCCGAGCACAGCAGCCCGCGCGCGGCGAGCAGCCGGCAGAACTCCTGGGCGACCTCCAGGTCGGCCGGGTCGTCGGTGAACGCCCCGAGGAAGTCCGGGGGGACGTGCTCCTTCACCAGCCGGCGCAGCTCACCCCGGAGCGCGGTGGCGGCCTCGCCCATCGTGAAGTCCATGCCACCCGACGGTAGGACAATCCTTATAAGGTTTGCAATACTTGATGGAGTAAGCGGTGATGGCTAGACTGCCGCGCATGGTCCCCGAGCTCCACAGGAAGCGGCCTGCGTGACGAACGCCCGACCCAGCCGCGTCCCGCAGCACCGCATCGCGGAGACCGTCGCCGCGGAGCTGCGCGCCCGCATCCTGTCCGGCGCCGACGACTACCGGCTGCCCACCCAGGACCACCTGGTGAAGGAGTTCGGCGTCAGCCATCCCTCGATCCGGGAGGCCATCCGGATCCTGGAGACCGAGGGCCTGGTGACGGTCCGGCGCGGCAGCGTCGGGGGCGCCGAGGTGCACCGCCCCGACGGGTCGTCGGCGGCCTACCATCTCGGCCTCGCACTTCAGGGCGGCCGGGTCACCCTGGGGGACCTCGCGGCCGGCCTGCAGATGCTGGAACCCATGTGCGCCGGCGAGTGCGCCAGGCGAGCGGACCGCGCCGAGGTGGTCGTCCCGGTGCTCAGCGCCAACGTCGAGACCTCCGCCGGGCTGGTCGGCGACGGCATCGCGTTCACGCAGGCCGCTCGGGAGTTCCATGACCTGGTCGTCTCGTTCACCCCGAACGCGACCGTCCGCTACGTCGTCAGCAGCCTCGTCGCCCTGTGGTCGGTGCAGGAGGAGGCGTGGGCAGAGGCGCTCACCAGGCGCGGCGAGTACCCCTCCAGGGCCGAGGCGGAGAGCGCCGTCCGCACCCACCGGCGGATCGTCGAGGACATCGCGGCGGGGCGGGCCGCCGAGGCGGAGCGGGTGGCCCGCGCCCACCTCACCGCGACCCAGGAGCTGCTGCTCGAGCGCTTCGACGACGGCGTCGTGAACGCGTCGTCCGCCCTGGCGCGCCAGAAGATCCGATCCGGCCGGCACGCACGGATCTAGCGTCCGGCGCGGGCCGCACCAAGGAGATGACCGAATGCTCGACGACACGACGGTGGAAGACCTGCGGCGGCACTGGCACGAGGGGTGGAACCACGGCGACCTCTCCACGATCATGGCGCCGTTCGCCGCCGAGGTCGTCTTCAGCTCGCCGTTCGTCCCGAGGCTGACCGGCGATCCCGCGAAGACGACGATCGACGGGCACGACGCGTTGCGCTCGTACGTCGACCACGCGCTGCGCCGTACCCCGGGGATCCGCTACACGCTCGACGCGACGTACGCGGGCACCGACACGCTCGTGCTCGTCTACACCTGCCACTCCCCGGACGGCACCGTCCGGCGCGGGGCCGACTCCATGCGCGTGGACGCGGCGGGCAAGGTGGTCGAGTGGCGTTGTCACTACTCCCGGGACTCGATGGCGTAGGTCTCGCGGGCGGCGGAGCTACACGATGACGGTCCGCACTCCCTCCGCCCGGGTCATCAGGTCGATGCCGTCGTTGATCTCGTCGAGCTTGATGCGCCTGGTGACCATCGAGCCGAGGTCCAGCCTGCCGCTCTCGGCGAGACGGATGAACCGGGGGAAGTCGCGCAGGATCTGGGCCCCGCCGACGACGGACCCGGCGAGACGTTTGCCGGAGAACACCGCTTTCAGGGCCGGCAGCGTGAGGGTCTGGCCCACCGCCGGCATGCCGACGAGCGTCACCGTGCCCTCCACGCGGGCCATGTCGAAGGCCTGCACCATGAGCTCGGGACGTCCGACGACCTCGAAGGTGTAGTCGGCGCCGCGTCCGTCGGTCAGCGCCCGTACCTGCTCGACCGGGTCGCCCTCGGCCGGGTCGACGGTGTGCGTGGCCCCCACCCGGGTACTCGCCTCGCGCCGGCCCGGCACCGGGTCGATGGCGATGATGACCGCGGCGCCGGCGATGCGCGCCCCCTGGATCACCGACTGGCCGACACCGCCACAGCCGATCACCGCCACGCTGGAGCCCGGGACGACGGCGGCGGTGTTGAGGGCGGCCCCCACGCCGGTCGTGACACCGCACCCGAGCAGGGCGAGCTCCTCGTCTCCGAGATCGGTCCGCACGGGGAGCACCGACGCCTCGTGCACGACCATGGCCTCGGCGAACGTCCCGCAACCGCAGACCGCGGCGGCCCACCGGCCGTCACCGAGCTCGAACCGCGGCGCCCCGCTCACGGCCGAGTTGAGCTCGCAGTGGTTGGACATGCCGTTGACGCAGTGCCAGCAGTTCCCGCACGCCGGCGTGACCGACGCGAGGACGCGGTCCCCGACGCGGACCCGGCGCACCTCGGAGCCGACCTCCTCCACGATCCCGCACCCCTCGTGGCCGGGCACGATCGGAAGCGGCAGCGGCGACAGCCCATTGACGACGTTGAGGTCCGTGTGGCACATGCCGCTCGCGCTGATGTTCACCAGGACGTCCCGTGGCCCGACGCTCGGAACGGGGAGGTCCTCCACCACGAGCGGCCGGCCGGCCTCGTATGCGACGACGACTTTCACAGCTGAATCCTTGGAGATCCGGTCCTCCACCGACGGAGGACGGTTGGCGGCCGACCGCGGGCGGGGTCGGGCGAATGACGGCTCACTTCTCCCCGGCGGGGCCGCCACCACGGCATGGCGGCGGCGTGCTCACCGCGCCGGCCGGTCCCCTCTCCTGATGGCTAGCCCGGCAGTGCCGGCGCGTGGTCGCGCAGGCCGAGCAGCCCGGCGGTGTTGCCGCGCAGCACCTTGCGCGTGACCCCGTCGTCGCAGGCGGCGAGCCGGTAGACGTAGTCGCGGGGCTCCCGGAGTCCTTCGGGGTGCGGGTAGTCCGAGCCGAACAGGACGTGGTCGGCGCCGATGGCCTCGATGAGCTCGTTCACGTCGTCCTCCGGGAAGGGGCAGATCCAGAGGTGCTCCGCCAGGGCCTCGCTGGGGCGGGGTGGGAGTTTGCCGCCGATCATGGGGCCGCGGCGGCCGAGTGCCGCCGCCTTGTCGACCGTCTTGAACAGCGGCTTCAGCCAGCTAGAGCCGTTCTCGATCGAGATGATCTTCACGGCGGGATGGCGGCCGAACAGGTTGTGCAGCGTCAGTGCGATGAGCGTGTCGACGACCGGCCGCTCGGTGTTGCAGAGGGCCCACTGCAACGGGGACTGCATGTGGGAGGGGTTGCCGGCGTCCTCGGACCAGTGCGTGCCGTAGAAGTGGTTGTAGCCGCTGTTCGACACGTGGAACGCCACCGGGATCCCGGCCTCGCTCACGGTCGCCCAGAACGGGTCGAACAGCGGGTCGGCCGGCGAACGGCCCCCCACCGGCCCCGGGCAGAGATGCACGAGACGGGCGCCCGCGTCGATGACCCGGTGCAGCTCGGTCATGGCGTGCCCGAGGTCGAGAAGCGACAGCATGGGCGCGCCGAAGATCCGGCCGTCGGCGCCGTACCCCCAGTCCTCCTCCAGCCAGCGGTTGAAGGCCCGCAGGCTCGCGTACGTCAGCTCGACATCGTCCCTCATGTCGTACTCGACCGCGACGCCCAGGGTGGGGAGCACGATCGTCGCCTCGAGGCCCTGCTCGTCCATCAGCCGGAGCCGGGCCGGCTTCTCGATGAACGCCGGGTGGTCTCTGGCGTTGATCACCTCGCGGTGCGTGAACCCGTCGGCGACCTCACCGGCGAACAGCCCCTCCAGGGCGCCGGGCGCCGAGGCGTAGTCGCCGGGCATCACGCTCATGAACGTGCGCCGGCCCCCGAGGAAGATGCGGCCGAGACCGTCGGCGCCCCGCTCGACGCGTACGGTCATGTCCTTGTAGCGCGCCTCGATGTGACGGGAGAAGCAGTCGTCGGGCTCGTAGTAGTGCCCATCCGCGTCGATCAGCAGATAGTCCATCGCCGTGCACCTCCGGACAGCCCGTCACATCTCGTGCGTCCCATTAGAAAGTGAACGCCCAGTTACTAATGTTCCATCGCCGCCCCGGCCTGTCAAGGCGCGGGCCCGCCGGCCGCCCGGGGTTACGCCTCGTCCAAGGTGGCCAGGAGCGCGTGCGTGTCCTGCTGGAAGACCCTTATCTCCGCGATGCGCCCGTCGGCGAAGGAGAACAGCTCGACCACGTCGACGGTCGCCGAGCGGCCAGACGGCTTCGCCGTCCACGTCTGCGTGGTGATCTGCACGACGCGGTCGCCGCAGCCGAGGACGCGCGGATCGCCGATCGTCCGGTCCCAGTGCCGTGCGAACGTCACGCCCATCTCCACCATGCCGTCGCGGCCGCGGTGCCATCCGCCGTGCGGAAGCGACGCCGGTTGCTGGATCCGGAAATCCGGATGGAGCAGCTCGAACGCGCCGTCGTGGTCGCCGGCCCGGAACCGGCGCGCCATCTCGTTCACCAGCTCCACGGCGTCGATCCCGGCGGTGTCGCGTGTGCTCATGTCCTCTGCGCCTCCTCGTGCTCGGCCGGGCTCGCGATGTCCTCCATCTGCCGGGCGACCCTCGCGGCGAGGAGCGCATCGATCTCCGCACGGCCGAGACCCAGCTCGCTGAGGACCTCCACGGTGTGCTCGCCGATGCCCGGAAGCATCAGCCGTGGACCGCCGCCCGCCATGGGCCCGCACCGCACCAGCGGGCCGATCTGCTCGAAGCGGCCCCAGTCGGTGGTCTCGTACGACACCACCCGGCCGAGCCGGCGGTTCACCGGATCGTCGAGGATCGCGCGCCGGAAGCCGTCCCGGTCCAGCGGCTCGATGAGCTCGGCGAGGAGCCCCAGACCGCGCAGCCGGCCGACCCACTCCGCCGCGGGAGCCGTGCGGAACGCCGCTTCGAGCACCGACTCCGCCTGACGGGCGACGGCGTCGGCGGCACCGCCGCGCAGCGGCGCGTAGATCGCCGGAAGCGACGAGGCCTCCGGGAGGGCGGCCAGCCGCAGCCACGCCGCCCGGTCGGGGAGGACGAGCGCGAACCAGCCGCCGTCGCCGCACTCGTAGATGCGGTACCCGGGCCCGTATCCCGTCTGCCCCGGGTCGAGCTCGGGACCGCGCACGATCTCGCCGTCGCGCTGGAACACGCCGCTCTGCAGCAGCATCCCGGAGCCGACCAGGCTCGTCGCCACGCGCTGCCCTCCGCCGCCCGCCGCCCTCGCGTACAGGCCGGCCAGCACCCCGGTGGCGGCGACCCACCCGCCGGACATGTCGATCGGAATCCACGTCGCCGCCAGCGGGTCGTTGCCGGCGCCGCCGAGGGCCCGCTCGAACCCGGTCACCGCCTGCATGAGCGCGTCGTTCGCGGGGAACCTGGCCCGGGGACCGGTGGTGCCGAAGGCGGTGGCGTGGCAGTACACCGCGTGCGGGTTCAGGCGGGCGACCGTCTCCTCGTCGATGCCGAGCCGCTCCGACACCCCGACGCGGAAGTTGTGCAGGACGACGTCGGCCCACGCGAGCAGCCGCTCGACCACGGGCCGGGCCTCTGGGGCGCCGATGTCCAGCGCCACGCTGCGCTTGCCTCGCTGGCACGCCGCGACGGCGTACGCGGCGGCGCGCATCGCCTCGCCCCCGGGCGGCTCGACCTTGACGACGTCCGCGCCGAGGTCGGCGAGGATCTCGGCGGCGAGCGGGCCGGCCACGAACGCCGAGAAATCCAGGACGCGAAGACCGTTGAGGAGGCCCGCCCCCGTGCCGTCGGGCGGCGGCGGCCGGCTCTCGTCCCGGGGCGTGCGGCCGAGCGGGCGGATCGAGATCGGTGAGCCGACCACGACGTCGCGGTGGCTTCCGTCGGCCCGCGCGACGGCCAGTCCGATCTCGGCCAGATGGGGGTCGGCCAGCACCTCGCCGGGGCCGAACACGGGCTCGCACGCCACGCCCGCCTCCCGGAGGCGCCGGATCCAGTCATCGCGCGGCCGGGTCGCGAAGAACGACCTCCAGCGCGCGGCCCGCTCGCCCAGCCTTCCGGTCATCTGGTCGGTGTAGTAACCGTCGGCGCTGGGCTCGTCACCGAGGACCTCGATGATCGAGCGGTACATCCCCTTGCCGCCGACCCACACCTGGATCAGCTCTCCGTCGGCGCAGCCGTACAGGAAGTCCGGGAACGTCGAGCCCTTCTCCCAGTACCCCTCGATCTCGGGCGCGGCGCGCTCCGACCGGCCGATCATGCAGCCGAGCGTGGCGAGCATCCCGTCGTAGAGCGAGGTCTCGGCCCACCCCCCGACCCCCGTCCGCGCCCGGTGGCGCAGGAGCGCGAGCACCGACACGGTGAGCAGGGACGCGGTGCCGATACCGGACGCCCGGGCATCGACGAAGATCGGGCCGGGCCGGTGGCCGGCGAGCTGGGTACAGAGCCCGGCGGCCGCCTCCACCAGGAGGCCGAAGTCCGTGACGGTCCCCCTGGCGGTCCGGCCGGGGCGGCACCGGGCGTAGACGAGCGAGGGGTTCGACACCCGCAGGTCGCGGTGGCCCAGGCCCCGCCTTTCGACGAGCGCCTCCGGCCCGTACACCAGCGCGACGTCCGCGTCGCGCAGCAGCGCCGACACCTCGTCCCGGTCGTCGGTGGCGATGACCCGCTTGTCGCGGTGCCACGCCCGGCCCCACGGCACGTCCCGGTCGATCGGCATCGCCGCCGCACCCACCACCCGCACGACACTGGCGCCGAGGTCGGCGAGCACCATGCCGGGCACCCCTCCGGCCGGCCCGAGGCCGAGGTCGCTGGTGCCGGCGGCGAGCTCGACCACCGACAGGCCCACGCACGGCGGCACGGCGGCAGGTGCGCTCACGGCCTCACCCCGCCACGGCCGGCACGGACAGGCGCGGCAGCACTTCCTCGGCGGCGAGCGTGACCACCTCGAGGGTGTCGCCGGGCGCGGCCGGGGAGATCACGAAGTGACGGACCCCGGCGTCGACGTACTCCTGGAGCCGGGCCGCGACCTCCTCCGGCGTGCCGGCCGGGGCGATGCGGTCGAGCATGTCGCCCGGCTTGTCGCCGTAGGCGCCGCCGAGGAACGTGGCGACGTCGTCACGGGCGCGATCGCCGTCCCCGCGGATCGAGCAGTAGAGGTACATCATCCATTCGAAGCCGGCCAGGTCCCGGCCCGCCGCCCGCGCCTCCTCCTCGATGGTGCTCACCGAGCGGGCGTAGGCGTTCGGCGACATGAGGTACGGCATCCACCCGTCGCCCAGCCGGGCCGCGCGGCGCATGGCGAGCCGCTTGCGGCCGGACACGAGCAGCGGCGGCCCGCCCCGCCGCATCGCCGGCGCGCCGACCCCCGGCGGCCGCACCGGCCGGAGCTCCAGATCGTCGAATCGGAAGAACGTGCCCTGGTGGCCGGCCGGCCCGCCCCGCCAGAGCGTCCGGAGAATCTCCATCGCCTCGTCGGTCCTCGGGCCGCGCTCGCCGATCGGCACGCCGACGGCCTCGAACTCGTGGCGGAACTCGCCGCCGACGCCCACGCCGACCGACACCCGGCCACCGGACCGGGAGTCGAGGTCGGCGAGTTGCTTGGCCACGACCACCGGGTGGTACAGCGGCAGCAGGAGGACGGCGGTGCCCACCCGTACCCGCTCGGTCCACGCGGTCATCAGGGCGAGACGGGTGATCGCCTCGCCGGTCGGGCCGGGCGGCAGGAGGTGACCGCCCTGCCAGATCGACTCGATCGGAAGGCGCTCGGCCGCGGCCAGCCAGTCCCGATCCGGCTCCGGTATCGCCGCCGCCCCGAAGATGATGCGATCGTCTGGCAACCCGACTCCTTCGTGACGGCACTCGGGCCGGCCCTGGACGGCACCGACGGCCCGAAGATAGCAAAGGCTCACTTTCTCTCGGTAGTGGCTATAGTGAGCGAATACTTTCTTAGCTTCGGACGCCGGACCCGTGGGGAGGCACATGCCAAGGCCCGTGCCGTCGCGAGCGCCGGAGCGGGCGCGCCGCTCGACGCCGCGGGCCGGCCTCGGCACACCGCCCCGCCGGACCAGCGATAGGGGAAAGATGGACGCTTCGACAGGGATACCTCCCGCCGTCACCGAGGAGACCGAGCCGTTCTGGACCGCGGCCAAGGAGGGCCGCCTGGTCGTCGAACGCTGCTCGTCCTGTGGCGCCGAGTCGTTTCCGCCGAGGGGGATGTGCCGGTCCTGCCGCGCCAGAGCGATGGTCCCCGTCGAGATCACGAGTCGCGGGCACGTGTACAGCCTCACCGTCAACCACCAGCGCTGGCTTCCGGATCTCGAGGTGCCGTACGCCATCGTCCTCGTGGAGTTCGCCGACCATCCCGGGGTGCGGGTGGTGGGCCGGCTCCGGGGGTGCCCGCCGGAGCAGGCGGCCATCGGCATGCCGGTCGACGTCGGTTTCGAGCCGGGGCCGGGCGGCTTCGCCATCCCCAGTTTCGTGGCCGTCGGCGGAGCGGCGTGATGGGAACCGACCTCTTCGAGCGCCGGGTGGTGATCTCCGGCGTCGGCCAGTCCGTCATCGGCCGCCAGGTCGACCGGTCGGGCTTCCAGCTCACGATCGACGCCATCCTCGCCGCCGTCGAGGACGCCGGCCTGACGGTCGACGACATCGACGGCCTGGCGATGTTCCCGGGCGGCGGCGCGGCGAACCTGCCCGGCTACGCGAACGGGAACCTCTACGAGGTCCAGGACGCGCTGCGGATCAGGACGACGTGGCGTCAGGGGCTCGTCGAGGGGATGTCGCTGCCCTTCTACGGACCGGCGCAGGCGGTGGCCACCGGTCAGGCGCGCCACGTCGTCGTCTGGCGCACCGTGAAGGAGGGCAGCGCCGGCCGCGACGCCGGGGGCCGCCCCGCGTACGGCTCGACCAAGCCGGTCGCCGAGGGCCCGCTCGCCTGGCTGCTGCCCGTCGGAATGCTGTCGCCGGTCTGCCAGGTGGCCCCGTACGCCGCCCGCTACATGCACGAGTACGGCGTCACCCGTGAGCAGCTCGCGTGGATCCCGGTGACGCAGCGGGCGCACGCCGCCCTCAACCCGGACGCCGTGTACCGGTCGCCGCTGACCGTCGGCGACTACCTCGAGTCGCGGATGATCTCGTCGCCGATCTGCCTGTACGACTGTGACGTCCCCTGCGACGGCGCCACCGCCATCGTCGTCTCGGCCATCGAGACGGCGCCCGATCTCCGGGCGCCCGTCCGCATCGAGGCGATGGCCGGGGTCGTCGAGGGCAGGCCGTCGTGGGACCAGTGGGAGGACATGGGCCACGTGGGCTACGGCGCCGCCGCGGCGATGTGGGCGCGGACCGACCTCTACCCCCGCGACGTCGACGTGGCCGAGCTCTACGACGGCTTCACCATCGAAGTCGTCTGGTGGCTGGAGGCCATGGGCTTCTGCGGGACCGGCGAGGCCGGTGCCTTCGTCGACGGAGGCAAGCGGATCGCGCTCGACGGCGAGCTCCCGCTCAACACCTGGGGCGGCCAGCTGTCCGGCGGCCGCCTCCACGCCGCCTTCGGCCACACCGCCGAAGCGGTGCTCCAGCTGCGCGGGGAGGCCGGCGCAGGGCAGGTCGCCGGCGCGGAGGTGGCCGCGGTGACCAACGTCGGCGGCTTCGAGGCGGGCGCGGCGCTGTTGACGCGCTGGTAGCGGTGAACGGTTCGAACAGAGAAGAGGAGCACCAGATGGTGGAGCGTGCCGGCCGGGTCGAGAACAAGGTGGCGATCGTCACGGGGGCCGGCTCGACGCCGGGCCCGGGAATCGGCACGGGGAAGGCGACCGCGGTCGTGCTCGCCCGGGAGGGAGCGAGCGTCCTGCTCGTCGACCTGCACCCCGAGCGCGCCGAGGAGACGCGGCGGCTGATCGAGGAGGAGGGCGGCAAGGCCGTGGTGTTCGCCGCCGACGTCACCAGGGCGGCCGAGTGCGAGGCGATGGTCCGCGCGGCCGTCGACGCGTTCGGGACGGTGGACATCCTCGTGAACAACATCGGCCTGGCGTCGCTCGGGACGGTCGTGGACACGACCGAGGACGCCTGGGACCGGGCCCTCGACATCAACCTCCGGACCGCCTTCCTCGCCTCCAAGTACGCGATCCCGGTGATGGCCGGGAAGGGCGCCGGAGCGATCGTCAACGTGTCGTCGGTCTCGGCCCTGCGGGGTGACGGCACCGTCGCCTACTCGGCGGCCAAGGGCGGGCTGATCGCCATGACGATCGACATGGCGTACTCGCACGGCCGCCAGGGCATCCGGGTCAACGCCGTCGCGCCCGGCCACATCACCACACCGATGGTGATGTCGGTCTCCGCCCCTGGGGCCCGCGCCGAGTTCATGAACACCATGCGGTCCGAGGCGGGTCTGCTCGGGACGCCCGGCACCGGCTGGGACGTCGGCTGGGCTGCCGCGTTCCTCGCGAGCGACGAGGCCCGGTGGATCACGGGCACGACCCTTCCCGTGGAGTCCGGTGTGCTCAGCGTGACCCCGCTCATGATGGCCCCGCACCTGCGCGGCGTTCCCGAACCCGGCGAATGAGCGGACCCCGGGGCACGGCGCGGCGGCCCGTGGCGGCTCGGCGGTTGCGCCCCCACGAGGCCGGCCGTAGAGTAAGTGAGTAAATACTTTCTAAGTGCCTACGCAGAAGGAGCTCACGCGAATGGCCGACCAGGATGCAGCCGGGGCCGCTCTCTGCGAGCGGTACGCGGTCGCCGACGTCGACTCCCACATCATCGAGCCGGCCGACCTCTGGACGTCGCGCGTCTCGTCGAAGTGGGGCGACCTCGTCCCCCACGTGCGGTTCCACGAACGGCGGCAGGAGGATGTCTGGTACATCGGCGACCGGAAGCTGTACGGCGTCGGCGCCTTCGCCCAGGCCGGCTGGCCGGAGTTCCCGCCCTCGCATCCGAAGCGGCTCTCGGAGGCGATCCCGGCCGCCCTCGACCCGAAGGCGCGCCTCGCGTACATGACCGAGGCCGGTATCTACTACCAGGTCATGTACCCGAACATCCTCGGGTTCCACAGCCACGTGTTCCTCAACGAGATGCCTCGCGAGCTGGCGACCGAGTGCGTCCGGGCCTACAACGACTGGCTGGTCGAGTTCTGCTCGGCGGACTCACGGCGGCTCATCCCGATGATGATGCTCCCGTTCTGGGACATCGACGAGTCGGTCGCCGAGATGAAGCGGGCCTACGAGATGGGCCACAAGGGCGTCCTGTTCGCCGCCCGCTACGACAAGATCGGCCTGCCGCGCCTGGTCGACGACTACTGGGAGCCGCTGCTCGGCCAGGCCCAGGACATGGGCCTCAGCATGAACTTCCACGTGGGCTTCCTGGCGTCCGACGAGGAGCTCAAGGGCGCCGTCGACCAGTCGAAGAAGCTCGACTTCACCAAGGAGAGCGCGCTGGTCCTCCTCGGCAACGCCCAGAACGTCGCGGAGGTGATCCTCAGCGGCGTCTGCCACCGGTACCCGGACCTGAAGTTCGTCTCGGTCGAGAACGGCGCCGGCTGGCTGCCCTTCCTCGGCGAGAGCATGGACTGGCAGTGGCTGAACGTCGGTGCCCACAAGGACTACCCGGAGCGGATGCTCCCGAGCGAGTACATGCACCGGCAGATCTACTGCATGTACTGGTTCGAGCAGAAGTCCCTGCGGGCGGTGATCGACCAGCTCGCCGACAACCTCATGTTCGAGACCGACTTCCCGCACGCCACCAGCCTCTCCCCCGGCCCGGCCTCGGAATCGCCGAGCCCCCGCGAGATCATGGAGCGGTCGCTCGGCGGTCTCCCCGAGGAGACCATCGGCAAGGTGCTCCAGCACAACGCGACCAAGCTGTACGGGCTGGAGCCGCCGGTCCGGACCTGAGCGGCGCCTCGTCTGGGGGTGTCCTATGGGATTCGTCAAGCGATGATCTGGAAGCGCTGGTGCCGGTGACCGTCAGGCGTCGCTCTCGGTCCGGTCGTCGCTGAGGACGGGTTCGGGCAGGGTGCCGGCGTTGTGTTCGACGAGCCGCCAGCCTTTGCGGCCTTCTTTGAGGATGGACCAGCAGCCGTTGGACAGCCCGCCGGAGCGGCTGACGACCGCTCGCCCGAGACGAAGCCAACCTGGTCTTCTCGATGATCTCCAAACGATACGAGAAAGGCTCCATCCCGCTGACCAGCCACGAAGCCGAGTCGGGCCCGGTCTTCGGCTCCAGAGTTCCTCCGGGAAGCCGAGCCAGTGCAGCATACCGATGCGTATGGCGGCGCCGTGGGACACGACGACGAGGAGGCCCCCGTCGGGGATGCGTTCCAGGGCGCGTTCGAGGGCGGCGCTGAACCGTTTCGCGACCTGTTCGCCTGTTTCGCCGCCGGGGGGTTGCCAGCTGGCGTGTTCGTCGGGGTAGCGGGTGCGGATCTCGTGGTCGGTGAGTCCTTCCCAGACGCCGCCGCTGCGTTCGATGAGGTCGGGATCGTGGGTGACGGTGAGTCCGGTGGTGTCGGCGAGGGCCCGGGCGGTGGCCGCGGCGCGTTGCAGCGGGGAGGAGACGATCTCGGTGGGGCGTAGGGCGGCGAGGAGCCGTGCGGCGCGGGCGGCCTGTTCGATGCCGACGGCGTCCAGCGGAATGTCCGTCGTGCCTTGGAAGCGGCGTTCGACGTTCCATGCCGTACGGCCGTGCCGCATCAGGACGATCTTGCGCGATCCGCCTCCCGCCGTCACTGGCCCTCCCCGGCGCGTACGCGCTGCGCCGCGTGGGCGTTGATGTCCTCGGGCAGCGGGAGTGCCGGGCGTTCTTTCCGGAGGCGTTCGAGAGCGTAGTAGACGCGGTCGTCATCGTGCTGGATGTGCACGGCGACGTCGGAGTGGTCGAGCGGCCCCCACCGGCCTTCGGGTTCGCCCTCGCGTCGGATCGATCTGGCGTCGGCGTCTTCGCGCAGGCCCAGGTTGCCGGTCGCGGCCTCGGCGGCGATCTGAACCAGCCGGGTGGCCTTGTCGGATGCGGTCACGGTGGTGTCGTGTTCCTCCCAGCGAGGGTTGGGGCGTCAGTCACGATAGAGCCCTCGCTTACCGACCGGTCAGCAGTTCCAGGCCGATGTCCTGGTTGCGGGGCCGCTCGGCGATGGGCCGTCACGACGTGGACGTCATGGGGCTCGTGCTGGGTTGCTGGGTTGCTGGGTTGCTCATGCGGCGTGGGCGGTGGGTTTTCGGTGGGGTTGGCAGGGCTGCTCGTCGCGGAGCATGGCGTAGATGACGTCGCTGCGCCGGCGGGCCAGGCGCGGGAGAACGGCGGCGGCCGCCGATCCGTCAGTGGGCGCGAATGGTGCCGGACGCCGCCAGGGCCGCCCGCCGTCCGGCGTCGAAGCCCAGCGACTCGAGCACCTCGGCGGTGTGCTCCCCGAGCCCGGGAATGCCCGCCGGGGCGCGGGGCGCGGGTGCCGGACCGAGCCGGGGCGGGAAGCGCGGCTGGTCTACCCGGCCCCGGTCCCCCCAGTGATAGCCGACCACGCGGCCGAGCGCGCGGTTGACCGGGTCGTCGACGAACCCCGCCACGAAACCGCCGCGGTCGACCTCGGCGACCGGTTCGACGGGTACCCCCGCGGCGCGCAGCTCGGTCACCCAGGCCGCCGCGTCCTTGGCGCGGAAGGCCTCCTCGAGCAGCGCCTCCTCGGGCTGGGTGCCGCCCGGCCCGGTCCGGAGCGGGGGCGGTGACGCGGGCAGGCCGCCGGCCCCGACGACGTCACGCAGCCGGTCCCACGCTCCCGCGTCGGGCACGGCCAGCGCGAACCAGGCGCCGTCGCCCCCCTGGTAGATGCGATAGGCGGCGCCGTACCCGGTCTGCCGGGCGTCGAGGACCGGTCCGCCCACCACACGATCCGCCGCGAGGAACGCGCCCGACTTCAAGGTCAGCGCGGCGCCGAGCAGACTGCTCGCCACCGACTGCCCGCCGCCGCGGTGCCCTCGGGCGTAGAGGCCGGCGAGCACCCCGCAGGTCGCCAGCCAGCCGCCCGTGACATCGATCGCCCCCCACACCAGGTACGTCGGCGGCCGGCCGTCGCCGCCCTGGGCCGCCTCGACGCCCGACAGCGCCTGCATCAGCTGGTCGTTGGCGGGGAGGAGCGCGCGGGGACCGTGGTCGCCGAAGCCGCTGGCGAAGCTGTAGATCACGTCGGGGTTGGCCGCCCGCACCGTCGCCTCGTCGTACCCGAGCCGCTCGGCCAGCCCGACCCGCGAGTTGTGGTGCACCACGTCGCTCCAGCGGAAGAGCCGTTCGAGCACCGCCGGTGCGTCCGGCGCCTTCATGTCGAGGGCCACGGCGCGCTTCCCCCGCTGGCCGGCGGCGAACATCGGCTCCATGTTCCGGTGCACGTCGCCGGTGAGCGGCTCGACCTTGACCACGTCGGCGCCGAGTTCGGCGAGGACGAGCGGTGTGATCGGCCCGGCCAGGTAGGCCGACAGGTCGAGGACACGGACGCCGGAGAGGAGCCTCGCGGTGGGGAGGCCCGCCCGCGGCGCGCCGTCGCCGGCCGCCGTGACGTCGCCGGCCGCCGTGACGCGCACCACCGGACCGACCACCGTCATCGCTCCGCGTTCGGGGTCCCGGTGGTCGACGCTCAGGCCGGTCTCCCGGACATGCGGGTCCCGCAACGCCTCACCCTGGCGCCACACCGGCTCGCAGCGGAACTTCCGGCCGCCCAGGTCCTTGATCCACCAGTCGCGGTCACGGGTGGCGAACCGCGCCGCCCACCGCTCCCCGCGCCCGGTCATGGCCCCGCTCATCAGGTCGGCGTTGTAGCCCCGCTCGCTGGGCGGATCGCCCATGTGCTCGAGGAAGTCCTCGTAGGCGCCCTTGGCACCGAACCACAGCTGCACGTACTCACCGTCGGCGCAGCGGTAGGCCAGCGCCTCGGCCGGCCCCTGGTCCCTCCAGAGCAGCGTGGTCGACGGCGAGTGGTGCTCCACCCTCCCGAGGATCATCGGGAGGAGCGCCTGCAGGCCGTCGTACAGCGAGGTCTCCACGAAGCCGCCGAGCCCGGTCGCCTCCCGCTCGTAGAGACAGGCCAGCGCGCCGACGGTCGCGGAGAGCCCCGCCCCGGCGGCGGCGACGGCGAGGTCGCCGAACACGGGACCGGGCCGGTGGCCGCGGATCTGGGTGAGCAGCCCCGACCGGGCATGGACCAGCAGCTCCAGGTCGGGGAGCACGCCCAGCGCGTTGTGGCTCGGCCGGATCCGCACCACGACCAGCCGCGGGTTCGTACCGGCCAGCTCCCGGTAGCCCAGCCCCTGCCGCTCGGCCGACTCCTCGCCGCCGGCGACGAACACCACGTCCGCGTCGCGCGCGAGCGCGGTGACCGTCCCGGCGGCGCGGGCGGGGTCCTCGTGGTCGTCGACCTCGACGATCTCCTTGCCCCGGTCCCACACTCGCGCGAACTCCACGCCCGCGTCGAGCGTGGACCGGCGCGCCGAGCACACCCGGGTCACGTCCGCGCCCAGGTCCCGCAGCAACGTACCGGGCAGGCAGCCGGCCATCCCCGCGCCCACGGCGCTGACACCGAGCGAGACCTCGACGACGCGCAGCCCCTCCAGCGGCGCCATGGCCGCCCTCAGCCCCGGAGGAGCCGGCCGGGGGCGGCTCCGGCGACGTCCTCGCCACCGGCCCGGGTCGCCACGCCGTTGACCCACATGTGCTCGACGCCGGTACTGCGCACGATCAGGCGGTCGGCGCCGCCGGGCTGGTCGTGCACCCGTTCGACGGGCGTGGTGCCGACGGTCTCCGGGTCGAAGGCGACGAGGTCGGCGTGGAAGCCCTCCCGCACCAGGCCGCGATCGGCGATGCGGAACGCCTGGTGGGGATGCCCGGTCAGCCGCCAGACGGCGTGTTCGAGTGTGAGCGCCTTCCGCTCGCGGACCCAGTGCCCGAGCAGGTGGGTCGAGTAGCAGGCGTCGCACAGCTGGCTGGCGTGCGCCCCCGCGTCCGAGAGACCGAGCAGCGTGCGCTTGTCGGCGAGCAGTTCGCCGACCTCGTCGTCGCCGTCGTTGTCCAGGACGATCCGGAAGCGCGTGGCCATGTCGTCGCTCAGGGCCAGGTCGAGCATCAGGTCGAAGGGCGTCGTCCCGCGGTCGCTCGCGAGCCGGTCGAGGGGGATCCCGATCGCGTCGTGGTGGACCCGGGTCTCCTCGACACTGGTCTTCGGCCAGCGGTGGCTCCAGCCGTCGAGCGTCGCCGCGCGCGCCCTCTCCCGCCACCCCGCGTCGCGGTAGAGGCCGGCCCGCTCGGCGCGGGGACGGGCCAGCACGTCCTTCCACACGTCGATCTCGGCGAACGGGACGGGGTCGGACATGCTGATCTGCATGACGATCGGCCGGCAGGCGATCTGCGGATAGACCTCACCGGGGAGCAGGCCGCCGCGTTCGACCATGCGCAGCGCGGCACCCGGCTTGTCCGCACGTGCCATGAGCGCCGTCCAGGTGACGGGGACCCCGTAGCGCTCCGCGATCTCGGAGAACTGGTCGACGAACATCCCGGGGCCGATCGACACCTGCAGGATGCCCTTCCCGAGCTCCCCCAGCACCGACGCGATGGCGTACACCTCGTCGGGCTCGGCGTAACGGCTCGGCACGGGACGGCCGTAGGCGCCCTGATGGGCGGGCTGCCGCGAGGTCGAGAAGCCGATGGCACCGACCGCAATGGCCTCGCGCACGATGCGGCACATGGTCTCGACCTCGCCGGGGGTGGCCGGTCGTTCCTCGCCGCCGGTCACGAACAGCCGCAACGGCGAGTGCCCGATGAAGGCGCCCATGTTGAGGCGCTTGGGCCGCTGGTCGATGGCCGCCAGATACTCGGGGAACGTCTCGAAGCACCAGTCGATGCCCGCCTCGAGCGCCTCCAGCGACATGCCCTCGACGTTCTCGAGGGTGCGCACGATGATGTCGCGGTGCTCCGGAAGGGTGGGCGCGACCCCGAACCCGCAGTTGCCCATGACGACGCTCGTCACGCCGTGCCAGCTCGAAGGGGTGAGGTCGGCGTCCCAGAGGATCTGCGCGTCGTAGTGGGTGTGGACGTCGATGAAGCCGGGCGCCAGTGTCAGGCCGGCCAGGTCGACGACCTCGGTGCCCGGGCCGGGCGCCAGTTCACCGCACGCGCGAACCGCGGAGATGCGGTCGCCGTCGACGGCGACGTCGGCGGCCCGGGCCGGGCCGCCGGAGCCATCGATCAACGAAGCTCGGCGCAGGAGCAGATCCATCGGCTCTCCGATCGGTCGCCGGACGTGCCGGCCGCCGGCCGTCCGGAGGATTCGGTGGGACGGGCAGAAACTACGAGTAAGTCTTCACCTGCCAAGCTAACATAGCGGGCGTTCACTCATTATGCTACGGTTCAGGCGCCTGAGCCGAGCGTGGGAGGCAGCGTGGAAGACCGGCTGATGTATCGGCGGGAGTTCTTCATCGGCGGGTCCTGGACGGCACCGGCGGGCGACGGCCGGCTCGGCGTCATCTCGCCCTCGACGGAGGAGGCCGTCGGCGAGGTCCCGCTCGCCACGACGGCCGACATCGACCGCGCCGTCGGCGCCGCGCGCTCGGCGCTCGACGACGGGCCGTGGCCCCGCATGACGCCGGCCGAGCGGGCCGCCGTGCTCTCCCGCGCCGCCACCATCCTGCGCAAGCGCGAGGCGGAGATCGCCGGAGTCACCGTCGACGAGATGGGCTGCGCGATCAGCCAGGCGCCCACCGCCCAGACCGGAATGGTCGCCTCCCTGTTCGACTACTACGCCGAGCTCATCCGCACCTTCGAGTTCGAGCGCGAGGTGATCCTCGGCGATCGCACGGGTCTGGTGACGCACGAGCCCGTCGGGGTGGTCGCGGCCATCGTCCCCTGGAATGCCCCGGTCACCCTGGCCTCCTGGAAGACCGCGCCGGCGCTGGCGGCGGGGTGCCCCGTGGTGCTCAAGCCACCGCCCGAGGCGCCGCTGAGCAACTTCATCCTGGCCGAGGCCCTGGAGGAGGCGGGCGTTCCCGCGGGCGTGATCAACGTGGTGCCGGGCGGCCGCGAGGTCGGCGAGCACCTGGTGACGCATCCCGGCACCGACAAGGTCGCGTTCACCGGATCGACGGCGGCCGGCAAGCGGATCATGAGCCTCTGCGGCGACCAGGTGAAGCGGGTCTCGCTGGAGCTCGGCGGCAAGTCGGCGGCCATCGTCCTCGAGGACGCCGACGTGGCCGCAGTGATACCGAGGCTGGTGGCCGGGGGGATGCACCTCTCCGGCCAGGTCTGCGGCGCGCACACCCGGCTCCTGCTGCCCCGGTCACGGTACGCGGAGGCGGTCGAGGCGGCCGCCGCCGCGGCGTCGGCCGTGCCGGTCGGGGACCCCCACGACCCGTCCACCCTGGTCGGCCCGCTCGTCGCCGAGCGCCAGCGCGACCGGGTCGAGGGCTACATCGCCCTGGCCCTGGACGCCGGGGCCCGGCTGGCGGCCGGCGGCGGCCGTCCCGCCCATCTCCCGAAGGGGTGGTACGTCGCGCCGACGGTCCTGGCCGACGTGGACAACTCCATGCGGGTGGCCCGGGAGGAGATCTTCGGGCCGGTCCTCTGCCTCATCCCCTACGACGACGAGGACGACGCCGTCCGCATCGCCAACGACTCGCCGTACGGCCTCTCCGGCGGGGTGTGGACGGGCGAGCCGGCGCGGGGGCTGCGGGTGGCCCGGCGCGTGCGCACCGGGAGCATCGCGATCAACGGCAGCTACCCGCCGTTCCCGCTGGTGCCGTTCGGCGGGTTCAAGGAGTCCGGCCTGGGCCGCGAGCTCGGCCCGGAGGGGCTGCGGGGCTTCCTCGAGACGCGCAGCATCGGCCTGCCCGCCTCCCTCCGCTCGGGTACGGCGCGACCGTGAGCCGCCCATGGCCCCCGGCGCAGTGAGGGACCGGTCCCGGGACGGTATTCACTCGATTGGGGCCAGATCATGGATCAGGCGTCCCGCCTGCTCGTTCCGCGCTCGGAGGAGCCGCTCCTTCCGGCCACGCTCGAACTCGTCCGTCGCTGTCCCGCCCGGCCCGACTACATCGAGCTGTGCTTCACGACCTCCGAAGGCCGGCTGGAGTGGTGCTTTCCAGAGCCGGCTCGTCGCCGGAGGAAGGCCGCCGGCCCGCTCGCGCTGACGCTCGGGCCGTACGGCGTGCAGGCGCACCGGCTCCACGATGGCGCCCTCGGGCATGCCCTGCAGAGCTCCTCGGCCCTGCCGATGATCCTCGCCGGGGCGGACGTCCAGGTCGCGCGCAGGCTGGTCTGCTCAGGCCGGTAGCCGGTGCGGGGGCACGCGCGGCCCGCGGCCGGGCGTGCCACGCCGGCCGTCACTCGATGAGCTCGTAGAACGTGACCACCGGGGGCGGGTCGAGCCGCAGCGCGTCGCTCATCCGCATCCGGCCGGAGGCGGTACGGGCGCGCAGCTCCTTGACCGGACTGGTGAGATCATCAGCGTCGATCTCGTAGACCGCCAGGTACGCGGGCCGGGTCGGATCTGGCTCGGCGGCTTCCCCGTCGTGCACCTTGTAGCGGCGGGCGCCGACGAATCCCGGTACGGCACAGATCTCGGGCAGGTGCGTGTTGCTGTACCACTCGTTGTACTCGTCCTCGCGGGTGGGATCGCACGGACCGGACTGCACGACCATGATGCCCTTCGGCATGGGACCCCTCCTGGGTGTCGGTCGGCGACGCCGCCCCGGCGACGCCTCTGGCCGCGCCGGGCTCACGCCGACACGACCTCTTCTCGTACGGCGATGAACCACGACCGGCGGACGAGATCCTCCTGGCTTCCGGCGGCGAGGTTCTCGCGGAACCACTCGATCCGTGTCCGCAGGCTCTCGGCATCGTCGAAGTAGACCTCGTTCACCGCGTCGTAGGCCCATTCGCCGGACGTCCGCGGGCACGGATGGTTCTGGACGTAGGCATGGCCCCGGGCGTCGTCCGGGATGACGGTGGCGCCCGCCGCTCCCGGCCGGCGCACCTGACCCGCGTGGTTCCTCCACCGCTCGGAGAACTCCGCGGGGGTCAGCCCCTCGGCTCGCAGCGCGATGGCCATGTGCTTGAGCCTCTCGCCGCCGTCCCGCCACCGCCGCTCCAGCCATTCGGCGCCGCGCATGACCGACTCCTCGGCGACGACCACCGGGCCGGCGTTCCGGTCGACGACCGTGCCGGCCTGCTGGAGCAGCGGCCCTCCGGCAGGGGTGGCCAGCCACTCCTCGAAGCGCCGCAGGTGGTCGGCGCCGGTGAACCACTCGATGCCGATCCCGTCGTGCTTGGGATCGGGACCGGTGAGGCCGAGCAGGGTGGTGCACGCCACGACCCGGGACGGCCGCACGTCAGGCGGCGCGTGCGCGGCGCCGGCGACCGCCCGCGGCCAGGCCTCGCGGAACGCCTCGGCGGGCACGTCCTGCCGCCGCGTGGCGAACCGGAGCCGCTTGATCATGCGTGCGGCCCCGCGACAGCCGATCCCTGCCGCCGTAGCCCGGCGACGTCCTCCCGCCAGGCGGCCACGGCCGTCTCCTTGATCTCGGCGTAGCCCTTGATCGACATTGCCGATGCGGCGATGCGCACCAGCGCGTCGTACGGCAACAGGGACGACGACGGTCCGACGACCTCGCCGATCAACCGCTCGTACTCCTCGATGACGGCTCGCTCGGTGCGCCGTTCGTGATCCCACCCGAGGACGTCGAACGGTGTTCCGCGCAGCCCCTTCATCCGGCGGAGCACGTGGAACGCGAGCTCCCACGGCCTGCCCATCGGCACCTTCCGCATCATGCCCAGCCGGCGCAGGAAGCGCGGGTGGAGGTGGTACGTCACCGTGTACGGGCCCTCGATGCTCAGGTCGCGTGCGACCTCGTCGTAGTCGACCTTGAGGTGGAGCCGGGCCACCTCGTACTCGTCCTTGTAGGTGAGCAGCTTGAACCACGACTCGGCGACCGCCCGGGTGAGCGCCCAGTCCCGGTCGGCGTCGTCGCGCTCCGCCGCCTGTTCCACGAGGTCGAGGAAGCGCGCGGCCCGCCGCGCGTTCTGGTAGTCGGCCACCTGCGCGGCACGCCGGGTGAGCAGGTCGTGCAGCCCGGCCGGCAGGCGACGGCGCTCGGCCAGGCCGGCCGCCACCGCGAGCGCCCCGGGCGACGGGTCGAAGATGCTCCGCGCCCCGTGGTCGCCGTGCTCGGCGGCGTCGAGGGCCGCCTCGACGGCCGACGGCTCGTGCACCACCCAGCGGCCCCACTCGAACGCCGCGCGATTGTCGGCGGCGGCCCTGCCCTGGCGCATCGCCTGCTCGATGACGGCGAGCGGCATCGGCAGGCCGCCGAGCTGGAACGCCGCGCCGAGCAGGACCACGTTCGCCAGGAGGTGGTCGGCGAAGACCTTCTCGGCGATGCGCCTGGAGTCGACGAAGACGACACGGTCCTTGCCGACCCGCTCCGCGATCGCCGCTTCGAGGTCCGAGACGTCCGGCTGTGCCAGGTCGCTCTGCAGCATGGCCGTGGTCGGCGTGAAGTGCCGGTCGACGACGGCGATCGTCCGGCCGGGCCGGACCTTCCGGAGGTGGTTCGCGCCGGCGGCCTGCAGGATGTCGCCGGACAGGTACAGGTCGGCGCCGGCGTCGCTCACGGCCGCGGAGCCGAGGGCGCCGCCGTCCCGGGCCAGGTGGAGGTGCGACACGACCGCCCCCGCCTTCTGGGACAGGCCGGTCTGGTCCATGCCGCCGATCACGAACCCCGCGGTCTCGGCCGCGGACGAGATGACACGGCTCGCGGTGACGACGCCGGTGCCGCCGATGCCCGTGAAGTAGATGCCGTACCGCCCGTCGAACGACGGTGTCCCGGGAGCCGGCAGCGAGCCCGACGGCAGCGACGGCCGGGCCGGCCGGCCACCGTCCGGAGCCGGCGCCCCGCGCCGTCCGCGGCGCTTGGGCGTGATGGTCACGAACGACGGGCAGTTGCCGTCGAGGCACGTGTAGTCGCGGTTGCAGGACGAGTCGTGGATCTGCCGCTTCACCCCGAACTCCGTCTCGACCGGCAGCACCGACAGGCAGTTGCTCTTCGCGCTGCAGTCGCCGCACCCCTCGCACACGGCCTCGTTGATGACGACCCGGCGCGGCGGCTCCGGCAGCAGGCCGCGCTTGCGCAGCCGGCGGGCCTCCGCCGCGCACCGCTGGTCATAGATGATCACCGTGACGCCGGGAACGCGCCGGAGCTCCTCCTGCACCTCGGGGAGCCGGTCGCGCCCGAGCACCTCGACCCCCGAGGCCCACCGCGCCCTGCGGCCGTAGCGCTTGGGATCCTCGGCGCAGACGACCGTCCTGCGCACGCCCTCCGCCTCGAGTGCCCGCGTCATCGAGGGGACGTCCATCAGCCCCGTGACGTCCTGGCCGCCGGTCATCGCCACGGCCTCGTTATAGAGGATCTTGAACGTGACGTCGGTCCCGGCGGCGACGCTCGCACGGATGGCGAGCGTCCCGGAATGGCTGAGCGTGCCGTCGCCCAGGTTCTGGATGATGTGCGGTTCGGCGACGAACGGCGACAGGCCGATCCACGGAACGCCCTCGGCGCCCATCGGCGTCGGCGGAAGGCTTCTCATGCCCTTGTTGCGCGCCTCGAAGTACATGATCCCGTGGCAGCCGACGCCACCGCCGACCAGCGCGCCGTCCGGGACGACGGTGGACCGGTTGTGCGGGCATCCGCTGCAGTAGCCCGGCGCCCTGGACGGGAGCTGGATCAACGGCAACAGGGTCCGCTCCGGCGTCCTGTCCGCGCGGGGGGCGAGCGCGGGCAGGAGCCGGGTGAGGATCGCGGCCACCGCGGCCGGGTCCAGCTCGCCGGCCGAGGACGCGAGGGCCCGCCCGGACCGGTCGCGCTTGCCGAGCACCGGGACACGGCTTCCGGCCTCGTGCAGGATGCCGCGCAGTTGCGTCTCGACGAACGGCCGTTTCTCCTCGATGACGACGAGCTCGTCGACGGAGGCGGCGAACTCGGTGATCGTGTCCTCCACCAGCGGGTAGGTCATGCCCAGCTTCAGCACCCGCACGCCCGCGCCGGCGAGCTCGTCGGCGGGGACCCCGAGGTCGGCGAAGGCCTGGAGCACGTCGAAGTACGTCTTGCCGGCGCAGACCACGCCGAGGCACGCTCCCGGCGCGGCGCCCACGACGCGATCGAGCCCGTTGTGCCGCGCGTAGGCCTGCGCGGCACGGAGCCGGTGCTCCATCACCAGCGCCTCCTGGTCGGGCACGGCGTGCGGGCCGATCATCGCGAGCGGCCGATGTCGCCACGGCCGGCCGTCCACGACGGCGAAGGGATCGCTCGGGGAGTGCCGCTCGGGATCGAGGTCGACGGTGCCGACGCCGTCGGCGACGGCTGTGACGATCTTCAGTCCCACCCACGATCCCGAGTACCTCGAGAGCCGGAAGGCGTGCACCCCCAGGTCGAGCACGTCCTGCTGGTCCCCCGGGTAGAGCACGGGGACACAGGCGTCCTCGAAGGCGTACTGGCTGTCGCAGGCCAGCGTGGACGACTTCGCGGCCGGGTCGTCGCCGCAGAACATGACGGCGCCGCCGTTGGGGCCCGCTCCCATCGCGTTCGCGTGCTTCAGCGCGTCTCCGCAGCGGTCGAGACCCGGGCCCTTCCCGTACCACGCGCCGGCGACGCCGTCGACGCCGTCGTACTCGACGACCGCTCCCATCTGGCTGCCCCAGACGGTCACGGCGGCGAGCTCCTCGTTGAGTCCCGGGCGGTGGACGATCCGGTGCGCGGCGAGGACGTCGCTCATCTGGTCCAGGGTCAGGTCGAACCCGCCCAGCGGTGAGCCGGGGTATCCGGAGACCATCGTGGCCGTCGTCAGGCCGTCCCGCTCGTCCAGCCGCTGCCGGAGGACGAGCAGCTGCGCGAGCGTGTCGGCCCCGGACAGGATCGTCCCCGCCCGGGCTCGCCGGGTGCCGGTCACGGATAGACCTCGGGGTTGACGTACGCGAACTTCCCGTCCTTGAGGACGGCGCGCCGCAGGCCGGGCCGCTGCAGGACGGTCACGTCCTCGGCGGGGTCGCCGTCCACGATGACGAGATCCGCCAGGAAGCCCGCACGGACCTCCCCGATCTCGAGTCCGGCGACCGGTCCCATGTTGCGGGTGGCCGCGTGGATCGCCTCCACCGGCGTCATGCCCGCGAGCTCGACGTACCTCTGCAGCTCCGCGGCGTAGGTGCCGTGGTGCGTCCACTGGTGTCCGAAGTCGCCGCCGGCGAGGATCCGGATGCCGGACTCCCGCAGCCTGTGCAGCCCGTCCACCTGGGACCGGAACTCGTCGTGATAGCCCGACGCCTCGATCCGCTCGGGCGTCATGCCCCACGGCTCGGCGTGGCCGCTGACCATGGCGTACAGGTAGTGGAGGCCGGGGCACACCCAGACGTCGTCGCGCCGGGCCTCGAGCGCGCGCAGCGCCTCGTCGTCGAGGAAGCACGCGTGATGGATGATCCGGACGCCGGTGCGCGCCGCCATCGCGACGCTCGCCGACCCCCGGGCGTGGACCGTGATGAACGCGCCGTACTTGTCGGCCTCCTCGACGGCGGCGAGCAGCATCTCGTCGTTCATGTACACGTCGTCGGACGGGAACTCCGGTACCACCCCGTCGCCGGAGATGAACATCTTGAGCGCCCGCGCCCCCATGTCGCACTGCCGGGCGACGATCTCCCGCAGCCCCTTGGCGTCCGCGGCGACGTCCATCATGCCGCCGTCTCCCCCGAGCCCGCCCTCCTCCGCGATCATCGGGCCGCTGGGGACGATGCGCGGGCCCGGGATCAGCCCCCGGTCGATCGCGTCCTTCGCGAACAGGTCGTCGTACGGCTGGGTCACCCCGGCACCGATGATGAGGGTGTAGCCGCTCTCCAGGTACGTCCTGGTCACGGCGGCGACGTCGAGCATGTGCCTCCCGGCCGGCGCCGCGGCTATCGCGGCATGGTCGAACACGAAGTCCAGGGGCCAGCTGATGTGCGTGTGCGCGTCCCCGAGGCCGGGGAGCACGGTGGCGCCGTGCAGGTCGACGACCCGCGCCGACGCGGCGTCGAGGTCGAGCCGCCCCGCGGCGACCTCGGCGATGCGGTTCCCCTCGATCAGGACGTCACCGTCGAGCGGTTTCTCGGCCGGGTCGCCGGAGCAGGTGAGCACGCGTGCGTTCTTCAGGAGTGTCCGCTCGGCCATCTGCGATCTCCTTGCTCGAGCGAGTGTTGACGACGGATTCGCGCCGGACCGGCGGCGGCATGCGACGGAAGATCACGTCTCTGCGGCCGGGCCGTCCGCCGAACCGAGCCGCGGACCGGGCGTGAACGTGATGGGCAGGCTGAGGGGCGAGCGGGTCAGGCCGCGGTGATACCGGACGTCCGCGTCGTCCCGCAGCCGGATGTCGTCCAGACGCCGGAGCAGCTCTTCCAGCGCCACCTGCAGGTTGAGGCGAGCGAGGTTCGAGCCCGCGCAGCGATGCGGCCCGGCGCCGAAGGCCACATGCCGGTTCCGCTCACGGCCGAGCTCGAAGCTGTCGGGGTCCGGGAACTCGGCGTCGTCCCGGTTGGCCGAGGCCCAGTGGATCAGGACCTTGTCCCCCTTCTTGACCGACCGGCCGCCGAGCTCCGCGTCACGCACCGCCGTACGGCCGACGGAGATGAACGGAGGGTCGAGCCGCAGCAACTCCTGGACGGCGCTCGGTATCAGCTCCGGCCTGCTGCGCAGCAGGGCGGGAATCTCCGGCTCGTCACAGAACCTGGCGAGCATCAGCCCCAGCGCGCCGGCCGTGGTCTCCAGCCCGCCGAGGATGAGCAACTGCACCGTGCCGATGATCTCTTCCTCGGTGATGGGACGGCCGTCGACCTGGGCGTTCAGCACACCGTCGACGACGTCGCCGCGCGGCGGCCGGCCTCGCCGCTGCCGCACGAAGTCCTTGATCCAGTTGTAGAGGCCCAGCCAGCAGTCGCGCGCTTCCGGATCATCGGGGACCGATGACTTGGACGCCATGTGGGCGACCTTCTCGAGGTCGTCGGCGGGCGCGTTGAGCGCCAGGTCGAAGAACCCCAGGCTGGGGAACGGCCGGGCGAAGGCGTCCATGAACTCGCAGGTCCCGTCCTCGATGAAGTCGTCGATGAGACGGGTCACGAGAGCACGGGTCGGCTGCTCCCATCGTTCGATGGCGGCGGGGGTGAAGTACGGGTTGATGAGGCGCTTGAAGATGCGCTGCTCCGGCGGGTCGGCCTCGACCGGAAGGTTGCGGACGACCGTCGGCGCCCGCGACACCCCCAGACCATGGGCGGAGCTGAACACCTCCCAGTTCTGGGCGACCCGGAGAACGTCCTCGTACTTCGTCACCACCCAGAAGCCGCCGTGCTCCTCGCTGTGCGCCACGGGGCACAGCTCGCGCATGCGCGCCAGTGTGTCCGGCATGGTCGCGGCCAGCTCCGGAGACAGATGATCGAAGTGGTGCAAGCACCAGTCGTCGGGCATGGAGCCGGCCGTTGAGTTGGTCTTCGCCATCGCTTCCCCACCTGATCGGGCCGTGCGGGCAGCCGCACGGGCTACCGCAATATAACAAGGTGAGCGATTACTTTCTAGCGCTCCCATCCGCGAGGATGATAGTAAGTGAATACTCTTTTATGTGACCACCGGCCTCGCCACGGAGGAGTTCCCATGTCGACCGTCTCCCACAGCGGCACACCGGCGCCTGCCTTTCTCGACGGCCGCCCCAAGAAGCTGCTGATCGGCGGGCAGTGGGTGGAGGCGGCGTCCGGCAGGACCTTCCCGAGCATCAACCCCTCGACCGGCGAGGTGATCGCCGAGCTGGCCGAGGGCGGGGCGACGGACGCCGACCGTGCGGTCGCGGCGGCCCGGGCCGCGTTCGAGGGCCCCTGGCGGCGCGTGAAGCCGAGGGAACGCCAGGCCCTCCTGTGGGCGCTCGCGGACGCGGTGCAAGAGCACTACGAGGAGCTTCGGCTCCTGGAAGTGCTCGACATGGGCTCGCCGGTCGGCCGGCGCCGCTCCGGCACCACCCACGCCTGGGAAGCGGACGTGCTGCGCTACTTCGCCGGATGGGCGACGAAGATCCACGGTGAGACCATCCCGAACTCGATCCCCGGCTCGGTCCTGAGCTACACGCTCAAGGAACCGGTGGGGGTCGTCGCCGCGATCGTCCCGTGGAACAGGCCCATCAGCAACGCGGTATGGAAGATCGGGCCCGCGCTCGCCACCGGTTGCACGGTGGTGCTCAAGCCCGCCGAGGAGGCGAGCCTCGCCGCCATCCGCATCGGGGAGCTGCTGACCGAGATCGGCCTCCCCGAGGGCGTCGTGAACATCGTGACGGGCTTCGGCGAGCAGGTCGGCGCGGCGCTCACCGAGCATGCCGGCGTCGACAAGGTGGCGTTCACCGGCTCCACCGAGACCGGCCGGCGGATCATCCGGGCCTCGGCCGGCAACCTGAAACGGCTGTCGCTCGAACTCGGCGGTAAATCCCCTGACGTGGTGTTCGCCGATGCCGACCTCGCACGCGCCGTCCCCGGAGCGGCCATGGGCGTGTTCTCCAATTCCGGGCAGGTCTGCTGCGCGGGCACCCGCATCTACGTCGAACGGCCCATCTACGACGAGTTCGTCGACGGGGTGTCGGCGTTCGCGGACGGCCTCAAGGTCGGCAACAGCCTGGACCCGGAAACCCGGATCGGGCCCCTGGTGTCGGCCGAGCAACTGGAGCGCGTCACCGGGTACCTCGAGGTGGGACGCGAGGAGGGCGCGCGCACCACCGCCGGTGGCGCCCGGGTCGAGACCGATGAGCTGGCCAAGGGGTATTTCGTGGCCCCCACCGTCTTCGCGGACGTACGGGACGACATGCGGGTGGCCCGGGAGGAGATCTTCGGGCCTGTCGCGTGCGTCCTGCCGTTCGACTCGCTGGAGGAGGTCGCCGCTCGATCGAACGACACGGCCTTCGGGCTCGCGGGCGGCATCTGGACCCGGGACGTCGGCAAGGCGCACCGGCTGGCGGGCGAACTGCAGACCGGCACGGTATGGGTCAACACCATGCTGCTCTTCGACCCCGCCGTTCCCTTCGGTGGCTACAAGATGAGCGGATGGGGCCGGGAGATGGGGCAGCACTCGCTTGACGAGTACCTCCACGTGAAGTCGGTCTGGATCGACACGGCCTGAGGGCCGCGCCCGGCACCCCGCGCCCGGCACCTCGGCGCTATCCCGCGGAACCGCGCTCCTCGGCCGCCTGCAGGGCGGCGGCGAACCCTCGGTGCAGGTGCTGGGGAGCCGGCTCGTTGCGCCCGAACACGACCGTGTCGAGCAGCCCACTGCGGACACCGGGCTCGGTCCGCCCGGCGACCCAGAAGTCCTCTCCGTCGACCACCGTCTCGCAGATCCACGGCGCCATCTCCACGACCTTCGACCGCTCCTCGTCGCTCAGGTCGGGGCGAAGGTAGGCCGTGTGCAGGACCTCCGAGGAGTCGGCACCGACGGGGTAGATCTGCCACAGCTCGATGTGCCGGCTGTCGAAGGTCAGGCTCGTGTTGGGAAAGAGGGCGTACTGGTAGCTGAAGTGCTGTGCCACGTCGCCCCACTCCTCCTCCGGACGGCCCCGCAGCTCGTCGATGGATCGGAGCGCCGAGCAGTTGCGCAGGTGGGACCCGTAGGCGTCGAAGGTCAGCACGCCGCCGTAGGCGTACGACGCCAGCGTCCGCCGATGCAGGTAGTTGAAGTGGTAGTTCTCCCGGAAGGTGTCGAGGGTGACCTTCCAGTTGGCACCGACCGGATGGACGTGCGGCTCGCCGTGCGGTTCCCAGCTCGCGAAGTCGAACATGGCGAGCTCGTCCGCGAGTCCCGGGCCCAGGTAGTCGTCGATGTCCAGGGCGGAGCCCGGGCGGAGGCGGCCGACGACCAGCCCGTGGCCCTCGGTGACCGGCAGTTCCACCAGCCCCTTCTGCTCGAGGCACATCCCCTCGAAGGCGTCCGCGACGGGAACGCGGATGAGGCTGCCCTCGAGGTCATAGGTCCAGGAGTGGAAGGGGCAGGTGAACTTCTTCGCCTTACCCGCTCCGTCGGCGACCCGCACTCCCCGGTGGCGGCAGACGTTCGCCAGTGCCCGCACCCGCCCGTGCGCGTCCCGGGTCAGCAGGACCGGCGTTCCGCACAGGTCGACGGTACGGAACGTCTCCGGCCCGGGCAGGGCACCCGACAGGCAGAGGACCAGCGGCTGGTCGCGGAACAGGACCTCGAACTCCTGCTCGTGCCGCGCCTGCGAGTAGGTGTCGGTCGGCAGCTCCAGCACCTGGTCGGCGAGGTCGGTCGTGCGGTGCTCGATGTGGTCCAGCAACCGGCGGGCGAGGCCGCGCTCCAGGGCTTCCCTATCCACGGTCATCCTCCTCCGGCGAGTCGATGGCTCGCACCCGGGCGGGACCACGGGAGGGTCTTCGCCGGCTCGACCGCCGGCTCCGCCGCGCCGCCGTCACCTGAGGGCGTTCACACCAAGGGCAGGTGCCATTCTCGCCACTTGCGAGCAGCTTAGACAGTAATCGCTCACTCCGCAAGGATCGGCCGGCGCCTCAGGTGCTCGTGGACGAGCGCAGCAGTTCGCCGCGCCGGAACGTCTCGATCGCCTCTCTCGAATCGACCGGGACGGCGGCCGCGGCCAGCGCCTGCGCCTTGAACGCCCGCGCCGCCGCGCTCAGCCGGTGGCGCACCGAACCGGCTCCGTCATCGAGGTCCGCCGGCCACCCGTCGCCCCAGAGCCTTACCTCGACCAGCCCTTCGAGGGCATCGAGCGCCATCCGCCGCACTCGTGCATCGGAGCCGTACAGCCCCGCGTGGACCGCGAGGGCCTGCGGCCGCGGGCCGCGCACCGGAGACGCCAGCACGGACTCGAGATAGGCGGCGCGGGCCCCGAGGATCCGCAGGGGCCTGGAATCGGCGCGGTCCGCGGTGAGGACCGTGACGTCCCATCCCGCCATCACCCGGTCGAACAGCCAGCCTCCCGCGAGGCGCACCGCCTCGGCCATGTTCGGCGTCACCACGACGAGCCGGTACCTCAGCGTGCGTCCTACGGCGGAGCGAGCCGCAGGGAGAGCGATGCGATGTATTCCCTGAACACCTGGGTCAGCGGAATCGAAGGGTCGAGCAGCCATGATGTCTCTATCCCGTTGAGAAAGGCGACGATCTCCACGGCTTTGACGTCCGGATCCAGGTCGGTGCGGTACCGGCCGGCGCGTTGCCCACGCCGGATGCTGTCGGCGATGAGGCCGACCGTGATGCGGTGCCTCTCCAGAAACCGGTCGTGCAGCGGAGCGTCGGGGTGGAGGTTCTCGGTAAGGAGGACGACGAACATGCCGACGAGATCCGGTGCCTCCTCGAACCGCACGGCGCTCGCCTCGAGCTCCTCGAGGATGTCGCCGAACGGGTCGAACTTGGCTGTGTCGTAGGCGTCGCGGGCGTCGAGCACCGCGTGGAGCAGCCCCTCCTTCGACACGAAATGATGCAGCAGGCCCGCCGAGCTGACCCCGGCCTCCTGGGCGATCTGCCCGAGAGTGGTACCCCGCGACCCATTTCGTGTCAGCAGCCGCTGCGCCACGGCGAGGATCCGCTGCCGACGGTCCTCCCCCTTGGCGAGAAGCGCGGCATAGGGCCGTTGATCGGGCACGTGATTCCTTCCCCATGACCTACTGAATGCACATTAGGTTTCTCACGGGGGGTGTGACAACGGTTCCGTGGCGGCAATTTCGCACGAGAATCGGTCCGGGTACGGGGGCGCTCGAATGCGGGCACCTCGACGCCGTCGCCGCCGCCCGGACCATCGGCGAGGCGACCGCCCGCACCGGCCGGCGAGGGCGATCTCGGCAGCGCGGCTACGACGGCCAGGGGGCGTGGTCGACGACGAGTGGCCGGAGCTTGCGCAGCTCGAGCGGGCAGTTCCAGCCGAGCACGCCGACGACCTTGCCTTCGAAGGCGTAGCCGACGACGAACTTGCGGTCGGCCAGGTCGCCGTGCAGGACGATGCTCTCCGCGGCTTCCGGGAAGATGCCGTAGGCCTGGATACGGGCGTCGTACTGGTCGGTCCAGAAGTACGGGACCGGGGCGAAGGCCTGGTCCCCGCCGAGCAGGTTGACCGCCACCGCCGTGCCCTGCTCGGTGGCGTTCATCCGGTGCTCGACCCGCATACGCCGGCCGAAGTGGGGGTTGTACCAGGACGCGACGTCACCGGCGGCGTAGATCCCGGGGGCCGCCTGGCAGCGGTGGTCGCATTCCACGCCGTCGCCCAGCGGCAGGCCGGAGCCGGCCAGCCACCCGATGCCCGGGGACGCGCCGACGGCCACCACGACCACATCGGCGTCGAGCACCGAGCCGTCGGCCAGTTCGACGGCGACCACCCGGCCGGCGGCCTCGACGAACCGGGACACTCCGACGCCCAACCGGAGCCCGGCCCCGTGTTCCCGGTGCAGCCGGCCGACCAGTTCCCCGATCCGGGCCCCGAACTGCCGGTGCATGGGTACGGGCAGCGGGTCGACCAGCGTGACCTCCGAGCCCATCCGGCGGGCGGCGGCGGAGACCTCGGCGCCGAGGAAGCCGGCTCCGATCACGACGACCTTCGGGCCGCCGAGGAGCAAAGCGCGCAGCGCCAGGGCGTCGTCGAGAGTCCGCAGCAGGTGTACCCCGGCGAGGTCGGAACCCGGCAGGCGACGGGGAGCCACACCCGTGGCGATCACCAGTGCGTCGAAGGGAACCCGCTCCCCACCGTCCAGCAGCACCTGCCGCCCGGCGGTGTCCAGCCCGGTCGCGGTGCGGCCCAGCATCAGGTCCGCACCGAGCTTTCCGATCGCCTGTTCGTCGCGCAGCCACGCCTGTTCCGGTTCCCAGGCGCCGGTAAGGATCTGTTTGGACAGGGGCGGCCGGTCGTACGGCAGGTGCCGTTCGTCCCCGATCAGCGTCAGCGCGCCGTCGTACCCCTTGTCTCTCAGCGCTTCGGCCGCGGACAGTCCTGCGGCCGAAGCACCCACGATGACGACCCGTTCGGGCACGATGTCATTCCTCCACAGAGCCGGCCGGCGCCGGCGGCATCGCATCAGGTCGCCGACCCGCCGGATCGGCACGATGTGTCACTGCGCGGCGGCCGCCGCCTGCCGTGCCCTGGATCGGTACGCCTCGAGCTTGTCGGCAGGCTCGATGATCTGATGGCTGCGGGGCTGGATGGAGACGTCGTGGCCTTCGGAGCGTTTGCGCAGGGCCGCGACGGTGGCCTGGTCTCGGGGGATGTGGGTGAAGGGATCGAAGGAGTACCACCGCATGGCGTTCTCGTGGGTCATCTTGCGGGTGTCCTCATCCGGCACCTGCCACTTGTCCAGCACCGCCGACAACTCCTCCGGAGCCCCCGGCCACATCGAGTCGCTGTGCGGATAGTCCGCCTCCCAGCAGATGTTGTCGATCCCGATGTCATGCCGCAACCGCACCCCCAACGGATCACTGATGAAACACGTCAGGAAATGCTCCCGGAACACCTCACTTGGCAACCTCCCCCCGAAATCCTGCAACGTCCAGGTGGCGTGCATCTCGAACGTGCGGTCCACCCGCTCCAAGAAGTACGGGATCCACCCCGTCCCACCCTCCGACAACGCGATCCGGATGGCCGGGAACTCCTTGATCACCCGCGACCACAACAGATCCGCCGCCGCCGAGACGATGTTCATCGGCTGCAACGTGATCAGCACATCCGGCGGCGAATCCACCGCCGGCACCGCCAACCGCCCCGACGACCCGATATGCACATTCACCACCGTCCCGGTGTCGCACACCGCCCGCCACAACGGATCCCAGTGCTCACTGTGGAAACTCGGATACCCCAGCACGGCCGGATTCTCGGTGAACGTCAGCGACCGGCACCCCTTCTCCGCCACCCGGCGCACCTCCGCCGCGCACAACTCCGGATCCCAGATCGCCGGCAACGCCATCGGAATGAACCGCCCCGGATACGCCGCGCACCACTCATCGATATGCCAGTCGTTGTACGCACGCACCAGCGCCAACGAGAAGTCCGCATCCTCCGTGGCGAACAACCGCGCCGCGAACCCCGGGAACGACGGGAAGTTCATCGACGCCAAAATCCCACCCGCGTCCATGTCCTTCACCCGCTCATGCACGTCATAACAGCCCGGCCGGATCTCATCCAACCCCTGCGGCTCCAGCCCGTACTCCTCCTTCGGCCGCCCCGCCACCGCGTTCAGCGCCACGTTGGGGATCACCGCGTCCCGGAACTTCCACACATCGGTGCCGTCGTCGCGGTGCACGAGTTGCGGGGCGTCGTCGCGGTAACGCTCCGGCAGATGGTTCACGAACATGTCGGGCGGCTCGATGATGTGGTCGTCAACACTGATCAGGATCAGGTCGTCGCTCTTCATGACGGCCCCTTTCAGTCCGAAGCGGGCAGCGGCTTGGCCGCCTTGTGAGTCATCGGGACACCGTCACAACTCAGCTCGCCCGCTCCCGAGGAGGTGCAGAGCAGCTCGAGGGTCTCGTCGGCATCCACATAACGCTTGCCGATGAGCGTGCCGGCCTCCGGGCCGGGCACGCCGGACGGCGACGGCGACGGCCGGGCGGACGTCGCGGGGGCCATCGGGCTCCCCCCACAGGTGATCACCGGTCGTCCCTCGGCGGGAGCCCGGACGACGACCACCCGCGTGGTGCAGACCGTGCTGGCGAGCTGGGCACCGGGGCGCAGAGTCGGTACCGGTGGGGTCATGGCGCATATCCCCTTCGATGAGACGGTCGGTGAGCCTGGCGAGGTCCGGGCTGGTGGGCCGTCGAGGCGCGCAGGAAGGCTCGTATCGCACCTTCCTCTTAAAGGAGGAAACTATCTTCTCATCATCAGAGAATCAAGTATCCGGGTAAAGGTGCGACGTTGCCTCGCAGGCAGGGATCCGCACCGTCCCATCGCGGCGTTGACGCAGCCGCCCGCCCCGCCGACCTGCGGCCGCGGCCGGCCTGGCCTACCTGACGGTGAACGTGCTCAAGGTAAGATTCTCCGCGGGGGCAAATATGGCTCTCACCATCGTCGGAACATAAGCGATGTGAACGCAAGGTGCCTACCGGCACGGCGACGTAAGGTTCTTAACATGACCCAGGAGACAGATCGGCGCCCGAGCCTCCCGAACGAGGAGCCCGCGTGGAAGCAGCGCGCGGTGGAGCGTTCTACCCGGGCTGCGAAGCTCCGGGCCGAGCAGAGAGTGGAGCGCTTCCTCGACGCGGCACAGGCCATCATCACGGACAAGGGCACCACGGACTTCACCGTGCAGGAGGTCGTCGATCGGTCCCGCCAGTCGCTGCGCAGCTTCTACCAGCACTTCGACGGCAAGCATGAGCTCCTGCTCGCCCTGTTCGAAGACGCCCTGCGCCGTACCACGGACCAGATCCGGGCCGCCGCGTACGGCCAAGCGGACCCCATGGACCGGGCCAAGGTCGCCGTGCAACTGCTGTTCGAGATCTGCCGCCCCGACCCGAGCGTGCAACAGCCGTTGTTCACCGAGTTCGCCGCGCAGTTGATGGTCACCCACCCCGCCGAGGTGCGGATCGCCCACGCGCCGCTGCTCGCGCTGTTCACGGAGCTGATGACCCAGATCGAGGCCGCCGGCCGGTTGCGCCCCGCCATGAAGCCTCGCCGCGTGGCGGCCCTGATGATGCAGACGGTCACCTTCGCCGCCCGGTCCAGCCGTGTCCCGCAGGAGGAGAACACCCACCCCGTCACCGCCGAGGAGATCTGGGAGTTCTGCGCCAGGGGATTCGTGAGCAAGTAACGAGAAGCGTATTCTCAAAATTTAGAGTGTCACTTACACTGCGGGCATGTCCATTGTCATGACGGGCGTGGCCGGCCCCGGCCGCACCTTCCCCTGGTCCCCCGCCTCTCCCGACTCCGATCGGCCGTGCTCGTGACCGATCTCTGGAACGACCTGCTCGCCTGCCTCGACCTGCGCCGGCTCCCCTCAGGCCGGGGGCCCGGCACCGGCGATGCCGAGGGGGAGCGAGCCGAGGTCGACGGCCGCGACACCGCACGCGCCGATTTCGAGGGGCGTAACCAGCGGCTGAGCTACCAGCGGCTGTTCGGCGGGCAGCTGCTGGCCCAGTTCGCCCGAGCGGCGTCCCTTGCCTGCCCGGACAAGGTCGTCAAGTCCCTGCACGTGCTGTTCCCGCGCGCAGGCCACTCCGACGAGCCGGTCCGTTACGAGGTGGAGGGTCATCACCAGGGAAGCACCTTCGCGACCCTGACGATCGTGGCCCGGCAGAAGCGGGGTGTCCTGGCCACCGCTTCGGTGTCCATGCACGTCTTCGAGGAAGGGCTCGAACACCAGACCGTCGCCCAGGTGCCCTCGGTTCTCGGGGCGGAGCACCAGGTGAAGTTCGATCTGCTCCCGTGGGAGATCCGGGCGGCCACCGACCTGAACTCCCCGAAGCCGGAGCCGCCCGAGCTCGACCTCTGGATGCGCATACCGGCCGTCGGCCGGGAACTGACCCCCGCCCTGACCGCCTACGCGACCGACCTGACCATCATCGGCACGGCGCTGCGCCCCCTCGAAGGGCTCTGCCAGCAGGACGCCGGCACGGCGTTCACCTCCGGCGTCACCTCACACACCCTCTGGTTCCATCGGCCCTTCAGCACCGACGGATGGCTGCTGCTCCGCCAGCACAGCCCGCTGCTGGCGCACGGTCGCTGCTTCGGCCGGGGCGACGTCCTCACCGAGGACGGTTCACTCGTCGCCTCCTACGCCCAGGAGTCCCTGCTCCGCTTCCGGCGCTGACCCGCGGGTCTCGAACCTCCCTCGCGCCCTACCTCCCCAGGGCCGCCGGCCGGCGGCCTCGGGGAGAATAGTATTCTCCTCAATCAGAAGCTCTACTTGCAGAAGAGGGAAGTATTAATGCAGATCAGTGGGAGCTCAGCCATCGTGGTCGGTGGGGCCGGTGGGCTGGGAGAGGCCACCGTGCGCCGTCTCCACGCGGCCGGGGCCAGGGTCGTGGTCGCCGACCTCGCCGATGACAAGGGCAAGGCCCTGGAGGAGGAGCTGGGCGTCCGCTACGTACGCACCGACGCCACCGACGAAGACTCCGTCCAAGCAGCGATCGCCGAAGCAGAAGCCGCAGGCCCCTTGCGGATCTCGATCGACACCCACGGCGGACCCGCCACCGGAGGACGACTCGTCGGCAAAGACGGCCAACCCCTCGACCTCACCGGATTCCGCCAGACCATCGAGCACTACCTCACCGCCGTCTTCAACATCATGCGCCTGACCGCCGCCGCCATCGGCCGACAACAACCCACCGACGACGACGGCAACAGAGGCGTCATCATCAACACCGCCTCCATCGCCGCCTACGAAGGCCAAATCGGCCAACTCCCCTACGCCGCCGCCAAAGGCGGCGTCCTCGCCATGACCCTCGTCGCCGCCCGCGACCTAGCCCCCCTCGGCATCCGCGTCGTCACCATCGCCCCCGGCACCTTCCTCACCCCCGCCTACGGCACCGCAAGCGACCAACTCCAAACCTTCTGGGCCCCCAAAATCCCCCACCCCAAACGCATGGGACACTCACCCGAATACGCCGCCCTCGCCCACCACATCTGCGAAAACGACTACCTCAACGGCGAAACCATCCGCCTCGACGCCGCCCTCCGATTCCCACCGAAGTAAGCCACCCGCCGGAGAGGACAGGGCGGCCTTCCCTCCTCCCCGCGAGGGCGGAAGGCCGCCGGGGACGACCCCCTCACGTCATACGGACATCGGCCCGCCGTTCGCCTGTCCGCTACGCGCCCGGCTTCTCCCGCGGGGCAGACCGCTCGACGGACCTCATCGCACCGGCCAGGGCGTTGAGCGCGTCGTCCAGCGCACCGAGGTCCCCGCCGAGCTCGGCGACGACCTTCCTGGCGACGTCCACGTCCTTGCCCACGAAGCCGCCCGCCACCTCGGCGAACGACGCGACCGAACCTCTCGCCACGACACCGGTCAGAGCGCGGCTCGCTGCGCTTCCGTGCGCGAGCGCGTCGAGGAGCACCGCCTCCCCCACCCCCAGCCGGGTGGCCAGCGAGACCGCATCGGCGAGCAGCCCGAGGTGCGCCGCGAACAGCACATTGTTGACCAGCTTCACCCGCTGACCCGCACCCAGCGGACCGACGTGCAGCAGCGGGTCACCATAGCTCCGCAGTACGGGCCCGATCCGCGCCACGGCGTCGCCGGAGCCCCCCGCGAAGAGGGTCACGCGCCCGGCCGCCGCGTCGTGCGGGCCACCGCTGACCGGAGAATCGACCACCTGGATGCCGCGCTCCCCGGCGCGGGCGGCGATGGCCTCGGCCGTCTGCGGGCTCCCGGTGGTGTGCACCACGACGATGGATCCGTGCGGCATCCGGTCGAGCAGGTCGCCTCCCAGGCAGACGTCCCGTACCTGCTCGTCGGTGAAGACGCACACCAGCACGGCATCGGCACCATCGGCAACGTCACCGGCGGCGGTGACGACCTGGACGCCCTCCTCCTCGAGTGCCGCGCGCGTCTGCGCCGACCGGCCCAGCACGCGAACCTCGTGCCCCGCCCGGACGAGCCGGCGCACCATCGGACGGCCCATCCGCCCGGCCCCGACGAATCCGATGCGCATCAGGGCTCCTCCCCCGGCCGGCCGCGCTCCGCAGATCTCATCGCCGGTGGTCCATGCGCGCCAGGGCGGCGTCGGCAGCGGCCATGACGGTGCCCGCGGGAGCGTTCGCCGTGTCGGCGAGGTCGGCCACCAGCCGGGCGTCCTTCTGGAGCAGCGGTCCGGCATAGGCCGCGAGGCGATCGAGCGTGCCACCGGCGGCGGCGATGCTGCCGAGGGCGAAGCTGGACCCGCTGCCGTGGGAGATGACGTCGGCGAACCGCTCGGGGTCGACACCGAGCGCACGCCCGAGCTCGACCGTGCTGGCGGCGGTGCCGAGGTTGGCCGTGAACAGGACGTTGTTGAGCAGCTTGGTGACCTGTCCGGAGCCGAGCGGGCCGAGGTGGACGATCGGGTCGGCGTAGGTCGCGAAAACCGGCCGGCAGGACTCGACCGTGTCCGGTTCACCTCCCACCATCACGAGCAGACGGCCCTCGGCGGCCGCCGGGCCGCCACCGCTCACCGGCGCGTCGATCAGCGAGACGCCCTTCGTGCCGGCCTGGGCGGCCAGGCGGCGGCACGTGTCGGGGTGGACGGTGCTGTGCACGGCGATGACGCCGCCCTCCCGGAGTCCCGACAGCACGCCGCGTTCGCCGCAGACGACCTCCTCGACATCGGCGTCGCCGACCACGCAGAGGCAGACGAGGTCACTGGCCGCGGCCAGGTCCGCGGGTGACTCGGCGACCTTCGCGGGCGTGTCGGCGAACGGCTCGAGCGAGGCCTGGCGCCGCGCCCACAGCGTCATCGAATAGTCCGCGTCAATGATCCGGCGGGCCATGGGAGCGCCCTGACTGCCCAGGCCGATGAATCCGACACGCATCAGTGGACCTCCTGCTCGGATGGTCTGGTCACGGTCATTCCGTTCATTGGTTCTCCTGTCGGGCGGGCTGAACGCGGCCGTCACCGCCGACGATCGCCGTGGGCCAGGGCTCACTGGCTCTTGAGCCGGTCCTTCATCTCGTCGAGCTTCACGAGGATGGGGTAACCGCTGACGCTGAGCGCGTTCCCGTGCCCGGTCTGGTGGATGTCGAACACCGACTGGACGGCCGCGTAGAAGCCCTGCACGTCGAGGGTCTGGTTGACGGCCCGCTTGGCCTGGCGGAGTCCGAACGGGTCCATCTGGGCGATCTGCCGGGCCAGCTCCGTCGTGACCGTCTCCAGTTCGTCCAGCGGCACGACGCGGTTGACCATGCCGACCTTCTCCGCCTCCTCGGCGGTGACGGCCCGGCCGGTGAACAGGATCTCCTTGGCCTTGCGCGGGCCGAGCTCCCAGGTGTGGCCGTGGTACTCCACCCCGCCGATCCCCATGTGCACCACCGGATCGGAGAACTGCGCGTTCTCCGCCGCCACGATCAGGTCGCAGGGCCAGCAGAGCATGAGCCCGCCCGCGATGCACTTGCCCTGGACCGCGGCGATCGACGGCTTGGGGATGTTGCGCCAGCGCAGCGTGTACTCCAGATATCTGCGCGCCTCGATGCTGTAGATCGACTCCAGCGTGATCTTGTCTGGAGCCGGCCCGCTGCCCTTCAGGTCGTGCCCGGAGGAGAAGTGGCGGCCGTTGCCGCGCAGCACGATGACCCGTACGTCTTCGTCGGCCGCGGCCCGGGTCCAGGCCGCGTCCAGGTCGTCCAGCAGCGCCATGGTCTGGGCGTTGGCCGCCTCGGGCCGGTTCAGAGTGATGGTCGCCACGCGCTCGTCGACCTCGTAGAGAATCTGGTCCATCAGCGTCTTCCTTACCTGGGGAGGCCGAGAATTCGCTCGGCGATGATGTTGCGCTGGATCTCGGAGGTGCCGCCGGCGATCGTCCCGGCGAAGCTTCGTGCGTACCGCTCGAACCAGCTGCGGGTGAACGCGTCGGCGCTCATGTGGTTGAACGGGGCGGTCTGCGCGGGATGGACCAGGCTGTCGGCCTGGTGCGCCTCGAGTGCGTGGAGGCTGGCGGCCTGCACGGCCTCGGAGCCGAGCAGCTTGAGCACCGACAGCTCCGCCGGATCCCGATCGCCACCGAGCTGGCGGTAACCGAGCAGCCTGAGCGCCTGGGCGTCCATGAGCAGCGTCGCGTACCACTCCTCGTCGCTGGGCGCGTCCCTGATCAGGTCGTCCAGCCGCTCGGCGAAGCTCAGCCACAGCATCGTCCGCTCGTGGCCGAGGGAGCCGTGCGCCACGGTCCAGCCCTTGTGCAGGTCACCGATCAGGTTGTCCCGCGGCACCCGGACGTCGGTGAAGAACACCTCGTTGAAATCGAGGTCGTCGGGGTCGGCGATGGACCCGAACGGCTTTCTGACCAGTCCCTCGCTGTCGGTGGGGATGAGCAGGACGCTGATGCCCTTGTGCTTGGGAGCGTCCGGATCGGTGCGCACGAACGTCAGCAGCACGTCCGCGTCGTGCGCTCCCGAGGTCCACACCTTCTGCCCGTTCACCACGAAGTGGCCGCCGTCGAGCACCGCGCGGGTCCGCAGGCCGGCCAGGTCGGACCCGGCGCCCGGCTCGCTCATGCCGAGCGCCGCCGTGATCTCGGCCCGCAGGATGGGGACGGCCCACCGCCGTTTCTGCTCCTCCGTCCCGAAGGTCAGGATCGAGGCGGCGATGATGCCCAGGCCCTGCGGGTTGAAGCTGTGGTAGATCCGCCGCCGGGAGAGCTCCTCCAGATGGGCGAGCTGCTGCGGCAGCGTGGCGTTGCGGCCCCCGTACTCCGGGGGCTTGCCGGGCAGCAGCCAGCCCGCGTCGAACAGCGTCCGCTGCCACCGCCTCGTCCACTCCGGCATGTCCGCGCTCGACCGCGGACGCTGCACGGCCTCCGCCTCGGCGGGCACGTGCGCGTCGAGGAAGGCGGAGAACTCGGCACGGAACGTCTCGACCTCGGAGTCGGAGGTCAGCCTCATCGCAGCAGCGCCCTTCTGTGCACGGCGGCCGTCCCGAGCAGCAGGTCCCCGGCCTTGGCCCGTTTGAGATGGATCTGCAGCTCGTTCTCCCAGGTGAAGCCCATCGCCCCGAAGAGCTGCAGGCCGTGCTGGAACACCAGCCGCTGGCACTCCCCGGCGGCGGCCTTGGCCATCAGGGCCGCCCTTCCCCGGCGCGGGTCGTCTTCGGCGATGGTCAGCGCGGAGAAGAGGGCGAGCGCCCTGGCCCGCTCGATCGCGACGTACATGTCCGCGGCCTTGTGCTTGACGGCCTGGAAGGAGCCGATGGGCACGCCGAACTGGACGCGTTGCCGCACGTGCGCGACGACCAGGTCCAGGATGCGGCGGCAGCTTCCGACCGTGGAGATCGCCAGGCCCATCAGGGCCAGGTCCGGGATCCCGGGGACCAGGTCCGGCGCGTCCACGTGGGCCACGTGCAGGGTCGGGTCGAAGACGGCGACGCGTTCCGTGGCCACCTCCGAGCCGCTCACCACGACCACGCCGCCGCGGGTCACCAGCGCGATCTCCTCCGCCCTGTCGCCGTCCAGTACGAACCGCCCGGCGCCGTCGCACACGCCCGTCCCCGCCGCCGCGGGCAGCCGTCCGGCCAGCGGCGCGAACCAGGTGGTCGTGGCGAGGAAAGGGGTCGGGTCGGCGACATAGCCCAGCTCCTCCAGCACGATCGCCAGCTCCACCGGCGGAGCCTCCAGCCATCCCAGCTCCCGGTACGTCGCCCACAGCTGTTCCTCGGGCTGTGGCCGCGACTTGGCCACCGTCTCCCGGACCAGTTGCTGAAGCAGCCGCTGTTCCTCGTCGAACTCGAACTCCATGCGCGACCTCAGGTCCGTGTGAATACCCGGCCAACGGACTGGAGAATATCATTCTCCATCCAAGCAAGTAATAGTCTCGCCACGGCATGCCACGTGCGGGAGCCTTCCGCGGCGCGCGTCTCAGCCGACCGGCTCGGCCTTCTTGGCCTCCGGCCGCCAGAACGTGCCGAGCATGCCCGCGGTCGCGACCACGGCCACTCCGAGCGCGATGCCTCCGCCGGCCCAGCCGACCACGGCGATGTCGGCGGCCTCGTCCACCGACAGCCGCCCGGGCCCCAGCATGGCCAGCGCCACCGAGACCACCGCCAGCACGAGGACGTACTCGTATCCGTCCTTGAACACGAAGAACCCGTTCGGCCGGTGGGCGAGGATGCCCGCGACCAGCATCACGGAGATGACCGCGGCACAGGCCAGCGGTGTGAGGAGGCCGACCACCAGGAGCGCTCCCGCCCCGATCTCGGTGACCACGCTCATCCACGCCTGCAGCTTTCCGTGCCGCAGGCCGAGCCCGGCGAACCAGCCGGCGGTCCCTTCGATCCGGCCGCCGCCCCTCCAGTGGTTGTACCCGTGCGTGATCATCGTGGCTCCGACCACCACTCGCACGAGCAGCAGCGCGCCGACTTCGGCGTCCATATCTTTCCTTCCCGCCGGCTCGGTGCCGGCTTCGGCCTGGTCCGGGAATTCACCCCCGGCGATCTCCCGGAGCGCCATCGCCGAGGGTCATGCGTCCGTCCTGAGCAGGATCGCCCCGCCGGGTGTGAGGCCGCCGCTGCTGACCACGGCGACCCGGGCGCCGGGCACCTGTCGCTCTCCGCCCTCCCCGCGCAACTGGACGATCGCCTCGTGCACCAGTCCCATCCCGTGCGTACGTCCGTGCGACAGCTGGCCGCCGTGGGTGTTCAGCGGGAGCACGCCGTCTCTGGCGATGTTCTTCCCGCCCTCCAGGAAGTCCTTGGCCTCTCCGATCCCGCAGAAGCCCAGCGCCTCGATCCAGGACAGGCAGTTGAAGGTGAAGCCGTCGTAGAGCTGCGCCACGTCGACGTCCGAGGGAGTGAGCGACGTGCGCGTCCACAGGTGCGCGGCCGGTCCGAGGACCTGCGGCTCATGGGTCAGCGTGCTCTGCTCCCACTCGATCCGCTCGGTGATCTGGGTTCCGACCGCCTCGACCAGAACGGGCGGCTTCGCCAGGTCCCCGGCGGCGTCCTTCGCCGACACGATCACGGCGATGGACGCGTCGCACAGCACGTCGCAGTCGTAGAGGCCGAACGGGGTGGTGACGGGCCTGGCCTGGAGGTAGTCGTCCATCGTCATCGGGCCGCGATAGACCGCCGTCGGGTTGAGCGCGGCGTTGGCCCGCTGGTTCATCGCTATCCAGCCCAGCGTTTCGCGCGTGGTCCCGTAGCGGTGAAAATGCCGCTGGGCGTTCTGCGCCAGGGTGTGCGCCGCCGACGTCGCCCCGAAGGGCGCCATCCAGCCCGTCGTACGGCCGCTGGGCGGGGTGATCTTGCCGAGACGCATGAGCTCGCCGTACGTCGATTCCCAGAGTGTCCGGAAGCACAGCACGTGCCGGGCCAGCCCGCCGGAGACCGCCAGCATCGCCGCGATCAGCGAGCCGGCCGGGCCGAAGGTCTCCGAGGCGCCGTTGTGCCAGGCCGGCCGGATGCCCAGGGTGTCCTCGAGCCCCGACAGCCCCCCTTCCCCGAACCCGCCGGCCTGGATGCCACCCGGATACGTGGAGAGCCCGTCGATGTCGTCCAAGGTGAGACCGGCGTCCGCGACGGCGCGCTCGCACGCCTCCACGGCGAGCGAGAGGGGCGGGCGCATCAGCCGGCGTCCGATCTGGGACATCCCGATGCCGGTGATGGCGACCTGGTCCTCGAACTTCTCCCTGGTGAGCATCGGGCTCACGCGCTGCCGCATCCGCTCCGGCTCGATCTCGTCGGACGGCAGCGGCGCCGGCTCGCCCTGCTCGGCCACGGGCCGGAAGAGCGGCAGCCACACGTCCTCGACCTGCTCGAAGACGACCTCCATCCGCATGCCCAGCGTCAGCTGCCCGGGGTCGCACTCGACGGCGTTGGTCGTGAGCCGGACCCGTGGGTCCTCCTCGACCGCGACCTGCGCCACCACGTAGGGCGCGGGCAGCCCGGGCAGGCTGAACCGGTGGTTGACGGTGAATCCGATGAGCGTCGCGAAACCGGAGACGGCCCGCACGCCCATCTCGTGCTCGCGGCAGTACCGGCAGACCGGCCTCGGCGGATGGACCAGGGCCGAGCACGACCCGCACTCCTGAATGCGCAGCCGGCCATCGGCGCCCGATGTCCAGAAGAACTCGTTGTCCAGCGTGATCTGCGGCAGGGGACGTCCTGCGGATCCGGCCACGTCGTCTCCTCACTCGATGTCGGCGTGCCGGCCTTCGGCGGCGCGGCGGCGTACTGAACAGGTCTCCGGCCCACGGGTCACCGGTGGCGTCCGCCGGGCACCACCGCGTCCGGCCGGGAGCCCCCATGCCCGGTTCCGGGACCTCGGGATCGCGTAGGGCTCAGAGCTTCGCCCGCTCATGGTTGCGGGTGACCGGCTCGGCGAGCCGCTGCTCGTCGCAGACCTTCTGCAGGACGTCCAGGGTCTCGTCGAGCCCCCGCCCCAGCCTGGGGCCGGGGCTGAAGGTCGCCGGAAGGTTCCGCATGCCGTTGATGATGCCGATCGTCTCGTAGTGCACCGCGCCTCCGGGGTCGCACACGTAGTCCGGCATGCGGTCGAGCACCTGGATGATCATCCGCTTGAACACCGTACGCGCGACGTTGGAGCCGATGCAGCGGTGGATGCCCAGCCCGAAGCTGGCGTGCCGGTTACCCGTGCGCGCCAGGTCGACCTGGTCGGGCTCCGGGAACGCCGACGGGTCCCGGTTGGCCATCGCCCAGGACAGCCAGAGCCGCTCACCCTCCTTGAAGCGGGTTCCGGCGATCTCGCAGTCGGCGGAGATGGTGCGCCCGTCGCCTGGTGCCGGTGTGTAGAAGCGCAGGAACTCCTCGGTGGCGGAGTCCAGCAGCGTGTCGCGCTCCCGGCTGAGCCGGGCCCGCTCGTCCGGATTCTCCGACAGCCACTCCAGCGAGTGGGCGGTCAGCGCCGTCGTCGTGTCGAAGCCGCCGCCGATGATCAGAGCGAGTACTCCCAGGAGCTCGTCGTCGGGCGGCGTCCTGCCGTTGATGTCGGCGGTGATGAGCGCGTCCACCAGGCCGGGGCGGGGATTCTCGCGGATCTCCACGAGCCTGGCCTGCAGGTCCGCGATCATTCCGAAGAGCATCTGGATGACCCGCTCCATGTCGGGCGAGTTCGGCGGCGTGTAGATCGAGGCGTGCGCCGGCTCGTTGTAGAGCGACCAGTTCTTGAGCGGAATGCCCATCATGGCCATCGTGAGCGCGGCCGGTACGACGTTGGCCAGATCCTCGACGAAGTCGATCGCCCCTGTCTCGATCTTCTCGTCGAGGCAGGCCCGCACGAGTTCGTCGATCACCGGAACCCAGCGCTTGATCGCCGCCGGGGACAGGTACGGGTTGAGCGCCTGCCGGTAGTAGCGCTGGTCGGGCGGGTCCATCTCCAGGAAGCCGCCCCGGGTCGCCCCTTCGGCCGTCGGAATGGTGATTCCCTTGTATCCGCGCCGTTCATTGTGCACATCATGGTCGTTCGAGAGATATTCGGCCGACCGGGCGAGCTCGAAGACCTCACGGTTACCGCTGGCCACCCAATGGCCGCCATAGGTGTCCGACCAGGCGATGGGGCATTTGGCGTGCAGCTCCTGGGTGATCGCCTCGAATCGATGGCGGTATTCAGGCGTGTGCCGGTCGAAATGGTACCGGTTCTTCTTCCGGTCACCGTCGTCGGCGAGGTCTTCTGTGCTCACGGTGGAGTCCTCTCTCAAGGTGCGGAGCGCCGCCCGGACGGCTGCGACACATCAGGAAATCGAGATCTCCCCTCCGGCAGGACCCGGCCGCCTCCTGGACCTCGTCCAGGGCGCTCCCGCCCGATCGCACCTCCGGAAACCCCGGATCCGGCAGTGGCTCAGAGCTTCGCGCGCTCCTGCTTGCGGGTGACCGGCGCGGCGAGCTGCTGCTCGTCGCAGACCCTCTGCAGGTTCTCGAGGGTCTCGTCGAGCCCGGGCCCCAGCCGCTTGCCGGGGGTGAAGGTCGCGGGAAGGTGCTTCATGCCGTTGATGACGCCGACCGTGTCGTAGTGCACCGTGCCCGCGGGGTCGCACTCGAAGTCCGGCATGCGGTCGAGCACCTGGATGATCATCCGCTTGAACACCGTACGCGCGACGTTCGAGCCGATGCAGCGGTGGACGCCCAGCCCGAAGCTGTTGTGCCGGTTGTTCTTGCGGGCCAGGTCGATCTTGTTGGGCTCGGGGAACGCCGACGGGTCCTTGTTCGCCATCGCCCAGGAGACCCACAGGCGCTCGCCCTCCTTGAACTGGAATCCGAGCACCTCGCAGTCCTGGGAGAACGTGCGCCCGTCGCCCACCGCCGGATTGTAGAAGCGCAGGAACTCCTCGGTCGCGGAGTTCAGCAGGGTGTCCCGCTCCCGGCTGAGCCGGGCGCGTTCCTCCGGATTCTCCGACAGCCACTCCAGCGAGTGCGCCGTGAGCGCCGTCGTCGTGTCGAAACCACCGCCGATGAGCAGGCCCAGTATCCCGAGGACGTCCTCGTCGGACGGCTTCTGGCCGTTGACGTCCGCGTTGACGACCGCGTCCACCCAGCCCGGCCGGGGGTTCGCCTTGATCTCCTCCAGCTGCCGGGCGAGGTCCTGCATCATCTGTATGTGCAGACCGATGACCCGCTGCATGTCAGGAGAGTCCGGCGGCGTGTAGATCACGGCGTGCGCTGGCTCGTTGTAGATGGACCAGTTCTTGAGCGGGATCCCCATCATGGCCATCGTCAGCACGGCCGGAACGATATTGACGAAATCGTCGACGAAGTCGATCCGCCCTTCCTCGATCTTCTCGTCGAGGCAGGCCCGTACGATCTCGTCGATCACCGGGACCCAGCGGCTGATCGCCGCCGGGGACAGGTACGGGTTGAGCGCCTGCCGGTAGTACCGCTGCTCGGGCGGGTCCATCTCCAGAAAGCCGCCCCTGCCGGACCTCTTGGCCGCCGGGATGCTGATGCCCTGGTAGCCCCGGCGCTCACCCTTGACGTCGTGGTCGTTGGAGAGGACGTGGGCGCTGGTGACGAGCTCGAAGACCTCGCGGTGGCCGGCGGCGACCCAGTGGCCGCCGTGGGTGTCGGACCAGGCGATGGGACACTTGGCGTGCATCTCCTGGGTGATCGCGTCAAAGTTCTCGCGATAGTCCGGCGAATGCTTGTCGAACTGGAACCGGACCTTCTTGCGCTCTTCGTCGTTAACAAGATCTTCTGCGCTCACGGCGTTATCCCTCCCAGGGCGGAGTGCGAGACCGGACACCAGGTGATGTTCAGAAAATGGAGATCGCTCGTTCCGGGCAGGAATTGACGGCCTCGCTGACCTTCGCCTCGAGATCGGCCGGTACGTTCTCGTCGATGACCGAGGAGTGACCGTCGATCTCGCTGGGCTCGAATACCTCGGGAGCGACAATGGCGCAGAGCGTGTGCCCCTGACAGCGTTCCGAGTCGACTCGCACCTTCACGATGTTCCTCCCTGCCACAGTTGGATGGGTGTTCGCGCGTACCGGGCCCCGGCGGCGCCGGGGCCCGGCAATGCCCGGTCTTTGGAGCCCCCACGGCTCCGATGACGTCCTGGTCAGACGTGGTACTTGTGCCACTTGAGGTAGCCGCCGGCGTCGACTCGCATCTGCATGCCGGTCACGAACCGGGACTCGTCGGATGCGAGGAACAGCACGGTGTTGCTGATCTCCACCGGCTCGATGTGGGGGACCGGCATGGCCTGCTGCACGTAGAACCCCGGCTCGGCGTCCTCCCGGGTCGGCTTCTCCAGGTCCGGGCGGAACGCCCGGTACATCGGCTCGCTCTGCAGCATCGGAGTGTTGCAGTTGGTCGGATGCACGACGTTGGCCCGGATCCACCGCGGCGCGAGGTTCGTCGCCAGCTCGTGGACGTACTCGGACAGCGCGCGCTTGGTGTAGGCGTAACCGCTGCCGCCGGGGTTGGAGCCGGGCCGGTCCACCATGCCCTGCGGCATGAGCGCGGCGGCCGAGCCGACCGCGATGATGGAGGCGCCCTCGCCCAGGTGGGGAAGCGAGACCTGGATCGCGTTGATCGTGCCCATCAGATTGACGCCGACCACATCGGTCCAGGCCTGCAGCGGCGGCTCTCCCTGGAGCGGAGCGATGCCTGCCTGGGCCACCACGATGTCGAGTTTGCCGAGTTCGGCGATGCCCCGCTCCACCGCGTCGCGCAGCTGCCCGGCCTCGCGCACGTCGGCCTGCACCGTCACGGCCCGCTGCCCCTGCTCCTCGACCAGGCGGGCGGTCTCCTTGAGGTCCTCCGGCTTCGACATCGCGTAGCCGACGGTCTCGTAGTCCTGACACAGGTCGACCGCGATGATGTCAGCGCCCTCCTGGGCCAGCCGAACCGCGTGGCTGCGCCCCTGGCCTCGAGCCGCGCCCGTGATGAACGCGACCTTCCCCTGAACACGTCCCATATGCGCTGTCCTCTCTTCCGTGTTCCACCGCTCGCGGCCACCGGACGCGGCCGTCTCCGGCCCATCCGGTCGTGATCAGAACTGGGCTCGCCAACAGGCCCGGCAAGGCCGCCGTCCCGGACGGCCCCAGCGGCGCGGACTCGGCCGACGGCATCGGCCCGCCCTCGACGCGGGCAGCCGACGACCCTGCGCAGATGGCGCCCCCGCTAACCAGAGTGGTGATCGGAGACCAGGCGATCTCTGACGGCGGGCGGCACTCTCGTCGCAAGCACGATAATCATCCTTTCCAACATGAGAACCATACTCTCATGGTTGACTCTTCCGGAAGCCCCGTTCGGGAACCCAGCGCACGCCACCTCCGCCTATCCAGCGCAGGACAGGGGGTACGGCGCAGGGCGGAAGCCCCGCCACCGCCGGGTTTCCCGGTTCGCACGCCCGGCCCGGCCCGCAGCGGGACGGCCGAGCGGGTCCCGCCTCCCCCGGTGCCCACCGCGGGTCCCGACGGCATCGGCTCACCCGCTTCGGCCGGCGTCCGGCAGGCCCTTTCCGGGGCGCCCTGAAGTGGCCCCCTGCCTGCCGAGAGGTTGATTCGCCGAATATGAGAGTGTAGTTTCCTCTAACTGGCGAGGAGGCTAGATGCGATCTCAGGACACGACGGCGCACAGCGCGGGCGCCGAACAGGGAAGCGGAAAGAGCACAGCCCAGGCGACCGCCGCCGCCAAGCGCCTTCTGATAGACGGGCGGCTCGTCGAGACCGGACGGACGTTCGCCTCGGTCAACCCCGCGACCGGCGACGTCGTCGGCCACGCCCCGGACGCCACGGCCGTGGAGGCGGAGGCCGCCGTGGCGGCCGCTCGCCGTGCCTTCGACACCACGGCCTGGGCGACCGACGTACAACTGCGCATCCGGTGTCTGACCCAACTCCACCAGGCGTTGACCGAGCACAGCGAGGAGCTGCGCGAGCTGACGATCGCGGAGGTCGGCGCGCCCCGGATGCTCACCCACGGCGCCCAGCTCGACGACCCCATCAAGATCGTCAAGTACTACGCGGACCTGCTCGGGCACTACTCCCTGACCGAGGACCTCGGTGAGGTCGAGACCCGGGGCCAGCGTCATCGCCGCTGGGTGGAGAAGGAGGCCGCGGGGGTGGTCGCCGCGATCGTCGCGTACAACTACCCGAACCAGCTCGCGCTGGCCAAGCTGGCTCCCGCGCTCGCCGCGGGTTGCACGGTGGTCCTGAAGGGCGCACCGGACACACCACTGATCACCCTCGCGCTGGGAGAGCTGATCGCCTCGCACACCGACATCCCGCCCGGCGTGGTCAACGTGCTCAGCTCGTCGGAGGTCGTGGTGGGCGAGGTGCTCACCACCCATCCGGACGTCGACATGATCACGTTCACCGGCTCCACCGCCACCGGCCGCCGGATCATGGAAGCCGCGAGCCGTACGGTGAAGCGCGTCTTCCTGGAGCTCGGCGGCAAGTCCGCCATGGTCGTGCTCGACGACGCCGACCTCGCCATCGCCGCCATGTTCGCGGCCTTCGCCATCTGCTCGCACGCGGGGCAGGGCTGCGCCATCACCACCCGGATGCTCGTGCCGAGGGCACAGCACGACGAGATCGTCGAGCAGGTCGCGGCCACCATGGCCGGCGTGCCCTGGGGTGATCCCGGCGATTCCGGCAACCTCATGGGCCCGCTCATCAGCGAACGGCAGCGCGACAAGGTGGACGCCATGGTGCAACGGGCCGTCGCGGCGGGCGCGAAACTCGTGACCGGCGGCAAACGGGTGGATCCCGGTTTCTTCTACACCCCGACCCTGCTCAGCGGGGTCGACCCGGACAGCGAGATCGCACAGGAGGAGATCTTCGGCCCCGTGCTCGCGGTCATCCCCTACGAGGACGAGGACGACGCGGTGCGCATCGCCAACAACTCGATCTTCGGTCTGTCGGGGGCGGTGTACGGCCGCGACGAGGACCGGGCCATCGCCGTCGCGCGGCGGATCCGCAGCGGGTCGTTCAGCATCAACGGCGGCAGCTTCTTCTCCGTCGACACGCCGTTCGGCGGGTACAAGCAGTCGGGCATCGGCCGCGAGATGGGCAACGCCGGGCTCGAGGAGTTCCTGGAGCGCAAGACCTTCGGCGCGGTGGTCGCATGAAGCCGCTAGAGGGAATCCGCGTCCTCGAGGTCGCGATGTACGGCTTCGTACCGTCGGCGGGAGCCGTGCTCGCCGACTGGGGCGCGGACGTGGTCAAGGTCGAGCACGCCGTCACGGGCGACCCGCAGCGAGGGCTCCGGCAGACCGGCGCGCTCCGCGTCGAGGGCGACCCGAACCCCAACATCGAGCACGCCAACCGCGGCAAGCGCAGCATCGGCCTCCACCTGGGGCGGCCCGAGGGCAAAGAGGTACTGGACGAACTGGCCCGGCGCTCGGACGTGTTCCTGACCAGTTTCCTGCCGGCCGCCCGGCGCAGGTTCCGCATCGACGTGGACGACATCCGCGAGGTGAACCCGCAGATCGTCTACGCGAGGGGAAGCGCGCTCGGCCCGCGCGGGCTGGAGGCGGAGAAGGGCGGCTATGACGCGACGGCCTTCTGGGCCCGCGGCTCCACCGCGGCCAGTCTCACCCCGCCCGGCTCGGACGGCATAACCAACCCGCCCGGCCCCGCCTACGGGGACACCATCTCCGGCACCAACCTCGCCGGCGGCATCGTGGCCGCGCTGCTCAAACGCGAACGCACCGGCGAGCCGTCGGTCGTGGACGTCTCCCTGCTGGGCAGCGGCTTGTGGGCCATGGGGCATGGGGTGGCGGTGTCCCTCCGGCTCGGCCGGCCGATGGTGGCGTCCCCGCCGGGCTCCCACGCCTCCCCGACCAATCCCCTCACCAGCCTGTACCGCACGGCGGACGGTCGCTATCTGAGCTTCGTCATGTTGCAGCCCGCGAAGTTCTGGGCCGACGTGTGCCACCACGTCGACCGCCCCGACCTGGCCGACGACCCCCGGTTCGCCACCACCGAACAGATCGCCGCCCACACACCAGAGGCCGTGGAACTCCTCCGCGAAGCGCTCGCCACCCGCACCCTCGCCCAATGGACCGAACGCTTCGCCACCCTGGCCGGCCCCTGGGCACCCGTACAGGACTCCCTCCAGGTCGGCGACGACGCACAGATCCGCGCCAACGAATACATCCTGCCCGCAGGAGAACTCGAACTCGTCTCCAGCCCCGTGCAGTTCGACGTCACCGCCCCCCAGCTCCGGCCCGCACCCGAGTTCGCCGCCCAGACCGAAGAGATCCTCCTCGAACTCGGCCTGGACTGGGACCGGATCATCGCGCTGAAGGAGACGGGCGCGATCACCTGACCGTTGACCGGCCGGGGCCGATTCCCCGAAAGCCCGCTCCGGCCTTCGGGGAGCGGGCCTTCGGGGAGCGGCGCGCCCGTCCCGGCCGGGTGTGGTGCGCTAGCACTGCACCACACCCGGCCGATACCGGGACCCGCCCGGCACCGGCTCGTGCGCCGGTGCCGATGCCCGCCTGGATGTACCAGCCGCCGTTGACGTGCTTCGCTGGTGATGTCCGTTCCCCGGCGGCCTGCAGTGCCGCCTGGCCGTGCTGGTCGAGCAGCGCGACACGGTGACCCTGGCCGGCCAGGTGCCGGGCCACGCCCAGCCCGATTCCGGACGCGGCTCCGGTGACCACGGCCACCCGGCCCACCGGATCGCCCGAGGAGAACGCCGCAGGGTCGCGGTACACCGCCAACGCCTCCTCGTACCCGATCACACCATCATTGCTGAGCATCTGCCTAGCATTCCTGGTACTTGAGTAGCACAGACTGAATAATGTGGTCAAGGTCACTCATGCGAGCGGCCATGGCGACCCGGGACCCTCGGGCGACCCGTGGGGCCGCGCACCATGATCACGCACGCATCTCTTGCCCGGCGCGTCTTGACAATTGGACTCTCTGAACAATTTACTGTCGTTCTCCCCACACGGAGGTACCGCATGTTCAGAAACGAAAGTAGCGTTCTCACTCCAGGAAATGATCTTCTCTAGGGCGAGACACGGTAACGAGCCCCTACCCGAGACCGACGGGACGATGGCGTGCGTCATCGTCCCGGCCGAGCGCGTACGTGACCCTTCCCGGCCGGCCGCCCCACGTGCAAGCCTGTGGTCCCAGGTCGGGGGCGACCGCGGTCTTCGTCATCCGCCGCTGCTGAGCGCCTGCCGGCGCCGGCCCAGACAACATCATCGTGGCCGAGCGTGACCAGGATTCCGCACTGTGCGTGGCCGGGATCCGGTGACCCGGGAGCGCCCATCGAGTAGACGGAGGACAGGATGCGAGAACTGCGAGGAGCGGACTCGTGAGCGCGGTCCGGCCGGTTCCGGGGCACCGCGTCCGCCGGGCCGCGTCCCCGACGACGGAGTACCTGCGAAGGCTCGTGTTCGGCGGGCTGGAACAGTCGGGGCTGCTGATCTCGATTTCGCTGGAGGGATTCCGTAAGACCTGGGCCGTGCGCCGGTGGTGGGCCGAGTACGTGGAGCAGTGCTGGTTCATCGCGCGCGTCACGACCCTGCCCGTGATGCTGATCGCGCTGCCGCTGGGCGGCACGATCGCCCTTCAGGTGGGGCAGATCGTCCGCCAGCTCGGCGCGGACTCCGGCACCGGGGCGACGGTCGTGCAGGCTCTGGTCACGCAGGTGGCACCGGTGGCCGCGGCACTGCTGATCTCCGGGGCCGGTGGTTCGGCCATCACCTCCGACATCGGCTCGCGGCGGATCCGCGACGAGCTCGACGCCATGGAGGTCATGGGCATCAACCCCGTCCACCGCCTGGTGACGCCCCGGCTCTGGGCGGCCAGCACGGTCGGGGTCATGCTCTGCTCTCTCATCATTCTGGCCGGCGTCGCGGGCGGCTTCTTCTTCAACGTCGTACGGGAGGGCGTGACGCCCGGCTCGTACTTCGACGGCGCGACTTCGCTCCTCCAGCTCTCCGATCTGCTCATCACCCTGTTCAAGGCATGGGTGTTCGGCTTCATCGCGGCCTCGGTGGCGTGCTGGAAGGGCATGACCTGCAGTTACGGCCCCAGCGGCGTGGGACGCGCGGTGAACCAGGCGGCGGTCATCGCCGCGATGCTGGTCTTCGCCGCGAACTACGTGATCTCCACGCTGACCTACTCCCTCTTCCCTCCGAGGATCTGATGACCTCGCTCGTCCCGTACCGTGCCGCCAGCGTCGTCCGGCGCCGGGCGCGGCTGTCGCGCACTCCCGAGTTCCTGGAGTTCTGCATCTTCTGCGGCATGGTGCTCTACCACCTGCTGACCGACATCGTGCGCGGAAAGTATCTGAAGACCGTCTTCCGTCACATCAGCGACATCATCGCCGGAGTCGGCGCGGTCGTCATCGGCCTCGGCATGGTGCTGGTCATCTTCTTCATGTCGTTCTTCACCGGCACGACGGTCGGGCTCCAGGCCATTCCCGGGCTGCAGCGGCTGGGGGTCCAGTCGCTCGCCGGGATCATCGCCAGCTACGCCAACGTACGCGAGGTGACGCCGATCATCGCGGGCGTGGCCCTGGTCTTCCAGCTCGGTGCGTCGTTCACCGCCGAGCTCGGGTCGATGCGCATCTCCGAGGAGATCGACGCGCTGGAGGTGCTGGGGATCAACTCGCTGTCGTATCTGGTCTGTACCCGGCTTGCCGCGGCCCTGATGGCGCTGATCCCGCTGTATCTGCTCGCGCTGTTCGCCAGCTTCTTCGCCACCCGGTTGATCTCCGTCGGCTTCTTCGGCATCTCACCCGGGATCTACGACTACTACTTCCACCTGTACCTACCGCCCATCGACGTCTTCTACAGCGTCGTGAAAGTGGTCGTGTTCACGGTGATCATCGTGATCATCCACTGCTACCGCGGTTTCAACGCCAAGGGCGGCCCGGTCGGTGTCGGACTGGCGACCGGGCAGGCCATCCGGGAGTCCATGGTGGCGATCATCATGGTGAACCTGCTGCTGTCCTACATCTTCTGGGGCAACGGCGGAACAGTGAGCCTGACCGGATGAGAACCGTCGACCTCACACCGCGCTCCCGGCTCCGCTACGGCGTCATGGGGGCGGCCGGGCTCTCGGCCTCTCTCGTGCTGTCCTTCCTGGCCGCCCGGGAGACCCACCCCGGCGCGAGCTATCTGCGGGCCAGTTTCGGCCGGGCCGGCGAGGGGCTGGACACCCACTCGGACGTCAAGATCCGCGGCGTCAAGGTCGGCGGGGTCTCGTCGGTGCGCCTCACCGAAGACGGCCGGGCGCTGGTCACGATCCGGCTGAACCGTGGTGTCCGGGCGCCCGTCACCTCGGAGGCGGCGGTGGTCCCGCTGTCGGTGTTCGGGCCGAAGTACATCGACCTGCGGCCCGGCCAGGGCGAGGGGACCGGTCCGTTCCTCGCGGACGGCGCGCGCATCGCCAAGACCGCCGATCCGCAGGAGCTCACCGATGTCGCCGCACCGGCCATTCGCCTCTTCGACGCGCTCGCCCCGCAGGACCTGGCCACCATCATGAACGCGCTGGGCACCGGCTTCGGCGGCCGGGGCGAGCAGGTCGGCGGCCTGCTCGACGACTCGGCGAAGCTCCTCGACCTGACCGCGCGCCGCCGGAGCGACCTGGACGGCATCATCGGCAACGGCAGCGCGCTCGCCGATACGGCAGCCGCACACGGTGACCAGATCGGGCAGATCACCGACGACCTCAACGTGATCCTTCCTTCGGTCACCGGGGACCCCCAGCAGTTCGGCAGGCTTCTCTACGGCCTCGACCAGTCGGCGCGCACACTCGACCAGATCCTCGGATCCGACCCGGGAGGCCCCGGCCAGATCATCGACTCGGTCACGCCCATGGCCGGCACCCTGTACCGGTACCGCACCTACTTCCCCGACCTGCTCAGCGGCGGCAACTCCATCCTGACCCAGCTGGCCGGCATCGCCCGCGCGCCGGGGCCGCACAACACTCTGCTGTCCCGCGTGACCGTGCACATCAATCCGACCAACGTGCTGTGCGAATCGCTGCCCGGGCTCTGCGGGCCGATCGAGCCGGCGGTCCCCAACAAGCCGAATCCCGGTAAGAAGGCAGGGAACTGATGATTCGGCAATGGAGACGCCGCCGGCGCAAGTCCGGCCCGGACGGCCGTTCGGCGCGGAGATTCCTGGTCTTCGCGGTGATCACGACCGTGCTGACGGTTCTCATGGCCTTCCGCATCGTGGGCACGAACTTCGGCTCCGATGCGCGGCTCCGGGCCGCCTTCGACGACGTCAACGGCCTGCGGGCCGGCGACCTGGTCAAGGTGGCCGGCAGCCCGGTCGGCCGGGTGACGTCCGTCAAGGTCGTCGACGGCCGGGCCGTCGTCTCGATGGAGGTACGGTCGTCGCTCCGGATCCCGAACGACTCCTCGGCGGTCATCCGCTGGCGGGACCTCGTCGGCAAGCGCGAGGTCTACCTCGAACCCGGCTCCAGCCAGGTGATGGCCAAGGACGGGCAGACCCTGACCCGCACGAGGTCGGCGGTGGACCTGGGCTCGCTCATCAACGACCTGGGCCCACTGGTCGGCGGCATCAACCCCGAGAGCATCAACAAGATCCTGCAGTCGTTCGCCGTCGCCCTGGACGGCAACCAGGACAAGATCAACCAGATCACCGCCAACCTCGCGGCGCTGCTGCGGATGCTCGGCTCGCGGACCGGCACCATCCAGCAGATGATCGGCAACTACAAGACGGTCACGGACGCGCTGGCGGCCCGGGACCGGCAGATCGCCCAGACCATCGACAACCTGGCCGACCTCACCCAGGCCTTCGCCCAGGACCGCAGCGCCCTCGGCACCGCCACCGTCCGGCTGAGCGACATCGCGGCCAACCTCGACAAGGTGCTCGGAAACTCCGCTCCGGAACTCGGTGACATGGTCGACAGCACGAGCGATCTGATGGAGATCGCCCACCGCAACATGGGAGTGCTCGACAAGCTGGTCAACAACCTGCCCGCGGCGCTCCAGGCTCTCCTGACGGTCGTGGACGGCGGCCATTTCGTGCGGGGCAACGCGTTGTGCATCAACGTGGTCCACACCGACACCTGCCCGTTCCCGGAGAACCTGCCGCCTCCTCCTGCCGTCGCGTCCGGCAGCGGCCCGGCGGTGAGCGCCAAGGCGGCACAGCTGACGCCCGGCCAGCAGCAGGTCTTCCAGGCGATGGTCCGCATGCTCTTCCTGGGCAACCAGAACGGGGGCAAGTGATGAGACGACGAGCGAAGAACATGTTCGCCAAGTCGTTCCGCGACCGCGATCCCAAAGCCGTCGCGATGGTGGCGATCCCCCTGGCGGCCCTCGTGCTCATCGCGACCTACGCCTACGGCAATCTCGGCCTCGGCCAGGGGGGTTACACGGTGAGCGGTGTCTTCGCCGCCACCGGCGGCCTTCAGCGGGGCAGCGAGGTGCAGCTCGCCGGGGTCAAGGTCGGGAAGGTCACCGAGATCCGGCCCGACTTCACCCACGGCCACGTGGTCATCAGCTGGAAGGTCGACTCCGGCATCCGGCTGGGCCGCCGGATGCACGCCGACATCCGGCTGTCGAACCTGCTGGGCGGCCAGTACGTCAAGCTGTCGGGCCCGGTCGCCGGGCCTTATCTGAGTTCCCTGCCGGCCGCGCAACGGCGGATCCCGCTGGCGCGCACGAGCGTCCCGTACACGCTGAACAGCGCACTCGACTCCGCGTCCAACCTGGCGGGCAAGCTCGACGCCCGGTCGGTGGACCGGCTGCTGGGCGAGGCCGCGAAGGTACGGCTCCCCTCGCAGAAGGAGCTGGCGAAGATGCTGGCCGATCTGCGGAAGGTCAGCGCGACACTGAACGACTCTTTTCCTCAGGTCGCCGCCATCATCGCCAACAGCGGCAAACTCACCGACACGCTGGCCTCCAAGGACCGGCAACTCGGCCAGCTGCTCACCTACGGCGACAGCCTGCTCAAGGAACTGGTACGCCGCCGCAACGAGCTCGCCACGGCCCTGGGCAGCGGCAGCCGGGTCGTCAAGAGCCTCGACGACGTGCTCGCCAAGCACCAGAAGCAGTTGAACACGGTGCTCAACGACTTCCACCTCGCCGCGCAGACGTTGACCGGCGACAACCTGCCGTCACTGAACGTCGCCCTCGCGTGGTTCGGGCCCGCGTTCTACGCCCTGAGCACGTCCGGCAGCCGTGAAGGCCGATGGATCGAGGGCGGATTCGTCGGCTTCGGCCCGATCCAGCCGGGCGTGGTCGGCCCGCAACCCAATTTCAACCCGCCCAACTACCCCATGGTGCCGACAGGACAAGTCAAGTGACGCCACCGCCTCGCCATCTCCTGGCCGCCGCCGTCGCGGCCGTCCTGACCGTCTCCCTCAGCTCGTGCTCGGTCTTCACGAGCCCGTTGTCGGCCCCGGCGAACTACCGCGTCACGGCCTACTTCGCCAAGGCCGTGTCGTTCTACCCCGGCTCCCGGGTCCAGGTCATGGGCGTCAACATAGGCAAGGTCGACTCCGTCACCCCGGTGAACGGACAGGTCCGCGTCATCGCCTCCATCGACAAGAACGTGCCGCTGCCCGCCACCGCGACCGCCGCCATCGTGCCCCTGAGCCTGATCGGCGAACGCACCCTGACCTTCACCCCCGCCTGGCAGCCCGGCACGCCCAAACTCACCGACGGCACCGTCCTGCACCAAGACAGAACCCAAATCCCCGTCGAGGTCAACGACGCCCTCAAATCCTTCGGCACACTCCTCGACAGCTTCGACCCCACCAAAGCCGACAAAGTCCTCGCCAACACCGCCACCACCATCAACGGCAACGGACCCGCCTTCAACCAAGCCTTCCAACAAGCCGGACAGCTCATCACCAACCTCGCCGGCCAAGACCAGCAACTCCTCAAAGTCGCCGACAACCTCAACCAGATCGCCGGCGTCGTCCGCGGCCGGGAGAAGACCCTGGCCTCCCTGGTCGACAACTTCGCCCAAACCTCCAAGATGCTCTCCGACGAACGCAAGAGCATCCAGACCCTGGTCCAGGCCATCGCCGACCTCGCCAAACGCGGAAACGTCCTCATCAAGGCCTACCAGACGACCCTGCCCGGCGACCTGACGCGCACCGCCCAGATCGCCTTGATGGTCAAAGGCAACGCCGCGAACATCGGCCAGTTCCTCAGGGCGCTGCCGGGCCTCGGCTTCCAGTTCGTCAACGCCTTCAATCCGAAAACGCACACGATCACCACCCGGGTCACACTCGACAACTTCGTGCGCGCCTACCTGACCGCGCTCCTCAAAGAACCCAGGCCCAACTCGACGGTGCCGTGCCCGCTCCCGCCCCCCTACTCCAACTGCCAGTAGGAGCCACCGTGAGACCTGTCCTTCTCGCCGCGGTGCTCGTGATCTGTGGCGTCCTGTGCGGATGCTCGATCCAGACACTCCACGCGCCCAAGGGCCCGCTCACCCTCAGCGCCGACTTCACCGACGTCCAGAACCTTGTCACCGGGCACTACGTGAAGATCGCGGACGTCCCCGTCGGGTCCGTCACCAAGATCACTCTGGTGGGGAGCGGGAGCGGCTACCGGTCCCGGGTCACCATGTCGATCAAGAAGGGGGTGAAGATCCCCGTAGGGACGAGCGCCAAGGTCACCGTGACCTCGCTGCTCGGCGAGAACTACGTGCAGCTCGAACCCCCCGCGGGCAGGAACCTCACCCAGGGCCCCTTCCTCGCCGACAACGCCATGATCACTTCGACCAGCGCCAGCCCCGGATTCGAGGACATCGTCGGCCGGGCGGCCCCGCTGGTCGGCGCTCTCGCCGACAGCGACGTGCCAGGGCTCGTCCAGGCGGCCGGCACCGCGTTCGCCGGCCGCGGCCCGGAACTCAACGCGATGATCAGCAACGCCGGGACGCTGCTCGACACCTTCGGGAAACGCCGCAGGGAACTGGCCGAAGCCGTCGACGACCTCGCCGACCTGGGCAAGAAGCTCGCAGCCCACCAGGCTTCGATGGACCGCCTCCCCGGCCGCCTCGCCGGTGCGACGAAACTGCTGGCCGACGACCGGCAGAAGATCCTCACCGCGGTGCACTCGCTGTCCGCCCTCGCCAAGACCGTGAACGACACGGTGCTCATCGGCCACACCGACCAGATCCGCCGGCTCATCGAGCAGATCGGCCCCACGTTCGCGGTCCTGGCCTCCGACAAGGCCCGGCTCAGCGACCTGATCGTACGCGTCCAGGAGTTCGTCCACCGCATGCCCCGGCAGGTCTACAACGGCCAGCTCCTCACCTACCCCGTCCTCGAGTTCGACGGAGCGACCTACGGCGGCACTCAGACGGCGCCGAAGTCGCTCGCCGAACTCGTCCGCATGCTGGGCCCCCGCTCATGACCCGGCGCATCCAGGTCAACCTGGCGGTCTTCGCGCTGCTCGGCACCATCCTGTCGGTGTGGGCGCTGCGCAACGTCCTCAGGTTCGACGCCTTCTCGCACCCCTACCGGATCAGTGCGCAGTTCGCCAGCTCACCCGGGCTCCAGCCCGGCTTCGACGTGACCTATCTCGGAGTCGCGGTCGGGAAGATCCGCTCCGTGCGGCTGGACGGCCCGAAGGTGACCGTCCAGCTCTCCATCGACAAGAACCAGAAGATCCCGCAGGGCGTCACCGCCGCGGCGGCGCTCAAGTCCGCGATCGGCGAGCCCTTCATCGACCTGGAGCCGTCCCCCGGCCAGGCCGGCGCACCCCCCATGCGCCCCGGCGACACCATCCCGCTGGCCAGGACCAGCGTGTCCGAGACCTACGGCGACCTCTTCGCCGGAGTGAACAAAGCGATCAACGGCCTCAACCCGGAGAACCTCCGGATCGTCAGCCACGAGCTCGCGCTGGGACTCGACGGCCGCGGCGACTCGCTCAGGCTCACCGTCGACGGCGCCTCCCAGCTGGCCGGCACGTTCGCGCGGAACACCGGCACGCTCGACGGACTGATCACCAACCTGAGCTCACTGACCCGGGTTCTGGCCGGTCGGCACGCCGACCTGGCCACCGGGATCTCCAGCACCGCCGACCTCACCGCCTCGCTGGCCGAAGTCGACGACGCTCTCGTCCAGATCCGCGACAACACCCCTGACCTGCTGGCCAGATCGGCTCGGCTGCTGCGAGAGGCCGGCCCCGCGATGCGGTGCCTGATCAGCACGCTGGACACGGCGCTGCCCGTCGTGCTGTCCAAGGGCAACGTCGACGACTTCACCGAGGGCCTGCGCTGGTCGCCCCAGCTCGCCGACGCCATGACCGGAGTCCTGACCTACGTCAACGGTGACCCGAACCTCAACATCAAGTTCATCATCACCCCGACGCCGGTCAAGACGGCGGTCGAATACCGGGATCTGCGCCCGCTCCCCACGATCCCGCGGATCCCGACCTGCCCCGGCATCACCCTGCCCAAGCAGCAGATCCCGCCGATGTCCAAGCCGGCGGCCGCGAAATCGAACACCCGGAAGACCGCGGCCACCCCCGAGCCGGCCCAGATCGCGACCCGCGACAGCGCCGGCAGCGAACACCACGATCCCATGTCGTGGCTGATCTACATCCCACCCGTCGTGGCGGCTCTGATCCTGCTCAGAGTCCTCATGAACACGCTCAGGCTGACCTGGCGCCCGAGCCGGAGGAGGAAGAGCAAATGAAGGCCGAGAGCCCCCACGCGCCCACGACCGAGGAACGCCGCCCGATCGTCTACGAGAACGGCCCCGCGGACTTCGCCGCCGAAGACGGCAGCCCCGACCCCGGCACGGGCACCGGCACCGGCCCCGATCCCGACGGCAAGGACTCCGAGCACCAGGACGATGTGCTCGAAGACCGCGAACCCGAGAACGGCGAGTCCGCGGCCGGCGAGCCCGAAGTCCGTGCCTCCGAGGACGGCACGCCCAAGGACAGCACGCCCAAGGACAGCACGCCCAAGGACAGCACGCCCGAGAACAGCGCGGACGACGACGTACCGGATGCGGACGCACCGGATGTCGACCCGGTCGTGCGGCGCACGTCCCGGGTACGTGCTCTCGTACGGCGTGGCCGGATCCCCGTGACCAGCGGACTGCTGCTGCAACTCGTCCCCGCCGTCGCGCTGGTCGTGCTGAGCGTCCTTCTCGTCATCGTCTGGCGGCAGAACGCCGACCTGTCGGACGACGCGCGGCAGCGACGCGACCTGAACAGCAGCGCGGGCAAGGTCGCCAGCACCTTCTTCAACTGGGACTACCAGCACATGGACCAGTCCTTCGCCGCGAAGTACCCGCTGCTCACCAAGGCCGCCGCCGACGCGATCCGGCCCACGGCCGCCACCCTGACGAGCTACTTCACCGTCAACAAGGTCAGCTCCGCGGCCACCATCGGCGGCATCTACCCCGGCGAGATCAAGGGCGACGACGCCAACGTCATGGTCATCATCAACACGAAGGTGACCACCTCCAAATCGGTGCAGTCCAACACCGGGGCGACGGTCGCCATCAGCATGAAACGCGTCTCGGGCAAATGGCTGGCCGGCAACATCACCCTGCTCAGTTCGGGCGTGGAGTCCACCACCGACCAGAACGGGAAACCGCTGCCGAAGACCAATGGCTCCACCCAGCCGAACGCCATTCCGGGTCAGCCCACGCCGTGACCGATGACGGGGAAGTCGCCGGTACGTCCTCGGCTGGAATACGCTTTCGGTCACGGAGGGAATCTCACGCGCGCCGTTCTGCTGACCATCGTCGGTTTCCGCCTCCTCCCTGCTCGGGCGGGGAGATCGGCCCGAAAGCCGCCGAATGGCGGCCGCGTTCGCGGGATCCACTGGTCGGCGACCGGTAAAGTCGCCGGAGACGGCGAAAAGAGGCGTGCGCACGTGACCGAGGAAGCCCGGCGTGTGCCGGTGGGTGTGGATACGAGCACGCCCAACATCGCACGCATGACCGACTACTTCCTCGGCGGCAAGGACAACTTCGCCGTCGACCGCGAGGCCGCGGAGGAGCTCCTGGCGATCGCCCCTGAGATCAAGGTCATGGCGGAAGAGCACCATGCGTTCCACGGCCGGCTGGTCAGGCATCTCGTCGAGCGCGGCATCACCCAGTTCATCAACATCGGCTCGGGCCTGCCGACCCGGCGCAGCACCCACGAGATCGCTCAGTCACTCGCCGCCGACACCCGGGTGGCCTATGTCGAGAGGGATCCGGTGGTGCTCAACCACGCCCGGGCGATCCTGGCCAAGGCCCCCGGGACCACCGTCGTCGACGGCGACGTCATGCATCCCGACGAACTGCTCACCGACCCCGCGATCCAGCGGCTGCTCGATCTCGACCGCCCACTGGCGATGTTCATCTTCGGCATCCTGCAGTACATCCCCGACAGCCGCCGCCCCTTCGAGAAGGTCGCCCGGCTGCGGGACCTGATACCGGTCGGCAGCCATCTGGCCATCTCACACGTCGTCTTCGACATACGCCCCGAGCTGGCGGAGCCGATCGTCGACTTCTACCGCCGGTTCCTCAAGCGGGTCGAGGACCCCTCCCGCATGCTCCACCAGGTGCTGCCCTTCTTCGACGGGCTGGAACTGATCGAACCCGGCCTGGTCTACCTCCGCCAGTGGCGCCCCGACAACCCCCTCACCACCCAGACCTCCCAGAAGGGCTGGACCGTGGCCGGCGTCGGAGTGAAGACACAGGCCACGGACGGCCAGGTGCCGGCGGGAACCAGGACACAGCCGTAGCGGACCGGCCGGCCCGCAATGGCCCCACGATGCGCCGGCAGGAAAGCCGTTCCCGATGAATCACCGCGGAGCGGAAACCGGGGTCGGGCGCGCGGCTAGGATCTCCCAGAAGTCATGTGAGAATTGCCGGCCGAGGGGTTCCGCCGTGGCAGAGAACGCATCGGGGAAACAGCACCAGGCGCACGTCCCGGTCGAGAACGATGTGGCCGTACCGAGCGTGGCCCGCATTTATGACTACCTACTGGGCGGCAAGGACAACTACGCGGCCGACCGAAAGGCGGCACAGCAGCTCATCGACATCTCCCCCAACGCGGCGGTGGGGATACGTGAGAACCGGGCGTTCCTGCAGCGGGCGGTCCGGTATGCGGCTCAGGCCGGTGTCCGGCAGTTCATCGACATCGGCAGCGGGCTGCCGACCCAGGGCAACGTCCACGAGATCGCCCGTACGATCGCACCCGGCAGCCGGGTGGTCTATGTCGACAACGACCCCGTCGTCGCCGTCCACGGCCGCGCCCTTCTCCTCGACGACACCGGCAACACGGCCTTCGTCCAGGCGGACCTGCGGCAGGCGAAAAGGATCCTGCACGAACCCGCGGTGACGAAACTGATCGACTTCGGTCGGCCCGTCGCGATCCTGCTCGCCGCGGTCCTGCACTTCGTCTCCGACGCCGAGGACCCGCGAGCGCACCTGGCCGACCTCCGGGAGGCCACCGCACCCGGAAGCCTGCTCGTCCTCTCCCACGGCACCGCCGACCCCTTCCCCGAGAAAGGGGAGCGGGCGGCACAGGTCTACCAGGCGGCCACCGCGGGACTGTCGCTGCGCTCCCAGCCGGACATCCTCCGCTTCTTCGAGGGATACGACCTGGTCGAGCCCGGTCTCGTCTACGCACCCACCTGGCATCCCGAGGCGCCGCCCACGCTGAGCGATCCCCGCTCCAGCGGTCTGCTCGTCGGCATCGGCCGGAGAAGGTGAGTCCGGGAAGGCCCGATCACCGAGGTGGGCGGCCGCGCCCGGAGAGCCGGTCCGGGTAGATCTCGGCGGTCCTAGGTGCCGAAGGCCTGCATCACGGACGGAAGGGCCCAGCGCAGGTCGCGTTGCCAGTAGGGCCAGCTGTGGGTGCCGGGGCCGTAGTCGCGGTAAACGTGCGCGATGCCCAGCCGGGTCAGCTTGTCGTGCAGGGCGCGGGACATCTGCTGGACGGCGGACTCCGTGACCACCGAGGAGTCCGGCAGCGGCCGGGTGTCGTAGGGCCCCGGCAGGCCGTTGCCAGTGTAGATGCCGAGGTTGAGCCCGGCGAGATCGCCGGCGTGCTCCCAGGGATCGTGGGCGCGCCAGATGTCGGCGTTGAGCAGCTTGAGCCCCCAGACCGCCGTGGGCACGTCGAGGGTGGCGAGCGGGGAGATGTCGACGACCGCGGTGACCGGCAGTTGCCGGGTGTCGACCGCGCCGGAGAAGCTCATGGCCGAGGAGAACAGCCCGGGGTGGCGGGCGGCGTAGCTCATCGCGCCGAACCCGCCCATCGACAGCCCGGCGACGGCCCTGCCCTGCGGCCCCGCGGCCGTCCGGAAGTTCGCCTCGACCCAGGGGATGAGCCGGCCGATGTGGAAGGTCTCCCATTCCGGCGTCCCGTACGCGCCGAGGTTGTACCAGTTGGAGTACCACCCGCCCGGCCCCGCGTCCGGCATGACCACCAGGAGCGGAAGACCGGCGGTGATCGCTTCGGCGTCCCCCTTGTCGGTCCAGGATCTGTAGTCGTCGGTTCCGCCGTGCAGCAGATAGAGCACGGGGTAGGTCCGCTGCGGATCGGCCGCGTACCCGGTCGGCTGCAGGATCCGGACACGCACGTCCTGGCCGAGCGCATCGGTCGCCATGGTCACCTCGAGCAGCCGGTCGTCCAGCCGGCTGGCCGCGACGACGTGAATGCCGGCGGCGTCGGTGAGGGCGGGGGCGGCGGCCCATGCCCGGACGCCGGTGACCAGCGAGAGCATGGTCACTGCGGAGATCAGCCATGCAACGGTGCGCCTCATGACGCCGCCCTCATAACTCGGCCCGCGATGACCGGGCCGCGATGCCCGAACGTGACGACGATTGTGCGCTCCGAGAAGGGCCCCGACCATCCCTCTCACGGCAAGAGGCTTCTCACCCGCGCCGGGGGCCGGGGCGACGGTAGCTGAACTCCACCTCCGCGGTGGGGGTCTGGCCGTCTATCGCCTCGCCGACGAGGTGGTGGTCAGGTGAGAGGGCGCAGGCGGGGTCGGTGCGTGCGGCGTCGCCGGTGAGGGCGTACGCCTGGCATCGGCATCCGCCGAAGTCGACCTCACGCTGCGGGCATTCGCGGCAGGGGCCGGTCATCCAATCGGTCCCCCGGTAGGCGTTGAAGAGGGCGGAGTCCCGCCAGATCCAGCCGAGCGACCGGTCCCGTACGTTCGGCGGCGCCGGGTCCGGCATGCCGTACGCGGCCGGGCACGGCAGGGCGGTGCCGTCCGGTCCGACCGTGATCGACCGGGCACCCCAGCCGCCCATGCAGGGCTTGGGCAGGCCCTGGTAGTAGTCGGGCATGACCCAGACCAGCTCCATCCGGCGGCCGAGCCGTTGCCGCCAGCCGGCGACGGTCTCCTCGGCCCGGGTGAGCTGCTCGCGAGCGGGCAGCAGCGCCGCGCGGTTGCGCAACGCCCAGCCGTAGAACTGCGTGTTGGCCAGTTCGACGCGGTCGGCGCCCCACCGCACGCCCAGCTCGATGATCTCGTCGAGCCGGTCGAGGTTGTGCCTGTGCAGCACGACGTTGAGGCCGAACGGCAGGCCGGAGGCCCGGATCACCGCGGCCGCCCGCTCCTTGGCGCGGTAGGAGGGCCGTCCGGCGATCCGGTCGGAGCCCGGCTGCCGGGAGTCCTGAACCGAGAGCTGGACGCTGTCCAGCCCGGCCTGGACGAGCGTCTCCAGCCGGTCGGCGCCGAGACCGAGCCCGCTGGTGACGAGCTGGGTGTAGATGCCGGCGCCCTTCGCGGCGGCGACGATCCGCGCCAGGTCGGGGCGGAGCAGCGGCTCGCCACCGGAGATGTGCGCCTGCACGACGCCGAGGTCGGCGGCCTCCGCCAGGACCCGCTCCCAGTCGGCCGTGGCGAGTTCGGCGCCGCGGCGGACGAGCTCGAGGGGGTTGGAGCAGTACGGGCAGTGCAGCGGGCAGGCGTGGGTGACCTCCGCGAGCAGCGCCCACGGGGCGTTCACAGCACCCAGCCTTCCGCCCGTACCCGGGCCAGGAATTCGGGTACGTCCTCGGCGACCGCGGCCCCGGGGAAGGCCTCGGCGAGTTCGGCGACGATCTGCTCGGCCGTACGCCTGCCGTCGCACAACCGCAGGATGCGTCCCGCCTCGCCGGACAGCCGGACCGCGCGCTCGGGCATCAGCAGCAGGTCGGTCTCGCGGATCCGGTCGTAGCGCAGCACGATGGAGCGGGCAAGGGCCGGCCGCCAGCCGGCGGGCACGGTCTCAGCGGGCATGGTCCACCGCGTCCAGCAGCGACCACAGGACGTCGCACTTGAAGGTGAACGCGGCCAGCACCCGCTCCTGGTCGGCCGGTGCGGCCGCCCACCGGTGCACCAGGCCGATGGCCTCGCGCGCGTCGTGGCGGCCCTGGTCCACCCGGCCCTGGAAGTACCGGAGCCCGGCCGGTTCGATCCACGGGTAGTGACGCTCCCAGGCGGCGATCCTGGCCACCATCAGGTCGGGTGCGAACAACTCGGTCAGTGAGGAGGCCACCGCTTCGAGCGGCGTCGCGTCGCGGCAGAAGGTGACGTAGGCGTTGACGGCGAACCGGACGCCGGGCAGCACCCCTTCGCCCGACAGCAGCAGCCCGCGGTCCAGCCCGACGGCCTCGCCGAGCCGCAGCCACCGTTCGATGCCGCCGTCCTCGCCGTCCGTGCCGTCGTGGTCGTGGATGCGACGGATCCAGCCGCGCCGCAGCTCGCGGTCGTCCAGCTTGGCGAGGATCAGGGCGTCCTTGATCGGGATGTGCCGCTGGTAGTGGAAGCGGTTCAGGACCCATCGCCGCAGCTCCTGCGGGGAGAGCAGCCCCTCGTGCATCCGGAGGTTGAAGGGGTGGCGGTGGTGGTACCGCTCGTCCGCGAGAACCCGGAGCCGGTCCTCGAGCCGGCCGGCCTGTGCCGTACCCGCCAGTGCTGTGCTCATAGGTCGATCACCGCTTTCTCCCGGGCCACCTCGATGCCCATCCCGGCCAGCGTGCGGTGCTGCGGGGCGTTCGGGTCGACCAGCGGGTTGGTGTTGTTGAGGTGGGTGTAGAACCGCCTCGCGGCGGGCGACGCGGCCAGCCGCTCGGCCGTCTCGGTGATGGGCAGGTGCCCCATCTCGCGGGCGGTGCGGTCGGAGATCCCGCTGCGCCGTGGCTCCTCGTCGTCCCAGAAGGTGCCGTCGGCGAACACGCAGTCGGCGTCTCGCAACGCGTCGTCGAGCTCGGCCGGCCAGCCCGCGAGGCACGGGGCGTAGACGACGGCCGTGCCCGCCGCCCGGTCGGTGATGCGAAGAGCCGTCACCCAGGGGCCGGAATGGTCGATGCCCGCCGCGTACCGGGGGCGCTTGTCCGACATCGCGATGCCGTGGACCTCGAGGTCACCGAGCCGGACCGGCCGGTCCTCGTGGAGTTCCCGCCAGTCCAGCCCCGCGTAGGCGGCGAGGACCCGGTCCAGCCGGAGACCGTCGGACAGCGCGCCGAGGACCGCCGGCGGTGCCAGGATCTGGAGGTTCCGTGCCTCCCGCAGCCGCAGCAGCCCCAGGGTGTGGTCGAGCTCCGCGTCGGTGAGGATCACCCCGGCCACCGGCGTCTCCCGGTGGCCGGGTCCCGGCCGCAGCTCCGGGCAGGACTCGATCTGCGCGGCGACGTCGGGGGTAGCGTTGATCACCAGCCATCGGCCGGGGCCGGTCTGGACGGCGAGGGAGGCGTGGGTGCGCTGCAGGTCCGGGCACGTACGGGCGGCGGCGCACCCCTGGCACGTGCAGTTCCACTGGGGTACGCCACCGCCCGCGGCGGTGCCCAGGACCCGCAGCCGCACGTCAGGACCTGGCGCCGTAGTACGCGGTGACCTCGAGGGAGGTCTCGACGACCTGGTAGTCGGGCCTGCTCCAGCAGGCGGTCACCTCGGCGGCCTGCTCGGGGGTGCCGTGACCGTGTTGTTCAGCCATCCTCATTCTCCTTCGTGGTTGCCGGGCGGACCGCCCGGCGATCTGTGGCCGCCAGGACGACGCGCGGTGGTCACTGGACGACGATCTTGCCGGTGCTCTGGGGGAACACCGGGTCGTTGTAGAAGTACTCACCGGCCTCGGTGAACGTGTGGGAGTAAGACGTGCCGGGAGCCAGCCGCCCGGTGTTGAACTCGTGCCCGAAGAACGAGGCGGCACCGTGGCTGTGGGTGTTGTCGGCGGGGTTGACGAACGTGACGGTGGCGCCGACGGGGACGGCCAGGTGCTGCGGTGACATGGCGGTCTGCGCCACGATGTTCTCGGTGGTGCCGGGCGTCTGGGTGGCGCTGTTCCACACGCGTCCCAGGGTGACGGTGGTCCCGCTGACGGGGGCGACCCGGATCTGGTTGCGCTTCGAGGGCGGTGCCGGCGCGGCGGCGGGTGGCACGGACCCCCCTAGCTTGAAGGCCCACAGGTGGTCGCCCTTGGGGATGTCGGGGTAGGGCAACCCGTTGCCGCCGGCGAACACCGCGATGTACTGCTCGCCGTCGATCTCGTACGAGACCGGGCTGGTGTGCACTCCCGCGCCGGTCTGCCAGCTCCACAGCCTGCGGCCGTCGGTGTCGTCCATCGCGACCAGGACCCCGTCCGGGCCGCCCTGGAACATGACGCGGCCACCGGTGGTCAGGATCCCGTTGCCATGGGCGAGGGACCAGTCGCCCTCCTTGCGCCAGACGGGTCTGTTGGTGTGCGGGTCCACGGCGACGATCCCACCGGAGAAGTACTCCCCGTACGGGCGGGCGGTGTTGACCCTGCCGCCGTTGGTGTTGGAGTACGAGGAGTTGATCAGCCCGTAGCCGATGTAGAGGTGACCGGTGTGCGGGCTGAACGAGATGTGCGACCAGTCCGCTCCGCCGCCCGCCCCCGGGAACAGGATCGTCGCGTCGTCCCAGAAGGGGGTGAAGATCTTCCCCGTCGGGTAGTACGGCACCGGCCGGGTGGTGTCGTGGAAGCTCGGGGCCTGGTGGACGAAGGGCGCACCGCCCGGGAACGGCTGCGTGGGCCAGGTCTTCTGCCGGGGCTCCTGCGGCACCGGGCGTTCCTCGATCCCGTGAACGGGCTCCCCGTTGACCCGGTCGAGGATGTAGAACATGCCGACCTTGCTGCCGTACACCACGACCTTGCGCTTACGGCGTCCGATCCGCAGATCGATCAGGACCGGCGCCATGACGTTGTCGAAGTCCCAGATGTCATGGTGCACCGACTGGAAGTGCCAGCGGCGCTCGCCGGTCTTGGCGTCGAGGGCGAGCAGGCAGTTGGCGAACAGGTTGGTGCCGCCGCGGGTGGAGCCGTTGGTCCGCGGATAGGGGTTGCCGAAGGTCCAGTAGACCAGGCCGAGGTCGGGGTCGACGGCCGGGTGCATCCAGGTCACCGCGCCGCCGGTCCGCCAGGACTCGCCCTCCCACGTGTCGTTGCCGTACATCCCGGGCCCGGGCGCGCCCCAGAATGTCCAGGCGACCTCGCCGGTCGCCGCCCGCAGGGCGTACGCGCGTCCCCGTGCGCCGATGGTGCTGCCCTGCATGCCGACGTAGATCATGCCGTCCCAGTGGACGATCGCGCCGGCCAGCGTGCCGATGCTGCCGCCGCACTGCCCGTTGGCCGGATCGCAGCCGCCGTTGTCGCCGGTGCCCTCCAGGTCGGTGAGCAGTTGCCGCTGCCAGACGACGGCGCCGGTCTCCTGGTCGAGTGCGTAGACGATGTTGGCGCCCGAGGTGGTGAAGACCTTGCCCTCGGCGACCGCGACGCCCCGCATGTTGGTCTGCCTGGTGCCGACGCCGGTCTTCCACTTGGTGACCCCGGTCCGCCCGTCGACGGCGAAGACGTTCTGCTGGGTGGTCTGCACGTAGAGCACGCCGTCCTGGGCGACGATCGTGCTCTGCTGGGCCGCACTCGTGCTGCCGCCCTCGAGGTTGACATGCCATGCCCCGCCGAGCCGCGAGACGTTGCGCCGGGTGATCTGCCGGAGGGCCGAGTGGTTCTGGTTGCCCAGGTCCCCGCCGACCTTGGGGTAGTCCTTGCCGGTGGGGCCGAGACCGCCGGGTTGACGTGGGATGACATGCGGCTCCGCGCCAGGCTGCGCGGCGGCGGGCGGGGTCAGCGGGCGGAGGGCCAGGGCGCCGCCGGCGGTGGCGGCACCGGTCAGGAACGTCCGGCGTTCCAAGGGATCGGTCATGTGTGGCTCCTAGAGCGCGGCTGCCGAATGCTGAACCACTTAGTGGATCAACTGAACCGTCTAACGGCCGCAACCGTAAGCCGAGATTTTGAAACCCGCAAGACCTGCACGCGAAATGCGCTGTTGATAAGGGAAGGGTCTTGCTGGTCAGAGAAACGCATGAGATCGTCATGAAGCTCATGATGGTTCAATTGGTCCACTAGGCGGACCAGCGTCCTGAGCCGGAAGGAAGCACGCAGATGAAGAGACCTTCCTCGACACTCATGACCGCGCTGGTGGCGAGTGTCAGCACCGCGATCACCGTCGTCGCGGCCACCTTCGCCACGGGCCTGACCGCCTCGGCGACCGGACCGCGGAACACGCGGCCGAACCAGGGTGCCCAGGAGCTCGGCGACCCGGACTACGGCGTGTGCCGTGGCACCAGCGCGCGCTGCTACCACGACTGGGGCAACTTCGACCCGTCCAAGGGCTACAAGGTCCTGCTCTACACCCGCACCGCCGGACCACGCCACGCCGACCTCGGCCCCGCCCTCGGCACCGGCCTGAACCCCGCGCTGAGCCCCGCGAACGTGGTGCAGAACGCGATCGTGGGGCTCGGGCGGGACAACGGCTTCGGCGTCGACTGGACCGAGGACGTCGCCCAGCTGGCCAGCCCGTCGCAGCTGTTCAGGTACAACGCCGTGATCTTCTTCAGCACCTCCCGCGACAACCTCGACCTGCCCGCGCAGACCTCGCTGCGCCAGTACATGCGTGGCGGCGGCGGCTTCGTGGGCATCCACAACGCCTTCGGCACCGGGTACAACTGGCCGTTCTACGAGGGTCTGCTCGGCGGCGCCAACTACTACGACCACGGCCCGGTGCAGGCCGGCACCGTCCGCACGATCGACCGTCGTGACGCGTCCACCAAGGAGCTGCCCGCCACCTGGAGCTTCACCGACGAGTGGTACAACCTGGTGCCGTTCCCGACCAACGTGCGCTTCCTGGCCACGGTGGACGAGAGCTCGCTGGCTCAGGGCGCCAGGGGCTCCATGGGGCACCCGGGGCACGGCGACTTCCACCCGGTCGCGTGGTGCCAGTACTACGACGGCGGCCGGTCCTGGGTGACCACGCTGGGCCATGACGCCAAGGACTTCACCGACGACGCGACCTTCCCCGGAGCCACGCGGTTCCAGCAGCTGATCGTCGGCGGCATCGAGTCGGCCATGGGCAAGGAGCCCTTCTGCCGCTGAGCCCGCCGGCCGGTGGCGTCTCCCCGGGTGCTCTGGTGAGCACCCGGGGAGAGCGTCCCGGCTCATCGGCGAATCCACCGGATCAGGGCGAGCCCGGGGGGCCTGGCAGCAGGACGGCGCCGTCAGCGACCGCGCTCTCACAGCCCCAGGTAGATGCGGCGCACCCGGACGTCCCGGCGCAGCGTCTCGGAGCTGCCGACGATCGCGACCTCGCCGTTCTCCATGACGAGGCACTCGCTGGTGGCCTCGAAGGTCAGCTTGGCGTTCTGCTCGACGAGCAGCATGCTCAGGCCCTCCTCCCGGAGCCGCTGCAGGACCTGGAGGATCTCGTCCACGAGCTTGGGCGACAGCCCCATGGACGGCTCATCGAGCAGCAGCAGCCGGGGCCGCGCCATCAACGCCCGGCCGATGGCCAGCATCTGCTGCTGCCCGCCGGACAGCGCGCCCGCCATCCGGGCGTGCATCTCGCCGAGCACCGGGAACAGCTCGTACACCTCGGCCAGGCCCTGGCGGGTCTCGGCCTTCCATGGCCGGGCGTAGGCGCCGAGCAGCAGGTTCTTCTCCACCGACAGGCCGGAGAAGACGTGCCTGCCCTCGGGGACGTAACCGATGCCACGCCGTACCATGTCGCGGGCCCTGACCTTGGTGAGGTCATGGTCGCCGTAGCGGATCCGGCCCGAGCTGCGGGGCACCAGGCCCATCAGGGCCCGCAGCGTCGAGGTCTTCCCCGCGCCGTTGGCGCCGATGACGCCGACCGACTGGCCCGGGGCGACGGTGAAGCTGATCGACTTGACCGCGCAGACCCCTCCGTAGTGCACCGACAGTCCCTCGACCTCCAGCTCGGCTCCCTGTGCCGCCGCCGGGTCCTGCTCACTGGTCGTCGTGCTGGTGCCGCTCATCCGGTGACCTCCGTGCCGCTCGAGAGGGGAAGGGACAGCGGGGCGTCCGACATCGCCTCGTCACCCAGATAGGCCTCGATGACCGCGGGTGTGGCCACCACCTCGGCCGGGCCGCCCTCGGCGATGATCACACCGCTGGCCAGTACGGTCACCCGTTCGCACAGGGACATGACCAGGCCCATGTTGTGCTCGATGAGCACCACCGTGACGCCGCTGCCGCGGATCGACCGGACGATCTCGGCGAGCTGGCCGACCTCCTCGCCGTTGAGACCGGCGGCCGGCTCGTCCAGCAGCAGCAGCCGGGGGGAGCCCGCCATCGCCCGGGCGATCTCGATGCGGCGCTGGATCCCGTAGGGCAGCGAACCGGGCAGCGCCCCGGCGAACTCGGCGAGGCCGAACCGCAGCAGCAGCTCGTCGGCGTGGCGCTTCAGCGCCTGGTCCTGCCGCCAGACGCCGACCTGCCAGATCGCGTAGCGCCAGATCGCCCGTGTCCGGCTGCGGTCGAGCGCGACCAGCAGGTTCTCCCGGACGGTGAGGTTGCCGAACAGCCGGAGGTTCTGGAAGGTCCGGGCGACCCCGAGCTGGGAGAGGCGGTACGGCCGGGAGCCGGAGACCACCCGGCCGTCCAGGACCACCTGCCCGCCGGTCGCCCGGTACAGGCCGCTGACCACGTTGAACAGCGTGGTCTTGCCCGACCCGTTGGGCCCGACGATCCCGCGGATCTCCCCGGCGGCGACCGTGAGCGACACCCCGTCGAGCGCCTTGACACCGCGGAAGTGCTTGCTGATCTCCTTGATCTCCAGGAGGGGCTCCGGGTCATCGGCGGCGGCGACCGGTTCGTACGGCAGGAACGGCCGCAGCACGGCACGCTCGGTGCCGGTCCCGCGCCGCCGCCGCACCATCTCGCGCACCCGGGCGGGGATGCCCGCCAGGCCCGTCGGGGCGAAGACCACCATGAGCACGACGACCACGCCGTAGCCGAGCTGCGCGGAGGTGGAGAAGTCGGAGAGCCACTCGCGGATCAGGGACAGGCCCAGGGCGCCGACGACGCAGCCCACCAGGCTCTGCCGCCCGCCGATGATGACCATGGCGAGCAGGAGGAACATGTTGGCGACGCTGAAGGTGTCCGGTGCCACGTACCGGATCAGGCCCACGTACAGGATCCCGGCCATCCCGCCGTACAGGCTCGCGCACAGGAAGGCGGTCATCCGCAGCATCGGGATCTCCGCGCCGACGGCTCCCGCGGCGAGGGGGTCGTCGCGCATCGCCCGCAGCCGGCGGCCCAGTGGCGTGCGCACCACGAACAGGCCGAAGGCCAGCGAGACGGCGAAGACCACCACCTCCAGGTAGTAGTAGAGGTACTCGCTCGACAGGTCGACGCCGAACAGCGGCGGCACGGGGATCGCGGAGATGCCGTCCGCTCCCCCGGCCACGGAGGCGTTGGTGATCCAGTTGATGAACGCGAGCGCCAGCCCGAGCGTGACGATGCCCAGGTAGTGGGACTGCACGCGCAGTGCGGGCAGGCCGACGATCAGCCCCGCGAGGGCCGCGGCCAGCATCGCCAGGACGGCCGCGGTCCAGAAGCCCATCCCGGCCTGCGTGGTGAGGATCGCGGTCGCGTAGGAGCCCACGCCGAAGAAGGCGACCTGGGCGAGGTTGATCTGGCCGCCGATGCCCATGGCCAGGCCGAGGCCGATCGCCAGCAGGGCGAAGACGATCGAGACGTCCACCACGTGAATGGCGTAGACCCCGAGCTGGTACGGCAGGAGATAGGCGGCCAGCACCAGCAGGGCCAGCCCGCCGAGGCGGTACTTCATGCGCGGTTCACCGTCCTCTCGCCGAAGATGCCGGTCGGCCGGACCATGATGATCACGGTGAACACCACGAAGGTGACCAGGTCCGAGTAGCCCTGGAAGTGACCCGCGGCGAACGAGTCGAGGATGCCGATCCCGGCGCCCCCGATGATCGCGCCGGGGATGCTGCCGAAACCGCCCAGGATCGCCCCGGCGAAGCCCTTGATGCCCAGCGAACCGCCCATCGTCGGGTTCACGTACAGCAGTGGCCCGGCCAGGCCCCCGGCCAGCGCCGCCAGGCCGGCGCCGATGGCGAACGCGATCGCGTTGCTGCGGCCGACGTGGATGCCGACGGCGGTGGCCGCCTCGTGGTCCATCGCGACCGCCTGCATGGCGGCGCCCCGCTTGGTGCGCTGCAGGAACAGCACCAGCAGCAGCATGGCCGCCGCGGTGACCGCCAGCACGACCAGGTCATAGGTCCGGATGCGCACCCCGAACGCGTCCAGCGGGGCGGCCGGCACCGGATTGGCGACGGCTCGCCCGGTCGCGCCCCAGATCATGACGGCCAGCGCCTCCAGGACGATGCCGAACCCGATGGTGCCGATCAGCATCAGGTCGAAGTCCTTGTTCTCCAGCGGACGCAGCACCCGCTCGATGACGACGCCGACCAGGCCGGTGACCACGATCGCCACCGCCATCGCCAGCGCGAACGGGAGCTTGACCGACAGGTAGAACGTGGAGGCCACGTAGGCGCCGATCATCACCACGTTCCCGTGCGCGAAGTTGACCAGGCCCATGGTCCGGTAGACGAGCGAGAACCCCATCGCGACCAGGGCGTAGATGGCGCCGAGGCTGAGCCCGCCGACCAGGGTTTGGAGGAAGACCTGCATTGTTCTCCTTGCGTTCCACGAGTTGCGTTCCACGATGCCGACGCCCTCGCGTGCCCCGCGCCGCGTGGCGGAGCGGTCGACTCACAGCGGCCCGTTCCGGCTCACCGGACGGAGGTGATCCGATGAGCCGGAACGGGTCCATGGGCGGGAACCGGAGATCACCCTGCGGCGACGAGCTTCCCGTTCTTGATGGTCCCGATGGAGGTGGCGAAGATGCCCACCCCCGTCTTGTCGAAGGCGAAGTCGCCGAGCAGCCCCTTGTACCTGGTGGCCCGGATGGCGTCGGCGAGCTTCTGTCCCGTCGCCACACCCGAGCTCTTCAGGGCGGTCAGCACGATGTTGGTGCCGTCGTAGGCCTTCGCGCCGTGCAGTTCCGGGGCCTCGCCGTAGGCGGCCTGGTACGCGGCGGCGAACTTCTTCGCGGCGTCGCTCACGTCGTTGCTCAGGTAGGGCGTGCTGACGATGGTCCCCTCGACGTTGGCCGCACCGGCGGTGCTGGCGAACACCGGTGTGCCCTGCGGGGCCGCTCCGGCGAAGGGCGCCTTGATGCCCAGGTCACGGGCCTGCTTGACGATGAGGCCGGCCTCGACTTCCTCGGAGCCGACGAAGATCAGCTTGGGGTTCTTCTGCCGGATCCCGGTCAGGGCCGCGCTGAAGTCCTTCTGATCCGTCGTGACGACCTGGTCGGCCACCGGCTTCACGCCCCGGCTGGACAGCGACTTCAGGAAGGCGTCGCGCTCACCCTTGCCGTACGAGCCGTTGTTGGTGATCATCGCGATGCTCTTGATGCCCTGCTTGTCCACGACGTACTTGGCGAGCGTCTCGTCGTAGGTGGTGCTGGTCGGTCCGTTGAGGAACAGGAAGGGGCTGCCGAGAGCGGGCATGGCGGGTGACTGCCCCGAGGTGATGTTGGGAATCTGTGCCTGCCGCAGGGTCGGTGCCATGGCCAGCGTGACGGCGCTCTCCGCGGTGCCGATCATCGCCACGTACTTCTCGCCGCTGATCTTACGGGCGAGGTTGGTGCCGACCGTGGGGTCGCCCTGGTCGTCGAAGACGTCCAGCTGGATCTTCCGGCCGTTGATGCCCCCGGCCTTGTTCCACTCGCCCACGGCGAGCTTGGCGCCCTTGGACTCCCAGGCGCCCAGCGAGCTCAGCTGCCCGCTCTGTGCGTCGATGACAGCGATCTTGATCGGGCCGGTGCCGCCGGAGTCCGCCTTGCTGGACGAGCCCGGCGTACCGCAGGCGGAAACGGCAAGGGCCACGGCCAGCAGGCCGGCCGCGGGTGCGGAGAATCTGGACATGAGGGTCACCTCGGGGTGGTGGGGAGTGGGTTAGGTACGCGGAATCGAGCCGTGCGGGCCGTAGATGAAGACCAGCCACAGCGGTTCGCGCCCGGTGTTGACGTGCTGGTGCTTGACGCTCTTGGGGATGAACATGAAGGTGTGCGCGGCGAAGGGAGTGCGGCTGCCGTCCTCGGCCACCACCTCCCCGCTCCCCCGGACGATGAAGTTGATCTCTTCGGACTCGGGGTGGTCGTGCAGTGAGCTGGCCTCGCCCGGTTCGAAGATCGTCAGACCGCCGGTGAGGAACTCACTCGTGCGCAGGTGCTCGTCGACCACCTTGAAGACCTTGCGGCGGTGACCGCTGTCGTCGAGACCGAGCCAGGTGGGTGCGGCCTCGGTGAACGGGTCGATGACATGGATCATGAGATCCCCTCCTCGGGGAAGGCACCCTGGTAGATGTCCTTGATGTTCCAGTGCCCGGGTGTGGGCACCGGCTCATTGACCATCGGCACGTCCAGGACCGCCGGTCGGCGACGCTGGACGGCTGCGTTCAGTGCCGAACGGAGATCGGCGGGGGCGGAGATCCGGTAGCCGTCGGCGCCGCAGGCCTCACCGAACCCGGCGAAGTCCGGGCTGTAGGGCAGGCCGTCCGGATCGCGGAACTCGCATCCGTAGCTGGCACCGAAGTTGGCCGCCTGCAGATCCGCGATGGTGCCGTGGGCCCGGTTGTTCATCACCACGAAGATCACCGGGAGCCCCTGCTCGACGGCCATGGGCACCGCCGGCAGTTGCGCGCTCATGCCGCCGTCGCCGATGAGGGCGACCACGACGCGGTCCCGCTGGGCGATCTGCACGCCGACCGCGGCGGCCGGACCGAACCCCATGGTGGAGGCTCCGCCGGGAGTGATGAACCGGCCCTCCGCGGGCAGTTCGTAGCACTGCGCGACGCCGTTCTTGTTCCAGCCGACATCGGTGACCAGCACCGCGTCCGCGGGCAGCGCGTCGCGCAGGTCGCGCAGGATCCGCTCCGGGCGCAGCGGGAAGTCCTCGCTGCGGCCCCGTTCCCGGGAGTCGGCGAAGAGCCCGGTACGGACGGCGCGGATCCGGTCGCGAAGCTCGGGCCGGTCACCCGGTGGCAGGACCGCCGCGGCCCCGGCGATGGCCCGGACCGCGTACGTCACGTCGGCCACCGCTCCGATCTCCACTGGGTAGTTGCGCCCGATCTCGGCCTCGTCGATGTCGATCTGGATCAGCCCGCCGGAGGAGAAGTCCCAGGTGTAGGCCGGATCCCACGAGCTGGCGTCGGTCTCCGCGAAACGGGTCGCCAGGGCCAGCACGACGTCGGCGTCGCGGGCGTAGTCGTTGGTGGTCCGCAGGCCCCAGAAGCCGGGCATGCCCAGCAGCAGCGGATGGTCGTCGGGGACCACGCCCTTGCTCATGAGGGAGTGCACGATCGGGATGTCCAGGTGCTCGGCCAGCGACAGCAGCGCTTCCCGGCCCGGCTCCGAGCGCAGGCCGCCGCCGAGGTAGATCAGCGGCCGCTCGGCCCGGGCCAGGCGGTCGGCGATGCGCTCGGCGACCGGGCGGGGCAGGTCGGGCGCGGCGGTCTCCAGCGGCAGCGGCCGGCCGGTCTCCGCCACCTGCCGGGAGAACAGGTCCATCGGAACGTTGACCAGCACGGCACCGGGCCGGCCGGAGGTCGCGGTCCAGAAGGCGCGCTCGGTGAAACGGGTCAGGTCCTCGGCTCGGTGCACGTGCCAGGCCCGTTTGACGAAGGGCCGGTAGATGGCGGTCTGGTCCGCGTCGGCGTGGAGGTTGACCTCCTGGTGGGGGTGGCGGCCCCGGTAATAGGACGGGATGTCGCCGGAGATCGCGATGAGCGGCACCGAGTCCAGCGCCGCGGTGGCCACGCCGGTCACCGCGTTCATCATGCCCGGCCCGACGTGGAGCAGGACGACCCCGGGCCTGCCGCTGGCGCGCGCGTACCCGTCGGCCGCGTGTGCCGCCGCCTGCTCGTGCCGGCCGATGACGAAGTGGATGCCGCTGCGGCCCAGCGCGTCCAGCAGCGCGATGTTGGTGTGGCCACAGGTGCCGAAGACGTACTCCACGCCATAGGACTCGAGCTGGTGAACGAGCGCCTGCGCGGCGGACACCGTCCTGGTCTGGGCTTCCACGGTCATCGGGGGTTCTCCTCGGATGGGGATACGGTGATCCACGACTTGCCCGCGATGTCCGCGGCCTCGGCGAACGCGCGGGGCGCCTCGGCGAGCCCGAAGCGCGCCGCGAGCACCCGGCCGGGCCGCAGCCCGTTCTCGCCCAGGGCGGCGAGGGTGCGGGCGAAACCGCCGGGGTGGTCGTAGATGAGGCAGCCGCGCACGGTGAGGCGGTGCTGGACGAGGGTGAAGGTGGAGAGGCGCGCGGGGCGGATGCTCTGGCCCACCGCCACCAGCGTTCCGCCGGGGGCCGTGCGCCCGAGTGCCGCCTCGAACGCCTCGGGTACGCCCGAGGTCTCGATGACCACCGGGAAGGCACTGTGATCGTCGGCGAGCGCCCCGAGTTCGAGCGCGAGCTTCATCCGGCCGGCGTGCGGCTCCGTCACGGAGGCGACGCCGCCCGCGTGCTGGACGGCCAGGCACACCAGCAGGCCCTGGGCCCCGGCACCCACCACCAGGCAGCGATCGCCGGGCGCGACCCCGCCGATGCGCACGGCGTTGAGGGCCACGGTGAGCGGTTCGACGCACACCACGTCCCGCACCGGGCAGTCCTCCGGCACCGGCCAGGCGAAGCGGGCCGGGACCGCCACGCGCTCGGCCAGCATGCCCGGTTCGGAGATGCCGACGATGCGGCGGTCGCGGCAGCCCGCGGTCGCGCCGGAGACGCACGGTTCGCACACCAGGCAGGGGTAGTTGGGCTCGATGACGACGCGCTGGCCGACCCGGCGGTCACGCACGCCGGAGCCGACGGCACAGATCACGCCGAACGCCTCGTGGCCCAGCACCCAGGGCATCCGCGGAACCGCCCGCAGTCCGGAGACGACCGACAGATCCGAGCCGCACAGGCCGACGCCCTCCACGGCCACGATGACCTGCCCGGGCAGGCACCGGGGCTCCGGCCAGTCGTCGACGACCGCGACCTCGCCCGGAGCGACGAGAGTGACGGCCCTCACGCGTTCTCTCCCCAGACGGACATCCCCCGCAGCAGGAGCGTCTTGACGACCGTGTAGTCCTCGATCATGCAGCGCGGCGACTCCCGGCCGAAGCCGGAGTCCTTGACGCCGCCGAACGGCACGTGGTCCAGCCGGAAGTTGGACGAGCCGTTGACGATCAGCCCGCCGACCTCCAGCTCCCGCCAGGCCGTGATGACGCGGCCCAGGTCACGCGTGAACAGGCCGGCCTGCAGCCCGAAGCGGCTCGTGTTGCAGGCCTCGATCACCTGGGCGAAGTCGTCGTAGGGCAGGACCGCCACCAGCGCCCCGAAGACCTCCTGCGTGACCAGGGTCGCCTCCGGTGAGGGGTCGGCCACGATGGTCGGGGCGACGGTCGAGCCCGCCCGCTTGCCGCCGAGCACCACCCGGGCCCCGTCGGCGGCGGCCTCCTCCACCCAGCGGACCACCCGGTCGGCCGCCTCCTCGTCGACCATGGAGCCGACGTCGGTCGCCGGGTCCAGCGGATCTCCGACCCGCAGTGCCGCCACGGCCTGGGTGAAGCGGTCCAGGAACTCCTCGAAGCCGGCCCGGTGCACGTAGACCCGCTGGACCGAGATGCAGCTCTGCCCGGAGTTGCTGTAACCGGTCCGCGCGCAGACCCGCGCGGCCTCGTCGAGGTCGGCGTCGTCGCAGACGATGGTGGCGGCGTTTCCGCCGAGCTCCAGGACCAGGCGCTTGGCGCCCGCCGCCCGCGCGACGGCCGCGCCGGTGGCCGCGCTGCCGGTGAAGCTGATCACGCTGACCTCGTCCGCCGCGCACAGTGCGGCGCCGACCTCGCCACCGCCGTGCAGCAGTTGCACGGCCTCGGGAGGGGCGCCCGCCTCCAGCAGCAGCGCCACGATCGCCGCCGACGTCGCCGGGGCCTGCGGTGGCGCCTTGACGATGGTGGTGTTGCCCGCCGCGAACGAGGCCCCCAGCTTGTGGGCCAGCAGGTTGGCGGGCGCGTTGAACGGTGTGATCGCCAGGGCCACGCCGGCGGGCGCCCGGTAGGTGAGCGCGGTGTTGCCGACTCCGCGCGCCCACCCGGCCACCGGGAGGTTCTCCCCGCCGATCTGGCGGGCCTCCGCCGCGCACACCGTGAAGGTGTCCGCGACCCGGTCGATCTCGCCGCGGCCGTCCTTGACGGGCTTGCCCAGTTCGAGGGCGAGCAGCCGGGCCAGTTCGTCGCGGTTCCGTGCGGCCAGGGCCGCGGCCCGCTCCAGTACGGCGGCGCGCGCGGCAGGTGCGAGCGCCGCCACCACCTTGGCGTGGCTCCGCGCGTGGCCGAGGACCGCGGCGATGTCCGACGGCCGCGCCTGCGGTGCCCGGCTGACCACCCGGCGTGCGTACGGTCCGATCCGCTCGCTCTGCGGACCCTCCTCGGCCCACCCGCCGCCGATCAGTGCCGGCGCCTGGACCACACTGACCTGGGTACCGGCCGTGAGGATGGTGTCCAGCATCAAGCCCTCCTTGGACCGTGTGATGGTCTACTAGGACCACTCAGCGGACTTCGAGTAAGATATGAGCCATCTCTTGACCCTGGCAATAGCCGCCGCGAGGAAAGTTGCGACACCCGGCCCCCTTCTCCGCCGTGACCGTTGACGCGGGCCACCGCGGTTGATCACTGGGCGCAATGTACGAACCAGTGAGTTAGTTATAGTGACTCGGCTCACACAAGGGAAGAGGGAGGGCGAACTTTTCCCGCACCGACACTCAGACCGCTTGATGGTCTTGCTAGACCACTGTGCGGACTGCGTGTAATCTACGGACGGTTCCAGGGAATCGGACGCCGCAGATCGGGGAGACCGGAGACATTGAGCGCCACAAGCAACGACGGAGCCGAGTCACAGGGAGTGCGGAGCGTCCAGCGGGCGCTCGACATCCTCTCGCTCCTCACCGAGGAGCAGCCGTCGGTGTCCATCCGGGACATCGTCGAGGCGACCGGCCTGGCCAAGACCACGGTGATCCGGCTCGTGCAGACCCTGGAACAGAACGGCCTGCTGTGGGCCGCCCCCAACGGCTACCTCGCCGGCCCGGGGCTGTGGCGGTGGGCGCACCTGGCCCGCAGCAGCTGGGAGCTGCCGCCGGAGACCCAGAAGCTGATGCGCGACCTGGGCGCCCGGCAACGCGAGACGGTGAACCTCTACATGCTGCGCGACATCTACCGGGTGTGCGTGGCCCAGCAGGAGAGCCCGCAACCGCTACGGCACGTGGTGCACGTGGGCGACGAGCTCCCGCTCTGGGCCGGCGCCTCCTCCAAGGTGCTGCTGCGGGAGGCCCCCGACAGCCTGCTGGCCCGCATCGCCCGGGGCTCTCCCTACGGGGAGGGCCACGTCAAGCGGCTGCGTGAATGGATCGACGAGACCGCCTACCAGGGCTGGGCGGTCAGTCACGGCGAACGGGAGGACGGGCTCTCCGCGGTCGCCGTCCCGGTGCTCGGACGGTCCGGCGCGGTGGTGGCCGCGCTCTCGCTCAGCGGGCCCACGGTCCGTTTCGGGGACGACCGGGTCGACCAGTTCGTCGCCGACCTCAGACAGGTCGCCCAGCAGATGTCCGAGCGGGGCTTCGACCACCCGCTGAGTCCCTCGATCTGACCCCATCTCTCATCATCGCGGCGCCCGGTGTACCAGGGGCCGCGGAAGGAGCAGGCGAATGCGGGAGCGACCGCTCAGTGGTGTTCGAGTGCTCGACCTGACCAATGTGCTCGCCGGGCCCTACTGCAGCTACCAGCTGATGCTGCTCGGCGCTGAGATCGTCAAGGTCGAGGTGCCGGGCCAGGGTGATCTGGCGCGGCGCCTCGGTCCGGACCCCGAGCTCAACCGGGCCGGCCTGGGCACCTCGTTCCTCGCCCAGAACGCGGGCAAGAAGTCGGTCGAACTCGACCTCAAGGACCCCGCCGACCGGTCGACGTTCGAGGACCTCGTCCGTGGGGCCGACGTGCTGCTGGAGAACTTCCGGGCCGGCGTCATGTCGCGCCTCGGCTTCGGCTGGCCCCGCCTGCGGGAGCTCAACCCCCGGCTGGTCTACTGCGCCATCTCCGGGTTCGGCCAGACCGGCCCGATGAGCCAGGCACCCGCGTACGACCAGATCATTCAGGGTCTGTCCGGGATGATGAGCATCACCGGTACTCCCGAGACCGCACCCCTGCGCGTCGGCTTCCCCGTCTGCGACACCGTCGGCGGGCTGGTGGCGGCGCTGAACATCTCCGCGGCCCTGGCCGGGCGGGAGCGGACCGGCGAGGGCTGCTTCCTGGACGTGTCGATGCTGGAGGCCGCCGTCTCCGCGATGGGCTGGCCCATCTCCAACTACCTGGTCAGCGGTGTCGCCCCGGAGCCGATGGGGGACCAGAACGCCACGGCCGCGCCGTCGGGGACGTTCGACACCGCCGACGGACCGCTCAACATCGCGGCCAACCAGCAGCGGCAGTTCGAGACGCTCTGCGCGCTGCTCGACCGGCACGACCTCGTCGGCGACCCGCGCTTCGCCCAGCGCGAGGACCGCAGACTCCACCGGGAGGAGCTCAACGACGAGCTCAACGCCGCACTGCGCGGCCGGACCGCGCAGGAGTGGGAGCGGCTCCTCAACGCCGCGGGCGTGCCCGCGGCCAGGATCGTCACGGTGCCGCAGGCGGTGCGGCTGGACCAGCTGGCGCACCGCGGATTCTTCACCGATCTTCCGTTCCCGGACGGCTCCGGCCGGAGCCTGCGCGTCGTCGGCAGCGGCGTGCTGCACGACGACGAGGCACTGAGCGCACTGGAACCACCGCCACGGCTGGGCCAGCACAATGACCTGCGGGAGGAGCTCGCGGCCCGCTGGAACGCTCCCACGACAGAGGTGACCGCGCCATGACCGACGTCGACCCGACCGGTGAGGTCGCCGCCTGGTGGGGAACCGCCATCTCCCGCATGGAACCCGGAATCATCGAGCTGCGCGGCCGGCCCGTACAGGAGTTCATCGGCACCACCAGCCTCACCTCCATGGTCTGGCTGATGCTGCGCGGCGACCTGCCGAGTCCCGGCCAGGCCGCCCTGCTGGAGGCCGCGCTCGTCGCGGGCGTCGACCACGGGCCGCAGGCCCCGTCGATCGCCATCGCCAGGATGGCGGCCACCTGCGGCGTGGGGCTCAACAACGCGGTCGCGACCGGCGTCAACGTCCTCGGCGACGCGCACGGCGGCGCCGGGCAGCAATGCATCGAACTGCTCACCGACATCCTCGAGCTCGAGGCGGCCGGTACCGAGCTGGAGACGGCCGTGACAGAGGTGATCGCGGCGTGGCCGCGCTATCTGCCGGGCTTCGGCCACCGGTTCCACCCGGTCGATCCGCGCCGGGATCCGCTGCTGTCGCTGGTGGACCAGGCGGTACGGGACGGAATCGTCGCAGGTGACCACCTCCGCGCGGGGCGGGCGGTCGAATCCGCGCTCGGCCGGGGCCGGAGCAGGCCGGTCCCCATGAACATCGACGGCTCCACCGCGATCATCTATGCCGAGCTCGGCTTCCCCGCGCCGCTGGCGCGCGGCCTGTTCGTCCTCAGCCGGAGCATCGGAATCCTGGCCCACGCCTGGGAGGAGACCCAGCAGGGCCGGCGCAACAAAGGTCCCATTCCCCGGTCCGTCCTCCCCGCCTACCTCGGTTGACGGGGAGCGGCGTCAGGCGAGGAGCCGGCCCGCGACCGGCGACTAGACTGGGCGGCGATCTGGACTCTCCTCTCCTTCAGGAGCCGCATGCCCTCCTCGCAGCCCGCCACCACGGCGAACGGCGAGCGCCAGCGCGACGCCGAGCGCACCCGGGCGGAGATCATCGAGGTCGCCACCAAGGAATTCGCCCGGCAGGGGTACGACGGAGCCAGGGTCGACGAGATCGCCGCCCTCACTCGCACGACCAAGCGGATGATCTACTACTACTTCGGCGGCAAGGAGCAGCTCTACATCGCGGTGCTGGAGAAGGCCTACACCGAGGTACGCGCCGCGGAGGCCGCCATCGACGTGGCGCACCTGGCACCGATCGAGGCCGTACGCACGCTCGCCGAGCTGACCTTCGATCACCACGACGCTCATCCGGACTTCATCCGCCTGGTGGGCATCGAGAACATCCACCGCGCCGAGCACCTCCGCAAGTCGGACGTGCTCGCCAATCTCGCCGCCCCGATCAGCGTGCTCATCTCGCAGATCCTCGCCGCGGGCCGTGCCAGCGGCGACTTCGTCACTCCCGCCGACGCCATCGACCTGCACATGATGATCAGCGCCTTCTGCTTCTTCCGGGTGGCCAACCAGCACACGTTCGGCACGCTCTTCGAGCGCGACCTCACCGCCCCGGAGCACCGCGAGCGGCACCGGAAGATGATCGGGGAAATGGTCGTCGCCTATCTGACCGGCGCCGGCCGCATACCCGGCTAGAAACCCCGGCCCACCTCGCCGGAGACCCTTCCGCTTGTAATGTACGAACTAGTGTGTTAATTATGCGGGCACGTCCGGCTGCGGAGGATCACATGCGGAAATCCCTTGCCACGGTCTGCCTCAGCGGTTCGCTGACCGAAAAGCTCTCGGCCGCCGCCGCGACCGGATTCGACGGCGTGGAGATCTTCGAGAACGACCTGATCAGCTGCGCGTCCTCCCCCGCCGACGTCCGGCACCGGGCGGCCGACCTCGGCCTCACCATCGACCTCTACCAGCCGTTCCGGGACCTGGAGGCCGTCCCGGAGGAGATCTTCACCCACGGTCTCCGGCGAGCCGAGCACAAGTTCCGCGTCATGGCCGGGCTCGGCGCCACCCGGCTCCTCGTGTGCTCGAACGTCTCCCCCGCGGCGATCGACGACGACATGCTGGCGGCCGACCAGTTGCGGCGCCTCGCCGAGCGGGCCGCCGAGCACGGCATCGACATCGCCTATGAGGCGCTGGCCTGGGGCCGGCACGTCGACGACTACCGGCACGCCTGGGAGATCGTCGCGGCGGCCGACCACCCCGGTCTCGGCGTCTGCCTGGACAGCTTCCACATCCTGTCCCGTGGCAGCGACCCGGCCGGCATCAGGGACATCCCCGCCGAGAAGCTCTTCTTCCTCCAGCTGGCCGACGCACCCCAGATGAGCATGGACGTCCTGCAATGGAGCAGGCACTATCGCTGCTTCCCCGGCCAGGGCACCTTCGACCTGACCGGCTTCCTGGAGCACGTGCTCGCGGCCGGATACCGCGGGCCGCTCTCGCTGGAGGTGTTCAACGACGTCTTCCGGCAGGCCGACGCGGAACGCACCGCGGTGGACGCCATGCGCTCACTGATCGCGCTGGAGGACTCCCTCGGCGAACGCCTCCCCGCCGTCGAGCTGGCGGCGCTGCCCACGCCCGAGAAGCTGTCGGGGTTCGCCTTCGTCGAAGTCGCCGTGGACCCCCTGTCGGAGCCGGCCGCCGAGAACCTCCTGCTCGGCATGGGCTTCGCGCACACGGGACGGCACCGCACCAAGCCCGTGCAACTGTGGCAACAGGGCGAGGCCAGTGTCCTGCTCAACCGCGCCCACCCGGCGGACGGCAGGTGGCAGCGCGGCGACGCGGCGCTGTCCGCCCTCGCGGTGGAGACCGGCTCCCCCGGCCGGTCCGCCGCACGCGCCGACGCGCTCCTCGCCGTCCCGATCCCACGCCGCACCGGGCGCCACGAGGCCGACCTGCCCGCCATCACGGCGCCCGACGGGACCTCGCTGTTCTTCTGCCGGACCGACACCGCCCACGGGACCGGCTGGCTCGGCGACTTCGCGCCGATCGCCCCCCGGGAGCGCCCCGAGGGGGCCGGCATCACCGGCATCGACCATGTCGCGCTGTCGCAGCCGGCGAACCACTTCGACGAGGCCGCGCTGTTCTACCAGTCCGTGCTCGGTCTGCGACCGCGGACCAACGAGGAGATCGCCGACCCCTACGGCCTGGTCCGCAGCCGCGCCATCGCCGACACCGGCGGCCACGTCCGGCTCGTCATCAACATGCCGCTGCTCGGCGGTGGCCCGCTGCCTGAGACCTCCCGGTTCCAGCACATCGCGTTGCACTGCACGGACATCTTCGCCGCCGCGGAACGCCTGCGAGCCGGCCGGGTGCCGTCGCTGCCGATTCCGGCCAACTACTACGACGATCTCGCCGCCCGCACCGATCTGGAGAGCTCACTCATCGCGACCATGCGCGAATACGGAGTGCTGTACGACCGAAGCGATGCCGGCGAGTTCTTCCACTTCTACACCGCCATGCTCAGCAGGCACCTCTTCTTCGAGATCGTGCAGCGCGTCAAGGACTACGACGGCTATGGCGCGCCCAACACCGCGGTACGGATGGCGGCCCAGCACCGCCACACCACGATGTCCGGTGCGTGACTCAACACCCGAGCGACATACCTCCCAGACCGGGATCGACCGCCATACCCTCGGGTCGAAAGGCGCGTGTCGCCGAGCTTCGCTCCGCCACCCGGAGACGCCGGGACTGACGCCCCCGCTCCGGGCGGCACCGGGGGCTCGCCGCAGGCGCCTGTCATGGACAAAGAGCGGGTAATCATCTGCCCAGTCGGGCGCGGGAGTCGAAAACGAGCCCGGTCTCGGGGTAGGAAAGCGACGGCGCTGATGTCAGACGCACGGAGGGCACTCCACCGGCCACCCTGAAAGGACAGGTGTGCACCCAAATGATCCGTCAGGGAGTCACCGGTGCCGCCGTCCACGCGCGAAGGCTGACGCTGATCACGCTCGTCATGGCCTCCGGAGCCCTCCTGGCGGCACCGGCGAGCGCGAGGCCGGGCGGCTCAGGCCCCCATGGGACCGGTTTCCCCGACGATGGCCAGCACAATTCCGGGTCCATCAGCATGCACGGTGGAAACGGCCGGGCCAACCGTAACTTCCGGCAGGTGCTCAGCCATTCGACCAACAGTGGCCGGCAGCAGATACAGAACGCCAACATCAGCGGAAGGACGAACACCCAGCTCGGCTTCTGCAGGAAGAAGAACTGCGTCTGCCGAATCCGGCAGCGGCTACAGAGCCACTGACGAACGACCGGCCGCGTTCTCCAGGCTCAGGAGCCGCCCTCCGGGCATGGTCAGCACACTGGGGAGCGCTGGATCGGGTGACGCCGGAGCACGGCGCGGGCCCGGGTCCGCGAGAGGTTGAGGCCGGACCACGAGTCGCCGTGCCGGAGGGCGCCGGCGAGGGCGCGCAGGGTGCAGGAACGCTGTGGCTCGGGGAGACGGTCGAGAGCGGGGACCGCGTCGGCGGACAGGCCGGAGAGATAGGAGAGATCGGCGCTGCCGGTGTGCCGGAAATGGTCCACGTTGCGGGCGGCGATGAAACCGTCCGGGTTGAGCAGGCTCAGGGCCAGCAGCCCGGCCGCTCCGCTCATCGCGACCGCGCGGGGCAGCCAGGCCGCCCGGAGGCGGATGCCGGCGACGGCGATCAGCACGACGACCAGGCCCATCCAGAGCTCGAAGGCGTGCACCCACAGCCGCAACCTGGTCCAGCCGTACGTCTCCTCGTAGAGGTACAGCCGGCGCAGCGCCACGGCGACGACCACCAGGGTCAGCGCGCACAGCAGGCCGAGGAGCGTACGGACGGTGGCCCGGTCGGCCCGGCTCTCCAGCGGGGCGTAGCGGACGGCGACCGCCACGACCACGAGGACCAGACCGGTGACGATCAGTAGCTGCCAGAACCCCTGCCGGGCGTACTCCGCGTAGGACAGGCCGGTGCTGCGCAGCAGGCGGTCCTTGTCGGAGGCCAGCAGCACGTCGGCCTGGACCGCGGCGAAGCCGAGGAACAGCAGGTCGAGCGCGGCGACCGGGATGACCCAGGGGGTACGGCCGAAATGGGATGCCGCGGGCGGCCGGACGAACCGTGGCGGGGCGACGGCCAGGAACGCTCCGGTCAGCACGACGGCGGCGGTACAGCCGAAGACGAGAATCCGCAGCAGCAGCGGCCCTGCCGCGAGGTCGGGGAGCAGGCCGGTGACGGCCCGGCTGAACGCGGCGTCCGCCGTGGCGAACAGCCCGCCGAACACCGCGAGCAGTACGGCCGCGACGGCGACCGCGCCCACCACCGGCTCGATCGGCCGCCGCCTGGACCGGCCGAGCACGGCCAGGCCGCGGCCCGCCCAGAGCACCGTGTTCGGGGCGGCCAGCGGGAGTGCGAGACCCCCGCCGAGCAGATCGATCCAGGAGCGACCGCCGGTCAGGGCGTACGAGCCGAGGGGTACGGCCAGCGAGATCGCCAGGGCGGTGAGCCAGCCCGCGTCCACCAGGACGGGCACCACCAGCAGAGCCGACACGAGCGCGCCGAACACCATCGACGTGCGGTCCCGGCGGGCGACCGGGAACAGCGTGGCCGCCACGGCCACCCCCACGATCGGGACGTTCAGCCCAGGGCGCCCCGGGAACAACGCGGCGGCCAGGATTCCCGCCAGCGCCGCCCCGGCCGGCAACCTCGGGGAGAACGGCCGCCGCGCCGCCGGCCACTCGACCAGTCGCGGAACCGGCGGCCGCTTCGCCCCCGGCCCGGCCGCCACGACCGAACCCGACGAGGCCGAACCCGAGGAGGCCGAACCGGGCGGGGCCGTGTCGGCGGTCGCCGACCCGGACCGGCCTGGAGGTGCCGGCGAGCGCGGGCTGGTGGGGGGCTCGGGCAGATCGGTCATGACGATCCCAGGGGAGGTTGCGGAAGCAGGACACGGATGAGGCAGCCGCGCGGCGAGTCCGCGACGGCGATCTCACCGCCGTGCAGGTCCACCACCCAGCGGGCGATGGCGAGACCCAGGCCGGTGCCGCCACCGGGGGCGCCGGCGGGGGAGCCGGAGCCCCGGGAGAAGCGCTCGAAGACCTGGGCCCGCTCGCCGGCGGGGATCCCCGGACCCTCGTCCCGCACCTGCAGGCGGAGCGCGGCGGCCTGCGCCGTGGCGGTGACGGTGACGGCGCCGCCGGGCGGGCTGTGCCGGGCGGCGTTGTCGAGCAGATTGGCGACGACCTGGTGCAGGCGGTCCCGGTCCGCGCGGACGGTGAGACCGGGCTCGGCCCGCACCGTGAAGACCGGACCGGGATGGCCGACCCGGGCGTCCGCCACCGCGGCCTCCAGGAACGGGCCGATCTCGAACGCTGCCAGGTCCAGGGAGACCGCACCCGCCTCGACGCGTGACAGGTCGAGCAGCTGGGTGACCAGGCGGCCGAGGCGTTCGGTCTGCGCCAGGGCGCTTTCCAGCACCTCGGGCGTCGCCGGGGTGACGCCGTCCGCGACGTTCTCCAGGACCGCCCGCAGCGCGGTGATCGGGGTACGGAGCTCATGGGACACGTTGGCGACGAACTCCCGGCGCTGCCGTTCCACCTCGGCGAGATCGGCGGCCATCCGGTTGAAGGCCCGGCCCAGCTCGCCGACCTCGTCCCGGGAGGTCACCCGGACCCGGCGCCGGTAGTCGCCACGGGCCATCGCCCGGGCCGCCGCCGTCATCTCGCGCAACGGCGAGGTCATGCCGTGCGCCAGGATCTGGGTGATCAGGACGGAGATCAGCAGCGCCACCGGCAGCGTGATCCGGCCCCGGAACCCCAGGCCGTACCCCCACACCATCGTCAGCCCGCCGACGCAGGCGTTGCAGACGGCCAGCACACCGAGCTTGATCTTGATGGACCGCATCGGGTCGAGGGGCCGTGGCAGCGCCGTCCACATCCGGTGCAGCAGCCTCATGGAGTGATCTCCAGGGCGTAGCCGACGCCGTGGACGGTACGGATGAAGTCCGCGCCGAGCTTGCGGCGCAGTGCCTTGACGTGGGTGTCCACCACCCGGGTCCCGGAGCCGCCGGACCAGTCCCACACCTGTTCGAGCAGGACCGCCCGGGTCAGCACGGTTCCCGGCGTACGGGCCAGGCTGTCGAGCAGTTCGTACTCGATGGGCGTCAGGTGCACGGTCACCCCGTCCACCGCGACCTTGCGGGCGGCCCGGTCGATCTCCAGCGGGCCGAGCCGTACGACCTCGCGGGCGGGCGCCGACGCGGCCAGCGCGGCGGCGTGCTCCACCCGGCGCAGCAGCGTCCTGACCCGGGCCGTCAGTTCACGCATGCTGAACGGCTTGGTCAGGTAGTCGTCGGCGCCCACCGCGAGCCCGACGAGCAGATCGGTCTCGTCGTCCCGCGCGGTCAGCATCAGGACCGGGACCGGCCGTTCGGCCTGGATCCGGCGGCAGACCTCCAGGCCGTCGAAGCCGGGCAGCATGAGGTCGAGCACCACCAGATCGGGACCGTACGCCCGGAACGCCTCGACGGCGGCCGGCCCGTCGGCCACCACCCGTACCTCGAACCCCTCGGCGACCAGCCGGGCGGCGACCGCCCGCGCGATGGTGGGCTCGTCCTCGACCACCAGGATCCGTTGCATGGCGGCGAGCTTAGAAGCCCGTCGCGGAGATCTTGCGGGCGGTCTGTGGGGATTCTGTGAAGATACCGGTGGGAGCGAGCGGAGGCAGGCCGGGGACGGCGAGCGCGGAAGCCCGCCGGGACCGCGCGATCAGTGATCGGGTGGGAGGGGAAAGCCGCCCGCACGGCCGAGCAGGGCCGGCACCGGGGCGTGCAGCCGCTCGCCGAGCCAGGCGGCGGTGCCGGCGACCTCCGCCATGCGCACGCCGGTGGACACTCCCATCCGGTCCAGCGAGTAGAGCAGGTCCTCGGTGGCGATGTTGCCGGTCGCGCCCGGGGCGAACGGGCAGCCGCCGAAGCCGCCGGTGCTGGCGTCGAGCGCGGCGACCCCGTGCTCCAGCGCGGTGAGCGCGTTGGCGTATCCGGTGTTGCGGGTGTTGTGGAAATGGCACCGCAGCCGTACTCCGGGGGCGAGCCCGGCGGCGCCGTCCAGCAGGGTACGGACCTGGGCGGGGACCCCGACGCCGATGGTGTCGGCGAAGGCGATCTCGTCCGGTGCGGCTTCGGCCACCCGGCCGACCAGTTCGAGGACGTGACCGGCCGGGACCTCGCCCTCGAAGGGGCAGCCGAACGCGGCGGCCAGCGTGACAGTGGTCCGGAGCCCGGCCGCCCGGGCCTCCGCGGCGATACCCGCCCAGTTGGCCAGCCCCTCCCGCACCGTGCAGCCCTGGTTGCGGCGGCTGAACTCGTCGGTGCACACCACCACGACGTTGACCTCGTCGACACCGGCGGCAAGGGCCCGGTCCAGCCCGCGCGGGTTGAGCACCAGACCGGCGTAGGACACCCCGGGCGGGCGCGGCACCGCCGCCATCACCGCCTCGGCGTCGGCCATCTGCGGGACCCGCCCGGGATGGACGAAGGCGACCGCCTCGATCCGCCGCAGCCCGGCGGCCAGGCTGCGCTCGATCAGCGCGACTTTGTCGGCGGTGGGCAGGATCGCCGGCTCGTTCTGCAGGCCGTCGCGCGGGCCGACCTCCACCAGCTCGATCTTCGTCATGGGGCCCCGTCAGGGATCGAGGTCGTGGTCGGCTCAGGAACCGCGCCGAGGCTGTGCACGGTGGTCCGGGCCGCCAGGATGTGCGAGCGCATCACCGACTCCGCCCATTCGCCGTCGCCGGCGGCGAGTGCCGCGATCAGCTCGTCGTGGTGGAACATGCTGGCCCGGAGCCGCTCCGGTGCGTACTGCTTGAAGGTCCGGTAGACCAGCGGCACGTCGATGAACCCCCGGACCAGCCCCTCGATGTGGGCGTTCCCCGAGGCATGGGTGACGGTGAGGTGGAACTCCCCGTTGAGCTCGGTGAGCTTGTCCGCGGCAGGCCCTCCGGCCGTCGCGAGCGCCTTCATCTCCGCGGCCAGTTCCCGCAGCCTCTCCAGTTGCTCAGGCCGGACCCTCGACGCGGCCAGCCGGGCCGCGTAGCTCTCCAGCAGGGCGCGGGCCTCGTACAGGTCGTCGAGCTCCCGCTCGCTCCACGCGGTGACCCGGGCACCCCGATTGGGCACGAAGTCCACCAGGCCCTCGGCGTCCAGCCGGCGCAGCGCCTCCCGGATCGGCGTTCGCGAGACGCCCACGCGCTCCGCCAGTTCCGCCTCGCGGAGGCGGTCACCCCGGGGGAACTCCCCCGACACGATGCCGGCACGGATCACCGCGTACGCCGTCTCGACCGCCTTGGCCACGACCACACCTCCCGAAATCTCGCCGCGGACACGGTGTCACCCACCGCCCTCTCCTCCCTCCACGGCCGGGCCGGCCTCGCCTGCCGGACCGGCGTGGCCTCCGGGCCGGGCCGTGGTGGCGCCGAAGAGCTCGCCCACCTCCGCCTCATGCTGGCCGAGCGCCGCGCCGGGCCAGCGCACCGCACCCGGAGTCGCACTGAGTTTCGGTGTCACCCCCTGCATCGGGACCATGCCGAGGTCGGCGTCCTCGACCTCGATGATGCTGTTCCTGGCGCGGAAATGCGGGTCGGACAGCATCTCCCGCGCGGTGTAGACCCGGCCGGCCGGCACCGCGTGCTCGTCCAGCACACGCAGCAGCTCGTCCGCCGTCAGGCGTGCCGTCCAGGACGCGATCCGCTCGTCGAGCTCGGCCTGCCGCAGGCCGCGCGCCTGGTGGGTGGCGTACTCCTCGGCCGAGGCCAGCTCGGCGTCGCCCATCGCCGCGGCGAGCCGGCGGAACACGGTGTCCTGGTTGGCGGCGATCAGCACGTAGTCCCCGTCCCTGGTGGGATAGACGTTGCTGGGCGCCACCCCGGGCAGTACGGGGCCCGATCGCTGCCGGGTCACCCCGGCGAGGGCGTAGTCGGCCACCAGCGCCTCCGTCATCGCCAGCACGGACTCGTAGATGGAGACGTCCACCACCTGGCCGACCCCGGTACGGTCGCGGGCGCGGAGCGCGAGCAGGCCGCCCAGGGCCGCGTGCATCCCGGCCAGCAGGTCGCCGATCGAGACGCCCGTCCGGCTCGGTGGCCGGTCCGGCTCCCCCATCAGGTAGCGCAGCCCGCCCATCGCCTCGCCGATGGAACCGTAACCGGGCCGGTGGGCGTAGGGCCCGTCCTGGCCGTACCCGCTGACCCGGATCAGCACGATCTCGGCGTTGACCTCGGCCAGCTGGTCGTAGCCCAGGCCGTAGCGCTCCAGTGTGCCGGGGCGGAAGTTCTCCACCACGATGTCGGCCTGCCGTACCAGCTCCAGCACCCGGCACCGCCCGGCCTCCTCACGCAGATCCGCGGTGACGCACCGCTTGTTGCGCGCGATCACCCCCCACGACAGGGACTTGCCCTGGACCAGGTGGCCCCATTGACGCATGGGATCACCGACGCCGGGTTCCTCGACCTTGATGACGTCCGCACCGAAATCGGCCAGGATCTGACCGCAGTACGGCCCGGCGATCAACTGGCCGAGCTCGATCACCCGGACGCCCTCCAGGGGCGGCTGCGCCCTCGTCATCGGCACGTCTCACGGCGCTGGGTGTCGTGCATGTCATGGCTCCTCTTCTCGGTCGGCACTCCTGGTCGCGAGGTCAGGTGAAGGACCTTCCGCCCAGCAGCTGGAAGTGGGTTTGTATACCTTATGTCGCCAGCTGGCCAATGGGCAGGTGGGACGAGCGGCCAGAATGCCGTACGTCTTCACATAAGGCAGGTGCTGATGTATACAAACACCGGCCAGGCGGCACGCGCAGGCAGCGGCCCGGGCGAGGACTTCGGCCAGGATCCGGAACGGTCGGGCCGGGGAGGAGGGCCTCCGGGCCGGTCAGCGGATACCGCGGGAAATGAGCCCCAGAGGGCTTGCACCTGCCGCGACGGGAGGTCCTAGCGTTGCCGGCATGATCGGAGCAGACGCGTGATCGGGGCGGACGGCGGCGGACGCCGGTGGAGCATCGGCGAGCTGGCACAGGCGAGCGGGCTGACCGTGCGCGCGCTGCATCACTATGACGAGATCGGCCTGCTGACGCCCGGGGAACGTACGGCCTCGGGGCATCGCCGTTACACCGAGCGTGACCTGCGGCGGCTGTACCGGGTGCGGGCCCTGCGGGCGCTCGGGCTGTCGCTGGAGGAGATCGCGGGCGTGCTCGCGGACCCGGCGGACGACCTGGCGGCGATGCGCGGGCTGCTGACCGCCCAGCTGCACGGCCTCGAGTGCCATGCCGACCGGATTCAGCAGCTCACGGAGCAGATCCGCGGGTTGCTGAGCCGGATCGAGAACTCGTCGATGCCCGGCCCGGACCAGTTCATGACGACCTTGGAGATGATGTCGGTGTTCGAGACCTCGTTCACGCCCGAGCAGCGGGAGCAACTGGCCGAGCGCAGAGCCGGGCTCGGCCCCGAGGCCGTCGAGGCGGCCAAGACCGAGTGGGCCGGGCTGGTGGAGGAGCTTCTGCGCCACCTGCGGCAGGGCACTCCCCCCGGCGACCCTCAGGTGCAGACCCTGGCCGGCCGCTGGGACGCGCTGGGGAACCTGTTCCACGGTGGCGACGACCGGACCGTGGCCGCCGCACGGACGATGTGGCAGGACAACAGCGAGGAGCTCGGCCGGAGCCTGCCCTGGCCCGCGGAACGCATGCGCGACCTGGTCGGCTATCTGGAGCGGGCCCGGCAGGCCCGATGACCCGCGGCGCCTCCCAGGCCGTGATCGGTACGATGGGCCATGGTCAGATCGCGCCTCGAACTCGACGAGCGGTTCGGCGGCGACGCGCTGGACACCGGCGTCTGGTTCCCGTACTACCTGCCGCACTGGAGCTCGCGCGACCGGTCCGCCGCGACGTGGTCCCTTCAGGACGGTGAGCTGCACCTGAGCATCCCCGCCGACCAGCCGTTGTGGTGCGCCGACCTGCACGAGGAGCCGTTGCGGGTGTCATGCGTCCAGAGCGGGAGCTTCGCCGGCCCGCTGGGCGGCACGACCGGCCAGCAGCCGTTCCGGGAGGGCCTGAAGGTCCGCGAGGAACAACCGGAGATGTGGGGCTACACGCCGCTCTACGGTCAGGTCGAGGTGCGCATGCGAGGCGTCGTCACGGAGCGGTCGATGTTCGCGTTCTGGATGTCGGGCATCGAGGACCGGCCCGAGCGCTCTGGCGAGATCTGCGTCGCCGAGGTGTTCGGCGACGCGGTCCGCGACGGGTCCGCCGACGTCGGCATCGGGCTGCACCCGTTCCGCGATCCCGCCCTGGTGGAGGAGTTCTCCGCCGAGCCGATCGGGATCGACGTGGCCGGGTTCCACACGTACGGCGTCGACTGGCGGCCGGGGTCACTCGTGTTCACCATCGACGGCAGGGTCGTACGCCGGCTCGACCAGGCGCCCGGCTACCCGATGCAGCTCATGATCGGTGTGTTCGACTTTCCGGCCAGGGCCCCTGCCGGTGCCGAGGAGGTGCCGGTCCCCGAGCTGGTCGTCTCGCACGTCCGCGGGCGCCCGCTCACCTGACCCGGGCGAGCCTCCCGGCCGGGCCCGTGGCCGGAGCGCCGGCGGTCAGAGCGGACCGATCCCGAGCAGCAGGTTGGCGACGAGCGCCTCCGCGAACTCGTCGGTCAGCGGCTGGTCGGGGATGAGCAGCCGGTGGTAGCAGGCGCCCCAGAGCTGGTCGACGACCGTTTCGGAATCGACCTCGGCGCGCAGCTGGCCGCGCCGCTTGGCCCGCTCCAGCGCCTCGACGGCCAGTGCCCTGCGCGGGGCCGAGTAGCGCTTGCGATAGGCGGCCGACAGTTCGGGGTCGGTCTGGGCCTGGCCGATGATCTCCGGTATGACGCGACCCGCCCGGGTGTCACGGATCAGGTGAACGAAGGCGAGTACCTGGGTGGTGAGGTCGGTGTTGATGTCGCCGGTGTCGGGAAAGGCCAGGGTGGGTGCGACGACGTTGAAGTAGCCGTCGAGGGCGAGCGCCCCCTTCGAGGGCCACCACTTGTGGAGCGTCACCCTGCTCGCGCCGGCGAGGGCGGCGACCTTCTCGATGGTGAAGCCGGCCATCCCCTCCGCGAGCAGGAGCTCGCCGGCCGCCTGCAGGACCTCGCGCCGCACCTCGTCGGCCGGGCGTCGCCCGCGCCCCCTGCGGACGGGCTGAGGGGCCTCTGTCACACTCCACCTCCGGAGGACATATGGACGCTCTGTCCATAAGCCTGTTAATGTACATAGCGTACACAAATCTTCAGGGAGGACCATCGTGAGCACCACATCGAACCGCGTCGCCATCGTGACCGGAGGCTCGGGCGGCATCGGCCGCCAGACGGCCGAACGCCTGGCCGCGGACGGCTTCGCCATCGTGGTCGGCTACGCGGGCAACCAGGCCGAGGCCGAGGCCGTGGTCGCCGCCGTCACCGGGGCCGGTGGCCGGGCCATCGCGGTCCGCGCCGACGTCGCCGACGAGGACGCGGTGGCGGCGCTGTTCGAGGCGGCGGAGGCGGAGTTCGGTGGCGTGGACGTCGTCGTGCACACCGCGGGGGTGATGCTGCTGTCCCCGGTGGCCGACCTCGACCTGGACGTCCTGGACCGGATGCACCGCACCAACATCCGCGGCACGTTCGTCGTCAACCAGCAGGCCGCCCGCAGGCTGCGCGCCGGCGGGACCATCGTCAACTTCTCCTCGTCGGTGGTCGGTCTGGCCTTCCCCGGCTACGCCGCCTACGCGGCGACCAAGGGGGCGGTCGAGGCCATGACCCTGATCCTCGCCCGCGAGCTGCGCGGCCGCGATGTCACCGTCAACGCGGTCGCCCCCGGCCCGACCGCCACGGCCCTGTTCCTGAACGCCAACAGCGAGGAGGCCGTCTCCCGGCTGGCCGCTCAGCCGCCGCTGGAGCGACTGGGCACCCCGCAGGACATCGCCGAGGTCGTCGCCTTCCTCGCCGGCCCCGGCCACTGGGTCAACGGCCAGGTCATCCGTGCCAATGGCGGCATCATCTGAGCGACCCCGCCGACCCCGCCGGCTCCGCCCCCCGGCGGGCTCTCCCGGGCCCGCTCATGGACGCCATGCCCGGCCGGCCGCGACAGTTCTGTTTGATTCCCCCCTTTTTCCCCTAAGGCGATCATATCGGATAACACCGCTATAAATGGCGGCTATCGTCCTCTTCCTATCGTTCACCTCAGCATGGGGCCGATTTTACTCGGATATTCTTATGATGCAGTTAACGTTGTCGAATGGAAGTAGCTTATGGAAACGTCACAGTTCGCCGCTCGACTCGCACTTGATCTCGCCACGGTGTGCGTGTTGACCTTCGCGATCTATTGGCCACGCCATCGCCGCCGGGATCTGATTCCGGCGTACCTGGCACTCAACACCGGATTGTTCACGATCGTCTTGGCGCTGGCGAACGCCGGTGGCCATGGCGCATTAGCACTTGGTTTTGGCCTGTTCGGCGTGTTGTCCATTATTCGCCTGCGTTCGGACGCCGTGCAGTACCAGGAGGTGGCTTACTACTTCACCACCCTGGTGCTCGGTCTCATCGGTGGGATTCCCGCGCTGAGCCTGGGCAAAATCGCTTTCCTGGACGTCATACTGCTGCTCGTCGTCTATTTCGCGGATCACCCGCGGCTGTGCTCCCGGACCCGCCGTACGCTCGTCACCCTCGACACCGTGCACGCGCATCCGGACGCCCTGCGCGCGGACCTCGCCCGGCGGCTGGGGCAGCCGCTGCGCTGGACCGTCACCGAGGTGGACTACGTGCGCGACGTGACCGTCGTCGACGTCCGCTACCGGATCCCCCCGGACGGGGCGCTGACGGAGAAGAGCCGGCGGCACGACATGACGGAGGTCCCGTGGGGTGCGGCCAGATGACCACGCCGGCCGCCTGCGCCGTCATCCAGGCGGTGCTCGCCGCCCGGCCCATCGATCTGGAGACCGTGCGCGCCGGCGCCGAACTACTGACCCGCTGTGACCGCAGTTATGCGCTGCCGGCGCACGCATTCGCCTCCTTTGCCGCGCACCTGACCGACCGATCCATGCCCGACGGCGCTTTCCGCAGCCTGTGCATCGCCGACCGGCGCTGGTTCTCCTATCACTCGGTCTACTACGACACACCCGAACTGCAGTTGTTCGATGACCACCGGAAGGGCCGCCGCCGCCGCTACAAGATCCGCGAACGTCTCTATGTCGACAGCGGCGAGCGCCAGTTCGAAATCAAGCTGAAAGGGCCGCGCGGGGAGACCGTCAAGCATCGCACCGAGATCACCGAGCGTCCCGGCGTGCCGCGCTCTGCCGCGTGGAACCCGCACACTCAGCAGTTCACGGCCCGGATTCTGAAGCAGATCTACGGTGTGGAACTCCCCATGCCGATGTGGCCCTCTCTCGTCACCGACTACGTCCGCTCCACTTTCGCCACCGAGGGCCAGCGGATCACCTGCGACGTCGACCTGGTCTGCCGTGACCTCGCGACGGGCCGGGTCCTGCGGGCCGACCCCGAACTCGTCCTGATCGAGGTCAAGGCGGAGCAGCAGATCACCGCCGTGGACCGGCTCCTGCACCGGCACCGCGCCCGGCCACTGGAGTTCAACAAATTCTGCGCGGGCCTCGCCGCGCTCCGTCCCTCGCTGCGCGGCAACCTGTGGCGGCGGGACATGCGCCGCTTCTTTCCCGATTCGGGGTCTGCCGACCAGCGCGTCGGCCTGCTCTGAGCCGATCCGCGGGCGGTCGGGGACTCACCGGAGCCCTTCTCGCCGGTGCTGCCGAGCCGGTTGTTGCAATCGAGTGCAGTCGTGCCGCAGGATGCGCGGTATGTCAATTGATGACCGGCTTCCCGAGCCGCTGTTCTCCGCGCCGGAGATGCGCCGCCGCCGGGACGGCCTCCGCGCCGAGCTGGACCGCCGCGGCCTGACCCATGCCTTCGCCTACGGCGCGAACCGCTCCGGCAGCGGGGTGTCCTGGCTCACCGGGTGGCCGGTCACCCGGGAGGCACTGCTGATCGTCGGTCCGGAGGAGGCCGCCGACGTGCTCCTGGTGTCCTTCTTCAACCACCTGCCACAGGCTCGCCGGCTGTCGCGGGTGCGGGTCGAGTGGGCCGGCCAGAACGCGATCTCGGCCGCGTTCGAACAGCTCGACGCCGGCGGTGAGCGCCCCGCTCGTGTGGGGGTGGTCGGCCCGCTGCCGTTCTGGCACTACCGGGCGCTGGCCGGGCGGGTCACGGAGGTTGCCGACCTCAACCCGGCCTACACCGCGCTGCGCCTGGTGAAGTCCGCGGAGGAGGTGGCCGCCCTGCGGAAGGCCGCGGCGCTCACCGACACCGCGGTCCGGGCGCTCGAACAGGCGCTGCGCGAGGGGGCCACCGAACACGAGCTGGTCGCCGAGATCGAGCGGTCCTATGTCGCAGCGGGCGGCATGCACCAGATCCACTATCTCGGCGTCACCGGGATGGACAGTCCCTCGCAGTGCGTACCCGCTCAGTGGCCGACGGACCGGCGGATCCGCCGCCGCGACGTCGTCACCTGCGAGATCAGCGTCGCCGTCGCCCCGGAGTACGCGGGTCAGCTGCTGCGGACCTTCACCGTCGGCGCCGCCCCGACGCCGCAGTACGCGCGGCTGCACGCGGTCGCCGAGGAGGCCTTCGACGCGATCCGCGCACGGCTGCTTCCCGGCACGCACGCCCGGGAGCTCGCCGCGGCCGGAGCCGTCATCGGGCAGGCCGGGTACAGCGCGGTCGACGATCTCGTGCACGGATACGGCGGCGGTTACCTCCCGCCGGTCGTCGACGGCCCGAGCCGGCCGCTGAGCCCGGCGCCCGACCTCGTCCTGGCCGCGGGCATGACCGTGGTCGTCCAGCCGAACGTCGTCACCCGCGACCTGAGCGCCGGGGTACAGACCGGAGAGTTGCTGCTCGTCACCGACGACGGCGCCCAGCGCCTGCACGACTACCCGTACGGCCTGCACCAGGTCGGCTGACCGAGCGGGCAGGACGCCGTGGCCGGCCGCGGGGTGATGGTCACACGCGGCCCTCCCTCAGCGGGGCCGGCGACGCCGCGGCGGCCCTCGGCCCGCCGTCGACGGCGGGACCGGGCCCGCGCCCCTCGTCGCGGGCCCATCGCCAGGCCATCACCAGCAGGAACAGCAGGGTGGCGAGCTCGCCCAGGATCAGTGCGAGTCCTCCGCCGAACTGCTGATCGTGGAGTGCGGAGGCGCCCCAGGGCCGGGCGAGCGCCGCGTACCAGTCGGCGGCGAACACCCCGTCCGACCTGCTGATGGCGAGGCCGAAGACGGCGTGGAACGGCACGCCGGCCAGCACGTACAGCAACCGCTTGCCCGGGGCCGGCCGGTACGGGCCGGGCCCGATGACGAGCGCGAGGTAGCACATGCCGGTCACCACGAAGAGCAGCATCATGAGCGAGTGCAGCCAGTGGTCGCGAAGGGACGCCTCGAACAGAGGTGAGAAGTAGAAGCCGTAGAGGCCGATGATGAACATCATCAGCGTCATCACGGGGTGGGTGAGCCCTCGCACGAGCCGGCTGTGCAGGACGGCGAGCAGCAGTTCCCGGGAGCCGCGGTCCCCGGGGGCGGAGCCGGGGCGGAGTGCCCGCAGGGCCAGCGTGACGGGCGCGCCGAGCAGCAGCAGGATGGGCACGAGCATGCTGAGCGCCAGATGCTGCGCCATGTGGGCGCTGAACAGCACCATGCTGTAGCGGGCCGCCCCGCCGCAGGTCGCGAGCAGGAGCACCGCGAGGCCGGCGAACCACGCGAGGGCCCGGAGGAGCGGCCAGGCGACCCCGTCCCGGCGCAACCGGATCACTGCGGCCGTGTACAGGGCGCCGCTGATGACGATCAACGTGAACAGCAGCGGATCGATGCGCCAGTCGAGGAGATAGGCGCGCACGCCGACCGGCCCCGGCAGCGGGAAGCCCAGCAGTGCCTCGGTGGGGGTCCGCGGGCCCTCGTCGCGGGCGGGCGCCGCGGTCTGGGACAGTCCGGTGGCCAGCGCCATGGTGGCCGCCATCACGCAGATCTCGACCGCGGCGATCCGGAGGAAGGTGCGGGCGCGCCGCCCGTGCTCCAGGGCGGGGATGCTGACACCGCGGTGCCACCCGCCCAGCGCCCCGAGTCCGGCGAGTGCCACCACCTTGGCCACGACCAGGAGCCCGTAGCGGGAGCCCAGGTGCAGGCCGCCCAGCCGGATCCAGGCGTTGACCAGCCCGCTGGCCCCGACGGCCGTCAGGCAGACCGCCGCCAGCGCGCTGTAGCGGCGGACGACGCGGGGAAGCCGGTCGCCGACCCGCGTGGCGATCGCCACCAGCACGACCAGTCCGCCCACCCAGACGGCCGCGCCGGCGATGTGCACGGCGAGGCTGTAGACGGCCAGCGCGTGGTCGCCACTGGAGGCGGCGTGCCCGGTGAACACCGGCGGCAGCAGGCCGAACACCGCCAGGATCAGCAGGTATCCCGCTCCGCCGGGGGTGCGCGTCACATGGGCGGCGACCGACAGGAGCGTCGCGGCCGCGGTGACCGCGAGCAGCGCCCGTCCCTGGCTGATCTCGGTGAGGTAGCTCGACAGCTCGGGCCCCGAGACCGCCGTGGCCGGCGGCAACCCGAACAGGTCGCTGACCGACAGCACCGCGACGGCGAGTGCCGACACCCCCCAGAGGGCCGCGCTCACCGACGCGCCCCGCAGGCACCGTCGCCCGGCCGTGGAGAGCGCGCCCTCCTCCGACGGCAGGAACACCGCGACGGCCAGCAGCCACCCGACCGTGATCGTGCCGGCCGCGTTCATGGCGAGCCTGGCGAGGGGCAACGCGCTGCCGGCGAAGGAGCCCGCCTGCTCGAGCTCCGGCGTGGTCGACGCCTCGGGCGAGGCGATCTGCGGGGTCCGGCCGAATCGCAGCACGACGGCCAGGGCCACCAACGCCGCGATGGCGGCGGCGAGCCACAGCTGCCGCGAGACGGACGGCAGCGCGGAGTCCCGGCCCGGCCGGGCCTCAGCCGTCACGACGGCCCCGCCGGAGCGCCAGCACCGTCACGGCCAGCAGCACCGTGACCACCGCGGCGAGACCCAGCTGAGCCCACGGCGGTCCCGAAGACGCCTCCCGCCGGGCCGGCTGCGGGGCAGCGGGCGCGGGCGACCGCGACGCGGACACCGTGGGAGACGGTGCGCCCTCCGGTGGGCGGAAGGTGAACTCCCGCGCTCCGCGGACCACATGACCGTCCACCGACACCGTCCGGTAGGCCACCCGGTAGCGGCCCGGCGGGGGCAGCGGCCGCAGCGGCTGGCGGACCACCGCCCGGTCGACCGTGGGAGGGCCCGACTCCACCCGCGCGCCCGCCGGCCCGATCACCTCCACCGCGGTGAAACGACGGCTCACCGGCTGGTCGAACGTCAGCACCACCTCGGACGGCGCGGACGCCTGGACCGAGCCGTGCCCAGGGCTCATGGTCTTCAGCTCGGCGTGCGCGGCGGCCGCGGCGGAGGGCGCCACCACGGCCACCGAGGCCGCCAACCCGGCCGTCAGCGTCGCGCCCCGGCAGGCGAGATCCCGGTGCATCACGACATACCTCCGGAAGAAGGGAACCACGGCAGGTGCCTCACATCGGCTGTACGGCATGCCGGAACGGAAAAGTTCAGCACAGAGCCCTCGCGCCGGCCCGACCCTACGCCGTCGTCCGCCGCCGGTCCGGGCAAGGGCCCACCGGTCTTTCCCGTCGCCCATCGCCGGCCTTTCGGTAGCGTCCGTCGTATGAGGCTTCATGTGGGATGCGCCATGTGGACGCACGCGCCCTGGCAGGGGCGCCTCCTGCCCCACCCGCTGCCGCCCAAGGAGCGCCTGCGGGCCTACGCGACCTGGTGCAACGCGGTCGAGGGCAACACCACCTTCTACGCGACCCCGACGCGGAGCACCGTGGAGTCGTGGGCACGGCAGACCGCCCCCGACTTCCGCCTCGTCGTCAAGCTCGCCAAGTCGATCACCCACGAGCGCCGCCTCACCGGCGCCGACGAGGAACTCCGCGCGTTCCTGGACGCGATCGAACCGCTCGGCCCCCGGGCCCGTACCCTCTGGGTGCAGCTGCCGGGCTCCTTCGCCCCGGCCGACCTCGGCGCCTTGGCCGCCTTCCTGCGCCGCCTCCCCCGCTCGCACGACTACGCCGTCGAGGTCCGTCACCGCGCCTTCTTCGAGGACCCGCGAGCCGAGCAACAGCTCGAACGCGTCCTCGCCACCGCCGGTGCCGAATGGGTCCCCTTCGACACCACCACGCTCTTCCAGAGCCCGCCCACCAGCGACGCCGAACGCGAGGCCTGGACCAAGAAGCCACGTCTGCCCCGCCGCTCGCACGCCCTGACCGACCGCCCGGTCGTCCGCTACCTGGGCCGGGACGACGGCGCGCGGACGGTCGAGGGCTGGCGGCCGTGGGTCACCACGGTCACCGGCTGGCTGCGCGAAGGCCGCTCGCCCACCGTCTTCATCCACACCCCCGACAACGCCGACGCGCTGACCCTCGCCCGCCGCTTCCACGACGACGTACGGGCTCGCCTGCCCGAGCTCGAGGCGCTGCCCGAGCCGATGCCGGCCGAGCCGCTCACCCTCTTCTGACGAGCCGTGGCGGGACCGGTCGCCGGCCCGCGCGGGCCGGTGGCGGTGCCGGGACCGATCGCGAGGTCCTGATGCTCGGCGCCCGGCACGGCCGGGGCTTGCCCCTGACGGGCACGTCAGGGGTTAGCGTCACGGCACCGTGAACCGGCCGCGTCGCGGTCTGCCTGAGGAGCGCCCTATGCCCGACCTGCCCCGTACGTCGCGTGAAGTACGCCTCGCCACCCTGTCCGCCGGGCTGCCGCGCCCGGAGGACTTCGTCATCACCGAGACACCCGTGCCGGTGCCCGGACCGGGCGAGGTACTGGTCCGGAACCGGTTCTTCCATGTCTTCGCGGCGCTGCGCACCGTCATCGGAGGAAGCGTGGAGGGAGCGCCGTTCCCCGCCCTCCGCCCCGGCGACACCCTGTTCGGACCGGCGATCGGGGAGATCGTCACCGCTCCGGACGACAGTGGGCTACGGCACGGCGACCTGGTCTCGCACCGGCTGGGCTGGCGCGAGTACGCGGTCATGGCCGCCGCGCAGTGCTCCCCGCTGGGCGACGCGCTGCCCGATCCGGTCGCGCACCTGGCCCCGGGGCCGACGGCGTACGGGGCACTGGCCCACGGCGCACGGGTCCGGCCCGGGGACACGGTCCTGGTCTCCGGCGGCGCGGGCGGGGTGGGGTCGCTCGCCGGGCAGATCGCCCGGCTGCTCGGCGCGGGCCAGGTGATCGGCAGCACCGGTTCGCAGGAGAAGGCGGACCGCATGGTCGGCGAACTGGGCTACGACGCGGTCGTGGTCCGCGGCGCCGGGCCGCCGGCCTAGCAACTGGCGAAGGCGGCACCCGGCGGCATCGACGTCCTCCTCGACAACGTCGGCGGCGAGGAGCTGCGGGCGGCGGTGGCGGTCGCCAGGAAGGGGGCGCGTTTCGTCCTGGTCGGAGCGCTGTCGGGACAGTTGTCAGAGCACGGGACCGGAACCACGGCACCGGTCGAACTGGACTCGTTCCAGCTCATCGTCAAACAGATCACGATGCTCGGCTTCAGCGCTTCCGGCCTTCCCGGCGTTCAGGCGGAGTGGACCGACCGCTTCGCCGGCTGGCTGCGCTCCGGCGACATCCGCTTTCCCCATGTCCGCGTCGCGGGCATCGACGGCGCCCCGCGGGCGTTGCACGACATGATGAGCGGACGGTACCTGGGCACCGTCGTGGTGGCGCTGTAGAACGGGAGGACCGATGCGGATCGGCGACGCGGCGGCGGCAGCGAGCACCACACCACGCGCCCTGCGCTTCTACGAGCAGAGCGGGTTGCTGCCCCCTCCGCCGCGCACCGCGTCCGGACAGCGCCGGTACGGCCCCCGGGACGTGGCCCGCGTACGCGTCATCCGCGAGCTGTTGTCGCTGGGACTGACCATCGCCGACGTCCGTGGCTGCGCCGACCGCCTCGACCTGCTGGACGGCGACGCCCTGCCGCCCTACCGGGGGCCGGGCGCGTGCGCACGGCCCACCGGGGTCGTCGCGCGCGGGCGCGCCGCGCTCGACGCCGAGATCGCCCGCCTGACCAGGCTCCGCGAACGGCTCGCCGCCCGGGCCGGCGCGACCCCGCCGGCCGGGGCGCGCACCGGCGGGTAGGCCGGACCCGTCACGACGCGGGAAGCCTCGCGCGGTCAGGCCGCCCGCGCGGCGCGGAGCGGCTGCCGCCGTCTCTCACCCGGCGCAGGGCCTCCGGCGCGTCCCGGAGGCGCCGGAGGCTCTGCGACGTCCCGGCGGTCAGGGGCCGGTCTGCCCGCTGAGCAGCGGGCTGTCGACCTTCCAGGCGTTGCGCCTGCTACCCGGCCGCAGATCGTCGATGCCCAGGACGACCGGTCCGGCCTGGGTGGGATCGGTGGGCTGGAGCACCAGGACGGGGATGGCGAGGTTACGGATCAGGAACAGGTCGGGCTCGGGCGAACGGGGCACCGGCGTGAGGATCCACTTCTGGAGCTGGGGCAGCGGAAGGTTGGCGGGTGCCCCGGCCGGAAACGAGCCGGGCACGTACTTGACGTCCTGGATGATCCCGGGGCGGAGCGGGATCGGGATGCTCGACACGTCACCGTCACCGTCACCGGGGTCGGCATCGGGGTCGGGGTCGGCGTCGAGGTCGGCGGCCGCCCCGAACAGGCCGGGCACGTGCACGGTGAGGTACAGGTTGCTCACCCGGCTGCGGATGTACCAGGCCCCGTGGCCGGCGTCCTCGAAGGAGAAGTCCTGCGCGGCCGAGCCGTCGGCCGGGAGCTGCCACAGCTGGGCGCCTGGTTCGAGACCGCCGCCCTGCACGCCCAGCATCATCCGTGACGCGCCGAACAGGAAGTTGTACCGCAGGAACGGCCGGAACTGGGTCTGCCGCCGGCGCGTGCCGACGACCGCCGACAGGTCGTTGGCGACGGCGTACCGGGCGCCGAGGTAGGGCGGAGCCGTGCTCAGGAAGCGCCGCGCGATCGTCTTGAGGATCGAGGTGTGGTCGAAGTGCAGATCATTGCGGGGCACCGGCGCCGCGGCGGGCTCTTCCGGGCGGCCCTCCCGGCTCGCCGGGCCGTCGTGCCCGAACACCGTGCCGGCGCCCACCCAGGGCGAGACGACGAACGCGGGAACCCGTACGCCGTGGGTGTCGATCGGCAGCTCCGGGGAGACCCGGGCGGCCGCCGAGGGCGGGACGTGGTCGTAGAACCCGCCGTGCTCGTCATAGGTGATCAGCAGCAGGGTCTTGTCCCAGGCGGGGCTCGCGACCACCGCCTCGACGACCTTGGCGACGAAGTCCTGCCCGTCCTGGACGTTCGCGGGCGGCCCGTCGCAGTTGCTGCCCGGAGGCTGCTCGACGAACCGGGGGTCGATGAAGGTCACGTTCGGCAGGGTCCCGGCGCGCGCCCTGGCGAAGAAGCCGCGCTCCGGGTCGTTGGTGTCGACGATGGTGTCGCCGTCGAACGTGTGGCGTTCGAACAGTCTCAGGAAGGCGTTGCCCTCCTCGTAGTGGACCCAGGTGACGGGCCGGCCGGTGGCCGGATCGACCGCTCGGGACAGGTGGTCGAAGATGGTGTCGGTGAAGACGGGCCGCAGCGGGCTGGAGTTGTCGAACTCCCAGAAGCCCCTGCTGTCGAGGTTGAGCCGCCCGGTCAGCGTGTAGAACCGGTTGGGGAAGGTCGATCCCGGGTGGCTGGCGAACCAGCGGTGGCCGACGGCGAAGTCGCGGGCCAGGGCGTCGTAGACCGGCACCGTGCTCGCCGTGTGATGGCCCATGATCTGCCCGGCGATCGGGGCGCCGTTCTCCTCGGCGTAGGCCTTGACGAATCCGTCCATCAAGCCCCCGTTGATGGCGCGGTGCACCGGCTCGAAGCCGTGCGGCGGGTCCGGTGAGAAGAACGTGTCGGTGAGCGGGAAGGACGGGTAGGTCGTCCCCCGGTAGGTGTTGGACTCGCCGCCCTTGAGGCCGTCCACGTCGGAGCGGCCCGCGCCGCCCTGGCCGACGGGCAGGCTGAGGTAGCCGAGCATGTGGTCGAAGGACCGGTTCTCCATCATCAGCACCACGATGTGGTCGATGTTGGCGAGCGTGCCCGGGGAGAAGTCCCAGGCCGGGCTGGGCTGGTTCGGGGCCGGCCAGTCCGCCGGGACCTCGGGGACGAACACCTTGTGCGGACCTGAGTAGGAGATGACGATGTCGTCGCCCTGGAAGCCGACCTCGTTGATCACGATGTTGTTGCCGTCGACGTCCCGCGCGTCGTCGGCGGTCCCGCCGAGGAGGAAGGAGGTCACCGAGGAGTTGATGTCGTCGCGGGGCGACCGTCCGGTGATCTTGTCGGGCTTGGTGAGGTTCTCGAATATCTTGTCGCGGGCGTCCTGCCGGAAGAACCCGCCCGGATCGAACCGGCTCGACGTGACCAGGTGCACCTTGACGACGTCCTCGATGAACAGGCCGTACGCCGACGAGGCGCTGACCAGATCCACCGGCTGTCCCAGGAACGTGCCCGTGTAGCGGAAGAAGGTCAGGTTGGCGGTCTCGTCGATGTGGTCGATCTCCTTGGTCGCCTCCAGCTCCTGCATTTCGGTGACCCAGTGCAGCATGTCGACGACGGTCCGCTCGGTGCCGGACTCGTCCACGGTGCTGCCCAGCGCGAGCGTCAGGTTCAGCGTGAGCGAGAACTCCAGGAAGTCCATGGTGGAGAACAGCGCCCCGGTCGTCTCATGGGAGCCCTCGGTCTCGAAGTCGACGGTGAAGCTGAACGGCGCCGGGCGCGCGGGGTCGGCGGTGATGCCGAGAGTGGCGCTGTTGATGTCCCTGAGATAGAGGTCGCCGAGCCCGAAGAACGCGGTGAGCTGCCCGAGGCTGGTCGGGCTGCTGACATAGTCGACCCCGCCCCGTGCCGCCGTGATGATCGAGCGCACGTCGAGGTAGCTCTCCGGCAGCGTGTCCTCGTTGTACAGCCCGGTGTTGTCCAGGCGGATCTTGCGGAACGGCGGGTGGGGGCTGTCGTCGGTGTCGTTGCGGTCGTTGACGAACTCGTCGAACTTCTGGCGCACCAGGGCCAGCGGGATCGACTTCACCCGGGTGATCTGGTCGGCCGGGCGGTCGGCCAGCGGGGGCGCCGGGCGCGCCGCCACCGTGGGGAACGACGGGCCCTGGTAGACGCCGACATGCCTGTTGATGTTCTGGCTCAGGATGACCCCGCCGGTCCGGGAGGAGTAGACCGACCGCTTGGCCGCGAAGTCGGCCGGGTCGGCGAACTCGAAGGTCACCCGGTAGTCGAAGATCCAGCGGTCGTTGCCGTTCGGATCGATCGTGATGTCGACCTCGGGCAGCACCATGTCGGCGAGCGGGATCTCCGGCAGGGTCAGCGTGCCGTCGTCCGACGGCCAGCTGACGCTCTTGACCGGCCCGCCGTCGGGGAACTCCTGGTCCGGGAACAGGTTGAGGCCGACGGCGATGTCCTGGGCCGAGGTGGCGTTCAGCCGGTTGACGATCCGGACGTCCAGCCGGGTGTCGTGGTCCTTGTTGTCGTCGTGCGTGACGAAGTCCAGGGTGACCTTCTTCAGGACCGCGTTCGTCGCCGGCCGGGCGCGCACCGGCAACGGCCGCAGCGGGTTCTCGGCGCAGACGCCGTAGTGGTTCCTGTTGTCCTGGTCCAGGATGATGCCGGGGACCCCGGACTCCTTGGACGAGAAGCCGAACTCGGTGCCGTCGTCGAAGGTGAAGGTGACGCCGTAGTCGAAGACCCAGCGGTCGTTGCCGTTCGGCTGGACATGGACGTTGACCACCGGCAGCACGATGTCGTCCACGCTGACCGGGTCGGGCATCAGGGTGAGGTCGAAGGTGTGCGACGAGCCGTCGTCGAACTCGTCGTCGGCGGCCAGGCCGATGCCGTACGCGAGGTACGGGCTGGCGCCGTGGTCGCTCCGATCGCCGTCCTCGAGGTAGCGCCGATGGGCCAGCAGGTTCGCGACGAAGTCGGTGTCGCCGTCGGAGCCCTCCGTCGTGTTGAGCCGGTTCTTGACGAACACGTGCAGAACGGTGTCGTGATCCTTGTTGTCGTTCTGGGTGTTGAACGTGATGCTGACGCCGGTCAGATTCGGCATGGCGTGGATCCTCCTATCCTCCTTCAGGGTTCTCTGGTAGGTAGGCGTTCCACTCCGTTCCATCTCCTCGCCGATGACGACCGCCATGCTCGGCAGCGTCTGGATCCGCCTGACGTCGTCCCATCGGATTGTTGACGAGGAAACATGCTTTTCCTACTATGTAGATAGGAATTGAGGAGGCGACACGATGCCCACCGCGCGGCCCTCCGCCGTCAAGCAGGTCCACCTCGCGGCGCACTTCCCCGGTGTCAACAACACCACGGTCTGGTCGGATCCCAGATCGGGCAGCCAGATCGACTTCGGCTCCTTCGTCCGGCTGGCGCAGACCGCGGAGCGCGGCAGGTTCGACTTCTTCTTCCTGGCGGAGGGGCTCCGGCTGCGCGAGATGAAGGGCCGCATCCACGACCTGGACGTCGTCGGCAGGCCGGAGTCGCTCACCGTGCTGTCCGCGCTGGCGGCCGTCACGTCGCACCTCGGCCTGGCAGCCACGGTCAACTCCACCTTCAACGAACCGTACGAGGTGGCCAGGCGGCTGGCGACCCTCGATCACCTGAGCGGCGGCCGGGCCGCGTGGAACGTGGTGACCAGCTACGACTCCTTCACCGGCGAGAACTTCCGGCGTGGCGGGTTCCTGGCGGAGGCCGACCGCTACACGCGTGCCGCCGAGTTCCTCCAGGTCGCCCGGGAGCTGTGGGACTCGTGGCGAGCCGACGCGGTGGTGGCCGACCCGTCGGCGGGCGAGTTCGTCCGGCCCGACGGCATCGGCCCCTTCCACCACGACGGCCGGCACTTCTCCATCTCCGGGCGGTTCAACGTCCCTCGCGGCCCGCAGGGCCATCCGGTGATCATCCAGGCCGGGGACTCCCACGAGGGCCGAGAGTTCGCGGCCAGGGCCGCCGACGTCATCTTCAGCCGGCACAGCAGGCTGGAGGACGGGCGGGCCTTCTACAAGGACGTCAAGGACAGGCTCGCGAAGTACGGGCGCGAGCCCGCGGAGCTGAAGATCCTCCCGGCGGTGACGTACGCCCTCGGGGACACCGAGCAGGAGGCCGCCGAGCACGCCGCGGAGATCCGCAGGGCCCAGGTCGGCCCGGAGACCGCGATCGCCTTCCTGGAGGGCGTCTGGGGCAGGGACCTGTCCGGTCACGACCCGGACGGCCCGCTTCCCGACCTCGAACCCGACCTGGTGGAGGGCGTGTCCAAGGGCCGGGCGCAGTTCAGGGGGGACCGGGGCGCGATCGTCGAGCAGTGGCGGGCGGTGGCCCGGGAGAAGGGGCTGACGATCCGCGAGCTCGTCATCGAGGTCACCGGGCGGCAGTCCTTCATCGGGACCCCTCGTACCGTCGCCGACCAGATCGAGGAGTTCGTGCGGACCGATGCCGCGGACGGGTTCATCTTCGTGCCGCATCTGACGCCCGGCGGGCTCGACGACCTCGTCGACAAGGTCGTCCCCCTGCTCCAGGAGAAGGGGGTCTTCCGCGCCGACTACACCGGGCCGACGCTCCGCGACCACCTCGGCCTCACCGCGCCGCATCCCCGGGACGAGGCGTCCGCGTGACCGGGCCGGACCTTCATCTCGCCGTGGCGCTGGAGGGCACCGGATGGCACCCCGCGGCCTGGCGTGACCCGGCGGCCCGGCCCGCGGCGGTCTTCACGGCCGGGTACTGGGCCGGCCTGGTCGCCGAGGCCGAACGCGGGCTGCTGGACTTCGTGACGTTCGAGGACTCCCTCGGGCTGCAGTCCTCCCTGCGGGAGGGTCCGGACGGCCGCACCGACCAGATCCGCGGCCGGCTCGACGCCGTGCTGCTGGCCGCCCGGCTGGCACCGCTGACCTCCGGTATCGGGCTGGTCCCGACCACGAGCACGACCCACACCGAGCCGTTCCACGTCTCGATCGGCATCGCCACGCTCGACTTCGTGAGCAACGGCCGGGCCGGCTGGCGCCCGCAGGTGTCCCCCGGCCGGGCCGACGCCGCACATTTCGGCCGCCGGGACCTCCCCGGCCTCCCGATCGGCGACCGCGACGACCCCGCCCTGGCCGGCCTGGTGGCGGAGCTGTTCGGTGAGGCCGCGGACGCCGTCGAGGTCGTACGCCGCCTCTGGGACAGCTGGGAGGACGACGCGGAGATCCGCGATGCGCCCACCGGCCGCTTCATCGACCGCGACCGGCTGCACTACATCGACTTCGCCGGCCGGTGGTTCAGCGTCCGGGGCCCCTCGATCACCCCGCGCCCGCCGCAGGGTCAGCCGCTGGTCACCGCCCTGGCGCACGACACGGTGCCGTACGAGTTCGCCGCGCGCGGCGCCGACGTCGTGTACGTCACGCCGCACACCCGCGACCAGGCGGCCGCCATCGCCGGCCGGGTGCGCGCCGCGGAGGCCGCCGTGGGCCGGGACGGCGAGCCGCTCCGGATCTTCGCCGACCTGGTCGTCTTCCTGGACGACGACGCCTCCTCCGCCGCCGGCCGCAAGGCCCGGCTGGACGAGCTGGACGGGGCCGAGCTCGGCTCGGACGCGCTGATCTTCACCGGTACGCCCGGGCAGCTCGCCGAGCTGCTCCTCGACTGGCAGGAGGCCGGGTACAACGGCTACCGGCTGCGGCCCGGTGCGCTACCGCACGACCTGACGGCGATCACCCGTGGGCTCGTCCCGGAGCTGCAGCGCCGAGGGAGGTTCCGCCGGGCCTACGCGGCGGCGACGCTGCGCGGGCGGCTCGGCCTGCCCCGGCCCGCCAACCGCTACGTGGAGCCGATCCCGAGCAGGCCGTCCCCGGCCGGAGGGCCCTTGTCATGACCTCTCTCTCGATCCTCGATCTCGCACCGATCACCTCCGGAGGCACCGCGGGCGACGCGCTGCGCAACACGATCGACCTCGCCCGGCGCGCCGAGGCGGCCGGCTATCACCGGTACTGGCTGGCCGAGCATCACCTCACCCCCGGTGTCGCCAGTTCGGCGCCGGCGGTGCTCATCGCCCTGGTGGCGGCGGCGACGAGCCGCATCCGGGTGGGATCGGGCGCCGTGCAGCTGGGGCACCAGACCCCGCTGTCGGTGGTCGAGCAGTTCGGCACCATCGACGCCCTCCACCCGGGCCGGATCGACCTGGGGCTCGGCCGGTCCGGGCAACGCAGGGCCGAGCTCCAGAAGGCGGCCGACGACCCGCCCGGGCCGTCCGAGCCGCCCGCGGTGCGGGCCCGGGTCGAGAACGGCCTGCTCATCCCGCCGCCGTTCTCGTTCGCCAAGGTCGCCGGGGCCCCGCTGTTCACCCTGTACGCCGAGCTCCTGCAGCAGCCGGGCGCGCAGTCACCGGACTTCGCCGAACAGGTCGACGACATCATCGCCCTGCTGGCCGGCACCCACCGCTCCGCCGGCGGCATCGAGGCGCACGCCCAGCCCGGCGAGGGGGCCGGCGTGGAGCTCTGGATCCTCGGCAGCAGCGGCGGCCAGAGCGCCCAGGTCGCCGGGGAGCGCGGACTTCCGTTCGCCGCGAACTACCACGTCAGCCCCGCCACCGTGCTGGAGGCGGTCGAGGCCTACCGGGCGGCGTTCAAACCGTCGGCCGTGCTGGCGGCCCCGTACGTCATCGTCTCGGCGGACGTGGTGGTCGCCGCAACCGACGAAGCCGCCCGCGAGCTGGCGGCACCGTACGGGCTGTGGGTGCGCAGCATCCGCACCGGCCAGGGGGCGATACCCTTCCCCACCCCCGGCGAGGCCGCCGCCCACACCTGGACCGCGGAGGACCGTGCCCTGGTCGCCGACCGGGTCGACACGCAGTTCGCCGGATCACCGGAGACGGTCGTCGAAAGGCTGCGCGTGCTGCGGCGGGCCACCGGCGCCGACGAGCTGCTCGTGACGACGATCACGCACGATCACGCCGATCGGGTGCGCTCCTTCGAGCTGCTCGCCGAGGCCTGGCACCGGCGGGGCGCGGCGGAGTGACCGCCGCGCCGGTGGTCGCCGGAGACGTGAGCGACCGCGCCGTCCAGGAAGGCGGGCCGGGCCCGCGCGTCATGTACGTCACGGTCCGTCCTGGTCACCGCCCGGCTGGGCGGGCGGGGTCTCGATGACGTCGCGCACCCGCGCCGTGAAGATGTGGTTGGTGTCGAGCCGTGCGCCGGGGGTGCGGCCGCCGCCCCATCCGACGTACCGGCGGTAGAGCCCGAAGGCGTCCCGCGCCGCCAGCGCCACCTCGTCGGTGTGCGGGGAGCCCTTGGCCGCCGGGCCCGTCAGGGGCGCCACGTACAGCGCGTCGGCCGGGCAGTTGGCCTCGCACATGAAGCAGGTCTGGCAGTCGGACTGGCGGGCGATGACCGGCAGGCCGCCGGGCCCTCGGTCGAAGACGTCGGTCGGGCACACCTTGATGCACACGTCGCAGGACACGCAGCGCTCGGCGCTGACCACCTCGATCACAGTGATCTCCCCGGCAGCGGGTGGACGGGGTCCCAGGAGTGCGGGAGCGGTGCCTCCAGGGGCACGTCGGGCGCCGTCCAGAGCTCGTCGAGCCCGCCGGTGAGGATCCGGTGGGTGAAGCGCTCGTCGGTCGGCCTGCCGGCCAGCCGGTGCAGGCCGCGTGACTCGTCCCGGGCGAGTGCCGCGGTGTACATCCAGCGGGCGTGCGCGGTCATCGCCGCGGCCTCCCTGGCCCGCAGCCGTTCCCGGCCGGTGCCCGCGACGCCCTCCCGGGCCTGGCGCCAGACCTGGTCCAGCGACCGCAGCGACCGCCGCAGTCCCTCGGAGGTGCGGAAGTAGTTGCGGTCCAGCGGCAGCACCTCCTCCTGTACGGCCCGTACGATCTCGGCCGCGGGCGTACGGCCGGGAAGCAGACCGGCACCGCCCGCCGGGGTGGCCGGGGGCCGGGCCCGGCCCCGCGCGAAGTCCGCGGCCCCGGCGCCGGCCCAGGTCCCCGAGGAGATGGCCCAGGCGGCGTTGTAGGCGCCGCCACCGCTGATCGAGCCCGACACCAGCTCGCGGGTGGCGACGTCGCCGGCCGCGAAGAGACCGGGCACCGAGGTGGCGCAGGTGCCGTCGACGACGCGCAGGCCACCGGTCCCCCGCACGGTCCCCTCCAGCACCAGCCGCACCGGGTAGCGCTGCCGGAACGGATCGATCCCGGCCTTGTCCAGCGGGAGGAAGTAGTTCGGCTGTGCGGTGCGCATCGCCGCGTGCAGCTCCCGCGGTGCGCGGTCCAGCCGGGCGTAGACGGCCTGGCCGGCGGCGAGCAGCGCGGCGATCCGGTCCCGCCCGGCCAGCGGATGCGGCACGTCTATCTCCGTGCCGTCCTCCAGACTGTAGGACGCGAACTGCATCATCAGGCCCTTGGTGTGGTTGCCGTAGGCGGGCGAGAGCGCGTAGGCCGCGGAGAACTCCATGCCCGACAGCTCGGCGCCCAGCTCGGCCGCCATCAGGTGACCGTCGCCGGTGTCCACGTTGAGGCCGAAGGCTCCGGACAGGAAGGCGCAGCCACCGGTGGCCAGCACGACGGCTCCGGCCCGGACCGTCCAGGGCGCCGAGCCCTCCTGGCGGGCGATCCCGGACGCTCCCGCGACCACGCCCCAGGAGTCCTCCAGCAGCTCCAGCGCCGGGTGGTGGTCCAGGAGGGTGACGCCGAGCCGGTGCACCCGGCGCCGCATCCGGCGCATGTACTCCGGTCCCTGCAGGCTGCCGCGCCGCTGCGCGCCGTCCTCGTCGCGCGGGAACGGGTACCCCCAGGCGGCGAGGTCGCCGATGCGGCGGTAGGTCTCGGCGGCGACCCGGGCCATCCACCGCCGGTCGCCCAGCCGGCCGCCCGCGGCGAAGCGGGCGTCGACGGCGGCCTTCCGCGCGGCCGGATCCGGCGGCACGTACCAGAGGTTGTTGCCGCCGGAGGCCGCCGAGCCGCTGGTTCCGCAGTAGCCCTTGTCGGCGAGGACCACGCGCGCTCCGGCGGTGGCCGCGGCCACCGCCGCCCAGGTCCCGGCCGGCCCGCCGCCCAGGACCAGGACGTCGGTGTCCAGCTCGTCGCCGCCGGTCACGTCTTCGCCCCCGGCGCGACCCAGGAGTCGATGGTGAAGTCCTTGGCGATCAGCTTCTGCTGGAGCAGGAAGGTCTTGGTGCCGTCGAGCAGCTTCAGCCCGGCGTCGGTGAACGGCTGGTCCGGGACCTGGCTCCGCAGGGTGGTGGCCTTGGTGATCGCGGGAGGGTAGCCGCCGATCCTGGCGAGGTAGGCGGTGTAGTCGTCCCACTGCGCCTTGGCCTGCCGCCCGCCCTCGTTCTGCGCGGCCTGCCAGGTCTTGACGACACCGGGGTGCCGGTCGAGGAAGCTCTGGGTGACGACGGTGGCGGAGGTGCCGAGCAGGTTCGGGTGGTCCTTGGACGCCACGTCGATGACCGGCAGTCCCTTGCCCCGCTCGATCTCCACATTGGCCGAGACCAGCCCGCCTGCGTCGATGTCGCCCTTCTCCAGCGCGGCGACGATCGCCGGGGTGTACATGTTGATGATCTCCTTGGGCTTCACCCCGGCCTCGGCGAGCGCGCCGAGCAGGTAGCGGTGGATGTAGGAGCCGACCTGGACGGCGATCCGCTTGCCCTCGAGGTCCTTGAGGGTGGCGGGTCCGCCCTTCCTGGTGACGATGCCGGCGTCCTGGCCGACGGCCGCCTGGGAGATCAGCCGGGTGGGCAGGTTCTTGCCCCGGGCGACCAGCGCCGGGGTGTCGCCGTAGATGCCGAGGTCGAGGGACCCGCCGGCGAGCGCCTGGTTGAGGTCGGGCCCGTTCGGGAACGTCGCGACCTGGATCTTGGTGACCCCGAGGCTCTTGAGTGCGGGCAGGAGCTCGTCCTTGCTGTGCAGGTAGCCGACCGGGCCGGTCAGCTCGCCGCCCTTGCCGGTGCCGATCACGCCGATGCGCAACGTGATCGAGCCGTCCTTGCCGCCGGAACCCGACGATCCGCACGCCGCGAGCGCGGTCAGCAGCAGCGCGGCGAGAATCGGGCGGAGGAACCTGGATGTCACGGTCGTGCCTTTCGATGGAGCTTCTCAGCAGGTGGGACTTATGGGCGTTCGGGCCAGAAGGTGCTAGGAGGTGCTAGGAGGTGATGGAGTCGTCGGAGGCCGGCCGCGGGCGGGGCACACCGGGACGGGGCAGTGCCGGGCCGATCGCGCGCAGTGCCCCCGGGGTGCGGCCGCGGCCCCAGCCGATCTGCTCGCGGTAGCTGCCGAGGGCGCCCTCGCCGATGAGCCGTTCCTCGTCGAGCAGCTCGGAGTGGCGCGGCAGCGGGTGCGACTGGGGTGCGACGAACAGCGCGTCGACCGGGCAGTAGGCCTCGCACATGAAGCAGGTCTGGCAGTCGCCGTGCCTGGCGAGCACGGGTACGCCGTCGGGGCCGCGGTCGAACACGTTGGTCGGGCAGACCTCGATGCACTTGTCGCAGGTGATGCAGCGCTCGCGGGAGACGACCTCGATCACGACGCCACCGCCACGGTGGCCGCCGTCTCGGGGGCGATCCAGACCTCGTCGAGGCCGCCGGCCAGCAGCCGGTGGTGCTGAGCCGGGTCCTGGCCGGGGAAGTCCGCCCGCTTGTGCATGCCCCGGGTCTCGGTACGGGTCAGCGCCGCGTTGTACATCCAGCGGGCGTGCGCGGCCATCGCCGCCGCGGACCGGGCCCGTACGACGTCGCCGCCCTCGGCCCGCAGGCCCCGGCGCAGCTCTGCCCAGACGGCGTCGAGGGCGCCGAGCGCAGGAGTGAGCCGGTCCCCGTGCCTCAGCAGGTTCTTGTCGTAGGGGAGCACCTCCCGCTGCACCGCGGTGACGACCTCGTCGGCCGTGACGCCGCCGGGCGTTCCGGTGGGCCGCAGCCCCGCCCCGCCCGCGCCCCGGGCCGTACGGCCGGTGGCGCGGGAGCCCAGCTCACGCGCGTGCCTGGCGGCGGCGCGGCCGGCCCACGTGCCGGACGACATCGCCCAGGCGGAGTTGTGGCTGCCGCCGCCGGTGAACCCACCGCAGATCAGCTCCCGGGTGGCCGCGTCACCGGCGGCGTAGAGCCCCGGCACCGAGGTGGCGCAGTCGTCGCCGGTGATCCGGATCCCGCCGGTGCCCCGGACGGTGCCCTCGGCGAGCATCGTCACCGAGAACAGGTCGGTGAAGGGGTCGATGCCCTGGCGGTCGAAGGGGAGGAAGAAGTTGGGCTGGGCCAGCCGCATCGCCCGCTGGTCCTGCGGCGTGGCCTGGTCGAGCCGGGCCAGCACCTTCTCGGTCAGCAGGGTGCGCGCGATGACGGAGCGTCCCCGCTGGCTCCCGGCGCCCTCCAGCACACTGCCGTCCGCGTGGTAGAAGGTCGCGAAGGAGTAGAAGGCGGTCTTGGTGACGGAGGTGAACTCCGGTGCGATGGCGTACGCGTTGGAGAACTCCATGCCGGACATCTCCGCGCCGGCCTCGGCCGCGAACAGCGCTCCGTCCCCGGTGTTGACGTCGCAGCCGAGCGCCTTGCTGAGGAACGCGCAGCCGCCCGTCGCGAGGACGACCGCGCCCGCCCTGATGCGGTAGGCCTGGTCGTGCTGGCGGCGGTAGCCGGTGACCCCGGCCGCGGCGCCCTCCCCGTCGACCAGCAGTTCGGCGACGGGGCTGTGGTCCAGGATCCGCACGCCCGCGCGCTTGACCCGCACCCGCATCCGGCGCATGTACTCCGGGCCCTGCAGCCCCCGGCGGATCTGGGCGCCGTCCGGGCCGACCGGGAACGGGTACCTGCTGATCTCGGCGAGCTCGTTCATGTTCGCGTAGGTCTGGTCGAGCACGCGGTCCATCCACCGGCGGTCGGCGAGATGGCCGCCGAGCGCCTCGCGGCTGGCCTTGGCCGCCTCGCGGGCCGCCGGATCCGGCTGGACGTACCAGACCCCGGTGCCTCCCGAGGCCGTGGCACCGCTGGTCCCGAGGTAGCCCTTGTCCACGACGATGACATCGGCTCCCGTCTCGGCGGCCTTGACCGCCGCCCAGGAGGCCGCCGGGCCGCCACCGGCGATCACTACGTCCGCGGTGAGATCGAGTTCACTCATGGCTTCTCCTTGCGTTCGACGCTTCCGGGCTCGATGTCCTCGAGCTCGACGTGCACGCCCAGGCCCTGCAGCAGGGTGCGGCGGAGGGCGATGAAATCCGGGTGGTCGAGGGCTCTCGGCCGGGGCAGGCCGACGTTGATCTCCCGCGCTATGCGGCCGTCGGCGAGCAGCAGCGCCCGGTCCGCGAGCAGCAGCGCCTCCTCCACGTCGTGGGTGACGAGCAGGACGGCGGGCCTGCGCTCGGCCCACAGCTCGCCCACCAGCGCCTGCGCCTTGAGCCGGGTGAGGGCGTCGAGGGCCCCGAACGGCTCGTCGAGCAGCAGCAGCCGGGGTGTCCGGACCAGTGCCCGGGCGAGGGCGACCCGCTGCGACTCGCCGCCGGACAGGGTGAGCGGCCACGCGTCGGCGTGCGAGGCCAGCCCGACCTCCTCCAGCGCGGCGATGGCACGTTCCCGCAGCCGCGGTCCGTTGACGCCCAGGACGACGTTCTTCCAGACCCGCGCCCACGGCAGCAGGCGGTGCTCCTGGTAGACCACCGCGCGCTGCGCGGGCACGTGGAAGTCGCCGGCGGCGTCCGGGTCCAGGCCGCCGAGCGCCCGCAGCAGGGTGCTCTTGCCGGAGCCGCTGGCGCCCAGCAGCGCGACGAACTCTCCGGGCGCGATGTCGAGATCGACCGCGTCCAGGACGGTACGGTCACCGAACCGGCGGGTCAGCCCGCGGACCCGTACGCCCTCGTCCAGCGCCGTGGTCATCGCGCCACCAGCCCTCTCCGCCAGGCCAGCGCCCGGCGTTCCACGGCGCGGACCAGCAGGTCGGTGCCGAGCCCGAGCAGCGCGTAGACCATCAGCACCACGAAGACGGTGTCGGTCCGCATGAACTGGGTGGCCTGGTTGATGAGGTAGCCGATGCCGGAGCTGGTCGCCGACTGCTCGGCGACCACCAGGCTGAGCCAGGCGATGCCCAGGGACTGCCGCAGGCCCACCAGGATCTGCGGCAGCGCGCCGGGCAGCACGACCTTGCGGATCAGATCGAGCCGGCCCAGGCCGCAGGACTTGGCGGACTCCACGAGCCGCTCGTCCACTCCCCTGATGCCGTGGAAGACGTTGATGTAGAGGGGGAAGATCACGCCGATGGCGATGAGGGAGATCTTCGAGGTCTCGCCGATGCCGAACCAGATGATGAACAGCGGCACCAGCGCCAGGTGCGGCAGCATCCGCACGGCCTGCACCGGGGCGTCGATGATGTCCTCACCCAGGCGCGCGAGCCCCGCGAAGAGGCCGAAGACCAGGCCGATGGACAGGCCGATCGCCAGCCCCTTGAGCACCCGGACGAGGGAGACGCCGAGGTTGGCGAGCAGTTCCCCCGAGCCCAGCAGGCGGACGGCCTCGGCCAGGACCTGGGCCGGCGTCGGCGTGGTCGAGCCGAGCAGTCCCCTGCTCGCGCCGAGCTGCCAGCAGACCAGCACCGCGAACAGGCCGCTCACCCTGCGGAGCCTGCGCAGCGCCCCGGACGCTCTCGGCGCGGGCCTCGGAGCCGGGGTCGGTACGGACGGTGACGTGGGAGAGGTCGCCGGCCCGGAGGCGCCGGCGGGTGGATCGAGGACGTCGACGGACATGGTGAACACACCTCCGGCGCGAGAAGGCACGCCGAACGGGACCCTTGGAGGGTCGCGGGCAGGGGGGATCGCGGGTCGGAGACAGGACCCGGTCAGATGGGGAGGATTCGCGGGCGAGGGTGCCCGTCAGCTCGTCTCGAGGGCGCGCCCAGGGCGGACACCCGAGGCGAGGAAGCGTGTCAACAGCTTGCGCTGCACACGCGAAGCAGATCGATGTGACGCCGTGCCACCAGGTCAACCGCCGCGCTCATGGGGCCAGCATGCAGCACGTCCGGCCACGTGTACACCCCACCCCACCTGCGCCGGAGCCGACCGGCACCGCCCGGTTGGCAGGTTTATCGACAAAACCTACTGGTTTAGCAGGGATTATGCCCTCGCTGGGCCGATGTCGCACTCGTCAGGAAGTGACGGAGATCTCACCTTTACGCCATCGCCGAGCTCACGGGCATCGTGCCGAAAAGAATGCCCGGCCTTGGGACTGCCCTGGCCCCAGCCGAGCAGGTCTCTCTAGAAGGTGAACACCTCGCCTTCGGGAGGTCAGGTGCCGAACTGGAATCGATCATCCATGCGGGCCCGTACGACCATGGTCATCGGTGGCATCACGGCGTTGGTGTGCCTCGGGTTCAGCGCGCTCTTCCTCATCTACGTGCACGACGTCGAGGACGGCAGGGCCATCGCGCGGAGCACCACGGCCTGGGGCGGCGTGGTGCCCCTCATCAAACAGGGCAGACTCCCGCCGGTCCTGCCCTCCGGCAAGGGGGAGGCGATCCAGGTCCTGAACGCCCGCGGCCGGGTGGTCGCGGCGACCCCGCGGATGCTCGGCAAGCCGCCGATGGCCGGCTTCCGGCCGCCCGGCGGCCAGGTGCAGGCCTTACGAACACTGTGCCCTCCAGCGGGGCTCGAGGGCTGCTGGGCCGTCCGGTCGGCCAAGTCCTACCAGTCGGACGGGATCTGGCTGATCTATGCGGCGACCACCACGCCTCCCTGGTACGGGGCCTTGCCGGCGCTGCTCATGGCGATCATCGCGTCGGTTCTGGTGACGGCGCTGGCGGCGGCCGGGAACTTCCGGGTGGCCACCAGGAACATGGCCCCGGTGAACGCCATCCGGAGTGAGCTGGCGGAGATCACCGCGAGCGGTCTGCACCGGCGGGTGCCGGTGCCCGGCCACCAGCGGGAGTACGCGCTCCTGGCCGAGACGGTGAACGCCACCCTGGACCGGCTGGAGGGCGCCTACCAGCAGTTACAGCAGTTCACCTCGGACGCCTCGCACGATCTGCGGACCCCGCTCACCGCCGTGCGGACCCAGGTCGAGGAAGGCCTCATGTATCCGGAGGACACCGACTGGCCGCGGACGGCGGCCACGATCCTGACCGGGGTGGAACGGCTGCAGGCCATCGTCGCCGACCTGCTGACCCTCGCCCGGCTGGACTCCCGCCCGTCCCCCGTACGGGAACGCACCGACCTCACCGCGCTCGTCGCCGCCGAACTCGACCAACGCCCCTTCACTCTGAAGATCGTCAAAGATCTCCAGGAGTCCGTCTCCACCGAAGGCGACCGACTGCAGATAACCCGGCTGCTGGCGAACCTGCTCGACAACGCCGAGCGCCACGCCACCTCCCAGGTCACCGTGATCGTCCGGGCCGAGGGGTCCACGGCGGTGCTGGAGGTCACCGACGACGGCGACGGCATCGCACCCGAACTCCGCGAGGTCGTCTTCGAGCGCTTCACCCGGCTGGAGGCCTCACGCGCCCGCGACGCCGGAGGGACCGGACTGGGACTGGCGATCGCCCGCCAGACCGCCGAGGCACATGAGGGCACCCTGACCATCGAGGACAGCGAGCGAGGCGCCCGCTTCGTCCTGCGCCTCCCCCGGTACCGTCCTCCTGCCGTGATCTCCGAAGGGTGATCCGGCGTTCCATCCTCGGGGAGCGAGAACAGCAGGACGGAAGGTCGCCGACGACCGGAAACGACCCGGCGGCATCCGGCCCCTTGAACGGGGCACCGGTCGCAGGGATCATCGACGGCAGGCGCCCGGACCGCGACCTCCGAGAGGGTGGACGATGTTCTGCGCACACCGTGACAGCGGTGCTCACCGCTCGGGCCGTGCCATGGCGATGGTGGCCGGATCACTGCTGTGCCTTCTGATCGCCGGCTGCTCGGATTCGGGCGGCCGTCCGTCGCCCAGCGCGAGCGCACCCTCCGGTCCGGCCTCGGGCGCCGGCCCGGCCACCGAAGCCGTCACGCCCACGCCCACGCCCACTGCCACGCCCACCTCCCCGCCCACGATGTCGGCCGCCGAGGCTGATCTGAACGTACTGAGGAAGGGCGACTGCGTGGCGGCGCGCCTGTCACCGATCAAGACGGCCTGCGACTCGGCCGAGGCCGTGGCGAAGGTACTCGATATGGGAAAGCTCAAGCCCGGCGACCTGCTCACCGGATCCTCCATGCGGCGCTGCCCCGACGAGGCGGACGCGATCGTCAACGTGTCGGGCGGCCCCATCCCGTACACCAGCGCCGCACCGGGTCTGCGGCTGCCCGTCGGCTACCTCTGCCTGCGCAATCTGCGTCCGCCGCATCCGGGCGACCCCGGCAAGGGCGGCGGCGGCATCATCGTCGGCGACTGCGTCAACGTCGACAGCGCGAAACTGGTCACCGAGGTGCCCTGCAACGGAAGCGGGGAGAAGTCCGCGGACTACAAGGTCACCGAGATCACGGACTTGATCGCGACCGGAGACTGCCCGAAGGGCAAGGGCCGGATCTCGTTCAAGCCGCGCAACGAGTACATCCGGTCGTACTGCGCCAAACGGTTGTGAACGCCGCCCAGCCGCCCGTCACACTCCCGTACCCGCCCAAGAGAGCCGATCAGTGGTTGAATCGTGCGATTCGTCGGGCGGGAAGCGCGTCAGGGGGCGTATGGGCGGGAGCGAGTCAGCGGCCGGCCCGGAGCCGGCCGGCAAGCAGGCGCGCGCCGTCATCGGCGCGGCCGACCGGCTGCACGGCGCGGCGCGGACCCTGCTGTCCGAGCACGCCGAGGCTCGCCTGGCCGTCCGGCGCGCGCTGGCGCCGCTGACCGAGGATCTCGCCCGAGCCGAACTGGACCGCATCCCCGTGGCCCGGCTCAAGGAGGTCACCGGGGGGCGGCTGCGGCTGGGCCCGCTGGAGCGGTCCGGCTATACGACGGTCGGGCAGGTCCTGAGCGCGCCCGCGCACCGGCTGCGCTCGCTGCCCGGGATCGGCGCGCACACCGCCGCCCAGTTGCACGCCGCCGCGGAGCAGATCCGGGCGGCGATGCAGGAGTCCGTCGCGGTCCGCATCGACGTCGACGACCGTGACCCGCGTACGACCGCGCTCGTGGTCGCGCTGAGCCGGCTGGTGGCCGCCGGGCCCGAGCTCTCCCGGGCGTGCGCCACGGCCGGTCGCCTCGACACGGAACTGTCGGTGCTGCTGGCCGCCGCCGGGCCGGCGCGCGGCCGGCTGCGCGCGCTGCTGGCCGGGCGGGAGCGCCGGGAACACGCGCGCACGGCCGTCCTGCGGTTGACCGAACTGCTCGCCCGCGAGACGGCGGAGCGGACGCACCCGCTGCTCGGCCGGGTGACCACCGAGCTGCTCGGACGCCGGTCCGCGGCGGAGGCCTGGCGCGGGTTCGAGCGGTCGGCCCCGGAGTTCTACTCCGTCCTCGCCGAGAGCGTGGCCTTCGAGCACGACCCGGACGCTTCCCGTGGATTCGTGCCGGACGAGATCGCGGACCGGGTCAACGCGCAGCGTCTGGACGACACCCACCGGACGGTCTCGCTGCGCGGCTACCAGGCGTTCGGCGCACGGTTCGCCCTGGCCCAGCGCAGGGTGATCCTCGGGGACGAGATGGGGCTCGGCAAGTCGATCGAGGCCATCGCGGTCCTCGCACACCTGCGCGCGGAAGGCCACCGGCACTTCCTCATCGCCTGCCCGGCCAGCGTGCTGGTCAACTGGATCCGGGAACTCGAGGCCCGCAGCACCCTGCGCCCGCACCGCGTGCACGGCTCCGGGCGCGCCGCCGCACTCGCGGCGTGGATCGCGGAGGGCGGCGTGGCGGTGACCACCGTCGACTCCCTGCACACCCTGACGGTCCCGGGCGGGATCACGGTGGGGGCGCTGGTCGTCGATGAGGCGCACTACGTCAAGAACCCCAAGACGCGCAGGTCGCAGGCCGTCGCCGGGTGGTGCGAGCGGACCGAGCGCGTCCTGTTCCTCACCGGTACGCCGATGGAGAACCGGCTGGAGGAGTTCCGCAACCTCGTCCGCCACCTCCACCCGGACCTCGCCGACCGGATCGAGCCCGCGGCCGGGGAACTGGGCCCCGCCGGGTTCCGCAAGGCGGTCGCCCCGGTCTACCTGCGCCGCAACCAGAAGGACGTCCTCACCGAGCTGCCCGAGCTGGTGTCCACCGACGAGTGGACCGAGTTCGGCACCGCCGACTGGGAGCACTACCGGCAGGCGGTCGCGCGCGGCAACTTCATGGCGATGCGCAGCGCCGCCTACGCGGATCCGGAGAAGTCCGCCAAGCTGACGCGGCTTGCGGAGATCGTCGGCGACGCGGCCGAGACCGGCCTGAAGGTGGTGGTGTTCTCCTACTTCCTGGACGTGCTGAGAGCCGTGCACGAACAGCTCGGCCCCGGCGTCATCGGGCCGATCACCGGCGGCGTCACTCCCAACCGGCGCCAGGAGATGGTCGACAGGTTCTCCGCCGCGCCCGGTCACGCGGTCCTGCTCAGCCAGATCCAGGCCGGCGGGATCGGCCTCAACCTGCAGGCCGCCTCCGTCGTCATCCTGTGCGAGCCGCAGGTCAAACCCGCGCTGGAGGCCCAGGCCATCGCGCGAGCCCACCGCATGGGCCAGGTCCGCCGGGTCCAGAGCCACCGTCTCCTGACCGCCGACAGCCTGGACGAGCGCATGCTCCAGATCCTCGAGCACAAGACCCGGACGTTCGACAGCTACCTGCGCCGGAGCGACCTCGCCGAGTCCGCGCCGCAGGCCGTGGACATCGCGGAGAGCACGCTCGCACGCCAGATCGTCGAGGAGGAACAGCGGCGCTTCGGCCGGTCGTCCACCCCGGAGTAGGGCCGTCCGGCACCGCTCACCCATGCCCGCGACGCCGGCCCGCTCCACGCGGCGCACGGGCCCGGTACGCCGAAAACCCCGAGAAATCAAGGGCTTGTGGCGCCCCCGCGACCGGGTTAACATCGCGGTCAATTAAAAGGAAAGTTTCCTAACGGTCTACCGGGGGCTTGTTCGCATCTGGAGCGAGCCATGCCACGTAAGGTTCCGTTTCTTCTGCTCTTCGCGGTGCTCGGAGCACTGCTGTACGCCCCCGCCCGCCCGAGCGGCGCCGCGGGCACCGGCGGGACCGGCCCGCGGACCTGGGCGGCGCGGGCGCCGCCTGGGCCCAGGTCACGACGTCCTTCACCACATCGGCGCCGGCGGCCTCAGTCACGATCTTTGTCAACGGGTGGTACCGCCAGGGCCTTCATCACGCCGACGTCGTCGTCCTGGACGGGCCCACCGGCACCCCGCAGCCGCCCGGCACCACCACGAGCACAGGAGGCCCGCCACCCACCTCAGCCATCACGTCCGCGCCCCACCCCGACATGACGTTCCCCACGCCCGGCCTGGTGAGCGTCGAGAACGCGACCGGCGGCGCCGCCGGACCGCGAGCAGTCGCAGTCGGTCTCGCCCGCCTGCGGCGGGATCAGTCAGTCCGCCCACGAGTTCACCGACATCTTCCAGGCCTTCACGGGCTGAGTGGAGCACACCCATGAGAATCTTGCGTCTCGTCGTCGCGGCCGTGCTGGCCATGACCTTCACCACCACCGTGCTCAGCGGACCGGCCCTGGCCGCCGGGCTCACCGCGACCTTCACCAAGACCCAGGACTGGGGCTCGGGGTTCGAAGGCAAGTACACGATCACCAACGGCACGTCGAGCACGGTCAACGGCTGGAGCATCCAGGTCGACCTGCCCGCCGGGTACTCCGTGACCACCGCGTGGGACACCCAGATGACCCGCAGCGGGCAGCACTACACGTTCGCCAACCCGTCCTGGGCGCCGACGCTCGCCGCGGGCGCGTCCATCAGCTTCGGGTTCAACGGCAGCCCCGGCAACTTCAGCGGCGCACCGGCGAACTGCACCATCAACGGCGCGTCCTGCGGCGGCGGGACACCGCCACCGCCCGGCGCGCCGGGAGTCCCCGGCACCCCCTCGGTGACCGGCTCCACCGCGTCGGCGATCTCGCTGTCGTGGTCCGCTTCGTCCGGCACGGTCACCGGCTACCGCGTCTACGAGGGCACGACCGTCCGGGCCACCGTGACGGGCACCTCCGCCAGCATCTCGGGACTGGCCGCCTGCACGTCGCACAGCTACGCGGTGGCGGCGTACAACGCCAACGGCGAGTCCGCGAAGAGCGGCACGGTGACCGGGACGACCACCGGGTGCCAGCCGCCTCCGCCGGGGAGCAAGCTGCCCGGCGCCCCCTACCTCTACCTCGGCTGGGGTGACCCGCCCAGCGCGACCTCCGTCATGAGCTCGACCGGCGTCAAGTCGTTCACGATGGCGTTCATGCTCTCCGGCGGCGGCTGCACCCCGGCCTGGGACGGCAACCGTCCGCTGACCGGCGGCACCGACGCCTCGACGATCTCCGCGATCAAGTCCGCGGGTGGCAGCGTACAGATCTCCTTCGGCGGCTGGCAGGGCAACAAGCTCGGACCGAACTGCTCCTCGTCGTCGGCGTTCGCGGGCGCCGTCCAGCAGGTCATCAACGCCTACGGCCCCATCGCGGTCGACTTCGACATCGAGAACACCGACGAGATGGAGAACGAGGTCGTCCAGGACCGGATCCTCGGCGGACTGAAGATCATCAAGCAGAACAACCCGAACGTCAAGGTCGTCATCACCCTCGGCACCACCACGACGGGGCCGACGTACTGGGGCACCCGGCTGATCAACCAGTCCAAGGCCCTGGGCGTCAACGTCGACAACTACACGATCATGCCCTTCGACTTCGGCGGCGGCGCCGACATGTACGGCAGCACGGTCAGCGCCTCCGAAGGCCTGAAGAACGTCCTGAAGTCCGCCTGGGGCTGGGACGACGCCACGGCCTACAGCCACATGGGCATCTCCGGCATGAACGGGCTGTCCGACCAGCAGGAGGTGACGACCCCCGCGACCTGGACCCAGATCCGCGACTGGGCCAAGTCCAAGGGCCTGACCCGCCTCGCCTATTGGGCCGTCAACCGCGACCGCCCCTGCCCCGGCGGCGGTGTCGTGTCCAACTGCAGCGGCATCTCCCAGAACACCTGGCAGTTCACCCAGATCACCGCCGGCTTCTGACCCGCGAGGTCCGCTCCCCCGCGACGCCCGCCCGCCCCGCGCGGGCGGGCGTCCCGCGGGACCCGGCACCGCGACAGCCCGGTACCGGCTCCGGCGAGTGGCGCGACGGCGTCACACCGGGGCCGGCCCTTCGGCGGCGGTCGCCGGAGCCCACCGGCTCCGCGACCGGAGGGCCTCGCGTGCGAACGTCACCCCCAGCAGGAGCACGAGCACCACGGCGATGATCGTGAGCCCGGCGGCGACGCCGATGGCGGGCGCGACGAGCGCGGTGAGCAGCACGAGCACCGCCGCGCCGCCGATCGACTCCGGCCGCACCACGTTGCGGTGCAGGGGAGCGTGCAGCACCCACAGCATGACGAGCACCACGGCGACGGGAATCCCCACCGAGGCGACCACGGCCTGCGCACCCGCCTCGATGTGGTGCTCGCCCTCACCGGCCGACGCGACCGCGGCCTCGAGTCCCGCACCGAGCGCCGCCAGCGCCGCGAATATCAGGTAGTGCCCGTACCCCAGAAGAACGATGTGTTCCGCCGCGCCTCGAGCCCGTCGCCGGCGGGCTCGGAGAAGTAGATCCACCACAGCGCGAAGAGGATGACGAGGCCGGCCAGCGCGATGACGACGAGATGGGCGCTCAGCCCATGCGTGACCGCGCCCTGCACCGCGTTCGTCGCCGCGAGCACGCTCTCGCCGAGCAGGATGATCGTGAACAGCCCGTACCGCTCGGCGATGTGGTGCGGGTGCCAGGCCGTCCCTCCCGTACGCTCCGCGATCGGGGGCACGGAGAGGTCGAGCGCCACGAGCACGAAGTACACCCAGAGCGGCCCGTCGCCCGGCAGGGCGAGCCGGGACACCCAGAGCACCTGCACGAACGAGACGCCGATCGCGTAGCGAACAGCCGTCGTGCGCCCCTGGGGGTGCGCGACCGCGGCTCGCAGCCACAGGCTCACCAGCCCGACGCGCATGACGAGATAGCCGATCGTCACGGCGGTGAAGTCGCCCTCGAACGCCGCGGGCACACCGGCCGCGAGCACGAGCACACCGGCCATCTGCACCAGGGTCATGACGCGGTAGAGCACGTCGTCGGTGTCGTACGCGGAGGCGAACCAGGTGAAGTTCATCCACGCCCACCAGATGGCGAAGAAGACCATGAGGAACGGCCCGGCCGCCTGCAGGCCGTGGCCCTCCTCGGTCGCGTGGGCGAGCCGGCCCGCGATCTGTGACACCGCGGCGACGAAGGTCAGGTCGAAGAGCAGTTCGAGCGGGCTGGAGACCCGATGCGGCTCCCCCAGGTCACGGGCGACCATCCGGGTCCGGAGCAGCGACATGCACGTACTTTAGCTGCGGGTTCGGCGTGGCCTGGGCGGTGCCGGCGCAGCCCGCTCTGTCACGAACCCGGGGACTGCCCTGTCCTAGCTGGTGACCGGCTGGAAGAAAGGGCCGTTCATGCCGATCGCCGGAACTCCGGGGAGAGTAAAAGATGATCTCGATTCGCTGTGAACTCACGTGCGGCGACCCGTCCACCGACCGGGTGCCGTCCTGGCAGCACCGTTTCGCCGCCGACGCGGCCCACGAGCTGCGCACCCCCCTCGCCGGGCTCCGGGCCGAACTCGAGGAGGCCCGGCTGCACCCCGCCGAGACCGACCTGCCCCGGCTCCTCGGCGCGGCGCTCCGTGACGTCGGCCGGCTGGAGGCGATCACCGCCGACCTTCTCCTGCTCGTACAGGTCGCCACCGACACGCCCTCCCGGCACCGGCCCGTCGACCTCACCGCCACGGTCCATGCCCATGCCCTCCAGCGGACCGGCGGCCCGGACATCCGGTTGCGGACGGCGCCCGCGGTCACCGTCGACGCGATCCCCGCCCACCTGGACCGGCTGGTCGGCAACCTGCTCGACAACGCCCGCAAACACGCCCGGCACGAGATACAGGTCCAGGTACGCCACCAGGACGCCGGCGTGGAACTCACCGTCACCGACGACGGACCCGGCGTCCCCGCCCAGGACCGCGAGCGCGTCTTCGCACGCTTCGCCCGGCTCGACAACGCCCGCTCCCGCCACGACGGGGGGACCGGCCTCGGCCTGGCCATCGCCCGCGAGATCGCCCACGCCCACCACGGCACCCTGCACGTCGAGGACGCCCCCGGCGGTGGAGCGCGCTTCGTGCTCCGGCTTCCCCTCTCCGGCACAGCGCCTACCAGCGGGAACGGCCGATCACCTCGCCGGTAAAATGAAAGATCGCACGGCAGAAAGGGGCGGGGGCGATCGCGATCATGCACTCAGGACACCCACCGGCGAGTGCACTGGATCAGGCCGCCTCGGTCTTCGACGGTCTGCGCCCCCGGCTCTTCGGCATCGCCTATCGCATGCTCGGCAGCGCGGCGGAGGCCGAGGACATCGTGCAGGAGGTCTGGGTACGGTGGCAGACCACGGACCGCGCGGCCGTCCTGGACCCGCCGGCGTTCCTCGCCACGGCGACGACCCGCCTGGCGATCAACGTCGCCCAGTCCGCCCGGAAGCGCCGCGAGACGTACGTCGGCACCTGGCTTCCCGAACCGGTGGACACCAGCGCCGGCCCCGAAGCCGGAGTCGAGCGGGGCGAGGCGCTGGAACTCGCGGTCCTGCTCCTCCTGGAGCGGCTCTCGCCCACGGAACGAGCGGCGTACGTGCTCCGGGAGTCGTTCGACTACCCGTACGGCCAGATCGCGGCCATCCTCCAGCTGGGTGAGGCCAACACCCGGCAGCTCGTCAGCCGGGCGCGCAAACGCATCGCCGCCGGGCGCCGCACACCGGTGAGCTCGGCAGCGCATCGCCGGCTTCTGGAGGCCTTCATCGCCGCGGCCCGGACAGGCGAGCTCGCCGCACTGGAGGAGCTCCTCGCCTCGGACGTCGTCAGCTACTCGGACGGCGGGGGCGCCGTGCGTGCCGCGCGGATCCCGGTGATCGGCCGTACCCGCGTCGCGAAGGTCGTCAAGGCGTTCGCACCGTCCTTCTGGCCGGGAGCGACGGTCGCCTGGGTGGAGGCGAACGGGCAGCCGGGCGTGCTGGTCTCGCACGGGGAGACCGTCGTCGCGCTCGTCACCATCAGCGCCTCGGCGGAAGGCATCGACCAGATCTTGTGGGTGATGAACCCGGCCAAACTCGCAAGGTTCTCACCGGCGCGGTGAGAGGCACGTCACAGCACCACGCCCGGCCCCGAGCGCGCCCGCCCCACCGGTCCGGGCGTGCGGCACTCGTGGTCGCACCAGCTGTCACAGACGCGGCCGCTGCCCGGTCTCTCCTCCTGCAGGTCTGATCAAAACCGTCGATTCAGACGGCCGAAGTGCAGAGACGTCCTGCCGCCGCGGCGGCCGGACGACAGCGAAGAAGGGGAGATCATGAAAATTGTGGTGATCGGCGGCAGTGGGCTCATCGGCTCCAAGCTCGTGTCCAAGCTCCGCGAGCAGGGTCATGAGGCGGTGGCGGCGTCGCCCAGCTCGGGCGTCAACTCCGTCACCGGCGAAGGGCTGGCCGAAGCCTTCGAAGGCGCCTCCGCGGTCGTCGACGTGTCGAACTCCCCCTCCTGGGAGGACGCGGCGGTGCTGGAGTTCTTCGAGACCTCGACCCGCAACCTGCTCGCCGCGGAAGCGGCCGCGGGGGTGGGGCACCACGTCGCATTGTCGGTCGTGGGGAGCGAGCGTCTCCCGGAGAGCGGCTACTTCCGTGCGAAGATCGCGCAGGAGAAGCTGATCAAGGATTCCCCGGTCCCCTACTCGATCGTGCGTGCGACGCAGTTCTTCGAGTTCCTCAAGGCCATCGCCGACGCCGCCACCCACGGCGACACGGTTCGCCTGCCGCCCGCGCTCATCCAGCCCCTCGCGGCCGAGGACGTCGCCGGAGCGCTGGCCGACGTCGCGGTGGGCCCGGCGGTGAACGGCACCGTCGAGGTGGCGGGCCCCGAGCAGTTCCGTCTGGACGAGCTGATCCGGCGAGGTCTCAGCGCGCACGACGACAAGCGCGAGGTGATCACCGACGCCGACGCGGGCTACTTCGGCGCGGAGCCGAAGGAGCGCACCCTCATTCCGGGCGATGACGCGCGGCTCGCCCCGACCCGTTTCGACGACTGGCTGAGCCGCTCCACCGCCGGCGGGTGATCGGCTGCGGAGGCGGCCCCGCCGGTGACCGGCGGGGCCGCTTCCGCGGCGGCGTTCCCGTCAGCCGTCCGCGTGGACGCCGAGGTCGTGCAGGATCACCGACAGGGCATACGGGGAGATGGTGTGCCGGTCGTGGGTGGCGTCTTCGACGAGCTCCCAGTGGCCGTCCCCGATGACCGCGGCGCGGTGGCTGACCGCGGGGGCGTAGCCGCGGTGCCCGACGCCGCTGAAGCAGCAGGGATCGAAGCGGTTGAGGATCTGTATCTGCCGGCGGCCGGGACCCACCGCCGCCATCAGGTACAGGTCGAGAAAACCGGCGATGGCGTAGAACCCCGGCAGGGCGTCTCTGCGCTGTTCCCAGTCGCCGGTGGTGGAGCACGCGTTCGGCGGCGCCGACCGCAGGTAGAACGGCACGGATCCGGCCGCCGGGTAGCTGCGGGTGACGCGGGGATCGATGGCCGCGTACACGGTCGTGGTCCATCCCCCGCCGGACAGGCCGATCATCTGGACCGAGGTCGGCCGGTAGGTCCTGGTCACGTGGTTGAGCGCGATCGCGACAGGCTCGAGGAAGAAGGTGAGGGCCGAGAAGCCCGCCGACTCCCACCGGGCGAGGTCATCGTGGGAGGTGATCACGGTCCGTCTCCTCGCGTCGCCCGGCTCCGTGATCGACGGGGGGTTCCAATGCTTGAACGGCATGGCGCAGGCCAGTACCGAATATCCCCGGTCCAGCAGGGCCTGCGTTGTGCGGAGCATGGTCCCGAGCGGCTCGCCATGGCCGTTGTGGTAGACCGCCAGTCTGCGGTTCCACTCGCACTGCGGCAGCACGTGAAAGAGCCTGGACGAGACCGCGTGCGCGAGCGGAACGCTCAGCTCGTCGATGCGCCGCAGGCTCCGGAGCGCGGCGAGTTCCGGTACCGCGACGTCCTGTCTGACGCGCGGCGCACCGAAGGGAAGGCCCGCGCCCTTCCACACGTAGTCGATCAGTGCCGCCCGTCTGGACACCAGGTCGCCGACGCTGCCGATGGTGATCAGAGACTCGACGTCGACACCGGTGGCCTCCCTCGGCATCGCCTTGTAGGCCATGCCGTGACGTGCCGCGACCTCGGCGTTCACCGGCCCGACCGGCCGCGGCGGTACGGAGGCACCCGCCACCGGGGACGCGAGTGCGCGGGCAGGCGGAGTCACCGCCGCGAGCGAACCGCCCGCCACCGCTCCGCCCATACGCCGCAGCAGCTCACGCCGGTTCACCGCATCCGTCATCCGGCCCCGTCCCCCAGTCCCCGGCCACGCTCTGCGACCGTTCTACCGACCGCTCCGGCCTCGGCGACGACGACGCGCCGGGCCTGCGCCGAAGACCGGCCGGGCGGCCGCGGGTCCGGACCGCGGCCGCCCGCCCTGCCGCCCGCCCTGCCGGACGGACGGACGGCCGGACGGACGGACGGACGGACGGACGGCCGGACGAGGGTGCCGGGAATCAGTCGGCCACGAGGCGTGCCCGGTGGCCTTCGTGCTCGCGCTGCCTCCGGATGACGTAGGCACCCGGCGTACAGCCCGAGGCACCGTGCTCGGGATGCAGCAGGTAGGCGGCGGCCGAGGTCTCGAAGATGCCGATCGCCAACCCCTCGGGGTCCGACACGCCGGTCGTCCACCGGCACGTGCCGGGGTCTGCGACGAGGGTGTGCGGGTTGCCCCCGGCCGCGCCGCGCAGCAGCTCGACCCCCTCGGGAGGGACGTCCGTCCAGGCGGCTCCGGGCCAGGCCCGCACGGAGGCGCCGATGACGGAAAGGGGGATGACGATGAGGTCGCCCTGGGCCTGGAGTCCGTCGACGACGGGGATGGTCACCGACTGCTCGAGGTGGTCGAGCACGGCGAGCCCGGTCTGCCGGGAGAGCGAAGCAAGGGTCACGGTCATGGAGTTCACCTCAGGTTCGGCGGACGAGAAGGGAGTACTGCTCGGCGGACAGCCCGTAGGTCCACGCGGCGGCGGCGACGGGATCGTCGAAGAAGCCCGGCACGGTCAGCCCGTACCGGCGGCGGCGCCCGTCGCGTTCGACGGACCCGTTGACGGCGAGGAGCACCCTGGTCCGCTGCCGCAGGTCGTAGAGGTGCAGGTCCGAGCCGGGGTTGCCCGGGTCCCGCGCGGAGGCGACCAGCCGCAGCCCGGCCTGGTCGATGTAGGACGCCCAGCCGAGGTGCTCGATCGCGCACCGCCTGACCTCGACGTTGGCCTCCCGGCTGATCCGCGCGACGCTCGGATCGGCGATCACCCAGCCGGGCACGTGCGTCCCGTGCCAGGCGTACGCGTCCCACCCGTCCGGGTACCGCACCGCGGGGCCGTCCGGCCTGTGCAACCGCACCTCGCCCTCGTCGCCGCACACTTCCGTGTGCACGGCGAGGGGCCGCTCGGAGATGACGCACACGCCCTCACGGGGCCACCACCAGCGGCACGACCGGGCCACTGCCGCCCACAGCTCGAACCGCCGGGTCTGCTCGGCGGTGAAGACCGCACCGGCCACCCGGCGCAGGGCGTCATAGTGGGCGATCCAGGAGACGCACTGCGTCCCGTACCAGCCTCCCGGGTGATATCCGGTGTCGTGCGCCGCCCGCAGCGGCATGGACAGCGAACTGGAGGACCGCGAGAGCGGGCTGCGGACCTTCTGGCGGATCAGCCGGTCCATCGGCTGATGGACCCATCTGACCTGGGCGTCGAGCTCGCGGCACAGTTCCCTCATCAGCGCCGCGAACCGGCGTGGCAACGGCCATTCGGACAGGCGCTCGGCGGTCTCCGAAGGCCGTGGCCGGACACCCGGCGGTACGGTCGCCAGGGCCGCGACCGGTGAGGCGACCCAGTGGAAACGCGGTGGAGCGAGCCCGATCAGGCGGTACAGCCCGGAGATGGCGGCCTGCGCGGCCGGACGGTCGGCGGGCAGCGTCGACGACGCCCGGCCCAGCCATTCTTCGCGAATTTCAGCAGCTTCCCGCTGCACGAGAGCGCTCACCGGATGACGGTGGTCTCGTCCTTTCTCACGATCATGTCCGGCATGGTGACAGACCGGCACGGCGTCTGTCCAGGCGAATGTCCGCCGCCGCGCCGAGGCGAGCTCCCCCGGGAAGGGCGCCACCGACGATCACCGGCGGATGCTGCAGGATGAGGGAATGCGGGCACGACCGATCTCTCCCGAGCTCGTGGTCGAGGAGCTGTGCGACCGGTTGGCGGCGACTCCGCGCGAGGGCCGGCTGCGCGTCGCGGTCGACGGGCCCCCGGCCGCGCTGCCGGAGAAACTCGCCGACGCCCTGGTCGGCCCGATGCGCGCCCGGGGCCGGGAGGTCGTACGGGTGTCGGCGCGCGACTTCCTGCGGCCGGCCTCGCTGCGCTACGAGTTCGGGCGGTACGACCCCGACGTCTACTACGACGACTGGCTGGACGTGGGCGGTCTCGTCCGGGAGGTGCTGGCCCCCCTGGCGCCCGGCGGCACGGGAAGGGTGCTGCCCCGCCTGTGGGACAGCGCCCTCGACCGGTCCGCCCGTGCGCCGTACGTGGTCCTTCCGGTCGGCGGCATCCTGGTGCTGGACGGCGCGCTGCTGCTCGGCCGGGGACTTCCGTTCGACCTGACCGTCCACCTGAGCCTGTCAGCCGGGGCATTGGCCCGCCGCACGGCGGCGGACCAGGCCTGGACGCTGCCCGCGTACGCCCGCTACCACGAGCAGGTCCGGCCGCTGCGGACCGCGGACCTCGTGGTCAGGGTGGACGATCCCCGCCATCCGGCACTGGTCATCGACGCGGAATGACGCGCGACCGGCGGAACGGGCCCGGCGCTTCTATGGTCGAATGGTCCGACATCCGAACGACCACCCGGAACCTCATGAGCGCGTCGTTGCTGTACTGGCTGCTGGGAACGGCGGTCGCCACCGCCCTGGTGTACCGCTCCGTCCACGTCGTCCCGCAGGCCCACGTGGACATCATCGAACGGCTGGGGCGCTACCGCCGGACGCAGGAACGCGGCGTCCACCTCGTCGTACCGCTCCTCGACCGGGTGCGCACGCGGGTCGACCTGCGCGAACAAGTGATCAGTTTTCCGCCGCAACCGGTCATCACCAGCGACAGCCTGGTGCTGTCGATCGATCACGTCGTGTGGTTCCAGGTCACCGATCCGGTGGCCACGACCTACGACGTCGCCAACCACGTCCATGCGATCGAGCAGCTGGCCGTCACGACGCTGCGCCGCACCATCGGGGAGATGGACATCGAGACCGCCCTGGCCTCCCGGGACGCGATCGAATCAGCCATCCGGGCGGAGCTCGACGAGTACTCCTCGAAATGGGGCCTGCGGGTCCACCGATCGCAGCTGAAGTCGATCGAACCGCCCGCGGCCCTGCAGGATGCGATCGAGCAGCAGACCCGTGTCGAGCTGGAGCAGCGGGCCGCCGAAGCCCGCGAGCGGATGGAGCTCAAGGCCGCCACGATCAGGGGGCGGCTCCCGAACCGGCCGCGGCGGGGTGCGGCGGCGACCCCGGTGGACGGTTCGCTACGACCCGGTGATCCTGACCGGCTCGGGCCGTACCGGCTGACCGCCCGGCTGGGGGCGGGCGGGCAGGGGGTGGTCTACCTCGCCAAGGGCGACGACGCGGAACAGGTCGCGATCAAGGTGATCCGCGATGACTGGGTGTCGAACGGGCAGTTCCGGGAGCGGCTCACCCGGGAGGCGGAGTCGGCCCGTAAGGTCGCCGCGTTCTGCATCGCGCGGGTCCTCGACGCCGATCTGTCCGGGGAGTTCCCGTACATCGTGAGCGAGTACGTGGCCGGGCCGTCCCTGCAGGAGGACGTCCGGGCCCGGGGCCCCCGCCCGGCCACCGCGCTGTACCGGCTCGCGGTGTACACGGCCACGGCGCTGATGGCGATCCACGACGCGGGGATCGTGCATCGCGACTTCAAGCCCGGCAACGTGCTGCTCGGCCCGGACGGGCCGCGCGTCATCGACTTCGGAATCGCACGCGCCCTGGAGGGCGGCGACGCCACCATCACGCACGGCCTGATCGGGACCCCCTCCTACATGCCGCCCGAGCAGTTCCGGAGCGAGCCCGTCGGGCCTCCCGCCGACGTGTTCGCCTGGGCGTGCGTGATCGTCTATGCGGCCACGGGCAGGCCTCCGTTCGGCGACGACCGCGTTCCGGCGGTGATGCGCCGCATTCTCGACGATCCCCCCGAGGTCGGCGAGCTCGAACCCCGGCTCCGGGGCCTGATCCTCCAGTGCCTGGAGAAGGACCCCGCGCGTCGCCCGACGGCCCGGGCGATCCTGCTGCGCCTGGTCGGGCGCGACGATCACCGGCCCGGTGGCCTGCAATCGGCCCGGCAACTGATCCAAGCCGCCCGCGACACGCTCGAGGACCCCCCGGCCCGGTAGGCGCGGGGAGCAGCCGCCTCGGCCGCCGCCGTCCAGGACGGGACCAGGGCGGGACCAGCGGTCGGCGGGTCAGGCCTGCTGACCGATGTTGACCATCCAGGAGATGCCGAACCGGTCCACGCACGCGCCGAACTCGTCGCCCCACATCTGCTTCTCCAGGGGGACCGAGACGGTGCCGCTCTCGGACAGCTTCGCCCAGTAGCCGCGCAGCTCCTCGGCGTCGTCCCCGCTCAGGGAGACCGCGATGTTGTCACCGGGGCGGACCTCCATCCCCGGCGGGGGGTCGGAGGCCATGAGGGTGAAACCGCTGTCGGTCTCGAGCATGGCATGCATGATCTTGTCGGCCAGGACGGGGTCCTGCATGCCGGACTCACCGAAGGTGTTCAGCGTCAGGGTGCCGCCCAGGACACTCTGGTAGAACTCCATGGCTTGCCGCGCGTTACCGGCGAAGCTGATGTACGGGTTGAGACGAGAGGCCACGGGATGCTCCGATCGTGCCGAGGGTCAATCGTTGCGGACCGGCCGGGCGCCGGAAACGGATGCTCACGGATGCCGGAGCCGCCCACCACTCGACACCCTATTCAGTGCCGCTCTCCCCCGGGGAGTCCCCGCGCAACCAGGTGCATCACGGGACTCAGCCGACGTCGCGGCGGAGCAGGTCGGCCTCGGTCTCGCGGCGGATCAGCAGCCTGCTGCCGCCGTCGTGCACGGCGACGACCGGGGGCCTGCCGACCAGGTTGTAGTTGGAGGCCATCGAGTGGTGGTAGGCCCCCGTACAGGGGACGGCCAGCAGGTCACCGGGACGCAGATCCGCGGGCAGACGCACATCGTGCACCAGCACGTCGCCCGCCTCGCAGTGCCGCCCGACGACGGTCATGGTCCGGTCCCCGGCGGCGGACCTGCGCCCGACCAGCCGAGCCGTGTAGCGGGCGCCGTACAGGCTGGGCCGTGGGTTGTCGCTCATGCCGCCGTTGACGGTGACGAAGATCCGGCCGGTCGCGCCGTGTTTGACCCCCAGCACCCGGTAGAGGGTGCTGCCGGCACGGGCGCTGATGGCCCGGCCCGGTTCCAGGGTGATGCGCGGCACCGGAAGGCGGTGGGCGGCGCAGGCCGACCGTACGGCGGCCAGCAGCGGGCCGGCCAGGGCGGCCGGGTCCAGCCCTTCGTCTCCGGGCAGGTACGGCACCGCGAAGCCGCCGCCCAGGTCGAGCTGGGACAGCACCACACCGTGCTCGTCGCGGATCGCCGCGAGCAGGTCCACCATCCTGCGGGCGGCCTGCCGGTAGGCCTCGATGCCGGCGATCTGCGAGCCGATGTGGCAGTGCAGGCCGAGGAGGGTGAGCCCGCGCTGGGCGAGCACCCGGCGTACGGCGTCGGCGGCGGCCCCGGAGGCCAGCGAGAAGCCGAACTTCTGGTCCTCGATCCCGGTGGCCATGGCCGTGTGGGTGTGCCCGTCGATACCGGGCGTCACGCGCACCAGCAGCCCCTGGGCGCGCCGCTCCACATGGGTGAGCGCGGCGAGCCGGGTGATCTCCGCGGCGGAGTCGACGACGATCCGGCCGATGCCGTACTCCTGGGCGGCCTTGAGATCGTCGGGCGTCTTGCCGTTGCCGTGCATGAGGATCCGCCCGGCGGGAAAGCCGGTGGAGCGTGCCACCGCGAGTTCACCGGCGGAGCAGACATCGAGCGAGAGTCCTTCCGCGGCGATCCACCGGGCCATGGCCCGGCACAGGAACGCCTTGCCGGCATAGGCGATCTCCGCATCGGGGAACGCCCTGCGGAAGTCCCGGCACCGGCGGCGGACGTCGGCCTGGTCCAGAACCTGGACCGGGGTGCCGTACCGATGCGCGATCTCGCTCAGCCGTACTCCGCCGACCACGAGGTCGCCGTCCTCGGCGGGCCGCGCGGTGGCCGGCCACACCCGGGCGTCCAGGAGTTCCCTGTCCTTGGTCACGAGCATGTCAGTCGCCTCCGTGGTACATCGATGTCCGCGCCGCGACCTCGCGGAGCAGCAGGCAGGTGTCGGTCTCGTCGGCACCGAACAGGCGTATCGCCCGGACCTCCGCCGCGAGTTCGTCAGGGGTCGCGCAGACCAGCCTGACCTCGTAGTCGAAATCGCCGGCGAGCGACCACACGCCGCAGACGGCGGACCGGCACAGCAGCCAGGCTTCGAAGACCTCCGGTACGGTCTCGGCCGCCAGCCGGATGCGGGCGAAGGCCTCGACGGCGCCGGGGCGGCCGCTCGGTGTGGTGACGATGGCCGACGGCAGATCGTCGTCGAGCGTGCCGGGCAGGGCGTAGATGCGCGTCATCGGCTCGTGCCGATCGTCGCGCGGGCGGCGCCCACGGCGGCCGGCGACGGCCGGCCGAGCCCGGTCACCGCAGGTGCGGCCACCGGCGCGGGCCGCGGGACGTTCCTGACCCGCGCGGTCTGGGCCAGGTCGGCCACGATCAGCACCGGGTCGACCTGGATCCGGGCGATCCCCAGCGGGACCAGTAGCCCGCGCAGTGCGTCCTCGGCCAGCCGGATCCAGTCCTGGGCCGGTCGCGCGGCGGCCTGCAGCGCCTCCCGCGAGGTGAAGGCGATCCCGACCCGCGGCCCCTCGGGCAGACGCGCGGTCAGCGGGGTCACCGTTCCCGCGGCCGAGCGGCGTACCGGGACGAAGAGCGGCTCTTCCGCATCCTCCATGATTTTGTGCTCCTGTTCACAAGCGATCTCACCAGCGATCGGACAGGCTCACGCTAAGTACGTTTTGGGGGCTTTTAGCGGTCCGTTACGGGATCAATACGGCGCAGCGCCCATCCCTGACGCGGCCTTGACGCGGTGGCCCGACCTGCGTGGGCGGCCGGTCGGTTCCGGCGCCGACGCCGCTCCCGCGTCCGGAGGGGCCGGGGCGTTAGGAGGTCGTTAAGGCGGGAGCGGCCCGCGATAAGGAACCGTCAAGACCCCACGATCGGCCCCTTATCAGGCGTTTTACTCCTTGACGGTGCCCCCGCTGCGGGGCACGGCGGGTATCGCCAGCCGGTGCGGGCGATGCCGGCGCACCGTGGTGTACGCGGAATGGTCCGCCGGCGGCCCGCCTCGGCGATCTGATCAAGGAAACGAGAAATGGCTGTCCTGGTGTTCATCGTGCTGACGGTGGCGGTCTTCGTCCTGCTCGGCCTGGTTCAGATGGCGGTGGAGAAACTGTGAACGTCGACAACCTCGTCGGCCTCATCCTCTCGGTGCTGCTCGCCGTCTTCCTCGTCGTCGCCCTGCTGTTCCCGGAGAAGTTCTAGTGAGCACCGCGACTGCCGGGATCGTCTTCGCCGGCTCCCTCGTGCTCGCTCTGGCGCTGGTGTACCGGCCGCTGGGCGACTACATGTACCGCGTCTACTCCGGTACGCGGCACTCGCGCGTCGAGCGGGTGCTGTACCGGCTGATCGGCGCCGAGCCCGCGACCGAGCAGACCTGGGGCGCCTACGCCCGTAGCGTGCTGGCGTTCTCGGCCGTCAGCGTGCTGTTCCTTTTCGGGTTCCAGCTACTGCAGAAGTACCTGTGGCTGCACCTGGTCGATCCGGGCACCACGGTGACCCCGGATCTGTCGTGGAACACCGCGATCAGCTTCGTCACCAACACCAACTGGCAGGCGTACTCGGGCGAGTCCACCCAGGGGCACCTGGTGCAGATGGCCGGCCTGGCGGTACAGAACTTCGTGTCCGCCGCCGTCGGCATGGCCGTCGCGATCGCGCTCGTGCGGGGTTTCGCCCGCAGGCACACCAGCGAGCTGGGCAACTTCTGGGTGGACCTGGTCCGCGGCACCCTGCGGATCCTGCTGCCGATCGCGTTCGTCGCGGCGATCGTGCTGATCGCCGGCGGTGCGATCCAGAACTTCCACCTGCACTCCCAGGTCGCCGACACCCTGGGCGGCATCAAGCAAACGATCACCGGCGGGCCCGTCGCCTCGCAGGAGGCGATCAAGGAGCTGGGCACCAACGGCGGCGGGTTCTACAACGTCAACTCCGCGCACCCGTTCGAGAACCCGGCGACCTGGACCAACTGGCTGGAGATCTTCCTGCTGATGGTCATCGCGTTCTCGCTGCCGCGCACCTTCGGGCGGATGGTCGGCAGCAACAAGCAGGGATACGCCATCGTCTCGGTGATGGGGATCCTGGCGATCCTGAGCATCACGTTGACGAACGTGTTCCAGCTTCAGCACCACGGCACGGTGCCGACCGCGATCGGCTCCTCGATGGAGGGCGTCGACCAGCGGTTCGGCGTGGCGGACTCGGCGACGTTCGCGGCCGGTACCACCCTGACCTCGACCGGGGCGGTGAACTCCTTCCACGACTCCTACACCAGCCTCGGCGGCATGATGACGATGTTCAACATGCAGCTGGGTGAGGTCGCGCCGGGCGGTACGGGTTCGGGGCTGTACGGGATGCTCATCCTCGCGGTGATCACGGTGTTCGTGGCCGGGCTCATGGTCGGCCGGACCCCGGAGTACCTCGGCAAGAAGATCACCCCCCGCGAGATCAAGCTCGCCTCCTCCTACTTCCTGATCACCCCCCTGATCGTGCTGGTGGGTACGGCGGTGGCGATGGCGTTGCCGGGCGAGCGGGCGGGGATGCTCAACACCGGCCCGCACGGCCTGTCGGAGGTGCTGTACGCGTTCACCTCGGCGGCCAACAACAACGGGTCCGCGTTCGCCGGGATCACCGTCAACACGCAGTGGTACAACACCGCCCTCGGCCTGGCCATGGTGTTCGGCCGGTTCCTACCCATGATCTTCGTTCTCGCACTGGCCGGTTCGCTGGCCAGGCAGGGCACCACGCCGGGGTCGGCGGGCACCCTGCCCACCCACCGGCCGCAGTTCGTCGGCATGGTCGCCGGCGTGACGGTCATCCTCGTCGCCCTCACGTTCCTGCCCGCGCTCGCGCTCGGGCCGCTGGCAGAAGGAATCCACTAGATGTCCACCCGAACCATGCAAGTCTCGCCCTCGGGTCCGGAGCCGTCGGCTCCGGTGTCCCCGGGCCGGGTCCAGGGCGGGCTGCTCGATCCCGCGATGCTGCTCAGGTCACTGCCGGACGCGCTGCGCAAACTCGACCCGCGCACGCTGTGGCGCAACCCGGTGATGTTCATCGTGGAGATCGGCGCGGTGTGGTCCACCGTGCTGGCGGTCAAGGACCCGTCCTTCTTCTCCTGGGCGATCGTGTGCTGGCTGTGGGCGACCGTCGTGTTCGCCAACCTCGCCGAAGCCGTCGCCGAAGGCCGCGGCAAAGCCCAGGCCGACACCCTCCGCAAGGCCAAGACCGACATGATGGCCCGCCGCCTCACCGGCTGGGCTCCGGGCCGTACGGCCGGTGAGGAGTACCTGCCGGCTCCCCTGCTCCAGCAGGGCGACTTCGTGGCCGTGGAGGCCGGCGAGGTCATCCCCGGTGACGGCGACGTCGTCGAGGGCATCGCGTCGGTCGACGAGTCGGCGATCACCGGCGAGTCCGCTCCCGTCATCAGGGAGTCCGGCGGTGACCGTTCCGCGGTCACCGGCGGCACCAAGGTGCTGTCGGACCGGATCATCGTCAAGATCACCCAGAAGCCCGGCGAGAGCTTCATCGACCGGATGATCGCCCTGGTCGAGGGAGCGAACCGGCAGAAGACCCCGAACGAGATCGCCCTCAACATCCTGCTGGCCGCACTCACGATCATCTTCGTCTTCGCGGTCGCGACCCTCCAGCCACTGGCCATCTTCTCCAAGGCCGGCAACCCGGGCGTCCCGGACACCTCGGCACTCGACAACCATGGTGTGACCGGCATCGTCATGGTCTCGCTGCTGGTGTGCCTGATCCCCACCACCATCGGGGCACTGCTGTCGGCGATCGGCATCGCCGGCATGGACCGACTGGTGCAGCGCAACGTCCTGGCGATGTCCGGCCGGGCCGTCGAGGCCGCCGGAGACGTCAACACGCTGCTGCTGGACAAGACCGGCACGATCACCCTGGGAAACCGGCAGGCCTCGGAGTTCGTCCCGGTCGGCGGTGTCACCGAGGACGAGCTGGCCGACGCCGCCCAGTTGTCCAGCCTGGCCGACGAGACGCCCGAGGGCCGCTCGATCGTGGTCTACGCCAAGCAGTGGTACGGGCTGCGGGAGCGCTCCCCGGGTGAGCTCAGCCATGCCGCCTGGGTGCCGTTCACCGCGCAGACCCGGATGTCGGGCGTCGACCTGGGCGGCTCCGATGCGGGCTCGGGTCACCTGCTGCGCAAGGGCGCGGCCACCGCGGTCGCGGACTGGGTCCGCGAGCAGGGCGGCCTGGTCCCGCCGCAGCTCGGGCAGGTCGTCGACGGGATCTCCGCCTCCGGCGGCACCCCGCTGGTCGTCGGGGAGGTCGCCGCCGGGCAGGCGCGGGTGCTCGGCGTCATCCACCTCAAGGACGTCGTCAAGCACGGCATGCGCGAGCGGTTCGCCGAGATGCGCACCATGGGCATCCGCACCGTCATGATCACCGGCGACAACCCCCTCACCGCCAAGGCCATCGCCGACGAGGCCGGCGTCGACGACTTCCTGGCCGAGGCGACCCCCGAGGACAAGCTCGCCCTCATCAAAAGGGAACAGGAGGGCGGCAAGCTGGTCGCGATGACCGGGGACGGCACCAACGACGCCCCCGCCCTCGCGCAGGCCGACGTCGGCGTCGCGATGAACACCGGGACGTCCGCCGCCAAAGAGGCCGGCAACATGGTCGACCTCGACTCCGACCCCACGAAGCTCATCGAGATCGTGGAGATCGGCAAGCAGTTGCTCATCACCCGCGGGGCGCTGACCACCTTCTCCATCGCCAACGACATCGCCAAGTACTTCGCGATCATCCCCGCGATGTTCGTCGCGCTCTACCCGGGCCTGGACCTGCTCAACGTCATGCGGCTGCACAGCCCGCAGACCGCGATCCTGTCCGCGGTCATCTTCAACGCCCTGATCATCATCGCCCTGATCCCGCTGTCCCTGCGGGGGGTCGCCTACCGGCCCAGCAGCGCCTCCAAGCTGCTCAGCCGCAACCTGCTCGTCTACGGCCTGGGCGGCATCGTCACGCCCTTCATCGGCATCAAGATCATCGACCTCATCATTCAATTCCTTCCGGGGATGTCCTGATATGCGTATTCCAACCTGGATCCGCCAGCACCTGGCCGCGCTCCGGGCGCTGCTCGTGCTCACCGTGGTCACCGGCATCGTCTATCCCCTGGCGGTATGGGGGGTGGCGTTCCTGCCGGGCCTGCACGACAACGCCGAGGGCTCCCTCGTCAGGGCCGGTGGCAAGACGGTCGGCAGCGACCTGATCGGCCAGCTCTACCTCGACGCCGAAGGCAACCCGCTCAAGCAGTACGTCCAGGGCCGCCCCTCGGCCGCCGGCGACGGCTACGACATGACCTCCACCAGCGCGAGCAACCTCGGTCCCGAGTCCATCGTCGACACCCTGCCCGACCCGGCGATCACCAAGGCCGGCAAGGAGGACGAGAACGCCTCACAGAGCCTGCTCACCCAGGTGTGCTCCCGCAGCCACGCCGTCGGGCGGCTGGAAGGCGTGGACGGTGCCCGGCCGTTCTGTACCCCCGGCGGCGTCGGAGCGGTGCTGTCGGTGATCGGCCCTCGCGACGCCCGTGGCGAGGTCGTCCACCCGACCCGGGTGGTCAGCGTCAACGAGGAGTGCCCGGCCACGCCGTTCCTCGCCGCCTACCGCGGGGTGAAGGTCGAGTGCGCCACCTACGGCCAGGACTACTCCACCGGCCAGATCGTCCCGATCCGGGGGAACGCCCCGGCGCACCCCACGGTCCCGGCCGACGCGGTGACCGCGAGCGCCAGCGGCCTCGACCCGCACATCTCCCCCGCGTACGCCCTGCTGCAGGCGGCCCGGGTGGCCAGGGAACGCGGAGTCCCACGCGACCGGATCGTCAAGGCCATCAAGGACAACGAGGACGGACGGACGCTCGGCTTCCTGGGCGAGCCCCGGGTCGACGTCCTGAAGCTGAACATCGAGCTGGACGGGAAATACCCGTTCCGCGGCTGAGCGTCCGCTGACCCGTGGCGTGTCACCGGGGTTCCCGCCCGATGACACGCCACGGCCGCGGCGGAGGGAGGTGTCCGATGAGGGGGAAGCTGCGGATCTACCTCGGCGCCGCACCGGGCGTCGGCAAGACGTTCGCGATGCTCGACGAGGGGCACCGGCGGCTCCAGCGCGGCACCGACGTGGTCGTCGGCTATGTGGAGACCCACGGCCGTCCCCGTACGGCCGCGCTCCTCGAGGGACTGGAGTCGGTGCCGCGCAGGACGGTGACCTACCGCGGTGCGAGCTTCACCGAGATGGACCTCGACGCGGTGATCGCCCGCCGCCCGCGCGTGGCGCTGGTGGACGAGCTGGCCCACACCAACGTGCCCGGCTCGCGCAACGACAAGCGCTGGCAGGACATCGAGGAACTGCTGGACGCGGGGATCGATGTCATCTCCACCGTCAACGTGCAGCACCTGGAATCGGTCAACGACGTCGTCGAGCGGATCACCGGGGTCCCGCAGCGGGAGACCGTGCCGGACGAGGTGGTGCGCAGGGCCGACCAGGTCGAGCTGGCGGACATGGCACCCGAGGCGCTCCGGCGCCGGATGGCGCACGGCAACGTCTACCCACCGGAGAAGGTGGACGCGGCCCTCGGCAACTACTTCCGCGTCGGGAACCTCACCGCGCTGCGCGAGCTCGCGCTGCTCTGGCTGGCCGACAAGGTCGACGACCAGCTGGACCGCTACCGGGCCGACCACGGCATCACCGGGACCTGGGAGGCCAGGGAACGGGTCGTCGTCGCGCTCACCGGCGGGCCGGAGGGCGAGACCCTGATCAGGAGAGCGGCCCGGATCGCCGACCGCTCCAAGGGCACCGACCTGTTCGCCGTCCACATCACCCGCAGCGACGGCCTGACCGGTGCCGGCCCCGCCAACCTGGCCCGGCAGCGCGCCCTGGTCGAAAGCCTGGGAGGCACCTACCACCAGGTGGTCGGCGACGACATCCCCGAGGCGCTGCTGGACTTCGCCCGCGGTGTCAACGCCACCCAGCTCGTGCTGGGTGCGTCCCGGCGCGGCCGGTTCGCCCAGATCCTCTCCCGCGGCGTCGGAGTGAGCACCACCGCGCTGTCCGGCGCGATCGACGTCCACATGGTCAACCACGAGGACGCGCGGCGGGGCCGCCGGGCGGATCGGCTGCCGGCACTGACCCGGCGGCGCCGGGTGGCCGGGCTGGTCCTGGCCCTGGCGGGCATGCCGCTGCTCGCCCTCCTGCTGGCCGGGCTGCGCGGCGAACTCGCCCTGCCCTCGGACATCCTGATGTTCCTGGCCGGTGTGATCGGGGTCGCGCTGGTCGGCGGTCTCTACCCGGCGCTGGCGGCCGCGATCCTCGGGTCGCTGCTGCTCAACTACTACTTCACACCCCCGCTGCACGAGTTCACGATCGCCGAGCGGGAGAACGTGCTGGCCCTGGTGGTCTTCCTGGCCGTGGCGGCGGCGGTCAGCGCCGTGGTGGATCTGGCCGCCCGGCGTACCCGCCAGGCCGCGCGGGCCGGCGCGCAGGCGGCCGTGCTGGCCACCCTGTCGGGCAGCGTGCTCCGCGGGGAGCACACGGTGGAGGCGATCCTGGAACGGCTGCGGGAGACCTACGGGATGAGCGTGGTGACGTTGCTGGAGCGCCCGCCCGGCATCCCGGTGACCCCGGGCCGCCAGCGTGACCCGCAACGCTGGCGGGTCGCGGCCACCATGGGAGGCCGTCCCTGCACCAGCCCGGACGACGGCGACGCCGAGATCCCGATCGACGACGACCTCGTCCTCGTGCTCTGCGGGCGTACCCCCTCCGCGGCGGACCAGCAGGTGCTGGAGGCGTACGCCGCCCAGGCCGCGGTGGCGCTGCGCCAGCAGCGGCTGGAGGAGCAGGCCGGTCGGATCCGCCCGCTCGCCGAGGCCGACCGGATGCGTACGGCACTGCTCAGCGCGGTCAGCCACGACCTGCGTACCCCGCTGGCCTCGGCCAAGGTGGCGGTCGAGAGCATGCGCAGCCCGGACGTGCACTGGAGCGAGGAGGACCTGCGCGAGCTGCTGGACACCGCGGCGGAGTCGCTCGACAGACTGGACCGGCTCGTGTCCAACCTGCTCGACATGAGCCGGCTGCAGGCCGGAGCCCTCGGCATGTCCCGCCGGCCGCTGGCCGTGGAGGACGTCGTCCCGCGCGCCCTGGACTACCTCGGTGCGGAGGCCGGAGGCGTCCGGGTCCAGATCTCCGAGGCCGTCCCCGAGGTGCTGGCCGATCCTGGGCTGCTGGAACGCGTGCTGGTCAACCTGGTCTCCAACGCGCTCCGCCACACCCCCGCCGGTCAGGACGTCCTGGTGAGCGCCAGCGCGCTCGGCGACATGGCGGAGATCCGGGTCGTCGACCGGGGACCGGGCATTCCCGTCGCCGAGCGCGATCGGGTCTTCCGGCCCTTCCAGCGGCTCGGAGACCGCGACAACTCCACCGGTGTCGGGCTGGGACTCGCCCTGTCGCGCGGCCTGGCGGAGGCGATGGGCGGCGCCATCGTGCCCGAGGAGACACCCGGCGGCGGCGTCACGATGATCCTCAGCCTGCCCGTCGCAGCCCGCCCGCCGGAGGACAGGGCCGTCGTGGCCGGGGAGCGGGGCGCCGAATGTCCGGAGCCGGCCGAGGTACGAGCAGAACGGGGGCATGGACCATGACACGCATCCTGGTGGTGGACGACGAGCCGCAGATCCTGCGGACGCTCAGCCTCAACCTGCGGGCGCGGAGCTACGAGGTACGGACCGTGCCCGAGGGACGGCAGGCGCTGGGGCAGGCGGCCGGCTGGCATCCCGATCTGATCATCCTCGATCTCGGCCTCCCCGACCTGGACGGAGTGGAGGTGATCGAGGGTCTGCGGGGCTGGACCCAGGTGCCGATCATCGTGCTGTCCGGCCGGGTCGGCAGTCGGGAGAAGGTGGAGGCCCTGGACGCCGGAGCCGACGACTACATGATCAAACCGTTCGGCATCGAGGAACTGCTGGCCAGGATCCGGGCCGTCACCCGGCGCGGCACCAGCGCCGATCCCTCGCCGATCGTCCCGGTCGGGCCGTACCAGGTGGATCTGGCGCGCAAGACCGTCACGGCCGAGGAGCAGAGCGCGCCGCACCTGACACCGACCGAATGGGGCATCCTCGCCCTTCTCCTGCGCAACCCCGGCAAGCTCATCTCGCAGCGCGAGCTGCTCGCCGAGGTGTGGGGCCCCGGCCATGTCAGGGAGACCCACTACCTGCGGGTCTACCTCGGCTCGCTGCGCCGCAAGCTCGAAGCCGACCCGTCCCGGCCCCGCCACCTCATCACCGAGCCCGGCATGGGCTACCGCTTCGAGCCGTGACGTCGCCAGAGCCCGTTAAGGAGTCGTTAAGATCGCCACGCTGCGCGTCAGAGCGGCGTTAGGGAGACCGGACCCGTGGCTTTCGGGCGGTTCTCTATAAGTGTGAGCAATCTTGTCCTCAACGTTCCCAAGCGGTTCCTGGTGGGGCGTCCGCTGCGCAACGAGCAAATGGGCGAGACGCTGCTGCCCAAGAAGCTGGCACTGCCGGTCTTCTGCAGCGACCCGCTGTCATCGGTGGCGTACGCGACCGAGGAGATCCTGCTCATGCTCAGCCTGGGCGGGCTGGCGCTGCTCCATCTCACCTGGTGGGTGGCGGCGGCGGTCATCGTGCTGCTGCTGGTCGTGGTGGCGTCCTACCGGCAGACCTGCCACGCCTACCCCAACGGCGGTGGCGCCTACACCGTCAGCCGGGAGAACCTCGGCGTCAACGCCTCGCTGATCGCCGCGAGCGCGCTGCTCATCGACTACGTGCTCACCGTGGCCGTCTCGGTGGTGGCCGGGGTCGCCAACGTGGTCTCGGCGTTCCCGGCCCTCGCCCCCCAGGCCGTGACGATCTCCATCGGGCTGGTCGTGCTGCTCGCGGTCGTGAACCTGCGGGGGGTCAAGGAGTCCGGCACCGCCTTCGCCATCCCCACCTACGGCTTCGTGGCCAGCGTGCTGCTGATGATCGGGGTCGGGTTGTGGCGGTCCCTCTCCGGGCACGTCCCGGTGGCCGAATCCGCGCACTACGGCATCCACGCCACGCAGAGCGCGAGCGGGCTGCTGCTGGTCGCCCTGGTGCTGCGCGCCTTCGCACAGGGGTGCACGGCGCTGACCGGCGTCGAGGCGGTCAGCAACGGGGTGCCCAACTTCAAGCGGCCCAAGAGCCGCAACGCCGCCGCCACCTTGCTGATCATGGGTGTGCTGGCCGTCACGATGTTCGCCGGCCTCACCGCGCTGGCCCTGGCCGCTCACGTGCACGTCACCCCCCATCCGGCCGAGCTGACCGGCACCCCCGCCGGGTACGTGCCCAGGACAGTGATCGCCCAGGTCTCGGCAGCGGTCTTCGGGGGCTCCTCCACACCGTTGTTCTTCCTGGTCCAGGCGTTCACTGCCGCGATCCTGGTGCTGGCGGCCAACACCGCCTTCAACGGCTTCCCGATCCTCGCCTCGATCCTCGGCGAGGACGGCTTCCTGCCCCGGCAGTTCTCCCGCCGCGGTGACCGGCTGGTCTTCAGCAACGGCATCGTCATCCTGACCCTGCTGGCCGCGCTGCTGATCTGGGCGTTCGACGCCAGCACCACCCGGCTGATCCAGCTCTACATCCTGGGGGTCTTCGTGTCCTTCACGCTCAGCCAGGCGGGCATGGTCCGGCACTGGAACCGGCTGCTGCCCGGCACCGCGGGCTCGGACCGCCGGGCCATGCACCGGTCCCGGGCGATCAACGGCTTCGGCGCCCTGCTGACCGCACTGGTCCTGGTCGTCGTGCTGATCACCAAGTTCACCCACGGCGCCTACATCGTCTGCATCGCCCTGCCGATCATCTTCCTGATGATGAAGTCGATCCGCAGGCACTACGACCGGGTGGCCGCCGAGCTGCAGCCGGGCGACGACCCCGTCGCCCTGCCCAGCCGTATCCACGGGGTGGTCCTGGTCTCCAAACTGCACACCCCGGCCCTGCGGGCGCTGGCCTTCGCCCGCGCCACCCACCCCAGCACCCTGACCGCGCTCACCGTACGCGGGTCGGCCGCCGAGACCGAGGCCATGCAGCGCGAGTGGGAGGAGCGGGACATCCCGGTGCCGCTGACCATCCTCGACTCGCCCTACCGGGACATCACCGGCCCGATCCTGGACTACGTCGGCCGGATCCGGCGAAGCAGCCCACGCGACGTGGTGTGCGTGTTCATCCCCGAGTACGTCGTCGGCCACTGGTGGGAGCACCTCCTGCACAACCAGAGCGCTCTCCGGCTCAAGGCCCGGCTGCTGTTCCGGCCCGGCATCATGGTCACCAGCGTCCCCTGGCAGCTCGGCTCCGCCCTCGGCAAGGACGCCGCGACCGGCGGGCACCCCGAGGACGCCCTCACCCGCCAGGAGGCCGGCACCCTGGCGGCACGGCACCGCGTCCGCTCCGGGACGGGCTAGCCGTACCGCCCGGGGCTCAGGTCGACGCGCCCTCAGCGGCGAGTTCTCCTCCGGCACGGGCGAGCATGTCGATCGAGACCTGCCACAGCCGGGCGGCCTTCCCGGGGTCGAGCGCGTACGGGGCGACACCGCGGCGGATGCCGGGCCGGACCGGGCCGGCCTCCTCGCAGTCCTCGAAGTAGCGCCCGGAGACACCCTCGACCAGGGGCGAGGCCGCCAGCAGCACCGAGGTGGCCGCGCCCTGCTCCACCGTCTTCCAGGACACCCCCGTGCTCTCCGGCTCGAACGAGGCCGGGGAGTTGGAGATGTCGCCGATGTGGCGCGACAGGTTGGTGGCGGTGATGCGGCCCGGGTTCAGCGCGTTCACGGCGATCCGCTCGGGAGCCCAGCGCCTGCCGGCCTCGACCGCGAACAGGATGTTGGCCGTCTTGGACTGGCTGTAGGCCTGCCATGGGTCGTACGGGTGCTGCTCGAAGTTGATGTCGTCGAACAGCACCTCGCCGTTGAGATGCCCCACCGAGCTCACGACGACCACGCGCGCGTCCCCGGCCGCCGCGAGCGCGTCGTGCAGGCCGGTGGTCAGGGCGAAGTGACCGAGATGGTTGGTGGCGAACTGCATCTCCCAGCCCTGCGGGGTCCGCATCTCGGGCGAGGCCATGACGCCGGCGTTGTCGACCAGGATGTGCAGCGGCCCCTCCCAGGCGGCGGCGAACGCCCCGACCGACGCCTGGTCGGCCAGGTCGAGCGGTGCGACCAGCACGTTGGTGTTCCCGGTGGTGGCGACGATGTCGCCGGCGGTGCGCCGACCGGCTTCCAGGTCGCGCACGGCCAAGGTCACCTCGGCGTTCGCGCCGGCGAGCGCGCGGGCGGTCTCGACGCCGATACCGGAGGCCCCGCCGGTGACGATGGCGCGCCTGCCGCTGAGGTCGACGCCCGCGAGGACCTCGGCGGCGGTGGACTGCGCGCCGAACGGAGTGGTGATGCGGTCGCTGTTCATGTTGCTGCCCTTCTGCCGGCCCGCCGATGCCGTGTCCGCGACCCGGGGATCTCCGGGTGGGTGCGCATCGGAAGGCGACCCCGTAAACTCGTAAGTGGAGCCGCGTCCACTTAATCGCAGCATAAGCGGACCCGGCTCCGCATAGCAACCCGGTACCCCCGCCCGCCCAGAGCCAGGAGCGAACGTGCCATCCGAGAGAGCCCGGCCACTGCGTGCCGACGCGCGCCAGAACCAGGACCGCCTGCTGGAGGCGGCAGCACGGGCGTTCGCCCGGGACGGGTCCGAGGCGGCGCTCAAAGCGATCGCCAAGGACGCCGGTGTCGGGATCGGGACGCTCTACCGGCGCTTCCCCACGCGTGAACGGCTGGTGGAGGCGACGTACAGGAACGAGACCGCCCGGCTCTGCGCAGCGGCTCCCGGGCTCCTCGAGACCGCGCCCGCGACGGAGGCACTGCGCACCTGGATGGACCTCTTCGTCGACTACATGGCGACCAAGCACGGAATGGCGGACGCCCTCCACGCGGTCCTCGTCACTGAGGGCGACCTGCGCATGCGTACCCGGGATCTGCTCACCGAGGCACTGACGGCACTCATGGCCGCGGGGGTCGCGGACGGCACGATCCGCCCGGACCTCGCCCCGGACGACGTGCTCATGGCCCTGGGCGGCGTGACGCTCATCGCGGGCGAACCAGACCAACGTGACCTCGCCGGCCGCCTTCTCGACCTCCTCATGAACGGCATCGAACGCCACGACGGCCCCGCCCCGCGATGACCTCCCTCGCCCTCTGGCCGGACGGCGACGGGCCCGATGCCGGTGTGGCCGTCAGGGGCCGTCAGGAGGCAGGGGGCTCGCCGGAACCGCCCTCCCCTGGGCCGGCGTCCGGCGGGACGGCGTCCGGCGGGACGGCGTCCGGCGGGACGGCGTCCCGCGGGACGGCGAGGATGCGCTCGATGATGGCGGTGGCGGTGTCGGTGAGCGCGGGCAGCGCGGCGGTGGTGCCGTCAGCGGCGTGGGCGAGGACGAGCTCGCCGATGGCGCCGACCGCGGCGAGGTAGCTCTCGTCGGGAACCGGAGGCAGTGCGGGGTGGCCGGTGTCCCGCCACAGCCGCAGGAGACCGGCGATCTGCCGGTAGGCGGCGTTGCGGCCGTTGAGCGCACGGCGGCCGACGGCGGGCAGCTCGATCATGATGCAGCGGACGAACTCGGGTTCCTGGGCGCAGAGGTCCAGGTAGGCACGGACGCTGGCGCGCAGGACCGCGGTCGGGGCGGGGTCGTGGGTGTGGTCGCGGGTCGTGCCGATCAGATGGTGGACGATCACGTCCCGGGCGGCGGTGACCGCGGCGAAGAAGCAGGTCTCCAGGTCGGCGAAGTGCGCGTAGAAGACGTTGCGCGAGACCCGGGCACCGCGGACGACGTCGGTGACGGTCGTATGCCCGTACCCCTTGTCCGCGACCACGGCGATCACGGCGCGCAGCAGCCGGGCGCGCTGGGCATCGCGGACGGCCTGGCCGGGCAGGCTGCTACGGCCCCGGGGCAGGCCGGGGCGGCCGGGCTCGTGGGTCCCGGCGAGCCGCAGGCCCGATGATGCGGCTGGTTCAGGGGGCAACTCGGTCATCCCGGGGTTCTGTGGGGATCCATGCCGAGCCCAGCTCGACCGCCGGTCACGTCCTCCCCAGGTCACCGCGGGTGATGTGAAAGCCGTTGCTAACCGGGACTTGCGAGCCCTGCAAGTCCGAACATATCCGGCACGTCCGTCCGAACGCAGGATGTCGCCCAGTAGTACTCATCCGTACTTTTTGAGGAGGACAGGATGCGTGGACGACAACGCCACCGCACCCCGGCACGACCCTGGACGGGAAGGCTCCGAAGGGCCCTTGCGATCTCCTGCGGCGCGGTCGCGATGCTCGCTCTCGCCGTGGTCCCGGCCGCGCACGCACTGCCGCCGGCCGGCGTCCCGGCGATCGGTGTGGACGCCGGCAGGTTCAAGCTGCCGATCGGCTGCACCGTCACCCTCGCCGGCGTGCCGGTGTTCTACCTGCCCACCGACGTGGACGTACAAGGTGTGGCCCCGGTCCAGCTCGGTCCGGGCCAGGAGTTCTGGCTGACCCAGGGATCGGGGAGCATCACCTTCCCGTCGTGGCTGACCTCGCTGGCGGGGATCATCGCGATCGACAAGGTCGATGCCAAGATCACGGATCTCAGCATCGGCGCGAGCACCTCCACCCCTGAGTCGATCAACATCGCCAAGGACGAGCCGTTCGAGATCAAGGACATCCCGCTCACACCCGGTCAGCCGCTGAAGGTCGGCCTGCCCCTCCAGGGCACCTTCGACGTCGGGCCGTTCAAGGCCGCCACCAGCGGGGCCACGACCCTGAAGTTCGACGGGGCGGTCGCCGAGGTGAACCTGAAGTCATCGGCGGGCTTCACGCTGCCGATCAAGGCCGACTGCAAGGCCACGAAGGGCAACGCCCTGCTGAAGATCGGCATCGGCGGCCCGGCCGGGCAGCCGCCCGCAAAGATCACCGGCGCGCCGCTGAACTTCGCCGAGCCCGCCTCCAACGAGCTCGCCGGCATCATCCACGCCCCCTACTCCTGCACGCTCGGCGGTGACCCACTGGACGTCGGCATCGCGGTGGGCGCCAACATCCCGCTCGTCGTCAAGAAGGGCGGCTCCTTCTCCTTCACCCAGGCCTCCGGGGCGCTGACCCTCCCCGCGGCCACCGTGAACAAGCTGCTCGACAAGGGCTACACCACGGCCGCCGGCAAGGTCACCACCCTCGACCTGAACGTCGAGGGCGGCACCCCGGCCGTGCAGAACGTCGCCGCCGACGCGATAGCCATCCCGCCGACGACCTTCGTCCGGGACCGGCCGACCGTGATCCCCCTGCCCGCCGGCGGCACCCTCACCGCAGGACCGTTCAAGCCCGTCTCCGGCGCCCAGAGCGTCGCGGTCTCCCTCGGCGGCGCGGCGGCCGAGTTCACCTTCAACGGCTCGGGCACCACCTCGAAGGCCACCTGCACAGCCCCCTCCCCCAAGGTCTACCTGGTGGAGAACCCCGTCACCTGACACTCCCGGCCCGGCTCCCCGCCACCCCGGCGGGGAGCCGTCACACCTCGGCCGGAGGCCCTGCCGTGGACCGCGCCCACTCGCCGGCGCAGGCGGCCGCGGTCTTGAGATGCCCTCGTACGCACCCACGGGTCGGGGGGATCCCCTCCGCATTGCATTTGCCCTGACCACCCCCACGCGGCCTTCGCCCTGACCGGCCTTTGCCCTGACCACCCCCACGCGGCCTACACGCACCCGCAGGCAGCCTGACGACGACCAAGGACCGGGGCCGCGTCTTGGTGGTCAGGGCAATGCAACGGGAAAACAGCACCGACCCGCCTGCTCTAGAAACGGACAGATATTCACATCGCGAGGCGTTGCGGAAATCCCCTGCCCCGATCCACGAAGCACCCACGCGGTGTACTCGCAATGGGCGTCCACGCTGGGTTGCCTCCAGGGGACCCCATCTGAAAGATCAGCTGAGGAACCGGCTGACGCCATTCAGGGAAACCGGAATCGAGCCGTCCTCGAATGGCCAGGGACGACCGCTCAGTCGAAGAGGTCCTCAACGGAACAGGCCGTGGCCGCGCGCTTGATCCAATGGTCGAGCCGGTCCAGGTCCGTGCAGGAGGTGATCTGTGCGCGCGCTTGCTCGGACACCGGCAGACCACGGCCCGCCAAGAAGGAGAGCAACGCCCGAGCCTCGCCCTGGACTTCCCCTTCGGCCTTACCCTCAGCCTTGCCCTGGCCGAAGTACTCGCGGGCGAAGGCACTTTGGTACTCGTAGGTGTCCGTAGTCAAGATCTCCTCCAGACTGCGCTGGGCTGCGGCAGACAGCCGTGACAACACGTATTCATAGTACTTCGCACCGACGTCGGCCCGGTGCTTGAGGGTTTCCATTCCCGCGCAGAAAGCCTCCAAGACCGCGCGGCCGTCGGGTCCGTCCGCATGGCTGACGACGCTGAGCACCGCGAGTTCGGGCATTTCGCGTGCCTTGTCAGCATTTGTGACGGCGGGAGACTTCGCCAGGTTTATCACCAGTGGTTTCAGGTCCCAACCCGGGTGACCTGTCTCGATCAGTTCGGCGCATTTCGCGGCGGTCTCGGCATCGGGGCACAGCACCAGCAGCGTCACCGGGCATTCCTGACGGGCCCGCAGGGTGGCCAGATACACCGGCCAGGTATATCTCTTGCGATCAAGGTCCTGGACTCGGGCACGGAGCTGCACTTCCACGATGATGGCCAGCTGGGAGGCGCCTGGGTCGCCCAGGATGACGGTCGCGTCGCAGCGGTACTCCGTGGGATCGCAGTCGTTGAGCGTCTCCGACCCCAAGCGGACCTGGGTGTGGGCTGGCACTTTGAGGCCGAAGAGGGTCTCCAGCAGTTCGGGGGCGAGCTCAGGCCGATTGCGGAACAGCTCCAGCGGTAGCTCGTGATCGGTCGATGGCACGAGACCGGAGACTATAGGTAATCATTCGACTACGAAGAGTGAATGGCAAAGTAAATGTGGGATGCCGTTGGGCGCTCGGCGCGAAGCGTAGCTCCCGCCGGAGACGGCGCCTGCGGCAGGCGTGTCCTGGCTGGCCGAGGCGGTCACCCCTCAGGAACTGGCCACGGCCATCGCCTGCGTCGGCGGACGGCCGTGGCCTTCCCTGTGATCATTCGCTGCGCAGCGCCGTCGCGGTCTTCAGCCGGGACGCCCAGCCCGCCGGGACCAGGGCACCGAGAATGCCGATGGCGACCCCCGCCGAGGCGAGCACTACCAGGCTGAGCGGTCCGTACACCTGGATGTAGGCGTCCGGGAGGGTGACCCCGCCGGCCTCGCCGGTGACCGGCATGACCAGGTGATGGGCGACGACGCCGACGGGGATCCCGATCAGCCCACCGGCCAGGCCCAGGGCCAGCATGGAAGTGATCACCATGGCCATGATCTGGCGTGGGGTGGAACCGAGGGACTTGAGAATGCCGAAGTCGCGCGTGCGGTCCCGGGTGTTGAGGACCACGGTGTTGAAGACGCCGAGGGTGGACACGACCGTGAGGCCGAGCGTGAGCGTCGTGACGAGGCCGAGCAGGACGGCGTCCAAGTCGTCTCCCCGCACGCCGATCCCGAGCCGGTCGCCCAGCACCGAGTGGAGGGATTCGGCGTAGGCCTGCGCTCGCACGCCCTTCTTCAGGCCGATCTCGAAGTAGGTGGCCTGCAGGCCGGGCACGAGCGCGGACATCGTCTGCCAGTCGGTGATGATCTGGTCCTCGCCCACCGCCTCGCCGACGATCCGCAGGGCCGTCCGGCGGTCCTGGACCAGGACGTACACGGTGTCGCCCATCTTCAGGTCGGTGGCCTTCATGAACGCGCTGGACACGACGACCTCGGCCGGCCCGCGGAGCCATCGGCCCCGGGCGAGATCGTAGCCGTGCCGGGAGAAACCGTCCCGGTACGCCTTCAGGTCGACGGTCTCGTTCATCCCGACCACGTGCACGGCCCGGACCGCGCAGGGGGTCAGCAGCCGCGTCCCCGGCAGACCCCTCAGCCGGCTCTCGGCCTGTGCGCCGCTCACCGCGGGGGCGGGTTCCGGCTCGTCCTTCCTCATGGGCGGGGGACCTGCGTCCGGCAGGGCGGTGTCGACGGACACCGCGGCGACCTCCGTTCGGGCGGCTCCCACCGAGTAGGCGTCGATCGTCCAGAGCAGGCCGGTGGCGAAGGTCACCGCCGCGACCCCGAACGCGACGGCCGCAAGAGTGAGCGCGCTGCGGCCCGGCCGGGCGAAGGGCAGGCCGAGGCCGAGGCTGACCGGGCGCGGCAGCGAGGCTTTGGCCAGCACTCGCTGGACGCGCAGCGCCCTGCCCCGGCGCGGGACCGCGCCGGCGCTCACGGCTTGGGCCGCGGACAATCTGCCCGCGCGTACGGCGGGCACCAGGGCGGTGACCACGACCAGGGCGCAGATGCCGGCGATGGCCGCCACGTCGACCCAGGGGGCGACTCCGTTGGCGACCGGCAGGTCGAGCGCCTCACCCGTGCTCGCGGTGAGGAACTTGGCGAGCAGGTTGCCGATGACGACACCGCACGTGCAGCCGACGACACCGGGCACCGCGATCATCACGACGTAGACGCCGCTCACCTGGGCGGGGGTGAACCCGAGCGCCTTGAGCACACCGATGTGGCGGTAGCCGGAGACCACCGCGCCACTGACCACGTTACCGATGATCAGTACGGCGGCGATCAGGCCGAGCACCCCGAAGACCAGCAGGAAGGGGACGGCGACCTTGACGTTGTTCGCGGAGTCGAGCTTGGGGACCAGATAGGACTGGCTGCCGGTCACGGCGCCGGACGGCAGGCCGGTGGTGACGGCGGAGACTTTGGTCGAGGAGTCGGTGAAGCGGTAGAGCATCTGGAAGTCACGCGGGTGAAGTGCCTGCGCCTGGGCGGGGGTGACCCAGGCATCGGCGGACTGCGTGATCGACCTGACGACGCCGACGATGGTCAGCCTCGGGCGGCCGGGAGCCTCGACCTGCTTGCCGACGGGCGAGCAGCCTTCGCCCCCGCAGCGTACGTGCGGGTCCCTTCTGATCACGATCTCGCCGGGCCCGGCGAGCCAGCGCCCCTCCGTCAGGACGAGGTGGTCCACCGGGCCGTTCTGATCCGCCCTGCCCACCACCGTGATCGGGCCGGGTCGCAGGCCGATGAACCCGGTGGTCTCCACGACCACACTGGCGAAGGGGCCGGCGGCGGCCTTGACCCCCGGCAGGTGCGCGGTGGCACCCAGCCGGTCCGCCGAGACCTTGCCGCCGTCGTACGACACGTTCAGATGCGCCCCCTGCAACCGGGCGAAGGCCTTGTCGAACGGCGCGTCCACGGTGGCGAGCAGGCCCAGCGCCAGCACGATCGTCGCCGTCGAGACCAGCACCACCACCCCGATGATCAATGTCTGGAGCCGCCGTTTGCGCACGGCCGCGCGGGCCGCCCGCCAGGTCGCCCTCATCGGACGGCCTCGGTGACCCGGCCGTCGGCGAACTCGATGACCCGGTCGGCGCAGCGCGACGCGAGGCGCTGGTCGTGGGTGACCATCAGCAGCGTCTGGCCGATCTGGTTGAGGTCCTGGAGCAGATCCATCACCTGCTCGCCGGACTGGCTGTCGAGTGCCCCGGTGGGTTCGTCGGCGAGCAGCAGCGCCGGGCGGTTCATGAGCGCCCGTGCAACACCGACCCGCTGGCGCTCTCCCCCGCTGAGCACCGCCGGATAGGCGTTGCGGCGATCGGCGATGCCGAGCTCCTCGAAGAGCTCCATCGCCCTGGCGTGGGCCTGCTTGCGCGGCGTCCCGATCAGCTGTGCGGCCAGGACCGCGTTGTCCAGCGCCGGGAGGTCGTCGAGCAGGTTGAAGAACTGGAACACCATGCCGATCCGGCGGCGCCGGAACTTGGCGAGCGCGGTCTCGTTCAGCTTCGACAGGTCCTCGCCCTGGACCACGATCGAACCCGACGTCGGGCGGTCCAGCCCCGCCACCATGTTGAGGAGCGTCGACTTCCCGCTGCCGGACGGCCCCATGACCGCGACCGCCTCACCCGGCCGGATGTCCAGCGTGACGCCCGCCAGCGCGGTCGTCTCCCCGTACTCTTTGCGCACGTCCGTGAGCTGCACCAGATGTTCCATGCCGCGACGTTAGAGCCGCCACCGGCGGGCGGGCCATCGGGCTCCGGATGCAACTCCGCGCCGGTGTCATCCGGGCGATGTACGGTTTTCGCCCGCCCGGATGATGCACACCCGCCCGAAGGCCACCACGATGGGGGGATGCTGGTACGCCTGGCCTGCCTCGTGGCGATCGCGGTCTCCTCCTACGCCGCCGCGGGCACCACACTCCCGCTGCCGGGCTGGAGCGTCCCGTGGATCGCCGCCGCCGCGCTCACCCCCCTGTATCTCGCCGCCAGGATGCGCCGCATGAGGATCCGGGAGCTCGGCGAGCGGACGTGGCTGCTGGAGAAGGAGCGCGAGAGCGCCGCCCGGCTCGCGGTCGAGGGCGAACGAGCCAGGGTCGCGCGGGAACTCCACGACATCGTGAGCCACAGTGTGAGCGTGATGGTCGTCCAGGCCGGGGCGGCACGCCACGCTCTCGAAGAAGGCGAGACCACCGACGCGCTGGCCGCCGTGGAGAAGACCGGCAGGGACGCGATGACGGAGCTCAGGCACCTGCTGGGGGTGCTCGCTCCGGATCAGGAGGGCACGGACGCGCTGGCCCCCCAGCCCGGCCTGTCGCGCCTCGGCACGCTGGTCGACCGGGTCGCCTTCGCCGGCCTCCCCATCGAGGTCACGATCAACGGAAAGCCCAGGCCGCTGCCGACCGGGATCGACGTCACCGCCTACCGCGTCGTACAGGAGGCGCTCACCAACGCCCTCAAGCACGCGCCGGGCTCCCGCGCCGAGGTCATCATCGCCTACGGCACCCGCAATCTTCGCCTGGAGGTGCTCAACACCGGCTCGAACGCTCCCGCGAAGCAAGGCGAGGGGCGCGGCCTGATCGGCCTGCGCGAACGAGTGGCGCTGTACGGCGGGGACCTCGACGCCCGGCGCCGGTTCGGCGGCGGCTACCGCGTCCGGGCCCGGATTCCCCTGGACCGCCCATGACCCGAGTCGTGATCGTCGACGACCAGACCCTGATCCGCACCGGATTCCGGATGATCCTCACCAAGGGCGGCATCGAGGTCGCCGGTGAGGCCTCCGACGGCGCCGAGGCCGTGACCCTGGTCCGGCGGCTGCGGCCCGACGTCGTCCTGATGGACATCCGGATGCCCGAGATGGACGGGCTGGAGGCCGCCCGCAGAATCCTCGAGCACGACCCCGCCTGCAGGGTGCTCATGCTGACGACCTTCGATCTGGACAGGTACGTCTACGCCGCGCTCGCCGCCGGGGCCAGCGGTTTCCTGCTCAAGGACGTCACCCCCGAGCACCTCGTGGCCTCCGTCCGGCTCGTCAGCACCGGCGACGCCCTCCTCGCCCCGTCGATCACCCGCAGGCTCATCGAGCGCTTCGCCCGCGCCGACCGGGTCCCCGAGATCCACCGTGACCTGTCCGCGCTGACCCCGCGCGAGCTGGAGGTCCTGCGGCTCTTGGGCCGGGGCCTGTCCAACACCGAACTGGCCGCCGGCCTGCACCTCAGCGAGGCCACGGTGAAGACCCACCTGGCCCGGATCTTCGCGAAGCTGAACCTGCGCGACCGGGCCCAGGCGGTCGTCCTCGCCTACGAGACGGGTCTCATCACTCCCGGCGACTGACCTGCCGGTGCGGCGCTACCTCGACGGCCGGGCGTCGGCATCCGACGGCACTCCCGGGACAGGTGCGCCTGAGGGCATGCCCGCGGCGACGTAGGCGTCGAAGTGCGCCTGCCACGGCTCGGCGGTGGGGCTGTGCGGGCCGTCCGCCCGCTCACCTGCCAGGTGTTTGCCGAGCTCGGCGAGGCAGACGCTCCAGCCGGCGGCGTTGCGGGCCGCGGCGTCAGGTGCCTGGAGCACGTTGACGAGGGTGAGCCGGCAGCGCCGGGCATCGACCGGTTCGAGGTCCAGGTGCAGTTCCTCACCCGACCAGGTGAAGGCGAGGCGCCGGGGCGGCTCGTAGACCAGGACCGTGCCGGTCGTCGGGCCGACGTTCGGATCGCCGGAGAAGGCGATCGTCCCCCCGGCGCGCGGCTCGATCTCGACGGCCGAGGGGAACCAGTGCGCCAGCTCCTCGGGCCGGGCGACGGCGTCCCAGACGCGCTCGATCGGGTGGTCGTAGGTGCGCTGGAAGCGCACGGCCGGGCGGCCTTCGTGACGAACAAAGGTTCCGCGGTCCATCAGATCTCCTTCGTCGTGTCGAGGTGGTGCCCGAGGGCGTCGAGCCGGTCGTTCCACAGCCGCCGGTAGGGCGCGAGCCACGCGTCGAGCTCCGTCAGCGGCGTGGGGTCGAGCGCGTAGATGCGCCGTTGCGCGTCCCGGACGACGTGCACGAAGCCCGCGTCCCGCAGCACGCGCAGGTGCTTGGACGTGGTCGGCTGGGTCAGGCGGAGCTCATCGACCAGCTCGCCGACCGTACGGGGCCGCTCGCGCAGCAACTCGAGCAGCGCCCGGCGGTTCGGATCGATCAGAACGGACCAGATCGTGTCGGGCACCTCTACAACATGCCATACGAAGCATATACGCGGCAAGGCATGTAAAAGAGAGACCCACGCCGTGCCGCCGGTGCGGAAGCGTGCGTAGTAGATCGTGATACGGCTGGACGAAATGTCGCCCGGGTACCCTCGATGTCGCGCGACAATCAGGCATGGACAAGAACGATCTCGGCGAAGTCGCCGAGCAGTGGTTCAACCGGTACTTGGACGATCGCGGCTACACGTTCCAGGAGAAACCGGATCCGGGTGGCGCGAGGCGCGCGGGCCGTCTGGTGCAGGCGGGCGATCGACCGGTGCTGTGCGAGGTGACGGCGTTCACCGCCGACGGGCGGTTCGAGGACATCGCCGTCCCGGAGATCGGAGCCGAGGAGATCCTCGTGGGCGAGCCGGTGGCCCGCGATCTGACCGAGACCCTCCAGCCGATCCGCGAGCAGATCAGCGCCGCCGCGTCGGCCGGGCTGCGGCGGTGGAAGGACAAGGACGGGCCGCTCGTCCTCGTGCTCGCCGACCCGATGGACAAGCCGATCCCGCTGGAGCCGTCCCTGGTCGTCGCCGCCATGTACGGCGACCCCGAGGACGCCCGGCCCGCCGCCGGGGAGCCGGCGTGGGTCGCCGGCGAGAAGGGCCGGATGACGGCGAGGTATCCCTCCGTCAGCGCGGTCGCGGTGCTGCGTCTGCGCACGTACGCGCAGGACTGGGTGGACGCGTGGATCTCGGCCAACAGCCACGCCTACTCCTCCGCCGCGCAGATGCTCACCGCGATCCGCAGGTACGACCACGCGGCGCCGGACGGCGACTACGTCGTCCTCGACGTGTTCGAGACGCTCAGCCCCGAGGCCGTACCCCTGCCGCGCGACATCTTCAACGGCCCGCGCGACGCCAGGTACGGCCCCACCCCGGAGGGCGACGGCCTGATGCCCGTGCCCGTCGGCCCCGAGAATCTCAGCCGGGTGCCGTGACCGCGCTCAGCGGTAGAACCGGGAGACGCTCTGCAGCACGCAGGCGGGCTTGGGCCCGCCTTCGATCTCGATCGTGCCGTCCACGGTGATCTGCACGCCGTCACCGGCGACCTCCTCCACGCCGGCGAGCCGGGCGGCGAGCCGGATGCGGGACCCGACCGGGACGGGGGCCGGGAAGCGGACCTTGTTGAGGCCGTAGTTCACCTTGGTCGTCACGCCCTCGACGTCCAGGAGCTCGGTGAACATGGGGATGAACAGCGCCAGCGTCAGGTGGCCGTGCGCGATGGGGGTACCGAAGGGGCCGTTCTCCGCCCGGGCCGGGTCCACGTGGATCCACTGGTGGTCGTCGGTGGCGCCGGCGAAGGCGTCGATGCGGCTCTGGGAGATCTCCAGCCACTCGCCGGGGCCCAGTTCCCTGCCGCTCAGCCCGGCGAGGTCGTCGACGTGCGCGTTGATGGTCATCAGAACTCCTTCAGAGGGGTCGGCCCGTCAGGTCTCCGGGATCACGGGAGCGGGAATGCCCACGGTCTGGGGCTCACGGCCGAGCGTGGTGGGCCAGGCCGTGGCGATCGTCTCCGGGGTCCAGCCGCCGACGGCGTACGCCACCGAGACCTCCTGCGGGTGGGACCAGAGCGCCAGCTTGTCCCCGCCGATACCGATGCACTGGCCGGTGACGTCGCGCGCGGCGGCCGAGGCGAGGAACGGCACGAGCGGCGCGCAGTCCTCGGGGACGCCGAAGCCCTCGCCCATGCGCAGGAAGTCCGGCAGCGGCCGTCCCTCGCGCTGCGCCTGGATGTACGGGGCGAACGCGGGGATGGTCTCGGTCATCGCCGTGGCGGCCACGGGGATGATCGCGTTCACCGTGATCCGGGACCTGGCCAGCTCCATCGACCAGGTGCGGGCCAGGGCGGCGATGCCCGCCTTCGCGGCGGAGTAGTTGGTCTGGCCGAAGTTGCCGCGCTGCCCGGCGGGGGAACCGACCAGGATGAGCGACCCGCCGTCGCCCTGTTCGCGCATCCGTACGGCGGCGGCCCTGGCGCAGGTGAAGGTGCCGCGCAGATGCACGCCGATCACCGTGTCGAAGTCCTCGTCGGCCATCTTCCACAGCACTTTGTCGCGGAGCACCCCCGCGTTGGTGACCATCACGTCCAGCCTGCCGAAGGCCTGCACCGCGCGGCCGACGAGCCGGTCGGCCGCCGCGGCGTCGCCGACGGCCACGACCTCCGCGACGGCCTTGCCGCCCGCCTCGGCGATGGTCGTGACGGCCTGCTCCGCCACCTGCTCGTCGACGTCGTTGACCACGACGGAGGCCCCCGCGCGAGCCAGCGCGGTGGCGTAGGCGAGGCCGAGGCCCCGTCCGCTGCCCGTCACCACGGCCACCTGGCCGCTCAGATCGATGTCGTTCACGGGAGTTCCTTTCAGCTCTTCGGTACCGGGGACCACACGGCGAAGGGACGGAGGTACGGCGCCGGCCGGTAGGCGACGAAGCGCCCGGCGCCCAGCCCGGTCGCCGCCGCCCGGTCGTTCATCACCCGGGGAGTCGCGGCGTCGCCCCAGCGGCCGGTGGCGATCCGCTGCTCCAGGGACCCCAGGGCCGCCAGGGTCTCGGCGGGTGTGAACAGGCAGTGGCCCGCGGCGTGGACGTAGGTCTGCCGCAGCAGGCCCGCTGATCCGGACACCCGCGCGACGTCGCCGTACGCCCGTTCGTGCTGAACCGGCACGAGCCCGTCGCCCGTGGTGTGCACGGTGAGCAGCGGGATGCGCAGCCTGCCGCCGAAGGCGACGTTGCGCCGCATGTACTCCGCGGCGGGGCGGTCGGCGGAGATCCGCGGCGCGGAGTTCAGCGTCTTCAGGTCGGCCTGGAGATCGAGGCCCGCCGTCCGGTACAGGGCCTCGACCTCGTCGCGGTCCACCGACGCGGCGAGCTGCCGGCGGTAGTCGATGCCGGTGTTCCAGGACATGTTGCCGCCGGCGCGGGTCTCCGCCTCCTGCCGCCAGGGCAGCGCGGGCAGCATCGTGCCGCGCAGGTTCTGGTACTGGTCGAGCTGCTGGGCCGCCCAGTCCTCCGGCCCGGGTTCCGGGACGGACGGGTCCGACCAGCCGGGCATGTCGTGCAGGGCGGCGGCGAGCGCGATCCGGGCGCGTCCCGCCGGGCTCTGCTGTGCCCGGTCGATCGCGGCCTGCATGGTCTGCATGCCCGCGAACGCGGCCGACTGGCCGCCGATCCGTACCAACGGCACGTCGGCGCCGGGCGCCAGCAGCGTCTTGGCGGCGAACGTGGCGTCCAGGGTGGAGTTCCAGTTGGCGTTGCCGCCCGCCATCAGCCCGCAGAGCGGGAGTGCGCCGTCGAACCGCGCCGGATGACGCTCGGCCAGCGCACCGGTGACCAGGCCGCCGTAGGACTGGCCCCAGGCGATGGTCCGGCGGGCCCGGCCGAACCGCCGCTCGAAGGTGTCGAGGGTGGCGAGCTGGTCGGGGACCGCCTCCTGCGCCGCCCAGCCGTTGCGGGCGTAGGACGAGCCGATCAGCGCGTAGCCGCGGGCCAGCAGCCGGTCGTGCTCGACGGTCCCCGGTGCGTTGCGGGCGGGGTTCGGCAGGCCGAGCATGGTGTAGCCGTGACTGAACAGCAGCACGGTGCCGTTCCACGTGGCGGGCTTCTCGATGAGGTAGGTCGCGCCGTCGGGCAGCGTGCCTTCCAGGTGTACGGGCTCGCCGCCGGCGAGCGCGGGCCCGACCGGACCGAGGATCGGGCTGAGCGCGGCGGCGGCGAGCAGGGCGAGGACGCTGCGGCGAGAGGACATGGGGGTGGGTCCTTCCGGTTGAGGCGCGGCCGGGGTCAGGGGGAGGTTCGGGCCAGATCGGATTCCGCGGGGACGTCGGGGCGAGAGTCCTGCCGGGCGGTGCGGCGGCGCTCCCACCACGTGGTGACGCTGGGCACCAGGCCGCGCGGGAGGAAGAGCACGATCAGGATCAGCAGCGCCCCGTACACCGCGTACGACAGGACGGTGGGGGCGGCGGCGGGCATTCCCTCCTGGGTGCCGATGTCGTTCAGCACCTGGAGCAGGAGCGTGATGACGGTGGCGCCGACCAGCGCGCCCCAGATCGTGCCGGCACCGCCGACCACGGCCATCACCACGTACTCGAAGGACATCAACACGGGGAACGAGCCGGGTGAGACGTAGCCGATGTAGAAGGCGTAGATCCCGCCGGCCAGCCCGGCGAAGCCCGCGGACAGGCTGAAGACCGCCAGCTTGTAGGTCGCCACCGGCACGCCGGAGGAGGCGGCGGCGACCTCGCTGGTGGCCAGCGCGCGCAGCGCCCGGCCGGGACGTGACGCCACGACGTTCCTGGTGATCAGCACGACCAGGGCGAGCGCGGCCAGCGCGAGGAGTGCGTAGGCGCGGTCGCCGGAGAACTCGTATCCGCCGATCCGGAGCAGCGGCACGCCCTGCAGGCCGATGTCCCCGCCCGTCCACTCCTGCTGGCCGACGAGGTTCAGCAGGATCAGCTGCACGGCCAGGGTGGCGAAGGCGAGCTGATGCCCCCTCAGCCGCAGCAGCGGAATGCCGAGCAGGGCGGCCGCCAGCGCCGCGGCCGGCGGGGCCGCCAGCAGGGCCAGCCAGGTGGGCTGTCCATGGGTGGCGAGCAGGGCCGCCGTGTAGCCGCCGATCAGGTAGAACGACGCCTGGCCGAGCGAGACCTGGCCGGCGTAGCCCATGAGCATCGACAGCCCGGTGACGACCATCGCCGACAGCAGCAGCAGGACGAGCACGGACATCGTCATCGTGCGGCCTCCTCGTGAAGCGTGGTGCGCCGCGAGGCCTGCCAGATCATGATCGCGAGCATCAGGGTGAGCGCGACCACGGTCTGGTACGACGCCTCGTAGTAGCCGGCGACCATCGCCTCGGCGACGCCCAGGGTCAGTGCCCCGGCCAGCGCGAGGCCGGGGCGGTTGAGCCCGCCGAGGATCGCGGCGGCGAACCCGTTGGTGATCAGCAGGACGTCGCTGTTGTAGGAGATGGGCAGCAGCGGGGTGAGCAGCACGCCGGCCGTGCCGCCGAGCGCCCCGCCGAGCGCGAACGCGATCAGGCCCATCCGGGTGACGCCGATGCCGATGGCCCGCGCCGCGTACGGGTTGGACGCGCACGCGGTGAGCGCCTTGCCGGGATAGGTGCGGGTGAAGAAGAGGGTGAGCAGCGCGAACACGACCGCGGTGACGCCGATGACGAGGAACGACTGCGTCTGGACGTGGGCGCCGGCGAGCTCCACGGCACCGCGGAGGCCGGGGAAGGACCGCGGGTTGTCACCCCAGACCAGGATCTCGACGGCGTAGGCCAGGAATCCCACGCCCAGCGTGACGATCAGCGCGGACTGCGGGGTGGTCCCCGGCTTGCCGATGGCCAGCAGCCCGACCAGCAGGCCGACGCCCGCGGTGACCAGCACGGCGGTGAGCTCGGCGAGCCCGTGCGGGAGCCCGGCGCTCAGCAGGGACCCGGCGGTCAGGCCGGCGACGACGGCGAACATGCCCTGCGCGAAGTTCACCACGTGGGTGACCCGGTGGATCGTCACCAGGCCGCTGGCCAGCAGCGCGAAGCCGCAGCCGACCGCCAGCCCGGAGATGAGGTACTGCAGGAAGGCGCTCATCTCGGCGGGCCTCCCAGGTAGGCGTCGATGACCTCCGCGCTCTCCGACAGCTCGGCGGCGCTCCCCCGGGCCCGGATGCGGCCGGCCTCCATGACGTAACCGCGGGTGCACAGGTCGAGGGCGAGCCGGGCGTTCTGCTCGATCAGCAGCACCGCGAGCTCGCGTTCGGCGTTCAGCTCCCGGAGGTGCCGGGCGAGCTCGGCGGTCACCAGCGGCGCGAGACCCAGCGACAGCTCGTCGACGACGACCACGTCCGGATCGGCCATGAGCGCCCGGCCGAAGGCGACCATCTGCTGCTCACCACCGGACAGGGTGCCCGCGCGCTGGTCCCGCACGCGCACCAGCCCCGGCAGGACCTCGTACACCCAGGACGTGTCGCGGGCCCCGCGCTCGCGGCCACGGCGCCACGCGCCCAGCGCGAGATTGTCCTCCACGCTGAGTTCGGCGAACATCTGCCGCCCCTCCGGCACCAGCGCCGGGCGCCCGGACAGCCGGACCCGCCCGGACACCGGCCGGACGATGCCGAAGATCGCGTTGACCAGCGAGGTCTTGCCCGCGCCGTTCGGGCCGATCAGCGCGACCAGCTCGCCCGCCCCGACCTCGAGATCGACCCGGTCCACGGCCGTGGCGGTGCCGTAGCGCACGACGACGTCCTCGACCTCGATGACGTTCATGACTCCTGCTGCCCGAGGTAGGCGGCGATGACCGTGGTGTCCGCCCGGATCTCGGCCGGTGTGCCCTCGGCGATGTGCCGCCCGAGGTCGAGCACGCTGATCCGGTCGGCGAGCCGGGCCACGAACGCCACGTCGTGCTCCACGAGCATCGTCGTCAGGCCGTCCGCGCGCAGGCTCTCGACCAGCTCGGCCAGCGCCTCGCGTTCGGCGGCGCGCAGCCCCGAGGCCGGCTCGTCCAGCAGCAGGAGCCTGGGCCGCGCGCACAGCGCCCTGGCCACCTGCAGCGAGCGCTGCTGGCCGAGCGGGAGCACGTCGGCCGGGCGGTGGGCCCAGTCCCGCAGGCCGACCCGGTCGAGGGCGGCCAGGGCGTCGGCCTTGATCTCGGCCTCCTCGTGCCGGTGCCGGGGCAGCCGCAGCGCACCGGCCAGGAAACCGTGGCGGGTACGGGCGTGCGCGCCGACCATCACGTTCTCCAGGGTCGTCATGCCGAGGAACACGCGGGCGGACTGGAAGACGGTCGCGATGCCGTGCCGGGCCCGTGCGTGCGGGGTCAGCCGGTCGATGCGCCGGCCGTCGTAGGTCAGGCCGCCGTGGTCCGGGGACAGGTGACCGTTGATCAGGTTGAAGAGGGTGGACTTGCCCGCGCCGTTCGGGCCGATCACGGCGCGGGTCTCGCCCTCCGCCACCGTCAGGCTGACGTCGCGGACGGCGTAGACGCCGCCGAACGCCTTGCCGACGTCGTCGATCTCGAGCAGCGGGGCCGGCGGTGAGGTCATCCGGCGGCCTTGGCGGTCGCGGCGAGCCGGACTGCGGACCACTCGGTGGGCACCAGCTTGCCGGCCTTCACCTGGTTCATGGAGATGTCGGTCGGCTTCAGACCGGAGTGGTCGGTGGCGGAGTAGGTGTACCGGCCCGCCGGGGTCACCAGGGACAGCGACTCCAGGGCGTCACGGATCTTGCCGCGGTCCGTGCCGCCCGCCTTCTCGATCGCCGCGGCCAGCAGCTTGACGCCGGAGTACCCGTCCATCGCGAACTGCGGCGGCGCGTAGCCGTACTTCCGCGTGAACGGCTCGGACATCTCCTTGACCGACTGCTTGAGCCTGCCGTCCGGCAGCGTGTCGCCGACCACGCCGATGGCGCTCTGCACGTACACGCCCTCACTGGCGCCGCCGACGGGGTCCAGCCAGAGCTTGCTGGCCTGCGAGCCCGTCATGAACAACGGCAGCTTCAGGCCCGACGTGGGGAACTGCTTGGCCAGCGTCACGCCGGGGGCACCGCTGGCCCACGCGACGAGGGCCTGGGCGCCGGAGCCGCGCACGTGCGTGAAGATCGGGCTGAAGTCGCTCGCCGTTGTCTCGTAGGGCTCCTCCTTGACGATCGTGACGCCGTACTGGGAGGCGTACCGCTTCATCCCAGCGAAGCCCGCCTGGGCGTAGGAGCTCTTGGTGTCGTAGGCGACCGCGACCTTGCCGATCTTGTGTGCCTGGAAGTACTGGAGCATCGCCTCGGCGTACTTGGACGAGATCGCCGGGACCACGAAGGTGTACTTCTGTACCGGGCTGACCTGCTTGTCGGCCGGGGCCAGCGAGATGTAGGGGATCTTCGCCCGCTCGGCCAGCGGCTCGACCGCGAGACCGACGTTGGAGAAGGTCGAGCCGATGATCGCGGTGACGTTGCGGGACTTGAGCTTGTTGAAGTGCAGTACGCCCTGGTCGGGGGCGGTCTTGTCGTCGAGGGTGATCAGCTCGATCTTGCGGCCGTTGATGCCACCGGCCGAGTTGATCTGGTCCACCGCCAGGTCGACGGTCTTCTTGGCCTCGCCCCCGAGCGGGGCGTAGTTGCCGGTGAGCGACTCGATGAAACCGATCTTGATGGTGTCGCCACCGGAGCCACCCGAACCACAGGCGGTGAGGGCCAGAGCGGCCGCGGCGAGCAAGGGGATGAGCTTGCGCATGGAAGACCTCCTGGGGGTGGATCGGGTCTGCCGAGCCCCTCCCGGCTGCGAGCCGGGTGGAGAGGTATGCTGAACTTAGGCGCGTATTTCACGACAGTCAATAATCTGCCCAACAATAATCGAACCGCTCGCTGCCGGGCTCCGGACGGACCTGGCCGCGCAGGCGGGAGAGGAGCCGGACCAGGTGCATCCAGAGCCCCCCGAAGACGACTCGCCTCGGCTCCGGCCGCAGTCGCTCATGCTCACGTTCCTCGGCAACTACGTCCTCCAGCGGGACATCGCCGTCTTCTCCGGCAGCTTCATCGAGCTGTTCGGGCGGCTGGGGGTCGGCGAGCACGCGATCCGCTCGACGCTGACGCGCATGGTCGGCAAGGACCTGCTCTCCCGGCACCGGCAGGGCAGGCGGATGCACTTCGGGCTCACCGAGAGCTCCACCCGGATCCTGCTCGACGGCGAACGCCGGGTGTGGACGGCCAGCGCAGTGAACGACGACTGGGACGGGCGGTGGACGGTGCTCGCCTTCTCCATGCCCGAGTCCTGGCAGGACCGCAGGCACGGACTTCGCTCCCGGCTCACCTGGGCGGGGTTCGGGTCGCTGGGCAACGGGATGTGGATCGCCCCGTCCAGGGTCGACGTCGCCCCCCTCGTGGCGGGCCTCGGCCTGAACGGCCACGTCAAGGTGTTCAGCGGTGCCGCGGAGCAGCCGACGGACGTCCCGGAGATGATCCGCGACGCCTACGATCTCGACCGCCTCGCGGCCGGCTACCGCGCCTTCCTGGACCGCTGGGACCGTCCGGACCCGCTGCCGGGCGCCCCCGACGACCTGGCCCGGTTCCTCTGGATGACCACCGAGTGGCTCCAGCTCATCCGGATCGACCCCCGGCTGCCGGCCGAGCACCTCCCGCCGGAGTGGCCCGCGTACCGCGGCGAGCGGGTGCTGCGCGAGCTGCGCACCCGCTACGAGGAGCCCGCCCGCCTCCTCGTGGACGCGGTCCTGGAGTACATCCCGGTCGGCCGGCCACGGAACGTCATCGTGTGACCACCATGGGCGAGAGCCCTGATACGGACCGAATCCGGCTCCGTACCAGCGACTCACGCCGGTCGAGGCGATCGCCGGCACCGGCGGTGGCCGCGTGGCGGCCCGCGCCCGATCGCCCTGGGCGCCCTCGTTTCGCCTAAAGTGTCAGCCGGTCGCATGACAGACCCCGGCCGGGACATCCGGCCCGCGTTGCGGAGGGTGGAGTTCCGTGGCAGCCGTTCTCCTCAAGGTGGAATCCAGCCCCGGCGACAGGAACACACGCGTCCTCACCATGACCGACGAGGGGCTCGACGTCTCCGGCGTGAGCTTCGCCTGGCCGGAGATCGACCGGGTCAGATACGGCGCCGTGGACAGCTATGTCAACGGCGGCTACGTCGGCACCACCTACCGCATCGAGGTGGGGAACGCCGCGAGGAAGAAGACGCGCTTCAAGCTGACCTCGCGCACGACCGGTGTGCTGAAGAACAAGATCGACCACGAACGGCGGGAACGCAATCGAGCGGAGTGGATCAAAGCGGTCGAGATCCTCGAGGAGCGGGTGTGCGGCCGCCTGGCGGCCGAGGCGGTGATGACCGTGCGCGGGGGCGGCACGGCCGAGTGCGCGGGGGTGCGGCTCGACCCTCAGGGTGTCCGCAGGAGCGGCCCTTTCGGCAGGTCCGTCGCCTGGCAGGACATCGCCGGCACCGAGGTGAAGCATCCCTATGTCCGCATATTCGCCCGCAGGGGCGAGCAGCCGAAGAAGGCGATCAAGGTGCCCATCGGAACCTGGAACGCCGTGCTGCTCCCGCGAGTGATCGAGGCGCTCTCCCAGCGGTGAGCGGCCGGAGTGCGACAGCGCGGACCAACGGCCCACTCCCCCGGGACCTGTGGCCCCTGCCCCCGTCCCGGCGCCCGGCCGTACCGTCGAGAGAGGTACAAAGGCTGGGGAGGAACCCGATGGAGGCCGAGCCGCACCGGATCCTGTCGAGACTGGATCGTGCCCGGCGGCGGGCCGGGCTGGACCGCAACCCCATGAGGCGCCGCGAAGATCACATCCAGTCGGCCGTCGCCCTGCTGCTGGTGGCGCTCTACCTGGTGGCCGCCTCCCTGGCGGTGTTCCCGATCGGCTCCCACGTGTACGCGGCGGGAGTGCGTGCCGAGAAGACGCAGGCCACCGAACGCCACCGGGTCGTCGGGACGGTGACCGACCCCACCGCGACCAGGACGGCGCGGGTGACCTGGCGGGAGGCCGACGGCACCTGGCACACGGCCGACTACCAGGGCAGCAAGGTGCTCACCGACGGGAGGACCCGGGTCTGGGTCGACCGGTCCGGTCATCTCACCCCGCAGCCCCGCAGGCATTCTCAGACGGTCACCGACACCGGCATGGCCGCCGTCGGGGTGATGCTGATGCTGGCCATCTCGTTCAGCATCCCCTACTACGCGACCCGGCGGCGGATGGACCGCAACCGCTACCGCCGGTGGGACGCCGACTGGGAACGGGCGGGCGTCCGCTGGGGACTGCCCGGAAACCGGCCCGACCAGTGGTGACCGACCCCGACCCGTGGTGACCATAGTGGTGACCATGAAGGCATGAGACCGGTTCCGGCGACCGCTCCGTCCGCCACTCAGGCGGCTTCGGCCGCCGGGCACTGCTTGGGGCCGCGCTGGTACCGGGACCGGTTCGGCGCGTGGACCACGGCCACGGGACAGGGCGCCTCGTGCAGCACCGCCTGGGCGACCGGACCGAGCAGCATGCCGGGAGCCGAGCCGAGTCCCCGGTCTCCGACGACGAGCAACGTCGCGTCGCCGGCCGCCGCGAGGAGTGCGCGGCGCGGGGACTCGATCTGGAAATCGGTCTCCAGGGGTACCTCCGGCCAGTTCGCACGCCACGGCGCGATGGCCCTCTCGAACCGGGTCTGGGCCTCCTGGCGCACCGCCTCCGGATCGGTGAAGGCGGCCCGTTCGGGGCCCGGCAGGGCACCCGGATCCCACCAGCTGCAGAGCACGTGCACCGTCCCGTCGCGCAGGGCGGCCTCCTGGAAGGCGAATCCGAGTGCGGCCTCGCTGGTCGAAGAGCCGTCCACGCCGACGAGGATGCGTACGGGATGCGGGCGCCCGGCCGGCAGCGGCCGGACCACGATGACCGGGCAGACGGCGTAGGCGGGAACCTGCGCGGCGACCGAACCGACCGGAAGTTCCTCGAAGCCCCCGTTGCCCCGGGAGCCCAGGACGATCAGCTCCGCGCCGCAGCCCGCGTCGAGTATCGCGGCATGGGGCAGGCCCTTGACCAGCAACGGCCGGACGTCCAGCTCGTCGCCGAGCCTGCGCGCCGCGGTCACACCGCTGTTCAGGACGACCTGGCCCATCTCCTGGGTGATCTTCGCGATTCCGTCCGTCTGCTGCCGGAAGGGATAGGGCCAGTGCCAGGCGTGGCAGACCGTGAGCGGGAGCTGCCTGAGCCGGGCCTCCTCCACTCCCCACTCCAGGGCCTGCTCGCTCTGCGGGGAGCCGTCATAGCCGACGAGGATGTGCGGGTCGCATCCGGTCCCAGCCATCTCCTGTCTCCTTCGGATCGCGCGGAAGGCTCCGTCGCACCGCTCTCCTGCCGCGTCAGTCGCTACCCGCGGGCCTGCCGCCTCATCGGTTCGTGGTCTCTCCCCTGCTCGCCGGCACGCCCTTGCCTCCAGCGTGGGCGGATACGACTCCGCAGGTCAGGGCCCAAGGTCCCGACTTCGCCGTCCGATCGGTTCTGCCCGCCGTCAGCCGGCATCCCGGCCGCGGACGGCGCCCTCCTAGCGGCCGTGGTCGTCGTCCGGCGGGCCGGGTGTGAGCGCGCCGAGGAGGCGATGCGCCTCCTTCACCACCGCGGGCAGCCTTTCCGCCGGGTCGTCGGACCGGGCGAGGTGCATGCCCGCCTGGCACAGCGCCCCGAAGATCAGCTGGCAGCGGGCGTTGAGGTCGCCGCCGACGATCCGGCCGTCCGCGGCGGCGGCGCGCAGGGCGCCGGTCAGCACCCGTAGCGTGTGCTCGTAGTCGATCTCGCGGACCGTCTCCCAGCCGAGCACCGACGGCCCGTCCAGCAGCACGATCTGCCGGAACCGGGGGTCCAGGCAGTGCTCCAGGAAGGTCTGGCAGCCCCGGAGCAGCCCGGACCAGGAATCCGGCTCCCGCCCGGCGGCCTGTTCCAGCATCGCGGCGATCCGCTGCTGTTCACGGGTGAACACCACCCGGAACAACATGGCCTTGGTGCGGAAGTGGTGATAGGCCGCGCCCTTGGTCACTCCGGCCGCCGCGGCGACCGCCTCCATCGTGGTGGCGGCGTAACCGTCCCGGCCGAACAACTGCTCTGCCGCGGCGACGAGGCCGGCCGTCGTCGCCTCCGAGCGCTCGGCCTGAGTGCGTCGAGTCATGTCACCCCCTTGACGGGCCCTACGGAGGGAACGTACGTTCGAATCAAGTTACATACCCCCGGTATGGAAGTGAGTGGTCATGACCACGAGGGTCATTGCAATCTACGGCGCCAACGGGCACACCGGGCGTCTGGTGGCCGCCGAGCTCCTGGCCCGGGGCCAGGACGTCGTGCTGGCCGGGCGCGACGCCACGGCGCTCCGGGCGATGGCCGGCGAGACCGGCGCACGCGCCCATCCGGCCGCCCTGGACGACGCGGCGGCCCTGCGCGAGCTCGCCGAGAGCGCGACGGTGCTGATCCACTGCGCGGGGCCCTTCTCGGTCACCGGCGAGCCGGTCGCCTCGGCCGCCGCCGAGGCGGGCTGTCACTACGTCGACCACGCCGTCGAGCCGCACCATGTCAAGCACATGTTCGACGCGTTCCAGGCACCGGCCCAGCGCAACGGCGCCACCATGATCCCCGGGCTGAGCTTCTACGGCGGTTTCGGCGACCTGCTCGCCGCCGCCGTGACCGACGGCCTGACCGACATCGATCGGGTGACGATCGCGTACGCGGTGACCGGCTGGCGGATGACCACGGGGGCACTGAACACCGCCCGGCAGCTGTTCGCCGAGACCCAGCGGATCACCTTCTCCGACGGCGTGCTGCGGGTGGGCTATGTGGAGCCCCGCAACACCGTGTTCCCCTTCCCTCCGCCGCTCGGCCCTCGCACGATGATCGCCCCCGTGCCCTTCCCGGAGGTCGTCACCGTCCCCCGGCACGTGGCCACCCGCGAGGTCGAGGCGATGCTGACCGCCAGAACCTTCGAGGAGGACGAGGTGTTCACCAGCGAGGACGCCGGTGCGGAGGCGCGGGCGCGGAGCGAGTTCACTGTCGCCGTCCAGGCGATCGCGGGCCGGGCGGGCCGCGCGGGCCAGGTGTCCGGGCACGACCTCTGGCGGGCCGGCGCGCTGGCCTCGGTGGAGGCGGCCGTCCGGCTGGCCGCCGGCGAGGGGCCCGCCAAGAGCGGCGTCCTCAGCGCCGCCGAGGCCTTTCCCGCCGGCCCCTTCCTCTCCGCGCTCGAACGGCTCGGCGCGTTCACCCTCACCCTGTGAGACCCGAACCCTGTGAGACCCGAACCCTGTGAGACCCGACGGAGGAGACACCATGGAACCGGTACTGGTCACGGGAGCCGCGGGCGGCCGGCAGGGTTCGACCGGCCGGCATGTCGTACGGATGCTGCTGGAGCGCGGCCAGGCCGTGCGGGCGTTCGTGCGCACCGATGACGCGCGGGCCGCGGAGCTCCGGGCCGCGGGGGCGGAGGTCGTCGTCGGCGACCTGCGAGAGATCACTTCGGTGATCCCGGCCGTCCGGGGCGTGCGCCGGGCGTTCTTCACGTACCCGGTGACCGACGGCATGCTCGACGCCGCGGCCGTCTTCGCCGCCGCGGCCCGGCACGAGGGGCTGGAACGGGTGGTGGAGGTGTCGCAGCTGGCCGCCGACCCCTATGCCGGCACCCCGCACATGCGCCGGCACTGGGTGGCGGAGCAGCTGTTCGACCGGGCCGGCGTGGGCGCGGTCCACCTGCGGGCCGCGGTGTTCTTCGAGAACCTGGCCGTCCTGGTGCGGGCGGGCGGCGGGCACGAGCTCGCCCTTCCCCTGGGATCGCCGGAGACGGTGCTGCCGCTGATCGCGGGGACCGACGTGGCCCGGGTGGCGGCCGGTCTCCTCACCGGGCCGGGCGGCGCGGCCGACCCGATCTGCCTGCTGACCGGCGAGGTCATGACCATCGGCGAGGCCGCCGCGGCCTTCGGCGACGGGGTGTCCTACCTCGACCGCGACCCGCGCGAGTGGGAGCGCACGGCGACGGGGCTCTACCGGGACCCCACCGCGGTCGAGCACCTGTCCCACCTGTGGGAGCTCTTCCGCACCATCGGAAGCGGCCACCACCTCTACCAGGTGACCGAGGCGATCCAGCAGATCGGCGGGCGCCCCCCGCAGACCCTGCGCGAGTTCGCCCGTGCCCGGACCACCGGGAGCCCGTCCCCGGCATGACGGGCGAACTGTCGGATAGTGACAAGACTTCTAGATTGATGAACACCATTATTCTTCTATGAAACGCGCCCTGGCCATCTTGGCCCTGCTCTGTTGCATCGCACCTGTGGCCGCTCCGGCCGCATCCGCCCAGACCGCCGCCGGGGACTGGCGCCGCGTCGGGCTTCCGTTCCTCTGGCCGAACGCCGGACTCACCGACATCTCGGCGGCGGGTCCATCCGACGTCTGGATCACCGGTGTGCAGGGGGCGATCTGCATCCCGCAGATCGCCAGCTGGGGCTGCTCGTGGAGCAGCGACGGCAACCCGGTCGCCCGCCGCTGGAACGGCTCGGCGTGGAAGGAGTACCCCCTGCCGGGTTACAGCGGCAACGGCCAGCTCTCGATGGTCACCGCGGCCGCGCCCGACGACGTCTGGGTGGCCTCCGACTTCCCGTACCAGCCGCGTTACCTGGCCCACTTCGACGGCTCGGCGTTCACCAAGATCGAATCACCGGTGCCCGACGCCTATGTCAAGGTGTTCGCCGGCCAGAGCGGCACCTGGCTCACGACCTCGGTCCTCAACGGGGACACCGGCTTGTACCGCAGGGTCGGCGGCACCTGGCAGGCCACCCCGGCCGGTGACATCTCGTACCTGATGGACGTACGGGCGCGCACCGCCACCGACGCGTGGGCCGTGGGCGCGCTCCGGGGATCGGGCTTCGACCGTGCCGCCGTGGCCCACTGGGACGGCCAGGCCTGGCAGCCGGTGGCGTACCCCCGCAACGACCCGAGGCTCACCGGGGTGCTGCCCGTCACGGCCACCGACGTCTGGGCCACGGTGAGCGGCGCCGGCTACGTCGTCCGGTGGAACGGCTCCGCCTGGTCGCAGGTGGACCTGCCCGCCGGTGTCACGAACGTGGAGCTGGTCCTGGACGGCTCGGGCACCGTCTGGGCGGGCGGCCAGGAGACGGTCATCGTCGACGGCTACCCCCGGCGCAGACCGATCCTGATGTCCTACACCGGCGGCGCCTGGCAGCGCGTCACCCTGGCGACGCCGTGGGGCGCGTCCGAGATGGCCATCAGCGGGCTGACCTCGGTGCCCGGCACCGGCGCGATCTGGCTCGCCGCGAACTCCACGATCGGCCCCGTCGTGCTCACCAACGGCTGACCCGGGTGGAGGGGACGCGCCCAGCCGGGCGCGTCCCCTACCGTGGGAACGGTGACTGCGCGACCGGGCCGTACTCGCCGTGCCCCGGCCGCCGCGAGACGCTCGGCGGTACACCGCACCCGATGAAGGACCGCTCATGAAAGGCTTCGGCCGCCGCGAGTTCCAGCTGGTCCTGCTCCGGCGCATGGCCGACTACCAGCCCGATCTCGTCGCCTCCGCGCTCCGCTCGCTCGACGCCTCGCATACCGAGTCGCGTCAGGTCAACGCCAGATGGCAGCGCATCCTGCGGTCGGCGCGGTTCCCCCGCGACGAGCGCCGGCTCCGGTGGGTGCTCGGCCCGCCGGAGGGCGCCGCGGACCGGCGCTGGGGCGACGTGGTCTGCCGTGCCGCCTGGTGGTCCCTGCCGCTCTGGCCCGACCTGCGGTTCGAGGCGCTCCTGGGACCCGACGGGTCGATCCTGCACGAGTGGCTGGTCCGGCCGGAGGCGGCCCCGGCGCCGTGGCCGGGTCACGTCTCGGAGCTGACGCCGTGGGAGTACGTCGTCGGCGACGTGGCCGCGCGGTTCGCGCCGGCCGGGCACCGGGCCGACAACGTGCCGAGCCGATGGCAGGTCACCTTCTCCGCGCCCGGCGGCGACGGTGACGGCGGTGACGGCGCGCGCCCGTACGTCGCCCACTTCGTCTGGGGGCTGTTGCAGGCCGTGGAAGAGCCACCGGCGCGAGCGCCCCGATAGGCGCGGAGGCCGGAGAATCTGGCCGCTGCCTGCCACTGACCTTCTCGGCGGCGTCATCCTGTGTTCATCATGGTGGCCGACGATACGATCTTGTCGGCCATCGGAGGATCTCGTGCGTGCTGGTGTTCCCCCCCGCCTCAAGAAGGCGACCACGATCGTCACGGTCTGCGGGCTCGCCTTCGCCGGTACGCTCGTCGCCGCCGGCGCCCCCGCGTCCGCGACGCCGTCCGCGTCCGTGGTCGTCAACGAGGTGTACGGCGGTGGCGGGAACTCCGGCGCCACCTACACCAACGACTTCATCGAGCTGGCCAACCGCGGTGAGACGGCCGTGAGCCTGGCCGGCTGGTCGGTGCAGTACCACTCCGGCGGCGCGACCGGCGCCTGGCAGGTGACACCGCTGAGCGGCTCGATCCCGCCGGGCGGGGTCTACCTGGTCGGCGAGGCGCCGGGCGCGGGCGGCACGCAGCCCTTGCCGGCGCCCCAGGCCACCGGCACGATCAGCATGTCGGCCACCAGCGGCACGGTCGCCCTGGTTTCCAACGCCACCGCGCTGACCTGCGCCGACTCGGCGTCCTGTCAGAGCGGCTCGGTCGATCTCGTCGGCTACGGCACCGCTGCGCTCCGGGAGACGGCTCCCGCCGGCGGGGCGTCGAACACCGACTCGGTGCAGCGCAACGGCAGGCCCGACAGCGATGACAACTCCGGCGACCTGTTCGCCGCCGCCCCGACGCCCGGCGCCGCGAACCCGTCCGACGGCGGCGGGGGCACCGGCGGAGGCGAGCCGGGGCCGCTGCGCATCCACGACCTGCAGGGCACCGGCTGGCTGTCGCCGCACAACGGCGAGCAGGTCGTCAACGTGCCGGGCATCGTCACCGGCATCCGGCCGGTGGGCAGCAGCAGGGGCTACTGGATCCAGGACCCGAACCCCGACGCCGACCCGGCCACCAGCGAGGGCATCTTCGTCTTCACCTCCTCACCCGGCGTCGCGGTGGGCGACTCCGTCCTGGTGTCGGGCGGCGTCAAGGACTTCTACCCGCTGTCGAGCGGCGACACGGTACCGGCGACCTCGAACCTGTCGGTGACCGAGATCGGCAGCCCGACCGCGATCGTGCTCTCGCACGGCGAGTCGCTGCCCGCCGCCGAGGTCATCACCCCGGCCACCGTGCCCGCCGCCTACGCGCCGGACCTCGGCGGCGGCAACATCGAGTCCACTCCGGTCGACCCCGCACGCTCGGCGCTGGACTTCTGGGAGTCCCGGGAGGGGATGCGAGTCCAGGTGGACGACGCCAGGGTGGTCGGCCCGTCGAACGGCTTCGGCGAGCAGTTCGTCACGACCAAGCCGGCGCAGGCGACCACGTACCGCGGCGGCACCGAGCTCCTCGCCGGGAACGCCATCCCCTCCGGCCGCATCGAGGTCGTACCGGCCGACGGCGGCAGACCGGGCACGTCGGTCGGCGACGTGTTCACCGGCGCGACGGCCGGGCCGGTCGACTACTCCCAGTTCGGCGGGTACACCATCGCCGCGACGCAGCTCGGTGCCGTCCAGCGCCGCGACCTGCCGCCGGTCGTCGCGGCCGCCCAGGGCTCCCGCGAGCTCGCGGTGGCGACCTACAACGTCGAGAACCTCGCGCCCGGCGACCCCGCGGCGAAGTACGCGCGGCTCGCCCAGGGAGTGGTCACCAACCTGGCCGGGCCCGACATCGTCGCGGTGGAGGAGGTACAGGACAACTCGGGCGCGGCCGACGACGGCGTGGTCCCTGCCGACCAGACACTGGCCAAGCTCACCGCCGCGATCGTCGCCGCGGGCGGTCCCCGGTACGACTGGCGCGCCATCGACCCGGTGAACGACCAGGACGGCGGCCAGCCCGGGGGCAACATCCGGGTGGTGCTGCTGTTCAACTCGGCGCGGGTGTCGTTCGTCGACCGCGGGCCGTCCTCGGTCAACCGCTCGGTCACCGGCACCTCGGTCGGGAAGATCAAGGGAAGACCCGCCCTCAGCCTGTCGCCGGGCCGGGTCGAACCCGCCGATCCGGTGTGGAACGCGAGCCGCAAGCCGCTGGCGGGCGAGTTCCGGTTCCGCGGCAGGACGGTCATCGTCATCGCGAACCACTTCAACTCCAAGCTCGGCGACCAGAACGCGGACGGGCGCTTCCAGTACCCGGCGCAGCCGTCGGCCACGCAGCGCGTGGGTCAGGCCACGGTGGTGCACGACTTCGTGAAGAAGATCCTGCGCGTGGACCGGAAGGCCGGCGTGGTGGTGCTCGGCGACCTCAACGACTTCCAGTTCAGCCCGGCGCTCACGGCGCTGCGGACCGGGACGACCGATGGGTCCCGCGCACCGATCCTGACCGACCTGATCGGCACGCTCCCGGTGAACGAGCGGTACACCTACGTGTTCAACGGCGTCTCGCAGGCGCTCGACCACATCCTGGTGAACACGCGCAGCCGCGGCGTGGAGTACCAGGTGGTCCACATCAACGCCGAATACGCCGACCAGGCGAGTGACCACGACCCGCAGATCGTACGGCTGCGGCCGTAGCCCGCATTCACCCAGGTCACGGGGGCGGGATCCGGCTCTGCGCCGGCCGCGATACGGTCCTGTCATGCCCCGATCAGCCGACTCCGTTCCCCCGCCGTCCCCGGTGACGGCGGACGATCTCGACCGGGCCGTCCAGCTCGCCGTCGCCGCCCTCCGCGAGGCGCCCGCGGCGGCCTGGGACGGCAAGGCCGGTTCGCTGGAGTGGGACTGCTGGGAGACCGTCGAGCACCTGAGCGACGACCTCTTCGCCTACGCCGCCCAGCTCGGCCCCAGGACACCGCCCCTGGACGGTGAGGTGCCCTTCGTGTGGGAGAGCCGGCGGCCCGGCGGCCCGGCGAACGTGATCCACGCCGACCGCGCGGCGGGGCCCGCCGGGCTGCTGCAGGTGCTGGAGGCGAGCGGCGCGCTGCTGGTCGCCATGGTGCGTACGACACCGTCGCGGGTCCGTGCCCACCACGCCCACGGCGTGTCGGATCCGGAGGGCTTCGCCGCGATGGGAATCGTGGAGACGCTGGTGCACACCCACGACCTGGCCGAAGGGCTGGGGCTCACCTGGACGCCGCCCGCCGATCTCTGCTCGCGCGTGCTCGCCCGGCTCTTCCCGGACGCCCCGCAGGCCACGGACCCCTGGCCCACCCTGCTCTGGGCCACCGGCCGCGCCGAACTCCCCGGCCGCCCCCGCCTCACGACCTGGCGCTGGTACGGCACCCCCCGGCCGGAACGGACCGGGAACACCTCGGGCCCGGCCGTCCCCCGGTGACATGACACCGCCTTCCCCTCCGTGATCATGCAATCGTTCGTCGAACGATTGCATGATCACGGAGGGAAGAGGGCGGCGGAGGCTGGGTCAGGGGTGGCCGGGGGCGGGGTCCTGGTAGAGATCGGGGATGCCGTCGTGGTCGGTGTCGATGCTCTCCCGGGCGCACAGACGCCGGTAGACGCGGTTGCGCCAGCGGAGGACGAGAGCGGCCAGGACCGCGGCCGTCAGGGAGCCGAGCAGGATCGCGGCCTTGACGTGATCCTGACGGCCGGCGCCCGCCGGGAAGGCGAGTTCCCCGATCAGCAGCGAGACGGTGAAGCCGATGCCGGCGAGCAGGGCGATGCCCAGCACGTCCCACCAGGACAGATCCTCGTCCAGGGTGGCGCGGGTGAGGCGGGCGAGCAGGTAGGTGGCGCCGAACACCCCGACGAGCTTGCCGGTCACCAGGCCGAGCCCCACGCCGAGGCCCGCCGGGTCGCGCACGGCCGCGCCGATGCCGCCACCGCCGAGCGAGACCCCGGCCGACACCAGCGCGAACAGCGGGACGGCGACGCCGGCCGAGATCGGGCGCCAGCGGTGCTCGAACCGTTCTGAGAGTCCCACCCGTTCGCCCTTCCGGGCCACGACGGGGACGGCGAAGCCCAGCAGCACCCCGGCGATCGTGGCGTGTATCCCGGAGGCGTGCATCAGCGCCCAGGCCAGCACCGCCGGCGGCAGCAGCAGCCACCACCGGGTGATCCGGAGGCGGGTGAGCAGGCCGAAGATTCCGATCACCAGGAGGGAGCCCAGCAGCGGCAGCACACTGATGTGACCGCTGAAGAACACGGCGATCACGATCACCGCCAGCAGGTCGTCGACCACCGCCAGGGTCAGCAGGAACGAGCGCAGCCCGGACGGCAGGTGGGTGCTGATGACGGCCAGCACCGCCATGGCGAACGCGATGTCGGTGGCCATCGGCACCGCCCAGCCCCGCGGTGTCCCCCCGGTCATCGACGCGTTGACCGCCAGGTAGACCAGGCTCGGCACGAGCATGCCGCCGACCGCGGCGACGATCGGCAGCACCGCCCTGGACGGGGAGCGCAGGTCGCCCTCGACGAACTCGCGCTTGAGCTCCAGGCCCACCACGAAGAAGAACACCGCCAGCAGGCCGTCGGAGGCCCACTGCGCCACGGTCAGGTCCAGGTGGGGTCCGGCCGGCCCGAATTTGGCGCCGGTGAAGGCGGCGTAACCGCCCCTCCACGGGGAGTTCGCCCACACCAGGGCCACCAGGGCGCCGCCGAGCAGCACCATACCGCCGATCGTCTCACTGCGCAGCGCCGACGCCACCGCCTGCGCGCGGCGCCAGCTGGGGTGCGCGAACAGACGCTTCTGCGGCGAGGGCGGCGAGGGCGGCGAGGGCGGCGAGGCCATGAGACGACTCCGGAATGTAGACGGCACGACGAGGACTGCGCCGACCAGACTTCCCGGCTCTCCACGATCACACTAACCCACCGTGCCGGCCCCGGCCGAGTGCGGCTAGCCGGGGCGGTCCTCCGGCGAGGCCGGGTGCCGGCCGGCGGAGGCGGCCGCGTGACACGCGCCGCGGCCGTCGGCGCGGGCGACGACACGGCCCGCCTCGACGCGGACGGCGGTCTCGGTGGCGTCGCCGACGGCGGGTACGCCGGCCGCCGCCGCGAGGGCACCGGCCTCGTCGTGCACCACCTGCAGGCGTGGCCATGCCGACCGCGGGAAGGCCTGGCGCAGGCAGCCGCACAGCTCGGCGACGACCAGCCGGGCCAGCGGCGCCAGCTCGTCCGGATCGCCGGTGACCAGGACGACGGTGACCTCGGCCTGGGACGGTGCGGCCCGTACCGCCTCCTCGGCGGCCCCGAGCCGGTGCAAACCCAGGATCGCCACCACCCCGTCGCCGGTGAGCCGTGCGGGCTCGCCGGTCACCGCGTCCGTCGCGCGCGGCGGCGACCACGGCTCGTCGGCATCCCGGGCCGGCGGGACATAGGGCAGGTGCGGGGGCGGCCACCCGCCGCCGAGATCCAGGCCGGTCAGGTGCTCGCAGACACCGACGACGTCGAAGGGGTCGAGAAAACCGGGCGCCGCGGCGTCCATCTGGGCGGCACCGTGCAGGGTGGCGAGCACCGCCTCCGCGACGCGCACCCGCCGGCCGGCCGGAGCGGCGGGGGGCCGCGACCGCTCCAGGGCCAGGCCGAGCAGGAGCGCGTCGAGCTTCATCAGCTGCGCGAACGACAGGCGGGTGCGCTCCTCCGCGAGGATCTCGGGCATCAGGTCCATGCCGAGCCGGGCCGGGCCGTGCTGCTCGTCGGTGGTGAGCGGTAGCCGGGCGACCCAGGCACGGGCCAGCGCGCCGAGCGCTTCGCGGGCGGTGCGGCCCGGCTCCGGGTGTGGTGGCTCGGGTGCGCGTTCGGCCAGGTCGGCCAGGACGGCGAAGTACAGGGCGCGCTTGCCGGGGAAGTTGGAGTAGACCCCGCCGCGGGTGAGCCCGGCGCGCTCCGCGATGCCGTCGACCTTGGCGTCACGGAAGCCGCGCTCGGTGAACTCGTCCCGGGCGGCGGTCAGCACCTTCGCGCGGTTGCGCTCCTGCATCTGGGCTCTGGTCAGCCGGTCCATCGTGCTCCTCGTCCCGGCGTATTGCCGTGCGCTCCGATCCAAGATACCGTGACCATCCAGATGATGAGATCATGTGTTCTGAACATGTGAATCCTGGGAGGGATCCATCCATGACCGGTGCCAGCCAGGATGCGGACGACGTCCCCGAGATCGATCTCACCGACCCGGAGGTCCTGCGCGACCCCTTCACCGCCTACGGGCACGCGCGAGAGCGCTCGCCGCTGGCGCGGCTCATGATCCCCGGCCTCGGCCCGATGTGGGTCCTCACCCGGCACGAGAACGCCAGGGCGATGCTGGGCGACCCGCGGTTCGAGATCAACACCGGCAGCTTCCTCCGGCCCGACGTGCCCGAGGACTGCCTGCCCTACATGCGGACCATGAGCGAAGTGGACGGGCCGGCGCACACGCGGCTGCGCAGGCTGGTCTCCCCCGCGTTCACCGCGCGCCGCGCCGCCGAGTTCCGGCCGCAGATCGAGCCGATCGTCGAGGACCTGCTCGCCGGCCTGCCGGGCCATGCCGAGCAGGGCTCGGTGGACCTGCTGCGGCACTTCGCGCGACCGCTGCCGATCGAGGTCATCTGCGAGCTGGTCGGCGTGCCGGAGTCCGACCGCCCGCGGTGGCGCGAGTACGGAGCGACCATCGCGGCGGGCTCGGGCCGGGGGTTCGCCGAGGCCATCCCCGGGATCATGCACGGCGCGAAGGCGGTGATAGCGCGCCGCCGCGACCGGCCCGCCGACGACCTGGTCTCCGACCTCCTCCACCTGCAGGCCGAGGACGGCGACCGGCTCGACGACGTCGAGATGGTGACGCTGGTCTGGCACCTGGTGCTCGCTGGGCAGACGCCCACGAACCTCATCGCCAACGCCGTGGCGGCCCTGCTCTCCCACCCCGGGCAGCTCGCCGCGCTGCGTGCGGACCCCGGGCTCATGCGTCCCGCCGTCGAGGAGCTCACGCGCTGGTGCGGGCCCACGCTGCTGTCGATACCCCGCTACGCGCGGGAGGACGTCGAGCTGTGCGGCACACCGGTGGGCAGGGGTGAGCCCGTGATCGCCGCGATCGCCGCCGCCAACCGGGACCCGCGCGTGTTCGCCGACCCCGACCGGCTCGACCTCGGCCGGGCAACCGGCCCCCAGGGCCATCTGGGCTTCGCCCATGGGCCGCACTTCTGCCTCGGTGCGTCGCTGGCCCGGGTCCAGACCGAGGTCGCGCTCACGGCGCTGCTGCGCCGTTTTCCCGATCTGGCGCCCGCCGTCGCCCTGGAAGAGGTGCGTGCCCTCGACCCCGGCACCTGGCGGCTGACCACGCTGCCGGTGACCCTCTGACGCGGTGTAGGGGCGAGAAGGTCCTGTCCCTCATCTCAGCGGCCGGGCGTCCGGACGTCGCCGCGGGTGAGGTGCCACAGCGATGCCCACTGGTGGGCGGTGAGGTCCTTGGGCAGTGCCTGGGGGGACACGCGGTTGCGGCGTTCCCAGTCGCGCAGCGCCCGGCGGCCGAGCCGGCCCGTCCCTTCCAGGATCTCGCGCAGGCCGCGCCCCCTGCCGGTGAAGACCTGCTTGACGAAGTCCTGGTATCGCCGGCGGTCGACGGCGAGCGGGGTCGCCCTGCGGCTCATGCTGAGCAGACCGCCGTCGACGGAGGGGACGGGGCGGAACGACCTGGCGGGGACCCGCGCGTGCAGCTCGAATTCGTACCACGGCCACCAGCTCGCGGTGAGCATGCTGGCGCCTCCCACTCCCGCCCGCCGGCGGGCGACCTCCCACTGCACCAGCAGGACCGCGGTGTGCCAGTGGTCGGTGGCCAGGAGCCGCCTGAAGATGGAGGTCGTCAGGTGGAACGGGATGTTCCCCACGATGACGTACGGGTGCCGGGGCAACCGGTAGCGCAGGATGTCCGCGCAGACGACGGTCACGTTGCCCGGGGCGCGGCCGCTGAGCCGCCGGGCGGCCCCCGGGTCCAGCTCGACCGCGGTCAGCGGCCTGCCCTGGCGGCTCAGCGGCAGGGTGAGGGCGCCGTCCCCGGGCCCGATCTCCACGATCGGCCCGGTGGTTCGTGCCACGAGTTCGTCGATGTCGCCGATCACCGAGCGGTCGGTGAGGAAGTTCTGACCGAGCTCGTGTCGTCCGCCCTGATAGGGGTGAGGCATGGGTATGTGCTCCGCGAGGCAGTTCGGAGCCGGGCAGCGCGAAACGCCGCACCGGCGCTGGCCGAGGTGCGGCGGAGCTGGTCGAAGAGGAAGGTCAGCCCGCCGCTAGGCGCGGCGGAGCCTCATGAAGCACGCGAGCGCGACGTTCGGACCCATGCACGGCACCTTAGTACTCGTCACCCGGGACCGGCCGGAATTTCGTTCCCGCCGGGTGTCCGCCGGCGCCGGCCCCGTTCGTCGGAGAGGAGAAGGACACGGATCCGGGCACGACCACAGGGAGAAATCATGAACAAGGTGACCTCGGCGGATGGCACCCCCATCGCCTTCGAGCGGTCGGGCGAGGGCCCGGCGGTCATCGTGGTGGGCGGTGCGTTCAACGACCGGGGATCGGCCGGCCCGCTCATGCGACTGCTGGCGCCCCGTCTCACGGTGATCGGCTATGACCGCCGCGGCCGGGGCGACAGCGGCGACACCCCGCCGTACGAGGTCGAGCGTGAAATCGAGGATCTCGCCGCCCTCATCGCCGAGGCCGGCGGGCCGGTGTCGCTGTACGGCCATTCCTCCGGCGCGGTCCTCGCCCTGCGCGCGGCCGCACACGGACTGCCCGTCTCCAGGCTCGCGCTGTACGAGCCGCCCTTCGAAGCCGATGACGACGCCGCGCGGCGAAGCGCACGGGAGTACGCCGCGTACCTGGCCGAGCTGCTGTCCAAGGGCGACCGGGGCGGCGCGGTCGCACTGTTCATGACCAATGTGGGGCTGCCGCCGGAGATGGTGGAAGGGGCGCGGTCCGCACCGATGTGGCCGGGGCTGGAGGCGATGGCGCACACGCTGGCCTACGACTCCGAGGTCATGGGGCACGCCGGCAGCGGAGGCACGATGCCGGCCGGCCTGGTCGGCGGGCTGCCGACCCCCGCTCTCGTCCTCGCCGGCGAGGCCAGTCCCGCGCGGCTGACCGACGCGGCCCGGCGGGTGGCGGACACCCTGCCGGAGGGGCGGCTCGTCATCCTGGCCGGCCAGACGCACGACGTGGACCCCGAGGTGCTCGCCCCGGTCCTGGCGGACTTCTTTGCCGGCTAAGTCTGGACCATGTGGTCCATTCTGTTGATATCGTCTGGACTACGTGGTCCATTTTGTGGCCGCGCCAACACATAACGATCACAGGGGACTTCAGCATGGGCACACGCCTGGAGCACAAGACGGCGCTCGTCACCGGCGCGACCAGCAACATCGGCCGGGCCATAGCGGTCGCGTTCGCGGCGGAGGGGGCGCACGTCGTCGTCACCGGCCGGAGCAAGGAGCGCGGCGCCGAGGTCATCGAGGAGATTCGGGCCGCCGGTGGCCGCGCCGACTTCGTCCTGGCGGACCTCGACGGCTCCGCGAGGGCGTCGGAAGACCTGGCGGCCGAGGCGACCCGGGTGCTCGGCGGGCGCATCGACGTGCTCGTCAACAACGCCGGCATCTACCCCGCCCCGTCGACGGCCGCCACCGACGAGGCGACCTTCGACCAGGTCTACGCCGTCAACGTCAAGGCGCCGTTCTTCCTCACCGCGGCCCTCGCCCCCGCGATGGCCGAGCGCGGCAGTGGGGCGATCATCAACCTAGGCTCCTGGATCGTCCGCCTCGGCATCCCGCTCGGCTCGCTCTACAGCTCCACCAAGGGTGCGATGGAGACGCTGACCAGGGCCTGGGCTGCCGAGTTCGGCCCCGCGGGCGTACGCGTCAACGCCATCTCGCCCGGCGTGATCCTTCCGTCCCTCCCCGAGGGCGCCGGCGCCGATCTGGCCGAGTCGCTGATGCGCGGCACACCCGCCGGTGGCAGCGGCACCCCCGACGCCATCGGGCACGCCGCCGTCTACCTCGCGAGCGAGGAGTCCGCGTTCGTGCACGGCACCGTGCTCGACGTGGACGGCGGCCGGGTGAGCGTGGCCGTCGTCGCCGCGTGACGGCGAGGACCGGTCCTGGAACCGGATTCGTCGTCGGGTGCGCGCACCGGACGACGGCCATGGCGTCCCCGCCTCCGCGCAGGGACGCCATGGCGCGCCTCTCAGCGCAGCAGGACCCTGCCCAGCTCCGCCGTCCGGCCGGCGATGCCCAGCGTGCCGGGGTTGAACGCGGTGCCGGTCGCGACGCTGATCCCGGCGGACGAGCCGGTGAACACCCAGACCGCCCCCTCGTACCCGTTCTCGCCCGCCGCTCCGGCCGTGAGGTCGGCCCTGCCGTCGCCGTTCACGTCGGCGAGCGCGAGGTCGTCCCCGAACCGGTCGGACCGTTCGGCGGTGCCGGGCACACCGGCGGTGTCCTGTCCGAACATCTGCGCGCCGGTGGTGGTGAGACCGTCGCCGGCGCCGTACAGGAGGGTGACCGCCCCGGCGCTCAGCACGGTGCCGACGGCCTCGCCCGGCGCGCCGATCGCGAGGTCGGCCCTGCCGTCGCCGTTGACGTCTCCGGTGGACAGCGCGTCGCCGAAGTCGTCCACGGGCTCGTCGGTGCCGGGGACCCCCTCGGTGGCCTGGTCGATCACCCGGGCCGCGCCGAAGCCGCTTCCGGTGGCGAGCCTGACGGTGATCTCGTTGTTGCCGCCGGTCACGAGGTCGGCCTTGCCGTCGCCGTTGAAGTCCCCGCCCGCGAGGTCCGCGTAGCTGGTCTCCTCGCTGAAGATCGGCTGGGATGCCAGGCCGGAGGCCGAGCCCTGGTAGACGACGAACCGGCGGAATTCATGGTCGGGACTGATCGAGCTCCAGTAGACCGAGGCCGCGAGGTCAGCGATGCCGTCTCCGGTGTAGTCGGCGGCGGTCGTCATGGTGGAGGCGTTCTCCCCGTCGCTCCCCCCGACCTGGGTCCTGGTCCCGGCGAGGCTTCCGGTCCCGAGCCCCCGGTAGACCCAGATGGCTCCGTTCGCCCCGACGGCGAGATCCGGCGTGCCGTTGCCGTCGAAGTCGCCCGCCGACAGGGACGTCCCGAACCCGCCACCCTGCGTGATTTCGACCGCGCGAGTGGACAGCCCGCCGGGACCGCCGTAGACGAGGGTGACCCGCCCGCCGCCCAGCGGACCGCCGCCGCCGTCCTCACCCGGCGCGCCGATCGCGAGGTCGGCGTAGCCGTCGCGGTCGAAGTCCGCCGAGGCGAGGGCCGAGCCGAAGCCGTCGTACTCTTCGGAACCGCCCGGGATGCCGGCGCTGTTCTGGCTCACCACCTGGCGCTTCGCCGTGTCGGGACCGGCGGCGCCCCCGTACACCACTGTGACGAATCCCGTGTTCACGACGCTGCCGACGGTGCCGGCCGGGCTGCCGAGGGCGAGGTCACGACGACCGTCGCCGTTGAAGTCGCCCGCCTTGGCCGGCGCGGCGGCCGTCGCGGCGGAGGTGACGGCAGGGAGGCCGGTGAGCCCGACGGTGACGGCCGCTACGGCCCCCACGACGGTCACGGGTCGGATGTGCATGCGCTGCCCCTGTCAGGAGACGAATAAAACTCCGATTACGGACAAGACGCATTCTGTTAATACCGGGTTTACGGATACGCCATACGGTGTCCGGATAAGGCCAGTGGGCCGAGAGCCCGGCCGTCCGCCGAGGTGGGCCGTCAGGCGGTCGCCACTGGACTGCCAGATGGCCACGAGCGGCCCCCGTTCCCCGCCGGGCCCGTTACCGCACTGGTGACCCAACGGTCCTCTGCGACACCTAGACCAATCCGCGCAAATTGTGCATCTAGGTAGTGGTTTGACTCTACTGTGTAGCTATCGTCCGGGGCTGTTGACCAGGGGGCGCGGCTTGGTCCTGATAGCGCCGGGGATGCGTTCCCGGGTACCCGCCTGGATCCGCTATCTCCTCGCCGTCATGCTCGTCATCGTGGTGTACTACGTCGCCGCTCTGTGGGAGCCGGTGGCGTACCTCATGCAGGCGGTGCTCTATGTCGGCGTGAGCCTCAGCGTCGTGGTCGCCCTGTGGTGGGGGGTCCGCCGGTACCGCCCCTCGTACCCGAGACCGTGGCGGCTGTTCATGCTCGGCCAGCTGGCATGGTGGACCGGCGACGTCTGCTACACGATGACGGAGGTGTTCGCAGGCAGGGTGGGGTTCCCCGACCTCCCCGACCTGATCTACCTCACGGGCTACCCGCTCTACGCCACAGGGTTCGTCATGCTCATCCGCCGGCGCACGCCCGGGTGGGACCTGCCCAGCGTCATCGACGCGCTGGCCATCGTGACGGGCCTGACCCTGCTGGTGTGGATCTACGTCATCAGCCCCATCGCGCTGGTACCGGGCTCCTCGTCCGGTGATCTCGCGCTCGCCGTCGCCATTCCCGCCCTGGATCTGCTGCTGCTGGTCATCGGTACCCGGCTGCTGCTCGGCGCGGGGGAACGGACCACCTCGTTCTGGCTGCTCGAGGCGGCGCTGGTGGTGATGCTGCTCAGCGATGTCGGCTACAGCACCGAGTCGCTCCTGGGCCTCTACCACTCCGGCAACCACCTGGACGCCTGCTGGCTCTCGGGCTACGCGCTGCTGGGCGCCGCCGGGCTGCATCCCTCCCTGTCCCGGGTCGCCGAGCGCTCGCCGACGCCGGAGCCGCGGGCGGGCCCGGCCCGGCTCATCCTGCTGGCCGTCGCCTCCCTGCTGGGACCGGCCACACTGGGCCTGCAGTACGCGCTGGGCAGGCCGCTCCACGTACCCCTGATCGTCGGTGGCTGCACGGTGCTGACCCTTCTCGTGCTGTGCAGGCTGGGACACCTGGTCGCCACGCAGCAGACGATCGCCGTGACCGACGGGCTGACCGGCCTGTACGCCCGGTGGTACTTCGAGGAGGCACTGCGTATCGAGAACGACCGGGCCCGGCGCAGCGGGCACCCGCTGTCCGTGCTGCTCCTGGACGTGGACCACTTCAAGCAGGTCAACGACACCTACGGGCACCACGGCGGAGACCAGGTGCTCCACGAGATCGCCCGCCGGCTGCGCACCCTGGTCAGGCCGGGAGACCTGGTCGCCCGGCACGGCGGTGAGGAGTTCGCCGTACTGCTGCCGCAGACCGCGCCCAAGGAGGCCGCCCGGGTCGCCGAGCGACTGATCGAGGGCATCGCCTGCCACCCCTTTCCCGTGACCGCCTCCACCGCCATCACCGTCACCGTCTCGGTCGGCATCGCCGGCGGGACCTGGCACCTGCTCGCCGGCGGCGACCTGCCCATCCTCGCGGACGAGGCGCTGTACGCGGCCAAGGCGGCGGGCCGTAACCGCTACGTGGTCGCCGAGGACCTCCGGCCGGTCATGCAGGCCAGGAACCAGCACTGAACGGGACGTACGCCTGGGGTCAGGTCCCGGTGTGGGTGGAGAACCAGATCACCCACCGGCGTTGCCAGGGAGTCTCGGCCGCCCGGTGGTGGTAGTGCTCGCGCGTCCACGCGAGGGCCGCACGCGGAGGCAGACCCGAGAGCGTCGCCAGGCACGCCATGACGGTGCCGGTCCGGCCGACGCCTCCGTGGCAGGCGACCTCGGCGGCCTCGCCTGCTCGCGCGCGGTCATGCAGGCCCGCGATGGACCGGGCGGCGGCGTACCGGTCCAGGGGAAGCAGGAAGTCCGGCCAGGGGATCCACTCGGACGGCCACGGCAGCGAACTCTCATGGCGGTGCCGAAGCCGTGCCGAGCCGAGGTAGAGCGCGAAGTCCGGCAGCGGGCCGGTGGGCGCGGGATCACGCAGCCCGCGCCCTCGAACCCAGGTGCCGTCGGGGAACCGGATCGAGCCGGTGAGCGGTGCCGTCATGGGGAGATTGTCCGTGACGCGAGCCGCGGCTCATGCGGAGGGCATCGTGGCCGAGGTGTCATGACGGGGCACGATCGTGACCGCCAGCCCGATCAGCAGGAGCCCGGCGGTCAGGACCGGGACCGACACGCGTCCGCCCCCGAAGAGCAGCGTGGCGGCGATCAGCAGGTACGTTTTCGCGATCACTGTGGCGACGAACACCACGGTGATCATCCGGCAGCGCTGCAACGCGATCTGCAGCTGTGCCACCCCCAGGCCCCCCGCCGCCACGAACAGGTAGGGGTAGACGGTGGCCGGCGCATCGGCCCGCGACTCCGACAGGCCCTTGACCGCCAGCTCGGCGGCGCCGATCAATATGCCGGCGCTGATCCCGTACGCCACCCCGTTCAGGGGACGGGCGTGCTGTCCCATCGGCCGCAGATCACCGGCGGAGAACAGTGCCACCGGCAGCACCAGCGAGGGGACCACCACCGCGGCCAGCATCAGCGGCGAGGGCGCGGACGGGCCGGGGCCGCCGGATCCCGTCACCGATCCGGCGACCATCACGCTCGCGGCCGCCATGAGCAGCAGGCAGCACCATTCGCCACCGCTCAGCCGCTCCTCGAAGTAACCGAAGGCGATCGCGACGAGGAAGATCAGCCCGGCGACGAAGACCGGCTCCGCGATCGCCAGCGGGAGCGCGGCCAGCGCCACCAGTTGCAGGCCGACCCCCAGCCCCATGATCAGTGCTCCGAGGAGCCAGATGCGGTTCGTGATGATCTGTACCGCCGTGTGCACCACGTGGGCGCCGAGCAGGCGCTGCATCCTCGACGCGGCGACCTTGAAGAACGCGATCCCGAGGAAGTAGACGCCGCTCGAGGCGAAGGCCACCGCGATCCCGGCCGCTGACCCTCCGGAAGCCACACCGCTCATCCGACATCTCCTCGAAGCGCCACCGATGGCCGCGTGAGAGAACCCTAGACTCTTGTTAGCGTTCCGCCAATACCTCTTGTCGCTGTGCTAACAAACCCCTTCCGCATGTGAGCGCACCCGGGCTGCCGAGCTCAGGACACCGGGCCACAGGATCTCCGGGCCGGCACGCATGACCTCGGCAGGGTGGGAAGGATGCGGGGCAGCGTTCCCGTGGCTGGAGGCCTGGATGGGTGTGGTCGGTCGGCTCGACGGCTACCAGCGGCGGCACCGCTGGCTGGGGCTGCCGCTGGCGACGGTCTACAAGTTCATCGACGACCAGGGCAACCACCTCGCGGCGCTCGTCACCTACTACGGGTTCCTGTCGCTGTTCCCGCTGCTCATGCTGCTGGTGACGTTCCTGGAGTTCCTGCTGGGCAACGACCTCGGGCTGCAGCGATGGGTGCTGCGCTCGGCGGTGAACCAGTTCCCGGTCATCGGAGAGCACATCACGCAGGACATCCGCTCACCGCGGGGCAACGGCCTCGCGGTGACCGTCGGCATACTGGTCAGCCTCTACGGCTCGATGGGCGTGGCGCAGGCGGCGCAGAACGCGATGAACAGGATCTGGGGCGTGGCCCGCAACGACCGCCCCAACCCGTTCCTCTCCCGGCTGCGCAGCCTGCTGCTGCTGGTGGTCATCGGCGGCGGGGTCCTGTTCACCACCCTGGTCTCCGGCGTGGTCACCCGGGTTCCCGGCTACGGCCTGCTGGTGCACACCCTCGCCACGGTCCTGGCGGTCGGGCTGAACTCGGTGCTGTTCACGGTGGCCCTGCGCATGCTGACCGTCCGTCCCCTGACCGTGCGGGAGGTGCTCGGCGGTGCGTTCGGCGCCGCCGTGACCTGGCAGCTCCTGCAGTGGGCGGGGGGCTACTACCTCACCCACCTGCTCAGGGGAGCCAGCGCCACCTACGGAGTGTTCGCCCTGGTCCTCGGCTTGATCGCCTGGATCTACCTCGGTGCGCTCACCCTCATCCTGGCCGCCGAGCTGAACGCCGTCCGGGTGGAGCGGATGTGGCCGCGCAGCCTGCTCACCCCCGTCACCGACAACGTCCGCCTCACCCGGGGCGACCGCAAGGCGTACGCGTCCTACGCCGGCACCGAGCAGCACAAGGGATTCCAGACCATCGAGGTCGGCTTCCACCAGGAGCCCCGGCCGGACCAGGGCGACGACCCGCCGACCTGACCCGTTCCGGGCGGTCACCCGGGATCAGCCGCCGAAGGGTCTTCTCGCAGGTGAATGGCGGTCGCCCTCGCCGGGTAGGTGGATGAGGAGCGAACAGGGGAGGGGGAATCGTGCGCGTCGTCGTCATCGGTGCCACCGGCAACGTGGGCACCAGCACCGTCCAGGCCCTGGCCGCCGACGCGGCCGTCACCTCCATCGTCGGCGTCGCCCGGCGCTCGCCGGAGTGGACGGCCCCGAAGACCGAATGGGCCATGGCGGATGTCACCGAGACCGACCTGGTGCCGCTGCTGCGCGGGGCGGACGCGGTGATCCATCTCGCCTGGCTCTTCCAGCCCACCCATGACCCGATGGTGACCTGGCGGTCGAACGTGCTGGGCAGTGCGCGGGTGTTCCAGGCCGTGGCCGAGGCCGGAGTCCCGGCCCTGGTCCACGCGTCGTCGGTGGGCGCCTACTCACCGGGGCCCAAGGACCGGGCCGTCGACGAGAGCTGGCCGACCCACGGCTGGCCCGGCGCCGCCTACAGCCGGGAGAAGGCCTACGTGGAGCGGCTTCTCGACGGCTTCGAGGCCGGCCATCCGGAGTGCCGGGTGGTGCGGCTGCGGCCCGGGTTCATCTTCAAGCCCGAGTCCGCCGCGGCTCAGCGGCGGCTGTTCGCAGGTCCGCTCCTGCCGGGCCGGCTGGCCCGGCCGGGCCTCATCCCGGTGGTCCCCGACCTCGACGGGCTCCGCTTCCAGGTGCTGCATTCCGCCGATGCCGGCCAGGCCTACCGGCTGGCCGTGGTCCGGGACGTTCGCGGCCCGTTCAACCTGGCGGCCGACCCGGTGATCGGCCCGGACGAGCTGGCGGCGCTGCTGGGCGCCCGCAAGGTGCACGTCCCCGCCCGCGGTCTGCGCACCGTCCTCGCCGCGGCATGGACCCTCCGGCTCCTGCCGGCCTCACCGCAGCTCCTCGACCTCGTGCTCCGGGTACCGATCATGGACGTCTCCCGGGCCCGGACCGAGCTCGGCTGGGTTCCCGAGCACACCTCGCTCGACGCGCTGCGCGACCTCCTCGAGGGGCTGCGCGCGAACGAGGGCATGCCGACGCCGCCGCTGTCCCCCGCGACCGGCGGGCCGTCCCGGCTGCACGAGTTCCTCACCGGCGTCGGCAAGAGGCCCTGAGGCCGAAAGGGAGGACAGCGGTCCCTCCGTGGCCACACCATGTGCCCCATGGACGTTCCAGAGCTGGTGGTACGGCACGCGCGACTGCGGGGGCGCCCGGGACTGTGGACGCTGGCGGCCGGTGACGGCAGGCTGGCCATGGTCGTGCCCGATGACCCGAGATCGGATCTCCGGGCACCGGTGACCCTCGACGCGGACGGCGCGCTGGTGACCGAACCGTTCGTGGACGCCCACCTGCACCTGTGCAAGGCGCACACCCTCGATCGCGCCGGAGCGGCGGCACTGTCCGACTACACGTCGGGGACCATGGGCGCCGCGATGGGGGCGATCGAGAAGGCCGCCGAGGTCAAGCTGGACCAGACCTACGACGCCGTCCTGGGCCGGGCCCGATCGGTGCTCGTCGAGTCCGTACGGCATGGCGTGCGCGCAGTGCAGGCCTTCGCCGACGTCGATCCGCGGGCCGGCCTCACCGGCCTGGACGCGCTGCTGGCCCTGCGCGCGGAGTTCCGCGGCCTGGTGGACGTCACGGTGGTGGCCTTTCCCCAGGACGGGCTCCTGCGCGACCCGGGCACCGAGGAGCTCATGGTGGAGGCCGTCCGGCGGGGCGCCGACGTGGTCGGCGGCATCCCGTGGATCGAGTGGACCGACGCCGACGCGGCCGAGCACGTCGATCGCATGACCGATCTCGCCCGCGCGCACGGCCTGCGCGTGGCGATGCTGGTCGACGACGCCGGCGACGCGGGCCTGCGCACCACCGAGATGCTGGCCACGGCCCTGCTCGAACGCGGCATGGCGGGGCGTGGAAGCGCGCAGCACGCCCGGGCGATGGCGCTCTACCCGCAGCCCTACCTGCGCCGGCTGATCGGGCTGTGCCGGGCCGCGGGGCTGGGGTTCGTCAGCGATCCGCACACCGGGCCGCTGCACCTGCCGGTCTTCCAGCTCGCCGACGCCGGCGTTCCCGTCGCGCTCGGCCAGGACGACATCGAGGACGCCTACTACCCCTTCGGGCGGCACAACCTGCTGGAGGTGGCCTTCCTCGGTGCCCACCTGCTGGAGGCCAGGACCGACACCGCGCTGGACAGGCTGTACGACATGATCACCCTGGACGCCGCCCGGGTGATCGGCCGCCCCCGGCCGGGCCTGACGGCCGATTCTCCGGCCGACTTCGTCGTCCTGGACGGCAGCACCGTCCGGGAGGCGCTGACCCGGCACGCGCCACCGCGGCACGTGGTGGTCGGCGGCCGGGTCGTGGCGAGCACCCGCTCCACGACCGACTTCGGCCCCGCCGTGCCCCGGCGTCCCTGAACCGTGCAAACCGCGGCCCTGGACGCGGGCCCCCGGTGCGGCGCGGTCCGGGCGGCGAATGCCGCTCCCCTGCACGGGGTAGTCGGAACTCATGACGAGGGAAGCCGAGACCGTGGTCAGGACGCTGCTCGACCGCTACGGGAGCACCTATGCGCAGGAGGCGGGCATCCGGCTCGCCGACAAGCCCGGTCCCCTGTACCAGTTGCTGGTGCTGGCCAACCTGCTGAGCGCGCGGATCTCGGCCGACATCGCGGTGGCGGCCGCCCGGGAGCTGTTCGAGGCCGGTTACCGCACGCCGCGCGCCATGCGGACGGCGAGCTGGCAGGACCGCGTGGACGCGCTCGGACGCGGCCACTACCGGCGGTACGACGAGCGCACCGCCACGATGCTGGGCGACGGCGCCGAGCTGCTGGAGGACCGCTGGAACGGCGATCTGCGGCGGCTGCGCGAAGAGGGCGGCGATGATCCGAAACGCATCGGCGAGCTGCTCACCGAGTTCCCCGGCATCGGCCCGTCGGGAGCAGAGATCTTCCTCCGCGAGGTCCAGGCGGTCTGGCCGGGCGTGGCGCCCTACTTCGACGACAAGGCGCTGGCCGGTGCGGGCGAGCTCGGCCTGCCGCGCGACCCGCGGAGGCTGGCGGCGCTCGCCGGTTCCGGGCCCGGCCCCGCCCGCCTCGCCGCGGCCCTGATCCGGGTGTCGCGCAGCAAGACCGCCGCCGCGGAGGTGAAGGAGAACGCCGGGTGAGGCGGCCGGCCCGGGACCTTCCCGCCAGAGCGGGACGGTCCCGGGCCGCACCACGGCCGCTCCCGTCAGACGGAGCTCGGTGCCAGGACCGGGACCTCCGGAGTCTCCTTCGGACCGGTCTCGTGGGAGGTCTGGGGCAGCCACCCGAGCCAGCGCGGCAGGTACCAGTTGCGCTCGCCGAGCAGCTTCATCACCGCGGGCAGCAGCACCGCCCGGACGATCGTCGCGTCGATCAGCACCGCCGCGGACAGACCCACGCCGATCTGCTTGGTGGACAGTTCGGAGAGCCCGGCGAAGACCGCGAAGACCGCGACCATCACCGCCGCCGCGCTGGTGATGACGCCCGCGGTGGCGGTGATGCCATGGCGCACCGCGTCCTCGTTGCGCAGGCCCCGGTCGTGTCCCTCGCGGATCCGGCTGATGATGAAGACGTGGTAGTCCATCGACAGCCCGAACAGGATCGCGAAGAGGAACAGCGGGAGGAACGCCGCGATCGAGCCGTTCGAGGTGAACCCGAGGAGCCCCTCCGCCCAGGTGTGCTGGAAGACCAGGACCAGCACGCCGTAGGCGGCCGCCACCGACAGCAGGTTCAGCAGGATCGCCGATATCGCGACGACGATCGAGCGGAACGCGGTGAGCAGCAGCACGAAGGCCAGCAGCAGCACGAACCCGATGACGTACGGCATCGCGTCCTTCATCTGCTCGTTGAAGTCGTGCGACCCGGCGGTCGACCCGGTCACGTACGCCTTGGCCCCGGGGACGTCCGCGAACGCCGCGGGGATGACCCGCTCGCGCAGCGTCAGCAGCGCGTGTTCGGACTTCGCGTCGGTGCCGTTGCCCACGAAGCCGATGCCGGCGACCGCGACCGTGTGCGCGGGGTTGACCTCGACCTCGAAGGGTGCCCGCATCTCACCGGTGGCCAGCGCCAGATCCCGCAGCTTGTTCAACGCCGCGCTCATCTGGGGGGTGGTGACGTCCGGCGCGGTCACCACGATGCTCGCCGGGTCGGCGCCGCCGGGGAAGTCGTGCTGGATCCGGTCGAAGGTCTGCATGATCGGCAGCTTGCGCGGAAGACCCTCGGCGCCGGGCAGCGCCGTGTGCATTCCGAGGGCGGGCAGCGCGAGCGCGACCAGCAGGCCGCCCGAGAGGATCGCCCACACCGCGGGCCGGCGCAAGACCCTGCTCAGCAGCGCGTTCCAGAACCGCCGGCCGACCCCCAGGTTGTGCATGCGCCGGCCGATCCACGGCAGCCTTCCCCGGCCGACGCGGTCGCCGAGCAGCGACAGCAGCGCGGGCAGCACCGTGATCGAGCCGAGCACCGCGACGAGCACCACCAGGATGGTCGCCTCGGCGATCCCCGAGAAGGTGGCGTCCCCGGCCAGGAACATGCCGGCCATCGCCACCACGACGGTGAAGCCGGAGACCAGGACGGAGCGGCCCGAGGTGGCGGCCGCGATCCGCAGCGCGTCGGCCCGCGACGCTCCGGCCTCACGTTCCTCGCGTTCGCGGCGCAGGTAGAACAGCGAGTAGTCGACGCCGACGGCCATCCCGACCAGCAGCATCACCTCGGTGGCGGTGTCGTTGACGTGCAGCAGGTGGCTGATCGGGCCGAGCAGCCCGGCCGCCGCGAGATAGGCGGTGAAGGCCAGGCCCACCGGCAGCACCGCGGCCACCAGCGCGCCGAAGGCGAACAGCAGGATCAGCAGCGTGATCGGCAGGGTGAGCGCCTTGGCCCGGTTCAGGTCGTCGCCGAGCGCCTTGTCGAGTGCCTCGTCCGCGCTGGCGTCGCCGAACTCCTCGACCCGCAGCCCCGGGTGCGCCTTCTGCACGCCCGCGACGGCGTCCAGCAGCGTCTGCACCCGCGTGCCGGCGGTGTCCGGGTCGCCGGCGATGTCGAACTGCACGAGCGCCGAGTGCCGGTCCTTCGACACCGCCCCGGCCCCGTCTCCCCCCAGCGGCGAACGGATGTTCTGCGCCTGCCCGGTGGCCCGTACGGCGGCGAGCGCATCGTTGATCGCCGCGCGGAACGCCGGGTCGTCCACGGTCCCGGTGTCGCTGTGCACGAACACCATCTCACCGGCGTGCCGGTCGAATCCCGCCGCCTGGACGATCCGGTCGGCCCGGCCCGAGTCTCCCGGCTCACTTTCCGCGTCACCGATGCGTTCCGTGCCCATCGCGCCGCCGATGACGATGCTCAGCGCCACGAACACGACCCATATCCCAATCGCCCACCAGCGGTGCCGGGCGCTCCACGCTCCGGCGGCGGCCGCCACATTTCTTCCCTGGCTCATCTGTGCCTCCAGCATCCCGACGGGAGGCGTGACAGCCGCGCTGTCGTGGCATCTCTCGTCTGCGAGGAGCGTAGGAAAGTGCGGACCGGCGGCCCATCCGGCGACCCACCCGGTCGCAGGTGGGGGTCACCCCTGCCGGAGCGGGGGTTATCCCCACCTTCGGCCGTCGGCCCGCAGGCGGGAGGCTAGTCGTCCATGGCGGCGACGATCCGCCCGGCGGTGATCGGCAGGTCCCGGACCCGTACGCCGAGCGCGTCCGCCACCGCGTTGCCGATGGCGCCCGCGGTGGGGCCCTGCGAGGCCTCCCCGGATCCGACCGAGGGCTGGTCCGGCCGGTCGACCAGCTCCACGACGACCTCCGGCACCTCGGAGAACCGGAGGATGGGGTAGCTCTCCCAGTCGTCGCTGGTGATCCGGGTGCGGTCGAAGCGCACCTGCTCCTTCAGGGTCCAGCTCGTGGACTGGACCGCCCCACCCTCGATCTGGTTCACGACGCCGTCGGGGTTGACCACCCGGCCCACGTCGACGGCGATCGTGAGCCGCCGGACGCGTACGTCGTGCACCGCCTCCACCTCGGCCACCACCGCGCAGTAGGCACCGCTGTCCTTGTACCGGGCGAAGGCGATGCCGTACCCGACACCGTCCTGCCCGGCCTGCCGGGACGGCCAGCCGCCGGCCGCCGCGGCCCGCCGCACCACCTCGCGCGCCCGCGGATCGGCCAGGTGCGCCAAGCGGTACTCGACCGGGTCGCGTCCGGCCGCGGCGGCGAGCTCGTCGACGAAGCACTCGGTGGCGAAGACGTTGAGGTAGGCGCCCAGCGTCCGCAACGCGGACGTACGGAGCGGTGTCGTGAGGGCGCGATGCGCTCTGATGGCCCGGCGCCCGATGGTGTAGGGCGGCACGGCGTTGCGCGCGGTCCCGGCACCGGCCGCGAGCGGCGGGTCTGCCGACGGCGGGAGCGGGTGCGGTCGCGCCAGATGAGCCGCGCCCAGCAGCCCCGGGGATCCGGCGTAACCGGGCCGTGCCGTGTGCCCGTAGCTCCACACGTCGTAGGTCCACGAGACCAGCCGCCCGTCCGGCCCGAGGCCGGCGGCGACGTCGGCGACCATCGCGGACCCCACCGGGCTCCACGCCAGCTCGTCCTGGCGGCTCCACACCACGTGCACCGGCCTGCCGGGGACCGCGCGGGCCAGGAGCACCGCGTCGAAGGCCGCGTCGTCGGCGCCGTTGTGCCCGTACGCGCCCGCGCCCTCGACGTGGTGGACGGTCACGGTGGCGACGTCGACTCCGGCGGCTTGGGCGATGGCCCGGCGCAGCGGATGGATCCCCTGGCTGTGCGACCAGACGGTGAGCCCGCCCTCGTCCCATCGCGCGGCGCCGCAGCTGGGCGCGATGGACGCGTGGGCCAGGAAGCCGCGGCTGTAGGTCGCGGTCAGGCTGCGCGCCGCGGGCGCCTCCGGCGCGCCGTCCTCGCGGACGACGGTGGTCTCGGCCGGGGTGCCGCGCAGCAGCGCGTGGATCGAGCCCTCCTCGGGCAGGGTGTCCTCCTGCCGCCACCGCCCGGTACGGCGCAGGGCTGCTGCCGCGCTCTCCGCCGCGGCCTCGGTCTCGGCCACGACGCCGAGGAAGTCGCCGTCCCGGACCACCGCGACGACGCCAGGCAGCCCTTCGACGGCGCGGTCGTGGCCGAGCAGCCGCGCGCCCCGGGACGGCGGGCGTACGACGCGCCCGGCGAGCTGCCCGGGGAGGGAGAGGTCGTGGATGAAGCGGGGCCGCCCGGTGACCTTGTCGGGAAGGTCCACACGACCCGCGCTGGTCCCCACCACGGGATGTTCGGCCGGCGGCGCGGGCGCGGCGCGGCCGGAGATCTCGCGGTCGAGGTCGACCCGCCCGGACAGCTCCCAGTACGACGTCGTCCGGTCACCGTGCCGGCTCCGCAGGACGCCGTCCGTCACGATCACGTCGCCGGCGTCGACCCCGAACTCCGCCGCCGCCTCGCCGGCGAAGAGGGCGCGGGCCTCGGCGCACGCCATCCGCAGGGCCTCGGCGTCGGCGACCGACATGCTCCCCGCGGTGAGGCCCTGGTCCGGACCCGCCGCGGTGGTGGCCGCCAGCACCTCGACGCGATGCAGCGCGACCCCGAGCTCGTCGGCGGCCAGCTGGCCCAGCGCGGTCAGGATCCCCTGCCCGAGCTCGGCCTTGCCGCTGAACACCTGGACGGTGCCGTCGCCCCGGACCGCGAGCCACTGCGACACCCGGGGGTTGGCCTTGAGGCCGCGCGGCAGGGCGCCGCGTTCCCGTGCGGGACGGTCGCCGCCGGTGGAGGCGCCCGCCGTGGACGCCCCGGTCGTCACGGGTGCTCCTGCCCGGCCCGCACCACGGCCCGGATCATGCGCCGCTGGGCGCCGCAGCGGCAGAGGTTGCGGTCCAGCGCCGCGGCCACCTCCGGCTCGTCCGGCGCGGGGTTGCGGGTGAGCAGCGCGGCGGCACTGACCAGGACGCCCGACACGCAGAACCCGCACTGGGCGGCCTGCTCGTCCAGGAACGCCTGCTGCAGGGGGTGGAGGTCGTCCGGCGCGCCGAGTCCCTCGACGGTGACGACCTCCTTGCCCGCGGCCGCCCACAGGGGCGTGTCGCAGGACGGCGCCGGATGGCCGTCGAGCAGCACGAAGCACGCCCCGCACAGCCCGACGCCGCACCCGAAGCGCGTCCCCTTGAGATCCAGGTCCTCCCGCAGGACATGCAGCAGGCTGGTGTCCGCGTCGGCGTCCACCGAGTGCGGAACACCGTTGACGGTCAGCTCGTGCGGCACGTCGTCTCCTCTGCCGGGCGGTCGCGGTCCGGCTGTCGCGGACGAGGGCCGGCGATGGCGCGAACGGTCACGGTCACCTTCCTGGTCGGTGCCGGCGGCTCGGCCACCGGTGTCGTCGGGGAGTCCTGCGAGGGCGCCGGAGGCCTACCGCAGCTGGTCGCCCATCCAGTCCGCGATCATCGGACGTGCCTGGTACGACAGGTTCGAGACGCCGTGGTTGCCCTCCGGGTGGTTGACGAAAATCCCCTGCGGGGTCTCCGCCGCCTGCCGCTCGGTCTGCTGCCACGGGATCAGCCGGTCCAGCCTGCCGGTGACGTAGAGCGCCGGAACCGTGATCTTCTGGCAGACCCCCTCGAGGTTCAGCTCGCTCGCCAGTCTCCTGCCGTCGGCGTCGTCCGCGGCCCCCGACTTGACGACGAAGGTCTGCCGCGTCATCGGCGGGAGGTCGTCCCACATGTCGCCGAAGCAGAACGGGCCGCTGATGCCGGCCACGGCCCTGGCCCGCGGCTCGAACGCCGCCGCCCGGGGTGCGTAGTAGCCGCCGAGGCTGACCCCGAAGATGCCGATCCGCCCGTGGTCCAGATCCGTCCGGGCCGCCAGCAGGTCCAGCAACGGGGTGACGGCGACCTCGTAGTCGGGCCGGATGGGGATCGTGAGCCCGGTCTCGCCCTGGCCGGGCCCGTCGAGCGACACCGTGGCCATCCCCCGGTCCAGGAACGCCTGCTCGAGGTCGAAGAACTCCTCCTTGGTGGAGTCCAGCCCGGGGATGAGGACGACGTACGGCGGCCGGTCCGCACCGGGCGGGCGGCGGAGGTTGGCGTACTCGGTCCCGCCGTCGATCGCGACCTCGAGCCGCTCGGCGGTGGGGTCCAGCCTTTCGTGCGCGAGACGCATCTCCGCGACGGTGCGGCGCATCGCCTCCTCTGCGAGGTCGAGGTCGAGCATCCAGACGAACTTGCCGAAGTGGCGGTCGACGGAGGCGCGGCGCCACGCGTGACCGGCGGTGTGCCGGTGGCCGGCCGCATCGGCCTCCCGGGCGAACTCGGCCTGCTCGTCGGCGGTCCGGTTCCACTCCGGCAGCCACTGGTCCCAGGTCTCGATGCGCCTGGTGGTCCGGACGAAGTCGTTGTAGTCAACGCCGTTCTGGATGAAGCGGGGCGCCCAGTGCGCGAGGGCTGCTTGTACTTCGGCGTCGGGCATGCTGGTTCCTCCAGGACGAGGACGGAATACGGGTGGGAATGCGGGCGGCGGCGGACGTCGCCGCCGGGGCCCGGCCTGGCGCCGTGGGGAGACGGCACCAGGTCGGCTACATCAGGGCGGCGAGCTCCCCCTCGGGCTCGAGCACGAACAGCCCGCCATGCGTGCGATCGGTGACCCAGACGAGGCCGTCGCGGTCGACGAACAGGTCGTTGGCCTGCGGAGCCGCCTGGCCTGGAGGCGTCTGCGAGACCCAGTGCGCGATCTCGCGGGGACTCGCGGGGTCCTGCAGGTCGTAGACCCGGACCCCCGCGCTGAAGTACGTCGCGAAGATCAGGCGCCCGCTCTGGTACGACCCCCTGCGGTTCTCGTGCAGGCAGTGCGGCCCGTACCGCATGGGCAGCGCGTCGAAGTCGCCCGCGGGCTCCGGCAGGGCGGTGAGATGCCGCGGCCGGGCCGGATCGGCGACGTCGATCAGGTGGATCCGCCGGGACGGCGCGTTCGGCCCGTCGTGCTGCTGCTCGTCGGTGACGACGAGCAGGTCCCGGCCGGGCAGCGGAAGGCACGTGTGGGTGGCACCGCCCTCCCACCGGCAGAAGCCGATCGGCCGGGGGAAGGACGGGTCGGCGACGTCGAGGACCACCAGGTTCACGTCGTCGTACCCCAGGTAGGCGATGTCGCCGTCGAGGAGCGCGTGATGCGCGGCGTGCCGCTGCCCGGCCGGCCAGTCCGGCTGTTCGCCGCCGGCCGTCCATTGGCCGGGCCACCACCACCGGCCGGCCTCCACCGGCCGGCGTGGATCCGACATGTCCAGGATCACCCAGATCCGGTCGGTGAAGCCCTCCGGCGTGACGGAGACGTGGGCGTACCGCCCGCCCTCCCACACGATCCGGTGGACGCCCTTGCCGGTGGACGCCCAGAAGCCGATCCGCTCCGGCGCCAGGGGATCGGCGAGGTCGTACACGGCGAGGCCCGCCGAGTGCGGCCCCAGCGGCCCGGTGGGCCGGTAGGGGAAACGCTCGTGGTTGACCAGCAGGAGGCCGTCGGCGACCTGCACCTTGTGCGTGTGCGTGTTGTCCGGCGCCGGCCACTGGGCCACCAGCTCCGGGCTGCGGGGATCGGACACGTCGAGGATCGAGGTGCCCGCCCTCGACGTGCCCGCATGACCGACGTACACGACGTCCTCGTGCCGCATCACCTGCATCCCGTCGCCCTTACCGGCGAGGTCGTGGTGTGCCAGCAGCCGCAGGCCCTTGGCGTCGGCGGTCTCCACTCGCATCGGTCACAGGTCCTTGAGGGCCGGGTTGAGCGGCAGTCCCAGGGCCTTCTGCGCGCGCCAGAGCGGCATCAGGTAGGTGTACTTCCGCCAGTCGGTGCCGGGGGGCACGTTCTTGAACCCGATCTGGTCCTGGATGAACTTGTCCATGTCCGCCGGCTTGAACCCGCCGTCGCCCACGTGGTAGGTCGGTGCGTTCTCCTGGCCGTAGACATTGGCGTACGCGGGCGGGATGTCGTACTTCTTGCTCCGCATGAGGGCGAGCACGGCGTCCTTGTTGGCCTGGTTCGTAATGAACTGGCGGGCCTTCAGCGTGGCGGCGAGGAACGCGGCCACGGTCTCGGGGCTGTCCTTGAGCAGCTTGTCGGCGGACCAGCCGTTCTGCGGCACCTGCCGGGTCTGCTGGAACAGCACCTTGCCGCCGGCCGCCTGCAGCAGGGCCTCGTGGCGCAACTGGATGCTGGCGCCCTTGACGGTGCCGGCGATGATCGCCTGCAGCCGCGAGTTCGACTGGCCGCCGGTGCTGACGATCTTGACGTCCTTGGCGGGGTCCATGCCGTTGGCCTGGAGCAGTTCCCGCAGGATGGCGTCGTTGCGGCTGCCGAACTGGCCACCGGTGATGGTCTTGCCCTTGAGGTCGGCCGCCGAGTTGATCCCCTTGCCCACGCCCAGGATGTTCGCCTCGCCACCGAGGTAGACCGAGAGGAACCGCACGCCCTCGTTGCTCTTCTTGGCCGCGGCCATCGCCGTGTCGGAGTCGTACAGGGCCATGTCGAGCGAGCCGCCGATGAGCGGCGGCAGGGGGTCGTCGACGGTCTTGACCTCGACCTTGTCGATGCCGAATTCCTTGAAGTAACCCTTGTCGAGCGCGACCTCGATGTCCTCGTGGAAGAGGTAGTAGTCGTTGTCCACCCCGACCACCAGGCTCTTCTTGACCTTGGTCTTGTCGATCGTCGCGTTGATCTCGTCGGCGCTCTTCGGCAGGCTCGCCTTGGTGACGTCCAGGGCGGCGCCACCGGCGCCGGCACCGCCGCCGTCACCGTCGCCACCGCAGGCGGCCAGCGATCCCGCGAAGATCACCGAGATACCGACCGCTCCGATGAATCTGGTCAGTCTGTTCATTGCTGTGACTCCTGCTCTGCCAGTGGCAAGGTCTGAATCGGGGTGGGCGACATCGTCGGGGCATCCGGGGGTGCGATCACGTGCGGGAGGTGTCCCGCCACGGCGCGGCACGCTGCTCGAGCCAGCGCATCGCCTGGATGAGGGTCACGGACATGACGGCGAGCAGGAGCAGGACCGCGTACAGCATCGGCGCGTCGAACTGCTGGCCGGCCCGGTCGAGCAGGAAGCCCAGGCCGTTGCCGCCGCCGCCGAGCAGCTCTCCGATCAGCATGCCGACGAGGCCGCGGGCGATGCCCTGGTTCACACCGGCGATCACGAACGGCAGCGTGTACGGGAGGATGATCTTGGAGTACGTCTGCGCGGGGCTGGTCCCGAACACCCGCCCGGCACGCAGCAGCGAGGGGTCGACGGTCTTCACACCGGCCATGCAGTTGACCATGATCGGGAAGACCGCCGACAGCACGATGATGGTCAGCTGCATCGAGTTGCCGAAGCCCATGATGAGGATCAGCAACGGGATCAGGGCGACCCGGGGCAGTGACGTCATCGCCCAGACGTAGGGGCTCAGGATCAGGTCGGCGATCCGGCTCGCACCCATCAGCAGGCCGATGGGGATGCCGATGACCGCGGAGATGGCCAGCCCGATCAGGAAGTTCGTGATGCTGTGTTCCAGCTGGGGCCAGATCGTCCCGTCGGAGAAGCCGTTGTAGAGCGCCGAGAACATCGCCGACGCCTTGGGGAAGAACAGCGGGTTGACCAGCTCGGCCCGCGCGACGAGCTCCCAGAGCAGGAAGAAGATCGCGAGGTTGACGATGGTCACCGCCGTGCTCCGGAACGGAGCGAACTTGCTGACGGCGATCGTCTCGATCTGCGGGCTGCGCTGCGCGCTCGCCTGGCCGGTCGGCACGACTTGCGTCATCGGGTCTCACCTTCCTGCTGCGCGAGGGACGACTTGGCGCCGAGCGCCTCGTCGGAGAGGAGCTCCCAGAGGTGGCTGCGGATCTCGCCGAATCGGGCCGATCGCTTGATGTCGTTGCGCTCGTCGAACCGGGGGCGCGGCAGGTCGACGTCGATGATCTCCCGGATCGTTCCAGGGCGGTTGGACACCACCACGATGCGGTCGCCGAGCGTGATCGCCTCGTCGATCGAATGAGTGATGAACACGACGGTCTGCCGGGTCTTGGCGATGATCTTTTCCAGCTCGGCCTGCATGGCCTCCCGGGTCATGGCGTCGACGGCCCCGAACGGCTCGTCCATCAGCAGGATCTCCGGCTCGCTGACGAGCGCCCTGGCGATGCCGACCCGCTGACGCATGCCGCCGGAGAGCTCATGCGGATAGGACTTCTCGAAGCCGAGCAGTCCCACCAGTTCCAGGGCGCGGTTGATCCGGCCCGCGCGTTCGGACTTGGGAACACGCCCGCGCCGGTTCTCCATCGCGAACTCCACGTTGCGCTCGACGGTCCGCCACGGGAGCAGGGCGTAGTCCTGGAAGACCATCGCGCGGTCCGCCCCCGGGCCGGCCACCTCCACGCCGCGCACCTTGACCGTGCCGGAGAGGGGTTTGACGAATCCCGCGATCATGTTGATCAAGGTGGTCTTGCCGCACCCGGACGGGCCGACGATGGCGAGGAACTCCCCCTGACCGACCTTGAGGGAGATGTCGCGCAGCGCGATCAGCCGGGTGTGCTCGCGCTTGTTGTCATATCCCGCACTGACACCGACCGCCTCGATCAGCGTGGAGCCGAGAGCACTCGCGTGTTCCTCGGCCGGATGGTCGGTGTCCGGGGACTCGACGTGCACCATGTCAGCTCCTTGCTCGATCGGTGCGTGGCGCTTCTCTGGGTGCCAGCGCTAACAGGCTGTGACGCGATTCACACTGCAATCGTTTGCGGCAGATTACCGAAACATGTCGGTGGCGTCAACAACTTCTCTCCCGCCGACTTCACCGCCCGGCACCGGCCGGATTCCCGGCCCCGCGGGGATCGTCCGGGAGCGGGCTGATCACTCGCCCTCCCTGCGGTGATACCCGATAGGCGGGCCGGTCTCGACGGCGCCTCCCGGGCGTCATCCGGGGGCGTCGACCGCAGTGCGGCCAGGCCTGAGCGAGCGGACCCACACGTGACATCGTGCCATCATGATGGCCTCACGGATACAAACGATTGCGAGCGCTTCATGATCACCATTCGGCTCGGCACGTTCACTCCGTCGGTCCTCCTCGACGTCTGCCGCCGTACCGGAACACTCGAACGCGCCGGTCTCGCGGTCGAGGAGAGTCCGGTGCCGTCCTCCCCCGCGCAGTTCGCCTCCCTGGAGAGCGGCGAGCTCGACGCGGTGTTCACCAGCCCCGACAACGTCATCGCCTACCGCTTCGTGGCCGACAACCCGCTGGGACGGCTGATCGAGGTCTCGGTGGTGGCGGCGCTCGACCGCGGCCTGGGTCTGTCGGTCTGGACCGCGCCGCCGTTCCCGTCGGCCGAGCAGGTGCGCGGCGCGGTCGTCGGGGTGGACGTGCCGACGTCGGGGTTCGCCTTCGTCGCCTATGAGCTGCTGGCCCGCCTGGGCCTCCCCCGGGACGCGTACACGCTGGCGAAGCTCGGCGCGACGCCGAAACGGGCCGACGCCCTCGCCGGCGCCTCGATCGCCGCCACCGTCCTCAACGCCGGCAACGAGTTGCGCGCCGAGTCGCGCGGTTGCCACCCGCAGCTGCGCGCGAGCGCGATCGGACCGTACCTCGGGACCGTCCTCGCCCGCCGCGACGACGCGGGCCGGCAGACCCGCGACGCCGTCGACCGGCTCGCGGACGCCCTGCTCGAGACCGCGTCCGCCGTCCTGCGGGGGGAGCACGACGACCGGGTGACCGACGCGGCCACGCGGCTCCTCGGGCTGGGCCCCCGTGACGCATCCCGCCACCTGGCCTGCCTGTGCGACCCCCAGGAGGGCCTGGTGGTCGACGGGATCGCGGACCGCCCGTCGATCGCCACCCTCGTCTCGCTCCGCGCGGCGTACCTCCCCCACGCGGGTCTGTCCGCGGTGCTGCCGGCGCTCCCGGAGTGGGTCCTGCCCCGCGCGCTCGGTGAGCCCTCCGCCGCCGACCTCAGCGATGGCTGACCGGGAAGAACTCCGCCCCATCCTCCGCAGGCTTCAGTCGGCCAACTACGCGAGCGTGTTCGACCGGTACACGATGCCGCCCAGCCTGGTCGCGATCTCGGCCGGGCTCGACGTGCCGATCTCGCAGGTGGCGGCCGCGGCGAGCGCGTACTTCCTCGCCTACGGGCTCATGCAGCCGTTGTGGGGAATGGTGTCGGAGCGGGCCGGGCTGGCGCGCACCATGCGCTGGGCCGCGCTGGCGGGAAGTTGCGCGACGGCGGCCTCGATGTTCGCCCAGGGCTCCGCGTCGCTCATCGTGACGCGGGTGCTCGCCGGCGCCTTCTTCGGGGCGATCGTGCCGACCTCGTTGATCTACGCGGGCGGCGCCTTCCCCTCGGAGTCCCGCCAGCGCGGCCTCACGACCCTCATGAAGGGCAACGCCCTCGGCACGGCGATGTCGACGGTGGTGGCCGGCGGGGTCGTGGCGGTCCTCGGGTGGCGATGGGTCTTCGCACTGAGCATGGCGGTCGGGTTCACCGCGTGCGTCTTCCTGACCCGGCTGCCGGAGGCCCCCCGGCCCCCGCGGCGCAGCTCGTCGCTCGCCCCGATCCGGCGGGTCCTGGGCAACCGTGCCGCGCTGATCCTGTTCGCACTGGTCTTCCTGGAGGGCGGCGCCATCATCGGCTGCCTCACGTTCGTCCCCGCCGCGATCGAGTCGGCCGGCGGCGGCACGGTGCTGGCATCCTCGACGATCACCCTGTACGGCGTCGGGGTGCTCGCGCTCGCCGGGGTCGTGGGCCGGCTCTCGCGGCGCTTGTCGGCATCGCGTCTCATCGCCGTCGGCGCGGGGTGCGGCGCGCTGGCGTGCGCGCTGATGGCGGGTTCGCCGACCGTCGCGGTCGCCTTCCTCTGCTGCGCGCTGCTCGGCGCCGCCTGGGCCTTCTCGCACTCCTCGCTGCAGACCTGGGCGACGCAGGTCGCACCGGGCGAGCGCTCCACCGCGGTCTCCTTCTTCGCGGCCAGCCTCTTCGCGGGCAATGCCGCGTCGGCGGCCTCCGGCGGGCATCTGCTCGGCACCGGTCACCTGTGGGCGCAGTTCTCCGGCTGCGCCGTGCTGCTCGTGATCGTCGGCGTCGCGGGCGCGGTCGCGCGTGCTCGCTGGGAGCGCGCCGGCTGAGGCCGCCAGAGGCTTCCCACCGCTTCGCGCGGGGTACTGTGCTCGCGTGCACCGAGCCACGCTGAAGGAAGTCGCCAAGAAGGCGGGGGTCCATCCCGCCACCGCCTCGCGTGCGCTCAACGCCTCGACCCGCTCCATGGTGAACTCCGCGACGGCCGAGCGGGTGCTGCGGGTGGCGAAGGAACTCGGCTACACCCCCAACCCCATCGCCCGGAGCCTGAAGACGGCACGGTCGTCGAGCGTCGGCGTGGTCCTGCCGGACCTGACGAACCCGATCTTCCCGCCCATCGTCCGCGGCATCGAGGACATCCTCCGGGACGTGGGCTACAGCACGTGGATCGTCAACACCGACAACGATCCCGAGCTGGAGTCCTCCGGCGTGGACTCCTTCCGCCAGCGCAGCATCGAGGGCTTCGTCTTCGCGACGGCCCGCCTGCACCATCCCCTCATCGAGGAGATGGCCGACGCCTCCCTGCCGCTGGTCCTGGTCAACCGCCGGGTCTCGCGGATCGACATCCCCTCCGTCACCGCCGACGACGCGACCGGCGTCAGCCTGGCCATGAACCACCTCTACGGGCTGGGCCATCGGCAGATCGCCCACCTCGCGGGCCCGCAGGACCTGTCCACCGGCCTGTACCGCAAGCGGGCCTTCCGGCAGTGCCTGGAGGACCTCGGGCTCCCGGCCGAGCCCCGGCGGATCGCCGCCTGCGAGGCGTGGTCGGAGGACGCCGGCGACCGGGCGCTCACCGCCCTGCTCGACAGCGGCGTGCCCTTCACCGCCGTCGTCGCGGGCAACGACCTCATCGCCCTCGGCTGCTACGACGCCCTCAAACGGCGCGGGCTGCGCTGCCCCGAGGACATCAGCGTCGTCGGGTTCAACGACATGCCGTTCATGGACAAGGTCAGCCCGGCGATGACCACGGTCCGCATCCCCCAGTACGAGATCGGCGCGGAGGCCGCCCGGCTGCTGATGGAGATGCTGCAGGATCCGGCCCGTCATCCAAGGTCGCTCCTGCTGCCCCCCACGCTGATCGTTCGTGACTCCACGGGCGCGGTTCCCGCCGCCCCGCGCGCGTGACGCTTCCCTGACGCTTCTCTGACGCGCCCCCGGCCCGCCGTGGCCGCCCGCTGACCCGCCGCCGACCCCCGAACGGCGCTTCACGGAGCCGCTCGAACAGTGCAATCGTTCGTTACCTAGCTGCGGAACCCTTTGGTGTGTTGACTTCCCGAAGTGCAGATACCATGATGCAACCGATTGCAGTCGGAAGTCAGGAGTAAGTGAATGACCACAGCGAGAGACGCGCAGGCAACTCCGATCAGAGTGGGGTGGATCGGTGTGGGCCGGATGGGCCTCGCCCTGGTGCGCCGGCTCCTCGACGCCGGCCACGACGTCGCCGTCTACAACCGGACCCGGAGCAAGGCCGAGCCGCTGGCGGAGCACGGGGCCAAGGTCGTCGACCGGCCGGTCGACCTCGCCGATCGTGACGTGGTGTTCATCATGGTCTCGGCCTCCGCCGATCTCGAGGCGGTGACCATCGGCGACGGTGGCCTGCTGACCGCGAGCGACGACACCCCCCGCATCATCATCGACTCCTCGACCGTCTCGACCGAGATGTCGGAGCGGATCCGCGCCGAGGCGTCCGGTCGCGGGACGGCGTTCCTCGCCGCTCCGGTGAGCGGGAACCCGTCGGTCGTCGCCGCCGGGAAGCTGACCTTGGCGATCTCGGGCCCGCGCGCGGCGTTCGACGAGAGCGAGCCGCTGCTGAACCTGCTCGGCAAGGGTGTGACGTACGTCGGCGAGGGCGACCAGGCCCGGCTGGTGAAGATCGCGCACAACGTCTTCCTCGGCATCGTGGCGCAGTCCCTCGCCGAGATCACGGTCCTGGTCGAACGGGGCGGCACCAGCCGTGCGGCGTTCCTGAACTTCCTCAACGACTCGGTGATGGGCTCGACGTTCACCCGCTACAAGACCCCCGCGTTCGTCAACCTGGACTTCACTCCGACCTTCACCAACGTCCTGCTGTACAAGGACTTCGCCCTCGGCCTCGATGCCGCCAGGGAGCTCAAGGTGCCGATGCCGGTCGCCGCCCTGGCCGCCGAGCTGGTGGCGTCGGCGGTCGGCGCCGGCCACACCACGGAGGACTTCGCGACGCTGCTCCTGGAGCAGGCCCGCCGCTCCGGCCTCGAGCTCACGCCGGAGAACGCGGCCGTCGACGACGGGCTGAGCAACGATGGGTGACATCCGTCCGCTGCCCGCCCCCGGCCACATGGGGGTCGACTACGAGCAGCGCGTCGACTTCGACCGGTTGCGCGGCTACCGGCTGGAGCGGGCCCGTGAGTCGCTCCGGTCCAGTGAGTGCGGCGCCTTCCTGCTGTTCGACTTCTACAACATCCGCTACACCACGCAGACCTGGATCGGCGGCGCGCTCGGCGACAAGATGACCCGCTACGCGCTCCTCACCCGCGACGGCGAGCCGATGCTGTGGGACTTCGGGTCCGCGGCCAGGCACCACCAGCTCTACTCCCCGTGGCTGGAGCCGGAGAACTGCCGGGCGGGGATGCTCGGGCTGCGCGGAGCCATCGACCCGAGTGCCGGGCTGATGGAGTCGGCCGTCCGCGACATCAAGCGCCTGCTGATCGACGCCGGCGTGGCGGACGCCCCCGTCGGCGTCGACATCGTCGAGCCGCCGTTCCTGTTCGAGATGCAGCGCCAGGGGCTGACCGTCGTGGACGCCCAGCAGCTGATGCTGGACGCGCGGCAGATCAAGTCCTCCGACGAGATCATGCTGCTGACCCAGGCCGCCGCCATGGTCGACGGGGTCTACCAGGACATCGTGGAGGCGCTGAAGCCGGGCATCCGCGAGAACGAGATCGTCGCCCTGGCGAGCAAGCGGCTGTACGAGATGGGATCAGATCAGGTCGAGGCGATCAATGCCGTCTCCGGCGAGCGCTGCAACCCCCATCCGCACAACTTCTCCGACCGGCTGATCAGGCCCGGCGACCAGGCCTTCTTCGACATCATCCAGTCCTACAACGGCTACCGGACCTGCTACTACCGTACGTTCAGCGTCGGCAGCAGCACCCAGAGCCAGCGCGACGCCTACACCAGGGCCCGCGAGTGGATGGACGCGGCGATCGCGAAGGTGCGTCCGGGCGTCGGCACCGACGAGATCGCCCGGGTCTGGCCGGCGGCGACGGAGTTCGGCTTCCCGAACGAGATGGCCGCCTTCGGCCTGCAGTTCGGCCACGGGGTCGGGCTCGGCCTGCACGAACGGCCGATCATCTCCCGCCTCAACAGCCTCGACAACCCGCTCGAGGTACAGGCGGGCATGGTCTTCGCGCTGGAGACCTACTGCCCCGCCTCGGACGGGTTCTCCGCGGCGCGCATCGAGGAAGAGGTCGTGGTGACCGCCGACGGGGCCAAGGTGATCACGCTGTTCCCCGCGCAAGAGCTGTTCGTCGCCAATGCGTACTGACAACCAGTCCCCGCCCGGAGATCCGGAGGAGCTTCCGTGACCACCAGTGAGATCGTCCCCACGAGCGTCGACGGAATCGTCGGCTGGTTCCCCCACGACCTGTTCGTCGGCGGCGCCTGGCGGCCCTCGGCCGACGCCGGCCGGCTCGACGTCCTCGACCCGGCGACCGGCGACAAGATCGCCTCGGTCGCCGACGGCACCGTCGAGGACGGGGTCGCGGCGGTCGACGCGGCCGCCGCGGCGCTGCCGGCCTGGTCGGCCGTCCCTCCCCGGCAGCGGGGTGAGATCCTCCGCCGGGCCTTCGACCTGATGACCGAACGCGCGGAGGACCTCGCCCGCCTGATCGTGCTGGAGAACGGCAAGGCGCTGCCGGACGCCCGCTCGGAGGTGGCGTACGCCGCGGAGTTCTTCCGCTGGTACTCCGAGGAGACGGTGCGCCTGCGCGGATCGATCCAGACCTCGCCGAGCGGCACGAACAAGATCGTGGTCAACCACCTGCCGATCGGCGTGAGCGTCCTGGTCACCCCGTGGAACTTCCCGGCGGCCATGGCGACCCGCAAGATCGGGCCCGCCCTGGCGGCCGGCTGCACGGTGATCCTCAAGCCGGCCTCCGAGACCCCGCTGACCGCCCTGGCCGTCGCCGCCCTCCTGGCCGAGGCGGGCGTCCCCGACGGCGTCGTGAACGTCGTCCCGTCCAAGCGGTCGGGAGCCGTCGTGGGGCGGATGCTCGACGACCCACGGGTCCGCAAGCTGTCCTTCACCGGATCGACCGAGGTCGGGCGGGTGCTGCTCGCAGCGGCGAGCAGGTCCGTCGTCAGCTGCTCGATGGAGCTCGGCGGCAACGCGCCCTTCCTCGTCTTCGCGGACGCCGACCTCGACGAGGCCATCGACGGCGCGATGATCGCCAAGATGCGCAACGGCGGCGAGGCCTGTACGGCGGCGAACCGCTTCTACGTGCACGCGGACGTCGCCGACGAGTTCTCCCGGCGGCTCACGGCCCGCATGGCCGAGCTGCGGATGGGCAGCGGCCTGGACCCGGACGTGCAACTGGGGCCGCTGGTGAACGCCGAGTCGCAGGACAAGGTCGCCGAGCTGGTCGCCGGTACGGTGGCGCTCGGCGCCACGCCTCTCACCGGCGGCACGACCCCCGAGGGGCCGGGATTCTTTTACCCCCCAACCGTCCTCACCGGCGTGCCGCCCGAGGCGCCGATCCTGTCCGAAGAGATCTTCGGGCCGGTCGCGCCCATCGTCACCTTCGAGGACGAGCGGGAGGTGATCGCGCTCGCCAACGCCACCGAGTACGGCCTGGTGGCGTACGTCTACACCGGCGACCTCGCCCGGGGCATGCGGGTGAGCGGCGCCCTGGAGGCCGGGATGGTGGGCCTCAACCGCGGTGTCGTCTCGGACCCCGCCGCGCCGTTCGGGGGCGTCAAGCAGAGCGGCCTGGGCCGCGAGGGCGGCCACGAGGGCATGCTGGAGTTCACCGAGTCGCAGTACATCGCCGTGAACTGGTAATCGTCCCCCGCTGAGGCCGGACCCCCACCGCCGTACGGCGCCGCCACGGTGCCGGCGTGGGGGTCCCGTCCTGGTACGCCCTCGTCCCTGGTCACGGCCAGGTCGCGATGGACGCCCTTCGGGTTCCGGTCCGGGGAGGAAGCCCTCTCCCACTGCATTTGCCCTGACCACCCATACGCGGCTTCCTGCTCCATTTGCCCTGACCACCCATACGCGGCTTCCTGCTCCATTTGCCCTGACCACCTCTACGCGGCTTCCTGCTGCATTTGCCCTGACCACCCCCACGCGGCTTCCCGCTGCATTTGCCCTGACCACCCCCACGCGGCTTCCCGCTGCATTTGCCCTGACCACCCCCACGCGGCTCCCTGCTGCATTTGCCCTGACCACCCCCACGCGGCTTCCCGCTGCATTTGCCCTGACCACCCCCACGCGGCTTCCCGCTGCATTTGCCCTGACCACCCATACGCGGCTCCCTGCTGCATTTGCCCTGACCACCTCTACGCGGCCCGTCGGCCAAGCGGCCCGAGGCCGCGCATGGGTGGTCAGGGCAATGCAAATGGAGAACAGCACCGCCCCCTGCCCCGGAGAAAGCATCGCCCCGGCCAAGGCTTGGGGCTCCCGTCCAGAGGGCCGGTGTGCCTCCGTCCGGTCGAGGGCGCCGGTGGGAGGGGCGCCACACCGCCTCAGACCAGGAGCTGGAACGGCTGCTCGACCACCCGCTGGAAGGCCCGCATCCACTGGGCGGCGAGGGCGCCGTCGACGGCGCGGTGGTCCACGGACAGCACGACCGTCATCCGGGTCGCTACCTCGACCGTCCCGTCGACGACGACGGGCTCGGGACGGCCCGCGCCGACCGCCAGGATCGCGGCCTGCGGCGGATTGATGATCGCTGCGAACTCCTCGACCCCGAACATCCCCAGGTTGGTGACGCTGATCGAGCCGCCTTCGAGATCGTGCTGGCGGAGCCGTCCGTCCGCCGCCTGCCGCACGTAACCCTTCACCGCCGTGGCGACCGCGCCGACCGACATCGAGTCCACCGAGCGCAGGACGGGTGTGACGAGGCCGCGCTCCGAGGCGATCGCGACCGCGACGTCGACCGTGTCGAACCGCAGCAGTGCGTCGTCGGTCCAGATCACGTTCATCTGGGGCACGAGAACGTGCGCCCGGGCGACCGCCTTGATGACGAGATCGTTGACGGAGATCCGCTCCGGCGACACGGCGTTCAGCTCCTCCCGCAACGCCAGGAGGGGGTCGATCGTGCAGGTGCCCTTGAGGTAGAAGTGCGGGATCGTCTGCTTGCTCTCCGTCAGCCGCCGGGCGACGGCACGGCGCAGCGGCGAGTGCGGAGCCGGGTGCGACCCGGCCGCCGCCGGGCTGCCGGCCGGCGTTCGGACCGCCGGAGCCACCGCTGGAGCGACGACCGGAGCCACGGCGGACTCCGCGGCAGGGCTCCCGGCGCGTTCCGGAAGGGGCTCCGCGGCGGAGCGCCCGGCAGGTGACGCATCGCGCTCGGCGAGCACACGTTCGACGTCACGGCGGACGATGCGCCCGTTGGGCCCGGTGCCGGTCATCTCCCGCAGCGACAGGCCCGACCGCTTGACCATCTGGCGTGCGAGCGGGCTGGCGAAGACGCGATCACCACCGGCGGGCCCGCCCCGCGCCTCGTGCCGTACAGGCTCGGCGCCGGAGGCGGGCGCGAGCTCGGCCCCGGAGACGGGCGCGGGCTCGGCCCCGGGCACCGGCTGCCGTACGGGCTCGGCCACCGGGCCGGCGACCGTCTCGCCCACCGGGCCGGACACGCCGAGCTGAGCGAGCACGGCGGCCAGGTCGCCGACCGTCTCGGCCGGGTCGCCGAGGACCGCGACCGGCGATCCGACCTCGACGTGCGAGCCCGCTGCCACGAGCGTCTTGAGTATCAGCGCGTCCGACTCGGCCTCGACCTCGACGATCGCCTTCTCGGTCTCGACGACGACGATGGGATCACCGGCGCTGAAGGCGGTGTTCTCCGGGACCAACCATTCGGCGAGCACCGCCTCGGTCGCTCCCGCCGCGACCTCGGGCATGCGTAGCAGCCTGGCCATGTCTTGCTCCTCGCTTCGGTCTGTCGTGGGTCGGTCAGGCGGCTGCCAGCTCGCGGAGCGCGGCGATCACGTCGTCGGTGGTGGCGATCGCGGCCTGCTCGAGCACCTTGCTGATGCTGGGCGAGGCCTCGCCGCCGGTGACCCGGTGGATCGGTGCGTCCAGCCAGTCGAACAGGCGCCGCTGGATCTCGTCGGCGAGCCAGCCGCCGTAGGAGGTCCCGATCGCGCCCTGCTCGACGATGAGCACGTTGCCGGTCTTCTTGACGCTGTCCTCGATCGTGGCCCAGTCGAGGCTGGCCCGGTCCAGCCAGCGCAGGTCGATGACGTCGGCGCTCACGTCCGGCACCGCGTCGAGCGCCTCCAGGCAGGACCCGACCATCGACAGGTAGGAGATCACCGTGAGGTCGCTCCCGGTCCGCCGGACGGCCGCCCTGCCCACCGGGATGCGGTAGTCGAGGTCGTCGGTCGGCGCGGTGCCGGTGCCCGCGTAGAGGTCGACGTGCTCCAGCACGACGACCGGGTCCTGGCAGGCCAGGGCGGTGTTCATCAGCCCGACGTAGTCGAACGGGGTCGACGGGGCGACCACCCGTAGACCCGGCGCGGTGGTGAGGATCCCGGCGGGGTCCATCGAGTGCTGCGAGCCGTAGCCGGTCCCGGCGGCGAGCTTGCTGCGCAGCACGAACGGGACCGGGCTCTCTCCTCCGAACATGTGGCGGGCCTTGGCGATCTGGTTGAACAGCTGGTCGGCGGCGACCCACATGAAGTCGGCGTACATGAACTCCACGATGGGGGTGAAGCGGCCGTCGAGCGCGATCCCGCCGCCGAGCCCGGCGAACGCGTTCTCACTGATCGGCGTCCCGAGGACCCGCTCGGGGAACTGCTCGATCGCGCGCTTGGTGGCGCCGTTGGTGCCGCCCTTGAGCCGGTGGACGTCCTCGCCCATCACCACGATGCCCTCGTCGGTCTCCATCCGGCGGCCGATGACGTCGCTGACGACCTCGATGAAGCGCCGCTCCTCGAGTTCGCCGGCGAAGGTCGCCTCCTCCTCGTAGCGGCTGCCCGCCAGCTCGCCGAGATCGCCTCGTACGCCGACGTCGACGAAGCTCTGGTCCGGCCATTCCTCCGCCCGGATGCGGCGCCGGCCGGGCTTTCCGCCGGGGACCGGCTCGAGGATCGCGTCGCCGATCTCGCGCATGACCGTCACGACCTCCTGGCGGGCCGCCTCGATCGCGCCCTCGGTGACGAGGCCGCGCCGCAGGACGTGCGCCCTGAGCGCCGTGAGCGGGTCGCGATCCCGCCACGCCTTCTCCTCGGCCTTGTCGCGGTAACCGAAGGCGCTGCCCGGGTACGGCCCGTTCTGGTGGAAGAAGCGGTAGACGTCCGCCTCGATGAGCGTGGGACCGTTCCCGGCCCGCATGTGCGCGAGGGCCTCGGTCATCGCGGTGTGCACGGCGACCAGGTCCATGCCGTCGACCCGCCAGCTCGGGATGTTGAAACCGAGGCCCCTGGCCGACAGCCGTGGCTCGGCCGTCGACTCGCTGACGTGCGTCGACACCGCGTACTGGTTGTTCTCGATGAAGAAGCAGATCGGCAGCTTCCAGGCCGCCGCGAGGTTGAAGGTCTCCAGGACGGATCCGATGTTGACCGCGCCGTCACCGAAGTAGGTGACCGCGACGGCGTCGGAGCCCGCCTGCCGGTGCGCCCACGCGAACCCCGCCGCCTGCGGGACGCCGCCGCCGACGATGGCGTTCGTGCCCATCGCGCCGGCCTCCCGCCAGCGCAGGTGCATCGAGCCGCCGCGCCCGTGGCAGAACCCGCGGGTGAGCCCGCAGATCTCGGCGAGCGTGCGGTCCAGGACCATCCGCACCTGATCGGTCAGTTCGAGCAGCGAGCCCGACGCGGGCTGTGCCACGTGGCCGAGTGCCTTGGCCAGGAACTGGTGGTGCCCGCGATGGGATCCGTTCACGACATCGTCGCTGCGCAGCGGGAACACCGAGCCCACGGCACCGCCCTCCTGCCCGATGCTGGAGTGCGCGGGGCCGTGCACCAGGCCCTGACCGGCGAGTTCGAGCACGTACTCCTCGAACGTCCGGATCCACAGCATCTGGCTCAGCGCCCCGAGCAACAGGTCCGGATCAGCGGCGTCCCAGTCATCGCGGGTGACCGTGAGCTCGACCCACGGAGAGGCCGCGGTGAGGGTGTTGTGCGCGGGCATGTGCTGGCTCCTCGTGCTGACTCGTTGACCGCAGCATGCCACATGATGGATCCATTGAGAACCCTGGACTTCCCCATTATGCCTGGTGGCCTTGAAAGTTGGCCGTCCAGCCGCCACGATGATGACGAGAATGGATCCAATGACTGGGAGGTACACCGTGGTGGCAGCGGACGGCCCCATCCCCGGGCTGACGAGGGTGGACCACTTCGGCTTCACCGTCCCCGACCTCGAGCAGGCACGCGCCTTCCTCGTCGACGTCCTCGGGTGCGAGTACATGTACAGCCTCGGCCCGTACCAGGACTCGGGCACGTGGATGAAGGACCACCTGAACGTCGACCCCAGCGCCGTCATGCGGCAGTTGCACTTCTTCCGGCTCGGCGGCGCCGCGATCTTCGAGGTGTTCGAGTACGAGGCACCGGACCGCGCCGAGACCCAGCCCCGCAACAGCGACGTCGGTGGTCACCATGTCGCGCTGTACGTCGAGGACCTGGACACCGCCGTCGGCTACCTGCGCGAACGCGGCATCACCGTGCTGGGCGACCCCACCGCCAGCAGCGGGCCGAGCCTCGGGCAGCGCTGGGTATACTTCCTCGCACCGTGGGGGATGCAGTTCGAGCTGGTCTCCTATCCCCACGGCAAGGCGTTCGACCGTGATCCCGCGCCGGCATGACCGAGCCCGTGTCGAGAGGTACGTGTGTCACGACGTAGCCCGCGGCCGACGGCACTGACGGCGAGCCAGCGGATCGCCGACCAGCTCCGGGAGCGGATCCTCGCGGGAGAGCTCGCGCCCGGCACCCGCATCATCCAGGACGACGTCGCCGAAGAGCTGGACTCCAGCCGCCTGCCCGTACGGGAGGCGCTGCGCATCCTGCAGTCGGCCGGCCTCGTGGTCATGAAGTCGAACCTCGGTGCCTGGGTCTCCCGGATGGATCTGCGCGACTGCGAGGTCTCCTACAAGATCCGCGAGCGGCTCGAACCGCTCCTGCTTGCCGAGAGCATGCCCCGGCTGACCGGGCAGGATTTCGACGAGCTCGACCGCCTCCAGGACGAGATCGAGGCGACCGACGACGTGGAGCGCTTCCTGGTGCTCGACCGGCGGCTGCACTGGGTGACCTATCAGGGCAACGACGTCGCCGAGCTGGAGGCGATCGTGGCACGGCTGTGGGACACCACGCAGCACTACCGCCGGGCGTTCACCCTCCTCGCGGGCCGGAGACGCCAGTGGGTGATCAACGCCGAACACCGCCTGCTCATCGACGCGGTCCGCCGGGGCGACCACGCCTCGGCCGAGCAGACCCTCGCCCAGCACATCCGCCGGACGCGCATCGAGCTCGGCCAGCACCCCGAGGTGTTCGAGGCCGGTCACTGAACGCGGCAGTACAGATGTCCCCAGGACGTCGCGGCGATGGACACGACCGCGGCCAGCAGGAGACCCGCGCCCCCGTGCCACCGCAGCAGGCCGGCCCCGAGCAGCGCGCCCGCCGCGATCGCGGCCACCGCGGCGACCCGGCGCCCGGCGCCACCACCGGAGTCACGGCCAAGGGATGACTCGGCCGCCAGGCTGATCAGGGTCGACGTCACCACGACCGTCGTCACGTCCTTGATCGCGACGACCCGCGCGGTCGCGCCCTGGATGCCCATCGCGGCGCCCAGCAGAGCGGTGACCGGCAGCGCGATCGCCCGCGACGGCTCGTCGTCGGCCAGCAGCACCAGGCCGAGCACCAGCAGCACTGCGGAGGAGAACGCCAGCAGCGACGTGGTCATGACGGTCCAGCCGCCGGTCGCGCCGCGCAGGGCACGCCCGGCCGCCAGGGCACCCAGCAGGAACGCCACGAGGGCGAGCAGCGGCCCGACGATCGGCAGTCCCTCGCTGCCCGCCAGCGCCATGCCCAGGATCACGACGTTGCCCGTCATGTTGCCGGTGAAGACCCGGTCGAGCCCGAGATAGCCCACCGCGTCGACGACACCCGTCGTGAAGGTCAATGCGATCATCGGCGCCAGCGCGCTCGACGACGTGCCTCGAGAAGGCGCCAACAGTTGCACGAAGCCTCCCAGGCCACCAGCGATGCAATCGATTGTATAGCAGCATCGCCGGCCCGGGGCGCCGTTCAGCCGGTCGGACCACCCCGAAGGTACTCGAACAGGTCGTCCACCAGATCCGCCGGCCCGGCCCGCCCCTTGCCCTCGGCCGACAGATGCCCGGCGAGCGCCAGATCGACGGCCCCGTGCGCCAGCGCCAGCAGCAGCGCGGTGAGCCGCTCCGGATCTCCGGCGGGCAGCAGCCCGTCGCGCTGCGCGCCGTCGACCATCTCGACGAACAGGCCGCGCGTCGCGGTCGCGGCGGCGCCGAGCTCGGGCGTCCCCTTGGACCAGGGGCCGTAGACGAGCTTGAAGCGGACCGGGCGGGCCAGCGCCCACTGGACGTAACCGTGCAGCGCCGCGCGGACGGCCCCGCCGGGCGGCCGCCGCCCGGCCATGAGCCCGGCCAGCGCGGAGCCGCGCTCGGTCAGCTCTCGGGCGGCGACCGCGGCCAGCAGGGTCTCCTTGTCGGCGAAGTGCTTGTAGGGCGCGTTGTGGGACACCCCGGCGAGCCTGCCGACCTCGCGCAGCGTCACGGCCTCCAGGCCGCCGGCGTCCATCAGCTCGGCGGCGGCCTCCACCAGCGCCTCGCGCGTCGTGCCCAAGCCGGTTCCCTCCGCCGGACGACCGAAGTTGACCTCGTCAACGTCGCACGGTGGATCAGCGGAGTCAACTGAGCCCCTACCTGCGCTTCCGGCCCGCCGCGACGGCTGCCGACCCGGTCTCGCCGCGCCGTCCAGGGCCCCCGGGGACCGCGGCCGCCCGGTGTCCGCGCGGGCCGGTCACCGGTGCCGGATCAGGAGCATCGCGGCGTCATCGGCGATCGGCCCGCCCACATGGCGCACCAGATCGGCCCGCAGGTGCTCCAGCGCCTCCTCGGCCCCCATCGTCATGAGCAGGTGGGCACGCTCCCGGAGCGGATAGAAGAGGCCCGCCTCGTTGCGGGCCTCGATGACCCCGTCGGTGTAGAACAGCATCTGATCACCCCGGGCGAAGCACATGCGGTACGGCCGCAGTTTCGCCACGTCGATCAGGTCCGTCATGCCCAGCGGCGGCGAGGGGTCGCACAGCTCCACGAAGCGGACGTCACCCGCGGATGTGATCATGAGCGGCGGCGGATGGCCGCAGCACAGCAGGCTGATCTGGTCGTGGCTGAGCTCGGCGAGGATGGCGGTGACGAACTTCTCCCCCGACAGCAGCCGGTTGAGCGTCGTCTCCAGACGGGTGACCACGCCGGCCAGGTGCGCCTCGTCGTAGGCCGCCTCGCGGAACGCGCCGAGCACCGCGGCGGCCGTCTCCACCGCTTCCAGGCCCTTGCCCTGGACGTCCCCGACCAGGATGCGGACCCCGTACGGGCTGGTGACGACCTCGTACAGGTCGCCTCCGATCCGCGCCTCGGCGGCGGCCGAGGTGTAGCTGACCGCGACCCGCACCGGACCGGCCGACCGCGGCACCGGCCGCAGCAGCACGCGCTGCGCCACCTCGGCGACGGTGCGGACGGTGGCGAGTTCACGTTCGCGTTGCTGCCGCCCGGCGCTCGCCAGGGCACTCGCCACCGTCACCCCGGCGATCGAGCCCAGGATCAGGTAGACGTACCGGTGCCCGAAGATATGGTCGTACGCCGCCATCGCGAGGCAGAAGCCGATGGCGAGCAGGCCCACCAGCACCGCCCGCTGGATCCCGCCGCACAGGCTGGCGAACGCCGGCCCCAGGGCGAGCAGCGGCAGGTAGCGGTACTCGGGCCCGGCCGCGACGTCGATGAGGACGACAGCGCCCATCACCGCGAACGGCAACCATCGCAGGAGCGGATCGGCTCCCCTGATCGACATGGCGTCTATGACCCATCACCCGTCCCCGTGCCACTGTGCCTTCGGAGCCCGCCACCGGGTCGATCTGGCCCGTCCCCCCGGTCGGCCTGCTCCCCCGTGGGCCGGCCAGGCCGTGACCGGATGGTGCACGGCCGGGCGAGCGGGCTGAGCGCCTCCCGCTCGCGACCTCACCGAAGTCCTGCCGACCCGTATTCAGTCTGACCCACGCGACGGGTCTTCACCCTGCTTATGGCGGGGTTGGGCGAGGGAACCGCAGGTGGCGGCGCGGTGCCGTCATGATCGGCGCGTCAGCGCTGCGGGTCGTGGGCGGCGTCCAGGACCGGGGGCAGCACCCGGTCCACCAGCGCCAACAGCGCCTCCTCCAACAGGACCCTGGTCTGCTCGGCGCTGAGGCGGCCGCCGTCCAGCCATTCGCGGCCGACCGCCTCGACCAGTCCGCTGTAGGCGCGCAGCAGGGCACGGACTTCGGGGCGGGTCTCGGCGAGCGCGGCCAGGCCGACCATCTCGGCCACCGCGTCCACGGCACGGGACCGGGCGGCGTCCACGATCGCGTCGAGTTCCTTGTCACGTCCGGGTCCGCCCAGCCCGGTCGCCGCCTGCATGACTCCCGGCTCGCGGCTGAGCAGTTCCATCCAGCCGGAGACTCCGGCGGCGACCCGGTCCCGCAGCGAGGCGCCCGCCACATATCGGGGAGCCCGGACGACGGGAGCGGCGAGCAGGTCCTCGACCAGGGCCAGGTAGAGCTCTCGCCTGGTCCCGAAGTAGTGGTTGACCAGGCCGCGGCTCACCTTGGCGGCGATCGCGATCTGGGTGTTGGACACCGCCTGGTAGGGGCGGTGCTTCAGCAGCCGGCGCGCGGCCGCGAGGATCTGCGCACGCCGTTCGTCGTGGCCCAGCCGGGTTCCCGCACGTACGTCGGCCGAGGCGGCGGCGCCGATCGGAGCGGCGGACCGCTCCCCGTTCAGCTCTGTGGTCACTGGGGCTCCCTGTCCCGGTAGCCGAACCATAGAAGACTATTGACGGACTGACAACAGTTCTTGGCGGTCCGCCAATAAGACGGGACGCCGCCGGCGGCGCGCCTCGAAAGTCGTTGACTTTCCGCCAAGATATATTGGCGTGCCGTCAATATGCCTCTAGGGTGGCCAAGTCCGTGATGGCCGGAGCGACGCGGACGAGCGTCAGGACCACGACCGGGAGGTGGCCGGGATGACCAGCGTGCAGATGCCACTGCGGGTACGCGGCCTGCTCACCGAGGTCGGCGAGCTCTTCGTGATCTCCCTGGAGGGGCTGCGGCGCACCTGGGACGTGCGCAACTGGTGGTGGGAGTTCGTCGAGCAGTGCTGGTTCCTGGCGAGGGTGACCAGCGTGCCGGTGATCCTGGTGTCCCTGCCGCTGGGCGCGACGGTGGCCCTGCAGGTCGGGCAGCTCGCCGGCCAGCTCGGCGCGCAGTCGGCGACGGGCGGCGCGGTGGTCGTCGGCCTGGTACGGGAGGTGGCGCCGATCGCGGCCGCGCTCATCATCGCGGGAGCGGGCGGGGCCGCGATGACCGCCGACATGGGCGCCCGGCGGATCCGCGACGAGCTGTCGGCGATGGAGTCGATGGCGGTGAACCCCGTCCACCGGCTGGTGACACCGCGCCTGTGGGCGGCCAGCACGGTCTCGACCCTGCTGGCGTCGCTGGTGATCATGGCCGGGGCGGCCGGCGGGTTCGTGTTCAACGTGCTGCTGCAGGACGTGACGCCGGGAGCATACTTCGACGGGGCGCTGTCGCTGCTGCAACTGTCGGACCTGCTGGTCACGCTGTTCAAGGCATGGCTGTTCGGCCTGATCTCCGCCGCCGTGGCGTGCTACATGGGCATGAACTGCGCCGCCAGCCCGGTGGGCGTCGGGCGAGCCGTGAACCGGTCGATCGTGGTGGCCTTCATGCTCGTGTTCGCCCTCAACTACGTGATCACCACCGTGTACTTCCTCGCCTTCCCCCCGGTGATGTGATGGCGTCCCCGCTTCCGTCGCTGCGCTCTCCGCGCCGGCTCACCGAGGGCGCCCGGCGGCGCGCCGCCGACACGATGCTGACCTTCGCCGGCCTGTCCGACTGGCCGGTCTTCATCGCCAAGGTGCTGTTCTACAGCTTCCGTGACGTCATCTTCCGCCTGAAGTACGGCAAGACCGTGATCCGCCATGTCAGCGACATCGTCGTGGGCGTCGGCGCCACCGTGGTCGGCGGCGGCATGATCTTCGTGGTCTTCACCATGGCGTTCTTCGTCGGCACGGAGGTCGGGCTCCAGGGCTACACCGGGCTGCAGTCGATCGGGGCCCAGTCCTTCATGGGCCTGGTCGGCAGCTTCGCCAACGTCCGTGAGATCACCCCGGTGATCGCGGCGACGGCGCTGGCGGCCCAGTGCGGGTCGGCGTTCACCGCCGAGCTGGGCGCGATGCGCATCTCCGAGGAGATCGACGCGCTGGAGGTCATGGGCATCAGCTCGCTGGTCTACCTGGTGTGCACCCGAGTGGTCGCCGCGCTGATCGCCCTGGTGCCGCTGTACCTGATCGCCCTGTTCGCCAGCTTCTTCGCGACCCGCCTGATCAGCACCAGCTTCTTCGACCTGGCGCCGGGCGTCTACGACTACTACTTCCGGCTCTACCTGCCGACGATCGACCTGGTCTACAGCGCGATCAAGGTGGCGGTGTTCTCCTTCGCGGTCATCGTCATCCACTGCTTCTACGGCTATCACGCCACGGGCGGGCCGGTCGGCGTCGGCCACGCCGCCGGCCGGGCCATCCGGCTGTCGATCATCGTGATCGTCACCCTCAACCTGCTGCTGTCGTACCTGTTCTGGGGACAGGGCGCGACGGTGAGGCTCAGCGGATGACGGCCACGGCGAGCACCACCGGACAGGTGGCGGGCGGCCCCGGCGGCGACGCGACGGACGGGGGTACGCGGTGATCACGGAGATGTCGCTGCGCCGCCGTCTGGCGATCAGCGCGGTGACGGTGCTGACGCTGGCGGGCCTGCTGTTCCTGCTGCTGGCGGATCCGTTCGGCACGGAGGGCGTGCGCTACGACGCCGAGTTCGGCCACGCGGGGCAGGGCCTCGGGACCGGCTCACCGGTGCGGATCCGCGGCGTGCAGGTGGGCACGGTCTCGGTGGTACGGCTGGGTGACGACGGGCGGGCACGCCTCACGCTGCGGCTGGACTCCGGGGTGCGGGTACCCGGCTCGGTGACCGCCTCCATCGAGCCGGCCTCGGTGTTCGGCCCGAAGTTCGTCGACCTGATCCCCGGCGGCGGTGAGGGCACCGGCCCCTACCTGCCCGCGGGCGCGCTCATCACCCGGACCTCCGACCCCACCGACCTGTCCGACCTGCTGGCGGAGGCCGGGAAGACGGTCTCGGCGGTCGATCCCGCCGAGGTGTCCACCATCGTGCACACCCTCGCCGTCGGCCTGGGCGGCCAGGGCCCGATCCTGCGCTCCACCATCGACGACACCGGCACTCTCATCGACGTCGCGCACCGGCACCGCGGCGACGCCCGCCGGTTCCTCGCGGACGGCGCGGACCTGACGGAGACGCTGGCCGGAGCGGGCGGTGATCTCGTCGCCGTCACCGGCGACGCCGACACGATCATCTCGGAGACCGCCGCCGGTGGCCGGGGACGGCTGGGCGCCTTCGCCGACGGGCTGAGCGACGTGTCCGCCCTGGTGGCCCACGGGCTCGACAAGCGCGGTGGCCAGCTCGGCGAGGCGTTCCGCAGCGGTGAACGGGCGACCTCCGTCATCTACTCCCAGCTCGGGCTGCTCGGTGACGGGGTCCGCGCGGGCAACGCGCTGCTGCCGGTCTACAACGACCTGACCCGGCTGCCCGGCCCGGGCGGCAAGCACTACCTCGCCGTCCACGCGTACCTGCCGGGCAATCCGTGCGAGCTGATCCTCGGCCTGTGCGGCCCGAAGGGGGGACGCTGACATGCCGGCCGAACACATCGTGGGCGCACGGGCCCGTCTGCGCCGCGCGACCCTCGCCCGCCTGGTCGTCTTCCTGACGGTGACGGGGCTGCTCACGGCGTTCATCGGCATCCAGATCAAGCGGGTGAGCTTCACCGGCGGCTATCACCTCTCCGCGACGTTCGAGGACGCCAGCGGGCTGCGGGCCGGCGACCAGGTGAAGATCGCCGGTGCGCCGGTGGGCCGGGTGGACAGCGTGCGCGTGGTGGACGGCCGGGCCCGCGTCGGTTTCACCGTCGACGACGGCGTCCACGTCCCGGCCGACAGCCAGGCCGCGATCCGGTGGCGGGACGCGCTCGGCCGCCGCGTGGTCTACCTGATGCCCGGTACGAGCCCGGACAGCATGCGGCCGGGCACGCACATCACCCGCACCCGGTCGGTCGTGGACTCCGGCGAGCTGATCAACGACCTGGCGCCGCTGACCCGGAGCCTGGACGCCGACCAGGTCAACCAGCTCCTCGTCTCGCTCTCCCAGGCGCTCGACGGCAACGCCGACGACCTCGGCGACCTCATCGCCAACGTCGACACCCTGTCCGCCACGATCGCCACCCGCCGCCGGACCCTGAGCCGGATGCTGGCGGACTACTCGACGGTCACGGCCCTGATCGCCCGCCGCGACAAGCAGATCGGGCAGTCCGTCGACAACCTGGTCGAGCTGAGCGGCGCGTTCACCCGCAACCGGGCGCTGATCGACGACACGCTGGTGCAGCTGTCGCTGCTGGCCCGTACCTCCAACGACGTGCTCGGCAAGAACAGCGACCAGCTCGGGCAGGTGCTGGCCAGGCTGGCGGTGCTGACCGGCGGCGTACGCCGCAACACCGCGGTGCTGGCCCAGGTGCTGCGGGAGGCGGGCCCCAAGCTCCAGCACATCTTCGCCGCGGTCGACAACGGCCGGTTCATCGACGTGGCGGTGCCCTGCGTGACGCTCGTGGCGCCACCGTGCCCCTACCCGACACGCCTGCCGGGCTCGCTGGAGGGCAGCGGGCCGGTCACCTCCGGGTCCGCGCTGCGGCGGCTCATGATCGGAGGCGGCTGATGGCGCTGAAATCGTTCCGCGACCGCAACACCATCGCCGTCGGGCTGGCCTCGGCGTCCGTGCTGGTGCTGCTGGTGGTCGGGGTGTTCCTCACCGGCACCCTGGGGCTCCTGCGGGACCGCTACACGCTGACCGGGGTCTTCCCCGACACCGGCGGCCTGCGATCCGGCGACGACGTCCGGGTCGCCGGCGTACGGGTCGGCGAGGTGACCTCCGTGGCCCCCGACTTCTCCCGCGGCCAGGTCCTCATCACCTGGAAGGTCGACAGCGGGATCCGCCTGGGCACCGGCACCCGCGCCGAGATCAAGATGGCCAACGTGCTCGGCGGCCGTTACCTGCGGCTGTCCGGTCCGGTCTCCGCTCCGTACCTCAAGGACCTGCCCGAGCGGCAGCGGCGGATCCCGCTCCAGCGCACCCAGACCCCCACCACCGTCAACGACGTGCTGTCCGCGTCCACCCGGGCGGTGTCCAAGCTCGACACCGCCTCCCTCAACCGGATCCTCGACGAGCTGAACGGGCTCGGCGCGGCCGACCGGGGGCGGCTGGGCCGCTCGCTCCGCAACCTGTCCGCGCTCGCCGAGACCGTGAACGCCGACAACCCGAAGATCAACGAGCTGCTGACCAACGGGGACCGGCTGCTGGCCCTCGCCCACGCCAAGGACCGGCAGCTGTCCCAGCTGCTCACCAACATCCAGGCGCTGCTGGCCGAACTGCGGGAGCGCCGCACCGAGCTCACCACCTTCCTCGGCAGCGGCAGCGAAGTGGTCCGCAGCCTCACCACGCTGATCGACACTCATCAGGCCCAGCTGGTCGGGGTCATCGCCGACCTTCGCGCCACCCTCACCACTCTGCGCCCGCGCCTCGGTGATCTGGGCACCGTCCTGTCCTGGGCCGGTCCCACCCTGACCGGGCTGTCCGGCGTGGGCGGGTACGGGCCCTGGGTGGAGGTCGTCGCGACCGGCCTGGGTCCGCTGTCCCCCCAGGACCTGGCCTCACTCGCCACCGGCACCCCCGCCTCGGGAGGACGCCCATGACAACGATTCCGGTGCGCCGGGCCGCCGCGATCGCGGTGGTGCTGGCGCTCGTGGTGCCCGCGGGCGGCTGCTCTGCCGTCTCCCCGTCGGGAGGCGGCTACCGGATGAGCGCCTACTTCGCCAAGGCGCCCTCGCTCTACCGGGAGTCCCGGGTCAAGGTGATGGGCGCGGACGTGGGCACCATCACCGCGATCACGGTGGACGGGACCCGGGTACGGGTGGACTTCACCGTCGACCGGAAGGTCTCCGTACCCGCCGACGTGCGCGCCTCGATCCAGGCCGCCGACACCCTCGGAGACCGCAGCGTCGTGCTGTACCCCCCGTGGCGGCCCGGGATGGCCAAGGCCGCGCCCGGCACGGTCATCCCGCAGGAACGCACGCAGCTGCCCGTGGAGATCGACGAGGCGCTGGCCGCGTTCACCCGGCTCAACTCGGCCATCGACCCGCGCAGGCTGGGCTCGGTGGCGCACTCCGCCGCCACCGCGCTGGACGGCAAGGGGGAGGATCTCAACTCCGCACTCCAGGACACCGCCACGCTCACTCACAACCTCGCCGGTCAGGATCAGCGCATCGTGCGGCTGGCTCAGGGCCTGCACGACCTCGCCGTCGCCCTCAACAGCACGGACCGGGATCTGGGCGCCGCCATCGACTCGTTCTCCACCGCGAGCGGCATGCTCGCCGGCGAGCGCGAGCGCCTCCGCTCGTTCCTGGCCGGGATGGTGGCGATCTTCCGCAAGAGCGGCGCCCTGATCACCGCCTACCAGGAGACGCTGCCCGGCACGGCCGCGAACCTGTCCGACATCGTGATGACCCTCAAGGCCGGCAGCGACTCGCTCACCCAGATCATCAAGATGCTGTCGAAGTTCGCCGACGTCGTCGTGAAGGGCTGGGACCGCAAGAACCACGTGGCCGTCATCCGGATCGTCCTCAACGCCACCGTCCGCGCCTGGCTGCAACCGCTGTTCGACGCCATGGGCTGGGGCATGGTGCCGTGCGTGCCCGGCAACCCGGCGCTGGCCAACTGCCCCCCGGCGAAGGGAACCCCATGACGCTCGTCCCTTCCGCACGCGCGGCGGCCCCGCTGCTCGCCGGGGCCCTGGCGCTGTCCCTCACCGGCTGCTCGCTGCAGACGGCCGGCGGCCCGCGCGGCGACGTCCGGCTGTCGGCCACCTTCGACGACGTACAGAGCCTGGTCGTCGGGCACAGCGTCCAGATGTCGGACGTGCGGATCGGCACGGTGACCGGCATCCGCCTCGACGGCTACCGGGCCCGGGTCACCATGTCCCTGCAGAACGGCCGGCGGATCCCCACCGGGACCACCGCGACCGTCGCCAAGACCTCGCTGCTCGGCGAGAACTACGTCCGGCTGAACCTGCCGCCCGGCGGGAACCTGCGCACCGGCCCCTTCCTGGCCAACGGAGCGCTGATCACCCAGACCTCGGTCGCACCGGACCTGGAACGGGTCACGCAGAGCGTCGGGCCGCTGCTGACGGCGCTCAGCGGCCAGGACCTGGCCACCGTCGTCGACGCCTCCAGCACCGCCGTCGCCGGAAAGGGCAAGCGGCTCAACCAGCTGATCGCCCGGGCCGCCCAGATCAGCGACAGCTACGCCGCCGCCAGCGACGACCTGGCCCGCACCCTGGACTCCCTCGGCAGGCTCGGCCGGACCCTGTCGGCGGGCGGCCGCCAGATCGACCAGCTGCCCGGCAACATCCTGCTCGCCACCGAGCGGCTGCGGAGCGACCGCGCACAGCTCAAGCGAAGCCTGCAGGAGCTTCTCCGGCTCGGCCGGTCCTTCAACGCCCGCATCCAGGAACGCCATGCCGCCCGCCTGAGGGCCCTGCTGGTACGCGCCGACGCCATCCTCGCCGCCGCCGTCCGAGGCAGGCAGCAGCTGAAGACCCTCGCCACCACCATCGCGAACTTCCTGCGCAGCCCGTCGGTCTCCTACGGCGGCCAGGCCCTGATGCTGGTCTGGCTCAAGGGATTCCTCCCCTCGGGCGACGGCGGCCCCGGCACGCGCACACCGGACCTGACCAGGCTGGCGGCACCGCGATGATGAGAACCCGCATCGCGGTCAACCTGCTGTTCTTCGCGCTGCTCGGCGTCGTCCTGGCGATCTGGGCGGCGGGCAGCCTCGTCCACATCGACGCCCTCGAACGGCCCTTCCCCGTCACCGTCGACTTCGCCTCCTCCCCCGGCCTGCACAGCGACCTGCAGGTCACCTACCTCGGCGTTCAGGTCGGCCGGGTGGGCTCGGTCGACCTGCGGCCCGGCAAGGTCGCCGTCCGGCTGGAGCTGGAGCGCGGTGCCGAGATCCCCGCCAACACGGGGGCCCAGGTGCTGCGCAAGTCCGCCATCGGCGAGCCGTACATCGATCTGACCGCCCCCTCCGTGCCCTCCTCCGCGCACCTGAAGGCCGGCGACCACATACCCGTCTCCCGTACCCGCGCGACCGTCGACTACAAGCACCTGTTCGACGGTCTCGGCGCCACCCTGAAGGCCGTCGACCCGGCCGACGCCCGGGTCCTGGTCCATGAGCTCGCCGCCGGCCTCGTCGGCCGGGGCGACTCCCTGCACGACCTCATCGGCGACACCCACCAGCTCACCGCCACCCTGGCCGCCAACGCCGGGCTGCTGGACGAGCTGTCGATCGAGCTCACCGAGCTCACCCACACCCTCGCCGCGCACCGCGCCCAGCTCGCCTCGGGCGTGGACGACCTCGCCGCGTTCACCGCCTCGGTCAACGCCTCCCGCCGGGACCTCCAGGCCGTCCTGCAGCAGGGGCCCGGCTTCACAAAGCGCGTGAACGCCCTGCTGCAGACCGCCCGCCCCGGCCTGGACTGCCTGCTCGGCGCCGCCGCCGAGCCCGGCCCGCCGATCTTCACTCCGGCCGCGACGGCCAGTGTCCACCACATCCTCACCATGCTCCCCACGTTCCAGGCGCTGCTCGACGACACCGCGGTGGTCACCCCGCAGGTCACCTACCTGCGGGCCACCGCCCTGTTCTCCATCGCCGGCCCGCGGGCCGCCGCCGAATACGCCAGGCCCACCCCCAAGCCCGTCACCCCCCGGGTGAACACCTGCCCGGCCTCGGCCACCGGCGGGACGAACCGTACGGCGGCCACGGCGCCCGCCGGCCCGGGTGCGGCTCCGGCTCGTACGGGAACGTCCACCGCCGCACCGGAGCAGGCCGTACGGCCGGTGAGCTCCACCGGGTCATCGGCCTCCCGGTTGCTGCCGCTGCTCCCGATCGGGCTCGCCGCAGCCGTCCTGCTCGCCACCGCCGCCCGCAGCACGCGCGCCCTGTGGGCCCTGCGGCGCCGCAACCGCCCGTCCCGCTGACCCCGTTGGAGTCCCTCATGCCCGTCAACGCCACCGACGACAAGCCGAGCCCGGCCACCACCGGAGCCGGCACCGACCAACCCGGCACCGGGGACGGCGCGGAAACCGGCACCGAGACCGCGGTCGCCACGGAGCCCGAGGCCGAGGCCGCGGTCGCCACGGAGCCCAAGACCACAGCGGACCCCGAGACCGCAGCGAAGCCCGAGGGGGATGCCGAGGCCGGGGAGAAGGCGGGCGGCGCGGTCCGGCGGCTCGTGGCCAAGCGGCCCGGCTGGGCGCTGACCGCCAGGGCGCTGGTCGTCCTTGCCCTCGCCGCCGCGGTGACCACGGCGGCCCTGCAGTGGCACCGGGCCGACCGGCTCGACCAGCGGGAACGTACCCGGCAGCAGGTCGCGGCCCGAGCCGGCCAGTTCGGGCAGGCCCTGCTGAGCTACGACCACACCCGCCTGGACGCGGCGCGTAAACGGGTCCTCGGCATGGCCGCCACGGATTTCGGCAAGACCTACGACGTCGCCTTCACCGGCGGCCTGCAGGACGCCATCACCAAGCTGAAGGCCGATGCCACCGCAACCGTGCGCACGGTCTACGTCAGCGCCGTGGACGGGAGCAACGCCAAGGCGATCGTCGTCATGGACTCGGAGGTGAAGAGCTCCGCCGGCACCCGGCGCGTCCTCGGCTCGTACCTGGAGATGGAGCTGGTGGAACAGCACGGCCAGTGGCGCGTCAACGCGGTCAACTCCATCGGTGCCATCAACGAGAGCCTCACCAAGAACGGCGGCGCACCGGCTCCCTCGACGGCGGCCCCGACCGCCGCCCCATGACGGCCGGGCCATGCCCTGCCGCCGGCCACCGGGGCGCACGCCGCGCCGGGCCGGCCGCACCGGCCGGGCAGGCCACCGCTGGTAACGTCCTGGGATTCCGTTGACGAGTCGCCGGTCCCTGCCGGCACCACAATGGACGAGGGCACCGGAGCGCCAGGAGACGGCGGGAACCATGGCAGCACAGACCGGCGGGCGATCGCGTGTCCGCAAGGACCACGACGAGCGGCGCGAGCAGATCCTGGAGTGCGCGCGGGTCCTGTTCCGCGACCGGTCGTACGAGACGGTCTCCAACACGGAGATCGCGGCGGCGGCCGGGGTGAGCCGCGGCCTGCTCAACCACTACTTCGGCACCAAGCGCGAGCTCTATCTCGCGGCGGTGGAGCAGCTGCTGAACGTCCCGCCGATACCGGTGCCGCCGTACGTGGAGGGGGCCAGCGCCCGGGACCGGGTCGGCCAGAGCCTCGACGGCTGGCTGGAACTGCTGGAACGCAACTCCGAGACCTGGCTGGCCGCGATGGACCGGATGGGCGCCGGGGGTGATCCGCAGCTCGGCCTGCTGCTGGACGAGGCCCGTGAGAAGGCCGTGGACCACATCACCGAGGTGGTCGGGCTCCGGCCGGCCGCCCACGACCACCCCGAGGTGCGCGCCGTGCTGCGCGCCTTCAGCGGCATGGCCGAGGCGACGTCGCAGGAGTGGCTGAGGCGCAGGCGGCTGACCCGCGCGCAGGTCCGGACGCTGCTGGAGGAGACCCTCCTCCATCTCATCGGCGAGGTCCTGCCCCAGGTGATCGAGTCGCCGGAGACGTCCCCGCCGGCCGAGCACTGACCCCCGGCCTGGGAGGACTCCCGGCTTTTGTTGACGCATCAGCGTTTATTGCCTAGATTGTTGACGCGCCAACAAACCTACAAGGAGTGACCCCCATGACCAAGATTGCGATCATCCTTGGCAGCACCCGTCCGGGCCGCAACGGCGAGCCCGTCGCCCACTGGGTGTACGACATCGCCAAGCAGCGCAGCGACGCCGAGTACGAGCTCGTCGACATCGCCGACTACAACCTGCCCCACCTCGACGAGGCCGCGCCGCCCTCGCTGGGCCAGTACACCCAGCCGCACACCAAGGCGTGGGCGGAGAAGATCGGCTCGTTCGACGGCTACGTGTTCGTCACCCCCGAGTACAACCACTCCACCTCCGGTGCGCTGAAGAACGCCATCGACTTCCTCTACCGCGAGTGGAACAACAAGGCCGCGGGCTTCGTCAGCTACGGGAGCGTCGGCGGCACCCGCGCCGTCGAGCACCTGCGCCTGGTGATGGGCGAGCTCCAGGTCGCCGACGTCCGCGCCCAGGTCGCCCTGTCGCTGTTCACCGACTTCACCAACTTCAGCCAGTTCACCCCGGCCGCACACCAGACCGAGGCGGTCGGCGCCGTCCTCGACCAGGTGGTGTCCTGGAGCAAGGCGCTCGCCGGCGTGCGGGCCGCCTGACCCGCCCGCCTGGCCCATCCGCCAGGTCGCCCGGCCGCCCGACCCTGGAAGCGCCGGCGGCCGGGCAGACCGGCCCGCGGAGCCGGTCAGGCCCGCTCGGCCGCGAGCCCCTTGAGCAGGCGGTCGAACACCGTGGCCAGCGTTTCGAGCTCCTCGTCCGACATCGGGTCGAAGAAGTATCGAAGGACGGTCTCCGCGTGCTCGGGCGCGGCGCCCTCGATGGCGGCCCGCCCGGCGCCGGTGAGCCGCACCATCGAACCCCGCGCGTCCTCCGAGCACTCCTCACGGGCGACCAGGCCGCGTTTCTCCATCCGGCTGACCTGATGCGACACGCGACTGCGGTCCCAGCCGACCTCGGCACCGAGCTCCCGGGCCCGCAGCACTCCGCCGGGGGCGGCCGACAGCGGCACCAGCAGCGCGTAGTCCGCCCCGGAGAGACCGGAGTCGCGCACGAGCTGCTGCTCCAGCGCGCCGTACAACTCCCGCTGCAGGTCCCGGTACGCCTGCCAGACATTCGCCTGCCGCTCGTCGAGCCATCGCGGTTCCGTCATGACGCCATCGTACTGCTTTTGTTGACGCATCATTAAAAAGGTGCGTAGTTGCGGTTCGGCGGGTCCCGTTCCGGCTGCTCGCCCGGGCGAACTTCGCTCCGGATCGAGGCGTCACACGTGGCGTACCCGGTCCGCCGGCGAAGCCGGGCATCGGTGATGGAGGCAGGGATGTCAGATCCACGACCACGGCCGCTCAGGCCCGGAGACCCCGACCGGCTCGGCTCTTACCACCTGACCGGTCTCCTGGGCGGAACCGAGCAGGAGGCGGTCTACCTTGGCCGGCGGCCGGGCGGGCCACTGGCCGCCATCAGGCTGCGGCACTCGCGGTTCGCCGGCGACGAGCAGGCCACCGCGCGCTTCACCCGGGCGGTCAGCGCCGCCCGGCGGGTGCCCGCGTCCTGCACGGCCCCGGTCCTGGACACCCGGACCAGCCGGTACGGGCAGTACGTGGCCACCGAGTACATCAGGGGCGAGTCCGTCGAACGTCTCGTGACGCGCAAGGGGCCGCTGGGCCGGGCCGCGTTGAACCGGCTCGCCATCGGCACGGCCGCGCTGCTGACCGGCGTTCACGAGGCCGGCGTCGTGCTCCGCGAAATGGCCCCGGCCGACGTCATCCTGGGGCCGGCGGGACCGCGGATCGTCGGCTTCCGATCCGCCGTGCTGCTGGAGCCGGTCGCCGCGCGGTCCGGCGGGACGCCCGGGATCGGCACCGCACCCGGTTCCGCCGCGGAGAGCGGCCCGGCCTTGGACGTGTCCGCCTGGGGCGCCCTCATCATGTTCGCCGCGACGGGCGTTCCGCACCGGCCCGGCGCCCTCCAGACGGACCCGGCCGGGACGCTCCTGCCGGAGCGGCTGCGCAGCGCGGTCGCGACCGCCCTCGACGAGCGGCCCGGGCGGCGGCCCACGTCGGTCAGCCTGCTGAGAGCCCTGCTCGCCGAAGACTGACGCCACGGCTCCGGCCGGTGCCACCGGGCATCGTCTGCGACAATGCTCCCCGGTAGCCTTCGATCCCCGCCGTGCCCGCATCCACGGCTCGCCGGCCGCCAAGGTGGGCGCAATGTTCGTATGGCTGTTCATCGGCGTCCTCGGCATCGCGTTCATCATCGGAGCGGCCAGGGAGCAGCGCAGGCTACGAGTGATCAGCAATGCCGCCACGGTCCGCTGTGCCGACGTGGCCGGACGGGCGACGGCCACCGACGGGCTCTGCGAGGTGGCCGGCACCACGGAACCCGGCCCGGACGGCGTGCTCGAGGCTCCGCTCAGCGGCCTCCCGTGCGTCTGGTACCGGGTACGGATCCTGGACCGGCCCAGGCAGCGCTTCGGCGGCAACTTCGTCAGACTGGCCACCCCCGTCCTGGACGTCTCCTCGCCCGCGGCCTTCGGCCTCCGGGACGGCTCCGGCCGGGTGCGGGTGGTCCCGGAGAACGCGCACGTGGAGGCCGGCCGGCCGGCGCTGGTGGAGACGGAGCCGGTGGTGCTGGTGGACGGTGAGCCGGAGCCGGGCACCTTCGGCGGCAGCGCACGGCCGGTCCTCGGCCCCGAGGTCCGGCTCAGGCCCGGCGGGCGCTACAAGTACCACGAGTGGCTGCTGCCTCCGGGGTCCCCGGTGTACGTCCTGGGCCGCGCCGCGCTGGATCCGGAGACGGGCGAGCCGGTCATCCGCCGGCCGGAGAGCGGCCCGTTCCTCATCGGCGCCGGAACCGAGGCGGAGGTCGTCGCCCGGATACGCCGGAACGTGCTGCGGGCCTACGGCTGCGGAGGCGTCATGGTGGTCGTCACGTTCGGCATCCTCATCACCAACGTGACCCTGCTGCTGCTGGACTGAGCCGGCGTCCGTCCCCGTGACGGGCTCACTCCGGCCACGGCAGCCAGGCGCGGAGCCGGAAGTCGCCGCCGAGAGTACGGCCGTGCTCCAGCCGCCCGCCGACCAGGTCCACGCGTTCGCGCAGGCCGATCAGGCCGGCGCCCGCACCGGGGAACCGTTCCGCGGCCACCGCCGGGGACAGCGCGTTGCGCACCTCGACGGTGAGCTCGGCACCGTCCGAGCCGCCCACGGTCACCAGGACGCCGGCCGTGGGCGCGTGCTTGCGGGCGTTGGTGAGGGCCTCCTGGACGATCCGGTAGGCATGGCGCCCGATCCGGGCGGGCACAGTGGACAGATCACCGATCCGGTTGTCCAGGGTGACCGGCGTGTCGGCCAGCACCGATTCCTCGATCAGGGCCGGAAGTGCGGTCAGCGTGGGCTGTGGACGCTCCTGGTCCTGGGCGTCGGGGCTCTCGCGGAGCACCCCGATCACCTCTCGCAGGTCCTCCATGGCCTCGTAGGCGCACTGCCGGATGACTCCGGCGGCGCGCGTCTCCTCCGCGGAGGCGCCCGGGCGGAACTCCAGCGCGCCGGCGTGCACGGCCAGCAGGGAGATCCGGTGCGCGAGGACGTCGTGCATCTCCCGGGCGAGCCGTTCGCGCTCCAGGAGCCGCGCCTCCTCGACGCGCAGCCGCTGTCCCTCCTCGGCCTGCCGGGCCCGGTCCCGCAGCGAACGGACGAGCAGGCGGTGGGATCGGACCAGCATGCCCGAGGTGATCAGCACGGCGTCCAGCAGCACGACCACCACCAGCGCCTCCACGTACTGGCGCGTCGTGGCGGCGTCGAGCGGGTAGAGGACGAGGAGCGGGGCGAGGTGCACCGTGGCTACCGCGGCGGTCACCCGCCACGAGCGGCGCAGCGCGACGTTGAACACGGCCACGAAGGTCACACCGAAGGCGACCGACGAGATCAGCGTCCCGGCGAGGATCAGGGCCAGCGCCAGCCAGACCGGCCGGCGCCGCCGCAGCAGGAGCCCCAGGCAGGCCAGCCCGCCGACGATCAGATCCAGGAGGAGCGGGGGCATCTCGGACTGCGGCTTGTCGGCCATCGTGGCCAGCAGGAAGAGGACCCCCAGCGCCGCACCCGCGGCGAGGTAGCCGACGTCGACGGCCCACGACCAGGTGCGGCGGGCGGCACGCCCCCGCCGTGGCGGGCGCCCGGCCAGATCCTCCGACGTGACGCGCGAGTCCAGCACCCGGTCTCTCCCTCGTCTCACTGCCGGCCACGCTACTTCCCGAGGGCACCGTCCCGGCAGTGGCCAGGGGTCTACGCAAGTCTCGACTTTGGTCTAGGCGAAATGGCACGTCGGCCGAAGCCCCGGCCGGCCCGCGGCCGGAAGACTCGTGATCATGACGAATACCGCCCCCATCACGGCCGAAGAGCCCGACCGGCCCGACCGGCTGACCGGCGACTCCGCCGGCGGCCGTCCTGACGACCATGCCGGCGGGCTCGCCGCACGGGCCGAAGCGGTCACCAAGGCGTACGGCAGCGGCGACGCCAGGGTGATCGCCCTGGACGGCGTGACGCTCGGCATACCCCGCGGCCGGTTCACCGCCATCATGGGACCGTCCGGTTCCGGGAAGTCCACGCTGATGCACTGCATGGCCGGGCTGGACACGGCCGACACCGGGCGGGTGCTGATCGGCGAAGTGGACCTGACGCGGCTCGACGACAGGCGGCTCACCCGGCTGCGCCGCGACAAGGTCGGTTTCGTCTTCCAGGCGTTCAACCTCGTGCCGACGCTCACCGCGCTGGAGAACATCACGCTGGCGATGGACATCGCCGGCCGCCGGCCGGATCAGGGCTGGGTGGACTCCCTCATCGACACCGTCGGGCTGCGCGACCGGCTCCGCCACCGGCCCGCCGAACTCTCCGGCGGGCAGCAGCAGCGCGTGGCCTGCGCCCGGGCACTGGCGAGCAGGCCCGACATCGTCTTCGCGGACGAGCCGACCGGCAATCTCGACTCGCGTTCCGGTGCCGGGCTGCTGTCCTTCCTGCGCGACTCCGTACGGAAGATGGGGCAGACCATCGTGATGGTCACCCACGACCCGGTGGCCGCCGCCTACTCCGACGAGGTGGTCTTCCTCGGTGACGGGCGGATCGTCGACCGGCTGCCCGGCCCGACGGCGGCGAAGGTGCTGGAGCGCATGAAGGGCTTCGAGCCCGCCGAGGGAGGCGCGGCCCGATGATGACCAAGCTCACCCTGCGCAGCCTGGCGGCGCACAGGCTGCGGCTCGGGCTGACGGCGCTCGCGGTGATCCTCGGGGTGTCGTTCGTGTCGGGCACGCTCATCTTCAAGGACACCACGACGCGCAGCTTCGACGGCGTCTTCACCCAGGTGTACAAGGACGTCGAGGTCATCGTCGCGGCGGAGCAGTCGTTCGCCGCCTCCGAGGACGATCCCGCACGCCCGATTCCGGAGTCGGTGCTCACCACCATCAGGACGAAGGTCCCCGGCGCCGCCACGGCCGAGGGCGCCAGCGAGGGCTACGCGGCCATCGTCGGCAGGAACGGCAAGGTCATCGGCGGTGCGGGGATGACACAGCTCGGCGGGGACTGGAGCGACGACCTCGGCACCGAGATGCGGATCGTCTCGGGGAGCCCGCCCCGCGCGCCCGACGACATGGTCATCGACTCGGTGAGCGCGGGCAAGGGCGGCCTCAAGCCCGGCGACCAGGTCAAGGTCCTGACGCAGGGGCCGACCCGGACGATGCGGCTCACCGGCGTCTTCACCCTCGGGTCGTCGGGCGGCCTGGCCAAGTTCCTCACCTACGCGCTGTTCACTCCCGAGACCGCGCAGCGGCTCCTGGTCAAGCCGGGGCACTACTCCGAGATCTACGTCCACGCCCGGCGCGGTGTGTCCACCGAGCGGCTACGCGACCAGACCGCCGCCGTGCTGCCGGCCGGCTACGCGGTGACCACCGGGCAGAGCGAGACCGAGAAGGCCAAGGCCGAGATCAAGCAGGTCTTCGACATTCTCGCGATCTTCCTGCTGGTCTTCGCCGCCGTGTCGGTCTTCGTCGGCTCGTTCATCATCTTCAACACCTTCTCTATGCTGGTCGCCCAGCGCACCCGGGAGCTGGCGCTGCTGCGCGCCGTGGGAGCGAGCCGCCGCCAGGTGACCCGCTCGGTCCTGGGCGAGGCGACCGGCGTGGGGCTCGTCGGTTCCACCCTCGGCCTCGCCGCCGGCGTCGGGCTCGCCCTGGGGCTCAGAGCGCTGTTCACGCTCCTCGGCATCGAGCTGCCCAGTACCCGCCCGGTGCTCGCCGCCCCCACCGTCCTCTGGTCGTACGCGGTCGGAATGGTCGTCACCCTGGTGGCGGCGTACTTCCCGGCCCGGCGGGCGGCGAAGATCCCGCCGGTGGCGGCCATGCGGGACGACCTCGGCCTGCCGGAACGCTCCCTGCGCGTCCGGGCCGCCATCGGGACCGTCCTGATGCTGCTCGGCGCGGGGGCGCTGGCCGGCGGGCTGGCGGGATCGGGTGAGGACGGGGCGAGCCTGGTGGGCCTGGGAGCGGCGCTGGTCTTCCTGGGGATCGCCATGCTCAGCCCGCTCCTCAGCCGGCCCGTCACGGGGGTCCTGGGCTGGCCCTTCGCCCGCCTGGCCGGCACGGTCGGCCGGATGAGCAGGGAGAACACCCGGCGCAACCCGCGCCGGACGGCGGCCACCGCGTCCGCTCTGATGATCGGGCTGGCCCTCGTCGCCATGGTCTCGGTGGTGGCGCAGTCGATGAAGGTCTCGGTGGGCAACGCGTTCGACCGCGGTTTCGGCGCCGACTACACCATGCAGGCGGCCGGCGGTGGCGGCTTCAGCCCGGAGGCGGTCACGGCGGTCTCCCAGGCGCCCGGCGTCAACGCCGTCACGCCGGTGCGATTCGGCACGGTCAAGCTGGCGGGCGAGAAGAGCCCGGTGATGGTCGCGGACCCGCTCGCCCTCGCCCGGCCGATCGACCTCGAGATCGACGGCGGCACCGGCGGGCTCGGCCCGGACGAGCTGCTCGTCCAGCGCAAGGAGGCCCGTGCGTGGGGCTGGTCGGTCGGCAGCACCGTCGCGGGCGAGTACCCCGACGGGGTGAAGGCGTCGTTCCGGGTGGCCGGGATCTACGCCGACAACCAGATGGCGGGCAGCCCGTACATCATGGCCCCGGACGGATACCGGCCGCACGCCGCCGGCGAACTGGTCCAGCTGGCCTACGTCGACGTCCAGGACGGTGCGCGGGCCCGCCGGTCGCTGGAGTCGGCGCTGGCCGCCTACCCCAACGTCACCCTGCTGGACCGCCAGGAGACCAAGGCCAAGGCCCGCGGCGAGATCGACCAGCTGCTCACCATGATCATCGCGCTGCTGGTGTTGTCGATCATCATCGCGGCGCTCGGCATCGTGAACACCCTCGCGCTGTCGGTGATCGAGCGCACCCGGGAGATCGGCCTGCTCCGCGCGGTCGGCATGAGCCGCCGCCAGCTGCGCCGCATGGTCCGGTACGAATCGGTGGTCATCGCCGTGTTCGGCGCCACGCTCGGCCTGACCGCGGGGGTCCTCTTCGGGTGGGCGCTCCAGCGGGCGATGGCGGAGGAGGGCGTCAAGGTGCTGAGCATCCCGTTCGGCCGGCTGGCCCTGTACGCGGCCGCCGCCGCGCTCATCGGGGTCATCGCCGCGATCTGGCCCGCCCGGCGCGCCGCGAGGATGGACGTCCTCCGCGCCATCACCAGGGACTAGCCGATGGAATCAGAGAAGTACGAGGGTGCGACCTTCGTGGCCGCGCCACCCTGGGCGCTGCCCCTGGTGTGGGTCGGGTTCCCCCCGCTGGGCGCCGGAGCCGGATGGCTCCTGAAGGCGGTGGCGGGCTGGGTGGCGGCACTTCGGTGGGCGCCGTTCCGGGGGCCGTTCAAGCTCGTCGATTCGATCCCCGAACCGCAGGTCACGATCGCGGCGCTGATCCTGGGTGGACTGGCCGGTCTGGCGCTCGCCCATCAGGTGGCGAAGGAGAACCTCACCGTCACCGTCTCCGCCGAGCAGGTCGCCCTGGCACGCGGCGGATCCGTACGGGCGATCACGCGGGCGTCGGTCAGCGCCGTCTTCCTCGACGGCAAGCTCCTCGTCCTGCTCGGCCAGGCGACCGAGGAACTGGCCAGGGAACCCGTCGACCTGAGCGCCGACCGCCTCCGCGACGCCTTCCTCGCGCACGGATTTCCCTGGCGGAAGGACGGTGACCCGTACGAGGACGACTACCGGCAGTGGGTGGAGGAGACCGCCGGCCTCCCCCCGGGCGCCGCCGCGTTGCTCAAGGCCCGCGCGCGGGCGCTGGCCAGAGGCGACAAGGACGACGCGGCGGACCTGCGCGCGGAGCTGGCACGGCTCGGCATCGTGCTCCGGGACCAGCGAAAGCACCAGTACTGGCGGCGCGCCGGCCGCCCTCCGGCGGATCCGGGTGGGTGACGGTCGAGGAGGAGCCGCGGGGAAACGGCTGACGCCAGGATCTTTACCATCACTTGGGCGTCTTGTGCTTATTTTGGAGCACATGACTTGGAGGAGGCGGGTGCACTGACCTCCGGGGGGTCAGGTGCTGAACTGGAACCGATCATCACTTTGTGTCCGCACAACGCTGGCGGCGACCGCCATCGCGGCACTTGTGTGCCTCGGGATCGGCGTCTTCGTGCTCGTCCTGGCAGGAGTGGAGAGCGCCGGTGACGCGCGGCAGGACGCCATCGAGGCCTCGGACACGACCAAGTCCCTCCTCAAAGAGAACCAGCTCCCGCCGGTGCTGCACAGCCCGAACAAGACGATCCAGGTGGTGAACGCCCAGGGCCGGGTGGTGTCCACCAGCCACGTACTGCTCGGCAAGCCCCCGATGGCCACCTTCCGGCCGCCCGCCAGCCAGGTGCAGGCCACGCGGACGCTGTGCCCTCCGGTCGGCATGTCGGGCTGCCAGACCGTCCTCGCGGTCAAGTCCTTCCAGCCGGACGGCATCTGGCTGATCTACACCGCGTTGCCGCAGCAGCCCTGGTACGGAACCAAGAGACTGCTGTTCGCAGTGGCCGGCACGGGGCTGTTGATCACCGCACTGATCGCCGCCGGGACCTTCCGGGTGGTCTCCAGGACCCTGGCTCCGGTGGACGCCATCCGCAGGGAGCTGGCGGAGATCACCGCCACCGGTCTCGACCGGAGGGTCCCGGTGCCGAACCACCATGAGATCAAGCTGATGGCCGAGACGGTGAACGACACCCTGGACCGGCTGCAGGGGGCCTACCAGCAGTTACGGCGGTTCACCTCGGACGCCTCCCACGACCTGCGCAGCCCGATCACCGCCGCGCGGGCCCAGCTGGAGGAGGGGCTGATGTACCCCGACGACACCGACTGGCCGCGAACCGCCACCACGGTCCTGACCGGCATGGACCGGCTGCAGGCCATCGTGACCGACCTGCTCACGCTCGCCCGGCTGGACGCCGGCGCGCCCCTCACCCGGGAGCCGACCGATCTCGGGCAGCTGGTCGGCGGCGAACTCGAGCACCACGACTACCGCGTGCCGATCGTCAGCCGGCTCCAGCCCGGTGTCTTCACCGTGTGCGACCGCCTGCGGATCATCCGGCTGCTCACCAACCTGCTGGACAACGCCCAGCGTCACGCCAGGTCGCAGGTCACGGTGATCGTGAAGGCGGACGGGTCCACGGCCGTCCTCGAGGTCGCCGACGACGGCGCCGGCATCGCCCCGGAGTTCCGCGGGAAGGTCTTCGAACGCTTCACCCGGCTGGAGGCCTCACGCAACCGGGACGCCGGGGGCACCGGACTGGGACTGGCCATCGCCCGGGAGATCGCCGAGGCGCACGAGGGCACGTTGACCATCGAGGACAGCGAGCGGGGAGCCCGCTTCGTCCTGCGCCTGTCCCGGTGCGACGCTCCCGCGGACCGGTGATCACCGCCGCGGCCACCGACCTCGCGATCGGACGCCCCGCCGGTCGCCCCGCGGTGGTCAGCGCTCGGATATCGGGTCGAGCACGGGCTTGACGTCGACGATGGGCGTTCCGTTCAGCGCCTCGAGGTTCCGTACGCGCGCCCTGGTGCCGTCGATCGAAACGATCTCCACCCGGTGCAGCCCCACCGGATTCGGCCGGTCGGGCGAACGCGTGCTGAAGACCCCCTGCCGCGACCTCGACCGATCTCCGCGGGGGTGCACGACCAGCGTGGTGCGATCGGCGCGATCCAGCCAGGTGAGCAGGATGACCTCGGCCCCCGGCCGGAGGTCGCGCAGGCCCTCGCGCACGTCCTCCTCGAAGACCAGCCACGCGTCCGGTGACCCCTCGTCGCCCTGCTTGGGGGCCTGGTCGCGCTCGGCCAGCGGGGATTCGACCCGGCCGATGGGCCGTACAAGGAAGTCATCACCGGTCACGAGATCTCGTCCCTCTCCCTCTCGGCATGGCGGGCATGCCACAGAGCCAACATTTCGCCCATGAGCGTAACGTCCACGGACCTGACGGGTGGGCGACCAGGCAGGTGAATCGGGACGAATCCCGGGTAAGGGGCGGAGTCCGATCAGTAGAAGGGACATCCGTGGCTGAACAGGTGCCGCCCGAGGCGCGGCCGCTTCTGCTGGAGGACCCGGCCACGATCGGGGACTACCGCGTACTGGGCCGACTGGGATACGGCGGGATGGGCGCGGTCTACCTGGCCGCGGACGCAACGGGCGCCGCGGACGCCGCGGGCCCAGGGCCCGGCGGCGGCGCGGGGCCGATGGTCGCCATCAAGACCCTGCACCCCTGGCTCGCCGATGACGAGGCATCGCGGTCACGGTTCCGGGCGGAGCGGGATTTCGGGCGCCGGGTGTCGTCGTTCTGCATTCCGCGCGTCCTGGACGACGACATGGACGGGCCCCGCCCGTACATCGTCACCGAGTTCGTCCGGGGTCTCTCGCTGGCGGAGCACGTACGGTCCGGAGGGCCGCTGACCGGGGACTCCCTGGAGGCCGTGGCCATCACGGTGGCGGCGGCGCTGCTGGCCATCCACACCGCCGGGCTGGCGCACCGTGATCTCAAGCCGGCCAACGTGCTGCTGTCCCCGGACGGCCCCAAGGTGATCGACTTCAGCATCGCGAGTGATCTGGAGTCCACCGACAGGCTCACCCAGACGAACGTCGTCATGGGCAGCCCCGGCTGGATCGCGCCGGAAAGGCTGACCGGGGGGCCCGGCTCCTACGCCTCGGACGTCTTCGGCTGGGGCTGCGTGGTCGCCTTCGCCGCGACCGGGCTGCCTCCCTTCGGCTCCGGCACGGCGCTGGAACGCACCGCACTGATCCTCGGCGGCCGTCCCGAGCTCGACGGACTGCCCGGGCCATGGCGGCGCCTGGTGACCTCCGCCCTGGCCCAGGATCCCGACGCACGACCCGACGCCGACGAGCTGCTGCGCACTCTCCTCGCCTCCCGGGGACCCTCGGCGCACCCGCACGGGGCCGCCGACGTCATCACCACTCTGTGGACGCTTCCGGCGCCCCCACCACGGTCGGCCGCGGAACCGCCGTCCGGGCCGTCACCGGCGCCACCACCGGAAACCGTGCCCGCGGCGCCGTCCGGGCGGCGGAACACGGTGACCGCATGGGCGGTCACGGCCGTCGCCGTGACCGTCGCCATGGCGGCGACGGTCGGCGGCACGGGGGCCCCGCCCTCGCCGGAAGGATCGGCCACCGGCATCCCCGGCTCGAAGCGGTCACCCGCCGCCTCGGCCGGAACGAGCCGGAGTCCCGCCGTACCGGCGCGCTCACCCGCGCACGGTCCGACGGACCCGATCCAGGAGGCCACGGGCGCCCGGGTGCCGCCACCGAAGGCCGCGAAGGAGAAAGCGAAGACCAAGAAGCCCAAAGGGCCGAAGAACTCGCACGGCGATGGTCCGTGAGGCCGTGGTCGAGCGGTGTCCGGCCCCGCGCGAGGACCGGTGAGTGTGGGGTGGGTGGGATTCGAACCCACTCAGCCAGCAGCACCTGGGTTACAGCCAGGCCCGACTCTCCAGCGTCGGCGCCACCCCATCTGCGATTCCGCGGGGAAGGCGTCACCAGGCCGCTGCGGCCGCGCCGCTCAGCGAGCGGGAAGCGTGCCGGGACGGGCGGGTGACGCCTGGTGCAGCCGATATCGACGCTGCTCCATGGCCGTCCCTCCGTCCGGTACGGTCGCCGTGCCCCGGCGAACTCCCTCCACAGTGCCAGGGCACCCCTACGGTCACAACGCATTTTCGACCCGGGGTCCGCACCGGCTTGTCCGCCTGGTGGAGCCGCAGACCCGGGCGTCGGCCGCGCCATGGTGTTCCATGTGCTCATGGCAGATTCCCGGCGCTCTCGCGAACCCAGGCCGCACGTGGTGACCGGTCGACCCGGGCGAGTCGTGGCCGGGCGCATCGTGTTGATCGACCGGATCGGCTCCGGCGCGGCAGGCACGGTGTGGCGTGCATTCGACCGCCGTGACGTCCGCTACTGCGCCGCGAAGCTCATACACGCGGAGATCGGCACCACCGCCGCGCTGCGGGCGATCCGTGAGCGTTCGCTACGGATGGCGCATCCACACGTCCTCATCCCGCACGGCTGGTCGGCCGATGACGATGACATGGTGCTCGTCATGGACCTGGTCCACGGTGGGTCGCTGGAGACCTTGATCAACGACTATGGGGCGCTTCCCGCCGCGTACGCCGCACAGATTCTGGCGCAGCTTCTCGCGGCTCTCGGTCACGTCCATGCCGAGGGGGCGGTCCACCGTGACGTGAAGCCGGCCAACGTGCTGCTGGAGGCGACCGGCGACGGACCGCCGCACGCGCGCCTGATCGATTTCGGAGCCGCGCTCCATCCCGACGGCCGGCGCTTCACCACGACCGGCTTTGTGGTGGGCACGCTCGGCTATGTCGCGCCCGAGGTACTCGAAGGAGGCGATCCGGGGCCGCGGCAGGACCTCTACTCCGCAGGCATGGTCGCCTGGCAGATGCTCACCGGGGCCGCCCGGCCCGAGGTCGGACCGCGGTTCGGTTCGGCGCCGGAAGGCGTGCCGCCCGCGCTGTGGTCGGTCGTCGTCGGCCTGTGCGCTCCGGACCCGCATGACCGCCCAGCCGACGCGATGGCCGCGGGCGAGTTGCTGGGCGGCTGCGGGCTGGTACTGGAGTCGCCCACGCGCACGGCCGACGGCGAGGTGATCGAGATCTTCGACCAGCTCGGTCCGCTACCCCAGGGCTGGGAGCCATCGGGGCTCCTGCCGCACGAGACCGGGGCGGAGCGGAGCCGGGGGGCGGAGCCGGTCAGGCCCGCGCCGTCGCACCGTCGGCGGCTCGTCGCCGCCATGATCGTGGTGGCGGTGGGCGTGCTGGCGGTGGGCGGCGTGCTGGTCGTCCGAGACCCCTCGGGTCGCGGGTCGGGCGTGCAGCCCTCTCCCTCTCCCGCCTCCGTGCCGCCGATGCAGAGCTCATCGCCGACGGAGGGGACGCGGCCCGACGACCGTGCCGGCGGTCCCTGCGGTTGGCAGGACGTCGGAACCGTCGAGACCACGGCGGACGGCCGCCGGGTGCGTTGTACGTTCCGTTCCGGCGGCACCTACTACTGGCGGCAGGTCGGCTGACGGACCCACCGCCCCGGCTTGGCCGTGCGGCTGCGTCCTGCGGTGGCAGGACGCAGCCGCACGGCCGTTCTCCACAGTTCGCGTGTCTCATGAGACATCGGCCCGGGTCCCGGCCGGTGCCCGATGACCACGGCGCGCGAGCTGATCGAGTCCTTCGACCCTGACGACGGCTTTCTTCTGGCCGACGGTTTCGACGAGGCGATCTTGGGAGTCGTGTCGGGCTGGTGGGCAGGGAATCACAACCGTTCAGTGATCCTCTACGACTACGAGAAATGCGTTCAGGTCCTCGTCGGCGAGGGCATGGACGAGCTCGAAGCCCACGAATTCATCGAGATGAATCTCGTTGCCGCCTATGTGGGTGAGGGGACACCGGCGTTCGCGATGGTCTACCGGCAGCCGACGATCATGCCGTTTGATCTCTGAGGTCGTCTTGTTGTCGGGCTGCCTTCACCGTCGCCGGGGCTGCCAGTTGCTGTGGTCACCGACCGTCGTGGCCCTGGTCAGGCTTCGTGGTCGACGCGTCGGATCTCCAAGCGGGCCACGGATGTTCCTGCGAGTATCCAGATCTGATCGTTGGAGGCCATGGTCAGCGCTCGGATGGTCTGATCGTCCATCCACTGCGTGACTGCCGTCGTGGACACGGTGTCCCAGATCCGCACGGTCGTGTCCTGGCCGCCGGTGGCGAGGAGAGTGCCGTCAGGGGTGAAGGCGACCGCGTTGACGGGGCCCGTGTGACCCTGGAGCGTGGTGTGCTGGCCGGAGACGAGATCCCAGATGCGCACAGTGGTGTCCTGGCCGCCGGTGGCGAGGAGAGTGCCGTCGGGGCTGAAGGCGACCGCGTTGACAGGGCCCCAGTGACCCTGGAGCGTGGTGCGCTGGCCAGAGGTCAGGTCCCAGACATCGATCTTGCCGTAGCCAGCGCAAGCCAGCTGGCTGCTGTCGGAGCTGTAGGCCAGCGCCTTGATCCAGTCGTCGGATCCCTTGAGGATGGTGTGCTGGCCGGTCGTCGGATTCCAGATCCGCACCGTCCTGTCGGTGCTGCCGGTGGCGAGGTGGTTGCCGTCGGGGCTGTAAGCCGCTGAGAGCACCTGGCCGTCGTGTCCAGTGAGGATGGTTGATCGGCCGGTCGCCAGGTCCCACACCTGAACCGTCCGGTCGCTGACGGGAGTGCTGAGGTCCACGTCGTCAACGCTGTAGGTCACCGCGATCGGCGAGTCGACGTGACCGGGAAGGGCGGAAGCCTGTCCTGTCGTCAAATTGATCGTCAGAGGGCTCGTGAGCGTCCGGCCGCTCGTCGCTAGTCGGCTTCCGTCGGGGCTGAAGGCGATGACGGTCACCGTCTGATTGCTTGCGGGGAGAGTGGTGTGCCGGCCATCTGGATCACGTATCTGAATCGTCGAGTCGTCATGGCCGATAGCGATGCGGCCGCTGTCGGGATGGAGCGCGAGTGAGGTCGCGCGAGCTTGCTCGGGCGCGAGGTGGTCCACCGCGTCCGTCGCCCACACTCGGATCACCGAGTCCTCGCTTCCGGTGGCGAGTCGAGATCCGTCAGGGCTGAAGGCGATCGACGATATCGGCCCGAGGTGCCCGATGAGCGTGCGGTACAGGCCGGAGGCCAGGTCCCAGATACGGACAGTCTGGTCCTCGCTTCCGGTGGCCAGCAGGGCGCCGTCGGGGCTGTATGCCACTGCGGTCACGATGCCGTTGTGTCCGGTAAGAGTGGTGTCCTGGCCTGTGGTCAGGTTGTATACGGAGACAGTGTGGTCGAAGTGGCTGAAGGCGAGGTGGGTTCCGTCCGGGCTGTAGGCCATTGAGGGAATCCAGCCGGATCGCTGGGTGAGCGTGAAGTTCCGGCCGTCGTGCGGACTCCAGATCTGTATCCTTCCGTCGCTGCTTGCAACAGCGAGGTGCCTTCCGTTCGGGCTGTAGGCCAGTGAGCAGATCCAATGGGACCGCTGACCGAAGACGGGGCCCCGGCCGGCCCCCGCGGCTGTCGAAACGGACGGCTGGGCGAGGGTGAGGTACCGGCCACTGGACAGGTCCCGTACTCGTACGGCTCCGCTGTCGTTTCCAGCGGCGACATGGCTCCCATTGGGGCTGTGGGCCACTGCGGTCACTGGGTCCTCGCGGCCAGTGAGGGTGGTCTCCTGCCCGGTGGCCAGGTCCCACAGCCGTACCGTCAGGTCTTTCTCCACGACGGTGAGCTGGGTTCCGTCCGGGCTGTAGGCGACCGATCGCACCTGGTCGCTCTGTGCGCTGACGCCCTCGCCGGTGGCCGGATCCCACACCCACACGGTTCCGTCGTGGCTTCCCGTGGCGAGGTGTGCGCTGTCGGGACTGAAAGCCACCGACGATACGCGTCCGGCGTGAGCGGGCAAAATGTGTTCGAGAGGGCTGGTGACGGGGGTGAGGGAGCTTGGGGTGAGGGGTGCGATCCATCGCCCGCTGTGGGATGGGGTGAGGCCGGCGGCCCATGCGTTGATGGTGGAGTCGGGGTGGCCGAGGAGCCGCCCCGCGAGCTGGCTCGTGAGAAAGCCGGGACTGACTGCGAGCGCTCTGGCGGAAATGGCGAGCGCGCGACAAATGGCCCGGGTCAGGGGAGTAGGGGCCTCGGCGTAATCGACGAGGAGTTCGGGGAGGCTCGCCGTGGAAATCCGGTGGAGCATCCAGCGCGGATCGGCAAGGAGGTCCGCGAGCGGGTCCGTTTCACCGGCTTGGTGGAGGTGCCAGGCGAGGTTCTCCGAGATGTAGCGGTCTTCCCTGGCCGCGTCGACCCATCCTGCTGGATGCCGGGTCTGCCAGCCCGTGATCAGGCGCCGATGGGCGTTCTGGAGGTCGGGGGCGTCGGGATGCTGGCTCATCGCGTCGTACTGCAGGTCGTGCGCGATGAACCAGTCGTCGCTGTCGGAGAGCAGTGAACGGCCGCAGAACTCCTCCAAAGCCTCGGACAGCGCATAGGGATCGGGCAGGGAATCGGCCCATAGCGCCTCGGCAGCCGAGCGCGGAAAGGCTCCCCGGCCGGCGAATACGGCAAGTTCCAGATAGCGGTCTCGCAAACGCCCACCGATTCTCGCCTCACCGGGCGTCTGGAGGGGTAGATCGTCGATTCCAGCGTCGATCGCGGCTCGCAGAGTTCCGTATCGGTAGACCGGGTCGAACTGACCCGAGATCCGCTCCAGGTCGCGGTCCACCAGCGCGATTACTTCCTGCGCTGACCGGCCTCGAGCGATCATGGCCCCGGCCATGGCAATTCCGAGCGCGAGATCTCCCAGCCGCGCGCACAACGCCAGCGCGTCTGCTTCCGACACCGGCCGGTCAGAAGTCCAGCGCTCAAGAAGCGCCAGCGCCTGCTCCCGCGTCAGTTCATCCACGGCGATCTGCCGGGCGTTCACCGCCCGAGCCAGGTCGCGATTGCGGGTGGTGAACAGCAAGGACGTGGCCCCGAGGCTGGTGAAAGCACGCAACAAAGCGTCATTCCATACGTCGTCCAAGACGATCAGCAGCCGCGAGCCACCCAGCAGTGCCGTCACCGCGTCTCGTGCCTCACTTACGCTCGGATACACGGCACTCTCATCGCCGAGCCGGTGGCCCAGCTGCATGAGCAGGGACAACGGATCCACCGACGGTCCGGCGGCCAGCCAGGTCACCTGCCTGAAGCGACCACGAAATCGCCCCCTGATCAACGGAGAATGCGCTGCGGCGGCCGCCAGTGTGGACTTGCCCGTTCCGCCCAGGCCGACGAGTGCCACCGTTCGCGCCCTGCCCCGAAGCGCCGAGCCCACCATCGCCAGCAGCTCCGGGCGGTCCACATACCGCGGCTCCAAGCGCGGAGGCTCACCCCAGAACCCCGCGCCACCGGCCAGCGCACGCCTGCGCGTGCCGTCCCGCCAGGCCACGATCGACTCGCTGACAAACGATCCGGCTGCCCCCGCCGCGATCGCGACCACCACGGCGAATGGCTGCCGAACCCACGACGGCCAGCTCTCGGGAATCCAAGCACCCGCAGCTGCCAGCGCGCCGCTCGCCACCACGAGGAAAACCCACCACGCCACCCGGCGCCGACGCCCCATCACCTCAGAATCGACCAGCTCCGCCGGCCGAGCCACCCAAGCCAGCGAGTGAGCCCTGATCGTGACCGGCGAGGCCGACCACGCGGTCGGGCATCAGCTCTCCTAAGCTCGGCCAGGCACTGGCGTAGGCAGAAGGACGGCGCTGAGACATCCGCCAACCGTGGGGAGAACGGGCCCGTCGTCACCTCGTCGTCACCTGGGGGGCCCGGGCGGCCCACCGGGACCTGGGAAGTAGGGCGGTGTGCCGGCGCCCGGGAAGGAGGGCGGCTGCGGGCGGCGGCGCCGTGCGTACAGCAGGGTCCCGATCAGCGTGCCGACGGCGAGAACACCGGCGGCCGCTCCGATGATCCACCAGGGCTTCCCGGACTCGGCCGAGACGTTCCGGGTGGCCAAAGGCGTCCTGGCAGAGGGGTTGGACCGGGTGGTCGGCGAGGCGCCAAAGGCGTCCGTCCCGGCGGCGGCACCGGCGTACTGCGGGCCCTTCTCCGGCGTGCCGACGACGGCGACGTCCATGGTCACCGGGATCGCGTTCGGCGGGTCCCCTCCGTCGGCATGAGTGCCGAGTTTGACGGCGAAGTAGTACCACCCCGCCACGCTGTAGGGGTTGAGCTTCTGATCTGTGAGCTCGCGGTTGCGATAACGGATCGGGGGACTCGAGAACCCGCCGGTCTTGGGATAGAGGTACGGGGCGTCCAGCGTCTTCGCCTGCCCTGCGTAGTACGTGGTCTCCCAGCCGAGCGTCTTACGGGATGGCGTGTACATCTCGGAGCGAATGTCGACCGACGTCTTGTTGTTCGGATCGGCGGGATAACGCACCCGGTAGGTCAGGGCCTGGCCCCAGTCGAGCCGCACCCTGTAGAACAACCACTCGCCATAGCGGATCTGCTCGGTGTAATGGCCGGAGCCGGGCAGAGCGGCGGCGGTGCCGAAGGACGCGCCGCCCGCGACCGGCCGGTCAGGTCCGCCCGGGTTCTGAAAAGCGACGAACTGGCGGGCGGGCTCCGGCCCCTTGTCGCCGGTGACCGGCGGTTCCAGGCCGACCTGCAGCTCGATGGGCGGCCGTGCGGCGCCGTCGGCCCCCGGCATGCCGGGGCCTTGGGTGAAGTACACCTCGAAGGTGTAGCGACCGGGGTTCCTACAGTCCGGGATCGGTGTCCGGGTCTTGGAGGCCAGACCGTCCCAGGTGAGCTCGACGCTCAGGGGGCGGCTGTCCTGTCCGTGGATCGCGAACTCGCCGTTGGCGTAGTTGCAGTCGGTGCCGTTCAGCCCTTTCACCCCGATGGTGAGCCCCGTACCGTCCAACGAGTCGTGCCCTCCTGTGAAGGGCACGGTCGCGGAGATGTACACGGTGTTGCCGGCCGGGACGTCGACCGAGTAGTAACGCTTGATGGGGCCCAGAGTGTCCTGGTAGGCGCCGGGGGTGAGGACCGGCGCTCCCTGCAGCGTGTCCGATCCGGTGACCGGAGTGCCGGCCGGCTCGTAGTTGCGCAACGCCGACGCGGTGACCCGGCCCAGCGCCCGCCCGAGCGAGGAGGCGTCGGGAACGTTGGTGTACGTGCCGCCTGAGCTCTGGGCGATGCAGGTCAACTGGTCTCTGGCCTTGGGGTCGACTTGGTAGCCGACGGTGTGGATCCGCAGGTTGACGCCCTGCTGGGCGAGTTCCTTGGCCACGTCGCACGGGGCGGGCGGCGCACAGGTGTCCTCTCCGTCGGAGACCAGCACGATCGAGCGCGGACCCTCCTTGGGGGGTGCCGCGGCGGCGGTCCGCAAAGCCTGCCCGATCGGGGTGTAACCACGGGGCTTGACCGCGTTCGCAGCCCGAACAATGCCGGCCTTGTCGAGCGGACCGACCGGATGTACGACTGTGATGTCCTTGCAGCCGGCGGCCTTCTCGCCGGCCGACGGCCCGGTGCCCGTGCCGTACACCGTCAGGCCGAGCCGGCTGTTCGCGGGCACCGTGTTCACCACGGAACGCACCGCCCGCTTGGCGGCGTCCATCTTGGTGCCGCCGGGAGCGGGCGCCGTCATCGAGCCGGAGGCGTCGAGGACCAGCATGATCGGGGCAAGTTCCCCGGGCCCCGCCGCCGACCCCGCTTGCGGCGTGGCGGCGAGCGTTTGCACCGGTGCCACGGTGACCCCGACGAGCACCGCGCCGATCAGCGCGGTGAGCCTGCGTGCGCTCCTCACCTTGCGCGGCAGCCGCTCACCCGTCGCATCTGTGAACGGACTAGGTCCGGTAGTAATATGCAAATTTTACCTCCTGGGACGCCGTCCGCCGTATGCGTGTGCAAAGCTATCGTTTGCAAATGTTAACAGTCAAGGGAGGGGCCGGTGGGCACCGTAGAGGACAACGTCGACCGCAACCGCAAGCTGCAGGCCGAGTGGTACGGCGAACCGCTCGGCGACCGGTTCCGGTGGCTACTCGAACGGCTCGGGATCTCACAGGCGGGCCTTGCCCAGGCGCTGGGTCTTTCGCCCCCGATGCTCTCCCAGCTCATGTCGGGCCGCCGCGCCAAAATCAGCAACCCGGCGGTGCTCAACCGGCTGCAGGCGGTCGAGGAACTCGCCCGCGATCCCGGCTTGAGCACGCTGACCCGCGACGCGATCAGCGAACGGCTGGGCCGGATCCGCGCGGAGTCGACGACGACCTCTTCCGGCATGCACGTGACCACACGGCCGCTCCGGACTGCCGCGGAGGAGCCGGCACGCGCGCTGCAGTCACTGCTGCGGGCCGTCGCCTCCGCCGCCGAGATCGAGGCCGCGGCGTCGCTCCTCGACGCAGGCTTCCCCGACCTCGCCGCAGTGCTCCGCGTGTACGGAAACGGCCGTACGGCGGACGCCCAGGCGCATTTCGCGCGCACGCTCAGCAGACCCTGACCGCCGCGCGGCCGTTTTATAGATTAAGCGTTGACTTATATAAGTAACGCCCAGTAGCTTTGCGTTCTCGACCAGACGCAGAGGAGAATTCCATGATCGACGTCGTCCAGCAGATCAACGCCGTACGGCGGCAGGTCGGCAGCCGCGTGCTCGAGGCGGGCGAGGCGCGCGTCGTCACCATCGGCCAGACCTACGACGCCGCCCTGGACGACGTCTGGGACGCCTGCACCAGCGCCGAGCGCATCCCCCGGTGGTTCCTGCCCATCTCGGGCGACCTGCGCCTGCACGGCCACTACCAGCTCGAGGGCAACGCGGGCGGGACGATCGAGCGTTGCGACCCGCCGAAGAGTTTCGCCGCGACCTGGGAGTACGGCGGCGACGTCAGCTGGATCGAGGTCAGCCTGTCCACCGAGCCCGGCGGCGGAACGCGGTTCCAGCTGGAGCACACCGCCCTGGTCGGGGACGCCGCGAGGTGGTCCGAGTTCGGTCCCGGCGCGGTCGGCATCGGATGGGACATGGGTCTCGCGGGCCTGGCGCTGCACCTGGCGTCCGGAGCCGCCGTGGACCCGGCGGAGAGCGCGGCGTGGAGCACGTCCGACGAGGGCAGGCGGTTCATGTCGCTCAGCAGCCAGGGCTGGTGCGAAGCAGACATCGCGGCCGGCGCGGACCGGGCCGCCGCCCAGGCCGCGGCGGACCGGACCATCGCCGCCTACACCGGCGCCGCCCCGGAGGAGCCGGCCGGGTCCTGACACCCGGCGGGGCGGGCCGGTGGCGGCGTCCGTCGCCCGCTCCCGCCACCGGTCGGGCTCCGGCTATCCCGCGGTGGTCAGCGCGGGTGCCGCCAGTTCGGCCAGGCTCACCTGCGGCCGGGAGCCGAAGTGAGAGATGATCTCCGCGGCCGCGATCGAGCCGAGGTGCGCGCACGTCGGCAGGTCCAGGCCCCGGGTGAGGCCGTACAGGAAGCCCGCCGCGTACGCGTCGCCGGCACCCGTGGTGTCCACCACCGTCTCGACCGTCTCGGCCGGGACGTCGTGGAAGGCGCCGCCGGAGGACACGAGCGAGCCCCGCTCCGACCGGGTGACCGCGACGATCCCGCACCGGCCCCGCACCTGGGCGAGCGCCTCCTCGAGGGTCTCCACCTGGTAGAGGGCCCGGATCTCGTTCTCGTTGGCGAACAGGATGTCGACGTCGTCGTCGACCAGCGCCCGGAACTCGTCGCGGTGCCGCTCGACGCAGAACGTGTCCGACAGGGTGAGCGCCACCTCGCGGCCGGCTCCATGGGCGGCGGCCATGGCGGCCCGGAAGGCGTCCTTGGCGCGCGGCCGGTCCCACAGGTAGCCCTCGAGATAGGTCACCTTGGCCCGCCCGACGAGACGCTCGTCGATGTCCCCGGGCCCCAGCTCGACGCAGGCACCGAGATAGGTGCTCATCGTGCGCTGTCCGTCCGGTGACACCATGACCAGGCAGCGAGCCGTCGCCGGCCCCGCGCTGGTGGGCCGGGTCTCGAACAGCACCCCTGCCGCCCGGATGTCGTGGGCGAAGATCTCACCGAGCACGTCGTCGCGCACCTTGCCGATGTAGGCGACGTCCGCGCCGAACGAGGCCGCGGCGGCCATCGTGTTCGCGCACGAGCCACCCGACATCTCGACGGCCGCGCCGGTGTCGGCGTACAGCGCCGCCGCGCGGTCGGCGTCGATCAGCGTCATGCCGCCCTTGGGCAGGCCGTGGCCGAGGATGAAGTCGTCGTCCGCGTGCGAGAGCACATCGACGATGGCGTTGCCGATTCCCAGGATGTCGAGGTCGGCGATCGTGTCGCCCATGTCGCCCCCAAGGGTGTCGTCCGGCGTGGATCATATCGGCTCCGCCCAAGGGGATTCTGAAGCTCTGAATGGTTGCGGCCGGGTGTTCTATTCCGTATATTCGGCGACGAGTATAGGAATGAGAGGCGACATGGCGAAACGACGGCCGGTGAACAATCCGCTGGCGCTCGCCGTGCTGACTTTCCTGACCCGCAAGCCGATGTACCCCTACGAGATGGCGTCGGTGCTGCGCAGCACCGGCAAGGACCTGACGATCAAGATCAACTGGGGCTCGCTCTACACGGTCATGCAGAACCTCGAGAAGCACGGCTTCATCGAGGAGGCCAGCACCACCCGGCAGGGCGGGCGCCCCGAGCGCACCGCCTACGCGATCACCGACAGCGGCCGTGCGGAGATGCGCGACTGGCTGAGCGAGCTGCTCGGCGAGCCGCGGCAGGAGTACCCGCTGTTCGCCGCCGCGCTGTCGCTGGTGGGCGCGCTTCCGCCCGACGAGGCGATCGAGAGCCTGCGGCGGCGGCTCGCCGCGCTCGACGCCGAGATCGCGGCGCACCGGGCGGACCTGCGCACCTGGCGCCGTCAGGTGCCGCGACTGTTCCTGATCGAGAGCGAGTACCTCGTCGCGATGCGCGGCGCCGAGGCCAGATGGCTGCGCGCACTGCTGAAGGACATCGCGGACGGCTCGATGCCGGAGATCGAGCAGTGGCGCGAGTACCACGAGACCGGCCGGTTTCCCGATGACCTGGTCGCCCTGCTGGAGGAGGGATCGCCCCCGACCGAACACCTGGACTGAACACATGAACGACCCCGGCTCGGTGCGGCAACACCGGCCGGGGCCTGCACCCTCGAATCGATCCCGCGTGAACGGCAATCGGCAAGGTGTGACGCCGCCGAGTGTATCCGCCGTTGGTCGCGGGCCGGTTCGGACACCTCCGAACCCAAGGAGACCGCATGACCAGCGAAACGTCGTACGCCGTGGCGGCGTACGACCTCGTGAAGACCTATCCTCCGGGCACCCGGGCGCTCGACGGCCTCACCGTCGAGGTCCGGCCCGGCGAGGTATTCGGGCTGCTCGGCCCCAACGGCGCCGGCAAGTCCACCGCCATCAAGATCCTGACCACCCTGGCCAAGCCGGACTCCGGCCGTGCCCTGGTCACCGGCCATGACGTGCTGCGGCGGCCGGACCGCGTCCGCCGGGCCATCGGCGTCATCGCGCAGCGTTCCGGCGCCGATCCGCTGGCCACCGGACGGGACAACCTCGTGCTGCAGGGCCGGCTGTACGGGCTCGGCGGTGGCGGGCTCCGGCAGCGGGTCACCGAGCTGCTGGAGCGGTTCGACCTGACCGGCGCGGCGGACCGCGCGGTCCGCACCTACTCCGGCGGGATGCAGCGGCGGCTGGACGTCGCGCTCGGCCTGGTGCACCGGCCGGAGGTGCTGTTCCTGGACGAGCCGACCACCGGGCTCGACCCGGAGGCGCGCGCCGCGCTGTGGCAGGAGATCGGCCGGCTGGTCGGCGAAGGGATGACCATCCTGCTGACCACCCACTATCTGGAGGAGGCGGATCGGCTCGCCGACCGGCTCGCCCTGGTGGACAAGGGGAAGGTCGTCGCCGCCGGCACCCCGGACGAGATGAAGGACCAGTTGCACGGCGACGCCGTGCACGTGGAACTGCACACCGCACCGCCGCCGGACGACCAGCCCGCGGTGCGCGACACGATCAGGAACGTGCCCGGCGTGCAGGAGATCTCCCTGGACGGACGGCGGCTGAGCGCCCGCGCCGACGACGGTGCGGCCGCCGTGCCCGCCGTCCTCGCCGCGCTGGACAAGGCGGGGGTACGGGTCGCGGCGGTCACCGTCGCCCGGCCCTCGCTGGACGACGTGTACCTGCGGCACGTCGGACGCCGATTCGCCGAGGCGGAGGCCGCGGCCGAAGCCACCACCGGAGGTGCTCGATGAAGGCCGCCCTGTCGCAGACCTGGTGGATGACCCACCGCCAGCTCAAAGCGCTCGCCCGCCAGCCCGCGGTCATCGTGATCACTCTGGTGCAGCCGGTGGTCTGGCTGTTCCTGTTCGGCAACCTGTTCCGGCGGGTCATCGAGCTGCCGGGCTTCGGCAGCGGCTCCTACCTGGACTATCTGGTGCCCGGCGTGGTGGTCATGAACGCGGTCTCCGCCAACATGTGGTCCGGCATGGGCGCCATCGAGGAGATCGAGCGCGGCATCACCAACCGCTTCCTCATCACTCCGGTCAGTCGCGGCGCCATCATGAACGCCTCGGTCATCACCGCCGGCGTCAGCACCGCGCTGCAGTCCACGATCATCGTGCTGCTGGGCTGGGCCGGTGGGGCCCACTATCCGGGTGGCTTCGGCGGTGTGGCCGTTCTCGTCGTCACGTCGGTGCTGCTCGGCACGGTCTTCAGCGCGCTGTCCAACGCGATCGGGATGACCCTGCGGCAGCGCGAGACCATCATCGCGCTGAGCATCTTCCTGCTGCTGCCACTGACCTTCCTGTCCTCGGCGTTCATGGCCAAGGGCCTGATGCCCCGGTGGATGCAGCACGTCTCGGCGTTCAACCCGGTCAACTGGTCGCTGGACGCCACCCGCGGCGCGCTGGCGGCCGACCCGGACTGGCGGATCGCGCTGGAGCACGGCGGCTGGCTGCTGGCGCTGGCGGTCATCATGGTGTGGCTGTCCACGCTCACCTTCCGCGGCTACCAGAAATCCGTCTGATCTCCGATCCCGGCGGTGAGCGCGCCCCTCGCCCCCTGCGGGCCGGCCGCGCTCACCGCCGGGCCCTCCGGCCCCCGGTGAACGGCATGGGCCCCTCGGCCCGGCCCGGCCCCGGCCGTGTCCGGCATGGCCGCCAGGGACCGTATCTCGTCGAGGCCGAGGGCTGCGCCGCGTTCGGACTCGGCGGCGAAGCGGTCCTCGCCCAGCGCCTCTCGCACCCGCCCGGTGATCCGGTCGATGTCGCCGCGTTCGGCCGGGCTCGGGGGCACGGAGCTGGACCCGCGCGCCGCGGCCGCCGCGCCGAGGAGCCGGGCGGCGTGGTCGTGACGCCCCGCGACGGCGAGTGCCCCGGCCAGGCCGTCCAGGGCGATGGCCATGGGCCGGGAGGTGTCGAACCTCGCGGTGACCTCGAGGGCCTCGAGATGCAGGGCGGTGGCCGCCGGGGCGTCGCCGCGCAGCTCGGCGATGAAGCCGAGCTCGACGAGGACCATCGGTAGGTACGGTGGCGCGTCCTGGCCGGGCGTACGGTCCAGCACCCGGCGCAGGTGGCCTTCGGCGAGATCGAGGTGGCCGTCCCTGCGGCCGGCGAAGGCGAGGCCGATCGCCGCGAAGATCTGCCCGCCCTGGTGGCCCTGCTCGACGGCCAGCCGCAGCGCCCGGGCGCACCACTCGCCGGCCTCGGCGTGGTCGCCGCGCTGCAACGCGAGCCAGCCGAGCCAGCTCAGCCGCCCGGCGACCTCCGTCCACAGCCCGAGCTCCTCGGCCAGGCGCAGCCCGTCCCGGTGCAGCCGGTCGGCCCGTTCGAGGTCCCCGGTCAGTTCGGCGAGCGCGCCGAGCCAGCCGGTGGCCTCCAGCCGGCCCCAGCGGTCGCCGAGCTCGCCGAACAGCTCCGCGCTCCGCCCCGCGTCGCTTTCGAGGGCGGCCAGGTCGGTCCGGACGTGCGCGAGTTTGGCCCGGCCGGCGAGGGCCGCGGCCGTGCCCCACCGGTCGCCGAGGGTCTCGAAGACCGGGAGCGCGCTGCCGAGCAGCTCCTCCGCGACCGAGAGATCACCCAGGTCGATGCCGGCGTAGGCCAGGAACCACTCGGTCCGGGCCCGCCCGCCCGGGTCGTCCGCGTCCTCGTACAGTTTCAGGACCTCCCGGCGGCGCTCCTCCCGCCCGGCGACCTCACCGAGGAGGAGGCCGGTGCCGGTCGCCCAGCCCAGTGCCCTGGCCCGCAGCGCGCGGACCGGGCCGGTGCCGGGCACGAGGCCCTGGTCCGCACCGGATGTCTCCTCGGTGACGGCCAGCGCCGCCGCCAGGGACCGCCGGGCCTCCTCCAGCCGGCCGCGCAGCACCCAGTACCAGGCCATCCCGTTGACCAGGCGCAATGCCTCCTCCGCGGCTCCGTCCCGGGCCGCCGAGCCGAGCGCGGCGCGCAGGTTGGCGGCCTCGGCGTCGAGCCGCCGCAGCCGGTGCCGCTGGCCGGACCCGTACAGGTGCGGCTCGGCCCGCTCGGCGAGGTCGACGTAGTAGCGCCGATGGCGCCGCCGTACCCGGTCGAGCTCGCCCGCCTCCTGGAGCCGCTCGACGCAGTAGGCCGCCACCGACTCCAGCAGCCGGTACCGAGGCGCGCCGGCGCCTTCCACCATGACCACCAGAGACCGGTCCACCAGCCGAGCCAGCACATCGAGCACGTCCAGCCCGTCCTCCGCGCAGACCGCCTCGGCGGCCTCCAGGGTGCACCCGTCGGCGTGCACGGCCAGCCTGCGCAGCACCAGGCGCTCGGCGCCGCTCAACAGCTCCCAGCTCCAGTCGATCATCGCCATCAGCGTCTGCTGACGCGGCGGGGCGCCCCGGTGGCCGGTGGCCAGCAGCCGGAACCTGTCGTCGAGGCGGTCGACCAGGCCCTGTACGCCCAGGGCGCGAACCCTGGTCGCGGCGAGCTCCAGGGCCAGCGGGATGCCGTCCAGCCGGCGGCACAGCACGGCCACCGCCGGCGCGGTGTCCGCGCCGAGGCGGAACTCCCGGGCGGCGGCGGACGCACGCGCCACGAAGAGCCGCACCGAACCGGTCCGCTCCAGCGACGCGAGGTCGGCCGCCCGGTCCGGTACCTCCAGCGGCGGGACGCTCCACACCACCTCACCCGCCAGGCCGAGCGGTTCCTGGCTGGTCGCCAGCAACCGCAGCCCGGGTACGGCTCGCAGCAGCAGCTCCGCCAGCTCGGCGACCGGCTCGACGACGTGTTCGCAGTTGTCCAGCACCAGCAGCAGGCGCCGGGGACGCAGCGCCTCGATGAGCCCCTGCACGGCGGTCACCGGCTCACCCCGCTCCGCCGGGCCCTGGACGTCCCGGATGTCCAGCACCGCCTTGACCGTCTCGACCAGCCGGGAGACCGCGTCCCGGTCCGCGGGCCGGTCCAGCGCGGCCAGCTCCACCAGCCAGACGCCGTCGGGAAGCGCGGCGGAGCCGTCGGGGCGGGGAGCCGCCAGGGGCCGCACCGTCTCGACCGCCAGCCGGGTCTTGCCGACGCCGCCGGGGCCGGTGAGCGTCACCAGCCGGTCCGTCTCCAGCCGGGCGCGGATCGCGGCGACCGCGTCCTCCCTGCCGATCAGCTCGGTGAGCGGCGCCGGCAGGTTGGTGGCGGGCCGGGGCACCGGTGGGTCCGGCACGGCGGGCGGGTCCAGCGCCGGATCCTGGGTGAGGATCGCCCGCTGGAGCGCGACCAGGTCCGCGCCCGGGTCCAGCCCCAGCTCGTCGGCGAGCAGCGCGCGCAGCTCCTCGTAGCTGTCCAGCGCCTCGCTCTGCCGTCCGGAGCGGTACAGGGCGCGCATGTGCGCGGCGCGCAGCCGCTCCCGCAGCGGATGATCGGCCAGCAGGGCACCGAGCTCACCGGCCAGCAGGGCGTGCTCGCCCAGCTCCAGCCGTAGCTCCGCCCGGTCCTCCTGCACGGTCAGCCGCTGCTCCGCCAGGCGGGCGACGGCGGCCTGGGCGAACGGCTCGTCGGCGAAGTCGGCGAACGCCGGTCCGCGCCACGCCGCCAGCGCGTCGGACAGCAGCGCCGCTCTGGCCCGGGGGTCACGGGTCCGGCTCGCCTCGGCGATCAGGGACCGGAACCCGTCGGCGTCGGTCTCGGCCTTCAGCAGGTATCCCGCCGGCTGATGGACGACCAGTTCGCGGCCGCCCGGCTCCGCGTCCTCCAGGGCCCGGCGCAACTGCGAGACCTTGGCCGACAGCGAGCCGGCGGGGTTGCCGGGCAGGTCGTCGCCCCACAGGTCCTCGATCAGCCGGTCGGGGTGCACCGGCCGCCCCTCGTGCACCAGCAGGTCGGCCAGCAGGGCGCGGACCTTCAGGCCCGGGACCGCGACCGTCTCGCCACCGGTCGTCCACACGGCCAGCGGCCCCAGCACCCCGAAACGCATGCAGGCCACGCTAACGGCACATGCCGCCATTTCCGCCCTCTTACGTCCTCTTACGTCCTCGCCCGCCGGAGCCGTAAGCCGACCGGAAACAAGCCGTAAGGCACCCACGGCACAGTCGGCTCATCGCACGGAGACGAGCGCGAAGGAGGCGACGGGATGCCGGAGAACCGGCTGCGGCTGGCGGTCATCATCGGGAGCACCCGGACCGGCCGGTTCGGGCCCACCGTGGCCAGCTGGTTCGCCGCCAGGGCCCGCAGGCGCGGCGATCTGGACGTCGACCTGATCGACCTGGCCGAGGCGGGGCTGCCGGAGACCCTCACCGACCAGGACGAGCCCGTACCCCCGCAGGTGGCGGCCCTGTCACCGCGGCTGACCGCCGCCGACGCCTTCGCCGTGGTCACCCCCGAGTACAACCGGAGCTTTCCCGCGCCGCTGAAGACCGCCATCGACTGGTACTACGAGGAGTGGCAGGCCAAACCCGTCACCTTCGTCGCGTACGGCCGGGAATCCGGCGGCCTGCACGCGATCGGCCAGCTACGCCAGATCTTCGCCGAAGTGCACGCGGTGGCCATCCGCGATGCCATCAGCCTCCCCCGCTACTGGGAGCTGTTCGCCGCCGACGGCACCTGGCCCAAGGCCACCGCGAGCTGCAACGCCGCCGCCACGACCACGCTGGACCAGCTGTCCTGGTGGGCCGAGGCGCTGCGAGACGCCCGCGCCAAGCGCCCCTACACCACCTGAGCCCGCACACCACGACGCACAGCCCGACACACACCTGGAGGACACCATGAGGAAGATCATCGCTTCGACCTACGCGACGCTCGACGGCTTCATCGACAACCCCCACCTCTGGTCGATGCAGTACTCGAACGAGGAGGCGCAGGCGTACGCCCTGGACCTGCTGCTCGGCACCGACGCCCTCCTGCTGGGGCGGGTCACCTACGAGGGCATGGCGCAGGCCTGGCCCTCCATGGGCGGCAATCCCTACGCCGACCGGGTCAACAGCATCCCCAAGTACGTCGTCTCCTCGACCCTGGAGAAGGCCGAGTGGGACAACTCCACCATCATCCCCGGGGACGACCTGATCACCGAGGTGGCCGCGCTGAAGGAGCAGCCCGGCGGGAACATCATGATCTGGGGCTGCGGGCGGCTGACCGACTCCCTCATGGAGCACGGGCTGCTCGACGAATACCGGATCTGGCTCTGCCCCGTCATCCTCGGCACCGGCGAGCGGCTGTTCCGGGAGGGCACCGAGGCCACCCTCGAGCTCATCGACAACACGACGTTCGACACGGGCGCGGTCGTGCTCACCTACCGGCCGTCGAACGCCGGCGTCAAGGCGGACACCGCCGGCTGAGCGGCGCCGCCGGCCGCGCCGACCGTCCCGGAAGCAAGCACCCGCTCCCGGGACGGTCGGCGCGGTCTTCGCGCACGTCGCGGGGCTGTGAGACGGGCAGTCCAATGCCCGATCCTTGCCCGCTGTTGAACGGCGCTTGTCCCATTTCCGGGTTGGCTGATGTGAGGAAGGTCATTTCCTCGCCTTCGGGAGGGTCATGCTGCAGCGCAAGCGATCGTCGCTCCGGATGCGCATGACGCTTGCGGCGGCCGCCGTCGCGGCATTGGTCTGTGTCGTCATCGGCGTGCTCGTCGTCATCGGCGTGCGCGGCATGGACGCGGAGACGAACAGGCAGAATCTCCTCCAGGCCGCGGACCGTGTGGTGGTCATGGCGCGAGAGGATCGCCTGCCCCGCGTGCTGTCGAGCACGGACGGCACGGTGATCCAGGTCCTGGACACGCACGGAAGGGTGGTCGCCGCGACCCCGCAACTCGCCGGCAAACCGCCGATCGCCTCCTTCCGGCCCGAGGGTGACAATCTGGTCGCGATACGGAAGCTCTGCCCTCCGGCCGGGCTGACGGGCTGCATGACCGTCGTCGCGCACTGGGCCATCCAGCAGGACGGGAAATGGGTGGTCTACGCGTCGAACCCGATGCCGCCCAGATACGGCGGGACCGGTCTGATCCTCACGCTGCTCGGCGTCATCGTACTGATCATCGCGATGACGGGCGCCGGGGCCTACCGGCTGGTCGGCAAGACCCTGGCTCCGGTGGACGCCATCCGGTCCGAGCTGGCCGAGATCACCGCCACCGGCCTGGGCCGGCGGGTTCCGGTGCCCAAGAACCACGACGAGATCAGGCTGCTGGCCGAGACGGCGAACTCCACGCTGGACCGGCTGGAGGCCGCGTACGACCAGTTGCGGCAGTTCACCTCCGACGCCTCCCACGACCTGCGCAGCCCGATCACCGCCATGCGCACCCAGCTGGAAGAGGCGCTCTTGTACCCCGACGACACCGCCTGGCCGCACACCGCCACCACGGTGCTGGACGAGGTGGACCGGCTGCAGGCCCTCGTCACCGACCTGCTGGGCCTGGCCCGGCTGGACGCCGGAGTGCCGCTGACCCGTGCGCCGACCGACGTCGGCGAGCTGATCCGCGCCGAGCTGAACCGTCGGCCCCGCTCGGTTCGGGTGGTCAGGAGGCTGGGCGAGGGCCTGATCGCCGACTGCGACCGGCTGCGGCTGGCCCGGCTGTTCATCAACCTGATGGACAACGCCGAACGCCATGCCCGCACGCAGATCACCGTCATCGTCCGGGCCGGGGACGGCCGGGTGGTGCTGGAGGTGCTCGACGACGGCGAGGGGATCCCGGCCGACCTGCGGGAGGTGGTCTTCCAGCGTTTCACCCGGTTGAAGGCCGCCCGTGAGCGTGACACCGGGGGGACGGGGCTGGGACTGGCGATCGCCCGCCAGATCGCCGAAGCCCACGGCGGCACCCTGACCGTCCAGGACAGCCCGCGCGGGGCGCGGTTCGTGCTGTGCCTGCCGCGGTCCGGGGCTGCCGCGACCGGCTGAGCGGGTACGGCACCGCCCCGGTGCCGCGGGGCGTCAGTGCGGGCCCGGCCCGGCCGGCCGGTCGCCGAGCAGCGCCGCGAGCTGGGCGGCGTTGCGCTGGGCGAAATTCGAATAGCAGTTGTTGTACAGGACGTGGGTCGTCTCGGCGTTCCGGGCGAGGTCCTTGATCCGGCCCGCCCAGTCGCGTACCTCGTCCTCGCCGTAGTAGTAGCCGAACCGCTGGTAGATGTCCTTGCTGGTCCACTTGTCGCTGTGCCCGTGGAGCCGCACGACGGCCAGGTCGGAGGTGGCGGCCAGCACCGGCGGGATCGACGTCGGGTGGCCCTGGGGCATGTCCACGCTGACGTACGGAATGCCGTATCCGGTCAGAAAGTCCAGCGTCTCGGCCCGGTTCTCCTCGGTCATCCAGGTCCGGTTGCGGAACTCCACGCAGATCCGCATCGGCGCGCAGCGCTCCTTGACCTGCAGGAGGTACTCCCGGTTGCGGCCGCCGATCGGGAACCATTGCGGGAACTGGAACAGCAGTGCCCCCAGCTTGCCCGCCTCGTGCAGCGGCGACAGCGACAGCAGGAAGCGCTGCCACACCTGCTCGGTGACCTCCTCGGGCACGTCCTTGAGGTAGAGGTTCTTCTTGTCCGGCACGTGGTCGCGCAGGTCCTGGTAGAGCGCCCCGGGCCGGGTGGGGTGCTGGGTGAGCAGCGAGAAGGCCTTGACGTTGAAGGTGAAGTGCTCGGGCGTACGGTCCCGCCAGTGGCCGACGGTCTGCTCGGCCGGCGGCGCGTAGTACGTCGCGTCCACCTCCACCAGCGGGAACCGTGAAGCGTAGAAGCGCAGGCGTTCCTCCGCCGTCTTCACGTCCGGCGGATACCAGCCCGACGCCAGCAGCGTCTTGTCGGTCCAGGACGCCGTGCCGACCAGGATGTCGCCCATGTCACCGCCCGGAGAGGCTCAGAGTGCGCGGAGGAAGGTGGCGGCCAGCGGGGCGGCCGCGCTTCCGCCAGTGCCGCCGGCCTCGATGATCACGGCGAAGGCGAGGTCACCGCGGTAACCGATGAACCAGGCGTGCGTCGGCGGCTTGGCGCCGCCGCCGAACTCGGCGGTGCCGGTCTTGCCCGCCGTGCCGGCCGGCAGCCCGGCGTCCTTGGCGGTCCCCTTGCTGACCACGGCGGCCATCATGGGCCGCAGCCCCGCGGTCACCGTGGCGTCCAGCGGCCGGCCGGCCGGGCGCGGTCCGCCGGTGACCAGCATCGGCGGCCGCCAGGTGCCGTCCTTGACGGCGGCGGCGACCGCCGCCATGTTCAGCGGGCTGGCCAGCACCCGGCCCTGGCCGAAGGAGGCGGCGGCGAACTCGGCCTCGTCCTTCGGCTGGGGAAAGGCGCCCCGGGCCGCCGGGACGCCCGGCGTGAGCGGCAGGCCGAAGCCGAAGTCGCGGGCGGTCTTGACCAGTTGCGCGGCCTTGAGCCGCCGGGTCGTCTCGGTGGCGAAGACCGTGTTGCACGAGTGCGCGAACGCGGTCAGGAAGTCGAGCGCGCCGAACTCCTCGCCCTCGAAGTTGCGGAACGAACGGCCGCCGATCGTCGCCGTCTTGGTGCAGGTCACACGGTCGGAGGGGCGCAGCCCGGCCGACAGCAGCGCCGCCGAGGTCACCACCTTGAACGTCGATCCCGGCGGGTACCGGCCCAGCAGCGCCCGGCTGAACCCGCCCGGCTGGTTGGCTGCCGCCAGGATCTCACCGGTCGAGGGCCGCAACGCCACCAGCGCGGCGGGCTTCTTCTGCGACGTGATCGCCTTGGCCGCGGCGGACTGCACCTTCGGATCGAGGCTCGTCCGGACCTCGGTGCCGCTCCTGCCCGCGATGCGCCCGATGTCCTGGGCCGGGCCGCCACCGCCCACCAGCCGGATCGCGACACCCGGCACCCCGGCCAGCTGGCGCTCGCGCTCCTGCTGGAGCCCGCCGTGGCCGACCTGGTCGCCCTTCTTGTAGGGCGGGCCGAGCCGCCGCGCGTCGGCGTCGGTGGCCGGGCCGAGCAGACCCGCGAGCTGCTGGACCGAACCCGACACACCGGGGCCGTCGATGCGCGAGCCGTCGGCGGCCAGGATGTGCCCGCGGGCCGGCCATGAGGCGCTGAGCGCCAGCTGCCGGCCGGGGGTGAGACGGGGGTGCACGGCCGCCGGCGTCCACGCCACCCGCCAGCGCCGTCCCTTGTCGGTGAGGGTGAGTTCGCCCTGGTAGGTCCAGGTGCCGCCGCTGCGCAGCGTCAGCCCCGCGGTGAACGGCACCTTGCGCGGGGACCCGGACCGCACCGCCCCCGGCCGGGCCTGGACGGCGGTCACGCCGAGCGCGGTGTTCATCTGGGTGTACGGGGTGGCCAGATCCGCCGGGGCGCCGGCAGACAGCCGCCGCATCGCCGGGAAGTCGTTCTTCTGCCAGGCCGCCAGGAAGTCCGCCGCCGCCTGCCGGGGGCTGCCTTCGGTCCGCAGCACCCAGTACGTACCCGCCCCGGCCAGCACCAGCACGACGGCGGTGGTGACCGCCGCGAGCGTCACGAGCCTGCCTCGTCCCATCGCTCCCCCAACACCCCGCCATTGCGTTCGTTCCGGCCCCACCCTAGGACGCGGAACCGGCGGCGCGTCGAGCCGGTCCGCGGTACGGCCGGGTCCGGGCGGCCCGGAGGTCAGCCGGACAGGGCGAAGTGGGAACGGATCGCCGTGCCGGCGGGGGTGGTGTGAATGCGCAGGAGATCGCAGATGTGGTGGACCAGCAGCAGCCCTCGCCCGCCCCGGGAGCTGAGCCCGGCGGGGCGGCGACCGGCGAGCGGGTCGGTGAGATGGCCGGTGTCGCTGATCTCGCAGATGAGGTGGTCGCTGTCGGCCCAGACGCGCAGGACGCCCGACCCGCCGCCGTGCACGAGGGAGTTGGCCGCCAGTTCGTTGATGGCCACCTCCAGTTCGCCGATCCGGTTCGCGGCCAGGCCGACGCGGGCGGCCTCCTCGGCGGCGAACCGCCTGACCTGTGTCAGGTTCCGGGCGTCGAAGGCCAGCACGGCCACCGCGCCGAAGGCGGGCCGGGCCTGCGGAAGCGGCTGGTTGTAGGCCTGCACGATCTCTTCGGGAGCGTAGGCGTCGCTGACCCGCTCACCGCCGCCGCCGACCAGTACCGGATGGGTGGCGGCCGCGTCGGTGAGCACCACCGGATCGAGCGCCTCGGCGTCGTACGGGCACAGGATGCTGACCGTGCGGCCGACGAAGGCCAGGTTGATCAGGGCCTCGTGCTGCACGCACGCCGGGTACTCCAGCGACGAGCGGCCCGCCCAGATCGGCTCCCCGATGATCCACACTCGCCCGGCGCCGGGGTGCGCGTCGGCGAAGGCGCGCAGCACCCCGGGAATGATGTGTCCCGGGTTGCGGCCGGCGATCTGCATGTCGAGCATGTGCACCCGGTCGGCCTCGGCTCCCAGCGCGCCGCGCAGGAGTTCCAGCCGCCGACCCGGGACGGCCACCGCGACCGGGTCCCCCGCCGCCAGAGCGGCCCGGACGAACGTGAGGGTCCCGGCCAGATACTCCTGCTCACCCCGGTAGAACAGCGCGGGGTGCACAAAGGGGTCGGTGACCTTCAGCTTCACGTTCGTGCCGGTACTCATCCAGATGGCACCTTGGTGAACGACATATCCGGAATATAGCAACCACTGACTCCGAAGACGCCGCCGGAGGTGCTTGACAACTCGGCGGGAGAATAGCTACAACTCTGCTTGGAGGTTTCCTCTTCGGGAGGACAGGTATCAGGAGGCCGTCCCGGCCCCTGGGTCTTCGGAGGTGATACACGATGTTGCTGACGTCGATCGACCCGTTCGTGCAGGAGTTCGAGCGTCAATTCGACCGGCTGACCAGGCAGGCCGCGCAGGGCAACGGAGCGGTCATGCCGATGGACGGGCTGCGCCGCGCCGATGACGTGGTGCTCCGGTTCGACCTGCCCGGCATCGACCCCGACTCGATCGAGGTCACCGTCGACCGCGGCGTGCTCACGGTGACGGCCCGCAGGGAGGACGAGTACGACGACGGCGACCGGGTGTTCGTCCGGGAGCGTGTGATGGGCGCCTTCACCCGCCGGGTCTATCTGTCCGAGCACCTGGACGCCGGGGCGATCGAGGCCGCCTACGACAACGGTGTCCTGGCGGTACGGATCCCGGTCCTGGAGAAGGCCAAGCCCCGCAAGGTCGAGATCCAGCGCAGCACCGGAACCCCCAGAGCGATCAAGAACTGACGTGGCCGACGGCGAGCAGTGGGCCGAGCCGGGGGCGGGCGACGAGGACCGCCCGCCCACCGGCCGGCCGCCGTCGCCGCCGCCGCCGCCCGCGACGGAATCACACGAGGATGGGGGGACGGGCATGGCGCTCTCACCGCTCGACGACGAATTCGCGCCGTTCTACACCGTCGGGCAGGTCGCGTCGATGCTGAAGGTCCAGCAGGCCTTCCTGCGCCGCATCGACGACCAGCAGGTGGTCTCGCCGCACCGGTCCGCCGGAGGGCAGCGCCGCTACTCCCGGCAGGAGATCGGCCGGGTCCGGCAAGTGGTGACCATGATGGGCGAGGGCATGACCCTGCCCGCGATCCGCCGGATCATCGAGCTCGAACACGAGCTCACCCAGATCACCCGGGAACGCGACGAGCTCGCCAGGCGCCTGACCGAACACCGCCGGCAACAGGACGGCGGCTGACGCGACCCGGGCCACCCGGCGTCCGCGCACGATGTGGCACCGCCACCCTCGCCGCCCGCAGTACCCGGTCCGCGCCGGCCTCCCACCGGCCGCGGTCCGGTCACGCATGCCAATACCGACCGACACCCGACCTGCGCTCGGCCGCGCCCCGGCGCTGATCGTCCGCCATATCGAACAACGGCTGCACTCGGCCGACCCGCCCGGCCAGCCGACCATGACACGGAGGTACCAGTGCAGGCTCTGGAGCTCTCGACCGCGGACCGCGACGGCCATGTCATCGTCACCGTCAAAGGCGAGATCAACGTCCTCACCCAGCGGCACCTCGACGTCTACCTCAGCGACGTGTGCCAGACCGGTTCACAGGTCGTCGTCGACCTCTCCGGGCTGACCTTCCTCGACGCCTCCGGGCTGAGCGTGCTGCTGAGGTTCTGGAAGGAGCTCAACCGTGACGGCGGGTCGCTGACCCTGGCCGGGGCGCGGTACGGTTCGGCCCGCATCCTGTGGACCACCGGCCTGGACAAACGGCTTTCGCTGACCACCGACATCGACCAGGCGATCGCCCTGACCGTGCGCCGCTCCGCCGAGTAGCACCGGCCGGCCCGGGCGGATCGATCACGGGGCCGACCCGGAGAGGCCTCAGCCAGAATCCCCATCCGCCGGGGACGCGTGCCCGGCGGCCACGCCGTGCTCCGCGAGTTGCCCGGCAGATAGCCTGCGGAGATGGAACATCGCAGACTGGGTGACTCGGGCGTGGTGGTGTCGGCCTACGCGCTGGGCACGATGACCTTCGGCGGAGTGACCGACGAGGCCGAGTCCCACCGGCAGCTGGACCGGTTCGTCGAGGCCGGCGGGACCCTGGTGGACACCGCCGACGTCTACGTGGGCGGGGAGTCGGAGTCGATCATCGGCCGCTGGCTGGCGGCGCGTCCGGCCGAGGTCACCGACCGGGTGATCCTCGCCTCCAAGGGGCGGTTCCCCACCTCCGACGACGCCAACGGGGTGGGGCTGTCGCGGCGACATCTGGCCCGGGCGCTGGAGGCCTCGCTGCGCCGGCTGGGCGTGGAGACGATCGACCTCTACCAGGTGCACGCCTGGGATCCGCTGACTCCCCTCGAGGAGACGCTGTCGTTCCTGGACGACGCGGTGCACGCCGGCAAGATCGGTTACATCGGGCTGTCCAACTTCACCGGCTGGCAGCTCCAGCGCGCCGTGGACCTGGCGGCCTTCACCGGGCGGACCCGGCCGGTCAGCCTGCAGCCGCAGTACAACCTGCTGAGCCGCGAGCTGGAGTGGGAGATCGTGCCCGCCGCGCAGGCCAACGGGCTGGGTCTGCTCCCCTGGTCACCGCTGGCCGGCGGCCTGCTCACCGGCAAGTACGCGCGTGACGAGCGGCCCGCCTCGCAGACCAGGTTCGGCGACGGGACCATGCCCAGCCAGGCGATGTACGAGGCGCGCAGTGCGCGGCAGCGGACCTGGGACGTCATCGAGGCGGTGACCGAGGTCGCCGACGGCCGTGGCGTGTCACCGGCGCAGGTCGCACTGGCCTGGGTGGCGGCCCGGCCCGGGGTGGCGTCGGTCATCCTCGGCGCCCGCACCCTGGACCAGCTCGAGGGCAACCTGGCCGCCGCCGGTCTCACCCTGAGCACCGAGGAGACCAAGCGGCTGGACACCGCCAGCGATCCCGATCCCGCCGACTACCCGTACGGCACGTTCGGCACCTTCCAGCGCACCCGCCCGGTCGGCGGCGGCCGTCCCAGCCCGCCCGCCCGCTGACGCCGCACCCTTCCGGTACGCCCTCGGCCCAGGTCCCGGGCGCGGGGAGGACGTCGCCATGACGCCCTCCCCGCCGGTGGTCCTCCTGGCGCCCTCTCAGGGCCCGTCTAGGGCTTGAGGACGACCTTGTTGCACTCCTGCTCCTTGTTCTTGAACATCTCGTACGCCCGCGGGGCGTCCTTGAGGGCCATGCGGTGGCTCACCACGAAGCTGGGGTCGATCTCGCCGTCCGTGATCCGCTTCAGCAGCGGCTTCAGGTACCTCTGCACATGGCACTGACCGGTGCGCATGGTCAGCGACCGGTTCATCAGCGACCCCATGGGGAACTTGTCGATCAGGCCGGCGTAGACGCCGATCACCGAGATGGTGCCGCCGTTCTTGCAGGCCATGATGGCCTCCCGGAGGGCGAAGGGCCGGTCGGTCTCCATGCGGGTCGCCTGCTTGGCGCGGTCGTAGGCGTACATGGCCGAGTTGCCGTGATGGGCCTCCATGCCGACCGCGTCGATGCAGCTGTCCGGCCCGCGGCCGGCGGTCATCTCGCGCAGCGCCTCCAGGACGTCGGTCTCCTCGTAGTTGATGGTCTCCGCGCCGGCCTTCTCCGCCGCGCGGCGCAGCCGGTACGGGAAGCGGTCGATCGCGATGACGCGCTCGGCGCCGAGCAGGTAGGCGCTGGCGATGGCGAACTGGCCGACCGGCCCGGCACCCCACACCGCGACGATGTCGCCGCGCTTGATGTCGCACATCTCGGCGCCCATGTAGCCGGTCGGGAAGATGTCGGACAGGAACAGCACCTGCTCGTCCGGCATCCCGTTCTCGATCTTGATGGGCCCGACGTCCGCGAACGGCACCCGGGCGTACTCCGCCTGCCCGCCGGGGAACCCCCCGAGCATGTGCGAGTAGCCGAAGATGCCCGCCGGAGAGTGCCCCATCAGCTTCTCGGCGACCCCGGCGTTCGGGTTGGAGTTCTCGCACACCGAGTACATTTCCTGGACGCACGCGTTGCACTTGCCGCAGGCGATCGGGAACGGCACGACCACCCGGTCGCCGACCTTGAGCTTGGTCACGAGGCCGCCCACCTCCACGACCTCGCCCATGAACTCGTGCCCGAGGATGTCGCCCTTCTTCATCGTCGGGACGTACCCGTCGTACAGGTGCAGGTCCGAGCCGCAGATCGCGGTGGAGGTGACCTTCACGATCGCGTCCTGGCCGTTGAGGATCTCCGGGTCGGGGACGTTCTCGACCTTGACGGTGTTGCGCCCCATCCAGCATGTGGCCTTCATCGCTACCTCCTGCCGGCCGGCTGCGCCGGCCGCTGCCGCACCTGACGCCACGCGCGGGTGCCTTCGGGACTGCCTTCGGAACGGATCACCTCGCCGGTCTCCAGCACCTGCTTGAACCGCCGCAGGTCGTCGCGCACCTGCTGCTCGGGGTGCTCGCCGAAGAGCCTGGCGACCGCCGCGCCCAGCCTGCCGCCGGGCAGCTCGAACTCCATCTGCACGCGTACCTCGGTGCCCCGCCCGCCCGGCGCGTCGCTGAAGCGGACCGAGCCCGAGTTGGCCACGTCCGCCCCTTCCAGCGAGCGCCAGGTGATCAGCTCGTCGGGGATCTCCGCGATGATCTCGGCGTCCCACTCGACGGACCTGCCGATCGGCGACCTCGCGGTCCAGTGCGAGCGCCCGTCCCCCGTCTCCCGCACGGATTCCAGATGGCTCATGAAGCTCGGCAGGTTGTCGAAAAGATGCCAGAACAGGTAGACCTCGGGGCGCGGGCTGCGCACCGTGATCGCCGCCCGCAGGCGCATGGTGCCCTTGGTGATGAGCCTGGTGCCGCGGCGGCGCTCGGCCGCCGTCATCCGGTACGCGGCGTAGAGGTCCAGCGCGGTGATGGCACCGACCGCGGCGGTGACCGCGGCGACGCGCATCCGCCGCCGGCCGCGCCGGGTGCCCATCGCCTGCCCCAGCATGGTCAGGTCCGTGGCATCGCCGGCGACACGCGTCCACACCCACGGTGCGGGGTTGCGGCCGCGCAGCAGCCCGGCGCCCTGGACGATCTCCCGTATCCCCATCATCGGGACCATCGCGCGGCCGGTCGCGGAGTCGTCGATGCCGCTGAGCCGGCTGACGGCACGCGGCGCGGCCAGCTGTGCCAGCCCGAGGCCGAGGCTGCCCCACCCTAAGGCGCGGGCGATCTGTTTCACATTCGGGTCGTACTTGTCGGTCATGATATCCCCAACCGCTCTGATTGCCGTCTTGACCTGCTGTTTCATGCCATCGGGTAACACCTACCCCGTAGTCGGCGGGCCATACGGCAGAGCAGCCGTGCAATCACGGACAGTGACGAATGGGAACGGCGGCTCACGCCGGTCGCGGCCGGACCGTCAGACGAGCGAGGCCCCCAGGCCGGCGACGACGAGGCTCAGCGGAACCAGCGCGGTGACGCCCATGGCGACCATCTGCCCCTGGGTGAGCTGCCTGTCCGGGCGGCCCATGTGATAGATCACCCACGCCCACCCGCTCCCCCTTGCCCGCGCCCTCACCACCGTGATCATGCAGTCAATCGTCCAACGATTGCATGATCACGGTGGTGAGGGGGGGTCGGTCAGGGGCAGGGAGCGGCGTGGTACGGGTGCGGACTGGATGATCGAGGTGGTCGTGCGGCCGAACGGCGTGAAGCGGTCGAGGATCGGCTCCAGTTCCTCGACGGCCCGCAGGTGCATGGTGAAGTAGAAGCAGTCGTCACCGGTCATCCGGTAGCACTCGACGATCTGCGGGATCTCCTCCGCGATCTTGGGGATGCGGGCCAGCTCCCGGATGGCCGGGCGGATCCGGACCATCACGGCGATCGGGAAGCCCAGTGTCCGGGGATCGACCTCGGCGCGGTAGCCGGTGATCACGCCGGTCTCCTCCAGCCGCTGCATCCGCTCGGCCACCGCGGGCGCCGACAGCCCGACCCGCCGGCCCAGCTCGGCGAAGCTCATCCGGGCGTCGAGCTGGAGCTCGATGAGGATCCGACGGTCGATCGCGTCGAGTGCCTTGGGTTCGTAGGCACGCTCCGGACTGAGCTTTCGGTTGGCCATTCCCTCAAACTAGGGGCTGATCGACCATGCTGCCATGCCGTCCGTCAACACCCGGATCATGCTCCCCCCGTGGTCGTACTTCATCGGGAGCGCCGTGTTCCACTACCTCGGTCCCGCGTTCGCCGTACTGCTGTTCGCCCGGGTCCAGCCCCTCGGAGTGGCGGGCCTGCGGATCTGGAGCGCCGCCGTCGTGTTCGCGCTCTGGCGCCGTCCGTGGCGCCGCCTCGCCCGGCTCGACGCGGCCGGGCGCCGCACGATCGTCGTCTGGGGCGCGGTGCTCGCCCTCATGAACGCCTGCTTCTACCTGGCGATCGCACGGCTGCCGCTCGGCACGGTGGCGGCGATCGAGTTCCTGCCCGTCATCGCGCTCGCCGCGTTCGGCGCCCGTACCGGCCGCAACGTCGCGGCGCTCGCGGCGGCGGCCGGCGGCGTGTACGTCCTGGCCGACGTACGGCTCGCCGGAGCGCCGCTGGGCTTCGTCTTCGCGTTCGCCAACGCGGTGCTCTTCGCCGCCTACATCGTGGTCGCCCATCGTGCCGCCCGGAAGCTCGGCGGCGCCGCCATCGACGGCCTGGCCGCCGCGATGCTCGTCGCCTGCTGCTTCGTCATCCCCCTGGGCCTCTGGCAGGCCGCGCCCGCCCTGACCGATCCGGTTGCGCTGGCCGCGGGCATCGGGGTCGGGATCAGCTCCTCGGTGATCCCCTACGTCTGCGACCAGCTCGCCATGGCACGCATGAGCCGATCGACCTACGCCCTGCTGGTGGCCCTGCTGCCGGCGACGGCCACGGTCATCGGCGTCGTCGTGCTCGGGCAGCTTCCCACCGTGACCGAACTCGCGGGCGTCGGCCTGGTCGTGCTCGCGGTCGCCCTCCACCAGGAGACCTCCCGTGGAGCCGAACAACTGGAGACGGCATGAAGTACGTCCGGCTGGGCTCGTCCGGCCTGCGGGTCTCGCGGATCTGCCTGGGCATGATGAGCTACGGCGATCCCGCCTCGCGGGCATGGCATCTGGACCAGGACGCGGCCGAGCCGATCGTGCGGCGGGCCGCGGAGTCCGGGGTGACGTTCTTCGACACCGCCGACATGTACTCCGGCGGGGCGAGCGAGGAGATCACCGGTCGGCTGCTGGCCGGGCTCTTCCCGCGCCGTGACGACTACGTGCTAGCCACCAAGGTCTACTTTCCGGTCGGCCCCGCGCCCACCGACCGCGGCCTGTCGCGCAAGCACATCCTGGCCGGCATCGACGCCTCGCTGCGGCGGCTGGGCACCGACCACGTCGATCTCTACCAGATCCACCGCTGGGACCACGAGACGCCGATCGAGGAGACCATGGGGGCGCTGCACGACGTGGTGCGCGCCGGCAAGGCGCGTTACCTGGGGGCGTCCAGCATGTACGCCTGGCAGTTCGCCAAGGCGCAGCACGTCGCCCGGGCGGCCGGCTGGACCCCGTTCGTGTCGATGCAGAACCACTACAACCTCGTCTACCGGGAGGAGGAGCGGGAGATGATCCCGCTCTGCCTGGATCAGGGGGTGGGGACCATTCCGTGGAGCCCGCTGGCGCGCGGGCTGCTCGCCGGCACCCGGGAGCGGGACGGCCGGCGGCACACGGTCCGGGCCGGCACCGATCCGCTGGCCGACGATCTGTACGGCGAGGCGGACTTCGAGGTCGTCGACGCGGTGCGGGCGGTCGCCGCCGAGCGGGGCCTGCCACCGGCCCGGATCGCGCTGGCGTGGCTGCTCGGCAAGCCCGTGGTGAGCGCGCCGATCGTCGGCGCGACCAGGACGCGCCACCTCGACGACGCCATCGCGGCGGTGGAGGTGACCCTGAGCGAGGAGGAGGTGGCCCGGCTGGAGGCCCCCTACCGGCCGCACCCGGTCCTCGGCCACTCGTGACCGGCCGCCCTCCGGGTGCGGACGCGACGGGTTCAGAGGGCGCGCAGCAGCTTCCGGCTGTTGGCCTTCTTCCAGACCGCGGGGAGGTCGTCGAGGGCGCGGACGCCCGCGCAGCGCTGCACACCGGCCAGTTCGCCGATGACGAAGGCGTCGTCCGGTGCCGTGTCCGGCCGCGAGGCGAGCCCGGCGAGGTGCTGCCGGGCGACGACCCCGTCCTGGTACGCGCCGAGCACCCCCTGGATCCGCTCGGCGCCCTTGGCGAGCCTGCGGGCGGGCCTGCCGAGCACGGCTGTGGCGGCCTCGGCGGTGTAGCGGGCCCGCTTGGCGGCCTTGCGGGTCGCGTGCAGGGCCCCGTCGCGGTTCCGCCCTGCGGGCAGCCGGTCGGCCTCGTCGTGGGCGCGGGCCATCTTGCGCCAGGACCGGGTCACCACCCGGGAGAGCTCCTCGCCCGCGCCGCGATGGGCGCGCTCGGTGACCGGCGGGTCGGCGATGAACGCGTCGAGAGCGTCGAGCAACGCGCGATACCGCGGGGTGAGCAGCGTCTTCCGGAGCCGGTCCCGCGCCGCGCTCTCCTCGCGTGCCAGGCGCGCCACCGGGGCCGGCTCGCGGGGCACCTCCAGCACGTCGGTGAGCTGCCCGGTGTACCGGGCTCGCAGCACCTCGAGGTCGCGGACCTCGCCGAGCGCGTCCGCCAGCCACTTCAGCTCCGTGTCGAGCGGCTCGACCCGGGCCCGGTCCAGCAGCCTGCGGTGGGTGCGCAGGATGCTGCGGATCCGGCGGACCGAGACGCGCATCTTGTGCACCGAGTCGTCGTCGTGGTCGGCGAGGCGCACGAGCGGGTCGTGGGCGAGCAGCTGCTCGGCCTGCCCGGCCAGGTAGGCGGTCATGGCCTCCCCGGCCGTGCCGGTCGCGGCGGGCCGCTCGACGGGGGCGAGCTCGTCGCCGAGCACGACCTCCAGTTTGGCGGCTGCCCGGCTCTTGCGGGCGCCGGAGCCGCGCAGCCGCTTGCCGACGGCCTTCACCACCTCCGGGGGGCCGTCGACCAGCTCCACCTCGATCTCCCGCCAGGTCTTCCAGCCCGAGCCGTCCGGGCGGGGGCCGAGCCGCTGCGCGGTCACGTTGTCGTCGGCCAGCTCGGCCAGGACCGTGCCGTCCGCGGCCAGCAGGGCTCGCTCGGTCCGCCGGGTCTCCAGCTGGGCGATCGGGAGGAGCTCGCGGCCCCGGGTGTAGGCCGCGACGAGGTCGGAGAGCCGCTCGGGCACGGTGTCGGGTCCGGGGAAGAGCGGGGCGTGGACCTCCTGCTTGGCTCCCCTGCCGACCGGCAGCTTGAGATGCCAGCCCGCGTCGTGGCCACCGGTACGCCGGCGCAGGGTGATGCCCCGGGCGGCGAGGCGCAGGTCCTCGGTGTCGTAGTAGCGCGCGACGAGCGTGTGCGTCGTCGGCTCGGCCACCGCGGACAGGCCCGGCACGTCGCGCAGATCGGGGAGCGCGAAACCGACGCCGGTCTCGTACTTCCGCTCGATCTCCAAATGGCTGGCCATCATGATCCTTCCTCTTGAGATTTCCGCTGCTCTCCTGGGCCCTACCCAGGAACACGCCGATCTCGCGGGCATCGAGCGAATGTCTGGGGTATTTCGGCAGTTAAGAGACTTCTAATACGGTTTGCCACGTTTTCTGGCCGGGTAGCCAGCGGAGGTCTGGGGCTTTCGGGGGGAGGCCGGCATGGCGGATGCCTGGGCGAGGCGGGAGGACCGGCGGCTGCTCACCGGCCAGAGCCGGTACGTCGCGGACCTGGTGGTGCCGGGGTGCCTGGACGCCGCGTTCGTCCGGAGCCGGTTCGCGCACGGCCGCCTGCGCGAGGTGGACTGCGCGCCCGCCCGCCAGGTGACCGGTGTCCTCGGCGCGTGGTCGGCCGCCGACCTGCCCGGCCTCCCCTCGGTCCCCATGACGGTCCGCGCGGCCCTGTCCGCGGGGGACGCGGTGTCCGGGCGCGACTGGCCGTCGCTGGCCACCGACCGGGTGCGGTACGCCGGCGAGGCGGTCGCCGTGGTGGTCGGGGAGGACCGCTACCGGGCCGAGGACGGGGCGGCCGAGGTCGGAGTGCGGATCGACCCGCTGCCACCGGTGATCTCGGCCGCCGAGGCGCTGGACGGCTCGGTCACCCTGTTCGACGGCCGGGACAACGTGGCGCTAGAGGGCTCGGCCGGCGCTCCGATCGACGAGGCCGTCTGGCGGCGGGCGGCGGCCGTGGTCGAGGCGCGGTATCGCCAGCAGTTGCTGCTGCCCTCGCCGATGGAATGCCGGGCGTTCCTGGCGATCCCCGAGGCGGACCGGCTGACCGTGTGGTGCTCGCACCAGGCGCCGCACCGGCTGCGGGACGAGCTCGCCGGGGTGCTGGGCCGCCCGGCCGAGGGCGTCCGGGCCGTGGTGCCCGACAGCGGCGGCGCGTTCGGTTCCAAGAGCGCCACCTTCCCCGAGTACATCGCGGTCGCCTTCCTGGCGCTGACGCTCGGCCGCCCGGTCCGGTGGATCGAGGACCGCGCGGAGTCGCTGCTCGCCGCCAGCCGGGGCAGGGGCCAGGACCAGCGGGCCCGGCTGGCCGCGGACGCCGAGGGCCGCCTGCTCGCCTACGAGCTGCGGATCGACGCCGACGTGGGGGCCTATCCGCAGATCGGCGCGGGGCTCCCGATGCAGACCGCCTGGATGGCCACCGGCGCCTACGCCACTCCCCTGGTGCACGCCACCGTCCGCTCGGTGCTCACCACCACCATGCCGACCTACCCCTACCGAGGGGCCGGCCGGCCGGAGGCGACGTTCGCGATCGAGCGGACGATGGACCTGCTGGCCCGCAGGCTGGGCCTGGACCCGGCGGAGCTGCGACGGCGCAACTTCATCGCGCCCGGCCGGTTCCCCTACGACACGCCGACCGGCCGCCGCTACGACAGCGGGCGGTACGAGGAGGCGTTCGACCTGGCCCTGGAGACCTTGGACTACGGCCGGTGGCGGGCCGAGCGGGCCCGGCGGCGGGCCGACCCGGCCGCCGCGCCGCTGGGCATCGGGCTGTCCTGCTACGTGGAGCGCACCGGCGGCGAGCCGGGCGGGCTGCACGAGTTCGGCGGCGTGGAGGCCTGCCCGGACGGCACGGTGGTCGCCCGCAGCGGGGCCTCCTCCAGCGGGCAGAGCCATGCGACGGTCTTCCCCGCGCTGGTGGCCGCGGCCCTCGGCATGGAGGCGTCGCGGGTCCGGCTGGTCGAGGGGGACACCGACGAGGTGCCCGACGGCGTGGGCTCGTTCGCCAGCCGGTCGGCGCAGGTGGGCGGTGCGGCCCTGCGACACGCCGCCGAGACCCTGATCGACCGGGCCCGGGAGCGGGCGGCCCGCCTGTGGGGGCTGCCGGTCGAGGAGGTGGCCTGGTCCGCCGGCGCGCTGCACTCCCGCCAGGACGTGTCGGTGCGCATGAGCCTGGGCGAACTCGTGCGGGCCACCGGCCCGCTGCGGGTGGACGACCGGCTGGAGACCGATCGGGCGTTCCCGTTCGGCAGCCACGCCGCCGTGGTCGAGGTCGACCCGGACCTGGGCACCGTCCGGGTGCTGCGGCTGGTGGCGGTGGACGACTGCGGCGTGCCCCTCGACCCGAGACTGGTCGCCGGGCAGGCCCGGGGGTCGGTCGCGCAGGGCCTCGGCCAGGCGCTCTACGAGGCGGTGCCCTATGACGAGACCGGCGTGCCGGCGCTGCCCAACGGGCTGCTGGACTACCTGCTGCCGACGTTCACCGAGATGCCGCCGCTGGACCTGAGGGAGACCGTCACCCCGACCCCGTGGACCTCGCTGGGCGCCAAGGGCGCCGGGGAATCGGGCTGCATCGGTACCCCGCCGGCCATCGTCAACGCGGTCGCCGACGCCCTGGAGATCACCGATCCCGGACTGCTGCAGATGCCGCTCACGCCGGACGTCGTGTGGCGGGCGGCGCACGGCCGGAAGCACACCCGGGAGACGGAGCACCGGTGAAGCCCGCCGCCTTCGACTACCTCGCGCCCCGTACGGTGCCGGAGGCGGTGGAGGCGCTCGCCGACACCGGCCGGCGGCCGCAGGTGCTCGCGGGCGGGCAGAGCCTGATGCTCGACCTGCACTTCCGGCGCGCACATCCCGGCCTGCTGGTGGACATCAACCGCGTCCGCGACCTCGGCCACCTGGACCTCGACGACGGAGCCCTGCGCGTCGGCGCGCTGGTCCGGCACCGCGTGTTCGAGTCGGCCCAGGTCGCGCCCGGCCCGCTCGGCCGGCTGCTGGCGCTCGCCGTCGTCAACATCGCGCACCCGCCGATTCGCGCCCTGGGGACCATGGCGGGCAGCCTGGGCTACGCGCACCCCGCCGCCGAATGGTGCACCACCGCGCTCACCCTGGACGCCGGCATCGAGCTGCACGGCCCCGGCGGGGTCCGCGTGGTCGCCGCCCGCGACTACTTCCACGGCCCGCACCTGACCGCCCGGCGGCCGGAGGAGCTGATCACCGCCGTCCGGCTCCCGCTGCTCGGCGGCGGCACCGGGGTCGGCTTCGCCGAGCACCGGCGCACCCACGCCAGCTTCGCCCAGATCGCCGTCGTCGCGACGCTGACCGCACCCGGCGGCGTGATCACCGAGGCCCGGATCGGGCTGGCCAACGCCGCCGACCGGCCCATCCGGGCGTACACCGCGGAGCGGTCGCTCATCGGCGCCGAGGCCGACGGGCCCCCGCCGCCCGGCGAGCGGCCGGACGGCGCGCACCCGTACGACCGGGCGGGCCGGATCGCCGCCGAGCGCGACGCCGATCCCCGCCCCCGGCCGTACGCCGGCGTGGACTACCAGCGGCAGGTCGTCGCCGTCCTCGTCGGCCGGGCGCTGCGTCAGGCGGCGGCGGACCGGCGCGCGCACGACGGGCGGGACGGAGCCGGAGGAGACCCACGATGAAGATCACGCTGACCGTGAACGGGCGGGAGTACCCGCTGGACGTGGAGCCCAGGCGTGTCCTCGCCGACGTGCTGCGCGACGACTGCGGCCTGACCGGCACGCACCTGGGCTGCGAGCACGGCGTCTGCGGCGCGTGCACGGTCCTGGTGGACGGTGCGGCCGTCCGGTCCTGCCTCCTGCTGGCCGTGCAGTGCGAGGGACGCCCGGTGCGCACCGTGGAAGGGCTCGCGGACGGCGACGGAGCCCACCCGCTCCAGCGGGCCTTCTCCGCCGAATACGCACTGCAGTGCGGATTCTGCACACCGGGTTTCCTGATGCTCGCCGCCGGCGCGCTGGAGTCCGACCCCGGGATCGCCGACGACCCGGAGCGGCTGCGGGAGCTGCTCACCTCCAACCTGTGCCGGTGCACCGGCTACGAGCCGATCCGCCGCGCGGTGCTGCGCGCCGCCGCGTCCGCTCCGGCGGACGGCGCGGCCGGTGGCCTCCCGCCCCCCTGACCGCCACGGACAACCGGCGGGGGCGAATGACTCACTCGGTTCAGTACTCCCCGGCGGGCCGATCTCATACGGTCTCGGCGTCAGACCACGAAAGGCGCCGATCGAGGGGATCGTGCTCCGATGCTGGAACGTCGTGCCTTCCTCAACGCCGCCGGGCTGCTCGGCGCGGTGGCGGTCGCGCCGGGTCTCCCGCCCGCCTTCGGCGCCGCCGGCCCGGACGCCGCGGCCCAGGCCGTCCGGCAGGCGCTGGCGACGCTGACCCACGACACCTTCTGCGGTCTCGCGGTGTTCGTGGCACCGGGCCCGGACGCCTACTCCCGGGCGCAGGGCACGCCGCGCCGCGAGCCGGGGGCCATCGAGGCCCGGGTACCCGACTTCCTCACCGGCGCCCTCGACCGGTACCTCCCGTTCCCCGACCGGCTCGCCGTGCCCGTCATGCGGGCGCTGTCGCGGGGTGCCGGCTCGCTGGCGCTGCCGGAGGTACGGGGCCGGTCCGCGCCCGCGGCGACCGTGCGGAGCGTGGACCGGGGGCTGCACGGCCTGCTGGCGAACGACGCCACCATCCCGCTGTCCCCGGTGGTGGCGCTGCTGCTCAATCTGGAAGCCGTACGGGTCGACCCGGCATCCGCCCGGGGCCCGTTCGTCTCACCGTTCGCCCGGCTGACCCACGCCCGCAAAGCGCGGGTGTTCCAGTTGCTGGAGGGCCCCGACGCCACGCTGGTCGAGCTGTTCGACCGGGAGCTGCCCGAGCCGCTGCGCCGATCGGTGTCGGGCCTGCTGAAATTCCTGGGAGGCGCGCTGCTGGAGCTGACCGCGCTCGGCTCCTACTCGGAGTGGGCCGTCTTCGATCCGGCGGCCAAGCGCCTGCGCGGCCGCCCGGTCGGCTGGCAGGTCTCCGGCTACCGGCCGTCCGCCGACGGCTGGGACGAACACCGTGGTTACTACCAGGGCCGCAGAGAGGCGACCGGCTGATGCGCGATGTGATCGTGGTCGGAGCGGGCGCGGGCGGCCCCGTGGTGGCCAAGGAGCTGGCCGCCCGCGGGCTGGACGTCCTCATGCTGGAGGCCGGCGCGCACTACACCGACCCGCGCGGCTCGTGGACCCACTTCGAGAACGACGCCAATGATCCGCTCACCGGTTTCCTGCGGTTCGGGCCCGCCGACCGCCGGAAGCCCGCGTGGCTGCGTGAGGAGCCGCAGAACTCCTTCATCCTCCAGGTCGCCGGGGTGGGCGGCACGACCCAGCACTACTTCGGCAACTCCCCGCGCGCCCACCGCGGGCTGTTCGCGGGGTACCAGGGCGCTGATCGGGGTGCCTACGACACCGCGCACGCGTTCCCGTTCCGGTACGAGGAGCTGGTCCCCTACTACGAGTGGGTGGAGGCGACACTGCCGGTGCAGACCGCCGCGATGGGCACCAAGGAGGCCGTGTTCTTCCGGGGCGCCGAGAAGCTCGGCATCCCCGTGCAGACCACCAAGGACACCGCGGGCGCCTCGTACCGCCCCCAGGAGAACGCCATCCTGCAACCGGGCGGCACCGCGGGGCGGACCACCGATCCGGCGCGGCTCGTCCATCCCCAGGCGACCGGCTGCACCTACTGCGGCTTCTGCCTGCAGGGTTGCATGGAGCCGATCCGGGCGCCGCGCAACCGGTTCGCCAAGCGCTCCACCGACAACAGCTACGTCCCGATGGCACTCACCGCCGCCGCCTGGGCACCGCACGGCCGCAACATCACCTTGATCCCCGACGCGTTTGCGGTGCGGGTGCACAGCGAACGCCGCGGCGGCGAGACCGTCGCCACCGGCGTCACCTGGCGGGTGGGGGCCACCGGGGAGCACCACCGGGAGGACGCCAAGGTGGTCGTGCTCGCGGGCGGTGCCGTCGAGACGCCACGGCTCTGGCTGAACAGCCGGCTGCCCGACCCCAACGGCTGGGTCGGCCGCGGCTACACCGACCACTTCCTCGACTGCGTCACCGGGCTGTTCGACGAGGACACCGGCTCGTCGCGGGGCCCGAGCTCGGCCGCACGCTGCGACTTCCCGGGACGCGGCGCGCTGGAAGGGCTCGGGATGCCCCCGGCCATCCAGGCGTTCAGCATGGTCCTGTCCGGCAGCGGGGTGCGCGGCCACTACACCAACGGGCGCGGCATGACCGGCCCGTGGGACGGCCCCGCCGGCCGGGTGCTGGGCCCCGAGCTCAAGGACGCCCTGCTGAACGGGGTCGACCGGCTGCTGAACGTCCTCATCCTCACCGGGGACGACGTGCAGCGCCGCAACCGGGTGCTGCTGTCGGTGTTCCCGCCCGACGAGCACGGCGCGGTGCCCAAGGTGGTGCTCGACGGCCGTACGCGCACCCGGCGCACGGCCGCCAACCGGGAGTTCCTCGTCCGCAAGGCCACCGAGCTGGTGCGCGGGGCCGGTGCCCGCAAGGTCTATCGCTTCGACTGGGCGCCGCTCATGCTGCACGTCCACTCCTCGATGCGGATGGGCCACTCCGCCGACGACTCGGTGCTCGACGGCGAGGGCGAGAGCCGCTGGGTACGGCGCCTGTACGTCGCCGACAACTCCGCGCTCGCCAACTCCCTCGGCGGCCCCAACCCGACCCTCACCACGCAGGCCCTGGCCACCCGTACCGCCGAAAAGATCTTCAGCAGGCACTTCCACGGGCGGCCCTGGGTGCGCGGCGAGTCACCCGTGGTCTCCACCGACCGGCGCGTCTCCCAGGCCCTCTGACCGGCGGCCTGCCGGGCCGGGGCGGGCCCCCGGCCCGGCCGCCCCGTGCCTCCAGACCGGCCTCCGTGCCGACGGCCTCCTGGAGGGGAGGTTCCGTCATCGGGAGATCCGCCGCACGGCCGGGATCGCCGCCGCCAACGACGCCACGGCCTCCTCGGTCCACGGGCCGGTGCTGAGCACGACCACGTGATCGATGCCCAGCCCGGCCAGCGCGGCGCATCGCGTCACGAAATCGTCCGGTGACTCGCCGGACGCCAGGCGGGTGCTGATCGTCTTGTCGATGTCGGCGTACGCCCGGCCGGTCTCCTCGCAGTGCCGGGCGAGCACCGCGAGCTTGCGCGTGACGGTCCGGCCGCCGTCGGGGACGTCGAACAGGTTGCACGCGTCGGCGTACCTCGCCACCAGGCGCAACGTCTTCCGCTCACCCGTGCCTCCGATCAGGATCGGCGGGTGCGGGCGCTGGAGGGACTGCGGGCTGTTGATCGGGTGGTCCAACCGGTGGTGCCTCCCCTCGAAGGGGGTGCCGTCACCCGCCCACATCCGGGTGGCGATGCGCAGGGTCTCCTCCAGCCGCTCGAACCGCTCGGCGACGGCCGGCAGCGGCAGCCCCATCGCCCGGGCCTCGCCCTGGTGATATCCGGCCCCGACGCCCAGCCAGGCGCGGCCGCCCGACAGCACGTCCAACGTGGTCACCGCCTTGACCAGCAGGGCGGGCGGCCGGTAGGTCACACCGGTCACCATGGTGCCGAGGCGGGCCCGGTCGGTGTGGGCGGCGAGGAAGCCCAGCGTGGTGTAGGCCTCCAGCATCGCCGCCTCGGGCGTGCTCGCCGGGTCGGCCTGGAGCAGATGGTCCGCCACCCACACGGTGTCCACGCCGGCCTCGTCGGCCAGGCGGGCTGTCCGGGCGAGCTCGGCGCGGAGCCCGGAGCCCGCGCCGGGCTCCGGATAGGCGGTGATGCTGAGACTGACGCGCATGGCCGGGTGTCCTCAGGAGACCGGGGGACCGGCGACCGGGCTGAGGTGCAGTCCGGCCAGCAGCCAGCGTTCACCCTCGCGTACGGCGATGTGCGTGACGCGGAACCGGCCGTCGCTCTGCTGCCCCTGGTAGGCGGCCTCCTGGGTGTGGCGCCCGACGGCGACGGCGGCGCTGCCGTAGTCGCGCACCTGGACCTCGTCCCAGACCAGGGAGCGGGTGACGAACGCGCCGGTACGGTACCGGTCGAGCCACTGCTGCTTGTCCAGCACGAACCCGACCGGGCCGACCAGGGTGAAGTCGCCGGTCGTCATCGCCTCCAGCGCCGCGACGTCCGCGCGCACCTCGGCGTCCGCCCAGCGGCGGCCGAGCTCGCGGACCTGCTCCTCGGTGGTGCTGCCCATCGTCCTGTCCTCCTGTGTCTCTCGCCGACCTTTCCCAGAACGTTAGTCTTCTAACGGTGAGATATCAAATGCTTAGACAGCAGAAGTCTGCGGTATGCTCCAGCCGTGCCCCGCCCCTCTGGTCCGCCCGGTCCACCCATCGGCGTGATCCTCGCCCGTACCGCCAAGACCGTCAGCCGGGCCTTCGACGACACGCTGGCCGCCGCCGGCGGGTCCCTGCCGATCTGGCTGATCCTGATCTCGCTCAAGACGCAGGAGCTCGGCAACCAGCGCGAGCTGGCCAGGGCGGTCGGCATCCAGGGCGCGACGCTCACCCATCACCTCAACGCGATGGAGACCGACGGCCTCATCACCCGCCGGCGCGATCCCGCCAACCGCCGGGTCCACCAGGTGGAGCTCACCGAAGCGGGCGAGACGCTGTTCGGCCGGCTGGCCACCGCGGCCATCGACCACGACCGGCGGCTACGGGCCGGCCTCGGCGACGACGAGATCGCCACGCTGGCCCGGCTGCTCGACCGCATGCGGCACAACATCACCGGCGACGAGCCGGAACCGGGCCGGCCGTTGCCACGCCCGAAGGCATAGGGAGCGGCCCGTCCGGGAGACGGGCTCGCCGTCAGCCCACCGGGACGCCGTGGCGGTCGACGGCGCAGTGCCGGCGCCAGGAGTACGGGACGCGGCCGGGGCGGAAGACCCCACTGTCCAGCAGCGCCTTGAGGACCGACCGGCAGGCCTGGTGGCGCAGCTCGACCCGCTCGGCACTGCGGCGGGCGGCGAGCCAGGTCTTCCAGGCGGGCAGCCCGATGGTCGGGTAGACCCAGGGGTGCACCATCATGTCGAACATGAAGGCGATCGCCCCCGGCACGATCCACCGGAGGGCGAACCGGTCGGTCCAGCCGGCCGCACGGTAGTGCTCGGCCACGGTGGTGCGCGCGTAGGCGAGGTGCCGGGCCTCCTCCTGCCGGTGGTAGAGGCTGATCCGCCGCAGGTAGTCATCGGCGTCCGGATGCTCGGACACCAGCTTCTGCAGCAGGTCGGGGACCTCCTCGCCGCCGAGCACCAGGGCGTCCAGGGTGGCGGGACGGCGCATGACCAGCGGCATCATCCGGCCACGGATCCGGCGGGACAGCCGGCTGTCGATCGGATTGCGCTGTCGCGGCGCCAGCTGGGCCACCACCCGCGCGAACAGCCGCGAGTGCCGGGTCTCCTCGCCGATCTCGTGCAGCGCGTAGGTGAACCGCGGATCGGTCACATCGGGCGAGACCGCGAGGCGGAAGGCGAACCCGGCCATGAGCACGGCCTCGAAGGTGATGCCGATCCGCATCATCGAGGCGAGCTCCTCGCGGGCGAGCCTGCTCTTCTGCGCGTCGGTCAGCTCGAGGCCCAGACCGGCGACCGACAGCAGGTCGTCGGGGATGATCTGCGGCGCGGTGAACTCGCCGAGGACCTCGGCGTCGGGCTCGATGACCCGGCGCACGGAGGCGGTGTTCAGCCGGTCGACGCGTTCGGTGCGCAGCTCGCGGCTCGCGCGGAGGTCTTCCCTGGTGGCCATCACGGCACCTCTTCCTCGGGGGGGACGGTCCGGCTCTCGGGGTCGGTGCGCACGGAGCCGATGAGATGGTCGATCACGGCGCCCCACTCGCCCTGGCCGGGGCGGGGCAGGTCCAGCGTGTTCATGATCAGCGAGCCGAGCACGACGGTCATGCAGAAGTGCGCGAGCTCGGCGGCCCGCAGGTCGTCCCGGGCCAGTCCCTCGTGCTGCGCCTGCCCCACCGCGGCCTCCAGCGCGGCCACGCGGTGCCGGACCCCGGCTGTGATCATTTTTGCCACCTGAGGATCGCGCCGGGCGGCGGTGAACGCCTCGAGCAGCATCACCCCGTGCTCCCCGGTCCGGGAGGGGAGCCTGCGCGCCAAGTCGCCGAACACCGAGATCGCGGTGTCGGAGGAGCCGGCCGAGAACAGGTCGTCCAGCTCACTGGGGACGTGTGCGGCGATCGCGTGGCCGAGCAGCTCGGCCTTGGTCTGGTAGCGGGAGTAGATGGCACCGGTGGACAGCCCCGCCCGCCGGGCGATCTCGCTGGTCCGGGCGCCCTCGTAGCCACGCTCGACGAACACCTCGGCCGCGGCCGCCAGCAGCCGTTCCTGTACCGCTTCGGCGGTCACACCCGCGATCCTGCCCATGGCTAAAAAAATACCAGGTCGTCTTTTAATGGTCCAGCCCCTCAGCACCCTGCCGTGGGCGGGGACGCGGACGGTGGCCGGGAGACCGCGGTCGCCGGGTCAGCCGGTACGGAAGGGCGCCCAGCCGGTGATCGCGAATCCGTCGCCGTCCCGCCGGACCGCGGTGGCACCGTGCCCGCCGAAGTGCGCGGGGACGACCAGGGCACCGGTGTCGGCGGCCTGGCCGAGCACCCGCCGCCGGGAGGCGCGGGCCGTCACGGGATCCTCGCAGAAGCGGCTGTTGTCATGCGGTTCGAGGATCTGCACCGGGCTGTGCACCAGGTCGCCGACGAAGACGGCCCGGTCGTCGCCGGACCGGAGCCACAGCACGGCCGAGCCGGGGGTGTGCCCGGGCGCCGGTTCCAGCGTCAGGTCACCGTCGATCCGGTACGAGTCCCGCCACAGTAGGGCCTGCCCCCGCTCGACGATCGGCGCGATGCTGTCGTCGAACACGAGGTGGCCGCCCTCCCTGCGCAGCCGGTCGGCGTCGGTGACGGGCGCCGGGCGCCTGCCCGCGTTGGCGGGGTGGAAGTGGTCGTAGTCCGCGTGCGGGATCAGGTAGGTGGCGTTCGGGAAGGTCGGCACCCATCGGTCCCCGGCCCGCGTGGTGTTCCACCCGACGTGGTCGTAGTGGATGTGGGTGTTCACCACCAGGTCCACGTCGGCGGGCCGGACCCCCGCTCGCGCCAGATCGTCGAGGAACGGCGTGTGGAGGTTGGTGAACCGCGGGACCTGCGGACGGTACCGGTCGTTGCCCACGCCGGTATCGATCACGATCGTCCTGCCCCCGCCGCGGAGCACCCACGACTGGACGTGGCAGAGGCAGGCGTCGTCGTCGGGGCGCCAGAAGTCCGGCACCAGCAGGGAGCGGTTGTCGCGCCAGATCTCCGGCCGGCCGGCCGGGATGATCTCGCGGGCCGTTCCGATCGGCCCGGCCCATTCCACGACGCGGGTGACGCTGACGTCGCCCAGTTCGATCGTGTCCGAGTCCGGCGGCGCAGGCATGTCGTCCCCCTGTGCCCTTACTGCACTCCGATGACAGCCAGGAATTCCAGTTGCTCGACCGCCGGGCTACCGGGAGGTGCCCTGAAGACGAGCAGCATCTGGCTCCGCTCCTCGCTGAGCAGGATCTCGCAGTCGACCTCGATGATCCCCAGGGTGGGGTGGACGATCTTCTTGCGGTCGTGGCGGCGTACCGCGACCTCGTGCTGTTCCCACACCTCGCGGAACTCCCGGCTCTCCTTCAGGAGCGCCGTGACCAGGGCGGCGGCCTCGGGATCGCCGGGGCGCCTGGCTACGGCGGCGCGCAGGTCCGCGACCTGTACCTGGGTGTGGTGGGGGTGATCGGCCTCCGGGTAGAGCGCCCGGGCGGCCTCGTCGGTGAACCACCGGTAGATGACGCTGCGGCTCAGCCCCCTGTAGCCGGTCTGGTCGCCCACCAGAGCGACGGCCATGGCGTTCTGCGCCAGCACCTCCCCGAGGTCGGTCATGACCTGGGCGGGCGTGTCGGTCAACCGGTCCAGCAGGTAGAGCAGGCCCGGGCGCACATGCCCCCCGTCCGTATGGCTCGGCGGCGGGGTGTGCCCGGCCAGGTAGAAGATGTGGTCGCGCTCGTCGCGGGTCAGCCGCAACGCCCGGGCCAGCGAGGCGAGCACCTGCTTGGAGGGCTGCGGGCCGCGGGCCTGCTCCAGCCGCCCGTAGTAGTCGGCCGACATCCCGGCGAGCTGGGCGACCTCCTCGCGGCGCAACCCCGGCGTACGGCGCCGGGTGCCCGCGGGCAGACTCATATATCCCGGAGTCAGCGACTCCCGGCGACGGCGCAGGAAGTCCCCGAGTTCAGCGCGGTTCATATCTCCAGCATGGACCCTGACCTGGCCCTTATCCAGGGAACGACGGTCCCTGGCTGAGCTCTTCAAATTGCTTCGGAGGGCTGCTGATACTGGTTTCAGGCGTCCCCGGGTGGACGCGACGGCCTGGAGGATCTCGTCCCCGGCTCAGATCCCGTACACCACATTCTGGAGCATTGATGCACTACCGCACCCTTGGCACCACCGGCCCCACCGTCTCCGCCGTCGGCCTGGGCACCATGGGCATGTCCGATCTTTACGGGCCCGCGGACGAGGCCGAGGGCATCGCCACGATCCACACCGCGCTGGACGCCGGCGTCACGCTCCTGGACACCGGCGACTTCTACGGCTCCGGGGACAACGAGATGCTCATCCGCCGGGCGCTGCGCGGACGGGATCGCGACGAGGTCGTGCTGTCAGTGAAGTTCGGGGGGATGCGCGACCCGGGAGGTGGCTGGGGTCCCATGGACGGCCGCCCGGCGGCGGTACGCAACTTCCTGGCCTACACGCTGCGGCGGCTCGGCACCGACCACGTCGACATCTACCGGCCCGCCCGGCTCGACCCGGCCGTCCCGGTGGAGGAGACGGTCGGGGCCATCGCCGAGATGGTCCAGGCCGGTCACGTCCGCCACATCGGGCTGTCGGAGGTCGGCGCCGACACCATCCGCCGCGCCGCCGCGGTGCACCCCATCTCCGACGTGCAGATCGAGTACTCACTGCTGTCCCGTGGCATCGAGGACCGGATCCTGCCGACGGTCCGCGAGCTCGGCATCGGCATCACCGCCTACGGCGTGCTGTCACGGGGACTGCTGTCGGGCCACTGGAGCAGCCGGACCGCGCTCTCCCCGGACGACTTCCGCAACCACGTCCCGCGGTTCCAGGGCGACAACCTCCAGGCCAACCTCCGGGTCGTCGACGCGCTGAGCGAGGTGGCCGAGGACAAGGGCATCGAGGTGTCCCAGGCCGCGATCGCCTGGGTCCTGTCAAGGGGCGAGGACGTCGTGCCGCTGGTCGGTTGCCGGCGCGTCCACCAGATGACCTCGGCGCTCGCGGCCGCCGACCTCGACCTGACCGCCACGGAGCTCGCGGCCATCGAGCGGGCCGTACCCGCCGGGGCCGCCGCGGGCAACCGGTACGCCGACGTCCAGATGGCCATGCTGGACAGCGAGAAGTAGGGCCGGTCATGCGGCGGCGGCATCCGCCTCCGAGCTTGATGCCGCCGCCGCGGTCCCTGAGACCGTCTGCCAGTGAGGTGACCGTCAGCACCTCTGGCCACGGTTGATGCAGCTCACAGCCCGGTTCATCAGACCGGCCGGCATGACGTTCTCGAAGTCGGCGTGATCGGTGACCGGGTTGTGCAACTGCTCCGGGAAGGAGTCGACCGCGAAGAGCTGACCCTGGTCGATCTGCGCCTGGCTCCTCTGCAGGTTGCGGTAGGTCAGGGTCATGTGCAGCTGCGGCACCGCCTTGGTACCGGTCGGGCACGCACCGCTGGCCGCTTCGGGGAACACGATGTGCGTACGGTGGTTGGCACTGTCGATGTTCGTCCCGTCCCAGCAGCTGGGGAAGTCCAGGATCCGCATCACGCTGCTGCCGGCGGGGCACAGGGGGTACTTGTTGGTGGTCACCCTGTTGGTGAAGCCCGTGCAGCTCCAGGCCGCCTTGGCGTTGAGCCCTCCGTTGGTGCCGGCCTTGGCGTCCCCGGTGATGATCCGCAGGAACCTCGGCATCGCCGTCACCTTGCTCGTCGCGTTGCCCCGGAACTGCAGGGTCGCGGTGGCCGGTCGCTGGATGGCGCCGATGTTGAGATCGGTCGCGCTCTGGTCGGCCTGCGCGGCGTCGGCCGCACTGCGCGAACGCACCACGGGCCAGTAGTAGGTCGACTTGTCACCGCTGCGGCAGGTGGTGCCGGCGGCCGCCAGACTCTCGTCGGTGGAGAACCCGTCCGTCGAGAGATTGCCCACGTAGTCGTGCGTGTGGTGGGCGCCGTTGCTGACCCCGGGCGCGACGATGAAGTTGTCGGGGTTCTGATGCTTGTTCCCGTTGGTGCCACAGCGCGACACGAACGAGCCCCTCGAACCGGCCGCTCCGGCGGGTGGCTGCGCGGCGACCGGCGGCACCTGGTTGATGTCGACGAAGTCCACGGAGGTCGGCCCCAGCAGCGCCTGCCCGCCACCGGGAGCCCCGGTCGCACCGGGACTGGCCGTGGCCGTCACGCCCGCACTGGGATCGGCGCTCGGGTCCGCGCTGGGGTCGGCGGACGGGTCCGCGCCGGCACCGGGGTCGGCCGCACCGGCGAGCGTGCACGTCGCGAGCGCGTCGAGACCGGCGGGCCGCTGCGCCGTACGCCCGATGGCCGTGGCGATGCGGTTGATGGTGGCGGTCCGCTTGTCCTTCAGCGGGCCGAGGATCGCGTTCTGGACGAAGCCGGCGCCACCCTCACCCGCCGAGCTCGCCAGCCGCCGGTTCGCCTCGGAGATCTGCTGGTCGAGCAGCGCGAGGTTCCGGTCGACCTCCGCCTGCGCGGACGCCGGAACCGCCGGGAGCTGATCCGCCACCGACGGGCAGTTGACCGTCTGGGCCGCGACACGGCCGGACGCGCCCGCCGCCGTCGGCTGTCCGTACGCCGGCAGACCGGCCAGGACCAGCCCGATTCCCGCGGCCAGGGCGATGGCGCCCGACACCTGCCTTGGTCGTGGTTTGCCCCTGGTGCGTTGCATAGCCACACTCCCTCCGGTGTTTCAGGTGAGTCGCCAGTGACAGCAGCCACGGTGACTGGCACTAGGTACGCAGCGGGCACCGGGTGGGGTTCAGCTCGCCGGCAGATCCGGCTCCGCCCGCCATCGCGGGCACGTGGCTGACGGCCTCAGATGGTGAAGCCGCCGTCGACGTTGATCGTCGCCCCGGTGACGTACCGGCCGTCGTCCGCGGAGAGGTACGAGACCGCCGCCGCGATGTCGGCCGGGGCGCCGTAGCGGCCAAGCGCGGTGAAGCCCCTGATGGTGCCGGCGTGCGGGCCGTCCGCCGGGTTGGCGTCGGTGTCGGTCGGCCCCGGATTGATCAGGTTGACGGTGATCCCGCGCGGGCCCAGCTCACGTCCGAGGCCCTTGGTCAGCCCGATGAGAGCGGTCTTGCTCATCGCGTACAGGGCGAAGCCGGGGAACACCGCGCGCTCGGCCATGTTGCTGCCGATGTTGATGATCCGGCCGCCGTCGGGCATGTGCCGGACCGCGGCCTTGGCCGCGATGAATGGCGCGCGCACGTTGACGGCGACGGTGCGGTCGAACTCCTCCTGACCGAGCTACTCCAGAGGTCCCACCAGGTAGACCGCGGCGTTGTTGACCAGGATGTCCAGCCGCCCGAACTCGGTGACGGCCCGGTCCACCGCGGCGATCACCGCGTCGGGGTCGGCGTTGTCCGCCGGTACGGCCAGCGCCCGCCGGCCGGCGGCCTTGATCTGATCGACCACGGCGGCGGCCCGGCCGGTGTTCTGCTGATAGGTCAGCACCACGTCGGCGCCGTCCTCTGCCAGTCGCAGGGCGACGGCCGCTCCGATGCCCCGGCTGCCACCCGTCACCAGCGCTACTTTTCCATCAAGGTCTCTGTTCATGATCCGAAGCTTGGCCGACCGGGCGGCCCCTGTCTGGCGGCAATCGGACGCCTGAATCTGTCCCTGGGCCTGCCTACCGTGTCGGCACAGCGGCACCACCACGGCGGCTGCCGTTGTGACACGCCGGTTCGGAGAGGACATCGCATGACCCAGGTAATCCTGCACGTCACCATGTCGCTGGACGGTTTCATGGCCGGGCCGGGCATCAGCGCCGAGCACCCCATGGGCGAGGGCGGTCTCCGGCTGCACGAGTGGGTGTTCAACGGCTCGGACAACGAGGCCGACGCCGGGGTGACGCGCGAGCTGCTCGCCACCACGGGCGCGGTCGTGCTGGGCAGGCGGACGTTCGACGTGGGCGTGGGAGTGTGGGAGGACACCCCGTTTCCGGTGCCGTGCTTCGTGCTCACCCACGAGGTCCGCGACGAGCTGGTCATGAAGAGCGGCACCTTCACCTTCGTCACCGGGGGCGTCGACGACGCGCTGAAGCGGGCCCGGGCGGCGGCGGGCGAGCAGAAGATCAACCTCATGGGCGCCGACGTCGCCCAGCAGTTCCTGCGGGCCGGGCTGCTCGACGAGATCCACCTCCAGCTCGCACCGGTGATGCTGGGCACCGGCCGCCGGCTCTTCGAGCATCTGGGCACCGAGCACATCGAGCTGGAACGCACCAGGGTGACCGAGTCGCCGTACGTCACGCACCTGCGGTTCCGCGTGGTGAAGTAGCGCGGCGCCCGCGACCGCGCGGCTCATCACGGCGGCACCGTCCCGCCACCCGCCGGGACGTTTCTAGAGCGGCCGGGGCAGTGCTGTCCGCGAATTGCTTTGCCCTGACCACCGATACGCGGCCTTGCATCGCCGACCGGCAGAGCGCATCGGCAGACCACTGACCGGCAAGCCGCTGGTCAGCAGGCCGCGCGGGGGTGGTCAGGGCAAAGCAAAAGCAGAACGGCAAGCCGCTGGTCGCCAGGCCGCGCGGGGGTGGTCAGGGCAAAGCAAAAGCAGAACGGCAAGCCGCTGGTCGCCAGGCCGCGCGGGGGTGGTCAGGGCAAAGCAAAACGAGAACGTCTCCCCCTCCCCGAGTCGGATACGAGGGCATCCCTGGCGTACTTTGCCGTGGCCTGCTCACCCTGCTCACCTGCTCACCCTGCTACGCCGCTGAAGACGGCCGGCACTTCCGCCCCGACATCGGGCACTGCACCGCCTGCGCTCACCCAGGACGAGCCGGCCGTACTCCTGGACACCATCAGGTTCGGAGCCCTGGACCGCTGATCGCAACACCCCGATTCGACCGGACCACGGCCGGGGAGAACGGCGGGTGGGGGGATCAGATGGCACGTGAGGTGAGATTCCAGCGGATCTACGAACCGTCCTCGCCGGAGGACGGGACGCGGGTGCTGGTGGACCGGGTGTGGCCGCGCGGCATGTCCAAGGAGTCCGCGCACGTGGACCGGTGGGAGAAGGACGTCGCCCCCTCGACGGAGCTGCGCCAGTGGTACGGGCACCAGGCTGAGAGGTTCGAGGAGTTCCGGCGCCGCTACGGAGCCGAGCTGGCCGAGCCCGAGCGTGGGACGGCACTGCGACGCCTGCGCGAGCTCGCCGAGCAGGGACCGGTCACACTGCTCACCGCCACGAAGGATCTCGAGCACAGCCAGGCGGCCGTGCTGGCACACCTGCTGAACGAAGACCGGTGAGCCCCATGGGCTGGCGCCTCGTCTCCGGGTCGTTCCGCCGCCGTGGCCGGGTGCCCGGCGCGGCCTCATGGACCGGACGGTCCCGGACTCAGGCCATGATGTTGTTCGGTCCCCGGCGAGGGGACGAGCCGGATCCACAGGAAGGAATGCCTGATGTCGAATCAGCGCTTCGCCCGGGCGCTGGAGTCGATGCGCAGTCGCGATCCTCAGGTCAGCGAAGACGGGTTCGACTTCCTGCGCGAACACGCCGACTCCTTCGTCGGCGAGCTGATCGCGGAGTTCGAGCGGGAGCAGGACGACCAGGGCCTGCGCTGCCTGCTTCTCGAACTCCTCGCCGAAGCCCGGTCACCGCGTGCCCTGACCGTGCTGGCGGGCCAGCTCGAAAGCGTTGACGAGTCGCTGCAGCTCTGGGCGGTCAGGGGCCTGGAGATGCTCGACACCCGTGAGGCACAGCAGGAGCTGCAGCGGGCGCGCGCCAACGGCTGGATCGCCTGACGCGCTCTCCGGTCCGGTCAGCGGCCGCTCTCGTTGATCGTCTGGGTGGCCTCGTCGATGATGTCGCGCATCGCGCGCTCCGCGGACCCCTCCACTGACGCGGTGCCCACTCGCCGGTGGCGGGCCGGAAACGCAACGCCGTTCACCCGGATGAACCGATCCGTCCCGGCGTTTCCGCGACTCGGTCCACAGTTTGTCCCTCCTTGCCTGTTCACTGCCTTGACCTCGAACGATGCGCCTCTAGGGTGATCGTCTGGTGGACGGAGGGGCACGGTGAGGCTGCGGTACGACTGGTCCGTGCGGACGCGGATGACACTGCTGTCCAGTGCGGTGATCGGGTTGTTGAGCCTTGCCTTCTGCGGGATCGTCCTGATGGGACTGCGCGAGCACAGCATGCGGGACAGGGCCGACGAGGTCCTGCTGGCGGATCTGCGCGTGGTCCGGCTCATCGCGCGCAACGAGCTTCCGCGTGTGATCAATGACCGGTCCGTCTCGGTCGTCCAGGTCGTGAACGCGCGGGGGCGGATCGTGGCGGCCAACGAGGCGGCGCTCGGCAAACCGCGGATCGCCTACTTCGTCCCACCCGCCGAAGGGACACGAGCCGACCGGGTGAGCTGCTCGGTACCCGGCTTCCCCCACCGTTGCATGATCATCGTGGCCGTCCGGATCTCCATCGCCAGAGGTGAGTGGATCGTCTACGGCGCCGACCCCGTGGTCCCCTGGTACGTCAACGGCTCACTGCTGACCACGCTCGTGGCCGGATCGGTGTTGCTGATCATCGCCACCGCGTTCGGCACCTACCGTGCCGTGCGCAACGCCCTGGCCCCCGTCGAGGACGTCGTGGGCGAACTCACCGAGATCACCGCGAGCGATCTCGGCCGCCGGGTGCCCGTGTCGGTGCACGACGACGAGATGCGCGGGCTGGCAGTGACCGTCAACCAGACCCTCGACCGGCTGGAGACCGCGGTCGAACGGCAACGGCGCTTCGCCTCCGACGCCTCGCACGACCTGCGCAGCCCGATCACGGCCATGCGCCTGCAGGTGGAGGAGGCCCAGCTCCACCCGGACGAGACCGACTGGACCAAGACCGCCGAGGCCCTCGCCGTCAGCCTCGACCGGCTCGAAGCGATCGTCACCGACCTGCTCGCCCTCGCCCGCCTCGAGTCGGGCACCAAGTGCGCCAGGGAGCCCATCGACCTCGGCGAACTGGTCGGCACCGAACTCGCGGTCCGCACCGACCGCATCCCGGTCACCGCCGGCCTCCAGCCCGGAGTGATGATCAACGGCGACCGGCTCCAGCTGATCCGGCTGCTCACCAACCTCCTCGACAACGCCGAACGCCACGCCGTCTCCGCGGTGACGGTCCGGGTCCGCGGGGACGCCGGCGAGGCCGTACTCGAAGTGTGCGACGACGGCTCCGGCATCCCACCCGACCAGTGGGAAAGAGTCTTCGAACGCTTCACCCGCCTCGACACCGCACGCAGCAAGGACGCCGGCGGCACCGGGCTCGGCCTGCCGATCGCCAGGGAGATCGCGGAACAGCACGGTGGCACCCTGACCATCGAGGACTCCGACCAGGGCGCCCGCTTCGTCCTGAGAATCCCGGTCCACGACTCATCACAGGCGCAGGCACGCTGAGATGGGCGTGGACCGGGAGTCAGTCCGGCCAGGGCGCCACGGAACCGCCGTCACTTGCTGGGCTGCGGAGTGCTGCACTTGATCTTGGGGTTGAGGCCGACGTAGTTGAGGGGACCCGCGACAATGGTCACGAGGATGGTGCTCGCCTTGGCGCAGTTGTCCACAGATCCGCTGTAGTAGTGCCGCTGGCCCGCGGCGATGGCGCCAATGACCAGCCACAGTATGAGGATTACCGATCCGATGCGCATATCAATACACCCGCACTTTCTTCATCTCGGACATACAGCTCGCCAGAGACGAGCAACTCGATAAGGCTCATTCCTCACAGTCGGCATCCGTTTTCGGAGGCCGGGGGAAACAAGCCCGTCCAAGTCATCGCGGTGTCTACCCAACATATCGGGCAATACTCGGACTAGAACGGACAAGATTTGCACGCCCAGCCCGGCGCACCCGTTGATCCGGCGGGCGGTGAGCCCGGCCCGGAAGCCGGGAAGGAGAGCCGGATGAACGTGCTGGTCGTCGATGCCGGCTCCGCGAGCCTGCACCTGAGGGTCGTGGCCGATGACGGCGCGGTGCGCGCCGGGCGGGATCTCGAGGACCCCGGCGCGCAGGACACCGTGCGGGCGCTGCGTGAGCTGGCCGCGGGCGACCTCGGGATCGACGCGGTCGGCCATCGGATCGTGCACGGCGGCCCCGGCCTGAGCGCACCGACACTGGTGGACGACGAGGTCCGCGCCCGGCTGGACCAGGTCGCCCAGCTCGCGCCGCTGCACGTGCCGCCCGCCCTGGCCGCGCTCGACGAGGCCCGCAGCGTGCTGGCGGACGTGCCGCACATCGCCTGCTTCGACACGGCCTTTCACACCGGGCTCCCGGAGGCCGCCTCCGTCTACGCCCTGCCCGCCGAGTGGCGGGAGCGGTACGGCATCCGCCGCTACGGCTTCCATGGGCTGTCGTACGCGTGGACGCTGGCCCGGACCGCGGAGCTGCTGGGCCGTCCCGCGGACCGGCTCCAGGTCGTGCTCACCCACCTCGGCGGCGGTTGCTCGGCGACCGCCGTGCGGGAGGGGCGCAGCGTGGACACGACCATGGGGTTCACCCCGCTGGAGGGGCTGGTGATGAGCCGCCGCAGCGGCACCGTCGACCCCGGGCTGCTGCTGTGGCTGGCCACCGAGCACGGCCTGAGCGCCACGGAGATGACCGAGGTGCTGAACCGGCGGTCCGGCCTCACCGGGCTCTCCGGGACCTCGGGCGACACCCGCGAGCTGGTGAGGAGCCGGGCGGCGGGCGACGCCGCCGCCGCGCTCGCGCTGGCGGTCTTCACCCACCGGGCACGGAGCGCGATCGCGGCCATGGCCGCCTCGCTCGACCGCGTCGACGCGCTCGTCTTCACCGGTGAGATCGGCGAGGACCAGCCGGAGGTCCGGGAGGAGATCTGCGCCGGCCTCGGGGTGCTCGGCATCCGTGGCGGGCTGGGATCGGCCGGCGTCCTGTCCGAGGACACCATCGTGAGCGCCCCGGGCGCCGCTGTCGCCGTGCTCGTCGTCCCGACCGGAGAGATCCAGCAGATCGTCATCGAGGTGCGCTCGGCCCTGCGGGGCTGACCAGGCCCGCAGGGTCGCGGGCCGCGGGCGAAACGCCCGGCCCGGGGCAGATCTCTGCCCTGTCATGCAGATTCTTGCCCTGCCATAAAGGCTTGCCCGAGAACAGCCGCCGTTACATGATCACATTATGCGGGCTTTTGGTGAGCACCGGAACGACGACACTCATTGAGGTAGAAATGTTGCGGCATATGATGACGTCAAAGATCCACCGGGCGACCGTCACGCAGGCCGATCTGCATTATGTCGGATCACTCACTCTGGACGAGGATCTGCTCGACGCGGCGGGCCTTTTGCCCGGGGAGCGGATCGACGTCGTGGACATCGACAATGGCGCCCGGCTGACCACCTACCTCATCGCCGGCCCGCGCGGCTCCGGCGTGCTCGGCATCAACGGCGCGGCCGCCCGCCTGATCAGCCCCGGCGACCTGGTGATCATCATCGCGTACGGCCTGGTCACCGAGGAGGAGGCGCACGCCCTCCAGCCGCGGGTCGTCTTCGTGGACGGCGCCAACCGGATCATCCACACCGGCAGCGACCCCGCCGAGAGCCTCCTGGGCACCGGTACCGAGCGCGGCGACCTGGTGGCCGTGGGCCGCTGACCAGCCGGCCGGCCGGACGCCCCCGAGCCGGACACCACAGAGCCGGACGTCACCAGAATGGATATTCACGTGACCACTCGTTCTTGGTTCGGGCCCTATGTCCGCCCGCAGGCCCGCATATCCGTTGACGCCATTCATGACCTGATGCACCGGGAACTGGCCGACTGCGGGGTACGGCTGGATTTCCCGGTGCTCCCCCAGCATCCGTTCGTCATTCCCGAGACCTCCTATCGCGAGCTGTTCCGCGCCGGGCACGGCCTGCTCCGTCTGCTGCGCAGGGCGGTGCTGCGCTCGGGCACCACACGGCGGTCGCGGATGGCGGCGCTGGGCGCCGGCGACTCGGCCTACCCGATCTTCGCCGATGACGACTTCGAGGAGCGTTTCTGCGCCCTGATGGCCCGGCCGGACGTGGTGATCGGACCGGACGGCCCCAAGTTCGTCGAGTTCAACGTCTCCGGCACGTTCGGCGGCCCCACCGAGAGCCAGGTGTTCACCAGCGTCTGGCACCAGGTGTACGGACCGCGGGAGGAGGCCGGGTTCTGGGGCTTCGACTCCTTCAGGGCCAGGGCGGACGCGCTGCTGGCGGCCCGGCGGGAGCTGGGCGCCGAGCCCACCCTCGCCGTGGTGGGGTCACGGCGCGACATTCCCGGGGCCGGCTCGGACCGGTACTTCGACCTCGAGGTGCGCTACCTGCGCCGCCGGGGGCTGACGGCGGACTTCTTCGAGCCCGAGGACCTCCTCGACGGCCTCGGGCTGCCCGGCCGGCTGCGGTACGCCCTGGGGCTGCGCTACTTCAACGTGGTCGACTGGCAGAACCACGGCATCGACCTCGCTCCCGTGCGCACGGCGGTACGGGCCGGCTGGCGGCTGCTGCCGTCCCAGACCAGCGGGATGCTCGCCAACAAGAAGGTGCTCGCGTGGGTGTCCGAGGGCCGGCCGTGGATGACGGAGACCGAGCGCGACCTGGCGGACCGGTACCTTCCCTGGACCCGTGAGGTGCGGGACACCAAGACCACCTGGCGCGGCCGGGTCCGGGCGCTGCCCGAGCTGCTGCTGGCGCATCCGGAGAACTTCGTCCTCAAGAAGTCCATCGGCATGATGGGGCTGGAGGTCCTGCTCGGGCCCGACACCGGGGAACGCCGGTGGGCGGACGCGGTGGAGGACGCGCTGGCGTCCGGAGACTGGATCGTCCAGGAGTACATCACGCCGGTCCGTGTCCCGATGGTGCTGAGCGACGGTTCCGAGGCGGGCACCCGCACCGAGATGGTCGCTCCCGTGCTCAGCCCGTGCCTGTTCGGCACCGGCTCGGGCGGTTGCCTGACCAGGTTCTTCCCCGACGGAAGCCGGGGTGTGGTCAGTGTCTACGGCTTCGGGGCGATGGAGAACGTCGCCGTGGCGGGGACCGGCCGATGAGCGGCGGATCGCTGGTGGTGATCGGCAGCGGATCGCTGGCCCGCGCGCTGTGCCACTCGATCGCCGTCCTGGTGCGCGACCCGGTGCGGGTCACGGTGGTCGCGCGCTCGGAGCCGCGGTCGCGGGAGCTGTGCTACACCGCCGAGACCCGGGCACGGCTCGGCGGCGGCCGGGCGGGGTTCCGCGCGGTGCCGAACGCGCTGACCGACGAGGACGACCTCGCCGCCGCCCTCACCGCCGCGGAGCCCTCGCTGGTGGTGTGCTGCGCGTCCCGGCAGTCGCCGTGGGAGGGGCAAGCAGCGCCGTCCGCGTGGACGGCGCTGCTCGACGCGGCGGGAATCGCCATGGCCCTGCCGCTCCACACCGACCTGGCCTGGCTCGCGGGCCGGGCCCTCGCCCGGCTGCCGTACCGGCCCACCCTGGTCAACGCCTGCTATCCGGACGCGGTGAACCCGCTGCTGCGGGCACTGGGCGTGCCGGTCGCCACCGGGGTCGGCAACGTGGGCCTGCTGGCCGCCTCGCTGCAGCGGGAGCTGGACCTGCCCGACCAGAGCGACCTGCGGGTGCTCGGCCACCACCTTCACCTGCACGCCTGCGCGGACGCGGCGGACGAGGCACAGGCGTGGCTGGGCGGACGGCCGCTGGCCGGGGTGGGCGACCTGCTCGCCGACCAGCGCGCCGCCGCCCGGCCCGAGCTCAACGCCGTCACCGGGCATGCGGCGGCCCTGCTGGTCCGGGCCCTGCTGAGCGGCGCGGACCTGCGGACCAGTCTCCCGGGCCCGCTCGGCCTCCCCGGCGGATACCCGGTACGGGTGCGGCACGGCGGCGTCGAACTGGACCTGCCGGCCGGGCTGGACCGCGAGCGGGCGATCGCCCGCAACCAGCGGTGGGCCCGGCGGGAGGGCGTCGAGGTCGACGGCGGGACGGTCGCGTTCGCGGCGCCGGTCCGCGACGTGCTCGCCCCCCATCTCGGCCGGTGGGCCGGCGGCTTCACGGCCGGGGAGACCGCCGGGGTCGTGGGCCGGCTGCTGCGGCTGCGCGACGAACTACGCCGGCACCCCGCACCGGCCGGGCATACGGCCGTACCCGTGGCCGTGCCCGTGGCGAGACCGGCGGTCCGGCCGGCGGCCGGCCCGGCAGTGAGAACGCAGTGAGAGAGGACCCCCCATGGACGCCCACCGATCAGCGACGACGCTCGTACCCGAACAGAGACGGCACCCGGTGACCCTGCTCTCGAGCCGGTCCCGTAGCGCCACCGATCCCGGCTGGCTGCACGAGCGCACCCTGCGGCTCGCCGAAGCGGTGCTGACTCACCGGAGCGCGCTGCTGGACATCCTCACCGAGACGGCCACCCGGACCGCCGCGGAGGACGAGATCAACCGCTCGGTGCGCGCCCTCGCCGGCGCCGCCTGGGAGGTCGCGCGCAACGGGCCGCCGCGGACCGGGCGGCTGGCGGTGTTCCTGCCGTCCAACAACGTGCTCTACTCCTACGTCCTGTTCGGGCTCATCCCCTCGCTCTACTGCGACGAGATCGTCATCCGGCCGTCGGCACGCACCCGCGCCACGGCCTTCGCCGTGCACGCCCTGCTCGCCACGACCTGCGGGCCGCGGGTGATGGAACGGGTGCGGCTGGTCGAGGAGTCCCAGCGGACCTTCCAGGCCACCTGCGCCGACGCCGACGCGGTGGTCTTCACCGGGCAGTACGACAACGGGCTCGAGGTGATGGGGAAGATCGGGGACCGGCCGCTGTTCCTGCTCTTCGGCTCCGGCCCCAACCCGATGATCGTCGGACCGCAGGCGGCGGCGGAGCGGACCACCCGGGCCATGCTGACCTCGCGCCTGTACAACTCCGGCCAGGACTGCCTCTGCTCCGATCTGATCTTCGTGCACCGCAGTCACCTCGACGCCGTGGTCGACGATCTGAAGATCGCGCTCAGCGCCGTGCGCACCGCCGGCCGGCGCTCGCCGGGGGCCGTCGTCGCGCCGCTGGTCTACGCCGACGCGGCCGAGCAGGCGGAGAAGTACATCTCCGACCACGCCGAGCAGGTGGTCTTCGGCGGGCACGCCGACGCGCGGACCCTCCGGGTGGACCCGACGATCGTCCTGCACGACCGGTCCCAGCAGCTGCACCCGCCGGAGTTCTTCTCCCCGATCTTCTGCCTCGCCCCGTACGAGGACCCCTCCGAGATCGAGAGCTGGGCCTTCTCCCCGTACGAGCTGTCGCGCGGGATGTACGCGTCGGTCTTCGGCGAGCAGCGCATCGACTCGCGGCGGCTGGGCACCGCGCGGGTGCTGCGGGAGCTGACCACCTTCGACCACGAGGACGGCAACAGGCCCTTCGGCGGCTACGGTCCGCAGGCCGGTGCCGTCCGCGGCCCCGACGGCAGGCTGCAGGCCCGCCCGCTCCTGCTCTCCGCCGAGCTGGCCACCCGGGGCTCGCGATGAGCGTGCTCACCGAGGAGCGCACGGCGGTGGTGCACGGCGAGCCCGCGATCTGCGCCCCCTCCAGCGCGTGCCCCACGCTGGTCACCGGCGTCCGCTGGTTCCCGGCCCGGTCCGCCAAGCCGGAGGACGTGGTCTGCGAGCTGCTGCGCGCGATCGGGGCGGACCTCCCCGAGCCGGTGCGCAACTCGGCACCCGTGCTGCTGGTCGCCTCCCGGCTGAGCGAACGGAAGGTGGGCACCTTCGTCGCCCAGTGCCGCGACACCGCGCGCCGGCCACGGCCGCTGGCGTCGGTGCGGATGGAGACCTCGCTGACCCTGCAGCGGTTCGCCGACCGCACCGGCTGGTCCGGGGCGGCGTACGCCCTGGTGACGCCGGGCGGGGACGCGAGCGGCTCGGCGCTGAAGTGGGCGACGGCGGGCATCACGGCCGGCCGGTTCCCGGCGGCGTACCTCTGCGAGGTGGTGCCCTCCCCGGGCGCCGAGGACGAGGCGCTGGCGTTCGGCTACACGGTGCGCGCCAGCGACCTGGCGGGCCGGGAGTTCTTCCATGACTGACGCCTGGGCGGCCGTCGCGGCCACGCTGGCCGACGCCGGATGCGAGCTGGTGGTCGGCGTGCCCGCCGACGAACCGGGCCTGCTCGACGCCGCCGGACCGGTGCCGGGGCTGCGGGCGGTGACCGTGCGCGACCAGCGCATCGGGGCGTGCCTGGCCACCGGTCACACCATGGTGTCGGGCCGGCCGGCCGTGCTCGCGCTGACGTCCGGCCCGCCGTTCCCCAACGCGCTGGCGGGCCTGGCCGAGGCCGCCTCGCTGTGCGTGCCCCTCGTCGTGGTCACCACCCGGATCCCGGCCGCCGGGCTGGGCCGCGGCGGTTTCCAGGAGACCGACCAGCGCTCCATGGCCGCCTCGCTGGCCAAGTGGCACCACGTCGTGGAGTCCGCGCAGCAGCTCACCTGGGCGATCCGCCGCGCGGTGCATCTGGCGGTCAACGGGCGTCCCGGCGTGACCATCGTCGAGGTGACCGACGAGGTGGCGCAGGCGGGCAGCCCCGTCCCCGCCCCCTCCCGCGACCCGGTCGTCCGGCGGCGCGCCGCGGCCGACCCCGGGGAGGTGCGGCGGGCAGCCGCCGTGCTGCGCACCGCGGAGCGGCCGCTCATGATCGTCGGTGGCGGGGTACGGATCTCCGAGGCCGGTGGCGAGGCGCTCCGGGTCGCCGAGGCGCTCGGCTCACCCGTCATGACGACCGCGGCGGGACGCGGGACCGTACCCGAGTCGCATCCGCTGGCCACCGGGCTCATCGGGCTGTACGCGACGCCACCGCTGGACCGGCTGCCGGCCGAGGCCGACGTGGTCCTGGCGATCGGCACCCGGCTGGAGGAGACGGCCAGGATGGGCTGGCCGGAGTCGGAGCACGTGCGGCTCGTCCACATCGACGCCGACCCGCACGTCTTCGGCCAGGTCCTGGAGCCGGAGGCGGCGGTGCTCGGCGACCCCGCCCTGGTGCTCGCCGAGCTGGCGGAGGCGCTGCGGAGCGGGCCGCCGCAACCGCCCCGGACGGCCTGGCGGGCGCGGATCGCCGAGCTCGACGAGCAGGTGCGCGCCGAGCAGCGCGGCGCCGACCCCGGCTCCTCCGCAGCCCGGACCGCCCTGATGATGGTGGCCGAGGTCTTCGGGGAGCGGGCCACCTACGTGCACGAGAACGGCCTGCACGACATCTGGTCCTACCACTACCCGCTGCTCCCGGTGGGGCCCGGCACCCGCGTCGTCGTGCCCGGTGAGCAGACCATGCTCGGCTTCGGCCTGCCCGCCGCGGTGGGCGCCGCCATCGCGCTGCCCGGCGACCCGGCCGTGCTGCTGTGCGGCGACGGCGCTTTCGCCATGAACCTGCCCGCCCTGGTGACCGCCGCCGAGGCCCGGGTGGGGCTGGTCATCCTCGCCTTCGACAACTCCGGCTACGGCTGGCCCCGCCACCTGCGGGCACTCGCCGACGAGCCCGACGAGGTCACCCGGTTCGCGGTGCAGTTCCCGGTGGACGACGTGGTCCGGGCCCTCGGCGGGACGGTCGGCGAGGCGGGACCGGGCTCGGACCTGCGGGCGATCCTGCGCACCGCCCGCGCGAGCGCCGCGGCGGGGACGGTCGCGCTCGTCCGGGTCCAGGTCGGCGACGACGACATCCCGCCGGGAATCGCCAGGGTCATGGCGGGTCACGATGCCTAGACAGAGCCTGCTCATGGCACGGCTGGTGGTGGACGGGACCCAGGTGCCGGGCGGCACGCTGACCCGGCACCTGGACGACGTCACCGCCGCTCTGGAGGAGTGCGGCGTCGGCCCCGGCACGGCGGTGTGCACGACCGCGCGGACCGGGGTGCCGCTGGTGGTCACCATGATGGCCGCCGACCGGCTGGGAGCGGTCGCCGTCCTGGGCGAGGGCCCGCCCGGCTCCGCCGGCGTCCCGCGCTCGGTGCGGGCGAAGGTCGGCGCGGACGCCCGGGGGGTGCCCGTCGTCGAGCCCGTCGCCGCCTTCGCCGGCCTGCCACCCGACCCCGCCCTTCCGCCCGAGGGCGGCGCCGTGTTCTGGACCTCCGGCAGCGGCGGCACGCCGAAGGCGGTCCTGCTGTCCCGGACGGCACTGGACTACCAGGCCGAGGCGAGCTGGGAGCGGTTCGAGGCCACCGCCGACGACCACTGGCTGGTGCCCCTCCCCCTCGCCCACGCCTACGGCTTCAGCATCCTGCACATGTGGCGGCGGTTCGGACCGGCCCTGCACGTGCTGTCGACGCTGCGTCCCGCCGCGGTGGCCGACCGGCTCATCGACCCCCGGATCACGCTGCTCGACGGCGTTCCCGGGCTGTACGGCCTCCTGCTGCGGCTCGCCGAGCGCGACCCCGTGCTGCGGACCCGGCTGGCGGGGCTGCGGCTGCGCGGCTGCGGCGGGGACGTCCTGCCCGGCGAGCTCGCCGGGAGGTTCGCGGCCGTCGTCGGGCAGCCCATCCACGACGGTTACGGGCTGACCGAGGCGGGCCCCAACGTGGCGGTCTCCGGGCCGGGCACCTACCGGCCGGGCACGGTCGGGACCGCCCTGCGGGGCACCGAGCTGCGCACCGATCCGGCGACCGGTGAGGTGCTGGTGCGGGGGCCGGGGCTGATGACCGGCTACCTCGGCGACCCGGAGTCCACCGCGAGCATCCTGCCCGCCGACGGCTGGCTGCGCACCGGCGACCGCGGCGAACTGCTGCCCGGCGGCTTCCTGCGGATCACCGGCCGGCTGAAGGACGTCATCATCGTCCAGGGCGAGACCTTCGCGCCCAGCACCGTCGAGGACGTGCTGTACGGCGTGGCCGGGGTCGCCGAGGCCGCCGCGGTCGGGGTGCCGCACGGCAGCCCCCGCGGCGACCTCGTGATGGCCTACGTCGTGCCCCAGGACCGGGGCACCGGCCGGCTCACCGGCGGGATCACCGATCGGGCCGCCCGAGACGGCCTGGCCGCCGCCCTGGAGGCCCGGTGCCGGGCCTGCCTGCCGCCCGTGCTGCGGCCACGGCGGATCGAACTCGTCCCCGAGCTCCCCACCCTCTCCTCCGGCAAACTCGACCGGGCCGCACTGCGGTACCGGGGACAGGAGCGACATGTCTGACGCCCTGGTCATCTCCGGGCTCGGCCTCACGAGCGCGTACGGCATCGGCAGGCGGGCCTTCTGGCACGGGCTGGTGCGCGGTGAGCGCGGGCTGGGCCCGCTGACGGACGCGGGCCGTCCCGAGGCGGTCGGCGGGCAGGTCGCCCTTCCCCCCGGTGACGGCCGGCGCCGGACCCGGCTGCTGACGGCCGCGTTGGACGAGGCGCTCGGCAACGGCCCGCCGCCCGCGCGGACGCTGCTCGTGCTCGTCGGCCAGGCCCCGCGGGTGCCGACCGCCTACGACGAGGACCAGGACGACGACGAGGACGCCCTGGAACTCACGGCGTCCTGGCCGCCCCCGGGCCGCACGGCGGTCGAGTTCGACGAGGTGGTCTTCCTCTCCCAGGCCTGCGCCTCGGTGCTGTTCGGGCTGGGCTACGCGCGGGACTGGGTGCTCGGCGGCCTGGGCGACGCCGCGGTGGTCGCGGGCGCGTTCACCCTGAACCGGTACGAGTACCTCGGCATGTCCGTCGTCGGGGCCCTCAGCCCCGGCGGCGCCCGCCCGTTCGACTCCGGCCGGGACGGCACCAGCCTCGGCGAGGGCAGCGCCGCCGTCCTGGTCGAGCGCGAACCCGAGGTACGCGCCCGGGGCGGCAGGCCGCTGGCCCGCGTCGCCGGGCTCGACTGCCGGGTCGGCGGCAACAGCCGGACCGCCTCCGACGCCGCGGTGGTCTCGCGCTGCATGTCCACGGCGCTGCACGAGGCCGGTCTCGACCGCGTCGACTACGTGCACGCCCACGCGACCGGCACCCCGCAGGGCGACCTGGCGGAGACCACCGCCATCGACGGCCTGGGGGCCTGCCTGGGCTGGCACGGCGTCCCGGTCGGCTCCCACAAGGGGGCGATCGGGCATCTGATGCAGGTCTCCGCGGGGGCGGGCATCGCCGCCGGGATCGGCACCCTCGGCACCGGAATCGCCCCCGGCACCCCCGGGCTGACCACGCCCGTCGAGACCACCGACGCGATCCGGATCATCCGGGCGGCGGAGCCCGTCCCCCGCCCGGGCGCGGTCCTGATCAACAGCTTCGGCTTCGCCGGCAACAACGCCGCCGCGGTACTGACGGCCGCGCACCAGTGATCGGAAAGAGGAACCCATGCAGAACGCACTGTCGCACTACTACGACGGCGTACTCGCGGCCGTCGGTGAGCTGCGCGAGGCCGGTCGCGCCCGTCCCCCCGCGTGGTTCCAGCCGGCCTGGGACCTGCCCGCGCGCTCCGCGGGGCTGGACGACTTCTTCTCCGCCGCACGGCTGTCCGGAGGCTCCCTCGGGGAGTACCACGGCCATCCGCTGTGGTTCCTCGACCTGACGCAGAACCCCAGGACCCGGACCACCAAGACCTTCGGCTCGCTGGTCATCGTCGCCCGGGCGCTGGCGCACATCGCGGCCACCGGGGAGCCGGTCCTGCTGCTCACCCCGTCCGCCGCCAACAAGGCGGTGGCGCTACGGGACGCCGTGCTGCGCGCCTACGAGACCGGCATGGCCTCCCCCGAGACCCTCCGGGTGGCGGTGGTGGTGCCGTCCTCGTCGCTGCCCAAGCTCTGGGACTCCCCGCTGCTCCGCGACCCGTACCTCAGCGCCGCCAACCCCATCGGGGTCTTCGGCGGGCCGCAACGCGAGGACGTGAAGAAGCTGACGACCGCCACCGTCGGCGTGGTCTCCGACGAGCTCCGCGAGTCCACCGGATTCCGGGTGTGGTACACCCTCGACCCGGACAACTACATGGTCGCGGACGTGGTGCGCGCGTTCTACGAGGACGAGCGGCTGACCCCCGGGCCCCGGGGCCGCTGGCACGCTCACGCGGTCTCCAGCGCTTACGGCTTCCTGGGACACGACTTCGGCGCCAGGATCCTCGCCCGCAACCGGCCGGCGTCCGCGGCGCACTACCTGCTGGTCCAGCATCTGGAGACCCCGGACCTGGTGGTGGACGTACGCTCCGGGGCCGCGCTCCCCCGCTACGACCTCGACCCGGCCACCGGCCTGCTCCGCCAGCCGGAGCCGGCCGACCCGCACTTCCCCGCGGTCTGCTACTCGGCGGGCGAGCGGCTGGAGCGCACCTTCTACACCCGGCGTCCGCCCACCACCGAACGGGTCCGGGAGCTGGTCGGGCGGCAGGGCGGAGACGGCATCGTGGTGTCCCTGCACGAGTGCCTCGTCCGCTACCAGGAGGTCCGCCGGCTGCTCGCCCGCGCGGGCATGGACCGGCTCCCGGAGGATCCGCGCAAGCTGCGGGAGTGGGCCATGGTGATGGCGACGGTGGGCGCGCTGACCGCGATCGACAGGGGCCTGATCCCGGCGGGCGAGGAGATCCTGCTGCACGGCTCGGGCGCCTACTCCGAGGGGGAGTTCGAAACCCCCGACCGCGGCCTGCTGCGGCCGGTGGAGACCGCCGAGGACGTCGCCGCCATGGTGCGCGACGCGGCCAAGGCCTGAGGCCGGCCGGTCCCGTCCCTCCCGCCCACGGGCCTCCCAGAAAGGACGCACCCGTGACCCCCAGTCTCGCCCGGCGGCTGCGCATGCGGGCCGGCTACACGTGGCGCAACAGCGCCCATCCGCTGATCATCCGGTTCCGCGCCCGATGGGACCTGCGGGGCGCCGCCTCCCATCCGGCGGTCGTGTCACACCTGGGCGGGGTGTCGATCGGCTACGCGGGGCTGCCCGAGGGCCTGTCGCACACCCTGGAGTTCACCGAACTGCGGCGTGAGGGCACCGGCGGCGGCCCCGCCCTCCGTACCTCCCACCCGCTGCGGGCGGGCGACCTCGGCAGGCCCGAGCGCCTGCCGGCCGCGGACGTCACCATCGTCGGCACCAGCGCCGCACGGGCCCGGCGGCTGCCGACCGCCGCCGCGCTGGTGCTGCCGATGAAGGTGCATCTGGTCGTGGACCTCGGCAGGGACCGGGCGGCGCCGCACCAGCGCGTCTCCAAGCGCGAACGCTGGCAGTTCTCCCGCAACCAGCGCACGCGCCACTGGGTCTGGCGGACCGAGACCGACCCCTCGGCCTTCGGCCTGTTCTACGACCGCATGTACCGGCCGACCATGCACCTGCGCCACGGCTCCCGGGAGCGGACCGAGGCCAGGGACATCGCCTACGAATGCCTGTTCCGGACGGGACGGCTGTTCCTGCTGTCGGAGGGGTCCCGCCGGATCGCCGGGGCGCTGTGCCACTGGAACCCCTCGTCCGCGACCCTCACCCTGCGCCTGCTCGGGGTCCTCGACGGAGCGGACGAGCACTACGACAGCGGCGCCTTCAAGGCCGTCTACCACTTCCTCATCCGCTGGGCCGCCGACAACGGCGTGCGCCGGGTCGACTTCCAGGGCACCGAACCGTTCCTCAGCAAGGGCACCTTCCAGTGGAAACGCCGATTCGGCTCCAAGGTCGTGCTGCCGCCCAACCATTTCGGCGGCAAGCGCCTGTGGCTCCAGGTGCGCCGTGACACACCCGCGGTGCGCGACTTCCTGGTCGCCAACCCGGTCCTCGCCGAGACACCGGACGGCCTGCTGGAGGCCGTCTACTTCTCCGACGCGTGCCGCCCGCCCCGGCTGGACCTCTCGGCGAAGGCGCCGGGGGTGCACCGCACCCGCCGGATCGACCTGGACGAGTTCCTCGCCCATCTCCCGCACGAGGCCCCGCTCCCGCACGAAGCCCCGCTCCCGCACGAAGCCCCGCTGCCGCACGAGAGGAGCCGCCCGGATGGGCGCGCCACGAGCCGCCTCGGATAGCCCGCGCACGGCCCCCGGCCGGGTGACGGGCGGCACCCCCGCGCGACGCCGGCCCGGTTCGCCGCTGCGCGTGCTGGCACTGTCGCTGTTCGTCCTGCGGTTCGGCTCGACCATGACCGCAGTCGGCCTGCCGCTCATGGTCGTGCACCGCTACGGGGCCGGGTTCGACGCGGGGCTCACCCTCGCCCTGGAACTCCTGCCGAACGTCCTCTTCGGCGCGGTCATCGGTGACGTCATCGACCGGACGGACCCACGCCGCCTGGCGATCCTCGGCCCGTTGCTGAGCGCGCCCGTCGTGGCGCTGATCCCGGCGACGACGGAGCTCTGGCAGATCCAGGCACTGGGGCTGCTGGCCGGCGTCGGCTATCTGGTCGGGCTGCCCGCCCGGATGGCGCTCCGCTCCCAGGTGATCCCCCCGGGCGCCGAGACGGCCGGGAACGGGCTGCTCGTCGCGTCCCAGCGGCTGCCCATGCTGCTCGGCCCCACCGCCGCCGCGGTGCTGATCCCGTTCGGGTACACCGCGCTCTTCCTCACCGACGCCGCCACGGCCGTGCTGGCCGCGGCGATCCTGTTCGCCCTGCCACCACGCCCCCGGCCGCCGCACTCCCGCCCGCCGCACTCCCACCCGGCGTGCACCGGGCCGCCGCGTGCCCCGGGGGCCCGGGCAGCCCGGTGGGCCGTTCGTGCCCGGGCGGCCGCCCGATCGGCGCTGCGCCGCCTCTTCACCGAGAGCATCCCCGGGCTCGCCCGGATGGTCGCCGCGGACCGCGCGCTGGCCGCGCTGACGGCCACCGCCTTCACGTACATGTTCGGGTACGGCATGACCCGGCTGTTCCTCGCCACCTACGCGATCTCCCGGTTCCCCCATCACGCGGGCTTCTTCGGGCTGCTCGGCGCGGCGATGGGGGCAGGCGCCGTGCTCGGCTCGCTCACCGCCGCGCGGTTCGCCCGGTTCTCCCAGGGACACCTTTACGTGGCGGTCAACCTGCTGGAGAGCGGCTGCTGGCTCTGCCTCGTCCTGCTGCACGACCCGGCCGCCGCCCTGGCCGCGGTCGCCCTGGCCGGGGTGTGCGAGTCCATCGGCACCGTCGTGTTCTACGCCGAGGCGCAGACCCGGCTGCCGGCGAACTCCGAGGGCCGCTTCTTCGCCATGCTCATCCCGCTGTCGGACTCCTTCTTCGTCCTCGGCACCGTCACCACCGGCGTGGTGGTCACGAACGGCGTCGTACCCGCGGCCTGGATCATCGCCGCCACCATGGCCGTTCCCGTCCTCGCGCTCTGCCCGCTGTTCCTGCGCCGGCGGCTGTGGCCCGGCCGGGAACCCACCACGTCCGGCCGAAGGGAGAGCGAAGAATGATCGCGGAGCCGTACGGCCTGCAGCGCGACATGCTGATGTTCGCCACTCGCGACCAGCGGGGAGATCCGCGCACCCAGCGCTACGCGAACGTCTGGGAGGTCCTGCGCGTCCGCGGGCCGCTGGACGTCGGCCGCCTGCTGGCCGCGGCCGAGGCCACCGCCCAGGACATGGACACGCTGGGGGGCAGGTTCCGGCATCGCGACGGCGCGGACGGTTTCGCCTTCGACCCGGAGCGCCGCAGGATCAGCCACGCCTTCCTGCGGCTCACCGGCACCGACGGGGATCTGGCCGGCTCAGGGGCCGCCGAGACGCTCCGCCGCGCCGCCCACCAGCTTCGCGACCTCCAGCGGGATCCGCCCGTGCACGTGCTGGTGGCCGAGCTCGGCGAGCAGGATCACCTGCTGCTGCTGGTCATGGACCATTCGGTGTCGGACGGCCGGACCCTCGTGCTGTTCCTGCGCCGGCTCGCCAGGCACTACCGGCGGAGGTCCGCCGAACGGCCGTTCCCCGGCTTCTGGGACTTCACCCGGTCGATCGCCGAGGCGCGCCCGGAGCGTACGGCGGCGCGGGAGTTCTGGTCGGGGGCGCTCTACCGGGCGGCGGACGACCGCGCACGGCCCTCCTTCCCCGGCGGGCGCTGGAAGCCGAAGGGCACCCGGGACCTGACCGCGGTCAGGCTCGACGAGTGGCCCCGGGAGGAGTCGGCCGGCCTCGACCGGCTCGCGAACGCGTACCGGGTCCGGCCGCACCTGCTGATCCTGTCCGCGCTGTCGCTGGTCGTCTCGGCGTGGGGCGATCGCTTCGTGCCCATCAACTACATGCGCAACGGCCGGGGCCGCCGCGAGTGGACCAGCGTCCCGGGTCCGCTCGCCGAACACGCGGTGACCGTCCCGGACCCCTCCGAGTCCTGTGATGATGATCGGGGGATCGCCGACCGGCTGTGCTCCTGGGCGCACGAGAACTCCTCGAGCCCCCCGCACTTCGGCCTGTCGCAGCGAGAACTGGAGACCCTGTCGAGCGAGGAGAACCGGCTGGTGCTGTTCAACTTCCTGCCGTCGATCGCGCCGATGTCCCTGGACCGCGGGCCGGAGGCGGGAGACGGCGCCGTCGCCACCCCCGACCCGCAGGTCAAGGACCTCATCGAGGCGTACGACACGACGAGCAGGTTCGGCGTGCGGGTCCAGCTCCTGCACGATCCCCGGCAACGGCTCCAGTTCGCGGTGCACAGCGACCCGGAGATCCTCCCCCGGCCGGAGGCCCTCGGCCGGTCGGTACGCCGCGTACTGCGGTGGGCGGTCACCGAACCGGCCCTGTCGCCCGCCACGGCCGTCAAGCTCGTCCGCCAGGACTGGTCGCGGCCATGAACTCCCTCACCTACGCGCACCTGGTGGCGCCGTCCGGCGGGCCGGCACGACCGCAGGGCACCGGCACGGCGTACGGGACGTGCGGGGAGCTCGTCCAGGGTGTGCTGGACGGCCGGGACTTCCTCATCACCTTCCCCATCGACCTGCGGGTGCGGGCCACCGCGTCCCCCTCGGCCCTGCAGGGCGTCGCGGTCTGGCCACCGCACAAGGTCAAGGCGCGGCGGGCCGCGGAGCGGTTGCTCCGCCGCCTCCGGTACCCGTCCCGGCTGGGCGTCCGGGTGGACATCGCCTCGCCGCTTCCCGAGGGGAAGGGCATGGCGAGCAGCTCGGCCGACATCGTGGCCACCTGCCGGGCGCTGGCCGACCTCCTCGGCACCGGCGTCTCCGACACCGAGCTGGGCGCCATCGCCTGTGCGATCGAACCCAGCGACGCCGCCATGTACGAACGGCCCGTCGTGTTCGACTTCATGACCGGGGACCTGCTGCACGACCCCGGCCGCCGGTTCCCGGTGCTGGCGGTCACCGTGGACGCCGGCGGTGCGGTGGAGACCACCACCTTCCGGCGGCTGCCGTACACGGCCGGGGAGCGCCGGATCCTGCGCGGTGCCCACGATCTCGCCGTGCAGGGCCTGGAGACCGGAGACCTCCAGGCCGTCGGCACCGCCGCCACGGCCAGCGCCCGGGTCAACCAGCGGCGGCACGCGAAGCCGCATCTGGACGAGCTCCTCGACATCTGCGCCGACCACGGCGGCAGCGGTGTCGCGGTCGCGCACAGCGGCACCCTCGCGACCATGCTGTTCGACGACCGGCTGATCGACCAGGCCCGGAACGCCGCCCTCGACGCCGCCATCCGCCTCCCCACGGCAACGGTCGCCATCCTCAACGGCCTCTGACCCCCTGGCCGCCCCTCCCCACTCGCCGTGATCATGCATCAAATCGTCGATTGATTGCATGATCACGGCGAGGGAGTGGTGATGAGGCGGCCGTCCTCCTCGCGCACGCGGGTGCCGAACTCGGCACAGGCCGCGCTGAGGCGGTCCCGGATCCAGGCCCGTTCGGGGGCCTCCGCCAGCCGGGTGTGGCAGCGGTCCAGGGCCAGCGGCACCGCCGCCACCTCCGACGGGCCGTGCTCGTCCAGGGTGACCAGGAACATCACTCCCAGGTCGTTGCGCAGGAAGAAGTCCACCACGTAGTCGTCGATCAGATCGCCGAGGTCGTACAGGACCGGCCCCGCCACCCCGTGGAACACGTGCGCGGAATGCCCGGCGACCAGCGTCGCCCCGGCGCCCACGAGCCCGCGGGCCGCCTCGCGTACGTAGGGCAGCGGCTCGGCGATCATGTTGGGGCCCCAGTGCGGGGTGACGAGCACGACGTCGGCCTCCGCGCGGTACCGGCCGATCTGGTCCAGCAGCCAGGCCGGCACCCCGGAACGCAGGTCGGCGTAGGCGACTCCGGGCCGGTCCGGAGCCGCCGCGAAGTCCCCGGGATGATCGGTGACGCCCAGCACGGCCACCCGTACCCCCCGGGCCTCCAGCACCACGGGGGTACGGGCCAGCTCCTCGTCCGGGCCCGCGCCCACCGCGAGGATCCCGGCGCGGGCGAGGTGGTCGCGGGTGTCGGCGAGCGCGTCCGGGCCGAAGTCCAGCGCGTGGTTGTTGGCCAGCGTGACGCAGTCCGTGCCGAGCGCGGCCAGGGCCTCCACCGCCACCGGAGGCGCCCGGAAATGGAACCTCTTCCCGGGCGTGGCCCACGGCTCGCCCCGGGTCGAGACACAGCACTCGAGGTTGAGCACGGTCAGGTCGGCCGTCGTGAAGAGGTCGCGCAGCCCCTCGGAGAACAGATCTGCCGGTGGCACCATGGCGAGCCGGTCACCGACGCCACGCCCGAGCATCGTGTCGCCCGCCAACGCCAGTGTGATGGACATCGCCCCTCGCCGTTTCAGCCCTTGTTCAGCCCTCGTCAGTCCGGCCCGGTCAGTTCAGGTGGCGCAGGAACCAGTCCCGGGCCTGTCCGGCCACGTTCTCCAGGGCGCCCGGCTCCCCGAACAGGTGGGTGGCTCCGGGCACCACGGTCAGCCCGTTCTCACAGCGCAGTTGCCGTTGAGCCTGGTGGTTGAGGTCGAGCACCTGCGGGTCGTCACCGCCCACGATCAGCAGTGTCGGGGCCCGTACGCCGCTCAGCCGGTGACCGGCCAGATCCGGGCGGCCGCCGCGCGAGACGACGGCTGCGACGCCGGCGCCGGGCTCGGCCGCCGCCCACAGCGCCGCCGCCGCGCCGGTGCTCGCCCCGAAGTATCCGATCCGGGCGTCGGCGGTCTCCGGCAGGTCACGCAGCCACCGGGTGGCGGCGGTGAGCCTGGTGGCCAGCAACGGGATGTCGAAGACGTTGGCCCGGTCGGCCTCCTCGACGGGGGTCAGCAGGTCGAACAGCAGCGTGCCCAGGCCGGCCTCGTTGAGCGCCTCCGCCACATAGCGGTTCCGGGGGCTGTGCCGGGAGCTGCCGCTGCCGTGCACGAACACCACGATGCCCTGGGCCTTCTCCGGCACGGTGAGGTGCCCGGCGAGCTCCACCGTCCCCCCGTCGACGGACACCTCCTCGTCGCGCGCCGGCAGACCGGCAGGCGCCGTGTCCCCTTCCCACCGGGACAACGGCTCGGGCGGCGGCCCGGGCACGCGCTCGGGATGCGGTCGCGGGGCCTGGGCCAGCAGCGCGACGACGGCCTCGTCCGGTACCTGGGCGAAGTTCTCGTACCACTCGCCCACGGCGTAGAACATGCCCGGCTCCTCCAGGCAGATCACCTCGTCGGCGTCGCCGCGCAGGCTCTCGATCACCTCGGAGTCCCCGACGGGCACGGCCAGCACGACCCGCTTCGCGCCCTGGGCGCGGGCCACCCGGCACGCGGCCCGTGCCGTCGATCCGGTGGCGACCCCGTCGTCGACGATGAGGGCCGTACGGCCGGCCAGCGGGACCCGGGGACGCCCCCTGCGGAACCGCCGGTCGCGGTCCCGGAGCTCCGCCTGCTCCCGCGCCTGCACCACGGCCAGGTCGTCGGCGCTGATACGGCCCCTGCGCACGATGTCGTCGTTGACGATGCGTACCCCGCCCTCACCGAGGGCGCCCATGGCCAGCTCCGGCTGGCGGGGCACGCCCAGCTTGCGGACGACGATCACGTCGAGCGGGGCGCCCAGGGCCCGGGCGATCTCGTAGGCCACGGGCACGCCGCCTCGCGGCAGCCCCAGCACGACGAGGTCCTCAGCCCGTAGCCCGCCCAGCCGCTCCGCCAGGCGCCTTCCGGCGTCCACCCGGTCGATGAACATCGCCGCCGCCTCCCTCCAGCGGAGAGGTCCGTGGGGACAAACCCACCTATATTCGACACTACCCAAGACGGCGGTCCTGGTCGCCCGCCGCGTCGGCCGCCCTGTCGGCCCCCGGGCCGGGGGACTAGAGGGGGCCGAACAGCCAGTTGCCCGCGGCCTCGGGATCGTCACCGGTGTAGAACTCCCGGGCCGCCTCCACGAGCTCGTCCACCGTGAGCGTCTGGGACCCGTCGCGGTCCAGCCGCTCGAAGGCGGCGTCGGCGTCCTCGGCGCTGGTGCCGAACGCCTGCTGCATCGCCCGGAAGCCGCCCGGGCCGATAGAGCCGTCCCCATCGGTGTCGCACAGGGCGGCGACCGCCTGCGCCGCGGGCCGGAAGACCTGCTCGAACCGGTCTCCGTCGATGAACGCCGCCGTCATGCCCGCGTGGAACTCCGCCGCCGAGATCTTCCCGCCGGAGCCGGTCTCCTGCACCAGGGCGTTCCAGAAGGCGTCCAGGTGATCGAGGACCCGCCGGCCCTTGGTGGTGGTGGGCGGCTCGCCGAGCCCCACCAGCAGCCGGGACCCCAGGCAGAGAACGTCGTCGCGCTCGATGCGCCCGTCACCGTCGACGTCGAGTTGTGCGAAGGCCCGTTCCAGCTTGCGATCGAGTACCCGCATCGCCATGGCAACCCCCGAGGTGACCCACTGTGATGGAATGCAGTCATTCGACTGCACAGCGTGACTTTACTAGGGTCCCGGCGGCTCCGGAGGAGCGCTTGGCGAACTGGGGCGCACCGGCCCCCCGGACGGCCGGCCGAGCCCCGGGGCACGGCCGCCCCGCGCCCGGTCAGGTGGTGGATGACGAGCGGGCCGCCCGCGCGGACCTGGCGATCATCACTTCGCCCGGACGTTTCGGGCGCTGCCTACGGGTACTGATGGATCTGGCGTTGACCGGTCGGCACCCCAGTTCGACCGCGCCGGTAGAAAGACGTGGTCGCCGTGAACATGCGGAGCGCGAATCGTACGGTTCAGGAAGCCGGGAGTGAGGCCGCCACCAGCCGCTGGATGCAGTGGCTGGCCCGCGCCGGACTGGTGGCCAGAGGCGTCAACTACGTGCTGATCGGCATTCTGGCGGTGCAGATCGGGCTGGGCGGCGGCGGCAAGGAGGCCGACCGCGTCGGCGCGCTGCACGAGGTCGCCAAGCACTCGGGCGGCACCTTCGTGCTGTGGCTGCTGGTGGTGGGCTTCGGAGGGCTGTCGCTCTGGCGGCTCGCGGAGGCGGCCTACGGCCAGGCCGACCCGGACGGGCACAAGGCGACCAAGCGGCTGGCGTCCCTGGCCCGCGGCGTCTTCTACGCCTTCGTCTGCGTCAGCATCATCGGCTTCCTGCTGAGCATCGGCGGCCAGAGCTCCAGCGACAAGCAGTCGAAGGACTTCAGCGCACGCCTCATGGACTACACCGGGGGCCGGTGGCTCGTGCTGCTGGTCGGGCTGGTCATCGCGGGTGCCGCCGTCGCCATCGTCGTGGGCGCGATCCGCAAGAAGTTCCGCAAGCACCTGAAGCTCGGGGAGATGAGCGCGCACACCCGCAAGGTGGTCGAGACCATGGGCGCCGTCGGGTACGCCGCGCGCGGCATCGTCTTCGGCGTGGTCGGGGTCTTCCTGGCCATCGCCGCCATCAACTTCGACCCCAAGGACAGCCAGGGCATCGACGGAGCGCTGCGCAAGCTCGCCGAGACGCCGCTCGGCCCCTGGCTGCTGATCGCCGTGGCCGTCGGCCTGGTGATCTTCGGGGTCTACTCCTGCTGTGAGGCGCGCTGGCGCCGGGTGCAGCCCGGGCAGAGCACCCAGAACGCCTGAGGTCCATCGGCGCATGACATGACGATGACGGACAAGACGGCCGGGGAGTGGCTGCTCACCCGGCAGGAGCGCGGAAACCCCGCGACCCGCCTGAACGACCGGCACGACGGCGAGGCGGCGTGGTCGACCGGCAACAGCGTCCGGCCGCTGGTGCACGGCGCCGCGTACTTCACCGAGCTGCTGGCCGCCGTACGCGGGCTGCGGGCGGGCGACCTGCTGATGTTCACCGACTGGCGCGGTGACCCGGACGAACTGCTGGCCGACGGGGTCGACGTCGCGGAGGCCCTGTGCCACGCGGCACGGGACGGCGTGATCGTCAAGGGCCTGGTGTGGCGGTCGCATCTGGACAAGCTGCAGTTCAGCCAGGCGGAGAACCGGCATCTGGGTGAGGATCTCGAGGCGGCGGGCGGGGAGTGCCTGCTGGACATGCGGGTACGGCCCGGCGGCTCGCATCACCAGAAGTTCGTCGTGCTGCGTCACATCGGGCGCCCGGAGCTGGACGTGGCCTACGTCGGCGGGATCGACCTGTGCCACAGCCGGCGCGACGACGCCGATCACAAGGGGGATCCGCAGGCTCAGCCGATCTCCAAGATCTACGGGAGCCGGCCCCCGTGGCACGACGCCCAGGTGGAGATCCGCGGCCCCGCGGTCGGCGACGTGGAGGCCGTCTTCCGCGAGCGCTGGGAGGACCCCGCCCCGCTGACCCGCAACCCGATGCACCGGCTGCGCGCGCTCCTGCAGCGGGAGGACACCGTCCCCGACCCGTTGCCGCCGCAGCCGCCCGACCCGCCGCCCTGCGGCCCGCACACCGTGCAGTTGCTGCGCACCTACCCGCGGCGGCGGCGCGGGTACGCCTTCGCCCCGGACGGTGAGCGCAGCATCGCCCGCAGTTATCACAAGGTGCTCCGCCGGGCCAGGAGCCTGATCTACCTCGAGGACCAGTACCTCTGGTCCCCGCAGGTGGCGGCGCCGTTCGCGGAGGCGCTGGACGCCGACCCCGGGCTGCACATGATCGCCGTCATCCCCGGCTTCCCCGACCAGGACGGACGCCTGTCGCTGCCCCCCAACCTGGTCGGGCACGGCCTGGCACTGGATCTCCTCCGGCGCGGCGGCGGCGACCGGGTCGCCGTCTACGGCCTGGAGAACCACGAGGGCACCGCCGTCTACGTGCACGCCAAGGTCTGTGTGATCGACGACACCTGGGCGTGCGTGGGCTCGGACAACTTCAACCTCCGCTCCTGGACCCACGACTCCGAGCTGAGCTGTGCCGTCCTCGACGAGACGCCCGACCCGCGGGAGCCGCGCTTTCCCGGTGAGCCGGGCCGGCCCGCCCGGGTCTACGCCCGCGACCTGCGGCTGAGTCTCAACCGCGAGCACCTGGACCGGCCCGGCGGTGACGACGCCGACCTCTGCGATCCGCGGGCGCTCTTCCGGGCCTACGCCGAGTCGGCCGCCGCCCTGGACGCCTGGCACGGCTCCGGTCGGCAGGGGCCCCGCCCGCCCGGGCGGCTGCGCGCCTTCCGGCAACCGGACCTCTCGCGGTGGACCAGGGCCTGGGCCACGCCGGTGTACCGGGGCTTCTACGACCCCGACGGGCGGCCACGCGCACTACGGCGGGCCGGCACCTTCTGATCCGGCCCGCCCTGAGCCGGCCCGCCGGTCCAGGTGTTCTCACATGCTGTGGAGGACCGAGTGCAGCATCTCGACGGTGGCGTCGGGGGTGGCCTGGACCGCCAGCCGGTTCATGACCGCCATGTAATGGTCGAGGTCCTCGCGTTTGTCGAGGTACAGGGCGCTGGTGAGCTGTTCGAGATAGACGATGTCGGGGAGGTCGGGCTGTGAGAACCGCAGGATGGTGAACGGCGCGCCGATGGCCGGATGACCGTCACCGTGGAACGGCACCATCTGCAGGGTGACGTTGCGGAGCCGGGTCAGCTCGAGCAGGTGCAGCAGTTGCTCCCGCATGACCTGCCGGCCGCCGAGCGGGCGCCGCACGGCGGCCTCGTCCATCACCACCCACAACTGCGGAGCGTCGGCGCGCATGAGCAACTGCTGCCGCGTCATTCGCAGATCGACCTTTCGGTCGATCTCATCGGCGGCCGCGGCGGGGTAGTTCACGCCGAACAGGGCGCGCGCGTAGTCCTGCGTCTGCAGAAGACCGGGGACGGAATGGGCCTCGTAGACGCGGATCAACGAGGCGGCCTGCTCCAGTCCGACATAGGCCTCGAACCACTCCGGAACGGCGTCCCCGTAATGGTGCCACCAGCCGGGTGCGTTGGCCTGGCGGATCAATGCCAGCAGGGTCGACCGTTCCCGCTCGTCATCGAGGCCGTAGAGCGTGCACAGGTCGGCGACGTCACGCTCCTTGAAGCCCACCCGGCCGAGCTCCAACCGGCTGATCTTGGACGCCGACCCGCGGATCGCGTGCCCCGCGGCCTCTCGCGTCACGCCGCTGGCCTCCCGCAGCCGCCGCAGCTGGGCACCCAGCAGGATGCGCACGACCGTCGGCCCGCCCGCAGGCTGGTCGAACAGGTCGCGGATGGGCCCTGGGGCGTCCGGCTGGGAAGTGAACATACTCATCGCCATGTCAGAGGGAACAGGACAGCGAACAGAGTGCACCTTAGGGGATGCGAACACTGCACCATGGCCGACCCCCGTTCTGTTAAGACTTGAAACAAGACTGCCGGACGAGTTGTCAGCTCGCCCACTAATTTCCCGGATTCCGTTTGACCTCTCGAAAAAACGGGCGCATCCCAGGTCACCCATCGAATCCCCCAAAATCGGGTAACGGTCGTCCCAATGGGAAATACTTCTCCCATGGCTACCATCCGTACAGCGAACGCCCACTGGGAAGGCCCCCTGATCGGCGGGCACGGCGAGGTCTCACTCGACTCTTCGAAGATCGGGACCTTCGCGGTGGACTGGCCGTCGAGGGCCGAGAAGGCCAACGGCAAGACCAGTCCCGAAGAGCTCATCGCGGCGGCGCACTCCACCTGCTACTCCATGGCCCTCTCGCACGGCCTCGCCCAGGCCGGCACGCCGCCCGAGACGGTCGACACCAGAGCCGAGGTGACCTTCCAGCCCGGTGAGGGCATCACCGGGATCCGGCTCACCGTCCGCGCCACGGTGCCGGGCCTGTCCGCGGAGGACTTCGAGCACGCGGCGCAGGAGGCCAAGGCCAACTGCCCCGTGAGCAAGGCGCTGGCGGGCACACAGATCACTCTCGACGCGGCCCTGGCCTGAGGGCGGAGAGCCCGCCGGGCGGGCTCTCCGCCGGTCGGTGGATCGGCATGGCGTCCGATCAACGAGAATTCAGGAATGACGAATCCCAGGGAGACCCGTACACCGCTGTCGGGCCGGACCTCTTGGGCGTGGAATCTGCGGACCCCCCTGCGTGACTTCCTGCGCACCGAGACCGGCGGGGCCGCGATCCTGCTGTCCGCGACCCTGGCCGCCCTGCTCTGGGCGAACATCGACGCGTCGTCGTACGAGTCCGTATGGCGGACCGAGCTGTCGATTGACATCGGCGGAGCGGGGGTCTCCCAGGACCTGCGCCAGTGGGTGAACGCCGGGCTGATGACGTTCTTCTTCTTCGTGGTCGGCCTCGAGGCGCGCCGCGAGTTCGACATGGGAGAACTGCGCGACCGGCGGCGGCTCGCGCTCCCGCTGGTGGCCGGCGTCGGCGGGATGCTCGTGCCCATCGCGCTCTACCTGGCGCTGAACGCGGGCCGTCCCTCCGCGCACGGCTGGGGTGCGGCCATGTCTACGGACACGGCGTTCGCACTGGGCATGCTGGCACTGGTCGGCTCGCGTCTGCCCGCCCGCCTGCGCACCTATCTGCTCACCGTCACCGTCGTGGACGATCTCGTCGCGCTCGTGGTCATCGCGGTCTTCTACAGCGAGCACGTGGAGCCGGCCGCGCTCATGATCGGGATCGCCATCTTCGGCGCGACCCTCGTCGTGCGCGCGTCCGGCGTCCGGCAGGGGCTGGTCTACGTCCTGCTCGGCGGCGCGGTGTGGGTGGCGCTGCTCAAGTCCGGCATCGAACCCGTCGTCGTCGGCCTGGCCATGGGCCTGCTGACCTATGCGTCCCCGGCGGCCCGCGGCGACCTCGAACGCGCCTCGGATCTCTTCCGGCTCTTCCGCGAGCAGCCGACACCGGAGCTCGCCCGGTCGGCCAGCCTCGGACTCGCCTCGGCGATCTCCCCCAACGAGCGGTTGCAGCAGCTCTACCATCCCTGGACGAGCTACGTGATCGTGCCGATCTTCGCGCTCGCGAACGCCGGGATCACCATCAGCGCCGACTTCCTGGCCCGCGCGTTCACCTCGCCGATCACCCTGGGCATCCTGGTCGCCTACCTGCTCGGCAAGCCGATCGGCATCATCGGTTCGTCCTGGCTGGTCACCATGTTGACCAGGGGGCGGGTCCGGCCTCCGGTCGGCTGGGCGGCGGTCGCCGGGGCGGGCACCATCGCCGGCATCGGCTTCACCGTCTCGCTGCTGATCGCGACCCTGGCCTTCACCGGCACCCGGCTCGAGGAGGCCAAGCTCGGCATCCTCACCTCGGCCCTCTGCGCGTCCCTGCTGACCTGGGTGGTCTTCCGGGTGACGGCCATGCTGCCGAAAAGGGCGCGGGTCCGGGCCCTGCTGGGCACCGCCGAGAGCATCGTCGACCTCGCCGCGCCGGTCGACCCGGACCGCGACCACATGCGCGGGCCCGACGACGCCCCGGTGACGATGGTCGAGTACGGGGACTTCGAGTGCCCCTTCTGCGGCCAGGCGGAGCCGGTCGTCCGCGAACTGCTCACCGACTTCGGAGGGGACGTCCGCTACGTCTGGCGGCATCTCCCGCTCAACGACGTGCACCCCAACGCGCAGCTCGCCGCCGAGGCGGCGGAGGCGGCGGCCGAGCAGGGCGCCTTCTGGGAGATGCACGACCTGCTGCTCGATCGGCAGGACGCCCTGAAGGTCTCCGATCTGGTTCGCTACGCCGCCGAACTCGGCCTCGACGCCGACCGGTTCCGCCACGACCTGCGGACCCACAGGGGGACCGACCGGATCGCGGAGGACGTCGACTCCGCCGACCTGAGCGGGGTCTCGGGCACACCGACCTTCTTCATCAACGGCCGGCGGCACCACGGCGCGTACGACATCATCAGCCTCTCCACCGCCGTGCGGGCCGCCCACGCACGCGAGGTCCTCAGGTCCTAGTCGCCCGTGCCCGGGTCAGGCCGCCGCGACGGCGCGTGCGGGCAGCCCGTGCGGCCGCGCCTGTGCCAGCACCGTCCCGGCACCGGTGCCGAGCCGTACGGTCAGCTGGAAGCGGTGCTGCTCGCCGACCCGGTTCGGCTCGAAGGCGACGTGCGCGAAGCGCGCCCGGGGCGTGGCCGACGCGGCGAGCCGGTCCAGCTCGCCCTCGACCCGCGCCCACTCCGCGGCGGGGACGTACTGGCGCATGACCGAGTGCCACACCACGGTGAGCGTGCCGGGCTCGGGCCGGAGGCCCGCGAGGAAGTCGCCGGCGCCGGCGGTGACGACCTGGGCCGGCACCTGCGCGGCCAGCCGGAGCGCGCCGTCGAGCCGCGCGACCCGGTCGGTCTGGTCCGGCCAGACATAGGCCCGCAGGGCCAGCTCACCGGCGGGCGACAGCGGATCGATGGGCGTCAGGTCGCAGCCGCGCCGTTCGGTGACCGTCAGGGCGGGATGCCGGGCCGCGGCCCGCACCAGCCATGGCGGCGGAGCGCCGCGCCAGGCGTCCGCCAGCACGACCGGTGAGTCGACCGGACCCCAGGAGATCCCCTCACTGACGCAGCGGAAGCGGTCGGCGCGCAGGTTGAGCCCGGCACTGGCACCGAGCTCGAAGAGCCGGATGGGCAGTGGCCCGGGCCCCAGGGCGGCCAGCAGCCCGGCGATCAGCAGGTTGGCCCGGCCGACCTCGTTGGTCTGCGGCGGGCGCGTCATCCAGTCCCGGATCCAGGCCGTCTCGGCGGCGACGGTGGTCCGGAACGCGGCCCAGCAGGCCTCCGGCCGGTCCGCGTCGAAGACCCCGCCCGCGCTCGGGTAGTGCGCGGCCAGGTCGGGGGCACGGCCGGTGAGGACCGCCGCGTGCACCCCGCCGAGCAGCCGCAGCGCGATGGCGTCCGGCCCGGGGGCGTCCTCGTACCCGGCCACCGCGTCCGCGCAGGGCCCGCCGTCGCGCACGTCGTGCGCCGCCCTGCCGAGCAGGAACGCGTACAGCGGTGAGCCGAGCTCAGCGCAGGCCTTCGCCTGATATTCGATCATGGCGGCGGTGCGTTCGACGGACATCGAAGCCTCCCCGTCCATCGTCCCACCACGGCGGGGCCGGGACTCACCGGGATGAGCGACAATCGACCTCATGTGGTTCGGCATCCTCGGCGCGATGGAGGTGCGGCACACCGACGGAGGCCTGGTGTCCGTCGGCGGGCCGCGGGTGCGCTCGTTGCTGGCCCTGCTGCTGCTGAACGCGGGCCGGATGGTCACCGCGGAGACGCTGATCGACGGTCTCTACGGTGAGCGCCCGCCGGAGGGCGCCGCCAACGCCCTCCAGTCCCAGGTGTCCCGGCTCCGCCGGGGGCTGCGGGACGCGGCCGGAGGCGGCGACCTGGTCGAGCTGGCGCCCGCGGGCTACCGGCTGGCGATCGACCCCCATGACGTCGACGTGCACCGCTTCGAGCGGCTCGCCGAGGAGGGGCGGCACGCGCTCGCCGCCGGCGATCACGTCCAGGCCGCCGGGCTGCTGCGCGAGGCACTGGCCCTGTGGCGAGGGCCGGCGCTGGCCGACGTGGCGGACGCCCCGTTCGCCGAGACGCAGGCGGTCCGGCTCGAGGAGCTCCGGCTGGCCGCCATCGAGGACCGCGTGGAGGCCGAGCTCGCGCTGGGCGAGCACCGGGCCCGCGCGCTGGTGGCGGAGCTCCAGGGCCTGACCGCCGCCCATCCGCTCCGCGAACGGCTCCGGGCCCAGCTCATGCTGGCGCTGTACGCGAGCGGACGGCAGGCCGAGGCGCTCGCGGTCTACCAGGACGCGAAGCGGATGCTCGCCGACGAGCTCGGCGCCGACCCGTCCCCGGAGCTGTCCGCCGCGCATCTGGCCGTGCTGCGGGCCGAACCGACGCCGCTGCCCGCCCCGCCCGCCAGGACGCCGGCTCCGCGGTGGTCCGGGCCGCCCGCCCAGCTCACCAGCTTCGTGGGCCGGGAGGATGAGCTGGCGCGGATCGGCAAACAGCTGGCCACCTCGCGCCTGGTCACGCTGCTCGGCCCGGGCGGGGCGGGCAAGACCAGGCTGGCGATCGAGGCGAGCGCCGGGGCCGACGCGGAGGTCTGCTTCGTGGACCTGGCGCCGGTGACCGACGGCGCCGAGGTGCCGCAGGCCATGCTCGCCGCCCTCGGCCTCCGCGAGGGCGGGTTGCTCCCGTCTGCGCCCGGCCCGCCGCCCGATCCCACCGACCGGCTGGTCGCCGCGCTCACCGACCGGCGGGCGCTGGTCATCCTCGACAACTGCGAGCACGTGGTCGCGGACGCCGCCCGGCTCGCCCACCGGCTGCTCGGCGCCTGCCCCGAGCTGCGCGTCCTGGCCACCAGCCGGGAGGCGCTCGGCATCACCGGCGAGTCGCTGCACCCGGTCCCGCCGCTGGCGCTGCCCGCGCCGGGCACCGCGCCGCTGGAGGCGCTCGGCTACCCGGCGGTCCGGCTGTTCGCGGACCGGGCCGCCGCCGTGCGCCCGGACTTCCAGGTGGACACCGGCAACGCCGAGACCGTCCTGCGCATCTGCGCCGCCCTCGACGGGCAGCCGCTGGCGATCGAGCTCGCCGCGGCCCGGTTGCGCTCGCTGACCGTCGCGGACGTCGCCGCCCGGCTGGACGACCGTTTCCGGCTGCTGTCGCGCGGCGACCGGACCAAGGCGCCCCGGCACCAGACGCTGCGCGCCGTGGTGGAGTGGAGCTGGGACCTGCTGGACGAACCCGAGAAGGTGCTGGCCAGACGGCTGACCGTCTTCAGCGGAGGCGCACTTCCGGAGGCGGTGCGGCGGGTGTGCGGGCTGCCCGACGACGAGGTCGATGACCTGCTCGCCGACCTCACGGACAAGTCGCTGGTCGAGTGCGCGAACGGGCGGTACCGCATGCTGGACACCATCAGGGTGTTCTGCGCCGAACGGCTGGCCGAGGCCGGCGAGGAGGAGCGGCTGCGCGAGGCGCACCTGGCCTATTTCCAGGAGCTGGCCCGGACCGCGGAACCCCACCTGCTCCGCGCGGAGCAGCTGGAATGGCTGGACCGGCTGGCCGCCGAGCACGCCGACCTCAACACCGCGCTGCGCCGGGCCGTGCGCGCCGACCCGGTCTCGGCCCTCCGGCTGCTGGCCTGGCTGTCGACGTACTGGTGGCTGCGCGGGCTGCGCAGCGAGGGAACCGCACCGGCCCTCGAGCTGCTGGAGGTGTTCGGCACCGAGCCGCCCCCCGGGCTGGCACAGGAGTACGTCTTCTGCGTGGTGAGCGCGATGACCTCCGGGCAGGACCTCCCCCTCCCGCTGGAGCGGGCCAAATCGATCATGACGGCGCTGGACGCGCCGCCCGCGCAGCCGTTCCTCCTGCTGATGTGGGCGCTGGCCGTGGGGCCCAACGGCGCCGAGGAGCCGGACGTCGCCCACTTGAAGCGGCAGTTCGCCGTGGAGCCCTGGTCCGACGCGCTGTTCAAGATCGGTCTGGGCATGGGACGGCTGTTCGACGGTGAGCTCGCCGAGGCCGAGCGCGAGTTCGACGCGGGGCTGGCGGGCTTCCGGAGGCTGGGAGACCGCTGGGGCATGATGCAGGTGCTCGACGAGCTGGCCAAACTCGCCGACTGGCGGGGAGACCGGGAGAGCTCGCTGGCCCTGCTGGCCGAGGCCGTGACCCTGGCCGAGCAGCTCGGCTCCCTGGAGGATCTGGCGGAGCTGCTGCACCGCCGCGCCGACGCCCTGGTGCGCTACGGCGACCTCGATGCCGCCCGCGCCGACTACGAACGCGCCGCGGACCTGGCCCGGCGGGCGGGCAGGCCGGGCAGCCTGTCCGGCGCGCATCGCGGTCTGGGGGAGATCGCCCGGCTCCGCGGCGACCTGGCCGAGGCACGCCGGCTGTACGAGCTCGCGCTCACCCAGTCCGCCACGGGCCTGTTCGACGGCGGGGAACGGCAGGGGCGCATCCTGATCGCACTCGGACGCATCGCCGAGACCGAGGGCGACGTCGACGAGGCGCGCTCCCGGCATCGGCAGGCGCTCGACCTGGCCCTGGACATCCAGTACATGCCGGTGATCGCGGCCGCGTCGGAGGCCATGGCGGGCGCCGCCCTGCTCGCCGGCGACGGCGAGCGGGCCGCACTGCTGCTCGGCGTGGGCAGGGCGCTGCGCGGCTCGTCCGTCCCCGGAGACCCCGACGTCGCCCGGATCACCGAACGCTCCCGCGCACAGCTCGGGGACACGGCGTACGCCTCGGCCTTCGAGCGGGGCGCGACCATGCCCAGGGACGAGGCACTGGCCTTCCTCCGCGGCTGACCGCCCCGCAAAGACCGCCCCATGCGCGGCGGACCGCCCCACAAAGGGGGAGGGCGGGCACCACTGTGGCGGGATGTGCCGGGCGATCACCGGCCCGAGCCTGGGAGGCATGGAACTCCCCCCTCGCAGGCCCCGTCCCGGCCCGCGGCGCCCGCCGGCCGCCGCGGTGCCCACCGGACTGCCCGCCCGAACACCCACCTCAATGCCCGCCCGAATGCCCGCCAGGGTACTGGCCGGGCTGCTGACCGCGGTGCTGGCCGGAACACTCGCCGGATGCGGGTCCGGCGGCGGCCACGCCCCGAGCCCGAGCCCGGCCGGTACTCCGAACACGCAGCAGGTGGCCGCGCTCTACCGCCGGCTCGCCCAGTGCATACGTCAGCACGGCGTACCGAACCTGCCGGACCCGGTGCAGAACCCGACCACCGGCGAGTGGGAGCTGCCGCCGGGCACCGCCGAGCCGGGCCGGGCAGCGATGGAGGCCTGCCGGTCCCTCGCGGAGCAGATCCCCCAGGGCAACGGCAAACGGGCCAGGTCCGCCGCCGACATGGCGCAACTGCGCAAGTTCGCCCAGTGCATGCGCGACCACGGCGTGCCCGACTGGCCGGACCCGAACAGCGAGGGGGCGTTCTCGATGCCGCCCCGGCTGGAGCGCCTCGGCAAGCGCGGCGTGATGGCGCAGCTGGAGGCCTGCAAGCAGTACAACGTCGGGCGCGGCGTCACGACGACCAATGGATAGGCGGCCGGGCGGCCGGCCCGGCCGGGCGCGCACCGTCACGGCGGCCGGCCTGCTGGTCCTGCTGGCGGCCGGCGGGGCCGCCTGGGCGGCATGGGACACCACCGGACGGTCCCGCCCGGCGTCCGCGACCACGACGGGCACGACGACCGGCACCGCCCGGGTGGTCCGCACCGACGTCGCGCAACGGCAGCAGGTCGCGGGCACGCTGGGCCACGCCGGTGCCTACAACGTGATCGCCGGTGGCGGCGAGGGCGTCGTGACCCGGCTGCCACCGCTGGGCACGATCGTGCGCCGGGGCCGGCCCGCCTACGAGGTCGACGGCCGTCCGGTGCCCCTGCTGTACGGCGCCCGGCCGGTATGGCGCTCGTTCGTGCTCGGCATGACCGACGGCACGGACGTCCGCCAGCTCGAACGCAACCTGACCGCCCTCGGGTACGGGGGCGGCCTGACCGCCGACCGGCATTTCTCGTTCTCGACCTACCTGGCGGTCCGGCGCTGGCAGAAGGACGCGCACCTGCCCGTCACCGGAGGGATACCCCTCGGTCAGATCGTCTTCGTGCCCGGCCCGATCCGGGTCTCCGCACAGGACGTCAAGGTGGGCATGCCGCTGCGCGCCGGCCTGCAGGTGGAGCACGGGACGCGGGACATGCCCGCCGTCACGGTGCAGCTCGATCCCGCGCTCAGCCCTGCCGTGCACGAGGGCGACGCCGTGGTGGTCACCATGCCGGACGGGCGCGCCAAGGACGGCAGGATCAGTGACGTGGGCGCGGTCGCCGTGACCCCGCCGCCCGCCGACGGCGGTGGCGGCGGGCCGGTGCAGTCGCTGGTGCCCGTCACCATCGAACTGCCGGGCGCGGGGCGCACCCTCGACCAGGCGCAGGTGCAGGTCTCGATCGTCTCCGGCGCGCACCGGGGTGTGCTCGCCGTGCCGATCGTCGCCCTGCTGGCCCGCCCGGGCGGTGCGTACGAGGTCGTCACGGTGTCCGGGGGCGTACGGCGTCCCGTCCCCATCCAGCCGGGCCTGTTCGACCAGCAGGCGGGACTGGTCGAGGTGACCGGGGCCGGGCTGGCCGAGGGCCAGTACGTGGAGGTGCCCGATGCCGCTTCTTGAGCTGCAGGACGTGCGCAAGTCCTATCCGGGCGAACCCCCGGTGGAGTCGCTGCGCGGCGTGAGCCTGAGCGTGGCGCACGGCGAGATGATCGCGGTGCGCGGCCCCTCCGGGTCGGGCAAGTCCACGCTGCTCCATCTGATGGCGGCGCTGGACCGGCCGACGGAGGGACGGGTACGGCTCGACGGCCAGGCCGTCGAGGGGCTGTCGGACCGCCGGCTCGCCGGGCTCCGCGCGCACCGGATCGGGGTGGTCTTCCAGCAGTTCTCGCTGATGGACAGCCTCACCGCGGTGCAGAACGTGGCGGAGGGGCTGCTGTACCGCGGCGTGCCGAGGGCCGAGCGCGGCCGGGCGGCCGAGGCGGCGCTCACCCGGGTCGGGCTGTCGCACCGGCTGCGGCACCGCGCCGGGAAGCTGTCGGGCGGCGAACGGCAACGGGTGGCCATCGCCCGCGCCGTCGTGGGCCGGCCGGCGATCGTGTTCGCCGACGAGCCCACCGGCAACCTGGACTCGGTGACCGGCGCGGAGATCCTCGCCCTGCTGCGCGAGCTCAACGACGAGGGGACGACGCTGGTGATCGTCACGCACGAGGAGGCGGTGGCCGGGGCGTGCCGCCGGCGGATCCTGCTGCGCGACGGCCGGGTGGTCTCGTGAAGAGCACGCTGCGCGCCGCCGACCTGCTGCCGGTCGGGACGCTGGGGCTGCGGTCACGGCGGACACGGGCCGTGCTGTCGGCACTGGGCATCGCGCTCGGCATCGGCGCCATCGTGGGGGTGCTGGGGGTCACCCGGTCGAGCCAGTCACAGCTGCTGGCGCAGATCGACCGGCTGGGCACCAACCTGCTGACCGTGACCGTCGGCCACGATCTCAGCGGCCGGGAGGGCCGGCTCCCGCCCGAGGCCCCGAGCATGATCGGGCGGGTGGACGGCGTCGACCATGTCGCCCCGACCGCCCAGCTCACCGGCCACCAGGTCTACCGGAGCGATCTCATCCCGGCCGGGCAGACCGGCGGGCTGGCCGTCCGGGCCTGTGACACCACCCTGCCCGCGACCCTGGACGGGACGATGCGGCAGGGCCGGTTCCTGAACGCGGCGACGGTCCGGTACCCGGTGACCGTGCTCGGCGCCGAGGCCGCGCACGCGATGGGCATCTCCCGGATCGATCCCGGCAGCCGGGTGCGGCTCGGTGGCCACTGGTTCACGGTGGCCGGGGTGCTGAACCCGCTGCCGCTGGCCCCCGAGATCGACCGGTCCGCACTGGTGGGGTTCCCGGTGGCCGGGCGGCTGCTCGGTTACGACGGCCATCCGAGCCGGATCTACGTCCGGGCCGCCCAGCACCGGGTGGAGAACGTGGCCGCGCTGCTCACCGGCACGGCCAACCCGGCCGAGCCGCAGGGCGGCGCGACCGTGAACCGGCCGTCGGACGCCCTCACCGCCCGTATCGCGGTGGCCGAGTCGTACACCACGTTGTTCTCGGTGCTGGGCGCCATCGCCGTGCTCATCGGCGCGATCGGCATCGCCAACGTCATGGTGATCTCCGTCCTGGAGCGGCGGGCCGAGATCGGGCTGCGCCGGGCACTGGGCGCGGCGCGGGTGCACGTGGCGGTGCAGTTCTTCACCGAGTCGCTGGTGCTGTCGGCGCTCGGCGGGATCGCGGGCGTCCTGTTCGGGATCTCGGTGACCGCGGCGATGGCCTACCTGCGCGGCTGGGCGGTCCTGGTCCCCGGCATCGCCGTCTGGGGCGGCCTGGGCATTGCCATGCTGGCGGGCACGGTGGCCGGGCTGTACCCCGCGCTACGCGCGTCCCGGCTCTCCCCCACCGACGCCCTCCGCACGACCTGACGCCGTACGACCTGCCCCCCCGTCCCGGCCCGCGGCACCACCCCCTCCCCTCCGTGACCATGATCACGGAAGGGAGGGGGGTGGCGAGGGGCCGTCCGAGAGGGCCTCGTCGAGCGGTACGAGGCCCTGCTGGAGGCCGAAGATGGCCGCCTGGGTACGGTCCTGGAGGCGCAGCTTGGCCAGCACGTTCGACACGTGGGACTTCACCGTCTCCTCGCTCAGCGACAGGGCCCGGGCGATCTCCCGGTTGGCCCGGCCCCGCGACAGCAGCGACAGCACCTGCCGTTCCCGGGGGGTCAGCACCCGCAGCGGTTCCTCCGAGCCGCCGCCGCGCACCTGCCTGACCAGCAGCGCCGCGATCTTCGGCTCCAGGACGCTGCCGCCCCGGGCCGCGGCTCGCACCGCCTCCACGACCCGGTCGACCGCGGTGGTCTTGGGGAGGTAGGAGAGCGCACCCGCCCGTACCGCCTCGATCACCCGGGCGTCCTCCTGGAAGGAGGTCAGCACGACGACCGCGGGCAGCGGGCCGTCGGCGCACAGGGCTTCGAGCACTCCGAGCCCGTCCAGCCCCGGCATCACCATGTCGAGCAGGACGACGTCGGGGCGGAGCGCCCGGATCGCGGTCAGGGCCCGCCGCCCGTCGGCGCAGTCCCCGACGACCTCGATGTCCGGCTCCTGGTCGAGCACGAAGCGCAGTCCCTGCCGTACGACCTCGTGGTCGTCCACGATGACCACCCTGATCACGATGCCCCCTCCGGCAACCGCACGCGCACGACGGTCCCCTCCCCCGGAGCGCTCGTCACCTCCAGTGCGCCGCCCAGCTCGGCCGCGCGCTCGCGCATCAGGTCCAGGCCCATGCCGTGCCGCTCGCCCGCCCGGGCCACGTCGAATCCGCGGCCGTCATCGCTGATCTCCAGCCGTACCCGGCCGTCGCCGCCGGCCAGCGTCACCCGGATCTTCTCCGGGACGCCGTGCCGGACGGCGTTGCCGAGTGACTCCTGGACGATCCGCAGCACGGCCGATTCGGCGGCCGGTTCCAGCCGTACGTCCGCCAGCTCCGGCTCCACCCGGATTCCCAGCCGCTCCTCGTACGCCCCGCACAGCTCGGCGATCGCGGGGACGAGCCCCAGGTCGTCGAGGACCACCGGGCGGAGCTCCAGCAGCAGCGCCTGCATCTCCCGCATGGCGCGGGCCGCCGTGCGCTCCATGGTCTGCGCCTCGGGCCGCAGCCCGGACCCTTCCGGCAGTGCCTTGCGCATCCCCCCGGCCAGCAGGCTCAGCGAGAACAGGTCCTGCGAGATGGAGTCGTGCAGCTCCCGGGCGATGCGCGCCCGCTCGGTGCGCCTGCCGTCCGCGTCGGCCCGGCCGCGTTCGGCGTGCAGCGTCTCCGACAGCCGCTCGGCCATCCGGTTGAACCCGTCCTCGAGCCGGCCGATCTCGTCGGCTCCGGAGACCTGGACCCGGGGTCGCAGATCCCCGTCGGCCATCGTGGTGGTGACCTGCGCCAGCCGGCGTACCCGCCGGATCAGCCGCCGGGTGGTCAGCAGCCCGAACAGCGCCCCCACCGGCACGATGATGCCGAGCACCGCCACCCCCGCGGCCACCACCGGGCCCGTGGGAGTGTCCCGGGGAGCTCCACTGATCTTCGGTGGGGCCAGGACGAACACCACGCCGATCACCCGTGCGGTTCCCTTGTCCTTCAGGCCGAAAGGATCGATCTTGCCGTTCGGGCTGACCGGTTCTCCCCCTGAGTCCAGCGAGTACGGTGCCTGCAAGGGGTACGCCGCCCAGGCCATCTCCCGGCCGGCCAGCCGGGTGACGCCCGAGCCGGACATCGCCAGCATGAGCTGAGCGGGCAGCCGGGACCCCTGCGGGTAGGCCCGCGGGGACGTCGAGCTCAGCACCGACCCGTCCGGAGCGACGATCACCTTCGACCCGTGCCCGCCATCGTCGTTCCACGGGACCGCGATGGCCTGGGGAGGACCCTCGGGCCGCGGTCCGGTAGCGCCGATCACGCCGATCCCCTGCCGGGCCACCAGCTCCCGGAGACCCGTCTCGCTCAGCCCGGGATGGGCGGTCATCACCTCCAGCGTCACCTTGGTCAGGCTCTTGGCGTCGTAGCCGGCCTGCGACTGGACCCGGTACGTCGGATCGATCTCCGCGAACAGCGGCCCGAGGACCACGATCATGATCACTTCGACCACCACGACCGCCGCCGCGGTGACCAGGACGTACGACACCGCCATCCTGGTCCGGAGGCCGTACCTCGCACGCGCCATGTTCTCCCGCCCGGTTCCTCCTGCCCCGGGCCCGCCCTCCCGCCCGGGGGACCGGTGCCGCCTGCGGACCCATGCCGCCCAGAGACTCCAGGCCAGCGTAAACATTTCGGACATAACCGTCGTCCCCCCGGAGAGGGAACCGGTCTCGCTCTCCCGTGCCGGTCGCCGTCCTCCCGGGCACGGATCGTTACCGCGTCCGGGTCGTGGCAGACTCCTGACCATGACCTTTATCGCCGCAAGTGATCGTTATGACGGTTCGCCCTATCGCCGCAGCGGACGCAGTGGGCTCAAGCTGCCCGCCGTCTCCTTGGGCCTGTGGCACAACTTCGGGGACGACCGGCCACTGGACGTTCAGCGGGCGATCCTGCGTCGTGCGTTCGACCTCGGCATCACGCACTTCGATCTTGCCAACAACTACGGGCCGCCCTACGGATCAGCTGAGATCAACTTCGGCAGGCTGTTCCGAGAGGACTTCAGGCCGTATCGCGACGAGCTCGTCATCTCGACCAAGGCGGGCTACGACATGTGGCCCGGCCCGTACGGCGAGTGGGGATCGCGCAAGTCCGTGCTGGCCAGCCTCGACCAGTCGCTGGGCCGGATGGGCCTGGACCATGTCGACATCTTCTACAGCCATCGCTTCGACCCCGAGACGCCGCTGGAGGAGACGATGGGCGCGCTCGACCACGCCGTACGGTCGGGCAAGGCGGTGTACGCGGGCATCTCGTCCTACTCGGCGGAGCGCACCGCCGAGGCCGCCGCGATCCTGCGTGATCTGGGGACCCCGCTGCTCATCCACCAGCCGTCGTACTCCATGTTGAACCGCTGGATCGAGGGTGGCCTGCTGGACACCCTGGAGCAGGAGGGCGTGGGCTGCATCGCCTTCTCTCCCCTGGCGCAGGGGATGCTGACCGACAAGTACCTGAACGGCGTGCCCGCGGGCTCGCGGGCCAGCCAGGGCAAGTCCCTCTCCCCCGATCTGCTGACCGACGAGACGCTCAAGCACATCCGGGCCCTCAACGACATGGCGGCGGCCCGGGGCCAGTCGCTGGCGCAGATGGCCCTGGCGTGGGCGCTGCGCGATCAGCGGGTCACCTCGGTGCTCATCGGGGCCAGCAGCGTCGAGCAGTTGGAGGACAGCGTCGCCTGTCTGGGCCGGCTGGAGTTCACCGCCGAGGAACTCGCCGCGATAGACCGCGACGCGGTCGAGGCGGGCATCAACATCTGGGCGGCTTCCAGCAGCGAGTGACCGGCCCCGGCGGCGGGAGCGTTCTCCCCGGGCGGTGACCGCCGCGACGGTCGCGTGAACCCCTCCTGACCCCGCCCGGCCTCGGCCTCCCCGCTGAGGGGGGTGGACGAGGCCGGTCACGGTCGGTGCCGAGGCAGGTCAGCCCGCGCAACCCAGGATGGAGTTGAGCGGCTGGCAGTTGTCAGGACTGTTCTTGGTCACGCTGGAGCGGCTGAGCGTCACGCCGCCCACCGCCGCGTTGAAGATCCCGCCGCCCGCGGTGTTGTTGCCGACGGCCTGGTTGAGTGCGACCACGCTCCGGTCGAGTGAGGTCGTGCCGAGGTTGTAGAGCCCGCCGCCGAGATTGGCCGCGGAGTTGCCGGAAATGCTGCTTTGAATGACTCGCGTCGTGTGGCCGGCCGTGGTGTATATGCCGCCACCGTTGCGAGTCGCGACATTTCCGGTGAGACGGCTCTCCAAAAGCGTCAGTGTTCCGTCGTTGTAGATTCCGCCGCCGTCTCCCCCGGGCCCCTGGTTGGAGTTGGCGGCGAGGTGAGTGCGGACGAGCACCGCGACACCTGTGTTGTGCAGGCCGCCGCCGTTGTTCGCCGTCGCGGTGTTACCACTGAGCGTGACGAAGTTCAGCACCAGGGTGCCCGCGTTTCGGATACCACCGCCGACACTGGTGGTGGTGCCTCCGTTCAGGATGAAGATCCCGTCCACCCGGAGCGTGCCGGTGGCGGCAACGTCCAGGACGCGGAGGTTCGGGACGATCGGGTTGCGTTTGATGCTTGTGGACGGCCCACCGACCAAGGTCACCTTGCCCGTGATCTGCGGCAGTGCGGCGTTGAGGAGGTAGACACAGGACCCGGCGAGCCGGAGTGTGGCGGGGACCGTGTTGGCCGCGGTGATCGCGTTGGCCAACGCCGTCGTGTTGCAGGGCACGTTGGTGATCCGCGCGTGGCTCCCCGCGGACTGTGCCTGTGCCGCCGGTGGCGCCGCTGCCGTCAGCGCCGCTACCGCGAGCATGCCGGCACCTATTCCACCAGCCGTTCTAGCGAATGAAGTCATCGGTCTCCCTCGAACAGATTTCGGCAATCGTCGTTCCGGTGACGGATTGTCCTTTTGCCGCGTCGTCGACGTCGTCAACGCCGTCGACTAGAGGGAAACATTGCGGAGGCTCCGGGGACGGGATAGGCGTTCGCCTGCCCATGAATCTTTGATCGATGTTTACGAGGCCTTGCTTTCGCCGCGGGCCCTTCCCTGAAATGCCAGGATTTCGCGACTTATTGCGCGAAGCGCAGCACGGCAAGCTCGCCGAAGAACGCCCGTAGGCCGGATCAGGGGGCTCAGGGTGGCGAGGGGTCCGTGCGGGCTCATGAGCGAGACCGTGGCGCCACCGGCGTCACGGCACGCGACAGGACAGGGCTAGGCGACCATGTTCGGATCGTCGCCGGAGTGCTCGCGGCGGTAGATGCGGCTCGCCTCCCGGATGACGTGTCCCCGGTCGATGTACGTCGGCGGCGCGTCCGTCCAGCCGACGGTGTCGGACATGATGTGGATCGCGGCTCCGACCGGCACCGCCAGGACGATGATCACCCCACAAATGATCATGATGGTCCAGGCGTGCATGATCAGCGAGATGCCGCCCACCAGGAACGCCGCGATCACTGTGCCGACCAGCACCCACGACGACGTCCTGCCGTGCGGATGGCCCTGACCGGACACCGGCCGCGGCAGGTTCTCGTCGGTGGGGCGGGCGACCACGGGGGCCGCCGGGGCCGCCGGGTTCTTCCGAGCGGGCAGAAAGCCCATGGCCCGTCACTTCCTTCGCTGCCCGGGCTCTCCCGTGCCGCCGGCTGCGGCCTCCGAGGCGCGCGGACGTGCCGTAGGGATGTGCTGACTCCAGGTATACCTTCCCAGCTCAGACCATACTAAAAGGGACCTTACCGGCGGGCACCCGCCGAGAGGAGGTCCTCGCATTCGGCCGGTGACCACTCGCCGAGCAAGCCGGAGACGTCCACTCCCACGCTCTGCAGATGCAGGACGGCCGAGCGGGCCCTCTCCTCCATCGACGGCTCGGGCTCCCGCGGCCCCCACCGCGCGACGGCCAGCCTCGCCACCCAGAACACCAACGACGACACCAGCAGCACGATCACGAACAGCACCGAGGAGGCGATCAGGTCGTCGGCGGGAGCGTCGTTCATCCGGCCCTCCAGTCGTCCTGTCCGGCGGGGCGTCCACCGGGCTGCGGGACATAGACCCTGACCCGCTCCCCCAGATCGGTCAGGTCCGCGAGCTCCGCCAGCGACGGCGACCGGATCGGCCCGAGCAGGGCATCGTGCTCCAGGGCCTCGGTCACCGAGTCGCGCATCGCGGACAGCCCGGTGAGCAACCGGCCGTGTGTGCGCACGAGCTCGTCGACCCGCGTCGCCACCTCCCGGTCGAGTGCGGCGGAGACCCTCTCCTCCAGCTCGACCGAGCGTTTGCGCGCGTCGGCCATCAACCGGTCGGCCACCTCCCGGGCGCTCAGCAAGGTCTGCTCGGCCTGCCGCCGCGCCTCCGCCACCCGGGCGTCGGCCTCCTCCTGCGCCAGCCGCAGCACCCACGAAACCTGGCCCGGAGCCGACTCCGGCACCGTCCATCCGGGTTCACCGGGTCGCTGGAGACCGGGGCACAGTTCGCTGAGCTCCCTGCGCACCTCGGCAACGAACTCGTCCACCTGGCGCCGGGAGTATCCGAGCACCCGGACCCCGAACTCCGGGTCTCGGCCCGGCTCGTCATGATCGGCCATAGCGTCCGACGTTAACGACTCGTCCCACCCTCAAGCCCACGACACGTGCCGACCGGGAAACCTTGACCTCTTCCTTGCCGCACGCGCCCGGCAGGACTCGGGCGCGGGGCACCCGGCAGGACTCGGGCGCAGGGGGAACGTTCCAGTCAGCTCGCGAGGCTCCGGGCCACCGCGTCGAGCGCCCAGCCCATGCGCGCCACGTAGGCCTCGGGGTGGTCGCCCGCCTCCTGGGCGACGTACGCGATGCAGGCGGCGCATCCGGCGGCCAGCGAGTCGTCGATCGCCGCGCGGATCTGACCGGGCGTGGGGTGGTCGGACTCCTGCAGCGGCGTCGTGAACAGTACCTGGGCCAGCTCTGGCACGCTCAGATCGTTCGACATCAGCTGTCTCCCTCTCGGACAGGGCCCGGCCTTCGCGGGTGCTCCGCGCCCTACCCCTGCACAATCTCTCGCGGAAGGTCGTACCGCCATCCGGGTCATCCCCGGCTTTCACCCGGACCACCCCCCGGAAAACCCTGAAGATCCCGTGCAGTGACGCTCACGGCCCCGTAGACGCTCTTCACTACAAGGAGCTTTCCGTCATCGAACTTCTGCCGTCGAAGCGCCGACCAGTGAGGGCCGAACATGTCCTACATCATCAGCCCGGAGGGCCTGGCGCCGGCGCAGATTTCGGGCGAAGCGTGTGCGTCGTGTGGCAAGGGCTGGCCCCTCCCGAGTGTGTTCATCGGGCGGCTGCCGGACGGCGAGAGCATACGGTGCTGCCCTGAGTGCGCCCAGAGCGTGGCGCTCTACCGGTCCGAAGCGGCGCCGGCGTCCTAGACTACGGCGGTGTGCCGCCCCCCGAGCAGCCGACCGGTGTCCCGCACCGGCGCAGACGGTTCCTGGCCGCCGCGGCGGCCGTCGTCCTCGTCGCCGCCGGCGTCACGGCCTGGGCGACGGGCGGTCTCGACTCCAGCCGGGGGCCCGCCGCCGTACGGCCCGGCCGCGACGTCGACCAGCACCTGTTCCGCACCCGGCTGCTCCGGGCCCGCACGGCGTGGCTCCAGGAGTCGAAGTACACCGAGCGCCGCCATGTCCTGCTGGTGACCGCCTCCGTCACCAACCTCTCCCGGGAGACCGCGCTGCTGCGCGGCCCGGCGACCGACCACAACTTCCCGCACAGTCTCTTCCTGCGCTGGCCTGGTACGGGCCCGCGCCCGATCTTCTCCCGGGCCAGGGCGTACAAGGGCGAGACGTCGACCTGGATGCTGCACCCGCGACTGCCCGGCTTCGTGGTCCTGGAGTACGTCCTCCCGGCGGGGGCGGTCACGCCGCCCCAGGTCACCATCGACCTCGCGGAGTTCGAGTACACCGAGGCGGGCATCCTCGACCCGCGCGGCTACTGGGAGTTCAAGGCCGCCGGCTTCCGCACCGTCAAGGTCCGCGATCCGAAGAACGGCAGGCTCCGCACCACCACCAAGATCGACCCGGAGCTCGCCGCCAGGGTGACCCTGCCGGTGGAGGTGGCGTCGTGAACCCGTGGGCCGGGCTGATCGGCAGGCTGCGGAGCAGGCCCGCGACGTGGGTGGTCACCGTGCTGCTCGCGGCCGCCGCGGTGGCGCTGCAGGCCACCCGGTGGGACTACGCGCAGGCGTACGGTCCCTTCGCCGACGACGGGACGGTCGGCCACCGGGTCGTCACCCCGCGGTTCGCGATCACCGTCGACCAGGTGCGCACGGCCCGCTCGGTGGCGGAGGGCCCGAAGCGGACCGTGACGGCCACCGGCGTCTTCCTCATCGTGACCGCCACGGCGGAGACCACCCACCCCGGCCCCGCCCAGCTCGCCACCGTCATGCTCCGTACCCACCTGGGCGACTACTGGTCCACCGACGTCTTCGCCGGGAGCCTGCTGGGCGGCCCGACCACCCGGACCCTCGACTTCGTGACCCTGCAGCCGGGAATGCCGCGGCACGGCGCGTACGTCTTCGACGTCCCGCCCGGCGCGCTGCCCGGTGCGCGGCTGGTCGTCTCCGACCGGTCCACCGACGTGGCGAACTTCGGTTTCTACCGCCGCGACCCGGTGCGCTTCAGCGCCGAGGCGCACGTCGACCTCGGTCTCGACCGGCGGCGCGCGAAGTCGCTCACCGACACGGCCGGCGAGCGGCTGCCGATCCCGGGGGTGTCGTGAGACGGATCCTGACCGTGTCGGCGATGGCGGTGGCCTGCGTCGCCGTGGTCGCCACCGCCGTGTACCTTCCGCTGCGCACGGAGTGGGAGGAGTACCGCAAGGCGGTGCCCGCGGAGCAGGTGCGAACGGCGCGTCCCGGGCAGCCGGTGGAGTTCGGCCGGATCCGCTGGACGCTGCGCTCGTACGGCGCCGCGGCGATGAAGCCCGGAGACCTGCCGCCCAGCGGCATCGACCCGCCGCTCCGTCCCGGAGAGGTGCTCGTCACCGCCACGCTGGAGGCGACCTCGCTCGCCACCGCCAAGGAGGTGCCGGAGCTCGACGTGGGGTACGAGCTGCGGGATCGTGCCGGGAACCGCTGGCGGGCCGACCTGTGGCACTCCCTGATCCTGGCCGGCCAGACCAACCGGATCACGGTCATGGGGACGGTACCCGGCTGGGCCGCACACGACTTCCATCTCGTGCTGCGCCGCAAGCCCCGCGATTTCACCCCGCCGGTAGGGGGTCCGATGCTGGTGTTCGGGCGCTGATCACCAGGTCGAACATCGCCGCCAGCAGGGCCAGCCGGAGCACCTCCGCGAGCAGCCCGTGCCCGAACTCCAGCGGCACGAGCGCGACGTTCCAGAACTGCACCGTGTGCGCGGGGCCGATGAGCGCCGCCGCCGTACGCTGCGCGGCGTCCATCCCGATCCCGATCGCGACGTAGCAGAGGCAGAACAGGGCGGCCGCCGGGCCACCAGCGGCGAACGCCAGCCGGCCCGCGTGCAGCAACGGGACGTACTTGTCCCGGAAGCCACGGCCGACCTCCCGGCCGGCTCGGTCGGCCGGCCGGTCCGCGCCGCCCACGCCGGAGAACCGCTCGTGCAGCGCTTCCAGCCGGGTGCCCGTCACCACGTCACGGCCGCGCAGTTCGACGCCGTACACCACCGCCGTCATCGCGAACCAGATGATCGGCAGTACGAGCGCGTCCTTGACGGGCGGGACGAGGGAACCGGCGAACGCCAGGCCGGGCACCTCCGCCAGGTCCTGCCAGAGGTTCCGGTCACCGATCCAGGAGCCGATGGACGCGGCCACGACCCCGATCGAGAGGACGCCGTAGAGGGTGAAGTTCACCTCGAAGAACGCCACCAGCGACGCCGACACCCGGCCGGGCGACCGCCAGTGCCACCGCTCACAGACCATCCGCAGCGACCAGGCGACGATCATGATCGCGAGCGCCAGCGTCAGCGGGATGCCGATGAACACGCTGCCGGCCTCGAGCGCGTTGCCCTGGTCGCCCAGTCGCTGCGCGTCGAACCGGAGCGCGTCGTGCGCGTCCGCCTGGAACAGGTTCCAGGCCAGGTAGACGATGACGAAGGGCAGCAGGCTGCGGAAGACCGCCGCCCGGTACGACTCCTCCCGGAGCGGCTGCTCGAGGGGCGCCCGCCGGAGCCCGCGGGCGAGGGTCAGCAGCATGCCGATCGTGACGGCGAGCGAGACGAGCACGACCAGGCTGAGCAGCAGCAGAGCCAGCACGCGCCGCTCCGCCGGGAACCGGCCGTGCCCGACATGGGAGATGGCCAGCAGCAGGAGGTGGCGGATGATCCGCCCCGCGCCGTACCAGATCGTCAGCGGCACGAGAAAGCGGATCGCCAAGCGCAGCGCGTCCAGTGGCAGCCTCACCGGCCCGATGCTAGCCCCCCTCCACCCGCCCGCCCCACCCCCCGTGATCACGCAATCGTTGGACGATTGATTGCATGATCACGGAGGGTGCGGGGCGAACGGGCAGGGTGGGTCAGGGGAGGAGGGTGTCGAGGAAGGTGTTGCTGAAGACGCGGTTCGGGTCGTAGCGGTTGAGCGTGGCCCGGGCGGTGTCGAAGTTGTCGTTCGACGGCTGCCCCGCGTTCATGGTGTTCCTGATGGTGGAGGTCAGGACGGTCGTGTCCGTCCACGCTCCGCTGTCGGTGACCGCCCACGCCTTGGACCACTCCGGCCGTACGGTGGCGTACGAGCCGGTGTAGTTGGCCCAGATCCACTGCTCCATCTGAGCGTAGAACCGGCTGACCTTCGGGGTCACCGGGATGGTGCCCATGTCCAGCCAGACGCAGACGTCCCACTCGGGGTGGTCGGGCCGGGGCCGCACGGAGGACAGCTGCGGGGTCACCGCCCCGGGGATCCCGTCGACCTCGCCGGGCTTGTCGAGCCCGGTGACCCGGATCTCGATCGGCCCGTTCATGGGGTAGTCGCCGTTGGCGCGGAAGGCGTTGATGGTGGCGACGTACTTGTTGTAGAACTCGCTGACGACGCGCTGGATGTTGGCCCGCGAGGTCACCACCGCGTACCCGGCCTCGACGATGCGCAGGGTGGTCGGCTGGACGTAGAGCAGTGTGTTCTTCGACCAGCCCCAGATGTCCCAGGTGCCGGTGGTGATGAGACCGGAGCCGACGATCGCCATCTCGCCGTTCTCGAAGGTGGGAGTGCCGGACACGTTGCCGGCGACGACCTGGCTGAGGAAGTCCGACGTCGCCTGGTCGATGAAGTTGGCGAAGGTGTAGTTGTAGGGGCCGTTGACCTGCCGCGACAGCAGCGGCTTGCTGGGCTTGACGTACCACTGCTTGATCCACGGCACGGTGGTGAACGGGAACCAGATGACCTCGATCCGGCCGCATCCGTTCAGCAGGCCGGCGAAGGAGTTCGACCCCGCGGAGGCCGGTGCGGCGAAGACGTCGGTGACCTGGATGTCGTACCGGCTCGTGCAGCGCAGCCGCTGGTTGGCGCCGACCTGCAGGGTGACCTCGGTGATGAAGGCCCGGCCCAGGTGGGACAGGAACGGCTTGATGTCGGGATCGGTCCGCTGGAAGGTCTTCAGGACGTACTTGTTCTGTGCCGGGTCCCACACGACGGCGGTCAGCGAGCGGATGAGGTTGCTCAGCGAGCCGTAGCTCATCCCGCCCGGCCGGCTCTCACCGGCGGCCGGGATCGCGGAGCCGTGCGCGTTGACGGCGAGCACCCCGCCGAGGGTGAGGTTGCCGGGCGCCGGGGTGGCGGCGAGGCCGAGCCCGGCCGCCTCCAGCGTGACCAGCAGGCTGTCCATCGTGATGCCCGCCTGCGCGGTCACCGTCTTCGGTGACCCGCTCGAGTCGATGGTCGAGGCGGTCAGGTGCTGAGTGGTGTCGACGAGGAGGAACTTGTCCATGTTGGCGCCGCTGGGCACCAGGAAGGGGGACCAGCCGTGCCCCTTGCCCTTGGGACGGACCCGGTAGCCGTTGGCGTTCGCCCAGTTGACGACGGTCACGACCTCGGCCGGGTTCTGCGGCGCACAGGTCCAGGCGGCCTCGATCGTGATCTCCTCGGACCAGTTCTGGTAGGCCTGCTGGTAGAGCGGGATGCCGCTGGGGAAGCCCGGCGGGGTCGGGAGGGTGACCGCCGCGTCGGCGGCGGAGATCCGGAAGGCGGGGACCCAGCCGACGGCCGCGCCCAGAGCACCCGCTCCGGCGGCGGCGAGCAGGCCGCGACGGGAAAGGTCGCGCCCGGTCGTGGATTGCGGCGTTTCCAAGTTGTACGTTTCGGAGTCGTGCGAAGAGGAGTGCATTACCCGGTTCCCTGCTTTCGTACAGCTGACAGGATCCGGGGTGGCTCGCGCCTGATGCCGCCCAGGACAAAGCACTAGATGGAGACGGGCGCGGGATCACTAAGCCGCGCACTTCGGAACGGTCCCGTTTGCAACCGGGACCACTGGGGGGAAGCGTCGACACCTGAGCCGGTTATATGACCGCACCACACTTTGGTCAAGCACTTGCTTGGTGATTTCACGCTCTGGGACGTTCGGCCACTCTGCGTACATGAGTCTGGGTATGGTCTTCCTGGCACGTGAGGACTTCCGTGCCGTTCGCATTCATGCGTGCCGAGGAGAGCCCGGATGATTAGCCCGTTTGTACGCCGGCTTCGGCTGGCCCACGAACTGCGTGTTCTTCGAGAAGATGCCGGGCTCACCCACGAGCAGCTGGCAAAAGCAATCAGAGAATCCCGGGCGAAGATTTCGCGGCTCGAAAATGGGCATATCCCGCCCGACCAGAACGACATCATCAAGCTTCTCGACGCGCTCAGCGTGGACGGCGACAAGTGGGCACAGATCCTCACGATTGCACAGGAGGCGGCGGCGAAGGGCTGGTGGGAGTCGAACATCAAGACCATGGGCGAGCGCCAAGCCCTGTACGCGAACCTGGAGGCCGGCGCGGTCACCATCAGGGAGTACCAGCAGACCTTTCTGCCAGGGCTCCTGCAGATTCCCGATTTCGTGCAATTCCGAACAGAGGCCGACTCCGCCATCCAGCCTCTCAGCATCACCCCTGAGGGAGTGGCGAAAGGCCGGACCGGACGGCAGCGGATGATGCGCAGGCCAGGAGGGCCGACGTTGGAGGTTCTCATCGACGAGCTCGCGATCCGCCGCTTGTCCGCCCCGCCTGCGGTCATCAGAGCGCAGCTCCGCCATCTGGTGACCACCGCCACCGCGGAGCCGCGGATCACCGTGCGCGTGCTGCCGGTGGAGGCTTTGATCGCGGGCCACACGGTGCCACGATGCTCATTCTCGCTCTATACCTATGCCGATCCCGAAGACCCTCAGGTCGTCGCCATCGACACCGTCACATCCGACCTCGTGCTGACCGAGGAAGAGGAGGTCAACCCCTACATTGCGCTGTACGGCCGGTTGCAAGAAGCCTCCTTGCCGGCGGCCGACAGCCTTCGGCTCATCACCGAGACAGCCGATCGGCTGCCCGATCAGAAATCTGACCAGGAACAGGAAACCTGATGAACAGCGACATATTCTCGAATTGGCGCAGATCCAGCCGTAGCAGCGGGACGGGCAACTGCGTGGAAGTGGCCGTCGCCGAGTGCGCCGGCTCCGGCCACGGCTTCGAGGCGGTGACCGGCGCGGAGCGGCTGGTCGGCGTCCGCGATTCGAAGAACCCTGACGGCGCCGTGCTCGACTTCACCTCCGGCGCGTGGCGGGCGTTCCTCGCCGATGCCAGGGGCAGCAGCTTCGACCTGCGCTGACCCGGCGCGTCCCACAACCACGGAGGCCGGAGCCGACCCGGAGAGGGTACGGCTCCGGCCTTTGCGCGCCCGCACAAGGCTGTGACGGCGAGGTCACGCAAAGTGCTTGCGAGGGTCGCGTGACGGATGAATACTGTGAGCCATCGAGAATTCTGCACTGTACAGAAGATCGGTCTGATCACCGGGCCGTGGCCGCCCGACTCGCCCGGGCGAGAGTCGAACGCCCGCTCCGCGTGATCCCTGGGGATCGGCGATCTTCACGACGGCGATGCGCTGCACAGGCCACCGCCCTCAACCCCGAGGAGCGGGCCGATGCCCGATCACGAACGGATCGCCAGAGGCTTGATGGAGCGCTTTCCCGGCTGGATCACCTGGCATGGCGGCACCACGGCCCGCTGGTGGGCGTTGCCGCCGGTCCGTTTAGCGGCCGCCGGCCTGCTGAACGCCCTCACGCCCGACGAACTCGCCGTGCAGATCGCGCTGACCGACCCCAGCCAACCCGCTCCGCAGATCCCGGTGGGGATGAACACCGAACAGCGCATGGCCTTCCGCCTCGACGAGGAGCCGCAGCCGGTACGCCTGGCACGCCGCATCACCCGGGACGTGCTCGCCGCATGGGGATCGCCGCACGATCTCGACACCGTCCTGCTCGTCGTGGCGGAGCTGACGACCAACGCGGTCGCGCACGGGGAGCCGCCGATCACCCTGGCTCTGGCGACGGTCGCGCACGACGGCCGGCCGGCGCTGCTGGTCGATCTGGACGACGCCTGCCCGGCCACGCCCGAGAAGCGCGAGCCCGGTGAGGACGGCGGCTTCGGCATGCGCGTCGTCGAGCAGCTGGCCGACATGAGCGTGTACCCGCGTTCCGACGGCAAGACCGTGCGGGCCCTGATCCCCGCGCCGGAGGCCGCCATGGGAGGGGCTGCGCGCGGCGCGGCACCGGCCGGCGCGCACCGATCCGGAAACTCCTCATCCCCGGCGTGACCGTGCAGCGGGTGTCGACGCCACCCGTGACGCCGACTGCACGGTCACGGTGGGGATGAGGGGGTCCCGCTATCGTCCACCTGCATCCGGCGGCACACCCCGATGCCGGATGCAGGTGGTACGCCGTCGCCTCGATGCGGCGGGTCTCCGGATCAGCCGGCCGTCGGGGGACTGTAGACACCGAAGTGGTTGCCCGAGGGGTCGAGCAGATCGGCGAAGATCAGGCCGTTCGACCCGGTGGTGGGCGGCACGAGCACCTTGCCGCCGAGCCGCTCGGTCTGGGCGACCACGGCCGCGACGTCCTCCACGACCACCAGGAAGATCGCGTGGTTCTGGGCGGCGTCGGTGTGCGCGATGCCGCCGTCCGGCCCGTCGGCTCCCGGGTAGCCGACCAGGTCGTACTTGCCGCCGCCGTTCGGGTCCGGGGTGAAGGTCCAGCCGAACAGATCGCCGTAGAACCGCTTGACGCCTTCGGGGTCGTCGCTGCCGACCTGGAACCAGCTCACCGTGTTGTACGCGGGTGCCGTCATGACCGCCTCCTGGGATGTCTCGTGTCGTGCTCCGTACGGATTCACGATCTCCCGGGGTGGCGACAACCCCCTGTCGGTGTTTCGGTGCGGACTCGGGCGGCTTCAGAGCGCGGGAACGCGGGTGACGAGAGCGGGGATGTCCTGCGCGCAGTCCTCGAAGGGCCGCACCGGCGCGGGCAGGTCCGTCACCGTGGCCTCCTTGATGCGGTCGAGCCGGAAGGCCCGGGCGGCCTGGCGGAGCCGGCACCAGCCGAGGAGATACCAGCCATGGGACCCGCAGAGGAGGGCGGCCGGCTCCACGTCGCGCTCGGTCCAGGACTCGAGCCGGTCCTGGTAGACGATCCGCAGCACCCGCCGGGCGGTGATGGCGCGCTCGACCTCGGCGGGGAACGGCGGCACGACCTCCTCCGGCGGTGCGATCAGCCGCACCCGGTCGGCGAGCGCGCGGGCGGCGGCCGCGTCACGGTCCGGCATCACCGCCACGATCTTGGCCATCGCGCTCTGGCTGGCCCGCGCGAACGGCGTGTCGGCCGCCCGGCTGAGCGCGATCGCCATCGCGACGGCCTCCTGCGGCGTGAAGTTGAGCGGCGGCAGCGACATGGTCTTGTCCAGGGCGTAACCGCCCCGGCGCCCCACGTCGGCGTAGATGGGCACGCCCGCCTGCTGCAGGGCGCCGATGTCGCGCTCGATGGTGCGGATGCTGACCTCGTGGCGCTCGGCCAGCTCACGGGCGCTGCGCCGGCGCGGCGAGATGGCCCGCAGCTCCTCCACGAGGGCGTACAGCCGGTCGGTGCGGTTCACGACGCCTCCGGCGGGTCAGCCGAGCTCGCCGAGGAAGCCGAGCAGCGCGGCGCTGACCTCTCGCGGGCGCTCCTGCTGGGTCCAGTGACCGCAGCCCTCCAGCCAGAGCGGCTCGCGGAGATTCGGCACGAGGTCGCCGAGGCTCGCGACCATCTCCCGGGCTCCGGGGGCGGTGGCGACGACGTCGCGGTCACCGGCGATGTAGAGGGCCGGCGGTGTGATGGGCGCCCGGTGCCAGGCGGCGGTGAGCTCCCAGTTGCGATCCCAGTTGCGGTACCAGTTGAGCGGCCCGGTGAAGCCGCTCGGCTCGTACTCCGCCACGAAGGTCTCGATGTCCTCGTCGGTCAGCCAGTCCGGCAGCGTGGCCGGGTCGGGGCAGATGTCGAGGAACCCGCCGCCCTCCGGGACGATCGGCGTGAAGCCCGGGCCGTCGCCGGACGCGGCGTAGAGCATGCGGCGGAACGTGCTGCGCGGATCCAGCGACAGCTCGGCGTCGGCGACCCCGGGCTGCTGGAAGTAGACGATGTAGAAACCGTCGCCGTAGACCTCGCGCATCAGCGAGATCGGCGGCCGGGAGCCGCGGGGCCGGTGCGGGACGCTGAGCCCGGCCACCGCCCGGACCCGGTCGGGGCGGAGCATCGCGGTGTGCCAGGCGACCGGCCCGCCCCAGTCGTGCCCGACCACTACGGCCTGCCGCTCTCCCAGCGCGTCGATGAGCCCGACCACGTCCCCGACGAGATGCAGGATGGTGTAGTCCTCGATCCGGTCCGGGCGGTCGGTGTCGCAGTAGCCCCGCTGGTCCGGAGCGACCACGTGGTATCCGGCGTCTGCCAGCGCGTGGAGCTGATGGCGCCAGGAGTACCACGACTCGGGAAAGCCGTGCAGCAGCAGCACCAGCGGCCCGGAGCCCGCCTCGGCGATGTGCATCCGGATGCCGTTGGTCTGGACGAACCGATGGGAGATCTCCGCCATCCCCCGACGCTAGCCCCCGCAGGTGACATTTCAGCGAGCGGCCGGGGTCATGTCGGGGACGGTACTCCCCCACGGGCAGCCGCGGCGGCGTCCTCGGCGGCGGCGTCCCGAGCGGCGTCCCGGGTGCCGGGATCCGCGGCGGCGAGGGCCTTCGCGGTGACCGGGACCCGCCGCTCACCGCCGGGCCGGCGGTCGAGCAGGGAGAACAGGTGCTCCCACCGGTCGAGCACCGGCTCGGGGTCGAATCGGCGCACCGAGACGCGAGCGTGCCCGCCCAGCTCGCGGCGGAGCCCCTCGTCCCCGATCAGCCGGTCGAGCGCCGTCGCGAATCCGACCGTGTCGCCGGGCCAGACGAGCAGCCCGTCGTGCCCGTCGGTGAGCAGCTCGCGTACGCCGGGCGCGCAGTCGAAGGCCACCGTGGGCAGGCCGTAGGCCATCGCCTCCAGGACCGACATCGGGAAGCCCTCCGCGCGGGAGGGCAAGGCGAAGATCGAGCTGCCGGCCAGCGCGGTCTCGATGTCGCCGGTGGTGCCGTGGAACTCGACCGTGCCCGAGATCTCCCAGGAGCGGGCGAGCCGGCGGAGCCGGGCCTCGTGCGGCCCGGAGCCGTACACCCGCAGCCGCCAGCCGGGGTGGCGGGGTGACACCCGCGCCCATGCCTCCAGGGCGAGGTCCACGCCCTTCTCGTGCGACAGCCGGCCCACGCAGGTGACGACGGGCTCCTCCAGCGTCGGATACCGGCCGGGTGAGACGTGCAGCGGGTTCGGCATGTCACCGGCGTTGGACATGCCCGCGCGCGCCCACGCGTCGGCGTCCTCCGGGGTGAGCGCCAGCATCCGGTCCGCCGCGGCGAAGTGCTCCCGTACCCGCGCGTACCGCGAGGACCGCCGGGTCGCCCGGTACGACTCGTGGCTCATCCCGACGACCTTCAGCCCGGTGGTGTCGGCCGCACGGACCCACTCCATCGCCCATACCTGGGCGGCGATCACCACCCCGCCGGGCCGGGCCGCACGGAACAACTCCGTCAGGCGGGCCGCTCCCTGCCGCAGCGCGGCCGTACGCCACAGGTCCCGGGACCGGGCCGGCAGGTTCAGCCGGTCCAATGCCGACCGGGGACGCCATTTCATGACCGGGGCCCGCCACTGCCGGTGCAGGACCACCCGGTCGTAGCCGGGATCGCGACCGTGGTCGTGGCGGTCGAGCGCGCAGGTGATGCCGATGAGGGTGACGTGGTGGCCGCGGCCGGTGAGCAGCCCGGCCAGGTGGTGTGCCCAGCGCTGCAGGCCGCCCATCTCCTCGATGTTGTTGCAGACGATGAAAACGTCCCGCGAGTCAGCCACGGCGTCCCCCACCCGTGCGGAGTCGGTCCCGGTACAGCCGGTCGTCGAAGAACCGGTCGACGACCGCCCGCGCGGCGGTGCCCCGGTCGTACTCGCCGAATCGCCGGACGAAGCACCTGCGGCTCTCGGCGTACCTCTCCCGCACCGACTCCAGGTCCGCCAGCTCCGCCAGCAGCTCCGCCTCGGTGCCGACGATCGGCCCCGGAGCGTGCCGGGCCAGGGGGAAGTACGAGCCCCGGACGTGGGACACCTCCTCGTCGTCGGGCGTGTAGAACACCATCGGCCGGTCGAGCAGGGCGTAGTCGAACATGATCGACGAATAGTCGGTGACCAGCGCGTCCGAGATCAGCATGAGGGCGGTGAGGTCGGAGACCTGCCCGGCGCCCCGCACCGCGTGCCGGATGCCGGGCGGAAGGGCCACCGTGCAGAGATAGTGCGGCCGGACGAGCAGGACCAGCGAGCCGCCGAGCTCCTCCGCGAACCGGGTGAGATCGAAGGGCGGCTTCAGATCCCGGATGGGCTCCCCGTCCGGGTCGGTGCGGTAGGTCGGCGCGTACAGCACGATCTTGCGGCCGTCGTCGTCCAGCCCGAGGTCCCGGCGGAGGGCCTCCAGCTCGACGGCGTCTCCGCCGGTCAGGAGGGCGTCGTTGCGCGGATAGCCGACCGGCAGCAGCTCCGCCTTCACCCCGAGCCCCTTCACCAGGGTGTCGACGTCGTACTCCGAGCGCACCAGGAAGCAGTCGAACCGCGCCACCTTCCGCCGGAGCCGGTCCTGCTCGGCCTGGACGTCGCTCTTGAGCCGGGGATGGTCCAGGCCCATCCGCTTGTACGCCGATCCGTGCCAGGTCTGCAGGTACGTGGTCGCCCGTCGCTTGCGCAGCCCCTCCGGAAACCCCTGGTTGTCCACCCAGAACTCGGCCCGGGCCAGAGCGAGGTAGTAGGCCCAGGAACCGCGCCGGACCAGCTCGGCGTCCTTGGGGAAGCCCCGCCGCGTCGAGGCGTACGACCAGGTGACGTCCAGCCGTGCCCCGGACCGGCGCAGCTCCTCGTAGATGTAGCGGGGATTGTCGGAGTACTGCTTGCCCAGGTGGCTCTCGAAGACGGCGGTGCCCGCCCGGACCGGCAGCCGGGTCAGCAGCCGGTTGTAGATCGCGACCTTGGTCTTCCGGCTGGTGATCAGCCGCTGGATCGCCCGCTCCAGCTCACGGATCCGCGACCACAGCCGGCGCCCGGCGGAGGTGGCGGCGGCCCGCCGCACCGCCGTCCCGGCCGTCCGGGTCCACCGGCTGCGCCCGTCGAGGACGAACGCCAGGTGCCCCCACTCGGTGATGTAGGAACGCAGGTGGTCTCCGGCGAGCCGGGTCAGGCGAGGGCGCACCGGCAGCGCCACCCCGCTGAAGGCGTCGTCGTCACGGGCCGGCCGGGTGACCACCTTCTCCCCGTCCACGGTCAGCGACAGCCGGGTGTCCCAGACCGGATCGACGAACCCGAACGGGCGCACCCGGCCGAGCGGATCGAACGTCGCCCGCCAGTACAAACGCTCTCCGGCATGGGCCATCTCGGCCGGGATCTTGAAGGCCCGGCGGCGCCTGCGCCGGTCGTAGAACTCCAGGACCCCGCTCAGCTCGGCGTCGTCGGGGATGCGCCCGAGCGGGTTGGCCACGTGGCCGGCCAGCAGCGCGCCCTTGCCGCGCAGCTCCACCATGGTCAGCATGTTGCCGGGGCGGAGCCCGCCCAGCGGCAGCCGGTGGATGCCGAGATCGGTGACGTCGAGGATGCGCCGCCCCTCCTCGGCGTCGAGGTGCCGGGCGCCCCAGTAGACCCGGCCGTCCCGCTCGACCAGGTCGGCCCGCAGCTCCGGCGTACCGGTCCGGCCGTACTCCGCGGCGGCCAGCGCCCCGGCGTAGTCGTGCTCCCTGACCATGTAGGCGGCGATCGCCGGGATCGGCTGGGCCCGCTCGAACACCTGCGGGTCCAGTTCGGCGACGTAGGCGCTCGCCAGCTCCAGGAACCGCTGCCGGTGTTCCCGGTCGCGGGCGCGCAGCTCACGCAGGTAGAGGAGGAGGTCGTGGTTGAGGAACTTGGCGCCCTTGGCCAGTTCCAGCTCCCGGGTGCCGCGTTCGCGGAAGAGCGCGTCGATCCGCCGGTGCACCTCCAGGCGGTCGGCGAAGTTGGCCAGCTCGGCCCGCCGGTTGGAGATGGACGGCGACGGTGCCTTCTCCTGGACGTACCAGGTGTAGACCCGGTGCGGGATCAGGGCGACCCGGCGTGCGGCCAGGTACGCCTCGGCGGTGAACAGCAGGTCCTCGTAGTGCAGCCGCTCGGCGAACCGTAACCCGTGGTCGGCGAGGAAGTCGCGCCGGTAGCACTTGTTGGTGGCCAGGGTGTCGTAGAGCAGGTCGGGATTGTCCAGTACGGAGTCGTAGACCGCCCGCCGCTCGTAGAGCCGTGGATACCACGGGCTCTCCCGGGGGCTCCGCCGATCGAGGTAGACCCGCGAGCAGAGTCCCGACACCAGGTCGGCGGCGGTCTCCTCGGCCGTGGCGACCAGGTTGAGGCACGCGTGCCGGTCGAGGACGTCGTCGCTGTCGAGGAACATCACGTGCGTGCCGCGGGCATGCTCGATTCCCGCGTTGCGCGGGCCGCCGCAGCCGCCGGAGTTCTCGGCGAGGTGGACCGACCGGACCCGGTCGGCATGGTCGCGGGCGAGCGCGTCGGCCACCCGGCCGGTGGCGTCGGTGCTGGCATCGTCCACGATGACGATCTCGACGTCGCCGAGCGACTGGGCCAGTACGGATCCGACCGCGCGGGGCAGCCGCTCCGCGTCGTTGTAGGCGATGACCACGACGCTGGCATCCGGGCGCCCCGGCATAGTGATGTCCCTTTCGTAGCCCCCTGTTCAGGTATTTCTTCCCGGCGAGCACCATGCACGGCCCGGAAAGGGATCAAAGACAGTTAAGGCTTAACATTCGGCCAGATCTCACGGTCTTTGGCCTTACCGGACCGCGACTCGCGCGGACTAAAGGGACTAAAAGGGAACTATCTCGCTCTACTCGCGGGCCCTTACCCTGCTCGCCCTTACATGCGGACGGGCTGGGGCTCTTCCGCCGGCGTACGGTCGGCGCGGTTGCGGCGTACCGCCCAGACCGCGACGGCGACCGTCACGCTGAGGGCCACCCCGACGGCGACGCCCTTGCCGACCATCGCGACGGTCTGCCGGAAGGCCTCTCCCGCGAAGTAACCACCGAGAGTGAAGCCGAGCCCCCACAGCAGGTTGCCCAGCGCGTTGAAGAACAGGAACCGGCCGTACGGCATCCGTACGCTGCCGGCCAGCGCGGGCATCAGGGCCCGCATCAGCGGGAGGAATCGCCCCGCGAAGACCGCGAACGAGCCGCGCTCGCTGATCAGCCGCTGCCCGCGGCAGATGTGCTTGCGGTAGGGCCTGCACGCCCGGGCGGTGACGAGCCGGGACCCGGATCTGCGCCCGATCTCGTAACCGGCGGTGTCGCCGGCCATCGCGGCCACCACCACGACCAGCAGTAACGGCACCAGCGGGACCTTGCCCTGCCCGGCCAGCGCCCCCGCGATGATGATCGTGGTCTTGCCGGGGCAGAAGAAGCCGACGATGATCGCGGCCTCGAAGAAGACCACCGGTGCCACGATCGCATAGACCACAGGACCACTCAGCCCGAGCAGTGCCCCGATGATCCCGTCCACCATACGTGTGTCCGCCCCCCGTCGCTTGTGCCCCCGGGATGTTATCCCCTCTTCCGGTACCTAGGACATGATCGTGGCCTGAGCATAGTGACTAAGAGTGACAGTCTTTGTCGACCATTAAGATTCGTCCGCTTTTCGGCCATTTATGACCGGTAGGGTTCCCCCGGTCTTTGACGAATCCCCGCTGTTCCCGGGGAAAGTCCGCCCGGCCGGACGGCGCACCGGCTCCGTCCCACTGCCGGTCCGGGGCGCCGACCGGCCCGGACGGGCCCGCCGCGCACCGACTGACGGGTGCCGGTACGGCAGGATGCTGTCATGCCTCTGGAAGCACCCATGACCGATCTCACCGACCTCGTCGACGCCCTGCTCCCGCGGGCCGGAGCCCTCGCCCTGCGCTGGTTCCGCGCCGACCCCGCCGAGCTGGGCATGGCCGACAAGGGCGGCGCGAAGGGGTTCGACCCGGTCACCGAGGCCGACCGGGCCGTGGAGGAGTTCCTCCGGACCGAGCTGGGCGGCCGGTTCCCCGGCGACCGCATCCTCGGTGAGGAGCAGGGCGTCACCGGCCCGCCCGAGGCCGGCCGGTGCTGGGTCATCGACCCCATCGACGGCACCAAGGCCTTCGTCACCGGGGTGCCGGCCTGGGGCATCCTGCTCGGGCTGGTGGTGGACGGCCGACCGGTGGCCGGCTGGATGCACCAGCCCTACCTCGGCGAGACGTTCATGGCCGCGGACGGAGTGGGCAGGTTCACCGGCCGGTCGGGGCGGCGCCCGCTGCGGGCCGCGGGCACGACCGACCTGGCCGAGGCGGTCCTCTACTGCACCCATCCGAGCATGTTCACGACCCCGGAAGAGCTGGCGGCCTTCGAGCGGGTGGCCGCGGCGGTCCGTCTGCAGCGGTACGGCGGCGACTGCTACGCCTACTGCCTGCTGGCGCTCGGCCAGATCGACCTGGTCGTCGAGGCGGGCCTGCAGCCGTACGACATCATCCCGCTGATCCCCATCATCGAGGCCGCCGGCGGGATCGTCACCGGCCGGGCCGGCCGGCCGCCCCTCGACGGCGGCTTCGTCGTCGCGGCGGCCACCGCGCAACTGCACGCCCAGGCACTGGCCCTGGTCAATCGGAGCTGAACGCGCACCCGGCGGCCGGGTCGGCGAGGGCCGGTCGGTCAGTGGCCGAACAACTGCGTCATGGCGGCCTCGCAGGCCATCCGGCGGGCGGCGTCCCGGCCGAACCGGCGCCGGCATTCGGCCCGCACCCATCCGGACGGCATGTGCGCGGTCGCCGGCCGGGGATGGGAGTGGGAATGAGGGCGGGGGCGAGGCCGGGGATGGTGATGGTGGTGGGCCTGGTGCCCTGGGCGGACCGGCGGCGCGTGCCCGGTGCCCGCTGCCGGCGGCCGCTCCGGCCCCCCGCGCACCTGGGCCACCGGGTGCCCGTGCGGCCGCGTGGCCCCATCCGTCCCGGTCCCGGTCGTCCCGGCGCCGGTGGCGCCTGTCCCGGTCGTCCCTGTCCCGGTCGCCGTCCCGGTCTCCCCGGTACCGGCCGTACCGGTGCCGGTCGCACCGGCGCCGGGTGTGACGGGGAGCGCCGTTCCGGCCTCCGCGGACGGTAACACCACCCGGCCGGCGCCCTCGCCGGAGGGCTGCACGGCGACGGTGGACGACATCGCCGCGACCACCTGCCAGACGAGCAGGACTCCCATGGTCAGCGCGGCGCACCCGCCGAGCACGGCCCGCGGCCCCGGGCGCCGTGCCGCCGCCCGGTGGCGGGGCCGGGGCGGGAGGGGCGAGCTGACCAGGTGGCTCGACGGCGGGGGGCCGAAATCAGACGGGCTCACATCAGCACAGCCTAGGGCAATCGAGTAACGGAGAGAATACGTTCCGTTACCCTTCTCGTGAAGGTGCCGTGCGCGCGCCCGCGGGTCCGGTCAGCGGCGGGGCCGGATCACACCCATCAGCGGGGTGTCCTGGTCGTTGTCCTGCGTGGGCTCGTCGTCCCACGGGATGATCGGAAGCCTCTCGGTACGCGGGGCGTCCGCGTCCTGATCCGTCGCCTCGTCCGGGCCATCGAGCTCCAGCGTCCCGCTCGCCGGAGACTCGCTCGGCCGGGCCTCGGGCGCCGGAGCCTCGATCCGCGGCGCGGGGGGCCTCTCCTCCACCGGGCGGATCACCGGGAGCCGCTGGGTGAGCTGACCGCTCGAGGCGATCACTCCCTGGGAGAGCAAGGTGTTCTGGTGACGGAGGGCACCGTTCTCGCGGAGCAGGTCGTCGGCGTCCGCCCGCAGTCGTGCCAGTCTCCGCGCCATCCGCCATCGCACGGCCACCCCGCCGACGAGTGCGCCCGCGACGAACGCGGCGATCGCCGGCATCCACATCGCCGTCGCGGACACGATCACCAGGGCGGTGACGATCATGATCACGCGGATGTTGTCCTCAGCCCAGTCCAAGGCGTTGTTGACGCGCTTGGGGATCTTCACTCGGCTTCCTCCTCGATTGCTGGGGTGGTGACCTCTGGGTGGTGGTCGCGGAAGGCCCTGACGTGACAACAACGACGCGGACGTCACCGGGTGTTCCGGAAACGACTGAGTATCACATCACCCGGCGGGATCGTCGGCGCAGGTCGGCGGCGATATGCGGGCAAAGGGCCTGATAGCGTGCAGGTCGCGCGCGATCAAGCGAAGTCCGGTCCGAGTCCGGCGCTGTCCCGCAACTGTCACGCCCCGTGAGCGTACGCCTCGGGGATGAGCCAGGTCGCCTTCTCGCGCGCAGACGACATCGACCCTCGTGGGAAGGGCGATCCGATCACGGGTCTCCGCTTCCCAGCGACCATGCCCTCGACCGGGAGGCTCTCCTTGAGACCCGCACGTCCCCTCTACGCGGCCATGGTGCTGGGTGCTCTGCTGCTGACCGGCTGCGGCCGGACCGGCGACACTCCGGCCACGACCTCGCACAGCACTCCCGGGAGCGCCCCGGTGACCGTCCAGGCCGCCAACGGCCCGGTGACCATCCCGGCGAAGCCCGGCCGGATCGTCGCGCTCTCCCCGACCGCGACCGAGATCCTGTTCGCCGTCGGCGCGGGCTCGCAGGTCGTCGCCGTCGACGACCAGTCCGACCATCCGGCCCAGGCGCCCCGGACGAAGCTGTCCGGGTTCAAGCCGAGCGCCGAGGCGGTGATCGGCTACCGGCCCGACCTCGTCGTGCTGTCCAACGACACCGACGGCATCGTGGCCGCCCTGGGGAAGGTGAAGATCCCCGTACTGCTGGAACCCTCGGCCGTGAAGCTCGACGACACCTACGACCAGATCACCGATCTCGGTGCCGCCACCGGCCACGTCGCCGAGGCCGCCACGCTCAGCGCCGGCATGCGCCGGCAGATCGACCAGACGGTGCGCGCCACCCGGGCCGCCGCGCCCGCCGGCGGGAGCCTCACCTATTACCACGAGCTGACCAACGACCTGTTCACGGCGACGTCGAAGACCTTCATCGGCCAGGTCTACGGGCTGTTCGGCCTGCGCAACGTCGCCGACGCGGCCGACAAGGCGGGCACCGGCTATCCCAAACTGTCCCGGGAGGCCCTCATCACCTCCGATCCCTCGCTGATCTTCCTGGCCGACACGGTGTGCTGCGGGCAGACCCCGAAGACCGTCGCCGGGCGCCCCGGCTGGCAGTCCCTGTCCGCGGTGAAGCGCGGCCGGGTCGTCGCGCTGGACGACGACATCGCCTCCCGGTGGGGTCCGCGCCTGGTCGACCTCGTCAAGGCGATCGGCGCCGCGGTCCAGCAGGCCGCGTGACCAAGACCCGGCTGCGGCCCGGCATGCTCGCCGTGGCGCTCGCGGCACTGGCGGCGGCGTTGCTGACCGGGCTGCTGACCGGGGCGGCCGGTCTGCCCCCCGGCGGGGTCGTCCGCGCGCTGCTGGACCGGCTGCCGCTCGTCCATCTCGACTCCGGGCTCAGCCCGGTCGAGCAGAATGTGCTGTTCCAACTCCGGCTGCCCCGGGTCCTGCTGGGTGCCCTGGTGGGCGGTCTGCTGGCCCTGGCCGGAGCCGGTTACCAGGGGGTGTTCCGCAACCCGCTGGCCGACCCGTACCTGCTCGGCGCGGGCGCCGGCGCCGGGCTCGGCGCCACCCTGGTGATCGTGTACGCGCCGGTGGATCCCACGGTGGCGGTGCCGCTGGCGGCGTTCGCGGGTGCCCTCGGCGGGGTGGCGATGGCGTACGCGCTCGGTCACACCAGCGGGCGGGCCGGTGGCTCCGCGACCCTGGTGCTCGCCGGGGTCGCGGTGGCGTCCTTCCTCACCGCGGTGCAGACCTTCGTGCAGCAGGCCAAGGTGGAGGAGCTGCAGCGGATCTACGCATGGATCCTGGGCGGGCTGGCCGCCGCGGACTGGCACACCCTCATGATGGTCGCGCCGTACTCCCTGGTGTCGGCCGTCGTGCTGCTGGCGCACGGACGGCTGCTCGACGTGCTCAGCGTCGGTGACGACGAGGCCGCCGCGCTGGGGCTGAGCGCCACCCGGGTGCGTCTGATCGTGCTCGCCGCGGCCTCGCTCGCCACCGCGTCCGCGGTGGCGGTCAGCGGGCTCATCGGCTTCGTCGGCGTGGTCGTCCCGCATGTCGTGCGGCGGCTGGCCGGCGGGTCCTACCGGGTGGTCCTGCCGTTCTCGCTGCTGGGCGGCGCGGTGTTCCTGGTGCTGGCCGACGTGGCGGCCCGGACGGCGCTGGCGCCCGCGGAGCTGCCGCTCGGCGTGGTGACGGCGTTCGTCGGAGCCCCGTTCTTCATCGGGGTGCTGCGAGCGACCCGGCGGGTCGGGACATGAGCGGATCATGACGGTACGAGTGCGGGACCTGGACGTCACCAGGGGCGGCCGGCAGGTGCTGTCGGGGGTGTCGCTGGACGTGCCGAGCGGATCGTGGCTGGCCGTCATCGGTCCCAACGGGGCGGGGAAGTCCACGCTGCTCCAGGCCGTCGCCGGGCTGCTGCCCCGCTCCGGCGAGGTGCTCCTCGGGGACGCCCCGGCGGACGCGCTGCGGGCGAGGCGACGGGCTCGGCTGGTCGCCTACGCGCCGCAGAACCCGGTGCTGCCGGAGGACATGACCGTCTTCGACTACGTCCTGCTGGGCCGTTCCCCGTACATTCCGTACCTCGGCCGCGAGAGCGTCCAGGACCGGACGATCAGCACCGAAGTGCTGGAGCGGCTCGACCTGACCGCACTGGCGGCCCGGGCGCTGGGGCACCTGTCCGGTGGCGAACGCCAGCGCGTGGTGCTGGCCCGCGCGCTCGCCCAGCGCACGCCGGTGCTGCTGCTCGACGAGCCGACCACCGCGCTGGACCTCGGCCACCAGCAGCAGGTGCTGGAACTTCTGGACCGGCTGCGGCTGGCCGACGGCCTGACCGTGGTGACCACGCTGCACGACCTGTCGCTGGCGGGACAGTACGCCGACCGCCTGCTGCTGCTCTCCGGCGGCCGGGTCGCGGCGCACGGCCCGGCCGCGTCCGTGCTGACCGAGGAGATGGTCGCCGAGCACTTCGGGGCCCACGTGCGCGTGACCCCCGGGCCCGACGGCCGGCCCCGGCTGTCCCTGGTACGGCCGTGACCGTGGAACTGGCCTGGCGCTCGGAGGAGGGCGTACGGCTGGCGGCGGCGATCTGGCGGCCGGGACCGGGCCACCGGATGATCTCCTCCGCGCTGGTCGGCGGCGGCATCGGCCCGGCCTCCTGGGTGCTGAACGCCCAGGTCCCCGGCGGCTACGCCCGGCTCGACCCGGTCGCCCATCTCCAGGAGCTGGCCGCGCTGTTCGGGCTGTCCGGTCCCGGGGTGGGCATGCTCACCGCGGCCTCGGTGGACCGCTTGGTGACCGCGTCGGACGAGGGGGTCACGGCGACCGCCACCGTGGGGCTGCGGGTGCCGACCTGGGCGGCCGCCCCTCCTGACGCGGTCGACCCGGAGCTCGCCCCCCTACGGGTGGGCACCGTCAACATCCTCGTCTCGGTGCCGGTGGCGCTCAGCGACGCGGCGCTGGTCAACGCGGTCGTCACCGCCACGGAGGCCAAGACCCAGGCGATACTCGAGGCCGGTTATCCCGGTACCGGCACGGCCAGCGACGCCGTCTGCGTCGCCGCCCCGGACTCCGGCCCCGCCGAGCCCTTCGCGGGACCGCGCTCGGCGTGGGGCGCCCGCATCGCCCGAGCCGTGCACTCCGCCGTCCTGGCGGGCGCCCGCGACTACACCGCCTGGCTCGCCCGCACCCGTACGGTTCCTTCCGGCCCCGCGGGTTCCGGCCCCGCCGCGGGTTCCGGCCTGCCGCATCAGGGCGGATAGGGTCGGGATATGGCCGATATGCGATACCGCCCGCTGGGTGACTCCGGTCTCGTCGTCTCCGTCGTCGGCCTCGGCTGCAACAACCTCGGCCGGCCCGGCACGCGTACCGAGAGCGTGGAGGGCGGGCAGGCCGTCGTCGACGCGGCGCTCGACGCCGGAGTCACGCTCTTCGACGTGGCGGACATCTACGGCGGCAGTCCCGGCCTGTCCGAGGAGATCCTCGGCCGCTGCCTGTCCGGCCACCGCGACGACGTGGTCCTCGCCACGAAGTTCGGCATGGACATGCGCGGGGCGAACGGTCCCGACTTCGGAGCCCGCGGCTCCCGGCGGTACATCCGGCGGGCCGTCGAGGCGTCCCTGCGACGCCTGCGCACCGACCACATCGACCTGTACCAGTACCACCAGCCGGACGGCGTGACGCCGATCGAGGAGACCCTGGCCGCCCTCGACGAGCTGGTACGGGAGGGCAAGGTCCGTTACCTCGGCTCCTCCAACTTCGCCGGCTGGCAGGTCGTGGAGGCGGACTACGTCGCGCGGGCCGGTGGCGGCGCACGGTTCATCAGCGCGCAGAACTACTACAACCTGCTGCACCGGGGCCCCGAAGCCGAACTCGTCCCGGCCTGCGAGGCGTACGGCGTCGGCATCCTGCCGTTCTTCCCGCTGGAGAACGGCCTGCTCACGGGGAAGTTCCGACGCGACGAGGCCCCGCGGGCCGGCACCAGGATCGGCGACGCCAAGCGCGATCTGCACATGTCCGCCGACTGGGACACCATCGAGGCGATCCGCGACTTCGCCACGCAGCATGACGTGTCGATGCTGGACGTGTCGATCGGCGGTCTGGCCGCCCAGCCCGCCGTGACCTCGGTTATCGCCGGAGCCACCTCCCCGGACCAGATCCGCGCCAACGTCCAGGCGGGCAACTGGGAACCCGGCGCCGACGCCCTGGAGGCGCTCGCCAAGATCACCACCTGACGAGACGGCCGTCTTCCCGCAGGGCGTGCGGTCAGGCTCGGCGAACGCCCGGTCGGGGTTCGGCCTACTGTGGTCCTACCGTGCCGGAGCGGAATTCGTGTCGCGTCCCGGTCGGACGACGGCGGTCAGTCGAACAGGTCGGCTACGCAAGTCGCCACCACGGCACGATCGAGCCAGAGGTCGAGCTGCTTCGCGTCAGAGCAGCCGGTGATCCGGTCACGGGCGTCGTCGGGAACCTCGATCTTCCGGGCGGCCAGCACCCGCAGCACCGCGTGAGCCTCACCCTCCGCGCGACCTTTCTCCAGGCCCTTTTCCTCGCCACGGCCGAAGTGCTCACGCGCGAAGGGGCTGTAGACCGGCCAATCCGTCTTGGACATGATCTCCTCCAGAAGCCGCCGGGTCGCTCGTCCGGACATGCTGTAAGCGTACTCAAGGAACTTCGGAGCGTCACCATCTTTGAAGCTCTGCGCCCCTTCCACGAACGCCTCGGCGACCGGCCGGTGGTCGTCACCATGCACCATGACCGACATCGCAGCCAGCTCCGGATGCACCCTAACCTCCTCCGGCTCGGTGATCACCGGCACCCGGCCAGGGCCTAGCACGACCGTTTGCAGCACATAGCCCGGCAGCGTGGTGGGGAACGGCTCGGCGTAGTAGGCCGCCACCTCCTCGTCCGGGCAGATGCACAGCACCGTGACGCGACATTTCACCATCAGCCACAACTGGGCGGCGTACCGCGCCAGCTGCCTGCGCTTGCTCGCGGTCTTCTCCCGCTGGACCTCGACGATGACGCCGTGCACCGGCCGCTGTGGGGGCCCGACCGTGATGACGGTGTCGGGTTGGAAGTCCGTGGACGGCCGGTCGTTGAAGTCGTTGCTCTCCACCCGCACCAATGCGTCCACGGGCACGTCAACGCCCAGCAGGTCATGGAGAATCTCCACGATCGCCGCGGGCCGGTCGCGGAACATCCTGTTGAGGGCGTCATGGTAAGGGGTCGGCATGACACGTAAAGTTATCGCATGTTCACGCCATGTGACGACATCAGCGCCTGGCGGGAGAAGAAGCCGGAGAGGGACAGGGTCAGGGGCGCCTGAGCCGGGCGGCGAACGCGCCGAAGGCGGCGTGTTCGAAGATCCGGGCGGGGCGGACCCAAAGGTTCACACCACGCCATCCGGCCGGGACCCGAGGGTTCACATCACGTCGTCCCAGCGGCCCTCCGAGCCCATGGCCCACGAGCTGGCGGAGCTCCGGCAGAGGTTCAACCGGCCCTCGGCGAGTGGCTGGGGGATCCTCTTCGATCCTTTCCACGGATCCTGGATCGCCGTACGCGGAAGGCATCAGACCGTACGGGCCCGAACCGCCACAGAGCTGGGCGACCGGCTCGCCAGTCTGCGGGTCTCCAGCCTGCGGATCCTTCACCGGCCCGCGGCGGCCCAGGCCGGGACGCACGGCCCGGCGACGTCGCCGCAGATGCCCCCGCGACCGGGCCGGGTGAGGTTTTCGCGTTGCTTTGCCGTGACCACCGATACGCGGCCTCAGTCACCCGCACGCCAGACCACCCAGCGGCCGCGCCGAAGTGGTCAGAGCAAAGCAACCCCACAACACCACCGGCCGCCCGCTCCGCCAACCACCAGTACACAACCCCGCTCACCTGGGCGCCAGGGGGCTGCACAGCGGCCGCGCCGAAGTGGTCACGGCAAAGCAATCCGACAACACCACCGACCACCCGGACGCCAGACCACCCAAAGGCCGCGCGGACGAGCCGGTCAGGACGAGGGGGCCGACGCCTCCTCGCGGCGGCGTTCGTAGTCGCGCAGCACGGCCTTGCGGGCCTTGCCGGAGAGCCGGTCGATGTAGAGCCGCCCCTCCAGGTGGTCGGTCTCGTGCTGCAGGCACCGCGCCAGCAGCCCGGACCCCTGCACGGTGATCGGTGCGCCGGTGACGTCGAATCCGTGGCAGACGACGTGGTCGGGGCGGGCCACCGAGGCGCGCGGGCCCGGCACGGACAGGCAGCCCTCCTGCTCGTCGTCCAGCCGTCGGTCTCCCACGGCCGGCAGTTCGAGCGTCGGGTTCACCACGACTCCCTTGCGGCGCTGGTCGCTGTCGTCGGGGCAGTCGTAGACGAAGATGCGCAGGTCGACGCCGATCTGATTGGCGGCCAGGCCCACGCCCTCGGCGGCGTACATGCTGGCGAACATGTCCTCGGCCAGCTGTGCCAGTTCGTCGTCGAAGTGCTCGACCGGACGCAGCACCCGGTGCAGCACCGGATCACCGACCAGGGTTATCGGCCGTACACGCCCCGTCATGACCGCACCTCACTCTTCCGTCCCACCGGTTACCGCACCAAGTGTGCAGCATCGCTCGCGCTGACTCGAATTCGATTCACTCGCGGCTCGTGACTGTCGGTACGTCCGGGTAACGTCCACGGAATGGGTCGCTCCGCATGGTGGTTGTTCGTCGCCGGTTCGCTGCTGTGGGGTCTCCCCTACCTCTTCATCAAGATCGCTGTGGACGAGTTCTCGCCCTGGGCGGTCGTCTGGCTGCGCTGCCTGATCGCGGCGTTGGTGCTGCTTCCGCTGGCCCTGCGCAGCCGGGTGGTCGGCCAGTTGCGCGGGCGCCTGCGCCCGCTGCTGCTGCTCGCGCTGCTGGAGGTCACCGCGCCCTTCACCCTCATCTCCGCCGGAGAGCAGCACATCTCCTCCTCGCTCGGCGGGCTGCTCATCGCGGCGCTGCCGCTCTTCGTCGCGGTGCTGGCGATCCGGCTCGATCCCGCGGAACGCGCCGGGGGCCTCCGGCTACTCGGCCTGCTCATCGGCATGGCCGGGGTGGCGGCCGTGCTCGGCTTCGACGTCAGCGGCGACCGGTCGGCGCTGCTCGGGGCGGCCATGGTCCTGCTCGCCGCGCTCAGCTACGCCTTCGCCACCTTCCTGGTCAAACGGTCGTTCTCCGACACGTCCGCGCTGGCCGTCTCCGCAATGGCCGTGACGATCAACGCGGTCATCCTGGCCCCACTCGGGCTGCTCGGCCTGCCCGCCCGGGCCCCGTCCACCGCGGCCGTGGCCGGGATCGTGGTGCTGGGCCTGCTGTGCACCGCGGCCGGGCTGCTGGTCTACTTCGCCCTGATCACCATCGCCGGTCCCGGTCGCGCCTCGGTGATCACCTACGTGAATCCGGCCGTCGCCGTGGCGCTCGGTGTCACGATCCTGAGGGAACCGCTCACGGCGGCGACCGTGGCCGGCTTCCTTCTGATCATCATCGGGTCCTGGCTCTCCACCGGCGGCCGCCCGCCCGCTCGCCTGCTCGGCCGCACCTCCCGGTCCGCACGGTCGCTCGGCCGGGCGGCGGCGCCGGCCGCTCAGGGCGAGCCGGGGTCCTCGGCCTGAGCGGGGCCGGGCATCGAGCGCGAGAGCGCGACCGGAGGGGTGACACGGTGACGATCGAGGAGTGGCGCCGGGTCCGCGATCTGCTGGGCGAACGCCGGCACGAACTGGGGAAGGCGGCCGGGCGGCTGTACCCGGACCTCCCCCGGGTGGGAGCCGGCTCGCTGCTGTGCCGGCCCGAGTGGCTGCCCGCCGCCCCGCTACCCCTCCGTACGGTGGAGCTGACCTGGCAGGACGATCCCCCGCCGCCGGCGGTGACCGGCGCCGAGCCCGCCTCCGAGGGCGTACGGCCCGTACGTCCTGACGGCCGGCGCTTCCGCACGTACGCCGAGGCCCTCGGCGAGCTGGCACCACCGGCGGTCTTCGACAACCGCCCCTGCTACGGGCTGCTGGGTGCGGATCTGCGCGGCCCCCGGCCCGGGCTGCGGATGGGCCGGGCGTGGTACTTCGACGGGATCGACGTCGGCGAGGCCGTCGCCCATGAGCTCGCGGCCGGGCTCGGCACCCCGTTGCGGGACCTGGTCGGTGACCCGCTGGACTTCGGCCGCCGGCCGGCCCGGCCGGCGATCACCACGCTCACGCTCCGCCGGGCGGGCGGCGACGCCGGTTTCGTCCTGCACCGGCGGGACCCCGCCAAGGTCGCGCATGCGGGAGGGCTCCTGCAGGTCGCCCCGGTCGGGGTCTTCCAGCCGCTGTCGCAGGCCGGCGAACGCGACGACTTCGACCTGTGGCGCTGCATGGTCCGGGAGTTCAGCGAAGAGCTGCTCGGTGGTGCGGAGGAGTACGACCTGCCCTTCGAACAGTGGGACTTCGCCACCGGCCTCGGCGCGGCCCGGGAGGCCGGGCGCCTCCAGGTCTACGTGCTCGGGCTGGGGGTGGACCCGCTCAGCCTCGCCGTCGATCTCCTCACCGTGGCGGTCTTCGACGCCGACCTGTTCGACGAGACCTTCCACGGCCTGGTCGGCGTCAACGCGGAGGGACAGATCATCGGCAACGTGCCTTTTCAAAGGGACGTCATCGCGCCCTTTATCCACGGCACCGAACCCATGCAGCCCGCCGGAGCCGCCGTTCTCGACCTCGCCTGGCGGCACCGTCATCACCTGCTCACCCGGCCCTGACGGGCGCCGCCCGTACCGGCCGCCGGAGGCCGCGGCTCACCGCCGGGGCGGCCATTGGGTATACCGCGGAGTGACCATCAAGTCATTCCTCTACGACGACCCGAGAATGGCCCGAGCACACGGATGCGGTCACCGCATCCCGGGCGGGGAGCGTCACGAGTCATCAGAGCGTGACTCATGCCGTGACGTAAGCGGACGATAAAAATAAGCACGAGGAGCGCACCCGCGAATACCGCTCCACCTCTCCGGGAGCGCCACATTTTCCTACTGTCGAGATCTCCGTTTCGCCCCTTTTATCCTATCCAAAGATCATTCATAGTAACGGGAATATCACCGACAGTCGCCAAAGCGGGGAGTTGATATACAGCCGGTCGCCGAGCACCTTCTTGCCCTCGCCCAGCGGCGTATGCTGGGGTTACGCGCTCGCCACCGAACTGCGACCCGGTGGTCCCGGTGCGGGAGCCCGGCTGGAGGACCCCGGCGAGCACTCGCGCACCGTGACCGGCACCGAGCCGACAAGGCAAGGGCGCTGAGCGCTGCAGACGACTCACGGGGAGGTGCCGGATGCGGCACTGGTAACGGACCGGCAATCGGGGATCGGGCTCACGGAATTCACCGCCACCAGTGGGGTGATGCCGGGGCCCCTTTGATCTCTCGGACAATCGCGAAGTGCGGCCTCGCACGTCGAGGACCGCCCACCCTGCCGTCGTTGTTGGTCGCAGCTCGGCAGGCTGGACGGCCCTCACCCCACATCACCTGTCTCGAGATATCGCTATCCATTGGCGCATGGGGTGGACAATTGCTCAATACCATTCTCTGTATACGCGGAGCCGCAGCACATGCCCCCGACGGCTACGAGTCACTCACGGCAGTTCCACCGTACGGCAATTCCCCCCGTAGTGAAGCCCGTTCCCAGCGGCCGGCCACGCCACCGGCTGCGAAGCGGACCGGAAACGACCACCGCGCGCAGCGCCGGAGCCCGTGATGACGCCCGGCCGGCCGACGGCGCTCACGTGGGTCACGTCGATCGGAGGCGGGGGGATCGGCGTCGCCATCGGAGCGTATTCCCTGTGGCACGACAAGGCCTATGCCACGGGAGCCGCGGCCCTCACCGCGGTCATCGGCCTGCTCGTGGTCTGGCTGATCGAGCGCGAGCACACCAGACGCGCGGAGATCCCGTACCGGGCCCAGATCATCCACGCCGAGTCCGTACGCGATCTCGCCAGGGCCCGGGCGGCCGTTCTCGAGCGGGCGATCCGGCGGGCCACCGCGGGACCCGCCCTGACGCCGGGGTCCGCCGGACGGCGGCGGGGGGACAGCCTCGTCGCCCTGGACAGGCTCGGCACGGAGGACCTGCACGCTCTCGGCATCCTCGCCGGCATCCCCGGCCAGGAGGGCGAGGGACCGGCCGGCCTTCACACCGACGGGGAGGAGACTACCAACGTCACCCCGCTCGGTGATCTCAACCCCGTGCCCAGCCCACCGGCCGCCCAGCTCACCGCGCCCGAAGGGCCCCAGGACACGGCCTCCGCCGCGTCCTGACCGCCGTGCCCGCCGGGCCGGCCCCGCGCCTCGGCGGCGTCCGCCCGCCGACCGGCGGACGCCGCACCCGCGCTCACCCGACGGCGGCAGGCTCCTCCGCCGCGGCCGCCCGGTCCATGGCGGCGATGATCTGGTTCTGCGTCCGCCACAGGTGGACGGCCCTGCCGACGACGATCGCCAGGGCGGTCGCCGGCAGGGCAGCGAGCAGCCAGGAGATCTCCGCGGGCATCGCAGAAACAAGCGAGGTCACAGCGTCCATGTCGTTCACTCCCGATGAGAGGGCCGGTCACCGATATAGAACAAACTATCGAACGCCACTGACATTTCCGGGCCGCGGAACCGCTGCCCGGCGAGCCCGCCCACAAGGTGCCCGGCAGCCCGGCGGCACGCGGCATACGGGTCGTACGGGGTGTAGGAGACATACGTGGTGTGCAACGCCATACCGTGACCGACCCGCCGATGTCACCGTGTCGGGACGCGACACAAATGTCACTTCCGGCTCGGACATCCGAGGGGACCAGCGGGTGCCACACCGGATCTGTAAAGTGATCCCCGCAGACCTTTGAACTCAGCGCGACACGGAACCAGACTGTCGACCGCGCATCTCTGTGGGGTGTGGGCATGGACGGCCCTCCGAACGCTAATCCCCCGCTGATCGGGCGACATGACGCCCTGCTCACCGTCGGGGAGGCCCTTGACGGTGCTGCGAACGGAACGTTCCGCTTCCTCGGCGTGGTCGGCGACCCCGGGGCCGGCAAGACCAGGCTGCTGGCGGAGCTGGCCGCCGAGGCCGGCCGGCGCAAGATGACCACGCTCTGGGGCCGTGCCGCGGAGTTCGAGCAGGAGATACCGTTCGGCGTCATCGTCGACGCGCTCGACGACCATCTGGAGACCGACCTCCCGGGTGACCTCGGCGAGGTGCCGATCGCCCTGCTCGGATCGGTGTTCCCCGCCCTCTCCAGCGGCCCGGCCGGCGGTCCCGGCGCGGGCCTGACCGGGCTCGACCGCTACAAGCTCTACCGGGCGGTCCGCCAGCTGCTCGACCGGCTGGCCGCGCCGTCCGGGCTGGCGCTGATCCTGGACGACGTGCACTGGGCCGACGACAGCTCCGTCGAGCTGCTCGACCACCTCGTCCGGCACCCTCCGGCCGGCCGGGTGCTGATCGCGGCCGCCTACCGGCCCGCGCAGGCGGCGCCCCGGCTGGCCACGCTCGTCGACATCGCGGCCGCGCACGGCTGCCGCCTCATGGTGACCCCGCTCAGCCAGACCGAGGTGGCGGAGTTCCTCGGCCCGCAGGTGAGCCGCGCGCAGTGCGAGGAGCTGTACGAGGCCAGCGGCGGCAACCCCTTCTACCTGGAGGCGCTCGCCCGGATGGGCGGAGCCGCCGCGCCCGCGGCGGCGGGTGCGGACGAGGGCGAGCTGCCGCCCGCCGTCCGGGCCGCCCTGCAGATGGAGCTGACCGGCATGTCGTCCGCCACGCTGCAGGTCGCCCAGGCCGCGGCGGTGGCGGCCGACGAGTTCGAGCCGGCGCTGGTCGCGGTGGCCGCCGAGGTGTCGGAGGAGCAGGCGCTGGCCGCGCTGGACGAGATGGCCGCACGCGACGTGGTACGCGCGGCGTCGGCGGGCCGGTTCAGGTTCCGGCATCCGCTCGTCCGGCATGCCGTCTACGGCTCCGCCGCGGCCGGCTGGCGGCTGGGCGTGCACGCCCGCATCGCGGCGCGCTTGGCCGAGGTCGGCGCGCCCGCGACCGCACGGGCGCGGCACGTGGAACGCTCGGGCCGCTTCGGCGACCGCGCGGCCATCGCCACGCTGACCGACGCCGCCCGGGCGGTGGCCGCGCAGGCCCCGGCCACCGCCACGCACTGGCTGAAGGCGGCGCTGCGGCTGGTGCCCGAGAGCGAGACCGAGGCCCAGCTCGGGCTGCTGCTGGAGCTGGCCCGACTGCAGGCGGTCAGCGGTCTGCTGCTCGACGGCCGGGAGACCGCCCACCGGGCACTGCGGCTGCTGCCGGCCGGCGACCATGACCGCAGGGCCCGGGCCGTACGCTTCTGCGCGATGATCGAGCGGTTGCTGGACCGGCCGCAGGAGAGCCGGGCGCTGGTGCTCGCCGAGCTGCGCCAGATGCCCGATCCCCGGTCGGCGGCGGCGGTGCTGCTCCGGCTGCGGCTGGTCGCGGAGAGCCTGTGGCGCACCGATTTCCGCGCCGCTCAGGCGGTGCTCGACATGGTGCCCGACGACGCCGAGGGCTGGGAGCCGTCGCTGCCGCTGGCGGTCGCCGCCCTGCGGGTCATGCCCGCCTGGGCGGCGGGCCGCATCCCGGATGCCATCCGCTATCTCGAGGCGGCCGACCGGCGGTTCGAGGCCGCTCCCGACGAGCACCTCGCCGAGTGGATGGACGCGCTGGCCTTCCTGTGCTTCACCGAGCTGTTCATGGGCCGTTACGACAGCGCGCTCCGGCGGTTCGACCGGGTGCTGGCGATCGCGCGGGCGACCGGTCAGATCTACATCGTGACCTCCATCCTGTCCGGCCAGGCGCGGGCGTACGCCATGCTCGGCCGGCTCGCGAAGGCGGCGGCCGCGGCCGAGGAGGCCGCCGAGCTGGCGCGGATGCTGCACTCGGGCCAGTCGCTGGCCATGGCGCTGTCGGCGCAGAGCCTGATCGCCGGGTGGTCCGGTGACCATGACACCTCCGTCGGCCTGGGTGAGCAGGCGGTGCGCAGCGGCGGCCTCGGGGAGTGGGGCGGGGCGCAGGCGCGGTACGCGCGGGCGGTGGCACTGATCAACGCCGGCCGGCTCGACGAGGGCACCGCGGCGGCGCTGGAGGCCTGCGGCGACTTCGACGCGTCGCTGCTGGACCTGAGCAGCCTGCTGTCGTGCTGCGAGATCATGGCGCAGGTCGAGGCCGCCCGCGACCGGCCCGCCGCGGCCGCCGTCTGGGCGGACCGGGCGGCCCGGATCGCCCACCCGGATCTGCCCGGCTACATGGGGCTGATGCGGCTGGCCCGCGCGCACGCGCTGCGCGGCTCCGATCCGGCCGCCTCCGCAGAGCACGCCCAGGCGGCCGCCGAGGCCCTGGCCACCGTCGACCAGCGGCTCGACCTCGGCCGCGCCCGGCTCTACGCGGGCATGGCCCTGGCCGAGACCGGAGACCGCGCGGGGGCGCTCGACGCGCTGCGGGCGGCCGCCGACGGCTTCCAGGAGTGCGGGGCACGCACCCTGCACGCGGTCGCGGTCCGCGAGCAGCGCCGGCTCGGGGTGCGCGTTCCCGGCAAGGGCGGGCGTGGGCGCGGCGGGGGTTCGCACGGCCTGTCCCGCCGGGAGCAGGAGGTGGCCATGCTCGTCGTCGAGGGCCACACCAACCAGCAGATCGCCGAGAAGCTGGTGCTCAGCATCCGGACGGTGGAGACCCACCTCTCCCATGTGTTCGCCAAGCTGGGGGTCGGCTCCCGGGTCGGTCTGGTGAAGGCGCTCACCGCCGAGGACGCTCCCGCCGACCAGTGACCCCGGGGGCGGCCGGAATTTCACCGTCACCGGGCACCGCGCCGGCCTCTGCGGATTTGTACATATCCGCAGGAACGTGCCGCCACTGAGGAAACCACCGGCCCCGTCACCACGGTCTAAGCAACAAGTCAGGGTTTACCCGGATGTCAGGCGGACCCCTCGGCTCGCATAGTTGACGCACGCTCCCGAGAGGACAGACAGATGGAACGCCGGATCCCGCGCTACACGCTCGATGGCGTGCCCGACGCCGAGATGTCCGAGCGCCTGTTCGCGACCGAGGACGGCCTCGGCCTGAGCCTCACCCGGTTTCATCGTGCCGACTGCGACGACGTCGTACTGCTGGTCCACGGCCTGACGCTGTCCCGGGACATGTTCATCATGCCGGAGCACACCAACCTGGTGTCCTTCCTGCTCGACCAGGGTTTCACCGACGTGTGGGCGCTGGACTTCCGGATGAGCAACCGGTTCCCCTACGACATGGAGACCCACCGCTACACCCTGGACGACGTCGCCCTCTTCGATCACCCGGCGGCGCTGCGGGCGCTGCGCGACGTGGTCGGTGACCGGCGGGTGCACATCATCGCGCACTGCCTCGGATCGGTGACGTTCATGATGAGCCTGTTCGGCGGCGTCATCGACGACATCACCAGCGTCATCTCCAACAGCGTCGCGCTGACCCCGCGGCTGGCCCCCTGGGCCCGCCGCAAGCTGGCCTTCGGTCCCACGCTCTCGGAGTACGTGCTCGGCATGCCGATCCTGGACCCGAGGTTCGGCGACGCGCCCTGGTTCACCCGCCGCCGGCTGTTCGCCCGCGCGGTGTCACTGTTCCACCGGGAGTGCGACAACAGCGCCTGCCACATGCTGAGCTTCATGTGGGGCAGCGGCAAGCCCGCGATGTTCGCGCACGAGACGCTCGATCCGGTGACGCACGAGCGGATGGCCGATCTGTGCGGCCCCTGCGGCGTCCACTACTACCGCCACCTGCACAAGATGGTGGAGGCCGGCCGGGTCGTGAAGTACGACGCCGACGACCCGCGGCTGCCGCGCGACTTCCTGGTCAACGCGGCCGACATCACCACCCCGGTCCTGTTCCTGACCGGTGACCGCAACCGCGTCTTCACCGACTCCAACATCGTCTGCCACCGACTGCTGGAGGAGGCCGCCCCCGGGCGGCACAGGCTGGAGATCCTGCCCGGTTACGGGCACGTGGATCCCTTCATGGGTATCGACTCGCACCGCGACGTCTTCCCGAGAATGGTGGCCTTCCTCAACGAACACAGCCCCAAGCGACAGGCGGCCTGAGCATGACCGACCAGACCTTCGAGCATGCCGACGCGGTGGTGATCGGCTCGGGCTTCGGCGGCTCCGTCTCCGCGTACCGGCTGGCGGACGCCGGGCTCTCGGTGGTGCTGCTGGAGCGCGGCCGGCCCTACCCGCCGGGCACCTTCCCGCGCTCGCCGTCCGACATGGGCCGCGCGTTCTGGGATCCGCGTGAGGGCCTGTACGGCATGTTCGACGTCTGGGGCTTCGGCGGGTTCGACTCGGTGGTCTCCAGCGGCCTCGGCGGCGGCTCACTGATCTACGCGAACGTGCTGCTCCGCAAGGACGAGCACTGGTTCGTCAACGAGCAGCGGCTGCCCGGCGGCGGGTACGAGTCGTGGCCGGTGACCCGCAAGGACCTCGACCGGCACTACAAGGCCGTCGAGGACATGATCGGCGTCACGCCGTACCCGCTGGACCAGCCCGCCTACGCCGACACTCCCAAGACGCACGCCATGCAGGACGCCGCCGCCGAGCTGGGGCTGGACTGGCGGCTGCCGCCGCTCGCGGTCAGCTTCGCGCCGGCCCGCGGCGGGACCCCCGGCATCGGCCTGCCGATCGTGAACGCGGACTACCCCGATCTGCACGGCGTACAGCGCAAGACCTGCCGGCTGTGCGGTGAGTGCGATCTCGGCTGCAACGACGGCTCCAAGAACAGCCTCGACCACACCTACCTCTCGGCCGCCAAGCATCGCGGCGCCGATCTGCGCCCGCTGCACGAGGTGCAGGAGATCCGCCCCCGGCCGGGCGGCGGCTTCGAGGTCGACTACGTCCGGCACGACCCGGACGACGCCGACCGCGCCCCGGCGAAGCAGACGATCTCCTGTGACCGTCTGGTGCTCGCCGCCGGGACGTACGGCACCGCGTACCTCCTGCTGCGCAGCCAGAAGAACTTCCCCGCGCTCAGCCGGACGCTCGGCACCCGGTTCTCCGGCAACGGGGACCTGCTCACCTTCCTGCTGCGGGCCAAGGACCGCACCCGCACCCGGGCGCTGGACGCCAGCCGGGGGCCGGTCATCACCAGCGCGATCCGGCTGCCGGACGAGGCCGACGGCCTGCCCGGCGCGGGACGCGGTGCCTACATCCAGGACGCGGGCTTCCCGAACTTCGTCAACTGGATGCTGGAGAGCGCCGACGTCCCCAACGAGATCTCGCGGGCGGCGCACTTCCTCTGGGAGCGGTTCCGCGAGTTCATCACCGGAGACCCCGACACCAACCTGTCGGCGGAGATCTCCGAGATGATCGGTGACGGGGCGCTCTCGATCAGCTCGCTGCCGCTGCTCGGGATGGGCCGGGACACTCCGGACGGGGTGCTCAGCCTGCGGCGCGGCAAGCTCGACGCCCGCTGGACCACCAAGACCAGCGAGGCCTACTTCGACCGGGTGCGGGCGACCATGCGCCGGATCGGCGACGTGCTGGGCGCCGAGTACGCCGACAACCCCATGTGGTTCCGCAAGCGGATCATCACGGTGCATCCGCTGGGCGGCGCCCCGATGGGCCGGCACGCCGACGAGGGCGTCTGCGACCCGTACGGAGAGGTCTTCGGATACCCCGGCCTCTACGTCGCCGACGGTGCCGCACTACCGGGACCGGTCGGGGCCAATCCGTCACTCACCATCGCGGCACTGGCCGACCGGATGGCGACCCGGCTGCTCGAGAACGACAAGGCGACCGCCACGGGGGCCGGGCCGAGAGGTGAGGGCGGGCCGGGGAGCCTGGACCACCGCCTCGGTTCGCCGGGCGGGGCGGTGAACGGCACGGCGTGCGCTCCGGAACACAGGACCGGCTCCTTCACGGAGAGCGGGGGTTCGGGGAGTGCGGGGAACTCGGGGATTCCTCACCCTGCGGTCCACCCGGAGCGCACGTCGTTGTCGTTCACGGAGGAGATGAAGGGGTACTACACCGCCGGGGTGAGCAATCCGCGTACCGGAGAGCAGTCGGCCGACCGGGAACGCCTTTCATTCCGGTTGACCATCACCGCCGACGACATCGACCGCTTTCTGACAGAACCCGGGCACACCGCCCGGGCCGAGGGATGGATTGACGCCGCAGGCCACGGGGGCCGGCGTCACATCACGCGGGGCTGTTTCAATCTGTTCGCGCCGGCCGGCGCGCCGGATCGCCGGCTGATGAAGTACCGGTTGTACTTCACCGACGGCACGGAACAGCCCCGCACCCTCACCGGCTGGAAGAACGTCTTCCACGGTATGCCCATCGACATCTGGCCGGACACCTCGACGCTGTTCTACCGGGTGCTGGAAGGGCACGTGGAGGAGGACCAGGACGAGCACGCCCGCATCGTGGGAGCGGGGACGCTGCACATCGAGCTCGCCGACTTCGCCCAGCAGCTGACCACGTTCCGCACCACCGGCCCGCACGGCGTCGCCGCGCTGGCCCGGTTCGGCTCGTTCTTCCTCGGTGAGCTGTGGGACGTCTACGGGCCGGCCCAGCACTGCTCCTGACCGCCGGATCACGGGGGTGCCCGTCACCCGATCGGCAGTCTCGGATACGGTGAGTGACGATCGATATCTTCGTCGGTCAATGGTCCGCAACATCGCTCCGGCAGCGAAACGATATGTCACGATCGGGCCGTTGGATCCTGACAGCCGAACGGGACGGAGGTGCCCATCGTGGCCTATGCCGAGTGGAGTGGCGGCCTGGCCATCCCCCAGGCCACTTTCAGCGGTGACGACGCCCACGCCCGGCTCATCCGCCACGTCTTCGTGCACTCGTGGGCACAGCACTCAGGGCACTCCATGCCGGACAAGCCACACGGCACCTGGACCGCCGAGGAGCTCGTCGACTTCTGGGCGGACGACGACGTCGTCTGGCTGTGACGTACGTCCCGTTTGCCCACTTTGCCCTATTCACATCGCTCAGCGGGGTTTTCCGGGAGCCTTCCAGGGAAGGCCGGAAACCCGGGTCGTGAGTGCCCCTAACTCCATGCCTTACCGTTAGGTGAAGATCCCTACCGGTGGGCGGGATGCCGCGGCACACGTGAGACCTGGATCGTTGAGAGAGGTGGCCTTTCGTGACGCGCGAAAGTGAGTTCGTCGTTGTCGCCAACCGGCTCCCGGTGGACCGGGTGGTCGGGCCGGACGGAGAGCCGTCCTGGCGGCGCAGCCCAGGTGGGCTGGTGAGCGCCATCGCGCCGGTGATGCGCAACCGGAAGGGCGCCTGGCTGGGCTGGTCGGGAGCGCCGGACGAGAAGCTGGACCCGTTCAGCGAGGACGGGATGGAGCTGGTGCCGGTCACCCTCTCCGCCGAGGAGATCGAGCTCTACTACGAGGGGTTCTCCAACGCGACCATCTGGCCGCTCTACCACGACGTGATCGCCACACCCATCTACGACCGCCACTTCTGGGAGTCCTATGTGGAGGTCAACGAGCGGTTCGCCGCGGCCGCCGCGGAGACGGCCGCGCCCGGAGCCATGGTGTGGGTGCAGGACTACCAGCTGCAGCTGGTACCGGCGATGCTGCGCCGGCTCCGGCCGGATCTGCGCATCGGGTTCTTCCTGCACATCCCGTTCCCGCCGCCGGAGCTGTTCCAGCAGTTGCCGTGGCGCAAGCAGATCATCGAGGGCCTGCTCGGCGCGGACCTGGTCGGCTTCCAGCGGCCCGGGGCGGCGGCGAACTTCCTGCGGCTGGCCCGCCGGTACTGCGACGTCAAGGTGCAGGGCCCGGCCGCGCAGGTCGGCGACCGCATGGTCCACGCTCAGGCCTTCCCGATCTCCGTGGACGTCGGGGAGCTGGCCGAGCTGACCCGCAGCCCCAAGGTGTGGCGGCGCGCCTCGGAGATCCGCGCCGATCTCGGCGCGGCGAAGATCCTGCTCGGCATCGACCGGCTCGACTACACCAAGGGCATCGGGCAGCGGCTGCAGGCGTTCGGGGAGCTGTTCAGCGACGGCAAGCTCCGGCCGGGCGAGGCGGTCTTCGTGCAGCTCGCCACCCCGAGCCGCGAGCGGGTCGAGCAGTACCGGCTGCTCCGCGACGAGATCGAGCAGCAGGTGGGGCGGATCAACGGCGAGTACGCCCAGCTCGGCTCGCCGGTCATCCACTACCTGCACACCTCCTACAACCGGGAGGAACTGGTCGCGCTGTACCTGGCCGCCGACGTCATGGTGGTGACCCCGCTGCGGGACGGCATGAACCTGGTGGCCAAGGAGTACGTCGCGTGCCGTCAGGATCTGCACGGTGCGCTGGTGCTCAGTGAGTTCGCCGGGGCCGCCGACGAGCTCAAGCAGTCCTTCCTGGTCAACCCGTACGACATCGACGGGATGAAGCGGGCGCTGATGACGGCCATGGGCACCGACCCGGACGAGCTGGCCCGCCGGATGCGGACCATGCGCCGCCGGGTGAGCCAGTACGACGTCAACCGCTGGGCCCGGGAGTTCCTGACCGCGCTGGAGGAGTAGCGCCACGGCCGCCTGGTCACCGGGCGGCGGTCCACCGGGCGATCGTCCACCGGCGGCCGTCAGCCGGTTCCTCAGCCGCGGGGCGCCCAGGCGATGGCGCTCACCCCCTGGGCGAGGGGCGTGCTGACCGTGCCATGGGTGACGACCAGGGCACCGGCGGGCCGGCCGCCGCCGAGCGCGCCGGACGTCATGGTGCCGTTGAGCGTGGCCCGCCAGCCGGCCCGCCCGTAGAGCTGCTGGAGCACATGGTCTGCGGTCCGAACCCACCGGCCGCCCTCCGCGCGGTAGACCTGCGGGGTCACCGCCGTCTCCGCCACCTGGCCCGCGCCGGTCGCGCTGGTGGACCGGCAACCCGCCGGTTGGGGGACGAAGGCGGTGTAGGCGGTGCCTGCGGGGTCGAACCACACCGACCCGGTGTAGCCGCGGGCCGGCATGGCGGGGCGGCTCGCCCGCCCGGTGGCGGCGTCCAGCAGGACGACCGAGTCGGTGTTGGCGCAGTAGCCGCCGTGCGAGCTGATCAGGTAGCCGATCCGCCTGCCGTCCGGGCTGGTCGTGAAGTTCCACGGGACCGTGTTGTCGGTCGTGGGATCGCGGGGGCTGCCGAAACGGGTGGCGTGTCCCGCGGTGTCCACCTGGTAGAGCGTCTGCGGACCGCCGGCGGCGCTGACCCCGGTCCCGTACCCCACGATCAGCGCGCCGGAGGCGGTCACGGTGTGCAGGTTGAAGGTGTTGGTGACGGGGCCCAGGGGCGGCAGGCCGGTCACCCGCGTACTGACCGGTCTGGCACTGGCCGCGGAGTAGTAGAGCAGATGCGGGCCTCCGGTGAGGCCTCCGCCGGTGACCAGCCGGTCTCCCTGGAAGGCGGCCGAGTCGCAGGTGCAGTCCCAGGAACGCACCCGGCCGCCCCCTCGGACGTCGGCGAGGTAGATCGTGCTCTTCGGGTAGCGCTCGGCGATCCAGCCGAGCCGCGTACCGTCGGCGGACCAGACCAGGTTGCCGACCCTCATTCCGGCCGGCACCGCCGCGAGCGTCCGCGCCGCGCCGGTCCCGGAACGGATCTGGACCGCGGTGGCGGTGGCGTACGCGAGCGTCGGCGGGCGCGGCGGGGGCCCGGCGACGGGTTTCGCGGCCGGCTGGGCGGCCACGACCACCGCGGCGGCGCCACCGGCGGCGACGACCGCGGCGGTGCCGCCGATGACCGCCTTGCCGAGCACCGTCTTGTAGAAGACCCGCCGGCCCGTGGCCACGGCGCCGTGGCCGACCGCCGACCCGACGCCGTGGCCCGCGGCGGCCTGACCGGCCGCCTGCGCCGCGGCGTGACCCGCCTGCGCCGCCGCGTGTCCGGCGGCCTGCCCCGCTCCGATCAGCAGCCCGGCCAGCGGGGAGAGCGCGGCCAGCGCGGCCGCCGCCGCCCCGAGCGCCCGCCAGCCGCGCGTCTCCCAGTCCGGGCCGTACGCCGCGCCGGCCACGGTCTCCAGCTCGGTCACGAACGCGGCGGCGCTCGGCGGCCGTTCCCCCGCCGTTTTGGCCATGCCCCGCGCGACGAGTTCGCGCAGCGGTTCGGGCACGTCCGCGACCGGGACCGGCTCGGTGAGGTGCAGGCCCATGAGCGCGACCTGGTCGTCGGCGGTGTAGGGCCGGTGGCCGGTGACGCACTCGAAGAACACGCAGGTCGCCGCGTACACGTCGGTGGAGGGGGTGGCGGGTTCGGCCCGCCACTGCTCGGGTGCCATGTAGGCCGGGGTGCCGCTGCGGTCCTGCCGTCCGGTGAGGGTGGCCACGCCGAAGTCGATGAGCTTGCTGAGCCCGTCGTCCTCCACCACGACGTTCGCGGGCTTGTAGTCGCGGTGCACCACCCCGAGCTCGTGCGCGGCGGCCAGCCCGAGCAGCGAGCCCTTCAGCACCGCCAGGGACGCCTCGGGGGTGAGCGTGCCGTGCCGGTCCAGCGCCACCCGCAGTGAGACCCCGTCCACCGCCTCCATGAGGATCGCGGCGCCCTTGCCGGGCTCCTCGACGTAGTCGTACAGCTTGGCGACGTACGGGTTGGCCACCCGCCGCAGCAGCCGGGCCTCCTCCCGGAAACGGGTGAGATCACCGGTGCCGAAGACGTACTTCACGGCGACGACCATGCCGCTCGTGTCGTGCCTGGCGAGCACGACCCTGCCCTGGGCTCCGGCCCCGAGCTCGCGGAGCTCGGTGAACCCCGCCACGCGCCAGCGAGCCGGTTGATCCATGGCCGTCATGATGCCGGACCTTCACCGGCCGGGTCCCGGCATTTATCACCGACCCTGGGCGATCAGGACATCTGGGACCCCGCGAGGGTCTTGAGCTCGTCGAGCGCCTCACCCATGTAGTCGATCATCTTCCACACGTCGGGGACCATGTCGGGGCAGGCGATGATGCCGACGTCGATGTTGCCGTTGTAGGAGAACACCGTGATGTTGAGGCCGCCGGTGACATCGCTGATCACCGAGACCGGGTAGTACCCGAGGATCCGGGCGCCGCGCACGTAGAGCGGGATCTGCGGGCCCGGCACGTTCGAGACGACCAGGTTCGTGGACCGCAGGAGGGAGCTCGGCGCGAACTGCAGCGCCAGCCGGGTGGCCACCGAGGCGACCGGCGTGGGCATCAGCGAGCTGAGCTCGTGCAGCCAGGCACCGGAGGAGGCGACGAACCGGCGTTTGACCGCGCGCATGCTGTTGCGCACCGCCTCGAAGCGCTCGCGGTGGTCGGCCACGTGCGTCGCCAGCGGGGCGATCATCACCGCGAGCTTGTTGGCGCTCTCCTCGCAGGTCTCATCGCCGTTCTGCCGCAGCGACACCGGCACGGCGGCGACGAGCGGCCCGTCCGGCAGCGCGTCGTGCTCGACCAGCCAGCGGCGCAGCGCCGACGCGCACAGGGCCATCACCACGTCGTTGAGGCTGCCGCCCAGATGCTGGCGGACCCACTTGATCTCCTCCAACGGCAGCGAACCGAACGCGAACCGCCGGCGCGGGCCGATCGTGCCGTTGAACGGGGTCGGCGGCGGCGTCAGCCTCGGCACCTGATGCTTCCCCTTGGTGTCCACCCGCATCATCGCGCGCAGGGCCTGCGTCACCTTGTCCACCCCGGGGTACTGCCCCGGACCCGGGATCTGGTCCAGGTGGGTGGCGGTATGGACGAACGCCCGGCTCGTGAGGACCGGGTGCAGCACGGTCCTGACCAGGCCGGCGCCGAGCATGGCCAGCGCGCCGGGCGCCCGCTGGGGCTCCTCCACCGTGTCCGGCAGCGGGCGCGGCTCGGGCGAGAGGTCGAGCAGCGCGGCCAGGGTCTCCGCGGCGAGGACCCCGTCGATGGCGGCGTGGTGCACCTTGACGTAGATCGCGGTGTGGCCGCCGGCCAGGCCCTGCACGAGATACAGCTCCCACAGCGGGCGGCGCCGGTCGAGCGGCGTCTCGTGCAGCCGGGCGATCTCCTCGCCGAGCTGCCTCGCGTCACCCGGGTACGGCAACGCGACCTCGCGCACGTGCTCGGACGGGTCGAAGTCCGGGTCGTCGATCCAGTAGGGCAGGTCCAGGCCGAGGGGCACCTCGACCAGCCGCTGGCGGATCGGCTTGGCGAGATGCGCGCGCTCGCGTACCAGCTCCACCATGTCGCCACGGGTCAGCCTGCCGTTGGGGCAGGAGGTCGTATCCAGGATGCCCAGGCCCCCGATGTGCGCGACGGTGGTGCCTCCCTCGATGTGAAGGAAGTTAGCGTCCAAAGCAGTCAGCTGACTCATCATGTGACCCCATCTGCTCGTCTGTGCGCACCCGACTCCTACTGGCTACGCATTACCGACAAGTAGGTCAATGAAGGCTGAAACTACGTAACACGGACTTAACGCGGCGTCGTCGGGCCGTTACACCAGGCTTTTCCCCCTGGTCGGCACGTTCCAATCCCGGAGAACCGACCATGGTGAGCCGACGGCGGACCGGGACCCTTTCCACCCGTCGAGCATGCCCTCAATTGGTATTGATCAGGCGTTTCCGGCATTTAGTGGCCTTCTCGTGATCGGCTGGGTACGCGGCATCCTCGCGGAGGCCCGGCAAGGCCGTCCCGGGCGGCGGAATCCGGACCGGCCCGCCTTCGTCCCCGGTTCGCCCCTCGATCGGCCGGTCGATCACTAGAGTTGCCGACCATGACGGGACGTCCGCTGAATGAGATCGTCGAGGCCGGCTGGGCCACCGCGCTGGAGCCGGTCGCCGGCCGGATCGCGGAGATGGGCGAGTTCCTGCGCACGGAGGTGGCCGCCGGCCGCCGATACCTGCCGGCCGGTCCGCACATCCTGCGGGCCTTCCAGCAGCCGTTCCAGGACGTACGGGTGCTGATCGTGGGCCAGGATCCGTACCCGACGCCCGGGCATCCGGTCGGGCTCAGCTTCTCGGTGGCGCCCGAGGTACGGCCGCTGCCCGGCAGCCTGATCAACATCTTCCGGGAGTACGGCGCCGACCTCGGCCATCCGGAACCCGCCAACGGCGATCTCACCCCCTGGACCGAACGCGGAGTGCTGCTGCTCAACCGATCGCTCACCGTGGCGCCCGGCAGGCCCGCCTCGCACCGCGGAAAGGGCTGGGAAGAGGTCACCGCGCAGGCGATCCAGGCGCTGGCCGCGCGGGGCACCCCGCTGGTGGCGATCCTGTGGGGGCGGGACGCCCGCAATCTGCGTCCGCTGCTGGGCGGCGTGCCGTGCTTGGAATCGGCGCATCCCAGCCCGATGTCGGCCGACCGCGGATTCTTCGGCTCCCGCCCCTTCAGCAAGGCCAACGCCCTGCTCGAACGCCAGGGCGCGCAGCCCCTCGACTGGAAACTCCCCTGACCCGACCCGGCGGCGACCGGGCGGACCGGCGGCCCGCCGGGCGTGGGTCAGGAGGTGCCCATCCGGTGGCAGGCGTCGAAGCCCCGGCGGAACAACTGGAGTGACAGCCGGGTCGCGTCCTCGACCTTCTGCCGCTCCTCGTCGCTCCCCACCGTGATCTTGATGAGCTCCAGGGCCTCGCGCGGGTGCGCGTCGTCGTACTCCGCGTGCTCGGTGAGCCACAGCAGGGCGGTCTTGCTGCCGTCGAGGCGTCGCTCGAAGGCCGGCATCACCAGCCGCGTCCACTCGCCGGTGGTGCCCTCGATGGCGTAGTTGACGGCGCCGAGGGCCTCCGCCAGGGTGCCGCGGTAGGCCATCGACCAGAGGTACTCCTGGAGCGCGGCGACCTCCGGCCCCGGCCGGTGGGCGACCATCTCCTCGTAGGTGATGCCGAGCCCGATGGCCCAGTCGATGAACCACTGGGCGTGCAGGGCCTCGGTCCGGATGTTGCCGATCAGCCAGTCCCTGGCCAGGATGTCGCCCGGCCGGCGGCCGAAGGTCGTCTTACCGAGGGTGACGCCCATGTACTTCGGGAAGGACTCGACGACGCCGAAGAATTCCAGCAGCACGTGGCGCCAGGAACGTTCCGGCAGCGGGCCTTGCACGGTGGCCTCGAACAGCGGAGACTCGAGAACCCCGCTCCACTCCGGCTTGATGTTCGCCATCATGCTTTCGACCCAGGCCGGATGAACACTTTCAGCCAGTTCCCGCTTGATGGTCCGATGGTGGTGAGTACGCGAAGGGGGCCGTGTGCCAGTGGTCATTACGTTGCTCCTCTCGATCGTCCCGCCTGGATCTTTTGACCGTTTGAGTATCCGTAAATCCCACTGGACCGGTCAATCTATACCTTTTATATGTGCCTGTCAGACGAAATGTCAGTAGTCCGAAATCAGCTATTTGTACGGCGATGTCCTGTTGTATTCGGCCCATTCGGCCGATAATCATCAGACGCCGCCGTTCCCTCGCCCCTGGAGATCATAATGACGGAGTCTCGCGAGCATGCCGTCGTCATCGGAGGCAGCCTGGCCGGGCTGCTGGCCGCCCGGGTTCTGGCCGACCACTTCGACAAGGTCACCGTCATCGACCGCGACCGGTTCCCCGAGGACCCCGCGTTCCGGCCGGGGATCCCCCAGGCCCGCCACCTGCACGTGCTCTGGACCAAGGGCCTGGAGATCATCGAAGACCTCTTCCCGGGGATCGAGGCGGAACTGCTGGCCGCCGGGGTCCCGGAGCTGGGAATCCCCAAGGACGTGCTCTGGCTGACCTCCGAGGGCTGGCGCCGCCGGTTCGAGGTGACCCGCATGCTGACCTTCAGCCGTCCCCTCCTCGACTGGACCGTCCGGCGGCGCATGGCCCCGCGGCTGACCCTGCTCACCCACCAGGAGGTCACCGGACTGGTTCCGGCCGGCCCGGGGACGCAGCGCAAGAAGGTCGCCGGGGTGGAGGTCCGGGAGGTCGGCACCAACGGCACCAGCACTCCCCTCCACGCCGACCTGGTCGTCGACGCCTCGGGCCGCGCCTCCCGGGCCCCCGAGTGGCTGGTCCTGCTGGGCTATCCGTTCCCCAAGGAGACCAAGGTGGACCCGCTGCTGGGGTACACCAGCCGCTACTACGCCATTCCCGAGGGCTTCGACCCCGGCTGGCAGGCGCTCTACCTCCAGGCCGAGGCACCGCACAGCAAGCGCACCGGCGGGCTGTTCCCGCAGGAGGGCGGCCGCTGGATCTGCAGCCTCAGCGGAGCCGGCCGTGACTACCCGCCGACCAGCGAGGACGGCTTCCTGGACTTCGCCAAGGGGCTGCGCGACCCGGTCCTGTACGACGCCATCCGCACCGCCGAGCCGCTGACCCCCATCACCGCCTTCCGCCGGACGGCCAACCACCGCAGGCACTACGAGCGGCTGCCCTCCTGGCCCGAGGGCTTCATCGCGGTCGGCGATTCCGTCTGCGCCTTCAATCCCATTTACGGACAGGGCATGAGCGTGGCGGCGTTGCAGGCCGTCGTCCTCGACGAGCTGCTGTCCGCGAGTCCCGCCGGCCTGACCCGGGCGTTCCAGCGCCGGGCGATGCGCTGCGGGTCGGGGGCCTGGCTGGTCGCCACCGGCGAGGACTTCCGCTACCCCGGCACGGAGGGCGCGCCGATCCGCCCGCACAACCGGATCATCAACCGGTACGTCAGCCGGGTGGTGGCCGCGGCCAACGTCGACGAGAGCGTCTGCGCCGCGCTGCTCGACGTGCTCGCCCTGCGGCAGGAGCCGCCCTCGCTGTTCCGGCCCTCGGTCCTGCGGCGGGTGCTGCTCAATCGGACCCGCCCTCCCGCGGACCGCGCGAACCTGCTCCCCGAGCCCGGCGAACTGGAAGGCGCCCGCCACTGACCGGCACCGATGACCCGGAGTGAGTTACCGTTCTCCCATGACGGAGATTGTGTACCCCCCGGTGATCGCCACTGCCAAGACGTTGTTCCGCGTCCTCGGGCTCAAGTTCCGGATCGAGGGAGCCGAGCATCTGCCGAAGACCGGTGGTGCGGTCCTGGTGAGCAACCACGTCAGCTATCTCGACTTCATCTTCGCCGGGCTCGGCGCCAACCCGGCCGGGCGGCTCGTCCGGTTCATGGCGAAAAAAGAGGTCTTCGACAACAAGATCTCCGGCCCGCTGATGCGCGGCATGCACCACATCCCGGTGGACCGCGAGGCCGGTGCGTCCTCGTACGCCGCGGCGCTCAAGGCGCTGAAGGGCGGTGAGGTCATCGGGGTGTTCGCCGAGGCCACGATCAGCCGTTCCTTCACCGTCAAGGACATCAAGAGCGGCGCCGTGCGGATGGCGGTCGCGGCCAAGGTGCCGATGATCCCGATGGCCGTGTGGGGCGGGCAGCGGCTGTGGACCAAGGGTCGGCCGCGCCGGCTCTTCCAGCGGCGGATCCCGATCACGATCCTGATCGGCGAGCCCATGTACCCCAAGCGGGGCGACGACTACGACAAGGCCACCGACGACCTGCGGGCCCGGATGTCGGAGCTGGTGGAGAAGGCCCAGCGCGAGTACCCCGAGAAGCCCAAGCCGACGGAGACCTGGTGGCAGCCGGCCTACCTCGGCGGCACCGCGCCGACGCCGGAGGAGGCCGCGGCGCTCGACGACAAGGACAAGGACTCCAAGCGACAGGACTGACGCCTCGACGCCCTCCGCCTCCGCCGACCCAGACGTACCACGGAAATTCGCTGGACGCCGGGCGGGAAGGGGCCTGATCATCGAGGACATGTCCACCCCCAAGGAGCCGCTGCGCCTCATCGAGCCCGTCCACGACGCCGCCGACCCGGTCGCCGGGCTGCCCTGGACGATGAACTTCGACGACTCCGACTCGGCCCGGGACATCATCGACGCCCTCGCGCTGGAGCCCTTCGTCTCCGGCCGCCAGCCGTGGGCCCGCTCGGTCGACCTCGAGCGGGTACGGCCGGAGGCGCCGCTGCGGCCCGCGGGCTCGCGGGTGCTGCGGATGACCACCACGGACGACGGCCCGACCGCGTTGCTGGCCGACGGCGCGGGCTGGACGCTGCGGGCCATCCGGTGGCGTAGCGGGTCCGCGCAGGTGGAAGTGACCGCGACCAGCGACGACCTGGCGCGTACGATCCTGGAGGAGTCGACCCGGGACGCCACCGAGCCGGCCCCGCAGGACGAGGCCCAGGTGGAGATGGGGTTCTGGCACCTGACCGCGCACGGGCCGCGCCGCCGGGAGCGGAACATCACCACCGCCACCTGGCCGGAGATCCGCGGCAACTACTCCACCGACGTGACCGGGGCCATGGACCGGCTGATGACCCTGTCGGCCGCCGACGTGACCGGCCGGCTGCTGCTGTTGCACGGCCCGCCCGGCACCGGCAAGACCACCGCGCTGCGCTCGCTGGCCCGCGAGTGGGCCGACTGGTGCCAGTTCGACTGCGTCCTGGACCCCGAGGTGCTCTTCGGCAACCCCGGTTACCTCATGGAGGTCGCGGTCGGCACCGACGGCGACGAGGAGGAGAAGCGCCGCTGGCGGCTGCTGATCCTCGAGGACTGCGACGAGCTGATCCGCGGCGAGGCCAAGAAGTCCACCGGCCAGGGGCTGTCCCGGCTGCTCAACCTCACCGACGGGATGCTCGGCCAGGGCCGTGACGTGCTGGTGGCGATCACCACCAACGAGGACCTGACCCATCTGCACCCCGCCGTCGTACGGCCCGGCCGCTGTCTGGCCCAGATCGAGGTGGGCCCGCTGTCGCAGGCGGAGGCCACCGGCTGGCTCGGCGACGACTCCGCGGCGGCCCGCATCGGGCCGGAGGGGGCGACCCTCGCCGAGCTGGTGGCCATGCGCAACGGCGAACGCCAGATCGCCACCCAGGAGCAGGCCCGCAACGCCCAGGACACCGGCTTCTACCTCTGACCCCGCAATCCCCCTTCACCCCCGCGCCTTCCTCTCAACCCCTCCGTGATCAGCAATCGTTCGTCGAACGATTGCTGATCACGGAGGGGGCGGGGGCCACTGATGGGGATTGGCCCTGGTCGGCCCGGCTGGGGAGGGTGCAAGGTGGAAGGCATGAACGAGCTGCACCGCGAGACCCGCGCCGTCCACGTCCCCGTCCGGCAGCCCGCCGGCAGCCGCCCTCTCGGAGTGCCCATCTACCAGGGACACCTGTTCGCCTTCGATGACGCCGACTCGATGGCCGCCGCCTTCGACGGCCCCGAGGGCGCCTACTTCTACAGCCGGCTCGGCAATCCCACGGTCCGTGCCTTCGAGGACGCCGTCGCCGAGCTCGAAGGCGGAACGGGCGCCATCGCCACCGGCTCCGGCATGGGCGCCATCAGCGCCGTCCTGCTCGCCCTGCTGAAGACCGGTGATCATCTCATCGCCCAGCGGTGCCTCTACGGCGGCACCTACGCCCTCGTCCGCGACCTGACCGAGCGCTGGGGGGTCGAGGTCACCTACGTCTCCGGCGACGACCCCGAGGAGGTCCGTGCCGCGCTCCGGCCCGAGACGCGCGTGCTCTACCTGGAGACCATCGCCAACCCGACCACCCAGGTCGCCGACCTGCCCGCGCTGCTGGCCGTCGCCCGGGAGGCCGGTGTGACGGGGGTGGTGGACAACACCTTCGCCACTCCGCTGCTCTGCCGGCCGATCGAGTACGGCGCCGACGTGGTCGTCCACTCGGCCACCAAGTACATGAGCGGTCACGGCGACGCGCTCGGCGGCGTGGCGGTCTTCGCCGACGCCGCGCTGCACCGGCGGGTCTGGGATCACGCCGTCGAGCTGGGAGCCTCGGCCGACCCGTTCATGGCCTGGCTGGTGCTGCGCGGCCTGACCACGCTGGCGCTGCGCATGGAACGGCACTGCTCGAACGCGCAACTGCTGGCCGAACGGCTCGCCGCGCATCCCGCGGTGACGCGGGTGCACTACCCCGGGCTCCCCGGCGACCCGTGGCACGAGCTGGCCGGGCGGCTGATGTCCGGTTACGGCGGGGTGGTCTCGTTCGAGCTCGCCGGCGGGCGCGAGGCCGGGCGCACCTTCATCGAGGCCGTACGGCTCGCCTCGCTCGCGGCGTCCCTCGGGGCGGCGAAGACGCTGGTCATCCATCCGGCCAGCACCTCCCACCGGCAGCTCGACGCCGCCACGCTGGAGGCCGCGGGGATCGGCGAGGGGACCGTGCGCATGGCGGTGGGCATCGAGCACCCCGAGGATCTGTGGGCCGACCTGGAGCAGGCCCTCGTCAAGGCGAGCTGAGCACTGGACAGATGTCCACCTCCATCGAGTACGCTCAACCTAGCGATTGCTTGTTTTACGCGGATGGAGGCTCCGGACATGATCGAATTCCACCCTGTCACCCGGAACATCGGGGCCGAGGTCACCGGAGTTGACCTGAGCAAGCCTCTGGAGGCGGAGCAGGTCGCCACGGTCCGGCAGGGCCTGCTGGACCACATGGTGCTGTTCTTCCGCGACCAGAACATCACCGACGAGGAGCACCTGGAGTTCGCCAAGAACTTCGGCACGCTCAACCTGCCGCCGATGGACACCTCGGGCAGCGCCATCCATGTCCTCGACCAGACCGACCCGAAGGGCGAGGGCGGCGACCAGTGGCACAGCGACAACACCTTCATGAGGACCCCGCCCATGGGTTCGCTGCTGCGCGCGGTGATGCTGCCGAAGGTCGGCGGCGACACCAACTGGGCCAACATGTACATGGCCTACGACTCGCTGCACCCGTCGATCCAGCGGCTCTGTGACGAGCTGTACGCCGAGCACGACCTCACCATGTCGGTGTCGAAGGCGATCGACAAGGGGCATCGGCTGGACCTGCGGGCCATGCAGGACAAGAATCCGCCGTCCGTCCACCCGGTGGTCCGCGTCCACCCGGAGACGGGCCGCAAGGCGCTGTACGTCAACCGCAGCTCGGTGACCCGGCTGATCGGCCTGTCCCGCCGCGAGAACGAGGCGCTGCTGCCCCTGCTGTTCGACGCCGTACGCGACCCGCAGTTCCAGGTCCGCCTCAACTGGCGGGTCGGCACGCTGGCCTTCTGGGACAACCGGCCCACCCAGCACTACGCGGTCGCCGACTACACCCAGCGGCGCAAGATGCACCGCGTCACCGTCAACGCCCCGGCGGAGCTGGACGACGGCATTCCGCAGGGGCCCGGCGGGGTCACCGGCGCGGACGCGCCGGCCGAAGCCGCCGCCGCCCGCTACCTCTGAGCTCCTCCCGGCCACCCGCCCCTTCCGCCCGTCCCCGTCCCGGCCGCCGTGCACTCCCCGGCCCGCTCGCGCTCCGCGTGAGCGGGCCGGCGTCGTCAGGGGTTCCCGATCCGGGTCGTGGGCCATATCGTTGTGTGCGCAAGGAGATCGGGGTCACACTCCCGCCTTGCGGACCCGGCCCGGGCGTGTTCCGGCGTGACGGTTGAGGAGTGCGACGTGAAGTTCTTCCTGCTCGTCTGCTGTGCGGTGGTGTGCGTCGCGCTGAGCTTCATGTGGCACAAGCCGTGGCTCGGCGGCGTGGGGTTGCTGTGCGGATTCGCCACCATGTGGATCGACCGGGATCCGGTCCGGGTCGAGGCCCGGGAGCGCGAGCTGGAAGGGACCATGGAGGTCCGCAAGATGCGCGCCAAGCGGTCGCGCTGACCCGGGAGCCACCCCGCGGGCCGGCTACTTCTTGGGCTTGGCGGTGGGCGTCGCACCGGCCGCCGGAGCGGTCGCGCCGGTGCCGTCGGTGGTGTCGGACGGGCTGCCGATCGGGGTCAGCTTGCTCACCTTCCACACGCCCTTCTGCTTGACCAGGTCGACCACCAGGTAGTTGTTGGCCATCGGCGCGCTGCCCTGCTCGGTGGTGAGCGTGATGTCCACCGCGATCAGGCCGGTGGCGAACTCGCCGTTCACATTGCCGACGATCACCTGGCGCGCCTTGGACACTGTGGTGACCTTGGCCTTGGCGGGGTCGGTCAGCGTCTGCGCCTTGGCCGCGTTGGCCTGGAACACGCTGAGCGCGTCGCCGACCATGTAACTCGCGATCTTGTCCTGGGACGACTTGACCCGGGTGGTGTCGTAGGTGCCGATCACACCGCCGAACTCGGTGAGCTTGGCCTCGACCGCCCTGCGCGCCTCCTGCCTGGCCGACAGGTCGCTCGCCTGCCGCCACTGGAAGAGCCCGAAGGTGGCCAGGGCCGCGATCACCACGATGGCGGCGGCGGTGCGCACGGCGGGTGCGGCGATCAGGTGCCGCAGTCCGCCGAGAGCCTCTCCCCCGTCCCGTTCCGCCGGTGCGCCGGCCTTGCGGGCGGTCCGGGTACGGGCCGGTCGCGGCTCGTCTGCCGCCTCGTCGGCCTCGTCGTCGGCCTCGTCCCGAGCCGCGCCCTCAGCCGCGCCCTCAGTTGCGTCGTCGGCCGCGTCGTCGGTCTCGTCCCGAGCCGCGTCCCGGGCGGTGGTCCGCACGGCCGGCCTGGGCCTGGCGGGCCGCGCCTCATCCTCGTCGGCGGCATCGAGCCGGTCCAGCACCTCGTCCAGGTCCTCGTCATCGATGATCTCGACGACCCGGACGCGCCGGACCTTCTTCCTCGCCGGGGCCTTGGCGACGGGCTCCGGCCGCCCCTCCTCACCGGTCACGACGTCCTCGGCCTCGACGTCCTCGACCTCGACGGCCGGGGTCTCGGCGGCCTCGCGCCCCTTGGTGGTGTCGGTGCTCACTGGCGTCTCCTAGGAGGGTGGGATCTGCGTCCGCGTCGACGTCCGGGCAACAGGGGCACGGTACCGGCCAGTACCTTGATCAGGATCAGCAACGCGAGCAGCGGCGGGACGTAGAGCAGCCAGCCCGGCGGACCGCCGGTGCCCTCCTGTGAGGCGTTCTTCAGCGTCACCGGCGCGGCGGTGGCGGGCGGGTACTGCGGCGGATTGACCTGAGCGAGTGCCTTGGACGGGTCGGACACCTGCTTGACCTTGCCGGGGCTCCGCCCATCGCGGCAATTCGGGATCTTCGCGACGCCGGGCTGCGGCACCGGGTACTTGTACTCCAGCGTCGCCTTCGTCTTCAGGGTCAGGATGAACAGAACCTTCAGGACGTACTGCCCTTGGTCCTTGCCGATGACGTCGCCCAGCGCCTGGGCCAGCGAGGGCGCCAGCGCCAGGCTCTCGCCGAGATTCGCCAGGCCCCTGGCGTTGGCGAAGTCAGGGAGCCCGGCACCGAGCGCGTCGAACGTGCAGCCGAGGTCCGCGCCGCCGGCCTCGAGCAGCCTGTTGACCTTGGCGAGCAGGTCGGGGCCCCGGTCACGGATCCGGGCCAGCTCCGCACGCACGCTGCTCAGCGCGGCGGTGGTGGCCGCGAGGTCGTCGATGCCCTGGCCGAGCGCGCCCCGGTGCACGGCGACCTCATGGGTGATCTTCGTCAGGTCCTTGGTCAGGTCGTCGATGAGCCCGGAGTTGGCCGCGAAGCTGGAGGTGATCTTGTCGGCCCCGTCGATGGTCTGGCGCAGCGAGTCGGCACGGCCGCTCCACCCGACCGACAGCTCGTGCACGAGGATCCTGGCGTCGTCGGGGTCGACGGCGCTGAGCGCCTTGTTCACCGCGCCGAAGAGCTCACCGTAGGAGGCCGGCACCGAGGTCTGGGTCACCGCGATCACCGCTCCCGGGCGCAGCGGCGGCGCGTCGGCCCGTCCGGGAGCCGGGGTGAGCTGGACGAAGGGCTCGCCGACCGCCGACTTGCGGCCGGCGGCGGCCGTGACCCCCTGCGGGATCTTCGTGCCGCGCTTGATGCCCATCTTCACCACGACCTTGCCGGTCCGGAGATCGACCTTCTGGATCTTCCCGACCGGGATGCCGAGATAGTCCACCTCGAAGTTGGGATGCAGGCCCGGCGACGCGGTGAACTCGGCGGTGATCGTGTACGGCCGCTCGATGAAGTCGAACGTCACGACGTTCTGCAGCGCCCACCAGATGACGACGACGCTGACCGTGCCGAAGACGGCCAGGTTGATCAGGATGCGCCTGTTCATCAGGGGCGCCCCAGGAGTTGGTTCAGGTTCGGCAGCAGATCCCGTAGCTTGGCGAGCGGGTCGGCGGCGGTGGTCCCCTTCTTGGTCTTCGCGGACGTGGACCCGCCGCCGAGGTCGATCGGCTCCGTCTGGCCCGGCAGCACGATCTTGAGGATCGGGTAGAGCAGCAACTGCCCGTCGTAGGTGGCCCGGGGCAGCCTGTTGACGAACCGCTCCAGCCCGGTGACCAGGGAGGTGAGCCGGGCGCGGTCGCCGCCCAGCTGCCGCAGCACCGGGTCGAGCCGGTTCAGCGTGGTCCGCAGCTCCGCCGCCCGGCCCAGCAGGACCTTCTGGTTGAGCAGCCGGGCGGTCCTGGTGAGGTTGCGCACCAGCGTCAGCGCCTGGTCCTTGTTGGCCAGGATCAGGTTGGTGGTCCGCTCCAGTTCGCCCGGCGCCCGGGCGAGCTGGTCACGGCCGTTCGCCAGCGACCTGCCCAGCCTGGCCAGTTCCTCGACCGCGGTGCCGAGCTGCTCGCGCTGCCGGCCGAGGATGTCCACCAGCCGGCTGGACTTGGCCACCAGCGTGTGGAGTTCGGGACCGTTGCCGGCCAGGGAGGTGGCCCCGGCGTCGACCACGGCGCTCAGGTCGTCGCCGGCGAGCGCCTTCAGCAGTTCCCCGGCCTTCGCGGTGACCGTCTCGAACTGCGGGGTCACGCTGGTCCTGGTGATCTCCGCGCCGTTCGCCAGGAAGGGGCCACCGGTCATGCTGGCGTTGGGCGGAAGGCTCAGCTTCACGTAGTTCTCACCGAGCAGCGAGGTCACCGAGATCTCGGCCGCGGTGCCGACCGGGATCCGGTATTCGTCCTTGATGGACATGGTCACCTTGACCCGGTAGCCCACCAGCTTCACGGCCGTGACCGAGCCCACCTTCACGTCCGCCAGCTGAACGCTGTGGCCGGCGACAAGGTTCTGCGCGTCGTCGAACGTCGCGACCAGCCTGAGGTCGCCGGTGGGCGCCCCGAGCGTGCGGATGGAGCACGCCGACAGCAGCACCGTCACCAGGGCGAGCGCGAGCACGGCCGGTCCCCGCCTCACTTGGTGCCTCCCATCCAGGGACAGTTGGAGTTGGGCGGCGGCAGCGGGCAGGGCACGTAGTCCTTCCTGGTCAGTCCCCGGATCCAGGTGCGCAGGAAGGCGTCGGCGGCGAACCGCAGGACCAGCGCGTGCTTCTTCGGGTCCCACCCGTTGATGAAGGTCTTGGAGACCTTCGGCAGCGCCCTGAGCAGCACGCTCAGCCGGTCGCTCTGGCCGTCGACGACCAGGGAGATGCGGGCGATCACCGACAGGTCGTACGGCAGGTTCCCCTGGTAGCGCTCGAGCAGCCCGTCACCCTGGTCGATCAGCACGGCGACGTTCCGGACCAGCTGGGTGAGGCTCTGGCGCTCCGAGGCGAGGATCCGGCTGACGGTGGCGAAGTCGTCGACCAGCTCCCCGATCACCTGCTCCCGGCCTCGTACCACTCCCGCCACCTGATGGAGGTTGTCGGCGACCTTCAGCAGCTCGTCGGTCTGGCCGGCGATGTTGGAGGTGAGCCGGCCGCCCTGTTCGAGCGCCTGGTTGAACGCCTGGCCGTTGCCGTCGAACGACTCGGCGGCCCCGCCGAGCGCCTTCTTGACCTTGGTGGGGTCGAGGGCGTTGGCCACGTTGGTGAAGGCCTTCAGCGCCTCGTCGGTCTCCACCGGCACATGGGTGTGGTCCAGCTGGATCACCTTGCCGTCGCGCGCCTTGGGCATGCCCGGCTGCCAGGCCGGGCTCAGCACCAGGTTGCGCTCCCCGATCAGGTTGAGCGGCACGATGGAGGCCTCCAGCCGGTCGGGCAGCGGCACCTTCGCGTCGACGCTGAAGTCGACCCGGATGCGGTCGCCCTCGGCCCGTACCCGGTCGACGCTGCCGACGTTCAGGCCCATGACCTTGACCCGGGACTTCTCGTAGAACGCGGTGGCGCGCTCGAAGTAGGCGGTCATGTGCTTGGGCCGGTCCTGGGGGGCCAGGGAGCACCCGCCCAGCGGGGCCACCAGCGCGGCGGCGAGCGCGACGAGGCCTGAGGTACGCAACCTGGAGTTCATCCTCATCCTCCCGGGATCCGGCTGGAGACGGGCCCGGGTGGCTGTAGCGGGCCCAGCCCGGTGAGCAGTCCTTCGATCCACCGGCCGCCCTGGCCGTAGGTGTTGGCCGTCTGGGCGATGGTCGGGCCGAACACGGCCAGGCCGGTGTTGAGCGACTCCATGTTGGGCGCCAGCCGGGTGGTCAGCAGATGCAGGTCGGCCAGGATCTGGTCGATCTGCTTCTCGTGCCGGGTGAGGGTGGCCGTCAGCGAGGCGACCACCTGGTTGCCCCGGCCGAGCGTCGCTGCCAGCTCGTTGCGGCGCGCCACCAGGGTGGCCAGCAGCGACCTGCTCGCGTTGATGATCCGGACGAGCTGGTCGTTCTTGGAGGCCAGCGTGCCGGTCACCCGCTTGCTGTTGGCGATCAGCTGCTGGATCTCGGGATTGTCGTCGTTGAGCACCTTGGTGAGCCGGGTGAAGTTGGCGAGCATCGTGTGCAGCTGGTCGCGCTCGGGAACCTTGATCTTCGCGGTCGCGTCCAGGAGCTTGGTGACCGACTTCTGGTCGAGCGACTGGGTGATCCGGGTGGTGTTCTCCAGCGCGTCGGTGACCGTGAAGGGCACCCCGGTGCGGTCGAGCGGCACCCGGCGCTGGGCGGCGGGCAGCGTCTGGACGTACGGCGGCGCCACCGGCCCGGTGAGCCGCAGGTACCGGCCTCCCAGCAGGGTCGAGAGCTGGACCTCGGCCCGGGTCTGCCGCCCCAGGCGGATGTCCCCGTCGACGTACCAGCTGATGATCACCTTGCCGTGGTCGTAGTCCGGTCGGACCTCCGTGACCCGGCCGGCCTTCACCCCGGCGACCCGGACGTCGTCGCCCTTCTTGATCCCGCCGGTGTCGGTGAACACCCCGCTCATCGTGTAGCCGCCGTCGAACAGGTGCATCTGGCCCGCCGCGTAGGCGAAGGCACAGGCCGCGCCGATCACCAGCAGCGAGACGATCGCGACCACCCGCCGGTTGACGTCGCGCAGGGACTTGAGCGCCATCATCGGCCTCCCCGCAGCATCTGGGCGAGCTTCTTGAGCTCCTCGTAGGAGTACTGCCGGCCGCCCGCGCCCCTGGCGTTGCCGGCGGTGGCTCCGGGCAGCTGCATCCTGAACGGGCAGGGGCCCTGGACGACGTTGAGGCAGAGCGCGTCCGTGCGCAGGAAGTGCCCGCCGTTGCCGGCCGCGAACAGCCGGCGCAGGGCCAGCGGAAGCTCCTGCACCATCAGCTCCAGCTTGTCGACGTTCAACCGGAAGGTGCCGGTGAACCGGGCGAGGTTGTCCACCACCCGGCCCAGTTGTGCCTGCTGGCCGCCGAGGACCTGGTCGAGGCTGGTGGTGACACCGGAGACCTGGACCAGGGTGTCGTTGAGCAGCTTGGAGTTGCCGTCGAGCAGCTCGGTGATGGCGGCCAGGTTGTCGACGCTCCGGGCGATCTGGCCGTCGCGCTGCTTGATGACCTCGCTGACGTCCTTGTAGTCCTTGACCATCTGGTCGATCGTCCTGCTGCGCGCCGCGAAGGTCTGGAGCAGCCCGTCGAGGTTGCTGGTCAGCAGGTTGATGTTGTTCTCGTTGCCGTCCAGCGTGGTGGCGAAGGCCTGCAGCACCTGGTTGATCTGGTCGGGGTCGAGGCTGCGGGTGAGCGGGCCGAGGCTGTTGACGATGTCGCCGAGGTCCACCACCGAGAGGGTGTGCTGCACCCGTGCGCCGTCGGTGAGCATCGAGGTGCTCCGGCCCGGCTCCAGGTAGATCTGCCGGGTGCCGATGAGGCTGCGCCAGCGGATCGAGGCCGTCGAGTCGACCGGCAGCCTCACCTCCTTGTCGACCTGCATCCTGACCTCGGCCCGGCCGTCCTTGACCTTGATGCCGCCGACGCGGCCGACCGGGGCGCCGGCGACCTTCACCTGATCGCCGACGAGCAGGCCGGTGACGTCGTCGAAGGTGCCGACGAGGGTGTACCGGTCGCTGAAGGAGGTGCCCGTGATCTGCTGGCCGATGAAGAACGTCAGCAGCCCGGTGAACACCGCGAACACGGCGAACCGCAGCAGCGAGCCGCGGTCGGGACCGCGACCGCGCTTCCGGGCGCCGATGGCCGCCATCACCTGGCCCCCTGCTGCGGGCAGACGTCCACCAGGGTGAGGCAGAGGTCCAGGGGCAGGGTGTTGACGGCCTGCGCCAGCAGGGTCCCGCTCGGCCCGGGGACCCGGACGATGCTCGAGATGCCGCCGAAGAAGCCGTTCAGGCCGTCGATCAGCAGCGGCACGTTCCTGCGCTGCCGGTACAGGACGTCGATCAGGTCGCCGCCGGTGTCCAGGACCAGGGCCGCCTGGTCGCCGTGGTCCCGCAGGCCGTCACCGGCGGTCGCGGCCGCGCGGCCGGCGCCCGCCAGCAGCTGAGTGATCTTGTCCGGGCGGTCGTTGAGCACCGGCGACAGGGCGTTGAGGTCCCCGGTGATGCCGACGATCTCGTCTCCCCGCGAGCCCAGGGTGTCGGAGAGCCCTTCGATGTCCAGCAGCGCCTGCCGCAGCGCCGCCCTGTTGCGATAGGCGCCGTCCACCACCGTGGCGGCGTTGTCGATCGTCCGCCGCAGCGCGGGCCCCTTGCCGTTCAGCCCCGCGGCGAAGGTGTGCAGGATGGTGGCGATCTCCTGCGGGTCGATCGCCGACGTCAGCCGATAGGCGGGCCAGGCGGTGTCGGACAGTTCCTGCGGGTCGGTCGTCCTGGCGATGTTCCCGCCGTTGGGGAGATAGGGGCCCGAGCCCTCGCCGCTGCCGAGGTCCAGCGTGAGGTCCTTGGGCCCGAACACCGAGATCGGCTCGATCCCCGCGGACGCGCTCCGCGGCACCTTGATGCCGCGGTCGACCCGGAACCGCACCACCGCGCGTCCCCTGTCGTCCAGGCCGACGCCGCTGACGCTGCCCACCGCGATGCCGCGGATCTTGACCTTGGAGCGCTCGTCGAGGCCCTGCCCGGCACGCCCGAACGTCGCGCTGTAGTGCGTCGCGCCGGGGTGGCTCTGCACCGCGCCCCCGGCCAGGGCGGCGGCGCCGCCGACCATGACCGCCATGCCGACGGCGGCGAACGTCAGCCGGGAGCGCGCGGAAAGCTCTGAGGGCATCATCCGGTCAGGCTCACCGTCCCTCCGTTGCCCCAGAAGATGTAGGACATGACCAGGTTCATCACGATGACCGCCACGCTGGACTCCCTGATGGCCCGTCCGGCGGCGTTGCCCACCCCGACCGGGCCGCCGAAGGCGTAGTAGCCGCGGTAGCAGTGGATGAAGACGACGACGAAGGCGAAGACCGCCACCTTGACGACGCTGTAGAACACGTCGATCGGCGGCAGGTACAGGTGGAAGTAGTAGTCGTAGATGCCGGGCGACAGGCCGAAGTACTGCACCGAGATCAGCCGGGAGGCGAAGAAGCTGGCGAACAGCGCCACCAGGTACAGCGGCACGAGCGCCAGCACCGCGGCGGCCACCCGGGTGCACACCAGGAAGGCCAGCGAGTTCACGCCCATCACCTCGAGCGCGTCGATCTCCTCGGAGATGCGCATGGCGCCGATCTCGGCGGTGAACGCCGAGCCCACCTGGGCGATGAGCGCCACGCCCGCGATGATCGGGGTCACCTCCCGGACGCTGGAGAAGCTCGCGACCAGGCCGGTGAACGACTCGGCGCCGATCCGGGCCAGGTTCGGATAGCCCTGCAACCCGACCTGCAGACCGGTGAAGAACGACATGGAGAAGACCACGAAGACCATGCCGCCGCCGATCACCAGGGCGCCGACGCCGATGGTGATGTCGCTCATGTTCTGGAAGACCGTCTTCCAGTACTTCCGGCGCAGGACGATGTCGAAGAGCAGGTGGTAGACCACCCGGCCGAGGAAGACGGCCAGGTTGGCCGAGCCGGCCACGCCCGCCGCGCGGTCCTGGACCGCCCGGCCGAACCGGCGTACGGATTGGCTGGCGACCATCAGAACCTCGGGGGAACGAGTACGAAGTACAGCGCGGAGATCACGTAGTTGGCGGCGAACACCAGGATCGAGGTGACCACCGTCGACTTGTTGACCGCCCGGCCGACGCCGACCGGACCGTAGTCGCAGTTCATGCCCATGTGGCAGGCGACCGCGCCGGCGATGAAGCCGAAGACCCAGGCCTTGAACAGGGTGACCAGCAGGTCGGAGAGCTGTAGGAGCGAGGCCGCGCCGTCGAAGAACGCCCCCGGGCTCACCCCCTGCTGGATGACGTTGAAGTAGTAGCCGCCCGCGACGCCGGAGAGGATGACCAGCGAGCAGAGCAGCACCCCGATCGTGCTGGCGGCCCACAACCGTGGCGTGACCAGCCGGTGGATCGGGTTGATGCCCATGACCTCCATCGCGGCGAGCTCGTCGCGGATGTTGCGCGCCCCCATGTCCGAGGCGATGGCGGAGCCGCCCGCTCCGGAGATGAGCAGGGCCGCTGCCAGCGGGGCGACCTGCTGCACCATCGCGGCGACGACGGCCGCGCCGGTGTTCGACTGGGCCCCGATCTGCCGGGAGATCTCACCCACCTGCAGCGAGATCGTCGCTCCGAGCGGAATGGCGATGAGGAAGATCGGAACACTCGTCACGCGGGCGATGAACCAGCACTGCTCGATGAACTCGCCCCACCAGCTCCGGATGTCCCAGGTGCGGCGCATCCCCTCGATGAAGGTGACGCACAGGTCTCCGGTCACGTCGAGCGCCGAGCCGGCCCGCTGCCGGGCCACGCCTGCGCCCTTGTCGAGCAGCAGTGCCATCAGCCGGAACCCGCACTGAAAACGGCCAGACGAAGCATCACAGCCTCCCTAGGCGTCCCGGGCCTCGACGCGAACCTCCGGGCCCGCCTCTCGATCGGTCTCCCGATCGTCACCCGACGTCACAGGACATGCCGTCTTCCACGATGAGACGGTAATCACGTCTGTGATCTGGAGCACTGTATTGGAAGTCGGTCGGCGAAGTTAGTAGCTAAGTCATGATTTGTCAGAAGCTACTATCCGGCGCCGCTAATTTTCTGTTCCGTCAGGCGGGCTCCCGGTGCGACCGGTCGGGACGGCGGAACCACCACTCCCGGCATGGCTGAGCAGGGCCGATGTACGCGGTCGCGGATTCCGGCGACCCGGCGGGCGGCCGGTGCGCCGGGCGCGCGGGGCGGACCGCGGCTCCGGATCCGGTACGGCGCGCGGCGGACGACGGCGGCCTCTGGCCAAGAAAAAGGCCGGAAACTATACAGAGTTCGGCGATCTTAGGGCAATCTACCTATCCATGCGGCACGTTCCCCAAAGCCCCCCGCGTCGGCCCCGTGCCACCGCTCCCCGTACCACCACCTCCCGTAACGGCTCCCGCAAGGCCCCCCGGAAACGCCCGCGCTCCCGCCCGGAACGCAGGGCTCCGCTGTTCCTCCGGATGCTCACCCACAACGCCACGATCATCTGTGCCGCGATCGTGGCCATGGGCGCGGGCGTGTTCTACTTCACCCCCGGCAAGGGCGGCCCGCCTGCCGCCGCCGGAATGTCCGTCGAGCAACTCGGCGATCTCATGAACCAGCAGTCCGACATGGACCCGGTCACGGCGAACGCGGTGGCCTACGCCAAGCAACGGGCGTACGAGAAGCAGGTGAAGGCCGACCGGCTGCTGGCCGAGAAGGCGAAGCGGGACGCCAAGGCCGCCGCCGCGCTGAAGGCCAAGAGGGACGCCGCCAGGAAGGCGGCGGAGCTGGCCAAGGCCAACCCGACCACGGCGCAGAACAAGGCACTCGGCAAGCAGATGAACGCGCTCAAGGGCTGGGGCCGCTGCTGGCCGTCGCTCCTGACGATGTGGACCCACGAGAGCAACTGGAACGAGCGGGCCGACAACCCGTCCTCGGACGCGTACGGCATTCCGCAGGCGCTGCCGGGCTCCAAGATGGCCTCGGCCGGGCCGAACTGGCAGACCAATTCCGCCACCCAGATCTCCTGGGGGCTCAGCTACATCAAAGCCCGCTACCGCGATCCGTGCGGAGCCTGGTCCTTCTGGCAGGCCCACCACTGGTACTGACCGCGTCCCGAGGCCGGTGACGGAACCCGTGCTCAGGCGGGCCGGGAGAGCCGGACGAGAATGCGGCAGACCTCATCGATGATCTCGTGCGCCTCGGCCTGGTCCACGGCGGCGGCGACCTCACGTCCGGCCTCGCCCATCACGGTGGTGAGCACCAGCGCCAGGACCTGAGCGGCCCGCTCGCCGCCGTGGCCGCGCAGCAGCCGGGTGTTCTGGCCAATCCACTGGCGGACCCGAGCGCGGCGCATCAGGGCGAACCCGCTGGGCCCCTCCCCCGACTGGAAGAGCCGGGAGGCCTCCCGTTGCTGCCAGCACACGTCCAGGAAGGCCCGGGCGCCGGCGATGAACAGGGCGATGGCGTCGGTCTCGCCGCTCTTGCGGGCCGTGGCGACGGCGAGGGCGGCCTGCCGCTCCTGCTCGGCGGTGAACTCCTCCCAGAGCGCGAGATACAGCCCGGCCTTCCCGCCGTAGTGGTGGTAGAGGCTGCCGACGCTGATGCCGGAGCGTTCGACGATCTCGGCGATGCCCGCGTCGGGATAGCCGCGGTCGGCGAAGATCACCTGGGCCGCGTCCAGCAGCGCTCTGCGGGTCGCGTCGGCCCTGGCCCACTGCCTTCCGCCGGTCTCCGCGGAGCCGTCGCCCGGCTGGTTCGTCGTTCTCATGGCGCCATCGTGCTTCCTCCCCACCCGGATTCTCCCGGGTTCGGCCCGGGAACCGGGGCCTTGACACACCCCCGCCCGCAAGCCGAGGCTGAACATATTCTAGAACCTTCTTCTAGAATCGGTCTCACAGTGATCGATCGAACGTGACCGGTACCGACGCTGAAGGGCAGGACCTGCGATGAGCCATCTGACCGGAAGGACCGCGTTCGTGACGGGCGCGGCCCAGGGCATCGGCGCGGCGACGGCGCTCAGGCTGGCGGCCGACGGCGCCAAGGTCGCCGTGGTCGATCTGACCGAGGAGTCCGGCAAGACGACCGCCGAGGCGATCCGCGCGGCCGGCGGTGAGGCGATCGCGGTGGCCTGTGACGTCTCCAGCAAGGACCAGGTGGAGGCCGCGGTCGAGCGGACCGTCGGGGAACTCGGCTCGCTGGACGTCCTGGTCAACAACGCCGGGGTGATCCGCGACAACCTGCTGTTCAAGATGTCCGACGACGACTGGGACACCGTCATCGACATCCATCTCAAGGGCGGCTTCCTGTGCTCGCGCGCGGCGCAGCGGCACATGGTGGCCGGCGCGTGGGGCCGGATCGTCAACCTCAGCAGCACCGCGGCACTCGGCAACCGCGGCCAGACCAACTACTCCACCGCCAAGGCGGGCCTGCAGGGCATGACCAAGACCCTCGCCATCGAGCTCGGCCCCTTCGGGGTGCACGTCAACGCCGTGGCCCCCGGCTTCATCGACACCGCGATGACCAAGTCGGTGGCGGAACGGGCCGGTGCCGACGCCGAGGAGCGCAAGGCGGCGGCCGCCAGGACGATCCCGCTGCGCCGGGTGGGCACTCCCGACGACATCGCCGGCGTCGTGTCCTTCCTGTGCGGTCCCGACTCCTCGTACGTCACCGGTCAGGTCATCTACGTCGCCGGGGGTCCCCGAGCCTGAGCGCGCGGAGCATGCCCTACCACTGGCGCGTGCTGTCGGTGATCACGCTGGGCACGCTGCTCACCGGGATGAACGCCAGCACCCTCAACGTGGCGCTGCCGGTGGTCGTCCGGCACTTCCACGCCGGTGCCTTCGCGGCGAACTGGGTGCTGCTGTCGTTCATGCTGGCCAACACGGTGCTGCTGGTGGTGTTCGGCAGGCTCTCCGACGTGTTCGGCCGCAGGACCACCTATCTGACGGGGTACGCCGTGTTCACCGCGGCCGGGCTGCTCATGGGCTGGTCTCCGGGCATCTGGGTGCTGATCGCGCTACGGGTGGTGCAGGCGGTCGGCTTCGCGATGATCCTGGCCAACGGCGCCGCCCTCATCACGCACGCCTTTCCGCGGCACCTGCTCAGCCAGGGCATGGGCGTCTACATCTCCGGCATCTCGGTGTCCCAGGTGCTGGGTCCGTCCGTGGGCGGTTTCGTGGCCGACGCGGCCGGCTGGCGCTGGGTGTTCTGGTTCAACGTGCCCGTCGGCCTGGCCGCCTTCGCCTGGGGATGGGTCACCCTCAGGCGGGTGCCGCGCGGCCCGCGCCGGCCGATCGACCTGCGCGGCGGCCTGCTGCTGCTGGGCTGGCTCGGCGGGTTGCTGCTCGCGCTGTCCGAGGCGGGAGCGCTCGGCTGGGACAGCCCGCTGGTGCGCGCCGGGGCCGTCGCGTTCGCGGTGCTGATGCCGGTGTTCTGGTGGGCCCAGCGGCGCACCCCGTACCCGCTGGTCAGCCTGGAGCTGTTCGCCGACCGCGGCTTCTCGCTGGCCAACCTGGCGGCGTTCTTCCATACCCTCGCCAGGTTCGGGATCGTGCTGGTGTTCTCGCTGTTCTTCCAGGGCGTGTGGGAGGCGGACGCCGCGACCGCGGGGCTCGCGGTGCTGCCCGTCCCTATCGCGATGATGATCGCTTCACCGCTGGCCGGCACGCTGGCCCGCTGGACCAGCCCGCGCGCGGTGGCCGTCGCCGGGCCCGCGCTCACGGCCACCGGGCTCGTCGTCCTGCTGCTCACCCTGGACCGCCACACCCCGTACGCGGTCGTCGCGACCGGGCTCGCCCTGCTGGGCTGCGGGTCGGGCATCTTCCTCACCGCCAACACCACCGCGATCATGACCCGGGTCCCGCACGACCAGCTCGGCGCCGTCAACGGCATGCGGCTCACCCTGCAGAACGTGGGCAACACGCTCGGCATCGCGATGGCCCTCACGCTCATCGCCGGCGCGCTGCCCCGCACGGACCGCCCGGCGGTCTTCGCCGGCACCGTCCCGCACGGCGAGCTGCCCGCGCTGCTGTCCGGTTACCACCGGGCCATCGCGGTGATGCTCGTGATGGCGCTGCTGTCCATGTCGGCCGCCGTCGCGAGCCTGGTGGGCGAGCGTCACTCCCGTACGGTCCGTACCCCCGCGGAAGAGGCCCCGCGCCTGTCCGACGCCTGAACGGCCCCCACCCCGATCCATGCCGTGATCACGCAATCGATCGTCGAACGATTGCATGATCACGGTCGGGGCGTCGGGGGCGGTCTCGGGAGGAGATCAGGCGGTGATGTAGTCCGCGGCCTTGGCCTTGCGGGTGGACGCCCAGTACTCGAAGGTGAAACCGGGCCACAGCGTGCGGTTGATGCCGTGCTCGTCGAGGTACCAGCTCTGGCAGCCGCCCTCGTTCCACACGGCCCTGCGCAGCCGCCGGTGCAGCCGGTCGTTGAACCGGCGCATGGCCTCCGGCCTGACCTCGATGGTCTCGGCCCTGCGCTCCGACAGCAGGCGCAGGCAGCTCATCACATGCTGGACCTGCTGCTCGATCATGAAGACGACGGAGTTGTGGCCGAGCCCGGTGTTGGGGCCCAGCAGCATGAAGAAGTTGGGCAGCCCGGGGACCGTGGTGCCGTGGTAAGCCTCGATGCCGTCCTCCCAGAGCTCCTGGATCTTCACCCCGTCCCGGCCGATGATGTGCTGCTCGGCGAGGCCGTCCACCACCTTGAAGCCGGTGCCGTAGATGATCGCGTCGACCTCGTACTCCTGGCCGGCCGTGGTGACGATCGAGTGCTCGCGCACCTCGGCGACACCGTCGGTGACCAGGTCGACGTTGGGCCGGGTGAGCGCCGGGTAGTAGTCGTTGGACAGCAGCACCCGCTTGCACCCGATGGTGTAGTCCGGGGTCACCTTGGCCCGCAGCCCGGGGTCGGCGATCTGCTTGGCGATGTGCCTGCGGGCCATCCAGTCCATCGGCTTGTTCAGTCGCGGGTCGATGGCGAAGCCGACCGCCCGGGCCTCCAGGGTCCAGTAGATCTGGTTGCGCACCGCCCGGCCCAGCCCGGGAACCGCGGCGAACGCGCTCCGGACCCCGGCGGGGATCTTCACGTCCGGCTTGCTCTGGATCCAGGGCGGTGTCCGCTGGAACACCTTCAGCTCCGCGACCTGCTCGGCGATCCGCGGCACGAACTGGATGGCGCTGGCGCCGGTGCCGATCACGGCGACCCGCTTGCCGGTCAGGTCGTAGTCGTGGTTCCACTCGGCGGAGTGGAAGGTGGTGCCCTGGAAGCTCTCCAGGCCGGGCAGCTCCGGGTAGGACGGGATGTGCAGTGCCCCGACCCCGGAGACCACCACCCTGGGGGTGTGGACCTCGCCGTCGGCGGTGGTGACGTTCCAGCGGGCGGCGGCGTCGTCCCATTCGAGCAGCTCGACCGCGCTGTTGTAGCGCAGGTGCGGCTCGATGCCGTACTTCTTCGCGCAGCGTCGCAGGTAGTCCCAGATCTCCTGCTGCGGCGCGAACAGCCGCGTCCAGCCCGGGTTCAGCTCGAAGGAGTAGGAGTACATCGGGGACGGCACGTCACAGGCGCAGCCGGGATAGGTGTTGTAATGCCAGGTGCCGCCCAGGGCCTCGCTCTTCTCCAGCACCACGAAGTCGTGAAAGCCGGCCTTCTTGAGCTGGATCGCCATCCCGAGCCCGGCGAACCCGGACCCGACGATGACGATCTGGGGCTGGTCGCTCATGATCCCTCACCTCGCTGTCAATCTACTAGAAGTAAGTTACCATCAGTAAGTTACCGGCGGTAGATCAAGGCGATAGGATCTCGTACGTGAGCAGCGCCACACCATCCCGCCCGGTCGCGGGGCCGCCCCCGCGGGCGTCCCGGCGCCGGATGTCACGCGCCGAGCGGGAACGGCAGATGCTCGACGTGGCCGAGGAGGTCTTCGCCGAGCTCGGATACCGCGGCGTCTCCATGGAGGAGATCGCCGAGCGCTGCGGGGTCTCCAAACCGATGCTGTACGAATACTTCGGGTCCAAGGAAGGCCTGCTCCGCGCCGCCATCGCGCGGTCCCGCGCGGGCCTCTACCAGGCCACCCAGGCGGCCATGGCCGAGGCCACGTCGCCCCTCGAGGTGCTGAGGCGGGGCATGCTGGCCTACTTCGCGTTCACCGACGAGCACAGCCGGTCGATGGCCATGGTGCTGCAGGAGCCGCTGGTGCTGTCCGCCGCGGGCGAGGACATCGAGGCCACCCGCCGCCAGCAGAGCGGGCTGATCACACCGATCCTGGCGGCCTTCGCACCGGACGCGCCCGCCCAGGCCATTGAGGCCTTCACCGAGATCATCATCGGCGCGTGCGAGCGGCTGACCCTGTGGCGCCTCCAGCGGCCGGAGGTGACGGCCGAGGAGGCGGCCGGCTACGTCACCGACTTCTGCTGGCACGGGCTCAGCCCGTACCTCACCGCGTCCGACGCGGCAGCAGGTCCAGGGCACTGAGCATCAGATCCAGGCCGAACTCGAAGTCGGTCTCCGGATCATGTCTCATCAGCTCCTCCTGGAACGACGCCACATGCGGGAACTGCTCCGGGTCCAGGCGGTCGAAGCGCTCGGCGGCCTGCTGGGGCAGGTAGTCCAGCAGCTTGGCCGCGCCGACCTCGCGCATCTGGGCACCGATCGCGTACGCCAGCAGCGCGCGCATGATGCGCACCGAGGTCTCACCGTCGAAGCCGGCGTCGGCCGCCAGGGCCAGCGCGTGCTCGACCGGGCGCATCCCGGAGGGCGCGTCGATCCTGCGGGTCAGCACCAGCGTCACACAGCGCGGGTAGTCGTGGGCGACCTTGCGATAGGCCCGGATCAGCGCCCGCGCCCGCTCGGTCCAGTGCTCGCCCTCCCCTGGCGGCCGGGAGCCCGCCGCGCCGTCGTCGCCGACCTCCATGCCGGCGAGGATGCGTTCGGCCACTCCGTCGAGCAGCGCCCCCTTGTTGGGCACATGGTTGTAGAGCGACATCACCGCGACGCCGAGCTCGGTGGCGATCCGGCGCATCGACAGGGCCGCCTCGCCCTCACGCTCGATCACGTCGATGGCCGCGCCGATGATCCGATCCCGGCTGAGCGCGGCGCGCACCGGCACGGCTCCCGCTCCTCGTGGCACCTGCCACACCTCTCTCCGGTCCATTGACACGCGTACGACCAGCGTGGCACGGTACGTACATCGTACGTTAGACGTACATCGTACGTCACCGTGCCGTCGGCCCCGGCTCACAACGACGAGGAGCGCCCATGTCGACCCACGACTTCTACAGCAAGCCCGTGGACAGGTCCACCTGGGACGTCCCGCTGGCCGGCGACGCCCGCTTCACGTGGGAGTACGACGACGGACGGCGGCGCCTGCTCGACCTGTACCAGAAGGGCAAGGACAAGCAGTGGGACTCGGCCGCCAGGATCGACTGGTCGCTGGAGGTCGACCCGTACAACGTGCTCGGCACGCCGGACCAGGCCATGGCGATCTACGGCACGAAGTACTGGGACCGGATGAGCGAGCAGAATCTCAAGGACATCCGGCAGCACATCGCCAGCTGGCAGTTCTCCCAGTTCCTGCACGGCGAGCAGGGCGCGATGATCGTCGCCGCCCGCATCGTGGAGTCGACCCCGGACCTGGACTCCAAGTTCTACTCGGCCACCCAGACCATGGACGAGGCCCGGCACGCCGAGACCTTCTCGCGCTTCCTGCACGAGAAGGTCGGGATGATCTATCCGATCAACGCCAAGCTCCAGGGTCTGCTCGACGACACGCTGAACGACTCCCGCTGGGACATGCCCTACCTCGGCATGCAGGTCCTCATCGAGGGTCTCGCGCTGGCCGCCTTCGGCGTCGCCCGGGACATCACCAAGAAGCCGCTGCCCAGGCAGATCCTGGCGTACGTCATGCAGGACGAGGCCCGGCATGTCGCCTTCGGGCGGATGGCGCTGCGCGACCACTACAAGCAGCTCAGCCCGGCGGAGCTCAGGGAACGCGAGGACTTCGTCATCGAGGGCTGCCACCTGATGCGGGACAGGATCCGCGGACTGGAGATCTGGGACAACTTCGGCATCGACTCCCGGGAGATGAAGAAGATCGCCGATCAGTCGCCGTACATGAAGATGTACCAGAGCTTCCTGTTCAGCCGGATCGTGCCGTGCGTCCGGGACATCGGCCTGTGGAGCGAGCGCATCCAGCGGGCCTATGACGACATGGGCGTGCTCGACATGTCCCGGCAGGACCTCGACGCCCTCATGAAGCAGGACGAGGACATCGCCGAGAAGCTGGACGCCGACCGGTTCGCCGCCGAGGAGGCCGAGCGCAAGAGTGAGGTCGACGCCGTCATCACCGCCGAGGCCGCCGCCTCCTCCTGATCACGGAAGTGAGGCGGGGCGGGCGAGGGGCGGGGGTCATTCGGCGAGCAGGGCGGTCGCCGGGGTCTCCTCGACGGTGGCGTGCGGCTGGTCCATCAGGGCCAGGCAGGCGGCGTAGCCGGGGCCGGGGTTCAGCGCGTGCAGCCGGAACCGGCCGGGCAGCCCCGGGCGTCCCTGCCAGTCCAGCAGGCGCGGGCCCTGATCGGGCGCCGACACGTGCAGATCGGTCAGCGGGACCCGCAGTCCGTCGCCGGTCGCCTTGACCACGGCCTCCTTGCGGGTCCAGTAGGCCAGTAGCCCGGACTGCCACCGCGCGGGGCCGAGCCGCTCCAGATCGGCCAGCTCGGCGGGCCCCAGCACCCGGTCGGCGATCTCCCGGTCCAGCTCCCCGCGGGCGGCCTCGACGTCCACGCCGAGCGGGCCCGCGGCACTCACCGCCAGGGCGATCCGATCTCCCGAGTGGGAGATCGAGACGTGGGGCCCCGTGCCTCCCGGCAGCCTGGGCGCGCCATGCGGCCGGCCGCAGTCCGTGCAGGTGCGGTCCAGCGGCACCCGCTCGGGAGGGAGACCGAGCGCCTCTCCCAGCACCAGCCGGGTCAGCGCCACCCCGATCGTGAACCGGTCGCGGTCCTCGGGCCGCAGGTAGCGATCGCGGCGGCCATGCTCCACCTCGTCGAGCAGCCGGACATGACCCGGCCGAACATCACCGCGGGTGGCCCACCACACCTGACTCTCCAGCACGCGCCCACGGTAGTACCCACGACCCGGTACGGCCACGCTCGCCTTCCGGGCTCCCGGGGGAACTGGAAAGAAAGCCACCGAAAGTACGGCGGCCGCCTAAAAGTGAGCGCACTTCGCATTTTTGATCACGGATTTACAACGACCGTGTGTACGGATGGAAGCGCCAGAGAGCGCGAACACAGCGCGCCTTCTTATGACAGGAACACCTACGCCCTTTTTCAATGATGCGCCATCCCCGAACTCCGTGATCCGGCCGGTTGCGCAAAGCCACCGCTCAATTGCAAAGGGTCGCCGGATGCCTCGCATCCGGCGACCCTCGAGCCTTGACCTCGTCTTCCCTACTCGCCCCCGAGCCGGCTAAGCCCAAGACACTCCATTTCTCATGGCATGCACGTCGCTCCTCCTCCACAGATGACGCGCGATCCAAGGGATGGCGCCCCCGCTTTCTTCCCCCTTGAATCAGGTAACCATGCCGATGCGTTGCGTGGTCATCGGCAGTCCCGCCCCGAACTCCGAAATCATTTTACGAGCGCGCTCACAGCGACATGTGCCATACGGCCGATTGAGGACAGCAATTGTCAAACGGCAAGGCGGAAAGTGACCGGTGGGTCGTCGTATCGGGCCCGGTCCCCGGGCAGGTGCGGGTACGGGCCGCTAGGCGAAGGCCCGTACGGCCTGCCGGGCGACACCGGCGGCCTCGTCGAGAAGGCGCTTCTGGGTCGCCTGCTCCTCGGCCTTGGCGGGCGCGTCCCGTGAATAGGCCACCCGTACGACCGCGTTCCGCAAGCGGACCTCCACCTCCCCCACCACCACCGGCTCCCCCTTGTCCCTCCGGTACCAGCGGAACGCCTCGTCCCCGAGCCCCGGATGCCGCTGGAGCAGGACGGTCGAGGTCAGGCCGTCGTCCTTGTGCGCCTGGGTCCAGTCCGAGGAGACGAACGCCTGGGCGTCCTTGATCGGGTCTCCGCCGTTCTGCGGCCGGAACAGATAGGCCTCCACGTGCAGCGACGGGCGGCTGCCGCCGGTGGAGACGACGGTGCAGGTGGTGACGGTGGTGTTGCCGCTCCTCGAGGTGATCCGCGGGCTGGGCACCAGCCTGACGGACGTCGCCTCCGACGGGGTGCCGCACACGGGCGGCAGCCGGACGAACAGCGGGGCGCCCGACGGCGACGGCGACCCGGAGGTGGGCGTGGGCGTGACGGAGGATGTCTGCGCCGGGGTGGCGGAGGTGACCGGCGACGGTGCGCTGGACGGCTGCTGCGAGCCCGCACCGAACGGCCGGCCGTGCGACGGCCTGCCGCCGAAACCCGAGCTGACGTAGAGGATGGCGAGACCGGCGAGCCCGAAGGCCAGCACCGCCGTGAGGATGCCGACGAATGCGGATCTGCGCGCCGTCGAGGGCGGCTCGGGCGGCGAATAGACCCGGGGGAAGGACTCTGGAGGTCTGGGGTGCCCCACGCACGCTCCCTACTGCGCCGAGTCCGTTGGTCAAGCAGGTCGTCCTTCGAAAGTAGCCCGTCACGGGGCGTTCAATCCAGGTCTCGGCCCCGGTCGGTGGATTTGTCGGTACCGGCGGCGAGAATGGGAGAGTGCTGCTCGCCGAGATCACCCGGACCTCCGAGGCCGTGACCGCGACCGCGGGCCGCCGCGCCAAGATCGAGCTGCTCGGCCGGTGCCTGCGGGACGCCGGACCGTCCGAGGTCGCCATCGCGGTCGCGTACCTCTCCGGGGAGCTGCCGCAGCGGCAGATCGGGGTCGGTTATGCCGCCTTCCGGGACCCGCCCGCACCCGCCGACGAGCCCGCTCTCACCGTGGCCGAGGTCGACGAGGCCTTCACCCGCATCGGCGGGCTGTCCGGCAAGGGGTCGGTGGCCGGGCGCCGCGAACTGCTCGGTGCGCTGCTCGGCCGGGCCACCCGCGCAGAGCAGGCGTTCCTGATCCGGCTGCTCTCCGGTGAGCTGCGCCAGGGAGCGCTGGACGGGGTGATGGCGGACGCCGTGGCGGTGGCCGCCGAGGTGCCGGCCACCGAGGTGCGGAGGGCCACGATGCTGCGCGGGGCGCTGGCGCCGGTCGCCGTGGCGGCCCTGGCCGACGGCGCCGCCGGGCTCCGGCGGTTCGGCCTGGAGGTCGGCCGCCCGGTCAAGCCGATGCTCGCGCAGAGCGCCGCCACCCTGGACGAGGCGCTGGCCAAGCTCGGCGCCGAGGTCGCGGTCGAATGGAAGCTGGACGGCATCCGCATCCAGGCACATGTCACCGGCACCGGTGAGGTACGGCTGTTCACCCGGACCCTGGACGACATCACCGAGCGCCTTCCCGAGGTCGTCGAGGTGCTGCGCGCGCTCTCGGTGCGGTCGGCGGTGTTCGACGGCGAGCTGATCGCGCTGCGGGAGGACGGACGTCCGCAGCCGTTCCAGGTGACCGCTGCGCGGGCCGCCAGCCGCACCTCGGAGACCATGCCGCTGTCGTTGTTCCTCTTCGACGTCCTGCATCTCGACGGAGTGGACCTGCTCGACCGCCCGGCCGCCGAGCGCCAGGCGGCGCTGGCCGGGGCCGTCCCGGCCGGGCTGCGGATGCCCCGGCTGGTCACCGGCTCCGCCGAGTCCGCCGGTGAGTTCTTCCGCGGCGCCGTCGCGCACGGGCACGAGGGCGTGGTGGTCAAGTCGCTGGACACCCCCTACGCCGCCGGGCGGCGGGGCGCCGGCTGGATCAAGGTGAAGCCCCGGCACACCCTGGACCTCGTGGTGCTGGCCGCCGAGTGGGGCCATGGGCGTCGCAAGGGCTGGCTGTCCAACCTGCATCTCGGTGCCCGGGACCCGGAGACCGGCTCGTTCACGATGCTGGGCAAGACGTTCAAGGGGCTGACCGACGAGCTCCTGGGCTGGCAGACCGAGCGGCTCCAGGAGCTGGCCGTCAGCGACGACTCCTGGACGGTCCGGGTCCGGCCCGAGCTCGTGGTCGAGATCGCCTTCGACGGGGTGCAGCGCAGCTCCCGCTACCCGGGCGGGATGGCACTGCGGTTCGCCCGGGTGCTGCGCTACCGCCCGGACAAGCCGGCGGCCGAGGCCGACACGGTCGACACGGTGCGGGCCATCGCGGCCCTCCATCTGGACTGAGCAGCCCGAGCCGTCGCGGTGTCAGCGATGGCCGGCGAACAGCCCTCCGGCGAAGGCGGCGACGACCATCGCCATGACGACGACCACCAAGAGGTTCTTGAACGGGTGGCGGTGCGGGGGCAGCACGTGCGCCTCCGCCGGGATCACCCTGGCCTGGTAGTGCCGGGCGGGCGGCGGCGCCACCGGCGCGTGGCGGGGTGGCCTCCGCTCCGGGCCCGCCGGGACACCCACCGCCGGAGCACTCACCGCCGAGGGCGCCGGCTGCTGTGGCGGTGCGACGGCCACGGCGGGAGCGGGCTGGGCGACGACCGATGCCGGTGCGGCGGCCACGGGTACGGGTGGGGCGGTGACGGGTACGGGCTGAACCGCCACCGGTGCGGGCTGCACGACGACCGGCGGCTGCGCGGGGGCCACGGCCGCGGGCTGCGGAGCCGCGGGCTGCGGGGCGATGGCCGCGGGCACCGGGGCGGCGCAGCTCCCTGAGCCGAGGATCAATTGGGCTCCCAGGGCGATCCCGGCCACCGTCACATCGGCGCAGACCACGACGCCCGGCGTCGGGCTGACCTGGAGCCCGAGGAGCAGCGCGAGAGAGGCGTCCGGTGCCGACGCGGCGACCAGCGTGCTCAACCCCGCCCCCGGTCCGGACCCCGTCCCCGGGCCCGCGAGCAGGGTCGGGGAGCCCGCGACGGCGGCCGTACCCCCGCTCCCCGTGCCGCCTCCCAGGGTGAGGCCGATCCGCAAGGTCCCCGGCCCGCCCGCCACCACCGGACTGGGCGCGGGCGCCGCCGGACCCGGCGCGGGAAGCACCGGGCTCTGTGCGGGCACCACCGAACCGGGCGCGGGTGCCACCGAACCCGGCGCGGGTGCCACCGAAACGGCCATGGGCGCTCCCGGCGGCGACGCCGACGGGACCTGTGCGGGCACCGCCGGGCTCTGTGCGGGCACCACCGAACCCGGCGCAGGCGCACCCGCACCCGATGCGGGCGCTGCGGACCCCGGCGCGGACACCACCGGAGCCTGTGCGGGCGCCACCGGGGTCTGGGCGGGCATCGCCGAACCCGGCGCGGGCGCTCCGGGACCTGATGCGAGCGTCACCGGACTCGACACGGCCCCCGCCGGCCTCGGCGCCTGCGCGGCCGGCCTCGGCGACGGTGCCGCATCGTGCACCGGCACCGCCGGCCGTGGGGACGCCGCCGCGTCGTGGAGCGGCGCCACCGGCGACGGCTTGGGCGTGTGCACCGCCGCCGACGGCCGGGGCGTATGCCGCGGGGCGTGCACCGTCACCGCGGGCTTCGGCGACGCCGCACCCTGCGGGCCCGCAGGTGGTCTCGGGGGCCGCGCCCGGGGCGCAGCCGGTCTCGGGGAGTGGCTCCGGCCGGAGCCCGCCGCCGTCACGGGGGCGTGCGCCGGTGCCACGGGCCCCGGGTCGGCGGCGGCCGGCTCGGCCACCGTCAGCAGCCCCAGCACCACCCCGGCCAGAGCGGCCGGAAGGCGCACCGCCGAACCGCGTGGATCCACGATGTCACGCATGGGAATCTCCAACTCGTCCAGTGACCGTCGTCGCGCCGAGGCACGTCCGGCGTCCGTGCCGGGCACGGTCAGGGGATCCGGGCGAAGCCCTGGAGTGCGGAGGTGAAGGCGTCCGGGCCCACGGCCAGGCCACCGGTGAAGGTGTGGTTGATGTGGAAGACGGTGTAGACGCAGATGCAGAGCATCATGGCCATCACCACGAGCGGGGCCAGGGCCATCCCCCGGGGCCTCGCCCCGGCCAGGAACGGAAAGATGATCATCACGAGCCCGGTGATCACCGTGAAGACCAGCACTCCGGACGGCAGGCCGGCCCTGGCGTCGACGGTGCGCTGCCGGCGGGCCGCGTACACCTCGCGGATGCGCTCACCGACGTTGTCGCGCACCGCCTTGGTGTCGTCGTCGGTGAACCGCATGCCGCGCAGCGCGACGCGGACGGCATCGAGCTTCTGCCAGCCGGCCTCGCTCAGCCTGCCGCTCCCCATCTGGCGCCACTCCTGGCCGGTGACGAAGCGTACGTAGTCGGTGATACCGGTGCGGATCACCTGGCGTTCCGCCGGGGGCAGCCCGCCGGCGGTCCAGTAGGCCTCGCTGAGGGACTGCGCCTCCGAGTAGGTGTTCTGGCGGGCGGCGTCCACCGTGGTCCACGGCACGATGATCGCGATCGAGAAGACCAGGAGGAAGAGCGCCGACAGCATCGCACCCGCGTGCCCGACGGTCGGGCCGTCCGGCTCGTCGTCGTGGGTTCCGTACTTTCTGAAGGCGAGGGCTGCGATCACGACCAGGGCCACGGCCGCGCAGGCGGCCAGAAGGGACTGGATCAGCACGGTCGTCTCCGGGGGGCTGGATACGGATATTAACCATGAGTAGTCATATCACATCAGAGAGTGAAGCAACCCGGAGACAACGGGTCGTCACAGCCGGGTGCCCGACCCTGTCCGCTCCTGGTCGTCGTCCCGGTTGCGCTGACGCTGCAGGCGGTCCAGCGGGATCAGGTCGTGCCGGCCGGCGATGAACTCCTGGACCCAGATCTTGCCCTTGATGAGCGGCCGCCGGACCCGCTGCTCGTGCCGTTCCGCCCGGCGGTATTTGCGGGACCCGGGCCGGTAGCGCCAGCGCGCCCACGGTGAGCCAGGCCTGGCGAGCCGGATCGCGCCGACGTAGAGCAGCACCGGGATGAAGATCCCGATCAGCCCCGTCCAGATCTTTCCCTTGAGCAGGGCGACCACGGCGGAGGCCAGGTTGATCATCATCCACACGACGTAGACGATGGTGGCGATCAGCAATTGGGTGCCCCGGACCTCCAGCACGTCGGCGTCGCTCCAGCCCACCGGGCGGGCCCCCAGGAGCAGCATGCCGGTGAGCGCGCCGGCGATGAAGACAGCGTCGACCGAGGCTCTGCCCTCCTCGGTCCAGTAGACGTCCCGCAGGTGCAGGATCAGCGCGAACTCGTCCAGGACGAGCGCGGCGCCCATTCCGAAGACCACCGCGGCCGCGATGTTGAGCCCGCTGTAGAAGTCGGGGATGGCGAAGCCTCCCACCCCGCCGAGCAGCATCAGCACCACGCCGAACACGACGTGGTGGATGTGCAGATCACCGGCTTGCACGTCCTTGAACCACCAGCGCACATCGGCGCGGATCAGCCGCACGTTGACGCGGGTGAGGACGAAGGTGACCATGAACGCCACGAAGAAGCAGAACAGCGGCAGCCGCCCCGTCTCCACGATGCGCCGCGCGAACAAGTCCTCCATGAGTCCCCCGACCTGGTCGACTACCATGATGCCCCGCTCGACGTGGGAAGACACCGTACGCTGTAGGCATCCGAGCGCAGGGGGTGCCTGATCACCGGCCAGTCCATCGACCACTGCGACCCCGGCTCCCGGGCCTGGATCGCCGAGGCCATCCGTAAGGTCGAAGCCGACGCCAACCGCAGTGCGGACACACATCTGCACGTGTTCCCGCTCCCGCCGGAGTGGGGAGTCGACCTCTACTTGAAAGACGAGTCTGTCCACCCGACAGGTTCTCTGAAGCACCGGCTCGCCAGGTCACTGTTCCTTTACGCGCTGGCGAACGGCTGGATACAAGAGGGCACACCGGTGATCGAGGCCTCCAGCGGATCCACCGCGGTGAGCGAGGCCTACTTCGCCCGGCTGATCGGCCTGCCGTTCATCGCGGTCATCCCGGCGAGCACCAGCCAGGAGAAGATCGAGCTGATCGAGTTCCACGGCGGCCGCTGCCACCTGGTCGAGGACCCGTCCACGATGTACGCCGAGTCGCGGCGGCTGGCGGCGGAGTGCGGCGGCCACTACATGGACCAGTTCACCTTCGCCGAGCGGGCGACCGACTGGCGCGGCAACAACAACATCGCCGAGTCGATCTTCTCGCAGCTGCGGCTGGAGCGGTTCCCGGAACCCACCTGGGTGGTGGTGGGCGCCGGCACCGGTGGCACCTCCTCCACCATCGGGCGCTTCGCCCGCTACCGGCGGTTCCAGACCAAGCTGGCGGTGGTGGATCCGGAGGGATCGGCGTTCTTCGACGCCTACGCCTCGGGAAACCAGGAGCACACGGCGCGGGGCTCACGGATCGAGGGCATCGGGCGGCCCCGGGTGGAGCCGTCGTTCACCATGTCGGTGATCGATCGGATGATCCAGGTGCCGGACGCCGCCTCCATCGGAGCGATGCGCTGGACGATGGAGGTGAGCGGGCGCAGCGTCGGAGCCTCGACCGGCACCGCCATGTGGGGCGTGGCGATCCTGATCTCCGAGATGCTGGCCGCGGGCGAGCGGGGCAGCGTGGTCACCCTGATCTGCGACGGCGCGGAGCGCTATGCCCGGACGTACGGGTCGGACACCTGGCTGACCTCGCAGGGCATCGGCATCCGGCCCTACGTCGAGGCGCTGACGGCCTTCCACACCACCGGCAAACTCATCGCGCCCTGAGATTGGGCACCCGAGCGGGCGCGCGGTCTCTGGACCGAGGAGCGCGCGCAGCGAGGTACGAGCGGAGCACGCGACGAGGGAAGAGGCCGCGTCAAAGCGCCCGCGAGGCGCGCGAGCGAAGCGAGCGCCGGCCAACCGGCTAACCCGAGAAGTGGATGGGGTTGAAAACGTCGGCGTAGATCAGCAATGCGCCCATGACCATGAACACCGCGGCCATGAGATAGGTGAGCGGCAGGGCCTTGGCCACGTCGACATAGCCGGGATCGGGCCTGCGGATCAGGCGGGCGAAGGACTTCTTGAGCCCCTCCCACAGCGCCCCCGCCATGTGCCCGCCGTCCAAGGGCAGCAGCGGGACGAGGTTGAACATGCCGACCGCGAAGTTGATCCCGGCGAGCAGCATGAGGAACGTCGCGAACTTCTCCACCACCGGGCTCTTCGAGGCGAGGATCTCGCCGCCGATCCGGCTGGCTCCGACCACGCCGATCGGGCCGTTGGGGTCGCGCTTCTGATCGCCGAAGGCGGCCTGGAAGACCCCGACCATCTTCTGCGGCATGTGGATCAGGGAGTCGATGGTACGGGTGGTCATGTCGCTCATCGCGCTGACCACGAGACCCGGTCCGCCGCGCTCCCGGGCCTGCAGGGGGGTGATGCCCAGGAAGCCGACCGTCACGGTCTTGTCCGGCTCGTCCAGCGAGGGCAGCTGGTTCTTGGTGACGTTGACGGTGAGCGGGACCTGCTTGCCGTCGCGCCGGACGACGATGGGCACCGTCTGCCCGGCCGAGCCGCGGATCAGCTTCTGCAGCTGCGGGTAGGAGTCGACCTTCTCGCCGCCGTAGGACAGGAAGCGGTCACCGGGCTTGAGGCCGACCGCCGCGGCCGGGGTGAGCGGCTCGCCGCCCCGGCACTCCTGGTCGACCTGGGTCGAGGGAATGGTGCACTTGGCCACCGAGCTGACCACGGGCTGGGTCTTGACCAGGCCGATCCCCATGATCAGGATGGCGAAGAAGATGACCGCCAGCATCAGGTTCATGGCCGGTCCCGCAAACATGATGATGAGCTTCTGCCACCATTTCTTGGCGTAGAAGACGCGGTTCTCGTCGCCGGGCCGTACCTCCTCCAGCGCGCCTTCCCGGGCCGCGTCGATCAGGCCCTGGAACCGGCCGGTAGAGGATCGCCGGATATGTCCTTCCGGGTCACCTTTTCGCGGGGGCAGCATTCCGATCATCCGGATGTAGCCGCCGAGCGGGATCCACTTGATGCCGTACTCGGTCTCGCCCTTGTGCCGCGACCACAGCGTGGGACCGAATCCCACCATGTACTGCGTGGTCCGTACGCCGAAGAGCTTGGCGAAGGAGAGATGACCGAGTTCGTGCAGAGCGATGGAGAGCATCAGCAGCACGAAGAACAGCACCGCGCCACCCAGAATGATCAGCGTTTCCATTCTCCGCGTCCTCCGTGATCGCTCGGCACTCGCGGCCCAGCGTATGTGATCGGCGCTGTGATACCCGTAAACCCGTAACTATGCAAGAAAACCACGCAGCAGGGCGCCTGTCCCCTCCAGATGTTCGGCGACCGCGCGGCGGGCCGCCTCCGGATCCCCGGCCAGCACGGCGTCGACGATCGCGGCGTGCTGGACGGCGGCGTGCTCGATGTTGCGCTGCAGGACGGGAATGGCGTTGAGCAGGTCGGTCACCCGCATGCGCGCGTCCGCGCACGCCTCGGCCAGCAGGGAGGAGCCGGTGAGCTCGGCGATGGTGAGGTGGAAGCGCACGTCCAGCCGCCGGTAGTCGTGCGGGGTGGCCAGGGTGACCTCCTCCAGGCTGCCCAGCAGCCGGGCCTGCTGCCCCTCGCTCAGCCCGTTGGCGGCCAGCAGCTGCGCGGCGCCGGTGTCGATCGCGTGCCGGTACGACAGCGCGTCGGCGAGCAGGTCGCCCATGTCCGCCGCGACCCGTTCCAGGTCACCGCGCCGGGGCGCCCGGGGCCGGTAGGTCACGAAGGTCCCGCCGAACCGGCCGCGCCGGGACTCGACGAACCCCTCCTGCTGGAGGGCCCGGATGGCCTCGCGCAGCGTGACCCGGCTGACGCCGAGCCGGGGGGCCAGCTCGCGCTCCGGCGGCAGCCGCTCTCCGTACACGACCGCGCCCAGCTTGATCACCTGCAGCAGACGCTCGACGGTCTCCTCGAAGGCGTTGCCGGCCCGGACCGGCCGGAGGAAGGCGGGGAGTTCCGTCGCACCCCGAGACTCCTCGGAGACGACCGTCGCGCTGGGATCCACCCGATCCTCCCCGTCATGCAACTGTGGCAGCCCACGTTACATGTCGGTTTCGCGTCGACAGTGGCCCTTGACAGCGATTACCCCTATATCTATCAATGGCCTGACATTAGACCGTTTGATGCGCCTGCCTGCGCGGGCAGACGCCGGGCGGAGGGCCGGCGCCCGCCCACGCGACAATGTCCGCACCACCTTTCGAGGAGAGGACCCCGCCCATGACGGATGGCCGGCTCACCCTGGAGCAGCTGCGCGACGAGGTGCTGACGGGCACGATCGACACCGTCCTCATCGCGATCACCGACATGGAGGGCAGGCTGCAGGGCAAGCGGCTCTCGGCCCGGTTCTTCCTGGAGGAGGTCGCGCAGCACGGCTCCGAGGGCTGCAACTACCTCCTCGCGGTGGACATCGACATGAACACCGTCGACGGCTACGCGATGTCCTCCTGGGAGCGGGGTTACGGCGACTTCGTGATGCGCCCGGACCTGGACACGCTGCGCCGGATCCCCTGGCACGAGGGCACCGCGCTGGTCTTCGCCGACCTGGTCTGGGAGGACGGCTCCGACGTCGTCGCCTCGCCCCGGCAGATCCTGCGCCGCCAGCTCGCCCGGCTCGCCGAACGCGGCCTGACCGCCTTCGCGGGCACCGAGCTGGAGTTCGTGGTCTACTCCGACTCCTACGAGCAGGCCTGGTCGAAGGCGTACCGGGACCTCACACCGGTCAACCAGTACAACGTGGACTACTCGCTGCTGGGCACCGGCCGGATCGAGCCGCTGCTGCGCCGTATCCGGCTGGGCATGGAGGGCGCGGGCCTCTACGTGGAGTCGGCGAAGGGCGAGTGCAACCTCGGCCAGCACGAGATCGCCTTCCGGTACGACGAGGCCCTCGCCACCGCCGACAACCACGTGCTCTACAAGACCGGCTCCAAGGAGATCGCCGCCCAGGAGGGCATGTCGCTCACCTTCATGGCCAAGCCCAACGAGCGGGAGGGCAACTCCTGCCACATCCACCTGTCGCTGCGCTCCACCGAGGGCGGCGCCGTGCTGGCGGGCGGCGGGCCGCACGGGCTGTCGAAGCTGGGAGAGCACTTCATCGCCGGGCAGCAGGCCTGCCTGGACGACTTCACCCTGCTGTACGCGCCGCACATCAACTCCTACAAGCGCTTCCAGCCCGGGTCGTTCGCGCCCACCGCGATCAAGTGGGGGGTGGACAACCGCACCTGCGCGCTGCGGCTGGTCGGGCACGGCCACTCCCTGCGGATCGAGAACCGCGCGCCGGGCGGCGACGTCAACCCGCATCTGGCGCTGGCCGCGATGATCGCCGCCGGGCTGCACGGCATCGACAATGAGCTGCCCCTCGACGAGGCCTTCGCCGGGAACGCCTACGCCTCGGACGCACCGCAACTGCGGAGCACGCTGCGCGACGCGCTGGCCGGCTGGGGGGAGAGCGCCCTGCCCCGCGAGGTCTTCGGCGACGAGGTGGTCGAGCACTACGCCAACCACGCCCGGATCGAGCTGGCCGCCTACGACCGGGCGATCACCGACTGGGAGCTGTTCCGCGGCTTCGAACGCCTGTGACCTCCCTTCTCCCTTCCGTGATCACGCAATCCATCGACGATCGATTGCGTGATCACGGAGGAAGAGGGGGCGTGCTGGCGGTGGGAGAGGGAGTGATGACATCAAGGGGGGTTCCGTGGCCGAGTTCAATGTGATCAATCCGGTGACCGAGGAGCTCGTCGAGGCGGTGTCGATGGCGGGCGCCGCGGAGGTGGACGCGGCGGTCGGCCTGGCCGCCAGGGCCTTCGTGGCGTGGCGGGCGTGCGGTCCGGGCGAGCGCGCCCGGCTGCTGCGCGCCTTCGCCCAGCAGATCGACGACCACCTGGACGAACTGGCCGAGCTGGAGATCGTCAACGCCGGTCACCCGGTGAGCCAGGCCCGGTGGGAGGCGGCCAACCTCCGCGACGTCGTGCAGTACTACGCCGGCGCCCCCGAGCGGCTCAGCGGCCGGCAGATCCCGGTGCCCGGCGGGCTGGACGTGACGTTCCACGAGCCGCTCGGCGTCGTCGGCGTGATCGTGCCCTGGAACTATCCGATGCCGATCATGGGCTGGGGCATGGCGCCCGCGCTCGCCGCGGGCAACACCGTCATCGTCAAGCCCGCCGAGCTGACCCCGCTCACCGCGCGGCGGGTGGGCGAGCTGGCACTGGCGGCGGGGCTGCCCGAGGGCGTGCTGCAGGTGCTGCCCGGCACCGGTCCCGAGGCAGGCCGCCGGCTGGTCGAGCACGAGGACGTACGCAAGATCGTCTTCACCGGCTCCACCCGGGTCGGCAAGGAGATCATGGCGGCCTGCGCCCCCTCGGTGAAGCGGCTGACGCTCGAACTGGGCGGCAAGAGCTCCAACATCGTCTTCGCCGACGCCGACCTGGAGAAGGCCGCCGCGTCCGCGCCGTACGCGGTCTTCGAGAACGCGGGCCAGGACTGCTGCGCGCGCTCGCGCATCCTCGTGCAGCGGCAGGTCTACGACCGGTTCCTGGAACTGCTCGAACCCGCGGTGCTGGGTGTCCGGGCCGGCGACCCGTACGACGACAAGACCGAGATCGGCCCGCTGATCAGCGCGGCGCACCGCGAGAAGGTGACGTCGTACGTCCCGCCGGGAGCGAACGGAACGGGCGTGACGATCGCCTTCCAGGGACAGGTCCCGGAGGGGCCCGGCTACTGGTTCCCCCCGACGGTGCTGCTGGCCGGGGCCGCGCCGCACTGCCCGGCCTGGGACGAGGAGATCTTCGGGCCGGTCGTGACCGTGGCGCCGTTCGACGACGAGGCGGACGCGGTACGGCTGGCCAACGACACGGCGTACGGGCTGTCGGGGTCGATCTGGACCCGTGACGTGGGCCGGGCACTGCGGATGTCGCGGGCCGTGGAGGCCGGCAACCTCTCGGTGAACTCGCACTCCTCGGTGCGCTACTGGACGCCGTTCGGCGGCTTCAAGCAGTCCGGGTTCGGCCGCGAACTCGGCCCGGACGCCCTGACCGCCTTCACCGAGACCAAGAACGTCTTCATCTCGACCGACTGACCCCGGCTCGTTCCACCCAACCGGAACGGCCCAATCCCCCGTGATCATGCACGAACCATCATGATCACGGAAGAGAGAGTGAGAGGTACATCGCCATGCAGCGTTTGGCAGGCCGGGTGGCCGTGGTGACGGGGGCGGCGAGCGGAATCGGGCTGGCCACCGTACGCCGGTTCGCCGAGGAGGGCGCCAAGGTCGTCTGTGTCGACATCGACGAGGTGGCCGGTGAGGCCGCGGCGAAGATGGCGCACGAGGTCCAGGGCTCCGGCGCGGTGTTCGTGCACGCCGACGTCACCAGCGAGAGCGACGTCCAGCGGATCTACCGGACCGCGCACGACACCTACGGCAGCGTGGACATCGCCTTCAACAACGCCGGCATCTCCCCGCCGGACGACGACTCGATCCTGGAGACCGGGCTGGACGCCTGGCAGCGGGTACAGCAGGTGAACCTCACCAGCGTCTACCTGTGCTGCAAGTACGCGCTGCCCTACATGCGCGAGCAGGGCAAGGGGTCGATCATCAACACCGCGTCCTTCGTGGCGGTGATGGGCGCGGCGACCAGCCAGATCTCCTACACCGCGTCCAAGGGCGGCGTGCTGGCGATGAGCAGGGAGCTGGGCGTGCAGTTCGCCCGCGAGGGCATCCGGGTGAACGCGCTCTGCCCGGGACCGGTGAACACCCCGCTGCTGCGGGAGCTGTTCGCCAAGGACCCCGAGCGCGCGGCCCGGCGGCTCGTCCACATCCCGGTGGGGCGCTTCGCGGAGCCCGAGGAGATCGCGGCGGCCGTGGCCTTCCTGGCCTCCGACGACGCCGCCTTCATCACCGCCTCGCAGTTCCTGGTGGACGGTGGCATCGCCGGCGCCTACGTCACTCCGATGTGACTCAGCGTGACCGGCCGATTCCGCCGCATGGCCCGCCCGGCCGGAGCGATCATGCTGCAGTCCACTGCCAGGTGAACCGCTGCTAGCCTGACAATTGGCTTCCGGACCAGGGAGCCTGCCCGTCGGCCACCCGGCTCGTAGGCGAGGGCTTCGCAGCTCAGACCCACCGCCGGGGAAGGCCGTGCCGTCCGCACCGGGCGGCCGCGGTCCCCGGCGGGTCGCGAGCCGACCGGCAGTCCGATCGATCCCGTACAACCGTGTCCCCGGCTTAAGGTCGGTTCGTGCCTTCCAGCTCGCGGACCACTGCACAGAGCGTACAGTCCAGTTACGCGGCGTGAATGGCCAGTGACGCGATTCCCCCGCGAGAGAGGTGCCGATGTCCGCGCCACCCGAAGTGAAGAGGACGCCGCTGCACGAGATCCATGAGGGTCTCGGCGCGAATCTCGTCGACTTCGCCGGTTATCTGATGCCGTTGCGCTACGGCAGCGAGACCGCCGAGCATGTGGCGGTCCGTACCAGTGCCGGGCTGTTCGACATCTCCCACATGGGGGAGATCTTCGTCTCCGGGCCGCAGGCCGCCCGCGCCCTCGACTACGCGCTGGTCGGCAATCTGTCCGCGCTGGCCGTCGGCCGTGCCCGGTACACGATGATCTGCGACGCGGCCGGCGGGGTGCTGGACGACCTGATCGTCTATCGGCTGGCCGACGAGACCTTCATGGTGGTCGCCAACGCCTCCAACGTCGCCGTCGTCCGCGAGGCGCTGATCGACCGTGTCCACCGCCGCGACGCGGCCGAGGGCGCCGGGCCGGGCGACGCCGGGTACGACGCGGTGGTCGACGACCGGTCCGAGGCGTACGCGCTGCTCGCGGTGCAGGGGCCGAAGGCCCAGGAGATCCTGTTCCGGGTCACCCGGGCGCCGCTGGCCGACCTCAAGTACTACGCGATCCTGGCCGGGGAGGTGGCCGGGATCGACGCCCTCATCGGGCGCACCGGGTACACCGGCGAGGACGGCTTCGAGCTGTTCGTCTCCAGCGGCGACGCCGCGGCGCTGTGGCACGCGCTCGTCGAGGCGGGCGGTGACGACCTCAGGCCGGCCGGCCTGTCCGCCCGTGACACGCTCCGCCTGGAGGCGGGCATGCCGCTGTACGGGAACGAACTGTCCACCGAGACCACGCCCTATGACGCCGGTCTGGGCCGCGTGGTGAAATTGGACAAGGAAGGCGATTTCGTAGGCCGGGAGGCTCTGACGGCCCTCGCCGACACCCCGCCCGGGCGTACGCTCGTCGGCCTGGTCGCCAAGGGCCGCCGGGTCCCCCGGCACGGCTACGCGGTGGTCACCACAGGTGAGCAGGGCGGCACGCCGTGCGGTGTCGTGACCAGTGGCGCTCCGTCGCCGACACTGGGCAGGCCGATCGCGATGGCCTATCTCGACACCGGCGCCGGCACGGACGAGCTCGCGGTCGACATCCGAGGCAGGCACGAGCCGGTCGACGTGGTCCCTCTGCCCTTCTACAAACGTGTCTCGCCGTAGGCACGCCCGACCAACACTTTCATCAGGAGAAGACAAGTGAGCATTCCCGAGCAGCTGCGATACACAGAGGAACACGAGTGGGTGGCCGGTCTCGACGGCGAGAGCGGAGTGGTCACCGTGGGGATCACCGCGTACGCCGCCGACGCGCTGGGCGACATCGTCTATGTGCAGCTGCCCGACGAGGGTGCGACCGTCGAGGCCGGTGAGCCGTGCGGCGAGGCGGAGTCCACCAAGTCGGTCAGCGATGTCTACGCGCCGGTCTCCGGTGAGGTCACCTCGGTCAACACCGCCGCGACCGAGGACCCCGCCATGATCAATACGGATCCGTACGGCGAGGGCTGGCTGTTCAAGGTCCGGCTCGACGGCGACCCCGGCGACCTGCTGGACGCCGCGTCGTACGCCAAGCTCATCGAGGAGTCCTGACTGCCATGAGCAGCAGCATGTTCCGGTCACTGGCCGAGGTCGACCCGGAGGTCGCCGCGGCGGTGGCGGCCGAACTGGGCCGTCAGCAGCACACCCTCGAGATGATCGCCTCGGAGAACTTCGCTCCGGTGTCGGTGCTCGAGGCGCAGGGCTCGGTGCTGACCAACAAGTACGCCGAGGGCTACCCGGGCCGGCGCTACTACGGTGGCTGCGAGTACGTCGACGTCACCGAGCAACTGGCCATCGACAGGGCCAAGGCCCTGTTCGGGGCCGAGCACGCCAACGTGCAGCCGCACTCGGGCGCGCAGGCCAACACCGCGGTCTACTTCGCGCTCCTGCAGCACGGCGACACGATCCTGGGCCTCGACCTGGCGCACGGCGGTCACCTCACGCACGGCATGCGGCTGAACTACTCCGGCAAGACGCTCAACGTGGTGCCCTACCACGTGCGGGCGGAGGACGGCCTGGTCGACATGGACGAGGTCGCCACGCTGGCGGCCGAGCACCGGCCCAAGATGATCGTGGCGGGCTGGTCGGCCTATCCGCGGCAGCTGGACTTCCCGGCCTTCCAGGAGATCGCCGACTCGGTCGGCGCGCTGCTGATGGTCGACATGGCGCACTTCGCCGGTCTGGTCGCGGCCGGGCTGCACCCCTCGCCCGTGCCGTACGCCGACATCGTCACCACGACGACGCACAAGACGCTGGGCGGCCCGCGGGGCGGCCTGATCCTGTGCCGCGAGAAGTACGCCAAGAAGATCAACTCCGCGGTCTTCCCGGGCATGCAGGGCGGCCCGCTGGAGCACGTGATCGCGGCCAAGGCCGTGGCCCTCAAGATCGCCGGCTCGGAGGAGTTCCGCGAGCGGCAGGCCCGCACCATCGAGGGCGCGCGGCTCCTCGCGGCCCGGCTGCTCGAGGAGGACTCCACCAAGGCCGGGGTGACGGTGCTGACCGGCGGCACGGACGTGCACCTCGTGCTGGTCGACCTGGTCGACTCGGAGCTCACCGGGCGCGACGCCGAGGACCGGCTGCACGAGATCGGCATCACGGTGAACCGCAACGCGGTCCCCAACGACCCGCGTCCGCCGATGGTGACCTCCGGACTGCGGGTGGGCACGCCCGCGCTGGCCACCCGGGGCTTCCAGACCGCCGACTTCACAGAGGTGGCCGACATCCTGGCGCTGGCGCTCCAGCCCTCCTACGACGCGGTGGCCCTCAAGGCCCGGGTGACGGCCCTCGCCGACGCCCACCCGCTCTATCCCGACCTCTGAGGTCACCCGCCAAGACCCACTCCCCTCCGTGATCATGCAATCCATCGTCGATGGATTGCATGATCACGGAAGTTGGGGGCGCTACGGAGCTACAAAGAGGTAGTGCAGTGGCCATTTCTGTATTCGATCTGTTCAAAGTCGGCATCGGGCCGTCGAGCTCGCACACGGGCGGGCCGATGGCGGCCGCCCACCGTTTCGCCCGGGGCCTGCACGGCGACGGCCTGCTGCCGTCCGTCACCGGCGTCCAGGTGATCCTGTACGGCTCGCTCGGGCTGACCGGCAAGGGCCACGGCAGTGACAAGGCGGTGTTCCTCGGCCTGGAGGGCGACAAACCCGAACTCGTCGACGTCGACTCCGTCGAGCGGCGGCTGGCCGCCCTGCGCGAGAACGGCACGCTGCGGCTGTGGGGCCCGGACGGGCCGCGGGTGCCCTTCGTGACCGGCGAACACCTGGTCTTCGAGCGCAAGGTGTCGCTGCCCGGCCATCCCAACGGCATGCGCTTCACCGCGTACGGCGCGGACGGCGCCGAGCTGCGGTCGAGGGTCTACTACTCGGTGGGCGGCGGTTTCGTGGTCGACGAGAACGCCACCGGCGCGGACCGGATCAAGGCCGATGACACGCTGCTGCCCCATCCGTTCGGCTCGGCCGCCGAGCTGCTCGAGCTCACCCAGAAGACCGGGCTGTCGATCTCGGCTCTGATGCTGGAGAACGAGAGGGCGTTCGGCCGCTCCGAGCAGGAGATCCGCGACGGGCTGCTGGACCTGTGGCGGGTCATGCGCGAGTGCGTGAGCCGGGGCTGCGCCAACGAGGGCCTGCTCCCCGGCGGGCTCAAGGTCCGCCGCCGCGCCCACCAGCTCTACCGCAAGCTCACCACCGAGACGGGCCAGGACCCGCTGGCCGCCATGGACTGGGTGACGCTGTTCGCGCTGGCGGTCAACGAGGAGAACGCCGCCGGTGGCCGTATCGTCACCGCGCCCACCAACGGCGCGGCCGGGATCATCCCCGCGCTGCTGCACTACTACGACAAGTTCGTGCCGGGCGCCGACGACGACGGCGTCATCAGGTTCCTGCTCACCGCCGGGGCCATCGGGGCGCTGTTCAAGCAGAACGCGAGCATCTCGGGTGCCGAGGTGGGCTGCCAGGGGGAGGTGGGCTCCGCGTGCTCGATGGCGGCGGCCGGGCTCACCGAGATCATGGGCGGCACTCCCGAGCAGGTGGAGAACGCCGCCGAGATCGGCATCGAGCACAACCTCGGCCTGACCTGCGACCCGGTGGGGGGCCTGGTGCAGGTGCCGTGCATCGAGCGCAACGCGGTCGGCTCGATCAAGGCGATCGGCGCGGCCCGCATCGCCCTGCGCGGCGACGGGCGGCACTTCGTCTCCCTCGACAAGGCGATCAAGACGATGCGCGACACCGGCCGCGACATGCTCGACAAGTACAAGGAGACCTCACGCGGCGGCCTCGCCGTCAACGTCATCGAGTGCTGACCGGGAGCGCCCGGAAGAGTGCGCACGTCATGGGGTGCTGACGGCCGGTGGCGCGGCCTCGGCGCCACCGGCCCCCAGCGGTCCGGGCTACTTGCCGAACATCCGCCTCATCTTGTCGACGGCGTCGCCGACCTTGTCCTTGGCCTCCTCGGCGGCTTCCCTGGCGTGTGGCTGGACCTCGTCGGCCTTGCCCTCGCGATCGGGCCGCTTGTCGCCGGCCGCCTTGCCTGCGCCGTTCCTCGACGCACCGGCACCGGCCCTCGACGCACCGCCGCCGGTCCTCGACGCACCGCCACCGGTCCTCGACGCACCGGTGTCGTCCCGGGACGCACCGGCGCCGTTCCTCGACGCACCGCCGCCGGTCCTGGACGTACCAGCGCCGGTCCTGGACGTACCGGCGCCCGCCTTGCCTGCGGCGTTGCCGGCCCTGGCGGCGGCCCTCGCCGTGTCGGCACTCCCCGCCGCGCCGGCGGCGCTCTTCGCCGTGCCCGAGGTGTCTTCGGGCTTGGAGTTCAGGTTGTTCATCTGACATCCCCCCAATGGTGACTACATGTCACCCAATACCCACTCTACGTCACCAATCTCTCGGCATCTGCGGTGAGCCGCCTCTGAGCGAGTGCGGCCAGCAGCGCGGCGCCGTCGGGGAGGACACCGTCGTCGAAGGCGGCGTCGGCGGCGTGGTTGAAGGGTGCGGTCGAGACGTCGCGATCGGCGGGGCAGGCGCCCAGGAAGACGAACGCGCCCGGCACCTCGTTGAGGACCAGGGAGAAGTCCTCCGAGGCGGTCAGCGGATTGGGCAGCGGCACGTACCGGTCCGGGCCGAACAGCGAGCCGATGGTGGCCTCCGCGAAGCCGGTCTCGGCCGCGTCGTTGATCGTCACCGGGTAGCTCATGAAGAACTCGATCTCCACCGTCAGCCCGTGGGCCGCCGCGATGCCGCGCACCACCTGCACCACGCCGTCCTTGATCCGCGCGTGCGAGACCTCGGAGAACGAGCGCAGGGTCACCCCGAACTCGGCGGAGTCCGGGATGACGTTCTCCTTGGTGCCCGCGTGGAAGCTGCCGACGGTGAGCACGACCGGGTCGAAGACGTCGAAGGCCCGGGTCACGAACGTCTGCAGCGCCAGCACCATCTCGCAGGCCGCCGGGACCGGGTCCTTGGCGAGGTGGGGCTGTGCACCGTGCCCCCCGACGCCGCGTACGGTCACCCGCACCTGGTCGGCCGCCGCCAGCACCGGCCCCGGCCGGGCCGCGAACCAGCCGTTGGGCAGCAGCGAGGAGGCCACATGGAGTCCGTACGCCGCGACCGGCCGCTCCCCGGACGCCTCCAGCACCCCTTCGACGATCATGTGCTCGGCGCCGCGGAAGCCCTCCTCGCCGGGCTGGAACATGAACACGACGCTGCCGGCCAGCTCGGCCCGCCGCGTGGCCAGCAGCCGGGCCGCGCCGACCAGCATGGCGGTGTGCAGGTCGTGGCCGCAGGCGTGCATGGCCCCTTCGACCGCCGAGGCGTAGGGGACACCGGTCCGCTCGGTCACCGGCAGCGCGTCCATGTCGCCGCGCAGCAGCACCGTCGGCCCCGGGCGGCCACCGCGCAGCACACCGGTCACCGACGAGATCCGCTCGCCCGTCGTGATCTCCAGGGGCAGGCCGTCGAGCGCGCCGAGGACCCGCTCCTGTGTGCGGGGCAGCTCCAGCCCGATCTCCGGCTCCCGGTGCAGTTCCCGCCGGAGCCGTACGAGGTCGTCCCTGAGGTCCGCAGCGTCATCGGTCATGGCCATGGGGCACCTCCGCCTATCGGCCTCGCACGTCACGGTCAGGCTATGCCCGTAGGAACGGGCCCTCGGCGGACCAGCGTTGCACCGCACCGCCCTCCGGAACGGAGTTATCGCGGCGATGGGGGTGGGCTCAGCGGAAGACGACGGTCTTGTCGCCGTTGAGCAGGATGCGGTGCTCGGCGTGCCAGCGGACCGCGCGGGCCAGGGCCAGGCACTCGGTGTCCCGGCCGACCGCCATGAGCTCCTCCGGCCCCTGGGTGTGGTCCACCCGGGCGACCTCCTGCTCGATGATCGGCCCCTCGTCCAGGGCGGAGGTCACGTAGTGGGCGGTGGCCCCGATGAGCTTCACGCCCCGGGCGTGCGCCTGGTGGTACGGCTTGGCGCCCTTGAAGCTCGGCAGGAACGAGTGGTGGATGTTGATCACCTGGCCGGCCAGCTTCGAGCAGAGGTCGTCGGAGAGGATCTGCATGTAGCGGGCGAGCACCACCAGGTCGGCGCGGTAGTGCTGCACCAGGGTGAGCACCTCGGCCTCCTGCGCGGCCTTGCCCTTGGGGGCCACCGGCAGATGGTGGTAGTCGATACCGTACGACTGGGTGAGCGGCCGCAGATCGGGGTGGTTGGACACGACGGCGACGACGTCGATGTCCAGCAGCCCGGAGCGCACCCGGAACAGCAGGTCGTTGAGGCAGTGCCCGCCCTTGGAGACCATGATCAGCACGCGGGGCCGTTCGCCGCGGTCGTGCAGCCGCCAGTCGAAGTCGAACTCGCGCGCCAGCGCCGCGAAGGCCCCCCGCAGCTCGTCCATCTCACCGCCCGGGTACGCCTGCGCCGCGTCGGCCGGACGGCCGGGCCCGGCGAACTGGACGCGCATGAAGAATCGGCCCGTCGCCGCGTCGCCGTACTGCTGGCTCTCCAGGATGTTGCAGCCGCGCTCCGCCAGTGCCCCTGAGACGGCCGCCACGATGCCGGGGCGGTCCGGGCAGGACAACGTCAGGATGTACACCGCGCTCATCGGCTCTCTCGTTCGTGTGGGGTCACGCCGCCCGCCATCCGGGAGCGTACGGATCAGGTCACCCAGGGTGAGCATTTCGAGTCTATGCCGTCCGCCGCGGCCGGTCAGCCGATCCCGGCCCGGCCACCGGGGGGGTCGGCACGCAGCGGGCGGCGCGCGGGTTTCCGCATAGCGGCCATAGCCCCCGGGCCTGCGAGAGGGATCCACCCAGGCCGTCATCAGGGGTCTGTCTGTCATCATCCGGGTGTTCATCCGGATACATCGGGGCGTAGGGAGACGACGGGTGGTCGAGTCGCCGCAGGACCGGCCGGCGGTACGGATCGTCTGCGTGGACGGGACCGGCCGCATCCTGCTGCTGCGGTGGCGGGACCCGGTGAGCGAGCGCGACTTCTGGGAGCCCCCGGGCGGCGGGCTCGACCCGGGCGAGAGCCCGCTGGCGGCCGCCCGGCGCGAGCTGGAGGAGGAGACCGGGCTGCCCGGCGACGCCGTACTGGACCTTTCGGTGCCGGTCGACCGGGACTTCCACTGGAACGGCGTGCACTACCGCAAGGTGGAGCCGTTCTATCTGGCCCGTTTCGAGGGAACCGTGCGCGCGGCGCCCGCGGCCTTCACGGCCGAGGAGAACGAGACCTACCTCGGCAATGGCTGGTTCACCGCCGAGGAGATCCCGTCGCTCGACGACGTCGACCCACCGCGGCTGCTCGAGGTCCTGGCCGCACTGATGCGGCGGCAAAGATGAGAAACCGTTGATGATCATTTAACTCGGACAGGGGCAGGACCCTTCAGACCGGTCTTCGGACCATGGACTGCACAGGTTGAGGCGGGGGCCCTGGATGTCGAGACGCACGGCCGTGCTGTTGATGGCGATCTCAGCGGTCCTCTGCTGGCCGGGCACGTCCGCCGGCGCCCGTACGGAGCCGGGGCCCGCCCGCGATGTCGTGCTGATCGGCGTACCGGGCCTGCGCTGGGCCGACATCACGCAGGATCGCTCTCCCCAGTTGCTCCGCCTGGTCGGCCGGAGCGCCACCGGCGGCCTGTCCGCCCGTACCATCGGCCGCTTCACCTGCCCGGCGGACGGCTGGGTGACGATCTCCGCCGGCGCCCGGGCCGCCACCGGGCCGCTGTGCCGTCGCCCGCCCCGGCTGGACCCGAGCGGGCAGGGCGTGGTGGTCGCGGACCTCCCCGGGATCCGCCAGTACAACACCGGGCTGGGATTCCCCACCCGGCTGGGTCTGCTGGGCGACGCCGTGCACCGGGCCGGGCGGTGCGTCACCGCCGTGGGGCCGGGCGCCGCCCTCGCCGCCGCGGACGGCGCGGGCCGGGTCGACCACTACGCCGCGACGGTGGCCTCCGCCGAGCGCGGGCTGTGGACGCGCTGCCCGGTGACCATCGCCGCCCTCGACGACCTGGCCACCGTACGGGGATCACGGCGGGCCGACGTCGTACGCGGGATCGACACCGCCGTCGGCTCGATCCTGGCGCGGATCTCCGCCGGCACCACCGTCCTGGTCGCCGGGGTCGGCGACGACCGCCGGTACGCCCGGCTGCGGGTGGCCCTCGCCGCGGGCGAGGGCACCGCGGGGAGGTACCTGGGGTCGGCCTCCACCCGCCGTCCCGACCTGGTGATCCTGCCCGACGTCACGGCGACCGTCCTGGCCGCGATCGGCGTCCCCGCCCCGGACGGGCTGGTGGGCACGCCCTGGCGCCCGGGGGCCGAGGCCCCGGGCCCGATCGCCACGATCCGGCATCTGACCGGCCAGGCGGCCGCGCCCGAGGTGCTGCGCCCGGTGGGCCGGGACTTCTACCACTGGTTCATGATCGGCCAGCTCACGGTGTACGCGGCGGCCGCGGTCGCGCTGTGGCGGCGCGGCCGGTCGCTGCTCCTGGTCAAGCCCGTCGCGCTGGCGGCGGCGGCGTTCCCCGTCTCGGTGTTCCTGGTCAACCTGCTGCCGTGGCCGCAGTCCCGGCATCCGGCGGAGGCGGTGCTCGGCGGCATCGCCGCGTTCGACCTGCTCGTGGTCGGCATCGCCCTCTGCGGTCCCTGGCGCCGTCATCCGCTCGGCCCCGGGTCGGTCGTCGCCGCCGTCTCCGCGCTCGTCCTGGCCGCCGACCAGCTCACCGGCTGCACCCTCCAGTTCAACAGCTTCATGGGCTACTCCCCCATCGGCGGCTTCCGCTACTACGGGATGGGCAACATCGGGTTCGCCGTCCTCACCACCTCGACCCTGCTGGCGGTCTGCGGCTTGGCGCACCGGCTGCGGGCCAAGGGCAGGCCCCGCGCCGCCCTCGCGTCGGTGGTGACGATCTCGCTGGGGGTGGCGGCGCTGGACGGCTGGGCCGGCTGGGGCAGCGACCTCGGCGGCATGATCGCGTTCATCCCCGGCCTGGCGGTGACCGTCCTGCTCGTCTCCGGCCGCCGGGTCTCGCGGGTCAAGCTGGGCCTGCTCGGGGCCGCCACCACGGCGGTCGTACTCGGGGTGGCCTTCCTGGACCACCTGCGGCCGCCGGACCAGCGGTCACACCTCGGCCGGTTCTTCGGCGACCTCCTCGCCGGCCAGGGCATGCCGGTGGTGAGCCGCAAGACCACGGCGATGCTGCACAGCTTCACCAACCCCGACCTGACCTCCGTGGCGGTCGCCGCGCTCCTGTTCCTGGTGGTCGTGCTGGCACGGCCGCGGCGGGCCGGAGGGTCCTTGCTGCGGCAGGCCTTCGAGCGCGCCCCGTTGCTGCGGGCCGGACTGGCCGGCGCCCTGGTCACGGTGCTGCTGGGCACCGTGGTGAACGACTCCGGGGTCTCGATCCTGGCGCTGGGGCTGACCGTCACGGTGCCCGTCACGGTGGCCGTCTGCGCCCACGTGCTCCGGTCGGAGGTGGCCGCCGCCGGGACTCGCCCGGCGCTCGCGGGCCCGCCGCTTCGGAGCGCACGGTCCGCCGGGCCGTCGTAGTGGCCGGGGGCTCGGTGCCGGTCGCCCAGCCGAGTGCGCCCCCCACGGGCAGGCCGCCTGACCTGCCGCTCCGTCCCTCTGGGCACTCGGGTGACACTTGTCACTGGTTTGCCCGGGTCTGACCGGGTTAGGTTCGCTGCTATGCGACGGGCCCTGATGCTGCTGGCGACGATCGCCCTCCTGCTGTCCGCCGGACTGGCAGGTTGCAAGAGCCAGAGCGGCCAGGGCGGCGGGGGCGGCGAGAGCGCGGGCCCGCGGAGCGGCGGCCAGAAGGGCGGCGGCCGGCGTCCCACGACGGTGCAGGGGATCCCCACCGGCACCGGGACCTTCAAGCTGAAGCTCGACGTGGGCACGGTCGGGCACCGCGAATACCTGCTGCACGTGCCGGCCCAGCTCACGAAGGGCGGCTGGCGGAACGGAAAGCCCGTCAAACCGCTGCCCCTGGTGCTGGCCATGCACGGCGGCCTCAGCAACATGCAGGGCATGCGGAAGCTCACCGGCTTCGACGACCTCTCCGACCGGAAGGGGTTCCTGGTCGCCTACCCCGACGGGTTCATGACCACCTGGAACGCCGGCGACTGCTGCGGAGCCGCCAAGATCGGCAACGTCGACGACGTCGGCTTCCTCACCAAGCTGATCGACAAGCTCGTCGACTCCGGGCTGGCCGACGGCAGACGGGTGTACGCGACCGGGTTCTCCAACGGCGCGGGCATGGCCTACCGGCTGGCCTGCGAGGGCCCCGGCAAGGTCGCCGCGATCGGAGTGGTGGAGGGCGCCCTCGTCATGAGCTGCCACCCGGGCCGCCCGGTGTCCGCACTCATCTTCCACGGCACGGCGGACCGCAGCGTGCCCTACAACGGCGGCGGCAACCGGGACTTCAACGACCGGCGCCCCTTCCCCCCGGTGTCCCAGGCGGTCGACTTCTGGCGCAAGGCCAACAAGCTGCCCGGCCTGCGCCAGACCGGCCTGAGCCGGGACCTGAGCCGGGCCTCGGCCGAGTGCACGGCGACGGGCAAGGGCGGGAACGGCGCCGAGGTCTCCTTCTGCCGGATCAAGGGCGGCACGCATCACTGGCCGAGCACCGCCGGCGCGCAACTGTGGGAGTTCTTCGCGGCCCATCCGCGACCATCATGAAGACTTTTCATGTTTAACGTTTTATGACACTCTGACCCGTATGAATATCCGGGAGCGCTACGACACCGCGACGGCCGACCTCGAACCGCCGTTCGCGATCGTCGATCTCAAGGCCTTCCGCACCAACGCCGCCGACCTCGTCCGGCGGGCCAACGGCAAGCCGATCCGGGTGGCGAGCAAGTCCGTCCGCTGCCGCGCCCTCCTCGAAGAGGTGCTGGCCATGGACGGCTTCGCGGGCGTCATGGCGTTCACGCTTCCCGAGGCGCTCTGGCTGGCCAGGCAGGGCGTCAGCGACGACATCATGGTCGCCTACCCGACCACGGACCGCACCGCCCTGGCCGAGCTGGCCGCGGACGAGCACCTCGCCGGGATCGTCTCGATCATGGTGGACTCCGTCGAGCACCTGGAGCTCATCGAGAAGGTCCTCGCCGAGCGCACCACCGGCGAGACCGCGCCCATCCGGGTCTGGATGGACGTCGACGCCGCCTACTACGCACTGCGCGGCCGGCTGCGGGTCGGCGCCCGCCGCTCCCCCGTCGTCACCCCCGCGCAGGCGGCGGGCCTCGCCGAAGAGATCGTCAAGCGTCCCGCCTTCACGCTGGTCGGCATCATGGCCTACGAGTCGCAGATCGCCGGCGTCGGCAACGCCCCTCCCGGCAACCCGATCATGGCCCGCGCCATCCGCGTGCTGCAGGCCAGATCCCGCGTCGAGCTGGCCCGCCGCCGCGCCGCCATCGTCAAGGCCGTACGAGCCGTACTCGCCACCGCGGGCCGGCCCGACCTGGAGCACGTCAACGGCGGCGGCACCGGCAGCGTCGAGACCACCACCCTGGAGAAGGCCATCACCGAGGTGGCCGCGGGCTCCGGCCTCTACCAGCCCCACCTGTTCGATTACTACACCAACTTCCGCGGCCACCCCGCGGCGCTGTTCGCGCTCTCGGCCGTACGCCGGCCCGCCCCCCGCATCGTGACCGCGCTGGGCGGCGGCTACCTGGCCTCCGGCCCCGGCGACAAGCTGCGGCTGCCCCAGCCGTACCTGCCCACCGGGCTGTCCTTCAGCGGCTCCGAAGGCGCCGGCGAGGTGCAGACCCCGCTCCTGGGCAAGGCGGCCGACCTGCTGCGCGTCGGGGACCGCGTCTGGTTCCGGCACACCAAGGCCGGCGAGCTGTGCGAACGCTTCGCCGAGCTGCACCTGGTGGAGAACGACCGCGTGGTGCGGTCCGTGCCCACCTACCGCGGCGAGGGCAAGACGTTCCTCTGAGAGAACGCCTGTGAACCGGGTCAGCGGGTGAGCCGGCCAGGTGGCGGCGGTCCCGCCCGGCCCTCAAACCTTTGACGACGCCGTCGGCGAAGGCGCGTCACGGGCGCCGGTGACCCGGGTTTTGTCATAGCCGCATGCTGTAGTAGCAGCGTGCCCTCAACCCCGGAAGCTCTCCGGCCACTGCACTATCGTGGAGAAGTCGAACCCTTCTAAGGCGGTTCAATGTCCGATGATCCCCTGATCAGGGTGCGCGGCGAAACCGTCCTGCAGGTCGAGCCGGAGATCGCCGAGCTCACCGTGCATCTGCAGGCACGCGATATGGACCGCCGCCGGACCCTCGACCGGCTCAGCGCGCGCAACCAGCAGTGCCTCGACCTCATCAAGACCTACGGCGAGGCCGTCGAGCGGCTGGAGACCACCGGGCTGGTGGTCCAGCCGGTCATGCGAGAACGCCGCCGGGACGAGAAGGTCCACCGCTACCAGGGCACCGTGCGCATCCACGTGACCCTCACCGACTTCGGCGTGCTCGGTGAGCTCGTCACCCGCCTCGGCGATCTGGAGCTCACCGCCGTCCAGGGCCCCACCTGGGCGCTGCGCCCCGACAGCCCGGTCTACCGCCGGGCGCGCCACCAGGCCGCCCGGGAGGCCGTCGGCCGGGCCCGCGAATACGCCGAGGCGCTCGGCTGCCGGCTCACCGGCCTGGTCGAGCTCGCCGACGAGGGGCTCACCACCCACCCCCAGCGGGAGGGCTACGCGCTGGCCGCCGCCGGGGACCTCATGCGCGCCCAGTCCGCTCCCGAGCCCATCGACCTGGAGCCCGAGACCCAGACCGTCCGGGCCGCGGTCGAGGCCAGCTTCACCGCGACGGCACCCGATGACCTCTGATCCGCCGCCCTCCCCCAGCCTGCAAGACCCCTGTGCCGAGCGGGAACTCGGCGGCCAGCCCCTGCACGCCGACGGCGACGACGGCCTCGACGTCTTCCTCAGCGGCCAGATCTTCATGGACATGATCTTCACCGGGCTGCCGTTCCTGCCCCCGCCCGGCACCGAGCTGATGACCAAGGGGCTCGGCTCGGCCCCCGGCGGGGTCGCCAACATCGCGGTGGCGATGAGCCGGCTGGGCCTGCGCGTCGGGCTGGCCGCCGCCGTCGGCGACGACCTCTTCGGGGCGTACCTCTGGCGGACGCTGTCCGAGCAGGAGGGCGTCGACCTCCGCTGGTCCCGCCAGCTCGCCGGCTGGCCCACCCCGGTCACGGTCTCGATGGCGTACGACTCGGACCGCAGCATGATCACCTACGCGCCGCCGCCACCGCTGCCCACGACCGGGCTCGTCGACGTCCCGCCCCGCGCCCGCACCTGCTTCCTCGACATCGACCGGCCCGTCCCGGAGTGGGCGATCTCCCTGCGCAAGCAGGGCGCGACCGTCTTCGCCGACCTCGGCTGGGACCCCACCGAGGCCTGGTCCGCGGAGGTGCTCGACCGGCTCCAGCACGTCGACGTGTTCCTGCCCAACGCGGTCGAGGCGATGGCGTACACCCGTTCCAGCAGCCCTGAGAAGGCGCTCGACGCACTCGCCGAGCGGCTGCCCGTCGTGGTCGTCAAGCTCGGGCGGGACGGCGCCATCGCGATCGACTCCACCACCGGCGAGCGCGCCTCGGCCGGCGCGCTGCCGGTCAGCGCCGTCGACCCCACCGGTGCGGGCGACGTGTTCGCCGCCGGGTTCGTGTTCGGCACCCTCGCCCGGTGGCCGCTGGCCCAGCGGCTGAAGTTCGCCAACCTGTGCGCCGGGCTCTCCGTCCGGCATCTCAGCGGCTCGCTCGGCGCGCCCTGCTGGGGCGACATCGCGACGTTCGGCGAGGACACCGAGGTGCCCGCCGACGTCCTGTCCGACTACTCGTTCATCGTGCCCTACATCCCGCAGAGCGGGCTCGACGAGGGCGCCTACGCCGTCGCCCGCGCCCAGCCCACCCTGCGCCACACCGACTGACTCCGTGATCATGCAATCGTTCGTCGATCGATTGCATGATCACGCAGAGGGGGGAGAGCAGTGAAGATCGCGATCGTGGGAGCCGGCAGCGGCTACATGCCCGGGGTGATCCGGGGGCTGCTGCACCGGTCCGCCGAGCTGGCCGGGACGGAGCTGGCCTTCCACGACCTCGATCCAGATCACCTCGCGGTCATGACCCGGCTGGCGACGGCCATGTTCGCCGCCCGCGGCGCCGGCTTCACCGTCGTGCCGCACACCGACCTGAAGACGGCCCTGGACGGAGCGGACTTCGTCTTCACCACCTTCCGCCCCGGCGGGATGGCCGCGCGGCGGCTGGACGAGTCGATCCCGCTCCGGCACGGCGTGGTGGGCCAGGAGACCGCCGGCCCGGGCGGGTTCCTGATGGCCTGCCGATCCGTGCCGGTGCTGCTGGAGATCGCACGGCTGGCCGGCCCGGACGCCTGGATCATCAACTACACCAACCCCACCAACGTCGTCACCGACGCCGTCACCCGGTACGCCCCCGGCACCAGGATCCTCGGGCTCTGCGACCAGCACGTGGGCGACACCGAGATGTGGGCCTCGCTGCTCGGCCTGCCCTCCGAGCGGCTGGAGGCCGACTGGATCGGGCTCAACCACGCCACCTGGGCCACCCGGGTCCGGCTGGACGGCCGCGAGATCGACCTGCCCGCGCGGCTCGCCGCGCTCCAGCCCCCCTCGGGCGGCGCCACCCCGTGGCGGGACCCGTCCCGGATGGCCTCCCTCGCCAAGGCCCTCGGCTTCCTGCCCAACTCCTACGCGAAGTACTACTTCTTCCACGACGAGGTCGTACGGGAGCTCCGCGCCAAGGGCACCACCCGGGCCGACGACATCCTCGCCATGCTGCCGTCCTACTACGAGCAGGTCGCCGCGGAGGCCGCCAGGGACGACCCCGACCCCAGCAGGGACCGGGGCGGCGGGGAGCACGGCGAGTTCGCGGTCGAGGTCATCTGCGCCATCGCCCGCGACGAGCGGCGGCGGATCATCGTCAACACCGTCAACGACGGCGCGATCTCCTCACTGGAGGACGACGCGATCGTCGAGGTGCCGGCCATCGTCGGCCGTCAGGGCGCGACACCGCTGGTCATGGGCTCGCTCCCGCGCCCGGTGCGCGGCCTCACCCAGGCCGTCCACCAGTACGAGCGGCTGGCCGCCGACGCCGCCGCCACCGGTGACCGGCGGGTGGCGCTGCAGGCCCTCATGGCGCACCCCTTCGTGCGCGGCAAGGACACCGCGGAGAAGATCCTCGAGGAGGGCCTCGCCGCCCATGCGGCCCACCTGCCGCAGTTCACCCACCGGGGGTGAGCCGAGGCGGCGTCATCACCTCGGTCTGAGCGGGGCGAGCGCCCGGATCAGCGACGGCTCCGGCGCCACAGGACCAGCACGGTCACCGTGAGCGCGACGCCCGCGCCGACCAGGACGGCGGTGTTGCGCCGCGTGATCGCCTCGTGGTCCTCGGGATCCGGCCGTGCGACGATCGTCCCCATGGCGGCGGCGACGTTCCCGGCCTCCTCCTTCACCCGGGCGACGCTGCGCGAGGCCACCTTCTTGGGGCTCACCCGCTCGGCGAGCGCATCGATGGTGCGCGCCAGCTCATCGCGAGTGCGCTCGATCTCCCGCTCCAGCGCCTCCGGGTCGCGGGCTCTGTCGGCCATTGCGGTGTCCTTATCGTTCGAGCGTCCGTCCAGCAGCACATGATTGTGATCAGAGTGTGCCAGGACCTTACCCTGTAGACCGCGCCCAGACCCCCAGCACGGCCGGTGATCCCCCATGTCCGGCACCGGCCCGGGTACGGTGAGAGCCGACCATGACCGGAAGGAATGTCCTGTGACCGAACGCCTGCAGCCCGGTGACGCCGCCCCCGACTTCACCCTCCCCGACGCCGACGGCAAGCCCGTGGCGCTGTCGTCGCTGCGGGGCAAGCGAGTGATCCTCTACTTCTACCCGGCGGCCATGACCCCCGGGTGCACCAAGGAGTCCATCGACTTCAACGAGGCGCTGCCCGAGCTGGAGGCCGAGGGCGTCACCGTGATCGGCATCTCCCCGGACAAGGAGGCCAAGCTGGCGAAGTTCCGGGACCGCGACGGGCTGACCTTCCCCCTGCTGTCGGACATCGACAAGAAGGTCCTGCAGGCCTACGGGGCGTACGGGGAGAAGAAGCTGTACGGCAAGGTCACCATCGGCGTGATCCGGTCGACGTTCCTCATCGACGCCGAGGGCAAGATCGAGAAGGCCTACTACAACGTGAAGGCCACCGGCCACGTGGCCCGCCTCCGCAAGGATCTCAACGCCTGACCCGCACTCCGGAGAGTGAGCGCCCGTCGCGGAATTGTCACACCCTGGCGTTACCTTCAATTCATGTCAGGATACAGAAAGTACACCCCCGAACTTCTCGCCGAAGCGGCGGCGGCGTCGATCAGCGTCGCCGGCGTTCTCCGTTACCTGGGAGTTCCGGGCTCCGGCGGAATGCACGCCCACATCAGCCGTCAGTTGAAGAAGTTCGAGATCGATACATCGCATTTCTTAGGCAAGGCTCACTATCGAGGCCGGGAATCTCCGCACCGCAGGAGGCCCGAGCAAATCTTCGTGATAAGCCCACCCGGCTCGAACCGAGCAAAGCGCGCGACCTTGCGAAGCGCCCTGCACCAGGTCGGCGTGCCGTACCGCTGCGGACGATGCGGAATCACCGAATGGAACGGCGAGCCGCTGATACTGCATGTCGACCACATCAACGGGGACTACCTGGACAATCGCCGGGAGAACCTCCGCTTCCTCTGCCCGAACTGCCATACGCAGACCCCGACCTATGCTGGTAGAATCAAGAACGCGAAAGCGGGGTCGTAGCCCAACGGCAGGAGGCGAATGGTTTAGGTCCATTACAGTGCGAGTTCGAATCTCGCCGACCCCACACCTTTGATGGGCGGCCGAATGGCCGCCCATTAGGCTTTCCAGGATCACGCAGCGCGGTCGGCACCTGCGCGCCCCTGCGCGTGCGCTAACTGGGAGGCTACAACCCCCTACCTTCTGTTCATCATCTGAAAAAGCGATCGTGCGGCCGGCCTGGCGACGGGCGTATTTTGGTCGGATCTATCCGGTGGGGATGGCAGGCGCATGGACGGCACAGTGGTGACGGCGGGCGTGTCACACGAGGCGCTGCCCTATGCCTCCGAGCGCGACTTCCTGTCCGGTGCCCTGCCGTTCCTGCGCCAGGGCGCCGAGACCGGCGACGTGGTGCTGGCCATCGGCGGCCGGGCCAACCTCGGGATGCTCCGGGAGCGCCTGGGCGGCGCGGCGGCGCGGGTGGAGTTCATCGAGGACGTCACGTTCTACCACCATCCGGCCCGGACGCTCGCGCAGTGCCTGGCCTTCGCCGACGAGCTGGCGGCGCGGGGCCGCCGGCTGCGGCTGCTCGGGGAGCCGATCTGGCACGGCCGCACGCCGTCGGAGATCGCCGACTGGCAGCGGATCGAGGCGATCGTGAACGTCGCGTTCGCCGGCACCGGCGCGTCCATCCTGTGCCCCTACGACGTGCGGTCGCTGCCGCCGGCGATCCTGGACGGGGCCCGGCGCACCCATCCGGTGGCGGTGCACGACGGGGAGCATCGCGTCAATCCCGCGTACCTGGATCCGTGGGCGTACACCTCCATCATCGACCGCCGGCCGCTCCCGCCGCCGCCCTCGTTCGCGGAGAGCCTGCGGATCGACACCGAGGACCTCTACTGGCTGCGGGCCTACGTCGCGGAGTACGGGCGGGACGCGGCGCTGATGGATTCGGCGATGCAGCACCTACTCATGTCGGTAACCGAGGTGGCCACGAATGCGATCCGGCACGGTACTCCCCCGATCACGCTGCGGCTGTGGACCGAGCCGGGCGACGTCACGGCCGGGTCGCGGCGGGATCCGGCCACCGGCATGCTGGTGTGCGAGATCAGCGACCGCGGTCACTGGAAGCCGGCCCCGGGGCTCAGCCTGGTCCCGCCGGGGCCCTCCGCGCCGGGCCGGTTCGGGCTGTGGGCGGTGCGCCTGCTCTGCTCCCGGGTGCAGGTGCGCACCGGGCTGACGGGCACGACCATACGACTTCACATGGCGACGGCGGCATGACTTTTCACGCCGATCCGCTCACATGACGGCAAAACATTCGCCTCCTGATCAACCGTGGACGGCGTACGCTAGGCAGATCTACCAGAACCGCAATGGATGGGTGATGGAGACCTGGTTCGCTGAACGGCCCGTGGGCGACCTGCGCCCCGGCGATCATGCGTGGTTGGCCTTCGCCAACGGCGAAGAGCAGAACCGCGTGATCGGTGACTTCGTGTTCGACGGCCTGAAGACCCAGGAGAAGGTCGTCTACGTCACCGACTCCCGGCCGTTGGAGCTTCCCGGTCTGCTGACTCGCTACGGTATCGACCCCACGCCCTTCACCGAGGTCGGACAGCTGCGGCTGATCCCGCCGGACAAGGCCTGCCGGACCCATGGCCGGTTCGATCCGGACCGGATGTTGATGACACTCGACCAGGAGATCTCCGTCGCCTTCGACCAGGGCTACCGGGCCGTCCGCGTCACCGCGGACATGGGCTGGGCACTGCGGGAGCCCGGCGGCTCGGATCTCATGCTCGGCTGTGAGCAGGGTTTCGAAGCCGCCGTCGCCCCGAGCACCATGACCATGGCGATCTGCCAGGTCGATCGGAGTAGTTGCAGCCCCGACGAGCTCACCGCCCTTAGGAACACTCACGAGGTACTCGTGGAAGTGAACCCCGAATTCGATGACGGCATTCTGAAGATCACCCGTACGTTCGCGCCGCACGGCCTGCGGCTCGAAGGTGAACTCGACGGGGCACGGCACGCCGTGTTCGCCGAGACGCTCTCGTCGGTGGCGGTGGCGGTGACCAGGAGCAAGGTCCACCTCGACTTCACCCGGCTCAGCTTCATCGATCTGGGCGCACTGAATCTGCTCGCGGTCTACGCGATGCAGTTGCCCAAGGGCGGCGGGCTCGTCCTGGACAATCTCCGCCCGGACGTCGAGCAAGTGATCGAGATGGTGGGCTGGCACCGGCTGCCCGGCATCTCCCGCGGGCGGGGAGCCGCATCGTGAGCAGAGACGAGAGGCTTGTGCACCAGGCACTGCTGTACGGCGGTGAAGCAGAGTTCCTCACCGCCACCGTTCCCTTCCTGAAGGCCGGTCTGGAGGCGGACGACGAGGTCCTGGCCGTCGTCCCCGGGCCCAGCTCGGCGGCGCTGCACGACATGCTCGGCTCCGACGCGGGCCCCGTGCGGTTCATCGACGCGGCCACCTTCTACCAGCACCCGGTCCGCACCATCGCGAGCTACAACGACATCGTGCACGCCGTCGCGCCGCGCCGGGTGCGGGTGCTCGCCGAGCCCTTCCTGCCGGGACGTTCCCCGCTGGAGACCGTCGAATGGTCCCGGTACGAAGCGGTGGTGAACGCCGCCTTCTCCACCACCCCGGCCCAGGTGATCTGCGGGTACGACACCCGGCGGGCGGCCCCCGAGGTTCTGGACGCCGCCCGGCGGACGCATCCGATGCTGGTCGGCTGGCACGGCACGCACCGCAACCGCGGCTACGACGACCCCGAGCGCTTCGGCGTCGACTGCGACCGGATGCCGTTGCCCGCTCCGGCGGAACTGCCGGTCACGCTGTCCTTCGAGCGACTGGAGGACCTCCGCGGGGTGCGGCGGTTCGTCGAGAGCCACGCCCGGCGGCTGGCGATGCACGGGCTGGAGATGGCGAAGTTCCGGCAGGCCGTGGACTCGGTGGTGGGCAACGCGATCAAGCACGGGTCGCCGCCGATGGAGCTGCGGCTGTGGGGCGAGGACGACTTCGTGGTCTGCGAGGTGGTCGACTTCGGCCACTGGCGGCCCGATGGGCTGGTCGGCTTCCTCCCGCCGGAGCCCGGCACCGGTTTCGAGGGGCTGTGGGGCGCCCGGATGCTGGTGGACGCCGTGCATGTGCGCACCGGCTGGTCCGGCACGGTCGTACGGCTGCGTACCCGGCTGCAGCCCGAGCCGCCGGGGCACTGACCGATCAGCGCCCGAGCCGGGGCGAGGCGACCGGCCGGCGTGTGGTCACGGCTTGGGCCCGCTCTCAGGTCGTGATGGCCGGGGGGTTTCCTCAGCCCGCCAGCAGCTCGGGCAGCAGCCGGGCCAGTGCCCGCAGCGCCTTGCCGCGGTGGCTGATGGCGTCCTTCTCCGCCGCGGTCAGCTCGGCGCTCGTCCGGGTGTCGCCGTCCACCATGAAGATCGGGTCGTAACCGAAGCCGCCGTCACCTCGAGGCGCCTCGATGATCCGGCCGTCCATCCGGCCCTCCACGGTGTGCTCTCCGCGCTCCGGCAGCACCAGCGCGGCCACGCAGACGAAGTGCGCGCCCCGGTCATCGGGCGCGACATCGCTGAGCTGGTCCAGGACGAGGTGGAGATTGGCCAAGTCCTTGTCCGGCGCGGCACTGCCGAAGCGGCCCGACCAGCGCGCGGAGAGCACCCCGGGCATGCCGTTCAGCGCGTCGACGCACAGCCCGGAGTCGTCGGAGATCGCGGGCAGCCCGGTGTGGGCGGCGATCGCCCGTGCCTTGAGCAGCGCGTTGCCGGCGAAGGTCAGCTCCGTCTCGGGCACGTCCGGCGCGTCCGGGAACTCCTCCAGCCCGACCACGTCGAAGCCGGCGAGCCGCCCATCCGGGTCGTCCGCCCGGAGCTCGTCGAGGATGCGGCGTAGTTCGACGATCTTCCCGGGATTCCGGGTCGCTAGGACGATCTTCATACCCTCTGCGTTACCTTCGTGAGCTCCGCGGTGCGGAGACGCGGGCGCCGGACGGCGGGGTCTCAGGCGGACAGTGCCGCGTGCTGGAGGCGGGTGAGCTCGGCACAACCGCCCAGGGCGAGGTCGAGCAGCGCGTCCAGCTCGGACCGGTCGAACGGCTGTCCCTCGGCGGTGCCCTGCACCTCGACGAACGCTCCGTCACCGGTGCAGACGACGTTCATGTCGGTGCCGGCGGCGACGTCCTCCTCGTAGCACAGGTCCAGCCGGGGCTCGCCGTTGACGACCCCCACGCTGATCGCGGCCACCGAGCCGATCAGGGGATTGCCCCTGGTCAGCTTGCGCTCGGTCATCCAGGCGACGGCGTCGGCCAGGGCGAGGTAGGCCCCGGTGATGGCCGCCGTGCGAGTGCCGCCGTCGGCCTGCAGCACGTCGCAGTCCAGGACCACGGTGTTGTCGCCGAACGCCTTGAAGTCCACGCAGGCGCGGAGCGACCGGCCGATGAGCCGGGAGATCTCCTGGGTGCGCCCGCCGATCTTGCCCTTCACCGACTCGCGGTCGTTACGGGTGTTGGTGGCGCGCGGCAGCATCGCGTACTCGGCGGTCAGCCAGCCGAGCCCGCTGTCCCGCCGCCAGCGCGGCACCGAGTTCTGTACGGAGGCGGCGCACAGCACGCGGGTGCCACCGAACTCGACGAGCACGGAACCCTCCGCGTTGTCGAGCCAGCCTCGCTGGAAACGGACGGGACGGAGCTGGTCGGTCGCACGACCATCGGGGCGGGACATGACCTCAGCTTATCGACCGCGATCGGGTTACCGGCACGGGATCTCGCCGGCCGGGATCACCCGCTCAGATCTCGTAGACGTCGCCCTCGTGGGCGAGCGCGATGCTGCCGGAGAAGCCGCTCTCCTTGGCCTCGGCGAAAGTGCGTTCCGGTCCGTCGTCGTCCCAGGGGATCAGATGGGTGAGCACGAGACTGGCCGCCCCCGCACGGGCGGCGTGCTCGCCGGCCTCCCGTCCCGTCAGGTGCAGATCCGGCGACATGCTCTGGTCGGCCCACGACGCCTCGCAGAGGAAGAGATCTGCCTGATCGGCGAGCCTCACCAGGGTGTCGCATTCACCGGTATCTGAGGAGTAGGCGAATGCACTGCCGCCGTGTTCGACGCGAAGGCCGTACGTTTCCACCGGATGATTCATACGGTCGGTGGTCACCGCAAAGGGCCCGATATCAAACGAGCCGGGAAGCAACGTCTCGAAGTCGAATGCCTCGCGCATGCCGGGGTCGGGATCGAGCCCGCATGCGCGCGCCAGCTGCTGTGCCGTGCCGGCGGGGCCGAACACCGGGATCTTGGGGAGTGCACCGGCCGGATGGTAGCGGCGCACCACCCAGTAGCCGCACAGGTCGAGGCAGTGGTCGTAGTGGAGATGGGAGACGAATATCGCGTCGATGTCGTACAGCCCGTGGTGACGTTTCAGCGAGCCGAGTGCGCCACTACCGAGATCGATCATCAGGGTGAATCCCTCGGCCTCGACCAGATAGCATGAGGCGGCACTTTCCGGCCCGGGGAAACTACCGGAGCAACCGATCACTGTGACGCGCATATTCCACTCCTCATTCGATCCGACCTTATCGGCTTTCCTGGCCGGAAGAGGTCAGTGCATTTTCCACGTCGCCTATCTCCGGGCCCAGGAAGCGGCGGCCGAACACGGCGAAGACGGCGGGGTCGCCGGTCGCGCGGAAACGGTGCAGAGGCGGGGGCGACGACTCGGCACGGGCGAGGTTCTGATCGTGCAGCACTCGGTAGACATCCTTAGCGGTCTCATCGGCGCTCGAGACCAGTGTGACCCCGTTCCCGACGACATACGAGATGACGCCGGTAAGCAATGGGTAATGCGTGCAGCCGAGGATGAGGGTGTCGCAGCCCGCGTCGACGATCGGTCGCAGATAGTCCGTGGCGACGTCGAGGAGCTCGTCGCTCATCGTCACTCCGCTCTCGACGAACTCCACGAACCGCGGGCACGCGACGCTGGTGAGCCGGATGTGCGGAGCCGCGGCGAACGCGTCCTCGTAGGACCGGCTGGTGACGGTGGCACGGGTGGCGATCAATCCGATCTTGCCGTTGCTCGTGGCGCGGGCCGCCCGCCTGGTGGCCGGAAAGATCACCTCGACGACGGGTACGTCGTAGCGCTCCCGGGCGTCGCGCAGCATCGCCGCGCTGGCACTGTTGCAGGCGATCACCAGCATCTTCACGCCCTCCTTGACCAGGTGGTCCAGGCAGTCGAGGGCGTAGGCGCGGACCTCGGCGATGGGCCTGGGGCCGTACGGCTGGTGGGCGGTGTCGGCGACGTACAGGATCGGCTCGCCGGGTAGCTGATCAAGGACGGCGCGGGCTACGGTGAGGCCACCGACTCCGCTGTCGAATATCCCGATCGGCGCATTGGACATGGTCCAACAGGCTAGGCGACATCCTGCCGTAACAGTGCGTCCTGCGCTCTACATCACACAGCTTCATGACGGCGGCATTGCCTGCTGAGGAGCCTGAACGACCGCCGCGGCGTCCGGCCGGGCGGCGTACCGGCCCGGGCGGGCGCCTCAGCCGCCCTCGGGCCTGCCGCGGCCGACCCGGGCGAGCTGGCGGCTCTGCGCCACCAGCCGGCCGGCCGAGTCCCAGATCTCCGCCTCCTCGTCGAACCAGCCGTCGCTGACCAGCCGGCCGCTGCCGTGCACCGCCAGCCAGCCGGGTGCCGGTACGGCGCGCATGTGCCAGGTCAGCTCGACGGTCGGGGCCCAGCCGTAGGAGCCGGTGTTGAACACCACCGGCGGCAGGGCGTCCACCGCGAGGGCGAGCACGAACGCGTCGGGGGCCTGCTCCTCGTGCAGCCGGAAGTAGGCGGCCTGTTCCAGCCGCCCGGTCGGCCGGCCGTCGAGCCAGCCCATCGTGGCCGGTTTGAACCGCATGTCGACCCGGTCGGCGAAGCCGCGGTCCCCCTTCTCGGACTCGAAGTGGAGGCACTCCTCGACCGGGGGCAGCGCGGGCGGCTCACCGGACCAGACCGGCTCGGCCGCGGCGGCGAGGGTGCCCGTGGTCACCGTGGCGTCCACCATCGAGTCGCCGTCCTGCACGAGGGAGACCCGGAAGGTGGCCGCGGTGCGGCCGGTCTTCCGTGATTCGACCCACACTTCGGCGGCGCCGGGCCGGGGCACCCGCAGGAAGTTGGCGCTCGTCGCGACGGGGTGTTCGTGCGGGGACGCGTCCAGGACCGCGCGCAGCATGGCCGCCATCAGGTAGCCGCCGTTGGGGGCCGTGCCGATGGAGAATCCGGCGTCGAGTTCGGCCTGGTAGCGCCCGTCCCGCACGCGCTTCACGGTGGTGGCGTCGTCGAACCTCGTCATGTGTCCTTCTTCTCCAGCCCCGGCGGGAAGCCGCGCCGCACCCAGCGAATCCCGTTCGGTTGGCACTTTATCCCTCCCGCCCGCCCGATCTACATGCGGTAGGAATGCATACAGATCACACCCATGCGACAGATCGGTACTCTTGGGAATCCACGGACGCGGAGAAGACCAGTGACGCTGCACGAATCGAAGCACGCCGGCTACACCGACCTCAGCCGACTCCACCAGAACTTCCTCGGCGAGGGCGATGCCTTCCAGCCCGGTGGCCCGCCTCCCAGCTCACCCGCCGCACCCGGCTCGGTGCCGCCGCCGAGCATGCCGCCGGCGGGCGGCTCTCCGGCGGCGCACTCGGTGGTGCCGGCGGCCCCGCCCGCGGCCCCCCAGCCGGTCCCGCAGCCTGCGTCACGGCTGTTCCAGCGTGTTCTCTACAAGCACGCCGACCTCGGCCCGCTCCGCTCCGACCCCGACCGGCGCCCCCCGGCCGGCGAGGACGACTGCTTCGACCAGCTCGCCCGCTTCGCCGAGTCCGAGTCGTGGGCCGGGCCGGTGTCGGCGAACCGTGGCGTGCCGGGCGCCGCGCAGCACGACGAGCTGTGGGTGCTGCGGGAGTACATCGAGTGGACCTTCGAACGGCTGCACCAGCAGCGCCAGGTCATCACCTCGCCCGACGGCGCCTACAGCCTGTTCAACACCGGGCTGGCCACCCCCCAGCAGGAGACCATCTACGGGCTGTTCGTGCCCAGCCGCAACGCGGACGGCGCGCCCTGGCAGCTGGCCGGCTGGTACCCGGAGTCCGAGCGCGAACTGCCCGACCACTTCCCCGACCTGCCCGGCTTCGCCACCTACACCGAGTCGCCGGGCGACTTCGTCTACGACTGGCGGCGTGAGCTGGCGGTGAATCCGAAGCACCTGCTGGAGTCGCAGGAGAACCTCGGCAGCCTGCCCGACCCGCTGCGCAGCAACCCCTACCAGGCCAGCCTGGTGCTGGAAGGCGCGGTCCGGCGGGCCGAGGCGCGGGTCCGGCGCAGCTACCGCGTCGCCGTGCCCTGCTGGGATCCGGCGGCCGAGCGCGTACAGCTGCTGCTGCCCCTCGCGCTGACCACCCCGGAGACGGTGGACGTGGCACTGATGGTGTCCTCGGAGGGCGAGGCCTACCGGGCGACGATGGTGCTGGGCCTGGACGTGGCCTACGCGCGCGCCCGCCTCATCGCCCGGCCCGAGGAGTGGCTCAGCGCCAAGTGACGGCGGGGCCGCGCAGCTCAGTCGGGGTCGGCGCCGTCGGCCTCGAAGGCCGACTCCTCCAGCAGCCGCAGGTTGATGTCCTGCGCCCACTCCGCCGCGAACCGCTTGATCCGCTGGATCTCCTCGTGGTCGAGGCCGTACTGCTCGAATTCGGCATCGTCCCTGATCTCCGCGGCCTCCAGCCTCGAGGCCAGGCGCTCGAGCGAGAAATCCCGTTCGTGTGAGCGGCCCAGCCACTCGAGCCGCTCGAAGCCGTACTCGCCCGCGAGCGAGGCGGCATCGATGAGGTCGCGTGCGATCCCGCGATCGTGCACCGCGCGCATCTTGAGGCCGACGGCGTCGTCGAAGCCGACGACCGGGCACGAGTTCACCACGATGGGGGACACCCGCAGCGTCGTCTTCATCAGATCGATCTCGCAGGACTCGCCCGTCGACGGATCGCTCACCAGAAGCCGGGCGAAACGGTGGTTGCCCGGCGCGGTCTCCACCACGAAGCCCTGTGCCCGGTAGCCGTCCGCGACCTGTTCCGTGAGCTGGTCCACGGGGAGGGGGCTCGCGGTCACGAAGTCGAGGTCCTTACTCGGCCGATCCACCAGACCATGGGCCTTCATGGCATAACCGCCCGCGAGGAACAACTCGTACTGCTCGCACAGGCCGAGCCCGGCCTCCAGCAGCACGATGACCAGCTCGTAGAGGGCCACCCGCTGGCGGAAGCCGTCCACGTGGTAGGAGGTGGAACCAGACCGGCAGAGGTCCAGGGGCGGCTCGACACGGCCGGCACGCGGACCATGGAGCTCCGAGAGGGAACGCGGGATCCACTCCGGAAGGCGGGCGGTCCGGCTCGGCGGCTCCGCCGATGAGGTCATGTCCCCAGTATGCCGAGCGGGACCCACCGCCCGTGCGGTGCCCGGCTAGGCCCAGAGCTGGCCTTCGAGCCGGGCCTCGGCCTCCTCCAGGGTGCCTGCGTAGGCGCCGGTGGAGAGGTACTTCCAGCCGCCGTCGGCGACCACGAAGGCGATGTCGGCGCGCTCCCCCGCCTTGACCGCCTTGGCAGCCATCCCGATCGCGGCGTGCAGCGCCCCGCCGGTCGAGATGCCGGCGAAGATGCCCTCCTGCTCGAGCAGCTCACGAGTCCGCCGCAGCGCCTCCCGGGACGGCACCGAGAACCGGGTGGTGAGCACGGAGGCGTCGTAGAGCTCGGGCACGAAGCCCTCGTCGATGTTGCGCAGGCCGTACACCAGCTCGCCGTAGCGGGGCTCAGCGGCAACGATCTTGATGTCCGGCACCTGCTCGCGCAGGAAGCGCCCGACGCCCATCAGCGTCCCGGTGGTGCCCAGCCCCGCCACGAAATGGGTGATCGTCGGCAGGTCCGCGAGGATCTCCGGGCCGGTCGTCTCGTAGTGCGCGAGGGCGTTCGCCTCGTTGCCGTACTGGTAGAGCATCACCCAGTCCGGGTGCTCGGCCGCCAGCCCCTTGGCCACCCGGACCGCCTCGTTGGACCCGCCGGCCGCGGGCGAGGAGATGATCTGCGCTCCCCACATCTCCAGCAGCTGGCGGCGCTCGGCCGAGGTGTTCTCCGGCATGACACAGATCACGTTGTAGCCGCGCAGCTTGGCGACCATGGCCAGCGAGATGCCGGTGTTCCCCGAGGTGGGCTCCAGGATGGTGCAGCCCGGGGCGAGCCGTCCCTCCTTCTCGGCCCGCTGGATCATGTACAGCGCCGCCCGGTCCTTGACCGAACCGGTCGGGTTGCGGTCCTCCAGCTTGGCCCACAGGCGTACGTCACCGGACGGGGACAGCCTGGGCAGCCCGATCAGCGGGGTACCGCCGAGCGAGTCCAGCAGGGAGTCGAATCTCACCGCCGGCCACCGGCGACGGCGGGCAGCACGGTGACGCTGTCGCCGTCGGAGACCTGGGTGTCGAGACCGCCGAGGAAGCGGACGTCCTCGTCGTTGAGGTAGACGTTCACGAACCGGCGCAGTCCCTTGTCGTCGACCAGCCGGTCGCGCAGGCCGGGGTGCCGGACGTCGAGGTCGGTGAAGAGCTCGTCGAGCGTGCCGCCCTTGCCTTCAACCGCCTTGGCTCCGTCGGTGAGGTTGCGCAGGATCGTCGGGATCCGGACCTCGATCGCCATGGGAATGCTCACTTTCGCGTTGTTCGGACCGGCCACCGGTGTCAACACGGCGACGCGCCCGGGGAATTCCAGAGAGGGAGGGTTTGACCGGGAACTCGGCAGTACGCGTCAGAGACAGTCGTAGACGACTTCGACACGCGTGTGCCCGAACAGAAAGTTCTGCACAGGCGGCACGGGGAAGACGTGTCCCGCCCTCCGCTGGATCGTCCGCATGAGTCCAGTTTACCGAGTCAGGCGTACGCCGCCACGACACGGACCTCTTCCTCGGTCACCTGGCCGTCGACGATGCGGTACGAGCGGAACTCGACGTCCTCGGGCTCCCGGGTGGACACCAGCACGTAGTGGGCGTTGGGCTCGGAGGCGTAGCTGATGTCGGTGCGCGAGGGGTAGGCCTCGGTGGCGGTGTGGGAGTGGTAGATCACGACCGGCTCCTCGTCCTGGTCGTCCATCTCCCGCCACACCCGGAACTGCTCCATGGAGTCGAACCGGTAGAAGGTCGGCGAGCGCTCGGCGTTCTCCATCGGGATGAAACGGCCGGGCCGGTCCGAGCCCGCCGCCCCCGCGACCACGCCACACGCCTCGTCGGGGTGATCGGCGCGCGCATGCGCGATGATCTTGTCAACGATGGCCTGCTCGATGGTCAGCATGCCCCAAAGCTTAGTGAAGGCTCACAGGCTGTTGACGAGGGTGTCCTGGAGCAGCGTCAGCCAGTCGTAGATCGCGAACATCGCGTAGCGCGGATCGTCCCAGTCGAGGGCGGCCAGCCGCTCGTGGGAGTCCTCGGTGATCTCCAGCCGGGTGCCGAGCGCGAGCCGCAGGTCGTTGAGCGCCCGCAGCCAGGCCTGGGCCTCCTCGTCCGACAGGATGACCTTGCCGCCGGTGCCGAAGTCCCCGCTCAGGCTCTTCAGCATGGTCTCGGCGGCGGCCCGCTTGCCGTCGCGCAGCGAGGCCTCGGTGTAACGGCGGAACTCCACGGCCGCCGCCGGATCCTCCTCCTGGTAGCCGTCGGGGAACAGCCGTGCCAGCACCGGATCGTCGGGGATCTCGGTGTTCTCCGAGATCCCGAGCTCGGCCAGGCCCGGGTCACCGTCGGGCAGCCGGCTCATGAGTTCCAGCAGCTGCTCGGCCAGGCCGCGCAGAATCGCGGCCTCCTCCTCCACCAGATCGAGGGTGATCCGCTTCTCGTCGTCGTGCCGGAACCCTCTGGACATTCAGTCGTCCCGCTTGACCGTGGCCCAGAGGCCATAGGAATGCAAGATCTCCACGTCGCGTTCCATCTCCTCGCGGGTGCCGTTCGACACGACGGCACGGCCCTTGTGGTGGACGTCGAGCATGAGCTTTTCTGCCTTGTCCTTGGCATAACCGAAAACCGTCTGGAAAACATATGTCACGTACGACATCAGATTGATCGGGTCGTTCCACACGATCGCCAGCCACGGCCGGTCGGGGCTCATCTCCTCGTCCGTCGTGGGCTGCTCGATCTCGACCGGTGATGGCGCGGTCAACTTGAGCCCCCTTCCTCCGCATGGACCTGCCCATCCATGGTGCACACACCGAGCCCTAGTGTTCCACTCGTGAATGTCCCAAGCTCGCTGCTCACAGATCATTATGAGCTGACCATGCTGCAAGGGGCCGTCAAGAGCGGCACCGCGTCGCGCAGGTCGGTCTTCGAGGTGTTCGCCCGGCACCTGCCCGCGGGACGCCGGTACGGCGTGGTCGCCGGCACCGGGCGGCTCCTCGACGCGCTGGAGTCGTTCGTCTTCGACGGGCCCGCGCTGGAGTTCCTGACCTCCAGCGGCGTGGTCGACGACGACACGGCCACCTGGCTCTCGGACTACCGGTTCTCCGGGAACATCTGGGGCTACGCCGAGGGCGACTGCTACTTCCCCGGCTCGCCCATCCTCGTCGTGGAGGGCACGTTCGCCGAGGCGGTGCTCCTGGAGACCCTGGCCCTGTCGGTGCTCAACCACGACTGCGCGATCGCCTCGGCGGCCTCCCGGATGGTGCACGCCGCCGGCGACCGCCCGCTGATCGAGATGGGGTCCCGGCGCACCCACGAGAAGGCCGCGGTTGCCGCTGCCCGCGCGGCGTACCTGGCCGGGTTCGCCACCACCTCCAACCTGGCGGCCGGCCGTGTCTACGGCGTGCCGACCGCGGGCACCAGCGCCCACGCGTTCACGCTGCTGCACGACAGCGAACGGCACGCCTTCGCGGCCCAGCTGGCCTCGTCCGGGCCCGGCACCACGCTGCTGGTCGACACCTACGACGTCGAACGGGCGGTCCGCACGGCGGTGGAGCTGGCCGGTCCAGCGCTGGGGGCCGTACGGCTGGACAGCGGGGACCTGGGGGCCGTGGCCCGGGAGGTGCGCGCCCTCCTGGACTCGCTGGGCGCCCCCGAGACCAGGATCGTCGTCACCGGCGATCTCGACGAGTACGCGATCGCGGCGCTGGCCGCGGCCCCCGTCGACGGGTACGGCGTCGGTACCTCGCTGGTCACCGGCTCCGGCGCGCCCACCGCGGCGCTGGTCTACAAACTCGTCGCCCGCGCCGACTCCGCGGACCCCGGCGCGCCGCTGCGGCCGGTGGCCAAGCTCTCCGTGGGCAAGCCCAGCATCGGCGGCCGCAAGTGGGCGTTCCGGCACCGCGACGGCACGGGCACGGCCCAGGCGGAGATCGTCTCCACCGGCAGCCCCGAACCGGGACCGCACGACCGCCCCCTGCTGATCCCCCTGGTCCGTGACGGCGAGGTGGTGCACCGGGAGCCGCTGAAGGCCGCCCGGGAGCGGCACGTCCTCGCCCTCGCGGAGCTGCCCTCGCACTCCCTGCAGCTCTCCCGCGGCTACGCCGCCATCCCCACCGAGTTCCAGGTCTGACGCCGTCCGGCCGATCCGGGCCGGTCGGCGAGCCGTTGCCGATTCCCGCCGACCGGCGCGCCCATAGTGGGGACATGGCCGCATCGTCCTCGTGGGACTCCAGCCCGGGGTTCCTGCTCTGGCACGCCAACCTCCGCTGGCAGCGGAGCATCACCATGGCGCTCAAGCCGCTCGGGCTGACCCACGTCCAGTTCGTGCTGCTGGCGAGCGCCTATTGGCTGGGCAGGAACGCGGAGCCGCCCAGCCAGCGGGAGCTCGCCGATCACGCCGGTACGGACGCGATGATGACCTCCCAGGTCGTCCGGACCCTGGAGGGCAAGGGGCTCATCGACCGGACGGCCGACCCGGCGGACTCCCGGGTGAAGCGCCTGCACGTCACCCAGGCCGGCCGTACGGTCGCGCTGCGCGCCATCGAGAAGGTCGAGGCGGCCGACCGCGACTACTTCCGGCAGGTGGCCCATCCCGATCTGCTGATCCCCCAGCTCCGCTCGCTGGCACTGCCGGGCGCCACGGCGCGATCGCGGCCCGCCGGGGCGTCCGCCCGGCGGCGGCCCGAAGGCCATGGCCGGGACTCAACGTCGGCGGGCCCGTGAGGTAGCGTCCGGTTCAGGACGAACTCCGCGATAACAGGCGGGGGCCGCCGCCCGACGCCACAGGGAGCATCCGATGAACCGCGCACTGATCATCGTGGATGTGCAGAACGACTTCTGCGAGGGAGGCTCGCTTCCCGTGGGCGGCGGCGCGGAGGTCGCCACGGCGATCTCCGGCTACGTCTCCGGGCACCCCGGCCGCTACGCCCACATCGTGGCCACCCGTGACTTCCACTTCGACCCCGGCGGCCATTTCTCCGCCGAGCCGGACTTCGAGCACACCTGGCCGCCGCACTGCGTGATCGGCACGCCGGGCGCGGACTTCCACCCGAACCTCGCGCTGGCCCCCATCGAGAGCGTGTTCAGCAAGGGCCGGAACGCTGCCGCCTACAGCGGCTTCGAAGGCGCGTCGGACGACCAGGTCCCGCTGGCCGACTGGCTGCGCGAACGCGAGGTGGACACCGTGGACGTGGTGGGCATCGCCACCGACCACTGCGTGCGCGCCACCGCGATCGACGCGGCCAGAGAGGGCTTCCGGACCACGGTGCTGCTGGACCTGACCGCCGGGGTGGCCGCGGGGACCACCGAGCGGGCCCTCAGCGTGCTCCGCGCCGAGGGCGTCGAGCTCTCCGGTGAGCCCGTGGTGCGGCCGTAGCGTGATCAAGCCGGTAAACCGGGTATGCAACTGCCCGTGACTGACGCAGAGCACACCACGAAGCCGAAGATCATCCTGGTGATGGGCGTCTCCGGCAGCGGCAAGACCACCATCGGCGGGATGCTGGCCGGCCGCCTGGGCCGGGAGTACGCCGAGGCCGACGACTTCCACCCGGCGGCCAACCTGGAGAAGATGCGGTCGGGGCAGCCCCTCACCGACGAGGACCGCTGGCCCTGGCTGCAGCGGATCGCCGACTGGATCGACGAGCGCCTCGCCTCCGGCACCCCGGCCGTGGTGACCTGCTCGGCGCTCAAGCGGAAGTACCGCGACGTGCTGCGCCGCCCCGGCGTCACAGTCGTCTACCTCGAGGTCGACCCCGAGGTGCTCACCCGCCGGATGGCCGCCCGGCACGGCCACTTCTTCCCCGCCAAGCTGCTGGAGAGCCAGCTCAAGGATCTGGAGCCGCCGGCGCCGGAAGAGCACGCCCACTACGTCACCGCCTCCGGGGAGCCGCCGGCCGAGATCGTCCAGCGGATCGTCGACGAGCTCCACCTGAACGCGGACTGACCGAACGGTCGAGCCCTCCCCGGAACCGCCCGCCGCCCGCCCGGTCGCCACCTGGCATCGTCGCCCGGGACGATACCGAAGGGCCTAACTCCGCTTCGCGGCCCAGTCGCGGATCTTGGCAATCCGCTTGCGGAGGTCGTCGCCGGAGGCCTGGGCGGCCGGCGGGCCGCCGCAGGTGCGCCGCAGCTCGTTGTGGATGACCCCGTGCGGCTGGCCGGTGCGGTGGTTCCACGCCCCCACCAGGCCGTTGAGCTCCTTGCGCAGCGCCTGCAGATCCTCCGAGGCGGTGCGCTCGGGCTCCGGCGCGCCGCGGCCGCGCTGCTTGCGCTGGGCGGCGAGCTGACCGGCCTGGCGCTGGCGCAGCAGCTGGGTCACCTGCTCGGGCTCCAGCAGCCCCGGAATGCCGAGGAACTCCTGCTCATCGTCGGAGCCGGACTCGGCGTGCGTCCCGAACTCACCGCCGTCGTAGAGCACCCGGTCGAACGTGGCGGAGGCCTCCACGGTCTCGAACTCGAGCTCCTCCCCCACGTCGGGGTTGTCGTTCTGCCGGTTGGCCTCGGCGAGCAGGTCGTCGTCGAGGCCGTCCTCGCGCCGGGGCCGGTCGAGCACGTGGTCGCGCTCGGTCTCCATCTCGGACGCGTGCCCCATCAGGGTCGGCACCGACGGCAGGAACACCGAGGCGGTCTCACCACGCCGCCGCGACCGGACGAAGCGGCCGATCGCCTGGGCGAAGAACAGCGGGGTGGAGGTGCTGGTGGCGTAGACCCCCACGGACAGCCGCGGGATGTCGACCCCCTCCGAGACCATGCGGACGGCCACCAGCCACCGGTCCTCGGACTCGCTGAACTGCTTGATCTTCTTGCTGGCGTTGGGGTCGTCGGAGAGCACGACGGTGGCGCCCTGCCCGCTCACCCCGCGGATCATCTTGGCGTACGCCCGCGCCGTCTCGTGGTCGGTCGCGATCACCATGCCGCCGGCGTCGGGGACCCCCCGGCGCACCTCGGTCAGCCGCTTGTCCGCCGCGGCGATCACCTGGCGGATCCAGTCTCCCTTGGGGTCGAGCGCCGCCCGCCACGCCTGCGCGGTCTGGTCCTGGGTGAGCGGCTCGCCCAGCGTGGCGGTGATCTCGTCGCCGGCCCGGGTCCGCCAGCGCATCTCCCCGGCGTAGGCGAGGAAGATGACGGGGCGGACCACCCCGTCCGCCAGCGCGGGGCCGTAGCCGTAGGTGTAGTCGGCGCGGCTGCGCCGGATCCCGTCGTGTCCCTCCTCGTACTCCACGAACGGGATGGGGTTGATGTCGGTGCGGAACGGCGTGCCGCTCAGCCCCAGCCTGCGGACCGCCGGCTCGAACGCCTCCCGGATCGCGTCGCCCCAGGACAGCCCGTCACCGGCGTGGTGCACCTCGTCCAGGATCACCAGGGTCTTACGGGCCTCGGTGCGGTTGCGGTGCAGCATCGGCCGGGCGGCGACCGTGGCGTAGGTGACCGCGACACCGTGGAAGTCGCGGGCGGTGCGTCCCTGTGAGTTCTGGAACTCGGGGTCGATCTTGATGCCGACCCGGGAGGCCGCCTCCGCCCACTGCCGCTTGAGGTGCTCGGTCGGGCAGACCACGGTGATCCCCGCGACGATCCGCCGCTCCAGCAGCTCCCGCGCGAGCCGCAGCGCGAAGGTCGTCTTGCCCGCGCCGGGCGTGGCGACGGTGAGGAAGTCGCGCGGCCCGTGACCCTGGGCGCGGGCCTCGCCGTCGCCGTCGCCGTCGCTCGCGGCGGGCGGACGGCCGCCGGGCGCCTTGAAGTAGATCTCCAAAGCCTGCTGCTGCCAGGCGCGCAGGGACGGGGCGGTCCCCCAGGCGGCCCGCTCCGGGAAGGCTGGGGGCATGCTCGATGCGGCGAAGGTGCTCACGGTATTGGAAGGTTACCGAGCCTCACCGACAGGACGTGCCGACCGCGCGAAGGTCCCAGCAAACCCATCGGCGCCGTGTTAACGGCGGATACCCGGATCCGCGGGTGCCCGCGCCACCCGCGGAAGAGGCGGACATCACACCCCCGGTTCCTACCTCTGGGACGCCCGCGCCGCCCCGGCGCCGCCGCGGTAGACGGTCCAGACCGCGCGGATCCGGTCGCCCTGGCCGGCGGTGAACTCGTTCATGCAGGCGTCGAAGCCGTAGTCCATGAAGTTGTGCACGGGGTCGGTGCCCGTGGCCAGGCAGGTGTCCTTGACCAGCGGGCAGCCCTGGGTGGGCACGCCTTCGTACGGCGTGTCGTCCACCGCGTCGCCGGGGGCCAGGCAGCCGTTCTCGAAGGTGTGCAGGAGCCCGAGCCAGTGCCCCACCTCGTGGACCGCGGTGTAGCCGCGGTTGAAGCGGGGATTGCTCCCGCCCGGGATGCTGCGGTAATCGATCATGACTCCGTCGAGCACCGGCTGCAGGGCGTACCACTGCGGGAACGTCGAGATGCCGAGGATGTCGACGCCGACGGCCGCGCTGTAGAGGTTGAGCGTGCCGGGACCGCCCCGGCGCAGTGCGGTCTTCAGCTGCCGCTCGTACACCCGGGGAGCGGCGAACCAGTCGGCGTTGCTGGTGACGTCCGTCGCGATCAGCCGGAACGAGACCCCGGTGTCGGCGCCGCCGGTCCGGCCCGAGTACGCCGCGTTGAGGGCGGCGATCTGCCCGGCGACCTCGGCGGCCGACAACCGCCCCTGGTCGCCGGAGGCGATCACGTGGAAACGCACCGGGACCTGGATCGTGTCCGGCAGCCGGGGCCCCAGCCGGCGGTCGTCGGGCTCGCCGAACCGGCGGGACAGCCTGCGGCGCAGATCGCCCAGGAGACCTGCCACCTGCGCGTGGGACAGGGAGTCGCGTTCGCGCAGGACCCGGTGCGCGAGCCTGGATGCGCGCCAGGATGGGGTGCGGCACCCCGGTGCGACGGTCCCGTCCGCCGAGATATGGCGGGTGCCGGGCATCGGACAGATGATCGTCGCCGCCACCCCGAGCATGACGAAAAGAACTCGCCGCCTCATGAATCCCCCGACCTAAGACGGCTCGTATGCAGAGCAGCCGCACCGTCACCCAGTGTGACTGCCCACGTTATTCCTCGCCGCCGCCCTTCGGCATGCCTTCGAAGATCTCTTTGCACTCCGGGCACACGGGGTACTTCTTCGGGTCACGGTTGGGTACCCACACTTTGCCGCACAGCGCGATGACCGGCGTGCCGGTGACGGCACTCTCGGTGATCTTCGCCTTCTTGACATAGTGCGCGAACCGCTCGTGATCGCCGTCGCCGTGCGAGAGATCTGGCCGGGTGTCGCTCTCTGGAAGGATCTTGGTGCTCACGCCGACAGTTTAGTTAAGACTCGGGTCGTCCGGGAAAGTCGCGACGAAGGCGAGGTCACCGCCCTGCCTGCGGAGCACCGCCTGCCAGAGGTGCTCGGGATCGTCGATGAAGGCGTCGCCCGGCACGGCGGGCACCACGTACCACGCGCCCTCTTCGATCTCTGACCGAAGCTGGCCATCGCTCCAGCCCGCGTAACCCGCGAAGACGCGGAACTGGGCCACGTCCGCGGCGACCAGGTCGGGCGGAGTGTCCAGGTCCACCAGCCCGACCCGCGCGACGGCCGGCGGCCCGTCCAGCGCCCGCCAGCCGACCGGCCCGGACCCGCCGGCCCCGCCGTTCCCGCTCGTCATGCGGGCCAGCGCCAGCGCCGTGTCGAGCGCCACCGGCCCGCCCTGGAACACCACGGACGGCCCGGTCACCAGCCCTGCCCAGGGTGGCAGCACCTGCTCCACCGGCACCTCGGTGGGACGGTTGAGCACCACCCCGATGGTGCCCTCCCGCTCGTCGTGCTCGAGCAGCAGAACGACGCTCCGCCGGAAGTTGGGATCGTCGAGCAGGGGGGTCGCGACCAGGAGGCGGCCCACCGCGATGGCGTCGTGCATGGACTCCATCATGCGGTGCCGTCCGACCAGGGCCCACCGAGTTATCGCGTTAGGGACTTCTTGCCGCTGGGTAATCGGCAGAATGCGGGCGTAGGCAAAACATGATCTAGGTTGTCCACAGGAACCCATGACGGTGGTGGGCCATCGGGAGGACGCATGCAGTTGCCGAGGGTCATCATCGCGGCGGTGTTCTTCGTGATCGGGGCGCTCATCGCGATCCCCGCGCTGACCCGCTCGGCGTCGTCCTCGCGGGCGGACAGCACCCCTGCATCGAGCAGCACCCTGACCCCGACGGCCACCGTGACGGCCGGCTCGACCCCGCAGGTCTCGGCGACGGCCAGCGCCAGCGCGAAGAGCGCCACCCCGACCAGGACCCCGACCCGCCAGGTCACCCGGACCGTGCGCCCCACCCCCAGCCACGTGACCCCGCGGATCACGGTGACGCCCAAGGTGCCCACCGTCGTCCCGCTCAAGGCCACCGTCTCGGCGGTTCGCTGCGCCGGGCCGGAGATCACGGTGAAGGTCACCAACAGCGGCGTCGTCACCGAGGACTACACCATCGAGCAGGACGGCCAGGTCGCCCTGGCCGACCGCGTCGGCCCGCTGGGCACCCGCAGCAACCCGCTGATGGTCAAGGAGGGCCAGGTGACCAAGATCGTCGTTACCTGGCGGAACAAGCCCATCCAGACCGTCACCCGCACCGTGGACTGCGCGACCGAGCCGCCCGCGCGCAAGAGCCCGCCCGAGAACCTGCCGCGCACCGGCGCGGACGACGCCGAGCTCTACGCGAAGATCGCCACCGGCGTGGCGGCGATGATCACCGGCGTCATCATCTTCTGGTGGGGCGGCGTCTGGCCGCGCCGCCGGGAGGACATGTTCGCAGGCGGCCGGAAGTCATCCCAGGACTCCGGCGACAAGGGCTCCGAATAGGAGCCGCGGCGGCGCGCCGCGGGCAGGCCCCGCCCGACCGGGGCAGCGTGCCGACGGCGACCAAGGTCGTCGCCGCCGGCCGTACGCCGCCACCCGGACGGCGGGTCGCCGGCCGTCCGCCGCGTCCGCTCCGGAGCGCCGCGCAAGCCGCCCCCTGACGGGTTCCGCGGCGGCCACCACGGCCCTGGGCGCCACCGGCCCGGCCAGCGGTGGCCGGGGCGCCCTGCCGCTCTGCGGCGCCTTCCTGGGGCCGCACAGCGGCTGCGGAGACCGGGCTCGGCCCGCCGGGCCCCGGTGTCTCAGGCCTCCGTGCGCGGCCTGCCGCCCGCCGCCTCGCGTACGGCCGCGGCGACGGCCTTGGTGACATCGGGGTGGAAGACGCTGGGCACGATGTAGTTCGGCCCGAGCTCGGCGTCGGTGACGATGGCCGACAGCGCCTGGGCGGCGGCCAGCAGCATGTCCGTGGTGATCGTCCTGCTCTGCGCGTCCAGCAGGCCGCGGAACACCCCGGGGAAGGCCAGCACGTTGTTGATCTGGTTGGGGTAGTCGCTGCGGCCGGTCGCGACGACGGCGGCGTGCTCGCGGGCGGCGTCCGGCGAGACCTCGGGCTCGGGATTGGCCAGTGCGAACACGATGGCGTCGTCGTTCATCGTGGCGATGTCGTCGCCGGACAGGATGCCCGGGGCGGAGACCCCGATGAACACGTCGGCGCCCTTGACCGCGCCCTTGAGGTCCCCGGCGTAGTTGTCGGCGTTGGTGTTCTCGGCGATCCAGCGCAGCGAGTCGTCGAGGTCGTCGCGGCCCCGGTGCACGGCGCCCAGGAAGTCGCAGACCACCACCTGCGAGGCACCCGCGTGCAGCAGCAGCTTGAGGATGGCGCTGCCCGCCGCGCCCGCGCCCGCCATGGCGATGCGCACCGAGGCGAGGTCCTTGCCGACGACCCGCAGCGCGTTGGTGAGCGCGGCGCTGACACAGATCGCGGTGCCGTGCTGGTCGTCGTGGAAGACCGGTATGTCCAGCAGCTCGCGGAGCCGCGCCTCCACCTCGAAACAGCGCGGCGCGGAGATGTCCTCCAGGTTGATGCCGCCGAAGCCGGGAGCGATGATCTGTACGGTCCGTACGATCTCGTCGGTGTCCTGGGTGTCCAGGCAGATCGGCCAGGCGTCGATGTCGGCGAAGCGCTTGAACAGCGCCGCCTTGCCCTCCATGACCGGCAGCGCCGCCTCCGGGCCGATGTTGCCCAGGCCGAGCACCGCGGAGCCGTCGGTGACCACCGCGACGCTGTTGCGCTTGATGGTCAGCCGCCGGACATCCTCGGGGTTGCGCGCGATCGCCAGGGAGACCCGGGCGACGCCGGGGGTGTAGGCCATGGAGAGCTCGTCGCGGGTCCGCAACGGCACCTTCGACCGCATCTCGATCTTGCCGCCGAGATGCATGAGGAAGGTCCGGTCGCTGACCTTGTGGATCGTGAGGTCCTCGATCATCTCGAGCGCGCCGACGATGGACTCGGCGTGCTCGGTGTCGCGGGTGGCGATCGTCACGTCGATCCGCAGCGACTCGTGCGCGGCGGTCGTGACGTCGAGCGCCGTGACGATCCCGCCGGCGTTCTCCACCACCTGGGTGATCTGGCTCACGGCTCTACCGCCGGCCGGCACCTCGAGCCGGACCGTGATGGAGTACGACACGCTCGGCAGGCTGGCCACGTCAACTGCTCCCTGGGACGTCGTTGTCAGGTCCGATCGGCTACGCGTCCCACCCACTGCCCCAGCGGGCCGCCGAGACGATCAGGTCGACGCAGGCGCGGTGCGGGAGCCTCGTACTGTCGATGACGAGGTGGTACAGCCACGGACTGGCGGGGTCGACCCGGTAGAAGTGCTTGACGTATGCGGCGCGGGCACGATCGTTGTCGTCGAGCATACGCTGCGCGGCCTTTTGCCCGACGCCGAAATCGGTCACCACCTGCGCCAGCCTCCGCTCGCGCGGCCCGTCGAGGCGCACGTGCAGGGCCTGTGGATGGTCGGCCAGCACCCGCGCGGCCGCCCTGCCCAGGATCACCCCGCCGCCCTCCCGCGCGATCTCCCGGATGACCCGCTCGGTGCAGGCGACGAAGTCCTCCTCCGGCACGATCGCGTGGTGCGGCAGGTAGACGTCCATGCCGCCGAAGGTGATGTTGGGCAGCCGGGCGGCGCCGGCGAGCAACCGCCCGAGGCCGCTCTCCGACCGGTCGTCATGGACGAGCGCCTCTTCGACCGAGCAGCCGATCTCCGCCGCGACCGTGCCCGGGATGATGCGGTCCACCAGCGGCAGACCGAGCCTCCGGGCCACGGCCCGCCCGATCTCTTCACCACCCGTGCCGGCCGTCGCGGAGATCGTCACCGTGAGCGCCGTCACACCTCCATCATGCCCCGCCCCGCGGTGGCGGGCGGGGCACGAGCCGCGCGGGCGGCACGGATCAGATCAGAACAGCGCGGACTGCAGGGCGCGCCGCCCCTTGGCGATCCGGGGGTCGTCGGACGGCAGCACGTCGAACAGGGTCAGCAGGTGGGTGCGGGCGGCGTCGCGGTCGTCACCGGCGGTCCGGCGCACGGTGGAGACCAGCCGCTCGAAGGCCTTGTCGATGGCGCCGGAGACCATCTCGACGTCGGCGGCACGGGTCTGCGCCGCGGCGTCGTCCGGCTGGTCGGCGGCCTCGCGCATGACCCGCTCGGGGTCGTAGTCGCGGACCCGCCGGCTCAGCTCGACAAGGGCGAGCCCGCGCTTGGCGTAGTCGTCCTGGGGTGTCTTGTCGAGGATCTGGCGGAAGGCGTCGGCGGCGGTGTCCAGGTCGCCCTGCTGCAGCGCCGTCTCGGCGGCCTCGTAGATCGGGTCCGCCTCGACGGGGGCCGGCTCGGCGCCGTCCGTCCCCGCCGCGTCGGCGCCGTCCGGCAGGATGCCCTCCTGGCGGAGCGCGTCGAAGAGCTGGTCGATGGCCTGGCGGACCTGCGCCTCGGGTGCCGCGCCGTTGAGGAACGGCATCAGCTGACCCGAGACCACCACCGCCACGAAGGGGATGCCCCGCACGCCCATCTGCTGCATGTACGCACCGAGCTGGGGGTTGGCCTCGATGTCGACCTTGGCGAGGATCCAGCGCCCGCCGGCCTCCCCCGCCAGCTTCTCCAGGACGGGACTGAGCTGCTTGCAGGGGCCGCACCACTCGGCCCAGAAGTCCACCAGCACCGGGACCGTGCGCGACTTCTGGACGACCTCGGTGTTGAAGGTGTCGTCGGTGACGTCCACGACATAGGTGCTGCCGCCGTCGGCGGCGGACGCCTGGCGTTGCTGCTGCTTCTTGGCGGCGGCCTGCCTGGCCCCGAGGTCGATGGCGCCGTGCAGCGAGAAGTCCGGTGAAGGCATGTCTCCATCCTGCCCCATCGGCGCCGGGTTCCGTGCGCCTGTACGGCACCTGCGGGCGAACGCCCCGCGTCCACGCCGGGCCCGTCGGGCGGAACTCCTCACCCCCGCACGGCGTGCGCACCGAAGCCGCATTTCCGAATTGCCGCTGTCCGGTTTCCCGGAAAATACGCATTGGCCCCCCATAGCCCTCGCACTCACGGCACATCGCACATAAGGCCACCGCCGTCTCGGGCGGAGCACAAAAGAGAGCTGACAGCCAACGCCAAGCCTGGTTATAGTTCAGAAGTCGATGCGTGTAGCGACGGCAAAAGTGGGTAGGCGTTCCGCACTCCGGGGGGAGTAGCGGGTAATGCGTCCAAAATCCGCCGCCCGTCCCGGCCGCACGACGCTAATGGGGGGTTAACAAATGATCGCGGATATTTCCACGATCGTGGCCAGAGAAATGGGTGTCCGCCGCGGGGGGCGGTGGCTCCTGCGTCCGGCGACCTTCGGTATCGCCGGAGGTGTGATCGGTTTGACCGGTTCGCCAGGTGCGGGAAAGTCAACCCTGCTCGCCACGTTCGCAACCATGCGCCGTCCACATGTCGGCGCGCTCGATATTCTCGGATATGCCACCGGCAGTTCCGCCGATCTGCGGCGCTTGCGGGCGCGGATCGGATATCTGCCCGCTGATTTCGGCTGGGCGGCCGGTCTCCGCGTTCGTGACTTCGTCGCTTACTCGGCCTCTTATAAACGCACTTCCATGCCGGCCGTCCAGGCGATCCTGGAACGGCTGGAGCTCGGTGACGTGACGGCGATGAAGCTGGGGATGCTGCCGGCCGACGTACGGCTGCGGGCGGCGCTGGCCGCCACCTGCGTCCACGACCCGGATCTGGTGCTCCTGGACGAGCCGCTGACCGGGTTGACCGACCAGGCCGCCGACGAACTCGTCCCGCTGCTGAGCTCGCTGGCCCCGACGGTGCTGGTGACCGGGCCGTCCGCGGGGCGGCTGGCGGGGTGGTGCGACCAGGTCTTCGCCCTCGCCCGTGGCCGGCTCACCGAGCTCGCCACCCGGCCGTGGCCGGTCGCGGGGGGCGTGCGCGGATCGCGCCTTCCGGTCGGCGGGCCGGCCATCCTCACCGGCGACGCCGCCGGACCTCGGGTCGACGCGCCGGGCCGCACCGCGCGGGCCGCCACGGCCCTGGACGCGCACCGCAGGCTGGAGCGGCTGCCGGTGGGAAGCGGCGCCGGTGGCTGAGCTGGCCTGGGTGCTGCGGATGGACGCCCGCAGGACCATGGCGCCGATCGCGGTGCCGGTGCTCGCCGTGCTGGGTCTGGCGCTCGCCTGGCGATCCCTCATCCCGGGCGTCGCCTACTGGGACAACACCGTGGTGGCAGTCAGCGCCTCGGTGCGCCTGCTGGGCCCGGCCACGGCGACGCTCGCCGCGTGGGGCGCGGTCCGCGAACGGCGCCTGGACCACGTGCGCCTCCTCACCCCGCGTTCGGCCGTGACGGGTCCGTTGCTGGACCTGCTGCTGCTGACGGTGATCTCGCTGCTGGCCTACGGGGTCGTCGCGGGAGTGATCGTCGGGGAGACCCTGCTGCGGGCGGGCACGTGGGATCTGCGGCCGGCCGGGCTGCTGGCCGGTGCGGCGGCCCTGGTGCTGCACGCCGTGCTCGGCTGCCTGGCGGGCCGGGTGCTCGCCGGCCCGCCCGCGGTGGTCGCGGTGGCGGTGGCGACCACGTTGTGGGCGACGCTGCGCACCGACGGCTCCTCCTGGCTGAGCCTGCTCCCGCCCGCGGCCATCGGCCAGGTCCAGGTGTTCGACGGGCTCCGCCCCGGGGTCTTCACCGACCAGCTGCTCTGGTCGCTGGGACTCGGCGCGACCCTGCTGCTGGGCTACGTGTGGACGGTGTCCCGGCGGGCCGTGCTCGCGCTGCCGATCGCGGCGGCGCTGGCCGTCACGGCGGTGAGCACGGTGCGGCTGCACGGCTACGGCGGGGCGGCGCTCGCCCCCGCGCCGACCGGCTACACCTGCGGCAGGTGGCCGCTGACGGTGTGCGTGCATCCGGCACTGCGGTCCGCGCTGCCCTCGCTGGAGGCCGCGGTGACCCCGCTCGCCGCCCGGCTGGCCGGCACCCGGGGCGCCTTCACCCGGGTGGAGCAGCTACCCGGCGAGGAGCAGGCGTCGGTGCGCGACGGCGTGGCGCGCGTGCACCTGACCGATCTGGCTCCCGGCTACGGGCACCGGGCGGCTCAGGAGATCGGGCTCGGCCTGATCGACGCCCGCGTCTGCGCCGCCCCGGACCACATGCGCGGCATGCTCTACAGCAACATGGTCAGTGCCTGGCTGCTCGACGAGCACCCGGCGCCGGTACCCGATCAGGCGACCGCCCGGCGGTTCGGCCGCTGGAGCGAGCAGACCCGCCGCGGCTGGCTCCGCGCGCACTTCACCGACTACCGCCGCTGCTCGCTCAAGCCGCGCGACTTCACGGGCTGAGCGCGGCGAGGCCCTCTCCCCCTCCGGAGCCCCGCCGCCGCTCAGCCCTGCCCGGGGGCCGCCGGCCGGAGCCAGGCGCGCTCCACGTAGAACGGCGCGAAGGGCAGCACCCCCGCGACGAGCGCCAGCAGTGTCCGGCGGCCGTCCCAGCCGGTCCGCTCGCGCGCCAGCACCACCAGGGCGCAGTAGGCGATGAACAGGGTCCCGTGCACCGGGCCCAGGATGCGCACGCCCAGCGGGGCGTCCGCGCCGTACTTCACCGCGGTGGCGACGAGCAGCAGCAGGAACGAGGTCGCCTCCGCCACGGAGACGAGCCGGAGGGTACGAACGATGTCCACGACGGGCTCAACGGGAGAGGCCCCTGAGTGGTTCCGGGACCCCGTTATGGCCCTGCTCACACCACCCGCGCCCGCCGGCACCGGAAGCGGCCCCGGCCGCGGGAGCGGTACGCGGCTGAGGGGCGGTCCGCGAGGACGGGAAGTCCCGGTCCGGACGGGACAGCGAACCCAGGCGCGGCGCGGCCGGTTCGCCCTAGGGTTGCCCCGTGGACTGGAGCCTGCTGACGTGTGCGCGTAAGGGTCACATCACCTACGCGCCGGACGAGACCCGACTGCGCGACAAACTGCACGTGCCCACCCCCTCGGGCGAGGCCTGGCGATGCCTGCGCTGCGGCACCTACGTGCACGGCGCGCCGCACGGTGCCGGGCCCGCCGACGAGGCGCCGCTGGTGCCGCGCGGGCGCGCGCTCCGGGACGCCTTCATCATGCGGTTCTTCGCGTTCGAGCGGGCGGTGCGCGGGGTCATCGTGGTGTTCGCGGCGTGGGGCGTATGGCAGTTCTCGCGCAGCCGGGAGTCGATCCAGGAGATCTTCGAGCGCGAGATCCCCATCCTCAAGCCCGTCGCCAAGCAGATCGGCGTGGATCTCGACACCTCGAAGATCGTCACTTCCATCCGGCACGTCTTCGAGCTTAAGTCGACCACCCTGGTCTGGGTGGCGGTCGCGCTGCTCGCCTACGCCGCCGTCGAGATCATCGAGGCGGTCGGCCTGTGGATGCTCAAGCGGTGGGGCGAGTACTTCGCCGTCGTCGCGACCAGCTTCGGGCTGCCGATCGAGATCTTCGAGCTGACCGAGAAGATCTCGGTGCTCCGCGTCGGCGCGCTGGTCGTCAACGTCGGGCTCATCGTCTATATCGTGGCCAGTAAGCGGTTGTTCGGCGTACGCGGCGGCAAGGCGGCGCACGAGGCGCACCTGCGCAGCGAGTCCCTCATGGAGGTGGAGCAGGCCACGCACGAGCCGGATCTGCACGGCCGCGCACTGGCGAAATCGGCAGGTACCGCGGGGTCCACCGCCCCCGCTCCAGAACAGTCACCCACTCCGTAGGTGAATCGTCGATTTCTAGGGGAATGCCCCACTCATGGCACGCTCAGAAGCTAACAGCGAAGAGCGGATCGAGACCGAGCAAGCGGTGAAGGTCAACCGGAAGCGCGGGTTGCGGACGTCCCTGCTGCTCGCCGTGGTGGTCGTGGTGATCGCCTTGGCGGCACAGATGCTGCATCTCGTACCCGGCTGGCTCAATCCGTTCGGCGAGCAGACCAAGGACCGCAGCAGTCCGGTCGTGCTCAAGTCGATCCGCGACCTCTCACGATACGAGGCCGCCACCGGTGAATACCAGGTGGTGGTCGACCTGGAGAAGGACGCCAAGTTCCTGCCCAGCGCGATCAGGGGGCAACGCACCCTGTTCGTGGGGAACGGCAACGTCAACGCCTACGTGGACTTCTCCAAACTGGCCAGCGGTGCGATCACGATCAACAAGGACCGCACCGCCGCGACCATCAAGCTGCCGCACGCGCAGCTGGAACCCACCAATCTGGACCCCAAGAAGAGCTACGTCTTCGCGACCCAGCGGGGCATCTTCGACCGGATCGGCGAGTTCTTCAGCGGCAACCCCAACGACCAGCAACAGCTGTACGTGCTGGCCACCCAGAAGATCCAGACCGCCGCGCAGCAGAGCGGGCTGCTGCAACGGGCCGACCAGAACACCAAGCGGATGCTCGAGAACCTGCTCAAGGCCCTCGGCTTCAAGACCGTCACCGTGACCCTGGCCGACTCCCCCTGACCCCTCACCCACCTCTCCACCGTGATCATGCAATCAATCGTCGATCGATTGCATGATCACGAACGGGAGGGGACGGTCCGGTGAGGGGGTGCGTCAGGAGGCGGGAACGCGGATGACGAGGGCGTCGCCCTGGCCGCCGCCGCCGCAGAGGGCGGCCACGCCGGTGCCTCCGCCGCGCCGCTTGAGCTCGTAGGCCAGGTGCAGCAGGATCCGGGCTCCGGACATGCCGATGGGGTGGCCCAGCGCAATCCCGCCGCCGTTGACGTTGACCTTGTCCGGCCCGACGCCCAGATCCTTCATCGACTGGATGCCGACTGCGGCGAAGGCCTCGTTGATCTCGATGAGGTCCAGGTCCTCCACCGACAGCCCCGCCTTGCCGAGGGCGTGCCGCACGGCGTTGGACGGCTGCGACTGCAGGGAGTTGTCCGGCCCCGCGACGTTGCCGTGCGCGCCGATCTCGGCCAGCCAGGTCAGCCCCAGCTCCTCGGCCTTGGCCTTGGACATGACCACGACCGCGCAGGCCCCGTCGGAGATCTGCGAGGACGAGCCCGCCGTGATGGTGCCGTCCTTGTCGAACGCCGGCCGCAGCTTCCCGAGCGACTCGGCCGTCGTGTCGGCCCGTACGCCCTCGTCGACCGCGAACACCACCGGCTCGCCGCGCCGCTGCGGGATCTCGACCGGAACGATCTCGTCCTCGAACAGGCCGTTCTTGATCGCGGCGGCGGCGCGCTGGTGCGAGCGGGCGGAGAACTCGTCCTGCTCCTGCCGGCCGAGGCCGAGCTTGCCGTTGAAGCGCTCGGTCGACTCCCCCATCGAACAGGCGTCGTAGACGTCGGTGAGCCCGTCGTAGGCCAGGTGGTCGAGCACCTCGACCGAGCCGTACTTGTACCCGCCGCGCGACTTGGGCAGCAGGTGCGGGGCGTTGGTCATCGACTCCATGCCACCGGCGACCACGATGTCGAACTCGCCGGCCCGGATGAGCTGGTCGGCCAGCGCGATGGCGTCCAGCCCGGAGAGGCAGACCTTGTTGATGGTGATCGACGGGACGTTCATCGGGATCCCGGCCTTGACCGCCGCCTGCCGGGACGGGATCTGGCCCGCGCCGGCCTGCAGCACCTGGCCCAGGATCACGTACTCGACCTGGTCGCCGGTGATTCCGGCCCGCTCCAGTGCCGCCCTGACGGCGATCGCGCCCAGGTCGACGGCACTGAAGTCCTTGAGGGAACCGAGCAGGCGCCCGATGGGCGTACGTGCCCCGGCGACGATCACAGAGGTCATGAGGGGGTCTCCCAGGAGTACGGCGGCGATGTTTGCCACGATACTCATCAACGAAGATGGGGCCGCTCGCGGCCGGGTCACACCAGCGCGAGCCCTCGTGGCAAACAGGTGAGCGGAGCGAGCTGTGCTGACACGTATCGACCACATCGGGATCGCCTGCCATGACCTCGACGCGACCGTCGAGTTCTACCGCCGCACCTACGGCTTCGGCGCGGACGACGCGGACGTCCACTTCGAGGTCAACGAGGAGCAGGGCGTCCGGGAGGCCATGTTGAAGATCAATGATGCCGGTGACGGGGGCGCGACCTATCTCCAGCTGATCCAGCCGATCCGTGACGACTCCCCGGTCGCGAAGTTCCTGGCCAAGAACGGAGAGGGCGTGCACCACATCGCCTTCGGCACCGACGGCGACGTCCAGGAGGAGGCCGACGGGATCGGCGCCGGCGGCGTGCGGGTGCTGTACGACGCGCCGCGCCGGGGGTCGATGGGCTCCCGGATCACCTTCCTCCATCCCAAGGACTGCGGCGGGGTGCTGACCGAGCTGGTGCAGGCCGCGGCCGGGCACTGAGGCCGCCCCCGCCGCTGCCTGCGCGGGTAGTCCGTTTCGTGACGTGATCGAAATCACTTGGTCACTCAGCGAGATTTCCGGAGCGCCCATGGGGTGTTTAGGCCGGATATGAGGCTTTTTCCAGGCACCTTCCCCGGTCAACCCCTCTGCCCCAAGAAGCATCACAAACAAGACAAAACACGCAGTGCGTTCAGATGAGCCCCCAACACGGCAGCAGCCGGAGTACGCTGCTTTCGCCGGGAGAGGTCCGAGGCCGTACGACACGTCCGCAAGCCAGGAGATCGGCCAGTCCCGGAACTACCCGTAGCCGTCCCGTCACAGCAGGATTGAGCCTCATGCAGTCCGACATCGACGCCCAGCTCAGTAACTTCTTCGAAGACACGCCCCCACGCGAGTTCGACGTGGTGCTTCGCGGCTACGACCGGCACCAAGTCGACGAGCACATCAAACAGCTCGACAACGAGGTCCGGCAGACACGCGAGCAGACCGGAGCTCTGCAGCGTGAACTGGCCGACTCTCACCGGCAGCTCCAGGAGCAGGAGAGGCCGACCTACTCGGGCCTCGGTGCTCGCATCGAGCAGCTCCTCCGGCTCGCGGAGGAGCAGGCCACCGAGCTCGTCCAGGCAGCCCGATCCGAGGCCAACGAGATCAAGGCCGCCGCGAAGGTCGACGCCGCCGAACACCGCGCCACCGCGGAGAACGACGCCTCGGAGCTGCGTGCCAACGCCCAGCGCGAGGGCGATGACATGCGCAACGCGGCCGAGCGCGAGGCGGACGAGGTCCGCACCAGCGCTCGCCGTGAGGCCGAGGAGCTGACCTCCACGACCGAGCGCGAGGTGGCCAAGCTGCGCGCCACCGCCGACCACGAGGTCGCCGAGAAGCGCGCCAGCGCGGAGCGCGAGATCGCCAAGCTCCGCACCACCACCGAGCGCGAGGTGGCCCAGCTCCGGGCGTCCACCAAGCGTGAGCGCGACGAGATCCTCACCACTGCCAAGCGGCAGGCCGACGAGATGCGGGCCCAGGCCCAGCGCATCCTGGAGGAGAGCGAGGCTCAGCGGGCTCAGGCCGAGGCGGAGTTCGAGATCCAGCTGGCGGCCCGGCGCGAAGAGGCCGACCGGCAGGACGCCGAGCGGCACGCCGCGGCCCAGGCGGCCACCCAGAAGCTGGTGGCCGAGGCCGAGCAGCGGGCGGCCTCCGCCGAGCAGCGGGCGGCCAAGGCCACCCAGCAGGCGGAGCAGACCCGGCGTGAGGCCGACTCGCACGCCAAGCAGCTCATGGCGAACGCCAGGAAGAACTCCGACCAGGTCATCGCCGAGGCGAAGAGCCAGGCGGAGCAGCTGCTGGCGGAGACCAAGTCCGAGGCCGAGCGCATCCGTACGGCCGCGCAGCGCCAGGTGGACGAGCTCACCCGCCAGCGGGACAGCATCACCAGCCACCTCAACCAGCTGCGGCAGCTCATCGGCGGCATGCAGCCGACGATGCCCGCCGTCGAGGAGATCTCGGCTCCGGCCGAGAAGCCGGCGCTGTCCTCCCCGGAGCCCAAGCCGGCTCCGGCTCCCAAGCAGGCGGCCCCCGCTGCGGCTCCGGTCGCCGCGAAGGCCAAGCCGGCCAAGGACGAGGACGAGGACTGGTGGCAGGAGTAAGCACCACCTGACTCACCACGAGTTAGCCGAAAAGCCTAGAGGCGTCATACTGCCTCTAGGCTTTTCGGCATCCGACCCGAACACCCCCCGAACAGAGGAGACCGGCGTGCCTGAGGACACTCCCCGGCATGACCGGGAGGAGACGTTCGCCGAGCTCCCCGACGCCCCCGTCGTGCCGAGACCGTCGTCGCCCGACCAGATCCCATCCGCTCCGACGCCCCCGGCACGGCCCTCCTCCGGCACCTCGTCGTCGGACGGTGCCGCGCCGGGCGACGCGTCGTCCGACGAGCGGTCGTACGCCGACGCCATGTCGGCGGACAGGGCACTCGCCGCCGCGTCGGCCGCCTCCGCCGCCGACCGGACGGCCGCCTCGATCACCGACAAGGTCGTCATCCCCGACCCGCTCGTCGACATCGAGCAGCGCAAGCGCGAGGCCGGTGTGGACGATCAGTTCCCCCTCGGCCGGCCCGGCCGTCCGCTCGGCCAAGCCCACCCGTTCATGTTCGGGTTCACCGGCGCCCTCGGGGTCTTCGTCGCCTACACCCTCATCCAGGCGATCGCGGACATCAGGCAGGTCCTGATCCTGATCACCGTCTCGATGTTCCTCGCCGTGGGCCTCAATCCCGCGGTGGAGCGGCTCACCCGGGTGGGGATCTCCCGGCGCTGGGGGGTCGCGCTGGTCTTCCTCTGCCTGGTGCTGTTCTTCGTGGGCTTCGGCTTCGCCATCGTGCCGCCGCTCACCGAGCAGATCACCGCCTTCATCAACGAGACCACCAGCCCCACCGGTTACGTGCAGCAGCTGCTGCAGAACCCGCGGGTGCACGAGCTCGACCAGCGCTACCAGCTGCTGACCAAACTCAAGGCCACGCTGGCCAGCAAGGACCTCGGTTCCCAGGTGGCGGGCGGCATCGTGGGCGTCGGCAGGGTCGTGGTGAGCGGCATCTTCAGCACCCTGACGATCCTCATCCTGACCCTCTACTTCCTCGGTTCGCTGCCCAACATCACGACGTTCTTCTACCGGCTCGCGCCCCGGTCCCGGCGGGCCCGGGTCTCGTTGATCGGTGACGAGATCCTCGGCCGGATCGGCGGTTACGTCGGCGGCAACATCCTGATCTCGGTCATCGCCGGCGTCACGACGTACATCTTCCTGCTGATCGCCGGGGTGCCCTATCCGATCGCCCTCGCCCTGATCGTCGCCATCACCGACCTGATCCCCCTGGTCGGGGCCACGATCGGCGCAGTCCTCGTGACGGCCATCGCCTTCTTCGCCGGCCTGTGGATCGGCATCGCGACATTGATCTTCTGCCTCATCTACCAGCAGGTCGAGAACTACCTCATCGCACCGCGCGTGATGAAACGGTCCGTCGACGTGCAGCCCGCGGTGACGGTCATCGCCGCCCTCATCGGCGGTGCCCTGCTCGGCATGGTCGGAGCGCTGCTGGCCATTCCCGCGGCCGCCGCGGTGGCGCTGATCCTGCGCGAGGTGGTCATGCCCCGCCAGGAGCGGATCTGACGCGCAACCCCGCGCGACGGGACCCGCGACCAGGGCCGCGATCAGGGTTCGGTCATGGCATGGAGGTGCGGGCCAGCGCCGAGACGAACTCGGCGACGGCCTGGTTGAACAGGTCCGGCTGCTCCATCGCCGACAGGTGGCCCGCGCGCGGGATGACCAGAAGCTCGGCGTTGGGCAGCGCGTCCGCCATCGCCCGCGCGTCCTCCTCGGTGGTCAGGGTGTCCTCGCCGCCCACGACCACCAGGGCGGGGGCACGGGTCCGCCGGAGCGTCTCGAAGGAGTCCTCCCGCGCGGCCATCGCCCGCTGTGCCCAGGCCGCCGCCGCGGGCGGAGTCGCCTGTACGAGCCCGCGTACCCGGCCGTAGATCATCGCCCGCTGCCGGAGCGTGGTGGGCCCCACCAGGCCCGGCAGCACGTCGTCCAGCAGCGGCTTGGCCGTGCCCTCGTCGTCCAGCCGTTCGGCCATCCGCTGCCGCCGGTGCTGCGCCTCCTCCAGGTCCGCGGCGGCCTTGGTGTCGGCGAGCAGGAGGCCGAGCACGCGTTCCGGGTGGTGCCGGCACAGTGCCATCGCGACGTAGCCGCCCATCGACAGCCCGCCGATCACGGCACGCTCGAGGCCCTTCGAGCGCAGCATCTGGGCCACGTCTTCCGCCATCACGTCGATGGACGGCGTGTCCTCGCCGAGCACCGAACCGCCGAAGCCGCGCAGGTCAGGGGTGATCACGCGGAACCGTTTCGCGAGCGTCTCCCGCTGAGCCAGCCACATGGCCGAGGACAGCGGAAACGCGTGCAGCAGCACGAGCGGAGTTCCCTGGCCTACATCTCTGGAGTACAGAGTCACGCTCATGATGGAGTTCGTTCTCCCCGTTTCCGGCTCGGCGATCGGCACCCCTTGTGGTGATTAGGCAATGTTCGCCTAGAGGTGCGCGCCTGCGGTGCCCCGTGGCCGCGATCGGCCGAAGGGGTTTAACCGTCCGTTAACCGGACCCGGAGCCGTCCCACTCGGTGGCCAACGGGTACGCGGCCGGCGCCACCCGCCGTACGATCTCGTCGAGCACGATGCGCACGTACGGCTCGCCCACCCACAGGTGCTTGGCGCCGTCGACCGCGACCACCTCGGCCTGCGGGATCCGCTTGAACCGCTCGTGCGCCTCCGGCGGGCGCAGGTAGTCGTCCAGTTCGGGCACCAGTGCCACGACAGGTCGGCCGTCGGCGCCCCAGGCGTCCAGATCGGCGTCGGTGGCCCGGTGCAGCGGCGGCGACAGCAGGATGACGCCCTCGACCAGCGGGTCCCGCCCCCACTTCAGCGCCAGTTCGGTGCCGAACGACCAGCCCAGCAGCCAGGGGTGCGGCAGGTCGTGGTACTCGGTGTACTCGAGCGCGGCGGCGACGTCGTACCGCTCGGTCTCGCCCGCGCCGAACGTGCCCTGGCTGGTGCCGCGCTCCGAGCTCGTACCGCGGGTGTTGAAGCGCAGCACCGCGATCCCCGCCAGCGCGGGCAGGCGGTAGGAGGCCTTGCGCAGCACATGGCTGTCCATCATGCCCTCGGCGGTCGGCAGCGGATGCAGGCAGACCAGCGTCGCGACGGGCGGGCGATCCGCGGGCACGGCCAGTTCACCGACCAGCTCCAGCCCGTCGCCCGTGTGCAACGTGATCGGCGTCCGCACCGCGGGCAACACCGTGCTCGCCCGGATCTCTCCCATGCTCACCCTCCTCCAAGCGCATCCCTGCGCGCTGATCCGAATCCCTCCGTGATCATGCAATCGTTCGTCGAACGATTGCATGATCACGGAGGTGGGTCTGTGCGGCCGGCCGGGCCGTCAGTGCCGTGGGGCGTTCCGCGATCTCTGGGTGCGCGGCGCCCGCCGCAGCCGCGCCTGCCAGCACGGCTTGTGCCAGTGCCGGCGGTCGTCCGCGCCGCGCGAGTCGGCCGGCCACGCCACCAGGTGCCCGATGCCGGGCGGGATCTCCTGGTCGCACCCGGGACAGCGGTACGCCTTGGCCGCGTTGGTGCCGGCCACCTGACGGACGATCCAGTCCCCGTCGGGCGCCTCCTCGGTGTCCTGGAACCCGCCGAACCAGCCGGATGCCGGGGGGCCTTCCGACCCGCCGCGACCACCTGCTGACGGGCCGCCGAGCTGACGGCGGTTCTTCCGGGGGCTCATGCCCATAAGGGTACGGACGCGGCGCGGTGACCGGGATCGTCGCACGTCAGCGGAGCGTGCGGCCGGCGGCCGCGTACTCCTCCAGCAGCGGGGCCGGGGCGAGCGCGGGCTCCCGGGACTCGGCGTGGAGGGCGCGCAGCACGCGGGCGGCCGGGCCGGGCCCCAGCCGGTCCAGCTCGGCGATCGGCCCGGCCGGATACCCGCAGCCCAGCCGCATCGCGGCGTCGATCGAGTCGGCGTCGGCGTAGCCCGCCTCCAGCATGCGCGCCGCGTCGTTGAGGTACGGGAAGCGCAGCGCGTCGATGACGAAGCCCGCCCGGTCGCGGCAGCGTACCGGCACCAGGCCCAGCAGCCCGGCCAGCGCGGCGGCCCGGTCGGCCACTTCGGCGGACGAGAGCGCGGTGGAGACGACCTCGACGACGGTGCCCGGCCTCGCCTCGTCGGCGGGGTGCGGCGCGAAGCGCAGGCCGACGACGGACTCCGGGCGGCCGGTGGCCCTCGCCTGCTCGATCACGGACGTGCCGGACGCCGGCGTCGCGAGGACCGCGTCCGGCCCGGCGAGGCCGGCGAGCACGGCGAGCCCCTCCGCGGCGGGCTCGGCGGTCGCATCGACGATCAGGTCGCAGCCGGCCAGCCGGCTCGGCTCGTGGCCACCGGTGATCCGGTCCAGCGCGGCCTTCCTGGCCGCGTCATCGAGTGTGCCGTCGGCGACGGACCGGTCGAGCGACTCCTGCAGCGCCGACCAGGCCCGCTCGACCTCGGTCTGGTCGCTCGCGAGGAAGCGGACGTCGGCACCGCCCCGCGCGCAGGTCTCGACGATCCGGAGAGCGTCGCCGCCCGCGCCGGCCACGCCGACCAGCGGGCGCTCGGCCACCGGAGCCGGCGCCGCGGCCGGGGTGTCCACCACGACCGCCGAGCCGGGCTTGTCGTAGGTGTAGAGACCCCGGCCCGTCTTGCGGCCGAGCAGGCCCGCCGTGACCAGCTCCCGGAGGATCGGGGCGGGGGCGTGCCGGTGGTCGCGCGTCTCGCGGTAGATCGCCTCCAGTACCTCCAGCGAGGTGTCCAGGCCGATCAGGTCGAGCAGGGTGAGCGGTCCCATCGGCACACCGGTGCCGAGCTTCATGGCCGTGTCGATGTCCTCCCGGCTCGCGTGCCCGGAGTCGTACATGGTCGCGGCCTGGTTGAGGTAGCCGAACAACAGCCGGTTCGCCACGAACCCGGCCCGGTCGCCGATGGTGACCGGCACCTTCCCGAGGCCGCGCACCAGTTCGGTCACGCCGGCGAGCGCGGCCGGCTCGGTGAGGACTGTGCCGATCACTTCGACCAGCTTCATCACCGGCGCCGGGTTGAAGAAGTGCACGCCGACGATGGAGGTCGGGCGGCCGGTGGTGACCGCGATGTCGGTGACCGACAACGAGGAGGTGTTGGTGGCGAGTACGGCGTCGGGGCGGCAGACCTTGTCCAGCTCGGCGAACACCCGGCGCTTGAGCTCGAGCCGCTCCGGGACCGCCTCGATGACCAGATCCCGGTCGGACAGGTCGGCGAAGGAGGTGGACAGCGTGATGCGCGCCAGGATCTGCGCCTGCGCCTCCTGGGTGAGCCTGCCCCGCTTGACCGCGCGCCCGGTCGAGCCCTCCAGGTGCGCCCGGCCGCGCGCCAGCGCCGCGTCGTCGATCTCGATGCCGACCACGTCCAGGCCGCCGCGGGCGAGCACCTCGGCGATCCCGGCGCCCATCGTGCCCAGCCCCACCACTCCGACCTTGCCGAACCTGCTCATCGACGCTGTCTCCTCTTGCCTGCGATGGTGCCGTGCTGTTGCCCGCGAGGTCTTCTGCCGTGCGGTCCGGCCGCCCGCGCGTTCGTCCGAGTGTCGCAAAGGGAGTGCGCGTCCTTCCTCCCGGGGGTAGGACGTGGCCGTGCGCTTCGGCATCTTCCTGCCCTCCGGCCAGTGGCCCGGACAGTCGCACGCCGAGGTGCTGGACCGTACGGTCGCCGCCGCCCTCGCCGCGGAGGCCGCCGGCTTCGACGACGTCTGGCTGGCGGAGCATCACTTCATGTCGTACGGCGTGTGCCCGTCGGCCGCGACGCTCGCCGGCTTCGTCCTCGGCGCCACCTCACGCATCGACGTGGGCACCGCGGTCAGCGTGCTGTCCAACCAGCATCCGGTCGCGCTCGCCGAGCAGGCGGCGTTGCTGTCGCTGGTCTCCGGCGGCCGGTTCCGGCTCGGGGTCGGCAGGGGCGGGCCGTGGATGGATCTGGAGGTGTTCGGCACCGGGCTCTCCCGCTACGAACACGGCTTCGCCGAGTCACTGGACCTGCTGCTGACCTGGCTGGAGTCCGAGCGGGTGTCCTGGTGCGGGGAGTCCTTCCGGTTCCGCCCGGTGCCCGTGGTGCCGAGGGCCGTTCCCCCTCCGCCGGTGGTGGTGGCCTGTACGTCCCCGGCCACCGAGGCGCTGGCCGCCGCCCGCGGGCTGCCGATGCTGCTGGGCATACACGTCGGTGACCGGGAGAAGGCTGCCGCGGTCGCCCGCTACGACTCCTTCCCGACCGCACGCGACTTCCCGACCGCACGCGACACACCGGTCCGGCCCGGCGGCTTCGGCCATATCGCCACCGGCCTCGCACATGTCGCCGCGAGCCGTACGGAGGCGGTGGCGGCGCTCACCCGGGAACTCCCGCGGTGGCTCGGGCCCGGTCTCGCCGGACACCTTCCGGTGGACGGCCGGCCGCGATCGCCGCGTGACCCGGCCCGGTACGCCCGCGAGCTGTGCGACCTGCACGCCGTCGGCACCCCGGACGACTGCGTGGAGTCCCTGGTGGCGACCGTCGAGCGAACCGGCATCCGGCACCTGATCCTGCTGGTCGAGGGCACCGGCGACCCGTTGGAGAACATCGGCCGCCTCGGTGCCGAGGTCCTCCCCCGGATCCGCGCGCACTTCTCCGACTGAACCGGCGGAGGTTATCCACAGGTTCGGCAAGTCCGGTCACAGGCGGCTCCGGATCGGTAACTTCGGGTGGAGACCGCCCCCGGTCACCTGCCGGTGGCGACCCCCGATCCCGCGAGCGAAAGGCCGGTGCCATGTCCTCTGCCAGGTCGTCGCACAGACCCCGAACCCGTGACATCCGACCAACCCCCGATCAAGAAAGGCGGGTGTTAGCGTCATGAGCATGGCGAGCATCGAGTGGCCCGAGGGGATGGACGAGCGGATGCGCGCGCTGGTGAGCCTGGACCTTCAGCGCAATGCCATCCTGCTGTCCGCCATCGAGTCCAGCGTCCAGACCGTCCGCGAGGACGTGCAGCAGTCGCAGGCGGCGAACGTGAAGATGTTCAACGTCATGCGCGATGACCTCACCGACCTGCGCACAGAGGTCACGGTCGTCGGCCAGAAGGTCGATCGCCTCGACCGGCGGTTCGACGGCCTCGACCAGAGAGTCGACGGGCTCGACCAGAAGGTCGACCACCTCGACCGCAGGTTCGACGGGCTCGAGCAGAGAGTCGACAACCTGGACCGCAGGTTCGACGGACTAAGCCAAGAGTTCCGTGATCTCGGCCAGAGGTTCGACGGGCTCGAGCACAAGGTCGGGACTCTCGACGAGAAGCTGGACCTCGTGCTCACCAAACTCGGCTGAGTCCCCCGAGCCGGACGAAGGCGGGGATGTTCGGAGACGGCCGTCTCCGAACATCCCCGCTGTAGACCCGCCACCCGAGGCGGATCAGAAGGCGATCCGGAACCAGATGGTGGTGCTGCCGTCCTCGATCTCGACACCCCATTCGGTGGCGAGTTCCCGCATGAGGAGGATTCCCCGGCCGCTCTCGGCCATGAGATCGCCGTTGACCTCCAGCCTGACCTCGTCCGAGCCCTCGTCCACCACGCTGATCTGCACGAGGCCGTCGCCGGTCGCGACCACGACGGTGATCTGCCCACCGTCACCGGATCGGCTGTGCTGTAGCGAATTGGTAAAAAGCTCACACATGGCGATATTGGCGTCGCACATCGCCGGGTGATCAGAGCCGAGTAGGTCCCGGACGAATTGTCGGGCATATGCCACCGAGCGTTCCATCCCCGGCAGGGTGAGTGTGCCGAGAACCGTCATAGCGCCCATGCCGCCGTCCCTTCACCTCTTGGATATCGCCGTCAGCTTCGTCGCAGGCCGGGACGCCATCAATACAGTCGGCCAACAGGGTCGACCGACGAGGTGCAATTTTGTCCCTCGCCGTTTTTCCATACCGGATGGATTCCCATCGGTCAGAATGTTCAGATGGGCACGATCAAGCCGACCATCCGGTTACGCCGTCTCGGTCTGGAGTTGAAGGGCCATCGCGAGGCCGCCGGCTACAACCTGGCACAGGCGGAACGGCTACTGAAACGTTCAGCCTCGTCCATCAGCCGCATCGAAAAGGGTCTGCACCACCCTCCCGAGCGGGACGTCGAGTACTTCCTCAACAAATACGGTGTGACGGAAGCGGGCATTTACCAACGCCTGTACGCGCTGTCCCGCGACGGCCGCAAGCGTGGTTGGTGGCAGAGGTACGGAACCGACCTGTCACCGGAGACGATGGACCTCATCGGTCTCGAGGCCGATGCCGTCTCCATCGACTTCTTCGAACTCTGCCTGATTCCTGGCCTGCTGCAGACCGAGGACTACGCCCGCGCAGTGATCAGTACGGGTCCTTTCGGATCAGTGCAAGAGCAACTCGATCGGCTGGTCACGGTACGGATGAAACGTCAGGAGGTCCTGATCAAGCCCCGTCCCCCGCATGTCTGGGCGATCATCGATGAGTCGGCGCTGCATCGCCCGGTCGGCTCTTCGGACGTCATGCGGATGCAGCTCAGCCATTTGGTCTCGGCGGCCCGCCTCCCGCACGTGAAATTGCAGGTGCTCCCCTTCCAGGTCGGTGAGCACCCGTGCATGACCGGGGCCTTCAAAATCCTGGACATCGGCGAGCGCGGGGACCTGCAAGTCGTGATCGTCGATTCACTGACGCAGATCACTTACCGCGAAGAGGAGGCCGAGGTCCGCAGATATGCCGACGCTTTCCACCGGTTGAAGGCCGCCGCGCTGCCCGAAGCCGATTCCCTGGCACTGATCGAACGGCTAGTGTCGGAAACATGACCCAAGATCTGTCCCCGGCTCTATGGCGCAGGAGCAGTCGCAGCGGCCCGGAGGGCGGCGACTGTGTCGAGGTGGCCGTTTCGGGGCGGGCAGAGCCATTGATCTCTGTGCGGGACTCGAAGAACCCGGACGGTGTGGTCCTGACGTTCGCGCCCGCCGAGTGGACCGGCCTGGTCCGGCGTATCAAGGCCGATCGCCTCACCGGCTAGCGGCCGTCCTCCCGGCTCCGCCGCTCGCTCAGGCGGGGTCGAGGCGGCGGCCCATGAGGATGTCGTCCACGAAGGTGCCGTCGAGGAAGAACTCTCCGGGCAGCACACCTTCGACGACGAAGCCCATGGACTCGTACAGCCGCCGGGCTTTGGTGTTCACCGACAGGACCCGCAGCGTGATGCGGAGCGCACCCTGGCGTCTGGCCTCGTCCAAGGCGGCGTCGAGCAGGGTGCGGCCGAGACCGCGACGGCGCTCGGCGGGGTCGACGGCCAGACCCTGGATCTGGCGGACGTGGGCCCCGCTCGGCACCGGGACCGCCTGCACCAGGCGGACGAAGCCGATCAGGCGGCCGTCCCGTTCGGCCACCAGGAACTGGTCCGGCAGGTGCCAGTGGTCGAAGAACGCCGAGCCCTTCTCGGGCTTGGGGGTGATCGCGTTGTCGGGAGCCCAGGTACGCCGATCCAACTCGGTCAGCGCCGCCTCGTCGGAGCGGACGGCGGGCCGGATCCTGATATCGCTCACCCGACCAGTCTGCCCGGCTGATCCCTTTTCGGCAGCCTGATCCCGCCAGGGGGCCGACCGGCTCGCCGGAGGGACAGGAGCACATCCGGTGTCGGCGAGCACGCCCCGGCGGCACCGTGGGCTGGGTAGGCTCCATCAGCGTGCGTCTCGTCATCGCGCGGTGCAGCGTCGACTACGTCGGCCGGCTGACCGCCCATCTCCCCATGGCTCCGCGGCTGATCCTGCTCAAGGCGGACGGATCGGTGTCGATCCACGCCGACGACCGGGCCTTCAAGCCGCTGAACTGGATGAACCCGCCGTGCTCGCTCCGTGAGGAGCCCTTCGAGGAGAACGGCGCGATCGCGAAGTGGACGGTCACGCACGGCAAGTCGGGCGAGAAGCTGATCCTCACCATCACCGAGATCCTGCACGACCACTCCCATGAGCTCGGGCTCGACCCGGGGCTGCAGAAGGACGGCGTCGAGGCCCACCTGCAGGAGCTGCTGGCCGAGCACATCACCACGCTGGGCGACGGGTGGACGATGATCCGCCGGGAGTACCCGACCGCCATCGGGCCGGTCGACATCCTCTGCCGCGACAAGGGCGGCGCGACCGTGGCGATCGAGCTGAAGCGGCGCGGGGACATCGACGGCGTGGAGCAGCTGACCCGCTATCTCGAACTGCTCAACCGCGACTCGCTGCTCGCTCCGGTGCGCGGCATCTTCGCGGCGCAGGAGATCAAGCCGCAGGCCAAGGTCCTCGCCCACGACCGTGGCATCGAGTGCGTGACCCTCGACTACGACGAGCTGCGCGGCATCGAACGGGACGGCACCCTCTTCTGATCCTGGCCGGGTGACTGATACGGGTGCCTGGTACAGGTGCCGGGCACGGGATGCCTGGAAGGTACCTGACAGTGGATGACAGCCGGGTGACACCAGACTGGCAGCGCCCGAGGGGACGCTGTTCCCTGTCATCCACCTCCCGGACCTTCGAGGAGATCCCGTGAGCACTCACGCGACCGGCACGTTCGACATCGGCAGCTGGGACGAGCTGTCCAGCGAGGAGGAGATCGGTGCCACGCTCTCCCGCGTACGCCTGACCAAGACCTTCCAGGGCGACCTGGCGGGCACGAGCGTCACCGACATCACCACCGTCGCCACGTCGGCGGGCCCCGCCGCCTATGTCGGGATCGAGCGCTTCGAAGGCTCCCTGCACGGCAGGAAGGGCGCCTTCGTCCTGCAGCACAGCGCCGGCAGCGAGGATGGCACACCCGGCACGGCCTGGCTGCGGTGGGTCATCGTGCCGACCTCGGGTACCGGAGAGCTCTCCGGAGTCCGGGGCGAGGGCCAGATCGTCAACGATGACGGTGCGCACTCGTACACGCTCGATTACGAGATCGGCTGACCGGGCGTCCCGCGCGCCGCCGGGGCGGATCAGCCGCGGCCCCGGACCTCGGCGGTCGCCGGGACGGCCGCCGCGCGGGCATGCGCCTCGTCGATCTGCGGGTAGCGGATGCCGCTGCGCAAGGCCCGGGTGAGGGCATGGCCGGCCGCGCGGGCGGCCAACGGGGTCAGGGCCGTACGCGGTCTGAGACCGAGCAGGTTCTTGGCCCATTCCGGCAGCAGGTCGGTGGCGATCCGGCTGATCAACCGGCTGGAGGTCCGGGTCATCCGGTCCGGGCCGTACGGATTGCGCAGGAACGTCACGGCCTCCAGCGTCTCCTCGCTGACGGTGAGCCGGGGCCGCATCATCGTGAGGTAGTCCTGGACGGCGGCCCGGGACGCCGGTACGTCCACCCCGCCCAGCCTCGAGGTGATCACCGCGTAGTCGGCGAAGTAGCGATCCAGGTCCTCGTCCCGCAACGGCCTGGGGTGATAGACGCTGTGCGCGCGGGCGATGGCGTACGCCTGGGTGACTCCGGTCCAGGTGACGTCGTCGGAGCCGGTGGCGGAGAAGGGCCGCCCGTCCGGCATGGTTCCGTGCACCCGCTGGTGCATGGCCGTGATCATTGCGACGAACCTGTCCGTGACCTGCGTCGAGGCGTACGTCATGCCCAGCACGAACGACGCGGTGAAGCCGAGCCTGCGCATCGGGTCCTGCAGGTAGTCGGAGAACCGGTTGGTGCCATGGGTCACCGGCTCGTTGAGCGTGCCGAGCAGCAGGCCGGCGACCCCGCCGAGCACGCCGGTGACGTCCCCGTGGACGTACCAGATGGCGGAGCCCGGTCCGAAGAGCCCCGGATCGCCGGCCGGCTCGGTGTACTGCTCACCGGGCAGGCGCACACTGGCCATGGTCTGCCAGTAGGCCTTGTCGATCGCCGCGCGGATGGCCATGTGTTTCCTCCGAAGCCGAGTGATCCCATACTCGCCGACCTTGCAACATAAGGCAATATTTGTCTCACGTATCACAGATCACCGGCCGGTAGGCTGCCCTCATGCCGTCCGTTCGTACCGACACCACCCGGGACCGGATCGTCGAGGCCGCCGACGCCTGCTTCGCGAGGTACGGCGTCGCCAAGACCACCGTCGAGGACATCGCCGCGGCCGCCGGGCTGTCCCGGGCGACGGTCTACCGGGCCTTCACCGGCGGGCGCGACGAACTGATCCTCGCGGTGGTCCTGCGCGATCTGGCCCGGTTCCTCGACCGGCTGGCGGTGCGGTTGGCCGGTCAGCACTCGGTGCCGGACGGGATCGTCGAGGGAGTGCTGGACGCCGTCTCCTTCGTCCGGAGCGAGCCGCAGATGGCGCAGTTCCTCGCCCCGGAGGCCGCCGGGCACACCCAGGCGGTCGTGGCGGGGGCGGCCGAGCGGGTCCTGGAACTCTGCTGCGACTACGTACGTCCTTACTTCGACCTGGCTCAGCGGGAGCGGCTGCTGCGCAGCGACGTGGACGTCGAGGGTGCGATGGAGTTCCTGTTCCGGATCATCTCCTCGATGACCGTGATGCCGCTGCACCGCGACGACGCCGCCACCCGGCGGTTCGTCGAGACCTATGTGGTGCCCGCGCTGGTCGCCTGATCGGATAGCGTCAGGCTCGACGAGGTCGGGCAGGACGCGGAAGGACGCGCATGGGCACGGTGCACGAGATGCGGAACGACCGGTCGGCCGTTCAGCCGAGCCCGGTGTTCCTGGGAGTCCTCGGGGCCTGCGTGCTCTTCGGCCTGATGACCTGGCGGTACGGCGCGATCCCGTTCACCGATCCGCCCGGGTCGTACGCGGCGCCGCGGCTCGCGCTGTTCGGTTTCGTGCTGACCGGCTGGATCGTCTCGCTGTGCCTGCATGAGTTCGGGCACGCGTACTTCGCCTACCGCTCGGGTGACCACAGCATCGCCAGCAAGGGCTACCTCACCCTCAACCCGCTGAAGTACGGCGACGTCATCCTCAGTTTCGCGATCCCCGTGCTGTTCGTGCTGCTCGGAGGCATCGGCCTGCCCGGTGGCGCGGTCTGGATCGACCGCGGTTCGATCAAGGGCCGGTTGCGGCACAGCCTGATCTCCGCCGCCGGGCCGATCGCCAACCTGATCTTCGCGATCGTGCTGGCGGTGGCCGTCAGCAACCTCGCCGGCGGCACGCACGGCTACTTCTGGACCGGCCTGGCCTACCTCACCTTCCTCCAGGTCACCGCCGCGCTGCTCAACCTGCTCCCCGTCCCCGGCCTGGACGGGTTCGGCATCATCGAGCCGTACCTGCCGCGCAAGTGGGTCCAGCAGGCCAACGAGATCGGCGGCTACGCGTTCTTCGGCCTGATCGCGCTGCTGTGGATACCGGCGGTCAACAAGGCCTTCTTCAGCGGCATCTTCCACATCACCGACCTGCTGCACGTCAACCAGACCCTCATCGCCCTGGGCGACTACCTCTTCCGCTTCTGGCGCTCCTGACACCGCGCGGACGTTCCCGGCGCCGACGTTCAAGGCCCGGACGTGGCACTGAGCCGATCCGTCCATCCACCGATCGGTGGACACGGGCCTAACCGGGCGGACGATCGCCCCAGCCATGATCCGGCCGGACAGTGGTGCCATGACCGCTGTGCGCGTGAGAGACCTCCATAAACGTTACGGCGACACCTCCGCCGTCGACGGTGTCGACCTGGACATCGCCGCCGGTGAGGTGTTCGCCCTGCTCGGGCCCAACGGGGCGGGCAAGAGCACGACCGTCGAGATCCTGGAGGGCCACCGCCGCCGTGACGGCGGCGAGGTCTCCGTGCTCGGCGTCGACCCCGGGGAGGCGACCAGGCGGTGGCGCGCCAGGATCGGGATCGTGCTCCAGACCTCCCACGAGTCACCCGAGCTGACGGTGCGGGAGCTGGTCCGGCACTTCGCCGGCTACTACCCCTCACCCCGCGACCCGGACGAGGTGATCGAGGCGGTCGGGCTGACCGCCAAGGCCGGCGCCAGGCCCGCGCAGCTCTCGGGCGGTCAGCGCCGCCGGGTGGACGTGGCGCTCGGCATCATCGGCGACCCGGAGCTGGTCTTCCTGGACGAGCCGACTACCGGCTTCGATCCCGAGGCCCGCCGCCGGTTCTGGGGACTGATCGAGGGCCTGGCGGACGGTGGCACCACGGTGCTGCTGACCACGCACTATCTGGACGAGGCCGAGGCCCTGGCCGACCGGGTCGGCGTGATCGCCCGTGGCCGGGTACTGGAGATCAACACTCCCCGGGAGCTGGGCGGACGCTCCACCGCGAAGGCCCGGGTCGCCTGGGCGGAGCCCGGCGAGGGCCGCAAGAGCCTGGAGACCGCGACACCGACCCAGGTGGTGGCGGAGCTGAGCCTGCGTTTCGGCGGCGAGGTGCCCGGGCTGACCGTCACCCGGCCGTCCCTGGAGGACATCTACCTGAACATGATCGGAGATGGGTCATGACCACCCCGGCCCGCACCACCGCCGCGAAGACGCCCGCCGAGGCCCCCGCCGGAGCTCTGCCGTCCGCGCCGGCCATCGGGCTGTCGCGCGGTGTCCTGGAGCTCAAGAGCTTCTTCCGCGAACGGCAGTCCGTCGTCTTCACCTTCGCGATGCCGGTGATGTTGCTGCTCATCTTCGGCACCGTCTTCAAGGGTGAGATCGGCACCACCGGTGTCGACTTCCGGCAGTACTTCGCTGCCGGGATCATCGCCAGCGGCATCATGTCGACCACCTTCGTCAACCTCGGGATCGGCATCGCCGTCGAGCGCGACGACGGCACGCTCAAGCGGCTCTACGGCACGCCGCTGCCCCGGTCGGCGTACTTCCTGGGCAAGGCGATCGCGGCGTTCGTGCTCTCCGCGCTGGAGGTGGTGGTGCTGTTCGCGCTGGGCAGCCTGCTGTTCGGGCTGGAGCCGCCGAGCTCGCCGGCACGCTGGCTCACCTTCGGCTGGGTGCTGCTGCTCGGGGTCGTGACCTGTACGCTCCTCGGCATCGCGATCAGCAGCGTACCGAGATCGGGCCGGAGTGCCGCCGCGGTGCTCCAGTTGCCGTACCTGGCGTTGCAGTTCATCTCGGGGGTGTTCTTCACGTTCGGCGACCTGCCGGAAGGCGTGCGGCAGGTCGCGGCGTTCTTCCCGCTGAAGTGGATGTGCCAGGGCCTGCGCTCGGCCCTGCTGCCGGATTCGCTGCTGGTCCAGGAGCCCGCGCACGGCTGGGAGCACGGGCGGATCGCCCTTGTCCTGATCGCCTGGTCGGCCGCAGGGTTGGTGCTGTGCCTGACGACCTTCCGGTGGAAGAAGCGCGGAGACGGATGACCGACCACGCCTGGCAGCGCCCCGGCCTGCTCTGGGACGTCTACTTCGGGATGGTCCTCGCCGCCACACTGATCATCGTCCAGCTCCAGGACCACGCGACCGGGACCGAGCGGCTGACGGCCACCGTGCTCCTCGCGGCGATGGCGCCGTGGTACGTGTTCGTCGGGCGGCCGATGGTGGGCCGGCCGGACGACAGCCGGCGCGGCACGCTCTACGTCCTCGGCCTGCTCCCGCTGCTCGGCTTCGCCCAGGCCAACGTGCCCGCCGGCTCGTTCGTGCTCTTCGGCCTCCCGGCCCAGTGCTTCATGCTGCTGTCGGTACGCCGCGCGATGCTCGCCATGCTGGGGCTCTACCTCGTCCCGGCGTTCCTCGTCATCGGGGACCGCTACCACGGGCATCCGAAGTCGATCGCGGTCGCGGCCCTGCTCGTCCTGGTCGGCTTCACGTTCGCCACCGCGTTCGGCGCCTGGATCGACCGGATCATCAGGCAGAGCAGCGAACGCGCCGTTCTGATCGAGCAGCTCGAGGCCACCCGGGCGGAGCTGGCGGAGGCACACCGGCTGCAGGGCACGCTGGCCGAGCGGCAGCGGCTGGCCGGAGAGATCCACGACACCCTGGCCCAGGGCTTCACCAGCATCCTGATGCTGCTCCAGGCCGCCGATCCGCATGTGACCGAGGAGCCCGCCCGGCGATCCCTGGAGCTGGCCGGCCGTACCGCCCGGGAGAATCTCGCCGAGGCCCGCGCGCTGATCGCCGCCCTGTCCCCGGCCGCACTCGGCAGCGCGCCGCTGGCCGACGCCCTGCGGCGGCTGTCCGGGCAGCTGGGCGAGGAGATGGACGTCGCGGTGACGTACGAGACGGGTGGTGTGCCGCGGGTGCTCCCGGCGGGCATCGAGGTGGTGCTGCTGCGCGCGGCCCAGGAGGCCCTGGCCAACATCAGGAAGCACGCCGGGGCGACCTCGGCGAGCGTCCGGCTGGAGTACGGCTCCGCGGCCGTACGGCTCGAGGTGTGCGACGACGGGGTCGGCTTCGAGCCGCGGAGCCCGCACAACGGGCACTTCGGCCTGCGCAACATCCGCGACCGGGTCACCCAGGCCGGTGGCCGCGCGACCATCGACACCGCCCCCGGCCAGGGCACCGTCCTGACCCTCGACCTCCCCACCACCCCCGCCACCCCGCCCGCCCTCTCCACCCCGTCCACCCCGCCGCCGTGATCCTGCAATCGATCGACGATCGATTGCAGGATCACGGAGAGATGAGGTCTCGCATGATCAAGGTGCTGCTGGTGGACGATCACCCGGTCGTGCGCATGGGCCTGCGCGGCATGCTCGCGACCGAGGACGACCTCGAGGTGGTGGCGGAGGCGGGCGGCGCCGCCGAGGCGGTGGCGGCCGTCCGCCTGCACGAGCCCGATGTCGTGCTCATGGACCTGCGGATGCCGGGCGGCGACGGGGTGGAGGCGACGGCCCGGGTGCTGGCGCAGCGGCCCGCCGCGCGGGTCGTGGTGCTGACCACGCACGAGACCGACTCCGACATCCTGCGGGCGGTGGAGGCCGGGGCGGCCGGCTACCTCCTCAAGGACGCCTCGCGGCAGGACCTGGCCCAGGCCATCAGGGCGGCGGCACGCGGCGAGACCGTGCTGGCCCCGTCGGTGGCGGCAAAGCTGATGTCCCGGATGAGGTCGCCGGTCGACCTGTCGCTCCGCGAGATCGAGGTCCTCCGGCTGGTCGCGCAGGGCGGCACCAACGCCGAGATCGGCCGTGAGCTGTTCATCAGCGAGGCCACCGTCAAGACCCATCTGCTGCGGACCTTCGGCAAGCTCGGCGTCTCCGACCGTACGGCGGCCGTGACGGCGGCCCTGCGGCGCGGAATCCTGCCGCCGCCATGAAGTAAGTGATCGATTATTGCCCGCCGGTGGGCGGGTGATTTACTGTGCGGTAATCCGAATCGAGTTCCATGCATGCTGCCCCGGGAGGTCCCAGATGTCCGTGACAACGGAGGCCGGGAGCACGACGTTCGAATCGCTCAACCCGGCCACGGGTGAGGTCGTCGCCGAGCACCCCGTCCATGACGAGAAGGCCGTCGGCGAGGCCGTCGAGCGCGCTCGCGAGGCTGCGGTGTGGTGGGCGGCGCTGGGCTGGAAGGCACGGCGGCTGCGGTTGCTGAACTTCAAGGGCGCGCTCACCCGCAACCTCAACCGGATGGCGGAGCTGGTCCACGAGGAGACCGGCAAGCCGGTCCAGGACGCCCAGCTCGAGACCGTCATGGCGATCACCCACCTGGACTGGGCCGCGCGGAACGCGCAGAAGGTCCTCGGCCCGCGCTCGGTCTTCCCCGGCGTGATGAACATCAACCAGAAGGCCGTGCTGGAGTACCGGTCGCTGGGCGTGGTGGGCGTCATCGGGCCGTGGAACTACCCGGTGTTCACCCCGATGGGCTCGATCGCGTACGCCCTCGCGGCCGGCAACGCGGTCGTGTTCAAGCCCTCGGAGTTCACCCCGGGCGTGGGCGTACTGCTCGCCGAGCTCTTCGCCGACGTGGTCCCGGAGCAGCCCGTCCTCCAGGTCGTCACGGGGCTGGGGCCGACCGGCGCGGCGCTCGCCCGCAGCGGCGTCGACAAGATCGCATTCACCGGCTCCGGGCCCACCGCCAAGAAGGTCATGGCGGCCTGCGCCGAGAACCTCACCCCGATCGTCGCCGAGTGCGGCGGCAAGGACGCCTGCCTGGTCGACGAGGGCGCGGACCTGGACGCGGCGGCCGGCGCGGCCGTCTGGGGCGCCATGTCCAACGCCGGCCAGACCTGCATCGGCGTGGAACGCGTCTACGTCGTCGAGAAGGTCTACGACTCCTTCGTGGAGAAGGTGACCGCGGCCGCCAAGGACCTGCGGGCCGGGGACGACAGCGGCGCCGCGTACGGCCCGATCACGATGCCCGGCCAGGTGGACATCATCGAGCGGCACATCAACGACGCGCTCGCCAAGGGCGGCAAGGCCGTCGTGGGCGGTGCCGCGTCGGTGCACCGCCCCTACGTCGAGCCGGTGGTGCTCACCGACGTGCCCGACGACTCGTCGGCGGTCTCCGAGGAGACCTTCGGCCCGACCATCACCGTGCACAAGGTCAAGAACCTCGAGGAAGGCCTGGAGAAGGCCAACAAGACCACCTACGGGCTGGCCGGGTCGATCTTCTCGGGCAACAAGTCGCACGCGATGGACGTCGCCCGCCGGATGCGCAGCGGCATGACCTCTATCAACGCGGTGCTGGCCTTCGCCGCCATCCCGGCGCTGCCGTTCGGCGGGGTCGGCGAGTCCGGCTTCGGGCGGATCCACGGCGCCGACGGGCTGCGGGAGTTCGCCCGCCCAAAGGCCATCACCAGCCAGCGGTTCGCGCCGCCGATGGACCTGCTGTCCTTCGACCGCACCGACAAGACCATGCAGCGCATCCTGCAGGTCGTCACCATGCTGCACGGCAAGCACTACAAGCGCTGACCGCACCCGCCGGCCGGCGATGGCGGTCGGCCGGGCTCGGCCGAGGGCGATTCTGGGCGCTCTGCTCAGCGATCGCCCCCGGCCGGGAGGTGGCGCCGGAGTCGGCCTTGCCCGAATTCGGGCTACCCGATCGGGACAATGTCGTCATACTTCTGCATATGCAGCGGAACGAGAACAGAGGGTCCAATGCAAATGCCCAGCCGAAATCCAGCTATCACCTGATCGGGAACATCACCGACCGGCGCCCGGACAATGGCGTAACGGACGTCATGGAAACCTGGTCACACGTGGACAAGCTCGTTCGCGATCATGGCGAGGACCCTCTTCGCACCGTTTCCCACATCGCAAAACTCAGCGGTCTGCCGTCCCGGCAGATCGGCCACCTTCGGCAAGTCCGTAATCTCTGTGCGCATTCGGCGGACGACGGCTGGCCCTCGCAGGCGGATCTCGATCAGGCGCTGGTGACGGCTTACGCGTTGCGACAGCTCGTCCTGGGCATCTGATCCCCGGGCCCCCGTCCCGCCGCTCACGGCCGGACCATGCCAGGCGGACATGCCCAAGACCCGCCCACCCTCCGCCCCAGGTCAGGGAGTCACGTGGCGATCACGGCCTCGGCCGGTCCGGGACACATGGCCCCTACCTCGTTGTAGAATCCGTGGATGGGCGCGGGGGCCTGACCAGGTCGATGCCCATGGCGGGGTGCGCCTGGAGACACGGGCCGGCACAGACCAGCCGCCGGCGACCGAACACCGGGACGGTGTCCCTCCCGGGTCCTTCCCGCCATCGAGTTCACGGGGACGCCGACCGGCCCGTGGTACGTCAGGAACACTCGCACGGAGGAAGAATGAAGCCCTTCCAAGTACTCTCGGCCGGCCCCGAGGACACAAGGAAGATCGCTGCGGCGCTCGCGCCCCATCTCCAGGCCGGAGACGTGGTCCTGCTCGCCGGCGGGCTCGGCGCGGGCAAGACCCTCTTCGTCAGCGCGGTGGTGAGCGCCCTGGGCGGCTCGGAGAGCGTGACAAGCCCGACGTTCACGCTGGCGAACACCTACAGGACGGCACGGGCGGAGATCCTGCACATCGACACCTACCGGCTCGAGAGCATCCCCGAGTTCCGCGATCTGGGGCTCCTGGACTACGTGGAGGACTCCATCACACTGATCGAATGGGGCGACGCGGTGGCCAGTGAGTTCCCCGACGGCCTCAGGGTCTCGATCGAGGGCCGGGACGGTGCGGACGACGAGCGTCACATCACGATCGGCTCCGCGGACGACAGGTGGGCATCGGTGCTCGAAGAACTGCGGCAGAGCCGTCCAGAGGTGCTCTCATGACCTGGCTGATGGCACTGGAGACCTCCTCGCGGAACTACTCCGTCGCGCTTGGCACCGGTTCTTCGCCCGAGGTGTTCCTCGAGCGGTCGCGGCGGGATCCGGCGTTCGACGGGATCGCCGGCATGGCCCGGGAGCTCGCCGAGGCGCAGGGAGTGTCGCTCCGCGACCTGGGGTCGATCGCGGTCAACGCCGGCCCGGGTGACCGGATCTCGGTCCGCGCGGGCATCTCCTACGCAAACGCGCTGGCGTACTCGCTCGGCATCAACGTGCGCGCGGTGGACGGGCTCGAGTTGATGGCCCTGGAGGCCGCGCCGGGGCGGGACCAGGCCGTCATCTCCCTGCGGAAGGCCGGCGGCGCCGATGTCTACGGGGCGATCTCCCGGCCGGGCGAGGACCTCCGCTACCGGTACGGCGCGATCTCCGAGGTCGTGCCGGCGCTGGTGCGGGGCTGTGACCGCGTGCTGGTGGCCGGGTCGTACGACGCCGCGGAGGTCGGCCGGTTCGCGGAGGTCGAGTTCGCCGACAGTTCGGTCGTCGTATCCTCGGCGCGTACGCTGTTCCGGCGGATCCAGGGGGAGGCCGTGGGCGCCGCGCCGGTCACGTCGTCCGTCTCGCCTGTGACCGAGGAGGCCGGCATCTTCCATGGTTGAGCCGGAGCACGTCTTCCGCGCGAGTGAGCTGACCCGTGGCGGGTCGCTGTCGGCGCGCGCCCTCAAGATGATCGCCGGCAAGCTCATGCAGCGGGGTTTCGTGATGCTGCCGAGCGACACGTGCTATTCCGTGGCGGCGCTGCCGCTGAACGAGCACGTGAGAAACAAGATCAACAAAATGCTCGGCCGGCCGGACATGGAGATCTCGCTGGCCTTTCCGTCGGCCCATTCGGCGCGTAAGCACGTTCGCCTCGGCCTGGCCGGGGAGATGCTCCTCCAGTCCTTCTGTCCCGGCCCGATCACCATCGTCTGCCCGACCAACCCGAAGCGGATCCCGGCGGGCTTCGCCCGCAACATCGCCGCCCCGGACCAGACCATCGGCGTCCGCATCCCCGACTCGATCATCGAACGAGACGTCGCGGGCAGCACGGAGTATCCGGTGACGACGGTGGCGGTGCGGGACGGCGAGGGAGACGGCGTACGGTCCTTCGAGCAGGCACTGGAGATCGTTTCTCGTGGGATGAAACGCATCGACGGGCCCGGCTGGTTCGCGATCGAAGGGGCCGACTTCTACGAGCGGCACTCGACCGTGGTGCGCGTGGCCGGCCCCTCCGACGTCCGGCTGCTGCGCGAAGGCCACATCCCGTTCACGGTGATCCAGGCGGCCGTACGGCAGCTTCCGGCAGTGGACCCCGAGGAATGGAGCTAGAGGTGTCGCTCGACCGGGACTACGACACGCTGCTCCGGCAGGTCCGCGAGAACACCTTCGCCGATCAGCAGGCGGTCGAGAAGATCGTCGCTGAACAGCAGGCCGGGAGCATCGACCAGCGGGAGGCCAAGAAGTGGCTGCTGGCCCTCGACCAGGGGGTCGAGCTGGGGCCCTTCGACATCTCCAAGCAGCAGGTGGACACCGAGTGGGTCACCCTGCTCAACGAGATGAGCGCCGAGGCGACGGAGTGGCAGGGGATCGCCAAATCCCAGTTCAGGCAGGGCTTCTATCTGCTGCCGGCCTCGATCTTGGTGATCTTCCTGATCACGCTGTTCGCCGACCACAACCTCGGCGCCAAGGACGCCGTCCTGTATCCGCTCGCGGGCGCCTGCCTGGCCGCCGTCGCCGCCCATTCGTTCTTCGTCTTCCGCGTCCATCAGCAGGCCCGGCTGGCGGCGGAGCGGCTGAGCGAGAAGCGGGCCGCCATTCTCTTCCTCCGGCTCGCGATCGGCCGGTCCAACGACTCCGAGAGCGCACAGATCCTGACCGCGGGCACGGCCATGTTCCTGGGACATCACGCCGCGGCCGCCGTTCCCTTGCAACCCGAAGATTTCTCCAAGAAGTGATGCACGATGACCAGAGTCAAAGTCCACCCCGCCGTCGCCCGGGCGATCGACTGCCTGCGCTCCGGGGGCGTGGCGCTACTGCCCACCGACACCGTGTACGGCCTGGCCGTCCGGCCGACGTCGCCGGACGGCGTGGACCGCATCTACGCGATGAAGGGGCGCACCCGGGGCAAGAACCTGCCGGTGATGGTGGCGCACCCCGAGGCGCTGGACGACCTCGGCGTGGAGCTGTCCCCGGCCGCGCATCGGCTGCTGGCCTCGCGGCTCATCCCGGGTCGGGTCACGATGGCGCTGGGGTTCCGCGACGAGGGCGTGCCGGCCTGGCTGGCCGGGAGGGAGGAGGTGGCGGTCCGCATCCCGGATCACCCCACGATGTCCTTCATCCTGGAGACGGTCGGGCCGCTGCTGGTGACCAGCGCGAACCTCGCCTCCCAGGCGACGCGCGAGTCGGTGGACGACATCGTGCCCTCGCTGCACGAGCAGCCCGACGCGACGGTCGACGAGGGCAGGCTCGAAGTCGTCCCCTCGACCCTGGTGAACTGCAGACTGGATCCCCCGGTCATCGAACGGGTGGGCGCCGTGCCCGCCGCCGCCATCGAGGAGGTACTCCGATGAGCCTTCAGGGTGAGCTGATGCTGGGCATCGAGACCTCCTGTGACGACACGTCGGTGGCGGTGGTGGATCGCCATGGTGTGGTGCTGTCGTCGGTGATCGCGTCCCAGGAGGAGATCCACTCCCGGTACGGCGGGGTGTATCCGGAGATGGCCGGCCGCGCGCACGTGGACAAGATGATCCCCACGGTCCGGATGGCCATGGAGGACGCCGGTATCACTCCCCGGGATCTCGCCGGGATCGGGGTGACCCGGGGCCCCGGCCTGATCGGCTCGCTGATGGTGGGCGTCGACAGCGCCCGCGGCCTGGGACACGGCTGGGACGTCCCCGTGCTGGGGATCAACCATCTCCGCGGGCATCTGCGCAGCGCCGACCTCAACGAGAAGCGCGTGAAGTACCCGGCCCTGGTCCTCCTGGTGTCCGGCGGCCACACGCTGCTGGCCAGGATGGAGTCTCCGCAGTCGGTCGAGCTGATCGGCAGCACCCGCGACGACTCCGTGGGAGAGGCCTACGACAAGGTCGCGAGGATGCTGGGCCTGGGCTACCCGGGCGGCCCCGTCGTGGACAGGCTGGCGAGAGACGGTGTCGCGAGCATCCCCTTCCCGAGGCCCATGATGGACAACGGGCTGGACTTCTCCTTCTCCGGCCTGAAGACCGCCGTGCGCAACTACCTGGCCGCCCGGCCGGAGACCCCCCACGCGGACGTGGCCGCGTCCTTCGTGGCGGCGTGCATGGACGTGCTCGTGGGGAAATGCGCCAAGGCGCTCGCCGGATACCCGGCCGAGTCCCTGGTCGTCGTCGGCGGCGTGTCGGCGAGTCCGCAGCTGCGGGAGTCGGCCGAGGAGCTCTGCGACGGCCTGGGCGTGAAGCTCTGCCTGCCGCCGCTGAAGTGGTCCACCGACAACGGGGCGATGATCGCGCTGGCCGCCTGGGACTACCTGGACGCCGGTGTCGGGCACTGGCTCGGGCCGGTGGCGACGCTGAGCATCGAGGACTTCTAAGGCCCTCACCGGCCTAGGCAGAGGGCCTCCGCGGGGCTAAGGCGGAGCAGGCCGGGAAGGTAGGGCTTCGTCCCGATGCGGGACAGGGGACCTTACGGCGAACCTTGATCGTGAGAGGCCGGAGCAGAGCCGGTCTCACCGATCGGGGGGCCGTCCATGCACCACCACGACATCGCGTACTCGATCATGCAACAGCGGGTCGCCGGCCGCATCGCCCAGGCCGCCGCCGACCGGCTGGCCGCCGAAGCCCGTCGTACGCGCCGATCCCAGAAGCTCCGCCGATCCCAGAAACCGGCGGATTCACCCCTACGGCCGGACACTCCCGGCACCCTCGCCGGTGACCCCGCCGCCTCGGCCCACGACCCCGACCCGATCCCCTCCGTGATCATGCAATCAATCGTCGCTTGATTGCATGATCACGGAGGGGTGAGGTGGCGTGATCAGGGAGGGATGGGGAAGTCGAGAGGCTTCCGGCCGCGGATCAGGTCGGCGGCCCGTTCGGCGAGCATGATGGTCGTGGCGTTGGTGCCACCGCGCGGGATCTCCGGCAGCACGGAGGCGTCGACGACCCGCAGCCCTTCGACACCCCGCACCCGCAGCTCCGGATCGCACACCGCCGTCTCGGCGCCGCCCATCGCGCAGGTGCCGGTCGGATGGTGGGCCGTGGCACTGCGGCCCCGGATCCACTCACCGAGCTCGGCGTCACCGGTCAGCTGCTCCCCCGGCGCCGACTCGCCCGCGACCAGCCGGCTCAGCGGCTGCTGGGCCGCGATCTCCCGGCTCAGCCGGACCCCGCGCAGGAACAGGTCGAGGTCGGCGGGCTCGGACAGGTAGGCCGGGTCCATGGCCGGCTTCCAGCGGGGGTCCGCGGAACGCAGCGTCACCCGGCCCCTGCTCGCCACGGTGAGCGGAGTGATCAGCACGGACAACGTCCGGGTGGTCGGCTCGGCGAGTCCCTGGCGGAGCACGGGCGCGGCGACCACGTGATACTGCAGGTCCGGGGCGGGCAGCCCGTCCCGGCTGCGGACGAAACCGCCGCCCTCGACCAGATTGGAGGCCAGCGGACCGCGCCCCAGGGTCTGCCACAGCACGACGTTGCCCGGGTTGCGGTACTCCCACAGGCCCTTGGTAGTCGGGGTGTGCCACATCATCGCCAGCGTGGGATGGTCCTGCAGCCCCACCCCCACCGGGGCGTCGATCCGGACGTCGATCCCGTGCTCGCGGAGATGATCGGCCGGCCCGATGCCGGAGAGCATGAGCAGGTGCGGGCTGTTGACCGCACCACCGGAGACGATCACCTCCCGCTCCGCCGTGGCCGTTCGCTCGGCACCGCCGTGGAGGTAGCGCACACCGGCCGCGCGGCCGCCCTCGATGACCACCTTGGTGGCAAGCGCGTCGGTGTGGACCGTGAGGCCGGGCGGCGGCCGGCGGCGACCGTCCCGGCCGGCCGGTCCGGTCCGCAGGTAGGCGTCGGCGGTGGACCAGCGGCGCCCTCGCCGCTGGGTCAGCTGGTAGAAGCCGACCCCGTCCTGTACGGGCCCGTTGAAGTCGTGGTTGGCCGCCAGCCCGGTGGCGCGGGCGGCCTCCACCCAGGCGCGGACCAGCGGGTGTTTGTAGCGCGGATCCTCGACGCGCAGCGGGCCGCCCACCCCGTGGTACGGCGACTCCCCGCGCTGCTGGTCCTCGGCCTTGAGGAAGTACGGGAGCACGTCGGCGTAGCCCCAGCCCGCACAGCCGTGCAGGTCACGCCAGGTGTCGAAGTCGTACGGATTGCAGCGGACATAGGTCATGGCGTTGGTCGACGAGCTGCCCCCGAGCGTCCGGCCGGCCGCCCAGTAGACCGTCCGGCCCTGGGCGTGCTCCTGCGGGGTCGTCTCGTGGCCCCAGTCGTAGCGGCTCTTGAACAGGCCGGTGAACGCGGACGGCATGGCGATCTCCAGCGCGTCGTCCGGTGGCCCCGCCTCCAGGAGCAGCACTCGTACGCCCGGATCCTCGACGAGCCGCGCGGCCAGCACACAGCCCGCACTGCCGGCCCCGACGATCACGTAGTCATACGTCATGTCCACGATGCCGAGACTATCGCTGCCGGTGGGCCGTGCCATGCCTCGCCCGTCCCTGGACTCGGCGCCCGGAGCCCGCCGCGAGCCGACGAAATAGGGTGGTGCCATGGCGAAGAAGCGTGACGAGAACCCGGTCGTACTGTCCCGGATCTACACCCGGACCGGTGACGACGGCACGACCGCGCTGGGCGATACGAGCCGTACCAGCAAGACCGACCCCCGGCTCGCGGCCTACGCCGACGTGGAGGAGGCCAACGCCGCGATCGGCGTCGCCGTCACCCTGGGCGGCCTGCGCGAGGACGTGACCGTGGTGCTCGCCCGGATCCAGAACGAGCTGTTCGACGTCGGCGCCGACCTGTGCGCGCCCGTCGTGGAGGATCCGCAGTGGCCGCCGCTGCGCATCGACGAGCCGTACGTCACCCGCCTGGAGACCGACTGCGACACCTTCAACGCCGAGCTACGGCCGCTGCGCAGCTTCATCCTGCCCGGCGGCACCCCGGGGGCGGCGCTGCTGCATGTGGCCCGCACGGTCGTACGGCGCTCCGAGCGCACCACCTGGCAGGCCATCGAGACGCACGGCGACGGGATCAACCCCCTCACCGCGCGGTATCTCAACCGGCTCTCGGACCTGCTGTTCATCCTGTGCCGGATCGCCAACGTGGACCCGGACGGGGCGAGCGGGGACGTGCTGTGGAGGCCCGGCGGCGACCGCTGAGCCCGAGCGCCGCCCGGGGGTGGGGATAGCCCCACCCCCAAGAGGCTGGTGAGCCTGCTGGCCGCGATGTCCCCCTATCGCCAATCCTGGGGGTACACGGCATAACGACGCAGTAAGGGGACATCGTGAAGAGCCTGGCGGGTGCGGTCCTGATGACCGGAGCGGCGGTGGCGGCACTGACCGGGTGTGGTGCGAATTTCACCTCGACGACTTACCACGCTGACAACAACTATCCCGTCCTCGGTCAGATCGGGAAACTGAAGGTGAGGCTGGACTCCGACAACGTGCGGATCATCGGAGGCGACTCCGCGACGATCTCCGTGCACGAGCGCCTGTCGTACACCAAGAACCGCAGGCCCGCCCCGTATCACACGACTGAGGGCGGCACCCTGGCGCTGGGCTACCGGTGCCCGGACGGGCTCACGATCGGCTTCAACCGGTGCAGCGTGTCCTACACCATCCAGGTCCCCCGCGGGATCTCGGTCGACGTGAACAACGACTCCGGGAGGATCACGATGAGCGGGATCGGCGGCGATGTGAACGCCAGCGTCTCCTCCGGGGACTTCACCGGCACCGACCTGCGCGGCAACCAGGTGACCGTGGACGCGGACTCCGGGAACATCCGGCTGGTGGGGGTGGCCGGCTCGGTACGGGCCAGCGCCTCCTCGGGCAACATCTACGGCGAGAACCTGCGCGGCGGCAAGCTCAACGCCGACGCCGACTCCGGCAACGTGACCCTGAAGTTCGCCGCCGTGCCCTCCGACGTGATGACCAAGGCCTCGTCGGGCAACATCCGGCTGTGGCTCCCGGGCGGCCAGAGCTACGCCGTGAACGCCAGCGTCGACTCGGGCAACAAGAACATCGACGTGCCGACCGACCCGGCCTCACCGCACCGGATCCGGGCGATTGCCGACTCCGGCAACGTGAGCGTCATCCCCGCCGACGCTCCATGATCGGCTAGCCGGTCAGGACGAGATGTCGACCGGGAAACCGGGCGGGGCGGCCTCCAGCCAGGCCAGGAAACCGGTCAGCGCGGCGGCGCCCATCGCCAGCTCCACGGTGAGGTCGCCGTCGCGGACCTCGATGATCCCCGCGTCCGGCACCAGCGCGGGCGCCTCGGTGTCCTCGGGGAGCCGGCGATTGGAGATGACGAGACCCCGGCGATGGATCACCTGCCGGGGTCTCGACCGGAAACCGAACACCCGGTGCCAGTGCAGCTCGTCGCCCTTGTAACGGCCGATCCCGAGACGCCACACACCCGCCTCGCCGTCGTGCGGGAGGGTCCGCAGGCTGCACTCCACCGTGCCGCCGCCGCGCTCGAACAACCACCGTCGTACGGACATGACGACGAAGACCAGGATGGCGCCGAGAAAGACGGCGGCGAGCACCCCGCCGATGTCCAGTGCCAGGTGCTCGCCCAAGTCCGTCCAGGCCTCTGCTAAGCCTCTACGCCGGCCGCGCGCAACCGCGCCCTGGCGCGCCGCTCCGCCGCCGCCGTGCCGTCGCCTCCGGCCTGCGCCTGGCTCAGCGCCTCCCGCGCCTCCGCGACGTCGATGTCCTCACCGAGCTCGGCGTGCTCGGCGAGCACCGAGACCTCGTTGCCCGCCACGGAGAAGAATCCTCCGCCGACCACCGCCGACACCCAGTCCCGGCCGTCGGAGGGCTTGATGCGCACGACACTGCCGTCCACGAGGACACCCAGGACCGGGGCGTGCCCGGGCAGGATGCCCATCGAGCCCACGATGGTCTGGGCGATCACATGATCCGCCTCGCCCGCCCAGAGCTCACGCTCCGGCGAGACGAGCCCGACCTTCAGCTTTGCCACTCACTACCTCCGACCCCCTGGCGGGCGACCCGCCACCGGCGTCCTGCGATGGAGCCGATCCGGTGGGCCGGGGCGTGCGCGGCCCACCGGATCGGACTCACTTCTCGAGTTCCTTGGCCTTCTTCTCGACGTCCTCGATGCCGCCGCACATGAAGAACGCCTGCTCCGGGATGTGGTCGTACTTACCCTCGCAGAGCGCCTTGAACGAGGCGATGGTCTCCTCCTTGGAAACCGTGACGCCGGGCTGACCGGTGAAGGCCTCGGCCACGTACATCGGGTGCGACAGGAAACGCTCGATGCGCCGCGCCCGGTTGACCGTGACCTTGTCCTCCTCGGAGAGCTCGTCGATACCGAGGATGGCGATGATGTCCTGCAGCTCCTTGTACTTCTGCAGGATACGGATCACCTCCTGGGCCACGCTGTAGTGCTCCTCGCCGATGACCTGCGGGTCCATGATCCGCGAGGTCGAGTCCAGCGGGTCCACCGCCGGGTAGATGCCCTTCTCGGTGATGGCCCGGGAGAGCACCGTGGTGGCGTCGAGGTGCGCGAACACCGTGTGCGGAGCGGGGTCGGTGATGTCGTCCGCGGGCACGTAGATCGCCTGCATCGAGGTGATCGAGTGACCGCGGGTCGAGGTGATCCGCTCCTGCAGCTGGCCCATCTCGTCGGCCAGGGTCGGCTGGTAACCCACCGCGGACGGCATACGGCCGAGCAGCGTGGAGACCTCCGAACCCGCCTGGGTGAACCGGAAGATGTTGTCGATGAACAACAGCACGTCCTGCTTCTGCACATCGCGGAAGTACTCCGCCATGGTCAGCGCGGACAGGGCGACCCGGAGCCGGGTGCCCGGCGGCTCGTCCATCTGGCCGAAGACGAGGGCGGTGTCCTTGAGGACGTTCGCCTCCTCCATCTCCACCCAGAGGTCGTTGCCCTCACGGGTGCGCTCGCCGACACCGGCGAACACCGAGGTGCCACCGAAGTTACGGGCGACCCGGGTGATCATCTCCTGGATGAGCACCGTCTTGCCCACACCGGCACCGCCGAACAGGCCGATCTTCCCACCCTGGACGTACGGGGTGAGCAGGTCGATGACCTTGATGCCGGTCTCCATCATCTCGGTCTTCGACTCGAGCTGATCGAACGGCGGAGCGGGGCGGTGGATGCCCCAGCGCTCGCCGACCTGGAGGGAGGCCGTCGGCACGTCCAGCGACTCGCCGAGGGCGTTCCACACGTGGCCCTTGGTCACGTCACCGACCGGCACCGAGATCGGCTTCCCGGTGTCGGACACCGCGGCGCCCCGGACCAGGCCGTCGGTCGGCTGCATGGAGATGGCACGGACCATGCTGTCGCCCAGGTGCTGGGCGACCTCGAGCGTGAGGGTCCGGACCTCCTCGCCGAACTGCACGTCGACATGGAGTGCGTTGAAGATTTCGGGCATGTCATCGGCGGGGAACTCCGCGTCGACGACCGGCCCGATGACCCGGGCGACGCGACCGGTCGCGGTCGTGGTCTCTACCTGAGCTGTCATGGCTTGTTTACTCACTCCCCGCGCTTGACTCGGCAAGCGCGTTGGCGCCACCGACGATCTCACTGATTTCCTGGGTGATCTCGGCCTGCCGCGCCTGGTTGGCCTGGCGCGAATAGAGCCCGATCAGGTCATTCGCATTGTCGGTCGCCGACTTCATCGCCCGCCGCCGCGAGGCGTGCTCGGACGCCGCCGACTGGAGCAGCATGTGATAGATGCGGCTCTCGATGTAGTTCGGCAGCAGCAGGTCCAGCGCGGCCGCGGCCGACGGCTCGAAGTCGAACGTGGGCAGTGCGCCCCCGGCCGGCGGCTCCTCCTCGTCGGTGACCGCCAGCGGCATCAGCCGCCGCACCTCGACCTGCTGGGTCAGCATGGAGACGAACTCGGTGTAGACCACGTGGATCTCACCGACCGCGCCCTCCTCGTCCGCCTTCTTGAGGAAGTCGCCCGCCAGCCGCCGCCCGATCCGCTCGGCGTCGGCGAAGCTCGGCCGGTCGCTGAAACCGCTCCACTCCTCGGCGATCTCCCGATCGCGGAAGCGATACCAGATCGACCCCTTGCTCCCCACGATGTACGGAACCGGGGCCTTGCCCTCATCGCGCAGCTTGCGGATGAGCGACTCGGCCTCCCGGATCACGTTCGCGTTGTAGCCACCGGCGAACCCGCGGTCACTGGTGATCACCAGGACCGCGGTCCGCTCGACGTCGGAGCGCTCCTTGAGCAGCGGGTGGTCGATGCCGGAGTTGGAGCTGACCAGCGCCGACAACGCCCGCGTGATCTGGACGGCGTAGGGACGGGACGACTTGACCCGCTCCTGCGCCTTCACGATGCGCGATGTGGCGATGAGCTCCTGGGCGCGGGTGATCTTCGCGGTCGACTTGACCGATCGGATCTGGCGCCGGAGGGCCCGTAGCTGTGCACCCATCGCCGATCAGCTCTTCTTGACTCGGGTGATCGTCTCCTGCTCGACGTCCTCGTCCCCGAGCGGCTCGACGGTCTCGTCCTCACCGAGGAACGCGCCGGCCGAGGTCTGGAAGCCCTTCTTGAACTCCGTGACGGCGTCCTTGAGGGCGGTCAGAGCATCGTCGGAGAGCTGGCCGGTCTCGCGGATCCCCTGCAGGATCCCGCCGTGCTCGCGCTCGACGTAGTCCAGGAACTCGGTCTCGAACCGCCGGATGTCCTCGACGGGTACGTCGTCGAGCTCGCCGGAGGTACCGGCCCAGACCGAGACGACCTGCCGGTCGACCGGGAACGGGTGGTACTGCGGCTGCTTGAGCAGCTCGACCAGGCGGGCACCGCGCTCCAGCTGGGCACGGGAGGCCGCGTCGAGGTCGGACGCGAAGGCCGCGAACGCCTCCAGGTCGCGGTACTGCGACAGCGACAGCCGGAGGGTACCGGCCACCTTGCGCATCGCCTTGACCTGTGCGGAGCCACCGACCCGGGAGACCGAGACACCGACGTTGATCGCCGGCCGGACACCCTGGTTGAACAGGTCGGTCTCCAGGAAGCACTGACCGTCGGTGATCGAGATGACGTTGGTCGGGATGTACGCCGACACGTCGTTGCCCTTGGTCTCGATGATCGGGAGACCCGTCATCGAGCCCGCGCCGAGGTCGTCGGACAGCTTCGCGCAGCGCTCCAGCAGGCGGGAGTGCAGGTAGAACACGTCGCCGGGGTAGGCCTCACGGCCCGGCGGGCGGCGCAGCAGCAGCGACACCGCGCGGTAGGCCTCGGCCTGCTTCGACAGGTCGTCGAAGATGATCAGGACGTGCTTGCCCTGGTACATCCAGTGCTGGCCGATCGCCGAACCGGTGTACGGCGCGATGTACTTGTACCCCGCGGGGTCGGAGGCGGGAGCGGCCACGATCGTGGTGTACTCCAGCGCGCCGGCCTCTTCGAGGGTGCCGCGCACCGCCGCGATCGTGGAGCCCTTCTGGCCGATGGCGACGTAGATGCAGCGCACCTGCTTCTGCGGGTCGCCGGACTCCCAGTTCTGCTTCTGGTTGATGATCGTGTCGACCGCGATCGTGGTCTTACCGGTCTGCCGGTCACCGATGATCAGCTGCCGCTGGCCCCGGCCGATCGGCGTCATCGCGTCGATCGCCTTGATGCCGGTCTGCAGCGGCTCCTTGACCGACTGCCGCTGCACCACGGTGGGTGCCTGCAGCTCGAGTACGCGGCGCCCCTCTGCCTCGATGGGGCCCTTGCCGTCCAGCGGGTTGCCCAGGGAGTCCACCACACGACCGAGGAAGCCGTCGCCGACGGGCGCGGACAGGACCTCGCCCGTCCGGCGGACCCGCTGGCCCTCCTCGATGTTGCTGAAGTCACCCAGGACAACCGCGCCGATCTCACGTACGTCCAGGTTCAGAGCCAGGCCACGCGTGCCGTCCTCGAATTCGAGGAGCTCGTTCGCCATCGCCGAGGGCAGGCCCTCGACGTGGGCGATCCCGTCGCCGGAATCGACAACGGTGCCGACCTCCTCGCGCGCGGACGCTTCAGGCTCGTACGACTGGACGAAGCGCTCCAGCGCGGTCCGGATCTCATCCGGACGGATCGTCAGCTCCGCCATGATTCCTCTCTTCGGCTTTCAGCTCGCGAGTCGCCGGCGGGCGTCATCCAGCCGCCCGGCGATCGTGCCGTCTATTGCCTCGTCCCGGATCTGGATGGACAAGCCACCTACGACCGTGGGATCGAGTTCGATGTTCAGGTGTACGTCGTGTCCGTAAGTCGCCGACAGGGCCGCTCCCAGCCGGGTGCGCTGCTCCTCCGTGAGGACGACCGCGCTCCGCACCAGGGCGACGAGGCGGCTGCGCCGCTCCGCCACGAGCCGTCCGTACTCGGCCAGTCCACGCTCCAGGCTACGTCCCCGCGGGTCGATGGCGACCTCGGTGATGAGCCGCAGCGCGGACGGGGTCACCTTGCCCTCGAGGAGCGAGGCCACCAGAGCGCTCTTGCGCTCGGCCGGAATGCCCGGACCGGCCAGGGAACCGCGCAACTGCGGCTCCCGCTCGATGATCCTGGAGAACCGGAACAGCTCGTCCTCCAGGTCGTCCAGCCTGCCGTCGGCCTCGGCCCGGGCGGCCTCGGCGGCCACCGCGAGCCGCTCGATCGCGTCGGTCAGCTCACCCGGCCGCGTCCAGCGCAGCCGTACGACGTGTGCGGCGAGCTCCACCGCCGGCTCGGAGATCTTGCCTTCGAGCAGGATCCGGACGAGCTGTGCCTTGTCCTCGCCCGCCCGGGAGGGGTCGGTGAGCGCGCGGCGCAGCCCGTGCTCACGGCCGAGCAGATGCAGCACCGAGAACAGATCAGCGCCCAGCGTGGTCAGATCCGCCGAGGAGAGGACGGCCTCGAGCCGCTCCTGCGCCTCGGCCAACGAGGCCCTGCTGATCGCTCCGCTCATGACGAGACCTGCTCCGTGCGGGCACGCTCCTCGAGCTCCTCGAGGAAGCGGTCGACGGTACGGCGGCGCCGGGCCTCGTCCTCCAGGGACTCGCCCACGACACGGCCGGCCAGCTCGACGGCGAGCGTGCCGATCTCGGCGCGCAGCTGGTTGAGCGCCTGCTGGCGCTCGCCCTCGATCTGCGCGTGCGCCGACTCGACGATGCGGCGGGCGTTGGCCTCGGCCTGCTCGCGCATCTCGGCGATGATCTCAGCGCCCTGCTCGCGAGCCTCCTCGCGCAGCCGGGACGCCTCGTGCCGCGCCTCGGCCAGCTTGGCGCGGTACTGCTCGAGCGCCTTCTTGGCCTCGGCCTGTGCCTCTTCGGCGTGCCGCAGCCCACCTTCGATCGCCTCGGTGCGCTCGTCGAGCTGCTTCTGGATGCGCGGCACCAGAACCTTGCCCAGCACGAAGAGGACGACGAGGAAGGCGAAGATGCCGAAGATCGCTTCGGCGGGGTCGGGCAGCAGCGGATTCGGGTTCTCCTCCGCGCCGGAGGCCAGCAGCCCCGCAGCGTGTGCAGCCAGGATCATGGCGTGGACACCCTTCCGTCAGATGGGGTCATCGATCAGGTGTAGACGAACGGCATGACCAGACCGATGAGAGCCAGCGCCTCACTGAAGGCGAAGCCCAGGATCATGTTCTGGCGGATCACGTTGGTCATCTCGGGCTGGCGGGCCATGGCGTTCACGCCCTGACCGAAGACGATGCCGACGCCGATGCCGGGGCCGATCGCGGCGAGGCCGTAGGCGATCGACCGGAGGCCCGGGTTGATGTCATTGGCGGCGGCGAGGATCTGCGGGATCTGCGACATTCCTGTTCCTTACGGTCGGCCGATGGAATTCCCACCGGTCAGGTCGTGGTGGTACTCGGTCGGGTCTCAGTGTTCGGCGTGGAGGCCGCTGCTGATGTAGAAGGCGGCCAGCAGCGTGAAGACGTACGCCTGGACGGCCTGCACGAAGAGCTCGAATGCGGTCATGATGATCGTGAACAGCACGCCGAGGATTCCGACGCCGAAGCCCAGCGGGGTCACCTTCTCCCACAGGAAGTGGAAGGCCACCAGCGAGAACAGCGCCACCAGCAGGTGGCCGGCGAACATGTTCGCGAAGAGCCGGACCGCGTGCGTGAACGGCCGCACCAGCACGGTCGAGACCAGCTCGATCGGCGCCAGCAGGACATAGATCCACTTCGGCAGGCCGGGGGGGAACATCATGTTCTTGAAATAGCCGAGGGGGCCCTGGTTCTTGATGCCGAGGACCAGCATGGTCAGCCAGATCCCGCCCGCGAGCACCGCCGGGAAGGCGATCCGCGAGTTCACCGGGAACTGCGCGACCGGGACGACCGACATCAGGTTGCCGACCCACACGAAGAAGAACAGCGGGACCAGCAGCGGCATCCACCGGTCGCCGTCCTTGCCGAGCATCGGCCGGGCCACCTGGTCGCGGACGAACAGCAGGGCGACCTCACCGACGTTCTGGACCCCGCGGGGCACCAGCTTCGGTTTGGCGAAGGCGGACCAGAAGAATCCGATGACGACGGCCATCACCACGAGGACCAGGACGATCGGCTTGGCCACTTCCAGCGAGCCGATGTGGAACAGGGGCTTCCACTCGAACAGCCCGAGTCCGGGACCTTCGAAATCTTTGGCGAGGACGTGCGGCGCACTCACGCGTCGATCCTTTCGCAGTCGTAGCTCATCAAGGCGGCAACCTTGCTGTCGTCTCGGTGGGCTACGGCCCCGCCCGGCGCACTCAGCGGCCGTAGCGGACGTAGACCAGGTAGAAGGCGAAGACGAGGCCCAGCACCAGCCCGATGGGAAGGAGCGCCGGAACGTGCAGCCACCGACTGAGCAGCCAACCCACGCCGCCGTACACCAGCATTCCCGCCAGGATGGTGGCGGGGGCCGCCGACGCGGCGTTGCTGAAGGCGCGGTTCTCCGCTTCGTCGGGCCAACGCCCGTCTTCGTACTTCGCTGACCGGACCATAGCAGGCCACCTCCCGCGTGGTCATATTGGAGTAGTCCATTACCGTCACGAGTCTCGGTCGGGGGAACTACCTGCGGACTTTGCGGGCTCTTTACCCGGCGCGAGGTCGATCACTCTGACCTGCAGCGAGGTCCGGGTCTCGGCCACGATCCACACGAGGGTCAGCCCGACGACGGTCCAGGCGAAGGCCTTCGGATTCCAGAAGGTGACGTCGCGGAGCGCGAGCACCACGGCGAGCACGACGATGAACTTGGCGGCATAGCTCAGCAGGCCGGCCATCATCATCGTCTCTGGCGAAATCTTTGCCGTGTAGCTCACCACGACCACGCTGATGGTGAAGAATGCGACCACCACCACGGCGCCGATCGCGGCCCCCAAGGCACCCTTGGACCCGGCCGTCACCAGGCTCGCCGCGATGGCCACCACGCCGGCCACGCCAGTCGGGATCACGGCGCCGCGGAGAATCCGGGCGTCGGAGGACTCCATGTGGGCTCCGTTTGGTCACTATTGGTGTTCGATGCTTGTTCGTGAAACGTATCACAAGCAGTTCGAGGGACTGCAATTACCTGCGACGTAGCCGCACGTTGCCGCAGCTCACCCTGCCGATGAGGCCCGCCCGGCAGCGCTAGGAGACGGCTTCACGGGGCCGTTCGGCGGCAGCGGCGGCGGACACCGGCGCCGGGCGGCGCAGCCGCGGGATCACGACCATGCCGACCACGCCGGTGACTCCGACCAGCACGGTCGCGGCGACCGACACCGTGAGGGTCAACGCGGTGGTCACGTGCAGAGCCTCGGCGATCGGCTTGGCCAGGGCGAGCTCGATCACGCAGGACGCCAGCAGCCCGACCCAGAAGTACATGATCAGCACGGCCCGGCGATGGGAGTGGCCGAGCTCCAGCAGCCGGTGGTGCAGGTGCAGCTTGTCCGGGGCGAACGGGGACTTCCCCTGGTTGGTACGGCGCCAGACCGCGAGCAGCATGTCCATGAACGGAATGGCGACCACCGCCGGGACCAGCAGCAGCGGCACGAAGACCGGGAACAGCTTGTACGACCCGACCAGGGAGGAGTCGAACTGCCCGGTCAGCATGATGGTCGAGGCGGAGAGCATCAGGCCGATGAGCATCGACCCGGTGTCGCCCATGAAGATCCGCGCGGGGTTGAAGTTGTGCGGCAGGAAGCCCACGCACATCCCCGCCAGGATCGCGGTGATCAGCGTGGGCCAGGTCAGCAGGTCCACGCCCACGGAGTCCGACAGCAGGTAGGCGTAGCTGAACAGGGCCACCGCGGCGATGCCCACGGTGCCGGCGGCCAGCCCGTCCAGTCCGTCGATGAAGTTCACCGCGTTGATCGTGGCGACGATGATGATCACGGTGAGCGGGACGCCGAGCTCCGGGGGCAGGATCAGGATTCCGCTGGGCAGCGGGATCCAGAACAGCTGCACCCCGTTCATGATCAGCAGGCCCGCCGCGGCGACCTGGCCGGCGAACTTGGTGAGCGCGTCGATCTCCCACTTGTCGTCGGCGATGCCGATCAGGGTGATCAGCCCCCCGGCCAGCAGCAGCCCGATCCCGACCCCGCTGGAGCTGGAGGAGGTGAAGATCTCGCTCATCCTCGGCAGCCTGGCGGCGACCACCAGCGCGCCCACCATCCCGAAGAACATCGCCAGGCCGCCCAGCCGCGGGGTCGGGATGGCGTGCACGTCCCTGGCGCGTACCTCGGTCATCGCGCCGAACCAGATGGCGAACCTGCGCACGGCCGGGGTCATGAGATAGCTGATGACGGCGGCGGCGAGGAAGGTGAGCAGGTACTCGCGCATGCTCTCCCCTTCCTTTCCGGCCATGCCCGCCGAGGCCGCGCCCACCGGTGGCGCAGACGCCCCTACTACTACAGATGACCGCCGGGCCGGTTCGGTTCACCGGCAGGGCGGTCGAAGCCCAACTCTATGCCGATCGCCCGGAAAGTTCCGGAAATCCGGTCACTCCAGTCCCGGTGCCGACCACGGGCGCGCCGCCCAGACCAGCGCGGTGCCCACGGCCGCGGCCGACACCCCGATCAGGGCGACGTCACCGATCGAGGCCTCCCAGAGCCCTCCTCGCAGGATGTCGTCGGCCAGGTCCCACGACACCGCGACAACGCCCGCGGCGAGCAGGATGGTTCCCCCGAGCAGCACCGGGCGCCGGCCGGCCGCCGGGCGCCGGGCCAGCCACACCGCCATGACCAGCAGCAGCCCGGCGATCAATGCCCATGATCCCGCCGCGGAGCCGCGGAAGTGCGCCGGGGCGTAGCGCGGCGGCGGCACCCTGATGACCCCGTCGGGCAGCGCGATCCGGATCATCATGCCCTCGTGCGGCTGCAGCCCGGACTGGGTGAACTCCACCGAGTGCCTGCGTCCCCGGGTCGCGCCGCACCGGCCCGTCTCGCCGGGACGGCCCGCCGCGCAGTCGGCCCCGGCGAGCGGCACGGGCGACACCACCCGGACCGCCGCGTCCGCGATGGGCACGTCCCATCCGGTGCCCAGGGCGTCCCAGGCGAGCTCGTCGCGGCCGCCGTGGGGGGTGAGCGCACCGGTGACGTCGTAGTCCAGAACGTACGCCTGGAGGCCACCGACCGGCTTCCGCTCCTCGCCGACGCTGATCCGCAGCTCGTGCATGAACTTGGCGGTCCGGACCTTGGCGGAGGCGCCGGTGGAGCTGCTGGCGCGCACCCGGGCGATCCCGTACAACCGGTTGTCGATGCGGTACGGGACCGTGCGCACGATGCCGTAGCCCTTGGCGTCGCCGAAGTCGTAGGTGATCGTCTCGTGGACGTGCAGGACGCCGTCGGTCCGGACGGTGAGCACCGCGTCGTAGGTGGGGATGCTCTCCTTGCGCGGCCCGGCGGGCGGCCCGGCGGCGGGCTCCGTGGCGGGCTCCGTGACGGGCTCGGTGACCAGGTCGGCGGCGGGGTCGGCGGGCGTGGCGGCGGCCGAGGGCAGAGCCGCCAGCGCCATCGCGGTCGTCGTGACCAGGACGATGACGCCGAACCGGATGTGACCCGGCAGTCGCATCACAGCGCTCCACATTAAGCGGACATATTCCGGCTCAACCAGCACCGACGCGTAATGATATCGTCACTCCCCGAGACTTTCCGCAGGCCGGAAACCCGTCCCTCGCTAGTGTCCGCCCCGTGAGGACCTCGGGGCGGGCGCGTGCGGCCACCAGGTCACTCGCCCTGGGCACTCTGCTCTTCCTTCCCCCGGGTGCGGTGCTGGCCGGCTGCCACCACGGTCCCGGGCTGTCGGAGTCCGCCGACCAGCTGCGGGCCGACACCCGGGCGATGCTCGCCTCCGCGGCCGGCCGTCTCGGGCCGCCCGGCGCCCGGCCCCGCGTCCTGCTCGACACCCTCCGGCCCTGCACCGGGGGCAGGGCCCGGCGGCTGTTCCGGGCGGAGGTGCCGTTGCGGCCCAGCGCGGACCGCGAGGTACTGCTCGACCGGGCCACCGATCTGTCACTGAGCACGATCACCGCCCGCGGCTACCGCCTCGAGGCGCCACCGCACGGCCGGTCCCCGCGGGTGTTCACGATGACCCATGACCTTCCCGCGGTCACCGTCACCGTACGCCTGTGGAGCGGCCGCCGACCGGCCATGCGGTTCGACGCCCGCACGCCGTGTCTTGCCAGGAGCTGACCCCTGGGCCGCCCGCCCCAGTGCCGATGTGGCCAAAACTCCCGAAAGGGCAACTCGGCCAAAAATGTGATGAGTATCACATGCAACTCTGCGTCCGGCCGGCTTCCCCGCATCCCTCCAGGTCAGCCGAGCTCATCGTGATCTGCTCACACTGGACGCACCCTCTTTGAGTGCGCGGGGGCTCATTCGGTTCCCATGACGGGCCGGTTTCGGCCATCGAGCCGCAGACGTATGCGGAGCATAAGAATGATCTTGGTCGCGCTGTTACGGTTACGCCCGCATACCTGGAAAAACCGATACAGGAGGAATTAATGCGGCGTATCGCAACCGTAGCGCTGGCCACCGGTGTGGCCATGGCCGGTCTCGGCGCGGTGGCCACCACTGCCGACGCGGCCACGCACTCGTGGACGACCAAGAACGGCTGGGCCAGCCTCAAGGCCGGCGGCACCTACAGCCGCACCAGCACCAAGGTCTCCACCAGCGGATGGTTGCAGGACTTCAAGAACAACGGCTGGTCCCCCGCCGTGCAGTTCAAGGCCACCGAAGGCAGCAAGACCCAGTGGTCGAACGTGTTCTTCCTGACCTACAAGGGCAAGCCGGCCGACTTCCCGTTCAAGCACAGCTACGGCCATTTCTTCACGTCCTACTACACCTCGCACCTGTACGTCCGCGAGGCAGGCATCAAGGAGTCGAACCGGAACGTCGTTCGATACGGCGCCTGGAAGAAGCTCTACTAACCCTCAGGCCAGCGATGGGCGCCGCCTCCCAGGCGGACCGCCCGATGAATCTGGAGACCCCCCATGCGACGTTTCGCAGCGGTAGCGCTTGCCGCGGGCGCGCTACTCACCACCACCGCCATCGCCACCCCCGCCGAAGCCGTGCCGAGCGGTGTCCACAACTGGAAGTACCCCGGCGGCCTGTCCGGCACCTGGGCCTGGGGCTCGTACCAGCCCAGCCACTGGGGCAGCAAGGCGACCGTGCTGCTCCGCTTCAAGATCAAGGACGTCAAGGCCGACAAGCGGTCCGCCTGCATGCAGGCGAGGTTCTGGTCCGGCAACTCCTGGGAGCAGTACACCTTCATCAACTACCACGGGGCCGGCACCACCGCCTCGGGTGGCCAGCACTCGTACTACCGGAGCCACCTCTACATCCGGGAGTGCCTGGGCTACTACTACAAGAGCGGCACCAAGAAGAAGTTCAAGGTGACCAACGTCTCCAAGTGGCGCAGCTACTACTGATCATCCCCCGCCTGATCGAACGAAGGGGCCCCGCCGACCGGCGGGGCCCCTTCGCGTACGTCTGGCGGCGCCCTACTCGGCGGCGGACTCGCCCCCGGTCCTGCCCTCCGGCTTGGCCAGGCTGACCGGCGCGGCCGGGGTGCCGTCGGCCGTCCCCGGCGCGGGGTCCGCCGCCTCCGCCGGGTCCGCCGCCTGCTCGGCGGCCACCACCTCTTCGGCGGCCGCCACCTCTTCGGCGGCCGCCATCTCCTCGGTGGCCACCACCTCCGCGGGGTCGGCCAGGAGATCGTCCTCGTCGTCCTCCACGCTGAGCAGGACGCCGCAGACGCCGCGGATCTTGTCCTCCGAGATCGCCCCGGCCCGCAGCAGCCTCGGGACGGGGCCGGTGAGATCGACGATCGAGGAGGCCTCGCCCTCCCCGGACGGGCCGTCGTCGAGGTAGACCGCCACCACCTCGCCGAGCGTCTTGCCGGCCTCGTCGGCGGCACGGGCGGCGGGGACGCCTCGGGTGTTGGCGCCGCTGACCGCGAGCGGGCCGGTCTCCTTGAGCACCTCCAGGGCGAGGGGGTGCATGGGCATGCGCACCGCCACCGTGCCCTTGGTCTCGCCCAGGTCCCAGGTGAGGTTGGGGTTGGCCCGGCACACCAGGGTCAGCGCGCCCGGCCAGAATTCGTCGATCAGGTCCTGGCCGTAGGTCCCGGTGTCCTCCAGCAGCGCCTGTGCGGCCCGTACCGAGCCCACCAGCACCGAGGGGGGCGTGGCCCTGTCCTGGCCCTTGGCGTCCAGCAGGGCGGCCACGGCGGCCGGATTGAAGGCGTCCGCGGCGATGCCGTAGACCGTGTCGGTGGGCAGGACCAGAAGCTCGCCACGCCGGACGGCCGCGACGGCCTCCGCGACCCCCCGGGTCCGCTCCATGGGGTCCGAGCAGTCATAACGTCGGCTCACGTTCACTCCTCGCTGAGGCGGGCCGTGACGAAACGGTCCCGGTTGGTCAGGTCGCGCCGGTTGCGCACGTCACGCCAGCCGTTCTCCTCGGCGAAGACCCAGTACACGGCGTTGCCCTGCAGGTCGCTGTGCTCGACCGCCACGTAGCCGCCGGGCCGCAGCAGCCGGCGGGCCGACCGCTCCACCACCCGGATCGCGTTGAGGCCGTCGTCGCCGCCGCCCCACAGGGCGTCGGGGGGATCATGGTCGCGGACGTCGGACGGGACGTACTCCCACTCGCTCATCGGGATGTACGGAGGGTTGCTGACGACCAGGTCGACGGTGCCGTTGAGGTCGGTGAGGGCATCGGCGAAGTCACCGAGGTGCAGGCGCACCCGCCCGCGCTCGTCCACCGCCTCGACGTTGCGGGTGGCGTGGACGTAGGCCCTGGGATCCTTCTCCACGGCATGCACCCGCGCCCGGGGCGCCTCCTGCGCGATGGACAGCGCGATCGCCCCCGACCCGGTGCCCAGATCCACCACCAGCGGCTCGCTGACGTCCATGTCCCGCAGAGTGTCGAGCGCCCAGCCGGTCATCACCTCGGTCTCCGGGCGGGGTACGAACACGCCCGGCCCGACCCGCAGCTCGAGGTAGCGGAAGAAGGCGCGGCCGGTGATGTACTGCAGCGGCTCGCCGGCCTCACGGCGGGCGATGCCCTCCCAGAAGCGGGCGTCGAACGCCCCGTCCGGGACGGTGTGCAGCTCGGCCCGCTTCACCCCGTGCACGGCCGCCGCGAGCTCCTCGGCGTCCGCGCGCGGCGACGCGACGCCGGCGTCGGCCAGCCGTGCCGTCGCGCGGGCTATCTCGTCGAGGAGGAGGTTCATGACTGGGCTTCGGCGAGCCTGCGTTCGATGTCGGCGTCGACCAGGGCCTGGATGACGTTGTGCATATCACCGTCGAGCACCTGGTCGAGGTTATACGCCTTGTAACCGACCCGGTGGTCGGAGATGCGATTCTCGGGGAAGTTGTAGGTGCGGACCCGCTCGGAACGATCAACGGTGCGGACCTGGCTCTTGCGGTCGGCGGAGGCGGCGGCGTCGGCCTGCTCCTGCGCGATGGCCAGCAGCCGGGACCGCAGGATGCGCATCGCCTGCTCCTTGTTCTGGAGCTGGCTCTTCTCGTTCTGGCAGGAGGCCACCACCCCGGTCGGCACGTGCGTGATCCGCACCGCGGAGTCGGTGGTGTTCACGCTCTGCCCGCCGGGCCCGCTCGACCGGTAGACGTCCACGCGGAGATCGTTGGGGTCGATGTGGACGTCGACGTCCTCGGCCTCCGGCGAGACCATGACCCCGGCGGCGCTGGTGTGGATGCGGCCCTGGGACTCGGTGACGGGCACCCGCTGGACCCGGTGCACCCCGCCCTCGAACTTCAGCTGAGACCAGGCGCCGTCCTTGCTCTTCACCACCAGGGTGACGTCCTTGTAGCCGCCGAGATCGGAGTGCTGCGCATCGATGATCTCGGTCTTCCAGCCGACACGCTCGGCGTACCGGGTGTACATCCGGAGCAGATCGCCGGCGAACAGGGCGGACTCCTCGCCGCCCTCCCCCGCCTTGATCTCGAGGATGACGTCCTTGTCGTCGCTGGGATCGCGCGGGATCAGCAGCTTCTGCAGCTTGGCCTCGAGCTCGGCCTTGTGCCGCTCGAGCTCGACCGCCTCCTTGGCGAAGGCCTCGTCCTCCGGCGCCAGCTCCAGGGCGGCGCTGAGATCGGCCTCGGTGCAGCCGATCTCACGGTAGGTCTCGACGATCGGCCGCAGATGGGCATACCGCTTACCCAGCGTGCGCGCCAGCTTCTGGTCGGAGTGCACCGCCGGGTCGGCGAGCTGCTGCTCGATGTCGCCGTATTCTCTGATGAAGTCGTCGAGATTCACGTTGTGATCCTGGCCCCGCATCCCACGGGCTCTGCGGTGAGCTGTGCGGTGGACAGACCGGCCGGGCCGGAGGCGTGCGCCTCCGCCCGGCCTGGGTCCGCGGGACTACTTGCTCTCGGCCTTCTTGCCCTTGCCGAACCGCTTCTCGAACCGGGCCACACGGCCGCCGGTGTCGAGGATCTTCTGCTTGCCCGTGTAGAACGGGTGGCAGGCGGAACAGACGTCGGCGTGCATGCTGCCGCTCGACGCGGTGCTCCGGGTCTGGAAGGTGTTGCCGCACGTGCACGTCACGGTCGTGACGACATAGTCCGGGTGGATGTCAGGCTTCACGGTTTCTCCTCGCTGGTGGCGGTCGCCGGGTCGCCGCTTTGCCGTCCGAGACGGTCGCAGTCATGCGGGCGTGAACCGGTACCGCAGCGGTTGCACTCCAAGTGTGCCAGATGGATGAACGTCCCGAGGTCACGGGGCATTCCTGCCGGGCCGGGCTATTCCGTGGCCCGGCCCAGATAGACCAGGACCGCCATGACCCGGCGGTGGTTCTCCTCGGCGAGCTGCAGGCCGAGCTTGAGGAAGATGTTGGAGATGTGCTTCTCCACCGCGCCCTCGGTGACGGTGAGCTTCCGGGCCACCGCCGCGTTGGACAGGCCCTCCGCCATCAGGCCGAGCACCTCCCGCTCCCGGGGCGTGAGGGTCTCCAGCCGGTCTCCGCCGCGCCGGCGGCCCAGCAGCTGCCCGATCACCTCGGGGTCGATGACCGTGCCCCCTGAGGCGATCCTGCGCACGGTGTCGATGAACTCCCGGACGTCGGCGACCCGCTCTTTCAGCAGGTAGCCGACGCCCTCCGCGCCGCCGCCGATCAGCTCGGTGGCATAGCGCTCCTCCACGTACTGCGACAGCACCAGGATGGGGGTGCCGGGCACCCGGCGCCGCGCCTCCAGCGCCGCCCGGAGCCCTTCGTCGGTGAACGACGGGGGCATCCGCACGTCCACGATCGCCAGGTCCGGCCGGTGCTCGGCCACGATCTCGACCAGGCCGGGGCCGTCCCCGACGGTCGCCACCGTCTCGATCCCCTCGTCGGCCAGGAGCCGGACGAGGCCCTCCCGCAAAAGCACCGAATCTTCCGCAATCACCACCTGCATGATCCTCACCCTAGGGTGTCGCCGCTCCCGGCTTCACCAGACGCAGGGCAGGTCCGCGCGGATCACGGTGGGGCCACCGGCCGGGCTGTTGATCGTCAGGATGCCGTCGATGCCCGCGGCCCGGTCCGCCAGCCCGGCCAGGCCGCCGCCGGGGGTGGCGACCGCACCGCCCACGCCGTTGTCGCTGATCTCGACGACCACCCACTGGTCCTCCCTGGTCACCCGTACTCCCGCCCGGGTGGAGCGGGCGTACTTGGCGATGTTGGTGAGGGACTCGGCCACGATGAAGTAGGCGATGCTCTCGACCGCGGCGGGCGGCCGGGTGGGCAGCTGCACCTCCACCGTCACCGGGACGGGCGCCCGGCCGGCCAGCGAGGACAGCGCGGAGTCCAGCCCCCGGTCGGTGAGGATCGCGGGATAGATCCCCCGGGCGAGGTCGCGCAGCTCGCCGATGGCCTCGCGGGTGCCGGCGTGCGCCTGCTCGATGAGCTCGCGGGCGCCTTCGGGGTCGTTGTCGAGCTTGGTCCGGGCCCGGCCGATGTCCATGGCGACGGCCAGCAGCCGCTGCTGGGCGCCGTCGTGCAGGTCCCGTTCGATCCGGCGCCGCTCGGCCTCCGCGGCGTCCACTCCGCGGGCCCTGCTGGCCTGCAGATGCGCGGTCCTGGCCTCGAGCCGCTCGGCCTGGGCCCGCAGGCGCTGGTTCTCGCTGGGCCCCAGCAGCAGCCGGGCGAAGGAGGCGTGCGCCACGGCCACCGTCCGGGTCACGTACAGCGAGATCACCAGCAGCACCAGCCCGACCAGGGACGCCGGCAGGGCCGCCACCGGCTGGGTGATGACGAAGGCCAGGCCGTTGCCGGCATCGACGTAGACCGGCGAGTCGTCCACGAGCACGATCAGCGGGAGGAACAACATCAGCCCGGTGGCCGCCCACATCGTCACCGAGATGACGAACTCCACCAGAGTGATCGGGAAGAGCACCGCGAGGTAGGCCAGGTCCTTCCAGGTGGCGGGGTCCGCCGCCATCGTCCGGAACTTGCGGAAGGGGCCGCCCGCGGGGAGCCGCCGGTAGGGGCTCGCGATGGTGAGGCCGAAGGCGGCCTTGACCAGCAGCCGCTCGAGCATCGCCCCGCCGCGCCAGGCGATCATCAGTAGGGCGAACAGCGGCACCCCGACCCAGATGATCAGGAGTCCCGCCGACAGCGAGATGCCGGTGACCAGGATGACGAACCAGGCCAGCCCGAAACCCATGCTCACCAGCAGGTAGATCGCGGCACGCCAGGTCAGCGGGTCCCGGACCACCTGCAGGGGCGCCCATGAGCGTCCGTCAAGGATGCCGTTCGCAGGTCCGTCGCCGCCGTACGCCATCGCGTTCACCGCTCCTCCTCATGTGGCTCCAACCGTACGGCTCCAGCGTGACCGCCGGCCGTCTCGATCGCCATGGAGCGATCCGCCGTTGTCCGGGTGGGGCTAGCCCCACCCCGGAGCGGCCCCACCCTGGGTGGCCCACCACGACGAACGGCGTCCCGAGCACACAAGGGTGTGCTCGGGACGCCGTTCGTCCGACGGTGGGTGCACCGGCTCCGGGGCACGGAGCCGGCGCGCGTCGTACGGAGGTCCCGCGGGTGCGGGTCGCTCAGCGGTCGTCGGAGACGGTGGTCTTCTGGACCTGGAGCATGAACTCCGCGTTGGACTTGGTCTCCCGCATCTTCTCCAGGAGCAGTTCCAGCGCCTGCTGCGTCTCGAGCGCGTGCAGCACCCGGCGCAGCTGCCAGACGACCCGCAGCTCGTCGGCCGGCATGAGGATCTCTTCCTTACGGGTACCGGACGCGTCCACGTCCACCGCCGGGAAGATCCGCTTGTCGGCGAGCTGCCGGTTGAGCTTGAGCTCCATGTTGCCGGTGCCCTTGAACTCCTCGAAGATGACCTCGTCCATCCGGGAGCCGGTCTCCACCAGCGCCGTCGCGAGGATCGTCAGCGAGCCGCCGTTCTCGATGTTGCGCGCCGCGCCGAAGAACCGCTTCGGCGGGTAGAGCGCGGTCGAGTCGACACCACCGGACAGGATCCGGCCGGACGCCGGCGCGGCCAGGTTGTAGGCCCGGCCCAGGCGGGTGATGGAGTCCAGCAGCACGACCACGTCGTGGCCCAGCTCGACCAGCCGCTTGGCCCGCTCGATCGCCAGCTCGGCGACCGTGGTGTGGTCCTCGGCGGGGCGGTCGAAGGTCGAGTGGATCACCTCGCCCTTCACCGACCGCTGCATGTCGGTGACCTCTTCCGGCCGCTCGTCGACCAGCACGACCATCAGGTGGCACTCGGGGTTGTTCTTGGTGATCGCGTTGGCGATCGACTGCAGCACCATCGTCTTACCGGCCTTGGGCGGCGAGACGATCAGCCCGCGCTGGCCCTTGCCGATCGGGCTCACGAGATCGATCACCCGGGTGGTCAGGATGCCGGGGTCGGTCTCCAGACGCAGCCGCTCCTGGGGGTACAGCGGGGTCAGCTTGCTGAAGTCCACCCGGCCCCGGGCCTGCTCGGGCTCCATGCCGTTGACGGTGTCGAGCCGGACCAGCGCGTTGAACTTCTCGCGCCGCTCGCCGTCACCGCTCGGCTGCTTCACGGCGCCGGTGACGACGTCGCCCTTGCGCAGGCCGTTCTTGCGGACCTGGGCCAGCGAGACGTACACGTCGTTGGGGCCCGGCAGGTAGCCGGTGGTCCGGACGAACGCGTAGTTGTCGAGGATGTCGAGGATGCCGGCGACCGGGATCAGGACGTCGTCCTCGTTGACCACCGGGTCGGCCTCGTACCGCTCGCGGCCCCCGCCACGGCCCCCGCCACTGCGGTTGCGCTCCCGGAAGCGGCGCCCACGGCGGTTGCGGCCGCCGCCGTCGTCGTCGGAGTCGGAGCCCCCGCCGCCCTGGCCCTGGTTGCGGCGCTGCTCGTTGCCGCGGTTGTCGCCCCGGTCGGTGTTGCGGTTGTCCCCGCGGTTCTCGCCCCGGTCGCGGCCGCTGCGCTGCCGCTGACGGCCGCCCTCACGGGGGTTGTCCCGGCCGCCCTCGCGGTTGCCCGCGCCGTCGCCGCCGTCCTCGGCGGAGCCGGAGGTGCGCCCGGCGGGCGTGGTGGCAGGCTGGCCGGCCTGGGCCGTCTGACCCGCCTGCGCCGTCTGAGCGGCCTGGGCGGCCTGCACGGACTCGCGGGCGGCCTGCTTGCCGTCCTCGGCGATGGTGAGCTGCTCTTCGCCTTCTTCACGCTTGGCCGCGTTGCGGCGGGAACGCGTGGCGCGCTCCGGCCGCTCGGCCCGCTCGACGGGTGCCATGGTGGCCTCCGCGTGGTTCGAGGTGGAGGCCCGCTCGGCCTGCACCGTGACAGCGGCCTTCGGAGCGGCGCCGGCATCACCGGACGCCGCACCACCGCCCTGCTTCTCCTGGATGGCCGCGATGAGCTGGCTCTTGCGCATCGCACCCGTTCCGCTGATGCCAAGGCCGGACGCGAGCGTCTTGAGCTCGGGCAGCACCATGGCCGACAGGCCGGTGCCGGTGCGGCGGCGCCTCGGCGCGACGGCCTCGGCACCGCCGTCCGCGGCGACCGGCGCCGTGCCGGAAGCGTCCGTAAGAAGTTCGCTGGATTCGCTCACTAAGGGTCCTTCCCAGGGAGCGGGTAGAGGCCTCCGTCGGCCCGTCAACCCGGTAGTGCGATACGGCGGGGGCGCCGAATCGTGCTCGGCCGATCACGATGGGGTCGTCACCGGCAATGTCTGGGCGCAGCCAGATGGTCGGGACGGATTGCTCGCTTGGTTCCCCGATCCCGCCACTTCCGAGACTTTGCTGGAATGCCAGACAGCGGAAAGTCGCGATGTCGGGGAGCCACGTGCGCGGGGCGGACACGACCTGTCGGCCGGCCCGGCGGTGCGTGGCTGACGAGCACAAGGCCCCGAGTGGGGCATCTGGTGCGTCACTCAGCCTAACATCACCAGGGCACACTGCTATTCCTTGGAGGTCAAAGTCGCGTGTCACGCGGCCGTGGCAGCTGAACGTGCGCACCCCGGAGGTCCACGTGCAGCGGGTGTTCGTGCCACCCATTACCCACTTCCACATCCATTGAATCGACCTGTGATGCTGTTGTGAACGCGAGGACAGTAGGGCCCGCCCCAGAGATCACAGCGGGCACTCCCGCCTCGCGCAGCCGGTCCACCAGCGCCGCCGAGGCCGGCATGGCCGGTGCCCGGTAGGACTGGTGCAGCCGGTCGTCGGTGGCGTCCAGCAGGACGTCGGAGCCCAGATCGCGCCCGGCGGTCCCCGAGGTCAGCGCCGCGATCAGCAGGGCCGCCCGGGCCGTGTTGGCCACGGCGTCCGCGTGCGAGACGAACTCGGGCAGCAGCCCGCGCGCCTGCTCCGTCGCGAGCCGCTGGTCCGGTACGAAGGCCACGACCTCGAGCTCCAGGTCGAGCCGTACCAGCCGGGGCCCGCCGGGACGGGTCCAGGCGATCGTGAGCCCGCCCACCAGGCAGGGAGCCACGTTGTCGGGGTGGCCCTCGATCTCGGTGGCCAGCGCCAGGGCCGCCTGGTCGTCCAGCACGGAGCCGTACGGGTGCAGGGCACGGGCGGCGGTCAGCCCGGCCACGATCGCCGCTGAGGACGACCCCAGGCCCCGGCTGTGCGGGATCCGGTTGACGCAGCTCAGCCGCAACCCGGGCTGTTCCAGCGCGACCCCCGCGGCGGCGTTGATCGCATCGAACGTCCGCCTGATCGTCTTGATGATCAGATGACCCTCGCCGCGGCCCGCCAGTTCGGTGCCCTCGCCGGAGATCTCGATGGCCACCCCCCGCGGCGCGACGGCGGCCTCGACGTCGTCGTAGAGGGTGAGCGCCAGTCCCAGCGAGTCGAAGCCCGGCCCCAGATTGGCACTGGTGGCGGGCGCCCTCACCCGTACGGGATCACTCCCCCAGCTCATGCTCTCCTTCAAGATCTCCATATGCGGAATTCCGGCATCCGCATGGCATCCCCTGTGAAACCCCGACCCGGGCCGGACCCGGCGACCCCCGGCACCTGCCGCGAACGGCCGTGCGCCGACCTGCCCCGAGGGCGTCGTCCCGCCCCGCGGGCGCCGGCCGGCCGAGAGGCAGGTGGCGAGGTGATCGTGCACCGAAGCGAGACCGCGCGTCAAGAGCGGAGTACGCCGCCGCGGCGGACTCGCCGCCGAGTCAGGCCAGTCCGAGGGCGGAGGCCGCGGCGTGCGCGTCCACCTGGACCGTCGTGGGAGCGGGCGCGCCGGAGATCGCCCAGTCGGGGTCCTTGAGACCGTTACCGGTCACCGTGCAGACCACCCGGGAGCCGGCTTCGACCAGGCCCTCCTGGTGGGCCTGCAGGAGACCGGCGACGCTCGCCGCCGAGGCGGGCTCGACGAACACGGCCTCCTCGCGGGCGAGCAGCCGGTAGGCGGCCAGGATCTGCCGGTCGGTGACCGCCTCGATCGCGCCGCCGGAGTCGTCGCGGGCGGCCACCGCCAGATCCCAGGACGCGGGGTTGCCGATCCGGATGGCGGTGGCGATGGTCTGCGGCTTGAGCACGGGCGCGCCGCGGACGAAGGGGGCGGCCCCGCTGGCCTGGAAGCCGAGCATCCGGGGCCGCCGGGTGGCGACGCCGTCCGCCGCGTACTCCCGGTAGCCCATCCAGTAGGCCGAGATGTTGCCGGCGTTGCCGACCGGCAGGCAGTGCGCGTCGGGGGCGTCGCCCAGGGCGTCGACGATCTCGAACGCGGCGGTCTTCTGGCCCTGCAGCCGGTACGGGTTGACCGAGTTGACCAGCGCCACCGGGTAGTCGACGGCCAGCTTGCGGGCGAGTTCCAGGCAGTCGTCGAAGTTGCCGTCGACCTGCAGCAGCCGGGCGCCGTGCACCAGGGCCTGGGCCAGCTTGCCCATCGCGATCTTGCCGCGGGGCACCAGCACCGCGCAGGTCATCCCGGCCCGCACCGCGTACGCGGCGGCGGAGGCGCTGGTGTTGCCGGTCGAGGCGCAGATCACCGCCTTCGCGCCGTCCTCCGCGGCCTTGCTGATGGCCATGGTCATCCCGCGGTCCTTGAAGGACCCCGTGGGGTTGGCGCCCTCGACCTTCAGGTGGACCTCGCAGCCGGTGAGCTGCGACAGGCGCGGGGCGGGCAGCAGGGGCGTGCCGCCCTCGAGCAGCGTGACGACCGGCGTCCGCGGCGTGACCGGCAGCCGATCGCGATACTCCTCGATGAGCCCACGCCATACCCTGGTCATGGTTTCCCCCATGCTCGGATGACCTGCGGTCCGTCCGCAGAGTCTATGAGGTGCGGGTCAGTGCGTGTCGCCCTCGACGCGCATCACGCTGGCGACCTCCCGCACGATGTCGAGCCCGCTGAGCCCCTCGACGGTCGCGGCCAGTGCCGCGTCGGTGGCCCGGTGGGTGACGATGACCAGCTGGGCCTCGTTGCCGAGCCCCTCCTGCCGCACGGTCTGGATCGACACATCGTGCCGGGCGAACTCCTCGGCGACCTGGGCGAGCACACCCGACCGGTCGGCGACGTCGAGCTGCACGTGGTAGCGGGTGACGGTCTCGCCCATGGGCAGCACGGGCAGCGCCGCGTAGGTCGACTCGACCGGCCCCCTGGTGCCGTTGGCCTTGTTGCGGGAGACCGCGACCAGGTCGCCGAGCACCGCCGAGGCCGTCGGGGCCCCGCCGGCCCCGGCGCCGTAGAACATCAGCGAGCCGGCCGACTCGGCCTCGACGAACACCGCGTTGTAGGCCTCGCGCACGTTGGCCAACGGGTGCGACAGCGGGATCATCGCGGGGTAGACCCGCACCGACACCCCCCGGCCGTTGCGCCCGTCCGCCGAGGGGACCCGCTCGCAGATCGCCAGCAGCTTGACCACGCAGCCCATGGCCTTGGCGCTGGCGACGTCGTGGGCGGTGACCTCGGTGATGCCCTCGCGGTGCACGTCCGCCGCCGTGACCACGGTGTGGAAGGCCAGCTGGGCCAGGATGGCCGCCTTGGCCGCCGCGTCGAACCCCTCGATGTCGGCGGTCGGGTCGGCCTCCGCGTAGCCCAGGGCCTGCGCCTCCTCCAGTGCCTCCGCGAAGCCGGCGCCGTGGCCGTCCATCTGGTCGAGGATGTAGTTGGTGGTGCCGTTGACGATGCCCAGCACCCGCTGCACGTGGTCACCGACGAGCGACTCGCGCAGCGGCCGCAGCAGCGGGATCGCCCCGGCCACCGAGGCCTCGTAGTAGAGGTCCACGCCGTACTCGCGGGCCGCCCCGAAGATCGTCTCGCCGTCCTCGGCGAGCAGCGCCTTGTTGGCCGACACGACCGCCTTGCCGTGCTTCATGGCGGCCAGGATGAGCGAGCGGGCGGGTTCGATGCCACCGATCACCTCGATGACGATGTCGACGTCCTCGCTGGTGACCAGGCTCAGCGCGTCGGTGGTGAGCAGCGCCGGATCGATGCCCGGGCGGGGCCGGTCCAGCCGCCGTACGGCGATGCCCGCCAGCTCCAGCGGGGCACCGATCCGGGCCGTCAGGTCGCTGGCCTGCTCGCGTAGCAGCCGTACGACCTCACTACCGACCGTGCCGCAGCCCAGCAGGGCGATACGCAGGGGTTTCAAGGTGTTATCTCCGCATCCAGCCGCAACAGATCATCCTCGGTCTCCCGGCGCACGATGACCCGCGCGGCGCCCTCTCGCACCGCCACGACCGCAGGGCGCGGGACATGGTTGTAGTTGCTCGCCATCGATCGACAGTACGCACCGGTGGCCGCGACCGCCACCAGGTCACCAGGCGCAAGATCCTGCGGGAGCCATAGGTCCCGCACGACGATGTCGCCGCTCTCGCAGTGCTTGCCGACCAATCTACTGAGCATCGGCGCGGCGTCGGACGCCCGGCTGGCGAGCACGCTGGTGTACTCGGCGTCGTACAGCGCGGTCCGCAGGTTGTCGCTCATCCCGCCGTCGACCGAGACGTAGGTCCGCAGCCCCTCGACGTCCTTGATCGTGCCGACCTCGTACACGGTGATGCCGCCCGGCCCGACGATCGCGCGCCCCGGCTCCACCGTCAGGCGGGGCATCGGCAGGTCGTAGGACCGGCACTCCCGGGCCACGATCCGGCGCAGGTTGTCGGCGATCAGCTTGGGGTCCAGCGGCTCGTCGCCGGGCAGGTAGGCGATGCCGAGGCCGCCGCCGAGGTCCAGCTCGGGCAGCTGCAGGCCGTGCTCGTCGCGGATCGCGGCCAGCAGCTCGACCAGCCGGTGCGCCGCCACCTCGAATCCGTCGGTCTGGAAGATCTGCGAGCCGATGTGGGAGTGCAGCCCGACGAGCTCGATCTGCTTGAGCTCCAGCACCCGCCGCACGGCCTCCAGCGCGGCCCCGGTGTTGCGCGACAACCCGAACTTCTGGTCGTCGTGGGCGGTGGCGATGAACTCGTGGGTGTGCGCCTCGACGCCGGTGGTCACCCGGATGAGGATCTTGGGCCGGTAGTCCAGCGACTGGGCGAGGTACCCGACCCGGGCGATCTCCTCGAAGGAGTCGACCACGATCCGGCCGACCCCGCTCTCCAGCGCCCGGACGATCTCCGCGCCGGACTTGTTGTTGCCGTGCAGGGTGATCTTCTCCGGGGCGACGCCCGCGGCCAGCGCCACGGTGAGCTCCCCGCCGCTGCAGACGTCCAGGCCGAGCCCCTCCTCGGCGACCCAGCGGGCGACGGCCCCGCACAGGAAGGCCTTGCCGGCGTAGTAGACGTCCTCGCCGGCGAACGCGGCGCGGTACTCCCGGGCCCGCGCGCGGAAGTCGTTCTCGTCCAGGACGTACAGCGGGGTGCCGTACTCGGCGGCCAGGTCCCGTACGTCCATCCCGCCGACCGTGACGGCACCGTCGACCCGCTCCGCGCTGCGCGGCCAGACGGCCGGCGCCAGCTCGTTGAGATCGTCGGCCGGTGGCAGCGGATAGGTCTCCGGGAGGACGTCCGCGTGGCGCCCTCCGGCCGGGTGGGCGGCTCTACTCATAGCAACTCTCTTGGGGTCTCTCCGAGCGTGTGCAGCCCGTTGTCCAAACTGATACGTACGGCCTCGGCCAGGGTGAGGCGGGCGCCGTGCGCCCGGGTCGGCTCCTCGTCACCCACCGGCAGCGCCGGGCACCGCTCGTAGACGTCGTGGTAGACGTCGGCGATCCGCTCCAGCTGGCGTTTGAGCGGATCGGCGTCCCGCTCGCGTTCGGCCTGCCCGGCGCGCGAGGGCAGCTCCGCCAGCAGGCCGAGCAGCCTGATCTCCGGCGGTTCGTTCAGGGGACCGGGGTCCGCGCGCTCGATCCGCAGGTCGCGGGCCCGCCGCCCGATGGCGGCCGCCCGCGAGTACGCGAACCGTACGCAGAAGCCGGGATTGCCGAAGGTCCTGGGCCGGTCCGGCCAGCGGGCGCCGGCCACGGGGAGCTCGGCACGGGCGTACCGCTCTCCCGCGGCGACGATGGCCGCGGCCAGCGCACCGGGGGCCCGCTCGGTGATCGTCAGGAAGCCGGGGCCGGTGACGTCGACCCGGCGGACTCCCGGGGCCATGGCCAGCCGCTCGGCGATGACCCCGGCCACCTCGTGCGCGGGACGGCCCGCGCCGGCGGCCAGCCGCAGCGCCAGGGGGGAACTGTAGGCCCCGCCCGCCCAGCTCAGCGGTGCCCCCTCGGGAATGGGCACAGCGAGCTCACCTGCGGCGACGGCGTCTCGCACCGCGGCCACGAGGGCACTGCTCAGCTCCGCTCCGGTCACCCTCGTGAGACTATCCGACCAGCATGTGGACAGCCGTCCCACGCCCGCGCTCCCCCCTCCTGCCGTGATCATGCAATCGTTCGTCGATGGATTGCATGATCACGAAAGGGCGGTGCGGGCGCGGGGCGCTCAGCCGTCGGCGCGCGCTCCGGCGAGCTCCCGGACCGTACGGATCAGCTCGTTGGGGTCGAAGGGCTTGGTGACGTAGGCGTCCACCCCGATCTCGTGGCCGCGCCGGATGTCGTGGTCCTGCGCCCTGGCCGTGATCATGACGACCTTGATGCCCTCGGTGACGGGGTTCTCCCGCAGTTTCACCGCCGTCACCCAGCCGTCCAGCCGGGGCATCATGATGTCCAGCGTGATCACATGTGGCCGGATCGCCTGGACCTTCTCCAGGCAGTCCTGACCGTCGACGGCGGTGGAGACCTCGAAGCCCTCCAATTGCAGGTTGACGGCGATGAGCTGCCGGATCACCTCATCGTCATCGACGACCAGTACGCGTCCCAGTAGCTCGGTCACGGGCGTTAAGTTAGCTGTTCCATCGTCGCCACGCACGGTGAACACCGAGGTGCACGACCGCGTGGGAAGCCTGGTAATCTTCTATCGCACTGAGCCCCCGTAGCTCAGGGGATAGAGCGTCGGCCTCCGGAGCCGGATGCGTAGGTTCGAATCCTACCGGGGGCACAAACGCTGCTTCATTTGGCCGTTGTACTGCCAAGACTTGACCAGCTCTTTGCCCCGTATTTCGCACGGCGACTACCGTGAGGTTATGACTGCGGCGCAGCGCGAAACCCGGTTCGAGCCCGAGATCGTCCGTGATCGCGTCATCGAGACCGCGACCCGGCTGTTCGCCTCGCTCGGCTACGACGGGACCTCCACCCAGCTGATAGCCGACGCCGCCGGGGTCGGCGTGGCCACCATCACCGAGCTCATCGGCACCAAGCGGGACATCTACGTCGCGGTGATGACCTGGGCGTCGCTGGCCGAGAAGGCGGTCTTCGACGCGGCGTTCACGGAGTTCACCCCCGACCGGGCCGGCATCCACATGCTGGCGGACCGCTACCTGGACTTCTGCGTGGACCACCCCGAGGTGCCCGCGCTGTGGCTGCACCGGTGGCAGTCGGACGCCACAGACATCACCGAGCTGGAGAGCATGTACGTCAAGCCCGGCCAGGAGCGGATCACCTCGGTGATCCAGGAGTTCATCCGGACCGAGGTGGACATCGAGTACGCCCTGTGGACCGTCAGCTGGTGCATCCACGGCTTCTGCGTCGGCGGTGTCATCAACAAGGCGGGCCGGCGTGAGGGCCCGCACAACACCGTGCTGCTCCGCCGGTTCCGGGCGCATCTGCACCAGCTCATCGACCGGATGCTCCAGCTGGACCGGTGAGGCCTCCCGTTCCGGGGACGCTTCGGCCCAGTTCCAGGGCCATTGTTCAAGTGTCGATGAAAATTGCAGAGACCATTACAATACAAGATTACCTGTATTGCCTTGACTACAGATCTGACTGCACATCGAACTTATCATCGTCAACTGGTGCCAGACACTCTCCCGATAGCGCCCTAATCGCATAACCTCTATGGAGAACCGTTCCGCGAACGGGTATCAAGACATCGTGTGGAACGCTCTACAAGAGGAGTGGCCAATGTCCGGTGGGTCGTTTTACTTCCGGGACAACCCGGCTTTCACCGGGGGGTCGCCGCAGGCGATCTATGAAGAGCTGTGGGAGCGCGGGCGGCGCCAGCGGCTCATCCAGCGGGGCATCATCGCCGGAGTCTGCCTCGTGCTGGCCGGCAAACTGTTCTCACCTGCGTGGGGAGTGTTCGCCGCGCTGCTCGCGGCCGGTGCGGACATGGCCTACCACGGGTGGCGGCGGGCCATACTGCGCGTCTGGCGCCGGGGCCAGCGCGGCGAGCAGCGCACCGCCCGGGTGCTGCGGTTCACCCTGGAATGGCGGGGGTATCGCGTGCTGCACGGCCGCTCCGTTCCGGGGCAGGGGAATGCCGACCATCTGGTGATCGGGCCGACCGGGGTATGGGTCATCGACAATCAGGCCTGGGACCCGGAGACCGAGTTCGCCGTCTATGGCGGGAAACTGTTCATCGGTAAGGATTCGGCCTCACGAACGGCGGTGCGGCTGCAGAAAATGGCCGATGTGATCGCCGAACTGCTGTCCCGGGAACTGCAGACCGGGATCAGGGTCTCCCCGCTTCTCATCGCGCACGGCGGCAGGCTCCCGCGCAAGGGACTGACCGGAAGCGGGATCACCGTGCTGCGGGTCTACCGCCTTCCCGGCCGGATCCTGCGGACCGGCACCGGCAAAGCGGACGCCGGCGGCGACCTGCTCACCCCCGAGCAGATCGACGCGGTGACCCAGGCCGTCATCCACCGGCTTCCGATCAGGGATCACACCGTGGCGGTGCACTGACCGGCGGCCTGGACGGCTCCCGCTCAGGCGTTGCGGCGGGAGCCGTCCAGTGCGATCACCTGGGCGGACGACGACTCCGGCTCGGCGCCCTCCCCGGCCAGCGCGATCCAGACGTGCAGCACGATCTCGAACTCCAGCCGGGCGTCCGGGTCGTACAGCTGCTCGCCGAACAGTTCCTCCAGCTGGTGCAGCCGGTACCGCACGGTCTGCGGGTGGACATGCAGCCGGGCCGCGACCTCGGTGGCGTTGAACCCGTTCTGCAGGCAGGCCAGGAGCGTGTGCGCCAGCCGCTCGCGGTGCCGGGGCCGTACCTCCAGCAGCGGCCCGAGCCGCTTGGCGGCCACGGCGTTGACCAGTTCCTCGTCCTTGAAAATGATCAGGCTGGGCATGTGGTCGGCCGCGCGGATCAGGCCCTGGTCGGGGATCACGCCCCGGCGGGCCAGCACCAGCGCCTCACGCGCCCAGCGCAGCGACTTGGCGGCGTCGCCGATCGCCACCGTGGGCCCGACGGCCGCCACCCAGTCACGCAGCGCGGTCTGCAGCATCTGGCCGCGGCCCGGCCCATCGGGGTCGGGCACCAGCAGGCACGGCTCCCGCCGGTTGATGTCGGCCAGCACGTCGGGCGGCAGCGAGGGATGCGAGAAGCGGTCCTGGCCGCGCTCGTAGAGCACGACGGCCGCGACGCTCCGCGGCACCCGCCACTGCGCCATCCGGGCCAGGTCCGCCAGCGCCTGGGCGCCGGCGGGCGGTTCGGCGAGCAGCATGTCGAGCAGGCGCCGGCGGCGGTGCTCCAGCTCGCCGGCCACCTCCTCGCGGGCCTTGGTGTAACCGAGGGTGGCCGCCGCGGCGATCTCGTCGAGGAAGGCGAAGATGGCCTCGGCGAGCATGCCCAGTGTCTGCCGGGAGACGTTGAGCCGCTCGGACTCCTCGGTCAGCCGCCGCCAGGCCACCCGGGCCCCCAGCCGCAGGGCGGTCTGCAGGGCGTCCAGGCTGCGGCCCTCCCGGGCCTCGAGCCGCCCGACCTCTCCGTAGACGTCGACGACGTTCTTCCAGGAGGCCATCGGGTCGTCGATGAGGTCGACGAACTGCTGGAGCGCCCCCTCCACGGCCAGCCGGACCATCCGCACGTAGGCGTCGTCGAGCGGCCGGGCGTACTCGGGCACGCCCTGCTGGATCTCGCCGATCATCTCGTCCGCGACCCCGCTTAGATGCGGGCGGAAGACCTCCGCGATCTCACCGGGGACGCCGTACCAAGGCTTGCGGGGCGCGTGCTGACCCATCCCGCACCTCCTGGAACGCACGTGGGCTGAAACGTACCTGGCCGACTAGGGCGGAAACTATCGGTGTCCGGCGACTGGTTCTGCTGGTTCAGAGAAGCATTCGCCGCAGATCGTTGTCACCAGGATGACAAGAGCCGCAGGCGGTCACATGCTCCCCGGCAGTCGCATCCGTGGTCGTGACCCTCGCCGGGCGGCCTACGAGAGCGCGCCGGCCAGGATCAGGCGGGCGGCCGTCCGGACCATCGCGACGACCTCCTCGGTGGGACGGCGAAGCGCGGTGAGGCTGACCAGAGCGGCCAGCAGCACGTGGCCCAGCACGATCTCGGCCTCCTCCTGTGCCGGCGGCGGGTCGCCCATCACCGCGGCCAGCCGGGCCCGGACGAACAGGAACAGCTCGGTGCGGGCGTCCTCGAGGGCCGGATCGGGCGAGGTCACCGCCTGGATGATCGTCGAGGTGAGGGTGAGGTCGGCCGCCGCCACCTCCACGATGCGCTCGAGCAGGTCGCCGAGCCGCTGGGCCGGCGTCGCGCCGCCGGACGGCTCCGTGCCGGCGGCCAGCACGATGTCCGCCGTGACCGTCCGGGCCCAGTCGGCCGCCACCTCGGTGAGCAGATGGTCCTTGGACGCGAAGTAGCGGTACACGGTGGCCCTGGCCACGCCCGCGCGGTCGGCGACGTCGTGCATGGTCACCGCGGCGTAGCCGCCCTCGTCGGCGAGCCATCGGGCCGCCTCGACCAGCCGCACCCGGCGGGCCTGCTGCTCCTTGCTGCGAGCACGCGTCACCGTGATCTGCGCATCGTCGCCCTGCATCACCGGCTCGCCTTCCGTCGCCGACCCCCATCCTCCCCTATTTCAGAGGCCGGGTCTGCGGTCCCTCGTCGGCTAGAGACCCTACGAGACAGGCGATCCGCGATCTGCCCCGCCCCCCGCGGCACGGGTGGGCGGCCGGCGCCCGGGGCCAGGGCTGCGGCCTATCGCTTGCTTGGTACGGGCATTAGGTTGGACTGCAGTCTCATTCCTGGAGGATGAATGTTCACGACCTCCCCGGCCACCGGTGTGATCGTCACCGGCGGCGCCTCGGGCATCGGAGCCGCGTGCGCCCGCGCGCTGGCGGAATCGGGCCGCCCCGTCGCCCTGTGGGATCGGGCCGACGCCGGGCCACTGGCCAAGGACATCGGCCTGGCCTGCGACGTCGCCACCCTGGCGGTCCAGATCGACGTCACCGACGGCGCGGCCTTCGCCGAGGCGGCCGACAGCACCCGCGCGGCACTCGGCACCATCGGCGGGCTCGTGCACGCCGCCGGGGTCGTCCGGCCCGACCCGGTCGGCGATCTCACCGAGGAGCGCTGGGACTTCGTCCTCGACGTCAACCTGCGGGCGGAGGCATTCCTGGCCCAGGCCCTCCTCGGGGACCTCCGCGGCAACCCCGGCTCGGCGATCGTCGGGATCTCCTCGATCGAGGCGTTCCTCGGCCAGGCGTTCATCCCGGCCTACTGCGCGTCCAAGGCCGGTCTGCTCGGACTGACCCGGTCGCTGGCGCACCTGCTGGCCGCGGACGGGGTCCGGGTCAACGCGGTCTGCCCCGGCTACATCGACACCCCGATGCTGCGGGGCGCCACCCCCGCCGAGATGATCGCCGACTTCGCGACCAAGGCCCCGCTGGGCCGGCTGGGCGCCCCCGAGGAGGTGGCCAAGGTGGTGCGGTTCCTGATGAGCGACGAGGCCTCCTTCGTCACCGGCACCCAGGTGGTCGTGGACGGCGGCACCACGGCGGTGGACCGATGAGCCCGCTGGCCGGGACGGCCGCCCTGGTCACCGGGGGTGGCAGCGGGATCGGCCTGGCATGTGCCCGCCGGCTCGCCGCGGACGGCGCCGCCGTCACCATCTGCGGGCGTACGGAGTCGCGCCTCCGGGAGGCGGCCAAGGAGATCGGCGCCCGCCACGTCGTCGCCGACGTGACCTCCGAGGAGCAGGTCGCCGCGGCGGTGGCCTTCGCCGCCTCCGACCACCCGCTCCGGGCGGTCGTGGCCAGCGCCGGCGGCTCGACCTCGATCGGGCCCATCAGGCATCTGGACGCCGCCGCCTGGCGGGCCACGCTCGAGCTCAACGCCACCGGCACGATGCTGACGATCAAGCATTCCGCGCGGGCCATGGCCGGGACCGGCGGGGGCGCGGTCGTCGCCATCTCCTCGATCGCCGCGTCGAACACCCACCGCTGGTTCGGTGCCTACGGCGTGTCGAAGGCCGCGGTCGACCACCTGGTGCTCCTGGCCGCCGACGAGCTGGGCGCGGCGGGCATCCGGGTGAACGCGATCCGTCCCGGCCTCGTCCGGACCGAGCTGGTGGCCGGCATCACCGACCCGGGGCCGGTCCTCGACGACTACCTGGCGTGCATGCCGCTCGGCCGGGTCGGCGAGCCGTCGGACATCGCCGACGCCGCGCGGTTCCTGGTGGGCCCGGAGTCGTCCTGGATCACCGGCCAGGTCGTCAACGTGGACGGAGGTCACCATCTGCGGCGCGGCCCCGACTACTCGGCCCTGTTCGAGCCCATGTTCGGCGCCGAGGCCCTGGAGGGCCGGGCATGAAGATCGATCTGCTCGACGGGGAGATGTACGCGGGAGACCCCGACCCCGTCTACGCGTACCTGCGCCACGAGGCACCCGTCTACCACGATGCCGAGAACGGGCTGTGGGGCATCTCCCGGCACGCCGACATCTTCGCCATCGAACGCAACGCGAAGGTGTGGACCAACTCGGGGGGCTACCGCCCGCAGCTCCCCTCCGACCCCTCCATGATCGGCATGGACGACCCCGAGCACGCCCACCGCCGGCGGATGGTCTACCAGCGCTTCACGCCGCGCGGGGTCTCCCGCTACGCGGAGCGGATCCGGGCGACGTCGGTGGAGCTGATCACCACCGCGCTGCGGCAGGGCTCCGTCGACGCCGTCCCGGCGCTGGCCGCGCCGCTGCCCGCCCGGGTCATCGGCTGGCTGCTGGGCTTCCCCGAGGAGGACTGGCCGCAGCTCGTGCACTGGTCGGAGACCGCGGTGTACGCCGGGGGCGGCATGCGCTACGTCACCGAGGAGGCGACGCTGGCGGTCGGGGAGTTCGCGCTCGCCGTGCTGGAGATGGCCAAGGAGCGGCGTTCGTGCCCCGGCCAGGACCTGCTGTCGATCTGGAGCAACCCCGGCCCGGGCCAGCCGGACTACGACGACGAGCACTTGGCCCACGAGGCCCTGCTCCTGCTGGTCGGCGGCGCCGAGACCACCCGGACGGTCATCGCGACGGCCATCGACGCGCTGATCCGCAACCCGGCCCAGTGGGAGCTGCTGCGCCGCGACCCGTCGCTCGTGCCCGGTGCGGTGGAGGAGTTCATCCGCTGGACGACCCCGATCCTCAACATGTGCCGGGTCCCCAACCGGGAGGCGTCGGTGGCCGGGGTGACCATCCCGGCGGGCGGCCAGGTGCTGCTGATGTACGGCTCCGCCAACCGCGACGAGTCCGTGTTCACCCGTCCCGGCGACTTCGACGTCACCCGGGACCCGGGCGGCCACATCGCGTTCGGGCTCGGCGCGCACTTCTGCCTGGGCGCGTCCCTGGCCCGGCTCGAGCTGCAGATCTTCTTCGAGGAGTTCATCGCGCGGGTGGGCAGCGCGTCCTGGGCCGACGACCAGGGTCCCCGCATCCTGCGCAACGCCTTCGTCCGCGGCGTCACCGCCTTCCCCCTCACCCTGTCCCCCCGCTGACCCCCACCACCCCAGCCCTCACCCTTCGTGATCATGCGATCGTTCGTCGAACGATCGCATGATCACGAAGGGGTGTGCGCGAAACGGAAGCCAGCCGATGACCGCTTTCAATCTCGCCGACCTGTTCGAGATCGTCGCCGACGCCTGCCCGGACCGGATCGCGCTGGTCACCGATGCGCCGCCGGGCGGCACCGCGGGCCGGCCGGCGGGGACGACCTTGCGGCTGACCTATGCCGAGCTCGACGCGCGGGCCAACCGGGTGGCCCACCACCTGTCCGCCGCCGGAGTACGGGCCGGCGACCACGTCGGGATCCTGTCCTACAACCGGGCCGAGTGGCTCGAGTCGATGATCGGCTGCTTCAAGCTCCGGGCCGCCCCGGTCAACGTCAACTACCGCTACGTCGCCGACGAGCTCTCCCACCTCCTGGGCGACTCCGCCTGCGTGGCACTGATCGCCGAGCGCTCCCTGCTGGCCCGCGTCGACCGCGCGGCACTCCCCCGGCTCCGCCACGTCCTGGTGATCGAGGACTCACCGGACGGGGACGTCTCCGGCACCCCGGGGGCGGCGCCCACGGGGCACGCCACGGCCCGGATGTACGAGGAGGCGCTGGCGCAGGCGCCGGACGTACGGGACTTCGGGCCGCGCTCCGGGGACGATCCGTACCTGCTGTACACGGGGGGCACCACCGGACTGCCCAAGGGTGTGCTGTGGCGCAGCGAGGACATCTTCTTCGCCGCCATGGGCGGCGGCAACTTCGGCGGCCCGCCCATCGAACGGCCCGAGCTGCTCGCCGCCGCCGCCGGACGCGAGCCGCTGCGGGCACAGGTGCACGCGCCGCTCATGCACGGCGGCGGCCAGTGGATCAGCTGGATCACGCTCACCACCGGCGGGACGATCATCCTGTGGTCCGAGCGCAGCTTCGACGCCCGCCGGTCCCTGCGGCTGGCGGTACGGGAGCGCAGCCAGATCCTCATGCTGGTGGGCAACGGCATGGCGCAGCCCATCGCCGACGAACTGGCCACCGGTTCCCACCCGGACCTGGCGGTGTTCGCGTTCGGGTCCGGTGGCGCCCCGCTCTCTCCCGACGTCCGGCAGCGGCTGCTGGCCGCGGTGCCGGGCGCGTACGTCTCCGACAACCTGGGCGGCTCCGAGACCGGGGCGATGGGAGCCTCGGACGGGAGCGGCCGGTTCCGGCTGGGCCCGGAGTTCGCGGTGCTCGGCCCCGACCTGGTGCCCGTCGGGGCCAGGCCGGGCGCGGTCGGCATCGTCGCCCGCACCGGTCACATCCCGCTGGGCTACTGGGCGGACGAGAAGAAGACGGCCGAGACCTTCGTGCGGAGCCCCGACGGACGGCGCTGGGTCCTGCAGGGCGACTACGCCCGGGTAGAGGAGGACGGTGCGGTCACCCTGCTGGGCCGGGGCTCACTGGTGATCAATACGGGCGGGGAGAAGGTCTACGCCGAGGAGGTGGAGACGGTGCTGCGCGCGCATCCCGCGGTGGCCGAGGCCATGGTGATCGGTGTGGCGGATCCCCGGCTCGGCCAGCGCGTCACCGCGGTCGTCGCGGCGGCCCCCGCCGCTGTTCCCGGCGCCGAGCCGGCCGCGGCGCCCGCCGGGTCCTTCGTCCTGGATCAAGAGGCCCTCGCGCGGGAGCTGATGGCGCACTGCCGGTCCTCGCTGGCGGGGTACAAGGTGCCGCGGGAGTTCCGCTTCACCGAGGGCGTGCGGCACACGCCGGTCGGCAAGCCCGACTATGCCTGGGCGAGGTCGCTCTTCGCGGCACCCGGCTGAGACGCCGGGCGGGGTGTCAGCCGACGAGCCACTCTCCCGTCTCGACGCTGACCAGGCCGCTGCGGGCGGCCTCGATGACCGCCTCCCGCTGCGAGTGCACCCCGAGCTTGGTGAGCACGCTCTGCACGTGGCTGCGGGCGGTGCTCCTGGTGACGCCCATGTCCTTGGCCAGCGTGGCCGTGGACTCGCCCCGGGCCAGCCGGGTCAGCACCTCGCGTTCGCGCGGGGTGAGGAACCGCGCGACGTGCTGTGCCTGGTTGCGCGGCGAGCTCGGGGCGGCCCGCCCGGTGGCGTCGTCGACCACCAGCTCTCCGTCGTGCACCCGGCTCAGCAGCTCGATGATGTCCCGGGCCTGCTGGCCCTTGTGGGCGAAGCCCCGGACCCCGGCGTCCACCCCGGCGTCGAGCACCTCCTGCTCCAGGAAGCCCGTCAGCACGACGAAACGGGTGTCCGGCGCCGCCGCGCGAAGCTCGGGCAGCCGTTCGAGGACGCTCTCGCCCGGGAAGTGCAGGTCGATCAGGCAGACGTCGGCGGAGGCGGCGCGCAGTGCGGAAAGCGCGTCGTCGGGGCTGTAGGCGACCCCGACGACGCTGTGACCCGCATCGGCGATGACCAGCGCCAGCGAATCCGCGAAGACCGCGTGGTCATCACAGACGATCACTTTCACGGGCCGCCGCCCGCCGTCGGCAGCAGGATGCGCACCCGGGCTCCGCCGAGCTCGCAGTGCCGGATCTCCAGGTTGCCCCCGTAGCCGGAGATCAGGTCGTGCACGATGCCCAGACCCAGCGAGGCCAGGCCCCCCTTGCCGGCGGAGCCGGAGCCGAACCCGGGCCCGTCGTCATCGACCTGGATCGCGATCCAGCCCTGTTCGTGCTCGACCTTGACGTCCACCCGGCTGCCGGCCACCCGGCAGGCGTTGTCGAGGACGTTGCGCAGCGCCCGCCACAGCGCCAGCGCGTCCATGTGCGCCCAGGCCGGCTGGGCGGTGAAGCCCACCTCGTGGGACGTGGCGAGCCGCAGCCCGGCGACCACCTCGGCGGCGAGCTCGTCGACCCGGATCCGCTCCGGGCTCGGCAGCGGCTGTGCGTCGTCGTCCTCGTCCAGCTGCCGCAGCAGATGGTCGAGCCAGCGCGTCTCGCCCAGCAGTTGTTCGATGAGTTCCCTGCTCTTGTCTCCTATGTCGTCGGACACCGCCACCGCCGAGGCCAGCATGATGATCGTGCCGAGCTCGTGTCGGATGTCGTGCCGGAGACGCTGGCGCCAGAGCGCGGCATCACCCGGCGCCGGCTCCTGCGGATACGTCAGGCCATTGTTGCGACTCCAGCCCCCTGGAAGCCGATCAGCCCGCTCCGGCCCGGTCACGCCCACCGATGCGGTGAATGTGGCGGTGTATTCGGGCGTGTCCGGGATTGACCGAGACTGCCCGTTGATCATTGATGGACCCCCGTCCGTATTTAATGCACCCACCTCGACGTTCGCCCCGCACAGAGCCCATGTCCAGTCGATTAGCCGCTATAGATTCGACCGTGACCGGATGTGGTCACGGCTATGTTGGCGGTAAACCAAAGCCTATTTTTGCGCGTCGTACTACAGTTATAAACTTATCCCAAAGGACCTTAATACCGAAAAGTATCCATAACATTCGGTGAACGTCACCCGAGGTGCCGAAGCGGGCCGCGTAAGCGGTTCAGGGGCCGCCGCGAGGACCCCCGGTAGGTGTCGTCCAGCACGGCCCCGAGGAACGTCGGCGAATACCGCTCACCGAGCCGGTCCCGGGCCCGCTCCGTCATCGCCCGGGCGGCGACCGGGTGCTCCAGGATCCAGGTGATCGCCTCGGCGAGCGGCACCGGCCGGGCCGGCACCAGCAGGCCCGTCTCCCCCGGCTGCACCAGGTCGTGGTTGGCCGGCACCGCGGTCGCCACGAGCGGGATGCCCGCGCCCACCCCCTCGACGAGCACCGACGGCGAGCCTTCCCAGCCGCTGGTCACCGCCATCACGTCGAAGGCGGGCAGCACCTCGGCCACGTCGTCGCGGTGCCCCAGCCACCGGACCCGGTCGGTGAGCCCCAGCCTGGTGGTGAGCCGGTCGAGCCGGTCGCGCATCGGCCCGTCGCCGGCCCACAGCCCGAACACGTCGTCCGGCATCCGGGCCAGCGCCCGCAGGAAGAGGTCGGGGCCCTTCCCCGGGACGAGGCGGCCGACCGATCCGACGACCTTGACGCCGATCGGCAGATCGAGCCGCCGCCTGGCCTGCGCCCAGGTGGCGTCCGCCCGTTCGAACGCCGTGAGGTCGACCGCCGGCCAGGACTCCCTGATCCGCTCCGGCCCGGCCAGCCCGAGCCGCACCGCCTCGAGGACGGTCTGCGAGCCGACGGCCAGGAACGCGTCGGTGTGCCGTGCCGCCAGCCGCTCCAGCCCGAGTGAGACCTGCCTGCGCGGCCAGGGCTGGGACTCGTGGAAGGGCAGCCCGTGCCAGGTGTGCACGATCCGGGGAACGCCCGTACGGGCCGCGGCGAACCGGCCGAGAAGCCCGCTCCTGGCACTGTGCGTGTGCACGACGTCGTACCCGCCCTCGCCCAGCACCCGGATCAGGGCGCGCAGCGCGGCCAGGTCACCGCGCGGCGAGAGGGGCGGCTCCAGCCCGGCCACCCGGATGACGTTCATCCCGGCGGCGAGCGCCCGCGGTGTGAGATCCCCCGGGACCGCGATCGCGGCGCTCCCCGCGCCCTTCGGCGCCGCGTCCTCCCGGCCGCCCCCGCCGGTCACCACCGTCGCCTCGTACGCGGCGGGGTCGAGGGCGAGCGCGCCGGACAGCGCGACCTTGCCGACGCCCCCGCTGAGGCGGCCGATCACTGTGGCGACCCGCAGGCGAGCCACCTCAGAGGACCTCTGGATCGGTCGTGCCGGTGGGGGCGAACGTCGGCCCGGGCCGGCGTACCGGGTGGTATTCGGGCAGCAGCCGGCGCAGCAGGATGCGCACCTCGGGGTCGTCCCCCCGGTCGGCGGCCTCGTATAGCGCGCCGAGCAGCCGGGGCAGACCGGGCGGCAGCGGCGCCGGGCGGGTCCCCCAGATCTTCGGATGCGCGGTGCGGACCTGCCGCTCGCCGTCGGAGAAGACCTTCTCGGCCAGCTTCTCCCCCGGTCCGAGCCCGCTGAACCGGATCGTCACCTCGGGGAGGCACAGCTGTTCCGCGTAGCGGTGCACGAGCTCGACGACCGGCACCGGACCGCCCATGTCCAGCACGAACGTCTCGGCCTCCTCGGCGAGGGCGGCGGCCTCCAGCACCAGCCCCGCCGCCTCCTCGACCGTCATGAAGTGCCGGGCGACCTCCGGATGGGCGAGGGTGACCGTCTCGTTGCGCGGGATCCGGCTGGCCAGCACCGACAGCAGTGAGCCGGGCGTCCCGATCAGGTTTCCCAGCCGTACGGTCGCGAAGCAGGTGGGGCCGCCCGCGGCGGTCTGCAGCACCATCTCGGCGAGCCGCTTGGTGGCTCCCAGCACCGAGGCGGGGTCGGCCGCCTTGTCCGTGGACACCAGCACGAACCGCTGCGTCCCGAGCCGTACCGCCGACTCGACCATGTGGTGGGCGGTCCGCACGTTGGTCCGGACGGCCTCGCAGGGATCGGCCTCCAGCGGCGCCAGCTTGGACCGGCCCGCCAGATGGAAGACCAGCTCGGGCCGGATCTCGTCGAACACCCGCGTCAGGCGTTCCCGGTCGCGCAGGTCGGCCGCCACCTGCCGCGACCCCGCGATCTCCCGCTGCACCAGATCCAGTCGCCCGGCGTCCTGGTCGAGCAGCCAGAGGCCGGCCGGCCCCAGCCGGGCGATCTCCCGGGACAGGGCGGCCCCGACCGTGCCGGACGCGCCGGTGACCAGCACCCGCCGGCCCTCGATCAGCCGCCCGGCCCGCGAGCCCGCCACGCTGACCTCGTCCCGGCCGATCACCCAGGAGAGCCGGATCTCGCGCAGATCCTGGATCCGTACGCCCCGCCGTCCGTGCTCGGGGCAGGCCGGCAGCCAGCGCAGCGACAGACCGGCCGCCCACGCCCGGCCGGCCAGCTCGGCCACGTCCTCCCTGGACATCGCCGGGTGCGCCAGCACCACGGCCCGCGCCCCGGTGCGCGCCGCGACCTCGGCGATGTCCTCGGGCCCGCCGAGCAACGGCAGGCCGCAGACCCTCTCGTGCGGGGAGTCGGCGTCGAGGAAACCGATCGGCCGCATCCGTCGCGGGTCGGCGAGCAGCGCCTGTGCGAGAACCCGCCCCGTCGACCCCGCTCCGATCATCAGAGTCGGGACGCCGGGGGGATCGGTCTCGCGCGCACGGCGCCGCGCGAATCTCAGCACGGCCACCCCCTGGTCTCCGTTGGGCCGAGCGTAGGAACCGGAACTCAACGCCAAATCGCCCAACGAGACGATGGGCGGCTACGTCATTTGATGGGCAGGGAGGGCGTGTCCTATGGCGCCCGCTTCGACGAGGGGGGAGGATCTTCGGGAAGTGTCAGCGATCCCCGGGAACCCGGGTGATCCCCTGGACCCGAGGGGCGCATGCCAGAGCGCATCGCGAGCGTGATGGCCTCCAGCGCCGAGTGGGTGTCCAGCTTGGCGAGCAGGTTCTGGGTGTGCGTGCGCACGGTGTTGGCCGACATTCCCAGCCAGGCGGCGATCTCGGCCCGGCTCTGCCCGTCGACCATGCACTGCAGCACCTCCCGCTCGCGCGGAGTGAGCTCGGCCAGCCGCTGCGGCCCGGTGGCCGGCTCTGGGTTCTCCGGTGCCAGCCGGCGCAGCACCTCGCCGAGCAGGTCCGGTGGAATCCAGCCGCCCCGCCGGGCCGCACTGCGCACCACCCGGGCCACCAGGTCGGCGCCCTCGGTCTTGGAGAGCCAGCCGACGGCACCGTGGCGGACCGCCTGCACGATGGCGTCGACGCCTCTGGTGGCAGTGAGAATCACCACCCTGACGTCGGGGTATCCATCCCGGATGTGGTCGAGCACGTCAAGGCCGTTCTCCGCGCCGAGCCTCAGATCCAGCATCACCACCGTGGGCCGTTCCGTCCTGATCAGGGCGAGCGCGCGGCGCACGTCGCCCGCGACGGGCAGGATCACCAGATCCGGCTCGCGGCTCAGCCGTGCCGCCAGCGCCTCCGCGAACAGCGCGTGGTCGTCCACGATGAGCACCCTGGTGGGCTGCTGATGAGTAGGCTGCATGTCCGCAGGATCCCCGCTCCACGCGTCGAGCGGATCCCGCAAACAGAGGATGACGAACACCCCATGGATCGCGCTCCCTCCGAGCAACCCTTTGGCGTCTCGCGGCCTCTTATAGGGGTGAGGGTCATCCTGGCGCCGGCCGGGGGGTCGGTCAGGTTCGTCCCGGAGAGGACGGACACGGTAGTGAAAGGTGCCCTGTGGAACTGACGAGCACAGGTCTCATCAGCCTGCTGTTCCTGGCCGCCGTCGGTGTCACGGCGGCCACGGTCCTGCTGTGGCCCCGTTTCGCCGCCCGGGGGGTCCGGCCGGTGCTCTCCCGGATCGCCCTGATCCTCGGCAGCCAGGTGACGCTGACCCTGGCCCTGGTGGCCGCCATCAACTCCTACTTCCTGTTCTACGGCAGCTGGGGCGAGCTGCTCGGCACCCAGCAGGAGAACGCCCAGGTCACGCATAACGACCGCGGCGGCACCGTGAGCCCGGCCAACCCGCTGGGCAGGTCGTTGTCCGGGCTGGTCGACGGCGACCGCAGCAAGGATCCGGCGAAGTACGGTCAGCTCGAGAACATCAGCATCCCCGGCGCGCGGACCGGCTTCACCCAGCACGCGTACGTGCTGCTGCCGCCGGAGTACTTCCAGCAGCGCTTCCAGAAGCGCCGGTTCCCCGTCGCGATCATGCTCACCGGCTACCCCGGCAGCACGAAGAGCCTCATCACCCGGCTCAAGCTGCCGGAGTTCGTGCACAAGGGCGTCGCCGCGGGCGCTCTCGCCCCGGCCATCTACGTGATGATCACTCCTACGGTGGCGCCGCCCCGTGACACCGAGTGCACCGACGTGCCGGCCGGACCCAAGGCCGCCACCTATTTCGGGCAGGACGTGCCGGAGGCGCTGGCCGGCTCCTACCGGGTGGCCGCCGACCGCAACGGCTGGGGCATCATGGGCGACTCGACCGGCGGGTACTGCGCCGCGAAGATCGCCATGATGTACCCCGACCGCTACTCCGCGGCGGTCAACATGTCCGGCCACTTCCGCGCCATCAAGGACATGACCACCGGCGACCTGTGGGGCGGCAGCCCGACCGTCCGTAACGAGAACGACCTGATCTGGCGGATCCAGCACCTGCCGGCGCCGCCGATCTCCCTGCTGATCACCTCGGCTGAGCGCGGCGAGCGGTCCTACCCGCAGGCCAAGCAGTTCATCCCGCTGGTCCGGCCGCCGATGCAGCTCGACACGCTCATCCTCAGATCGGGCGGCCACAACTACCAGACCTACGGCGAGGTCTTCCCCTCCGTGCTGGAGTGGATGAGCCAGCACCTCCGGGCCGGGTAGCCGCCCGCGCCGCGCGCCGGCTAGGCGACCCGGAAGCTGTCGTAGATGGCGGTCAGGGTGGCCTGCGAGCCGGCCCAGTCCTTCTCCAGGCTGCGGAAGTAGATGGCGTACGGCCTGTCGTCCAGCTTCACGAACCGGTCCACCGCGTGCGCCGGGCCACCGTGCGAGTCGGTGTAGGTGAACTCCAGGTCCGCGGCCTGGGTGCCCTTGTACGCGACCGGGTCCCTGATCTCCTGCCTGGTGTAGCCGGGGAAGACGTTCGTGCGCTGGGCGAACGACTCGTCCGAGGTGGCCGCCTGCGCGGAGACCGTGCTCACCGACCAGGGCGTCTGGCCGATCTGCAGGAGGGTGGTGCCGTCGGGAGCGTGGAAGAACACCCCGTCGGTCCGCTGCTCTCGCCGCCAGTCCGCCGGCACGGCGACGAGGTAGCCGTTCTCCTGCTGGAGGTGGTACCCGGCCGGCACCGCCTGGCCACCCCCGGAGATCGCGCTGTTGCCGGAGGAACCGGAGGAGCCGCTCGCCGAGGCCCTGTTCTTGAGGATGACGGCGCCCGCGATCAGCGAGGCCGCCACCACGATGGCCGCGAGGAGCACGAGCACCACGGTCCTGGTGCGGCGGGGCGGCCGCTGCCGGTGCGGCTGGTACGGCTCGTACCCCGGCGGGTGGGTGGAGCCGGGCAGCTGCCAGGAGTCGTGCTCGGCGGGCTGCCAGGAGCCGTGCTCGGGCGGTTGCCAGTCCGGCTGGATCTCGGTGCGCTGCTCGGCCTCCGGCCGCCGGGCGGGCTCCTGGGGACGGGACGTCGCGGGCCCTCCCGCTCCCCGGCCCGGGTCCGCACCGTCCCGGGGACGGAACGTCGCGGGCCGCACCATGCCCTGGCCCGCCGCGCTGTCGCGTACGGCCCGCTCGATCGCGGCCGAGTCCAGCACGGTCTCCAGCGCGCCCGAGGCGGGCCCGGCGGGCGGCCGGTCCATCATCGTCGCGTCCGCGGCGGGGGCACCGCGCGGCGGGACCACCCGCTCGCCGGCCACCTCGATCAGCAGCGGCATCGCGGTCTCCGCCGTCATCCGCTGGGCCGGGCTGCGCGTCAGCAGACCGTCGAGGACCCGGCGCAACGAGCCGGCGTTGCGGGGCGGCGGCACCTCCTCGGTGAGCGCGGCGGCCAGTGCGGCCATCGCGTCCGAGCGCTCGTAGGGCGCCTTGCCCTCGACCGCGGCGTACAGGGTCGCGCCGAGCGCCCACAGGTCCGAGGCGGGCACCGCACGCTCTCCCTGCACCCGCTCCGGCGGGATGTAGGCGGGCGACCCCATCACCAGGCCGGTCTGGGTGAGCGCCGCGTCCCCCTCGACCTGGGCGATGCCGAAGTCGGTCAGCACCGCGCGGCCGTCATCGGTGATCAGGACGTTGCTCGGCTTGACGTCGCGGTGCAGGATGCCGGCCCGGTGCGCATGGCTGAGCGCGGCCAGCACCTGCCGGCCGATGTCGGCGGCGGTGCGCGGGGCGACCGGCCCGTCGTCGTCGATCACGTCCTGCAGCGACCGGGCCCGCACCAGCTCCATGACGATCCACGGCCGGTCGTCCTCGCTGAGGACGTCGTGCACGGTCACCACACCCGGGTGGCTCAGCCGCGCGGAGGCGCGGGCCTCCCGGAACGTCCGCTGGTAGAGCACCTCGCGCTCGGCCGGGCTGAGCCCCGGCGGGAGCAGCACCTCTTTGATCGCGACCTCGCGGTCGAGGGTCTCGTCGTAGGCGCGCCAGACGGTCCCCATGCCGCCCCGTCCCACCGCCGCCACGAGCCGGTACCGATGACCGAGCAGCCGACCCTGATCCTGCGTCATGACGTTATGGTCCCCCGGACGATGGACAACTGACCAGACGAACCCCGTAGCCGTCTGCCGTGCGAGTGCCTACGTGGGACGCGCGAGACGGCCCAGCGGTTCAATCATCGTCCCTACGGATGGAATGAATCGAGGAAATTGTCGACATTCTGGCTGCGGGACGTCCACTGGGCGACCGGAATGGAGACGAAGACCGCGTACGACCGGCCGCCGGCCTGCACGCCGCGGTCCACCGCGTGCATCGCGGTGCCTCCCTTGGTGAGGTAGGTGAACTCGAGGTCCGCCGCGTCGTAGCCGGCCCCGGTCACCCGGTTCAGCGCGACCCGCTGGTAGGAGCGGAGCGCACCGTCGGCGATGGCCCGCGGCTCCCAGGCCTCCCAGTGCGCGTACGGATCTCCCGTCCAGCCCGTGCGGTCCACCTGGACGAACGCGCCGGTGGCCGGATCGCGCCAGATGACGCTGTTGCCGCTCGTGCTGCGCGCCCAGCCGGTGGGCACGTCGAGCGAGTAACCGGGACCGGTCACGGTGTGCAGGCCCGGGGGCGGCCGGTGCGCGGCGGCACTCGTCGGGCTCGTCGGGCGGGGTGTCGTGCTTCCGCCGGGCTGCGCGCCGGCGGACTGCACCGAGGGACTGGCGGACGGCTTCGCACCGCTCTGGGGGTGGAACGCCACGAACCCCACCAGGACGATCACCGCGACCGCGAGCAGGCCGACAGCGGCCAGCAGACCGGAATTGATCCCCCGCCCCGGCCGGCCCGGCGCGGACGGTGCGCTCGGGGCGTTCGGCGGGAGGCCACCGGGCGGCTGGTGTCCGGGATGCTCCCGGAACCCGCCGTGCGCGGACACCACCGTGTGCGGCTGCCAGGGCGGCGGATCCGAGGTGTCTCGCCGGTCGTCGGGCCTGGTCTGGGTACGCGATCCGGCGGGCGCCTCGGCCCACGTCGCCGCCGCGGTCGGGACGCTCGGCACCGGCCGGGTGCGCGTCTCGGTGACGACGCCGGTGAGCTGGTCCAGCGCCGCCTCGGCCGTCAGCCGCCGCCCGGGGTCGCGGTCGAGCAGCCCCAGCAGGACCGGGGTGAGCGACCCGCCGGCGCGGGGCGGCGGCGCGTCCACGGTCAGCACCGCGGCCAGCGTCGCCATCGCGTCGGTGCGCTCGTGCGGCGGCCGCCCGTCGCAGGCGGCGTAGAGGGTCGCGCCGAGGGCCCACAGGTCGGTGGCGGGGGTGGCACGCTCGCCCTTGGCCCGCTCCGGGGCGATGTAGGCGGGCGAGCCCATGACCAGCCCGGTCTGGGTCAGCGTGGTGTCGCCCTCGACCTGGGCGATCCCGAAGTCGGTGAGGACGGCCCGGTCCTCGTGGTCCTCGCGCAGCAGCAGGACGTTGGCCGGCTTCACGTCGCGGTGCAGGATGCCCGCGGCGTGGGCGGTACGGAGCGCGCCGACGAGCTGCCGGCCGATCGCCGCCACCTGCGCGGGCGGCAGCGGGCCGTCCGCGTCGATGATCTCCTGCAGCGAGCGGGCCCGGACGAACTCCATGACGATCCAGGGCCGCCCGTCCTCCTCGATGACGTCGTGGACGGTCACGATGCCGGGGTGGTTGAGCCGTGCGGTGGCCCGCGCCTCACGCTTGGTGCGCTCGTGCAGTACGCCGCGGTCGGCGTCGCTCAGCCAGCGGTCGATAAGAACCTCTTTGACCGCGACGTCTCGGTCGAGCAGTTCGTCCCGCGCGCACCAGACCGTGCCCATGCCGCCCTGACCGACATGCGACAGCAGCCGGTAACGTCCGGCCAGCACCCTCCCCGCACCTTCTGACACGCGCGCGACCCTACCGACTCCAGCTAACGGATCGGCAACGCACCACCCGGGATCAGGATGTGGACGCGGGCCGGAAATCGGCGAAGACGGGGGCGAGCTGCGCGCGGGTCTTGTCCCATTCGTCGTCCGGCGCCGCGATGACGATGGCATACCCGTGACCGTTCATGACGAGGCCACGGCTCAGCACGTGCTTGCGTCCCGGCCCGGACTGCCAGGTGTACTCCCAGTCCGCGGCCTTGGCGCCGGTCGGATCGGCGATCGGGCCGCCCTCGGTGGCCGGTCCGAGCCGTATGCGCTTGTAACCGGCGAACCGGCCGGCCACGCTGGACTCCTGGTCCTTCCAGTCCTTGAGGGCGCTCGGGTTGGGATCGGAGGTCTGGTCGATCTGCAGGTAGCTGCTGCGGTCCGGCGAGTAGAAGAAGTCCCCGCCGGACTTGCGCTCGGGGCCGCTCCAGCCCTTGGGCACGAGGACGGAGTAGCCGGAGGAGTCCTTGTGGCTCTTGAAGCCGGCGGGCACCGCCGCCGACGTGGCCGGGGGCGAGGTCTTCGCGAGCGTACTGGCGGAGGCCTTCGGCGAGCCGGCCGCGGAGGTCGTCGCCGAACGCGGCGCGGAGGACGGCTTCCCGCCGCCGTCGTTCGAGGTCAGGGCGAGCGCGACGCCGCCGAGGGCGAGCACGCCGACCAGCGCGGCCGCCGCCCACAGCACGGGCCGGCGGGCGGCCCGTTCGCGCGAGCCGACCGTGGGCTCTCCCAGGTCGTACGCCATGACGGCGTCGGAGGACTTGGTGGCGTCGTCGGGGCCCGGCTGTACGGCCGCCGGGCGGGAGGCGGGGGCGGGGACGTGCGAGGCGACCGGGACGGCCGGGTCCGCGGACGGTCCGCCGGCCGCGGGCAGGTCCTCCGCGGCGGGAGGCTCGCCGGCGGCGGGCGGGTCGCCGGCGGCGGGGGACTGCGCCGGGAGCGGTACCGGGCGGGTCGCGTCGGGCTGGTCCAGGTCGCCGAGGAGGAGCCCGTCGAGCATCTGGCCGGCCTGGTAGGCCGTCAGCCGCCGGTCGGGATCCTTGTCCAGGAGCCCTTCGATGACCGGCCACAGCGGCCCGGCGGCGGCCGTCCACGCCGGGTCGTCGGAGATGATGGCCACCAGCGAGGCCATCGGCTCGGACCGCTCGAACGGTGACTTCCCGTCCACCATCGCGTAGAAGGTGACGCCCAGCGACCACAGGTCGGAGGCGGGCCCGGCGGGGCGGCCACGGGCCCGCTCCGGGGCGACGTAGCTCGGCGAGCCCATCAGGAGCCCGGTGCTGGTCAGCGTGGCGTCACCGGCCGAGGTGGCGATGCCGAAGTCGGTGAGCACCGCCCGGTCGCCCGCGGCCAGCAGCACGTTGCTCGGCTTCACGTCACGGTGCAGGATCCCGGCCTCGTGCGCGGCGTGCAGCGCGCCGAGCACCTGGCGGCCCACCTCGGCGGCGCGCCGCCAGGGCAGCGGGCCGTCCTTCTTGATCACCCGGTCCAGGGAACGGGCCCGGACCAGCTCCATGATGATCCACGGGCGGCCGTCCTCCTCGACGACGTCGTAGACCGTGACCACGCCGGGGTGGCTCAGCCGTGCGGTGGCCCGCGCCTCCCGCTTGGTGCGCTCCTGCAGCACCTCGCGCTCGGCGTCCCCGAGCCCGGGGTGGACCAGGACTTCCTTGACGGCGACGTCACGGTCGAGCACCTCGTCACGGGCGTGCCAGACCGAACCCATGCCGCCTCGGCCCACCTGGGCCAGCAACCGATACCTCCCGGCCAACAACCGACCCACGCCCTCCCCACCAGTCGACATACGCAATCCGCCTGATCCCCCCTTATAGCGCGATCATGCAGTTAATCCTGGAACGATTGCGTGATCAAGCAAAAGCGCGGCTCAGGTGGTGGGCTTGAAAAAGGTGAAGACCGGCTTCAGGTGGTCCAGATCCTGCTGCCAGGAGCCGATCGGGAGCAGCACCGTCAGCCCGTACGCCCGCCCGTCCACCACCACGGTGCGGTCGAGCACGTGCTTGCGGCCGCCGTTGGAGTTCCACTCGTACACCAGGTCCGCGGCCTTCGTCCCGGTGGGATCCGCGCCGGGTTCGGCCGCCGCTCCGAGCTTGAGGATCGTGAAGCCCGCCTTGCCGGCCAGCGCCTCCGGCTTCCTGGCCTTCATCGTCTCCAGCGCGCTGGTGGCGCCGCCGGGCAGCGCGCGGAGGATCAGCCGGGAGTTCGGCCCCTCCCAGAGGACCCCGGGCGTGTCGGTGTGGTGGCTCGGGCCGTCCCAGTCCGAGGGCACGACGGTGGAGAAGCCGTCGCCGGTGTAACGCCTGAACCCCGGCGGAACCGGGCTCTCACTGGGCGTGGGAGTCGCGGCCGGGCTGTTCGCGGGCTTCTCCGGGAGTTTGGCCGTGCTCCGGGGATCGCCGGACGACAGGGCGAAGATGGCCCAGCCGAGCCCGATGATGGCGACCAGCACCGCGGCTCCCCACACCAGCCGCGTGCGGACGGGCGGGCCGGACCAGCGGTCCGGCGTCGCCGTGGTGGGCTCGAGGACGGCCGCGTTCCCGGTGGGCGGGGCCTGCTCGGTGAGCGGTGCCTGCTCGGCCAGCGCGACGGGCTGTTCCTCCGGGCGGGGAGCGGAAGCCCGCTTCGCGGCGAGCTTCCGGAGCCGGGCCGGACGCTTCCCGGCCAGCGCGGAGGTCTCCCCCTCCGGCGGATCCGGCGCCGGCTCCGCCGCCGGGACGCTCCGCGCGGGCCGCGGGGCGACCGGGAGCCGGAGGGTGCCGTCGTCGGTGACGGAGTCGTTGCGGACGATGTCGTCGAGCACCAGCCCGGCCTCGTGCGCCGTCATCCGCTGGTCGGGGTCCTTGTGCAGGAGCCCTTCGATGACCGGCCACAGCGGCCCGGCGGCGGCCGTCCACGCCGGGTCGTCGGAGATGATGGCCACCAGCGAGGCCATCGGCTCGGACCGCTCGAACGGCGACTTCCCGTCCACCATCGCGTACATCGCGACGCCCAGCGACCACAGGTCGGAGGCGGGCCCGGTGGTGCGGCCGCGGGCCCGCTCGGGCGCGATGTAGGCGGGTGAGCCCATCACCAGGCCGGTGGTGGTGAGGGTGGTGTCGCCCACCGAGGTGGCGATGCCGAAGTCGGTGAGCACCGCCCGGTCGCCCGCGGCCAGCAGCACGTTGCTCGGCTTCACGTCACGGTGCAGGACGCCGGCCTCGTGCGCGGCGTGCAGCGCGCCGAGCATCTGCCGCCCGACGTCGGCGGCGCGGCGCCAGGGCAGCGGGCCGTCCTTTTTGATCACCTTGTCGAGGGAGCGGGCCCGGATCAGCTCCATGATGATCCACGGGCGGCCGTCCTCCTCGACGACGTCATAGACCGTCACGACACCGGGATGTGCCAGCCGGGCGGCCGTGCGGGCCTCCCGGAAGGTGCGTTTGTACTGGGTGTCGCGCTCTTCGTCGGTCAGGCCGTACGGGAAGATGACCTCTTTGACGGCGACGTCACGGCCGAGGACCTCGTCGTAGGCCTGCCAGACCGTGCCCATGCCGCCCCTGCCCACCTGGGCGCCCAGGCGGTACCGTCGGGCGAGCAGTCGACCCCCGTCGTCAAGCGTGATCTCGGGGCCGGATGCGTGATCATCCGGAGTCGACTCATTTGGCATATTTGTGACCGTCTCGACATTGCGTGCAACCTTGAACGTAGCCTACGGGCTCCAGGTCACTCCCCCAGTACCCGACGAGGCCATCCTCTCGATTGCCATGTTCCGGCAGTGAGAGTCGGTACAAAGGTGGGAAGGACTGAACTCGACTCGGGGGCGGGATGACGACACACAGCGGACTGTCCGGCGCATGGCAGCGCCTGATCCAGGCCGTACCGACCACTTTCTTTTGGTACGTCCGGCTGTCCGGTGTGGTGTCGATTTTGACGTGGATGTCGTCAGAGCTCATCGAAGAGATCGATGGTGTCTGGCTGCTTCACTGGATCAACTACCTCGGTTGGTCGGCGAGTCTTCCCTACGGGCTGTTCCTGGTCTTGCTGTCCATGGGTGTGCGGCGGCGCAAGAGGGCCGCCTGGCGCATCCTGGTCATTCTCTTCGCGTTCTACACCCTCGTCACCCTGGTCGGACTCACACAGTACGGCGGTACCGGTGAGTGGATCGCATTCATCGGTTATGGATCCGCCCTCACCTTGCTGATGGCCGGCCGGGACGAGTTCTCCACTCTGCCCGACCGGGCCAACCGGCGGCTCGCACTGCTGGTCTTCACCGGCCTGCTCCTCACCAACGGCATCATCGGCACGGTCATCGTCACCCTCGGCGACCGGAACCCCAAGGGCGACTTCTGGACCCACCCGGTCTACGTGGCGCTGCAGACGCTCGTCGGCGCCGGGATCAAGGGCAAGCCGATCGACGTCTCGGTGCCGACCTGGGTGGACTTCAGCCTGGGCGTGATGGGCAGCGGGCTGCTGCTCATCACCGTCTGGGCGTTGTTCCGCCCCGGGCGGGGTGAGGCGGTTCTCACCCCGGAGGAAGAACTGCCCGCCCGGGCATTGCTCGCGAAATACGGCGAGAACGACTCGCTGGGCTATTTCGCACTGCGCCGTGACAAGGACGTCATCGTGGCCCCGAATGGCAAGGCGGCGATCGCCTACCGGGTGGACGGGCCGGTCTGCCTGGCCAGCGGTGACCCGCTCGGCGACCCGGAGGCCTGGGACGGCGCGATCGAGGCCTGGCTGGCCGAGTGCTACGCGCACGCCTGGATCCCCGGGGTGATGAGCGTCGGGGAGCGGGGCGCGCTGGCCTACGGGCGGCACGGCATGGACGCCCTCGAGCTCGGCGACGAGGCCATCCTGGACCTGAGCGAGTTCAACCTGGACGGCCGCGACATGCGCCAGGTGCGCCAGGCGGTGCGGCGGATCGAGCGGGCGGGCTACACCGTCCGGATCCGGCGGCACGCCCAGATCTCGCCGGAGGAGATGGCCGGCCTGATCGCGCACGCCGACCGGTGGCGGGACGGCGCGGCCGAGCGCGGCTTCTCGATGGCGCTGAGCCGGCTGGGCGACCCGGCGGACGGCCGGTGCGTGATGGTGGAGGCCTTCGACGCCTCCGGCGCGCTGCGCGGGATGCTGAGCTTCGTGCCGTGGGGCCGGGCCGGGCTGTCGCTGGACCTGATGCGCAGGGACCGGGCGGCGGAGAACGGCCTCAACGAGTTCATGGTCGCCAAGCTGGCCGAGAACGCGGCCACCGTCGGCGTCACCCGGCTGTCGCTGAACTTCGCGGTGCTGCGCTCGGTGTTCGAGCGGGGCTCGCAGATCGGCGCCGGCCCGATCCTGCGGATGGCCTACGGCCTGCTGTCGGCCGCGTCGAGGTTCTGGCAGCTCGAGTCGCTGTACCTGGCCAACGCCAAGTACCAGCCGACGTGGAAGCCGCGGTTCGTGTGCTTCGCGCAGTCGCGGGACGCGATCCGGATCGCGCTGGCCGCCGCCCGGGTGGAGGGCTACCTGCCGACGCTCACCAAGCCGAAGCTGGCCGCCCGCGCCGCCCCGTCGCCGCAGCTGATCGCGGCCATCGAGGCGATGGAGGAAACGGTCGACGCGGCGAGGACTCCCGTGCCGCGGCTGTCGGAGCAGGAGCGCGTGCGGCACGCCAAGCTCGACGACCTGCGCGCCGCCGGCATCGACCCCTACCCGATCGGCTTCGACCGGACCGACCACGCCCACGACATCCGGGCGCGGCTGGGCGCGACGCCGCCCGACACCCGCACCGGCACCGTGGTCCGGATCGCGGGACGCGTGGTGCTGGCCCGCCAGCACGGCCGGCTGTGCTTCGCGCAGCTGCGGGACGAGACCGGCGAGCTGCAGATCATGCTGGCCGCAGACCAGGTCGGCGCGGACGCCCTCCGGGCCTGGAAGTCCTTCATCGACCTGGGCGACCAGGTGGGAGTGGTCGGCGAGGTCATCACCTCCCGGACCGGCGAGCTGTCGGTGCTGGCGACCTCCTGGACGCTGACCGCCAAGTGCCTGCGGCCGCTGCCGAACACCCGCAGCGGCATATCGGACGAGACCCGGATCCGGCAGCGGTACGTCGACCTGATCGTCAACGACGACTCGCGGCGGATGATCCGGGCGCGCGGCGAGGCGGTGGCCTCGATCCGCGAGAACCTGCGCGGGCGCGGCTACCTCGAGGTCGAGACCCCGATGCTGCAGCCGGTCCACGGTGGCGCCACCGCCCGGCCCTTCACCACCAAGATCAATGCGTACAACATGGAGCTGTACCTGCGGATCGCCCCCGAGCTGTACCTCAAGCGGCTGCTGGTCGGCGGTGTCGGCAAGGTCTTCGAGCTCAACCGCAACTTCCGCAACGAGGGCGTCTCCCCGCGGCACAATCCCGAGTTCACGATGCTGGAGGCGTACGAGCCGTACGGCAACTACGACACCATGGCCGCGCTGACCCGCAGCCTGGTGGTGGACGCCGCGCGGGCCGCGCTGGGCACCACGGTGGTGGTGCACGACGGCGTGGAGCACGACCTCGCGCAGCCGTGGGACGAGATCACCGTGTACGGCTCGGTGTCGCAGGCCATCGGCGAGACCGTCACCCCGGACACCCCGGTGTCGAGCGTGCAGAAGCACGCCGACCGGACCGGGCTGAAGTTCGACCCCGAGTGGGGCCAGGGCAGGCTCGTCCAGGAGCTCTTCGAGGAGCTGGTCGAGAGCACGCTGATGTTCCCGACGTTCGTCCGCGACTACCCCGCCGAGACCTCGCCGCTGACCCGCCCGCACCGTAAGGACCCCCGGCTCGCCGAGAAGTGGGACCTCATCGTGTTCGGCCTGGAGCTCGGCACCGCCTACTCCGAGCTGACCGATCCCGTGCTCCAGCGGCGGCGGCTGACCGAGCAGTCCCTGCTGGCCGCGGGCGGCGACGCGGAGGCCATGGAGCTGGACGAGGACTTCCTGCGCGCCCTGGAGTACGCGATGCCGCCCGCGGGCGGCCTGGGCATGGGGATCGACCGGCTGCTGATCACTCTCACCGGCCGGACCATCCGGGAGACCATCGCCTTCCCGCTGGTCCGCCCGGGCGGCTGACCGTTCCGCCACCGCCCGCTCCACCACCGTGGCCGTCCAGTCGGCCTGGGCCCGGACTGCACGACCACGGTGGCACGGAGCGCGCCGGGGTGAGGCTCCCGGCGATCAGAGTTCGAGGAGGCAGCCCTCGGTGTCGACGCGATCGGCCTGGTCCTCGTCGAACCAGATCCCGCCGGTGCCGAGATAACGGAACCGGTGCACGCCGGGGGTGAGGGTCACCGAGACACTGCGCGTGCCGTTCCGCCGCCTGACCAGCTCGTGCCGGCCGGGCTCCCATCCGTTGAAGTCACCCACCACGCTGACCACGCCGGGCGGCTGGTCCTCCGTGATGCTGAAGGTGACCCGTGTCTTGCGACCGAACAAGGGCGAACGTCTGATCATCCACATCTCTCCCGATAGGGTGCGAACTCCCAGTTTCCCGTCCGTCCCAGCACATCTCACGAGAGATCATTACCCGTAACGAAGAATTCACGTCCCAGCGCCGGGGCCGGTCCTCACCTGCTCGTGACCTGTCCGGTGCAGACCGGGGCATGTCCGGCCGAACTGTGGGCATGTCCGGGAACTTGCGCGGTGTTTCCCGCGGATTTCAGTATGGGACCTGGCCGCCGCATGAGATGAATAGAGGCGGAGGGGGGAGTCGCTGTGCTAGCTGGCGCCGACGCTGAGGACACGGTCTTCGCAACGACGGTGCAGCTGATCCGGTACCTCCGTGAGCTGACCCGGGCGCGCCGCGAGACCGTGCGGGACGTCGCCGCGTACGAGGCGGTCCACTGGCTCTCCGAGCTGCCCGGTGAGGTCTATGTCGAGACCGACGCGGCCGCCGGCGACGTGCTGTTCAGCGTCCCGGTCATCCCGATCACCCCGCCGGCCGCGCTGGAGGAGTTCGACGGCTGGCTCGGGCTGCGCCGCTGGTACCGCACGCTGCGCACCCTGGCCGGCCAGGTCGGCCACGAGTACGAGCTGGTGCTGGCGACCGGTCTGCTGACCTGGCAGTCCACCGACGGGGTACGGGTGCGCAACCACCTGCTGACCACTCCCGTCGAGATCGTGGTCGACCCGCAGACCGAACGCGCCGACGTGCTGCTGGTCGACCGGCCCGTCGTCATCACCGACCGCGAGCTGCTGGAGGGCCTGGCCGGGTTCCGCCCGGCCCGCACGGACTGGGTCCGCGACGCGGTGCGGTCCGGGCGGGGCTACGGCCTGCAGAACTCCGCCGCCGACGTGCTGCGCAAGTGGTGCGCGCTGGCCTTCGAGGACGGCACCGTCGGGTTCCGCGAGGACTGGGCCGACGACCAGACGGCGGGCGGCGCGTCGCGGGTGCGGCTCGCCCCCGCGCTGGTGCTGCGCAAGCGCGACCACACCACGACGATGGACTACTACGACGCCATGCTCACCGAGCTGATCGGTCACGGCGCCGAGGTCCCCACCGGGTTCGCCCGCTTCGTCACGGGCCCGCCGCAGCGCAACCTCGCCCAGGTGGCGGACCGCAGCCCGCGCGCCGTCTCCGAGCTGCTGGTGGCGCTGCTCGCCCGCGGCCACCGCGTGCTGGTGACCGGCTCGGCCGCCGCGGACCTGACGGCGGAGCTGCCGGCCGAGATCGCGCCGCTGGTCGCCACCCCCGCCACCGCCCGGCAGAGCCTGGCCATGCTCGCCGACCGGTTCACCGCGCACGACCCCGAACGGCATCGGCAGGTGCTGACCGAGCAGGAGTCGCGGCTGGCCACCGTCAAGGGCATCGAGAGGGACCTGCGCGAGCGGCTCGAGTCGCTGCACGAGGAGGAGACCTACGACCTCGCGCCCGGATACAAGGGCACGCTGACCGAGCTCACCCGGCGCGTGGCGGACCTGGCGGACAGGTTCGCCTGGCTGCCCGCCGACGAGCCGATCCCGCCGAGCCCGCCGCTCACGGCGGACGAGGCCGCCGAGCTGCTCGGCCTGCTGGCCGACCGGACTCCGGAACGCGCCGCCCGCACCGGCCAGCTGCTCCCCGACCCGGCGGCGCTGCCGGACGCCGAGCGGGTCCAGACGCTGATCGAGACCGAGCGGACCGCACTGGAGCGTGCCGGGCGGTCGGCCTCGGACCTGTCCGCGCGGCTCGTCGAGTGCGACCCCGCCATGCTGAGCAGGCTGGACGCCTGCGCGACGGCGGTGCAGAGCGCGCTGGGCGAGCTGGGCCTGCCGGCGGACCCGCAGCAGTGGGATCCCGCCGACTGGCCGGTGCGGGCCCTGCGGGACGGCCTGTCCCGGCGCCCCTCGGCGTGGGAGCACGTCTCCGATCTCGCCATGCAGGCGGGCGCCGCCGACCGGGCCCTGCGCAGGGTCGGCGACCACCGGCTGGCGCTGCCCCCGGTGGAGCCGAGCACCGTGCTGCCCACCCTGCGGGAGCTGCGCGACTACCTCGCCGCGGGCGGCGGGCTGCGCCGCGGGCCGCTGCGCCCGTCGGTACAGAAGAACGCCGAGCCGCTGCTCAACGGAGCCTCCGTGGACGGCGCCGCGCCGGTCACCGCCGAGCTGCTCGACATCGTGATCGCCGGGCTGGAGTGCATGGCCGCCTGCCAGGCGCTGTCACACGGCTGGCAGCTCGCCGGTGTCACCTTTCCCACCGGCCTGCCGCTGGCCCACTCGGTCGCGCTGTTCAGCCAGGCCTACCGGCGGCTCGGCCAGGTCCGTACGGCGCTCGCCGCGGTCGGCGAGACGTCGGCCGTGCTGTTCGGCGCGGGCCTGCAGGTGCCGCTGAGCAACCCGGCCGAGTGGCGGGCCTACACGGCGGCGCTGGGCGGCGCACGGCTCCGGCTGGCGGCCGTCCGGGCCACCGCCGCGGTGACGGCGCTGCAGGACGCCCTGGAGCTCGAGGTGCGCAAGGGCCCGCCCCCGCCCGAGCTGACCGAGGCCGTCTCGGCCATCACCGCCCGCGACGCCGCCGCCTACCGGCGCTCCGTGGCCGCGCTGGCCGAGGCCCCCGAGGAGCGGCTGGCACAGGCCCGCTGCGAGGAACTGCTGGCCCGGGTCCGCGCGGTGCACCCCCAGCTGGCCTCGCTGCTGGCCGAACACCCCGACGACCCGGTCTGGACCGGCCGGCTGGAGACCTGGGAGCAGGCCTGGAGCTGGGCGTACGCCTCGGTGTCGCTGCGCAACCGGCCGCAGTCGGACCTGGAGCGTCAGCTCGGCGAGTCGCTCCAGGAGACGGCCGACCGGCAGGCCTCGATCTTCGCGGAGTACACCGCCGGGCAGGCCTGGGGCTGGTCCCTGTCCCGCATGACCGCGAGCCCCGGCTCGGTGAGCCTGGACACCCTCCCCGCACTGGTGGTGCCGCTGTGGCAGGTGCCCGAGACGGTTCCGCGCCGGGCGGACTCCTTCGACGTCGTCATCGTGGACGAGGGTGCCGCCGAGCCGGTGGAGGCGTTGTTCCTGCTCTGGCTCGCCGGACGTGTGATCATCATGGGCCCGGGCCCGGCCGCCGCCACGGAGCTCTCCGTGAACGGCGCCGGGGAGCCCTCCGTGGCGAACCTGCCGGACGGGCTCCGCGAGGCGGTCGGGCCGTCGGCGACCCTGTACGACGCGCTCCAGGCGCGTCTCGGGCCGGCCGTCGGCTCCTCCGGTCCGTCCCCCGTCACGGTCCTCGAGACGGCGCCGAGCCCCGAGCCCGCCGCCGACCCGGCCCGAGGGGATCTGCCGGTCCGGCCGGGCCGGTCGATCGTCGAGTACAAACGCGACGAGCTGGTCCAGCTGATCCAGCACCTCGCCGAGAGCGGCCAGTCGCTCGGCGACGAACAGCTGATCATGTACGCCCGGACGGTGCTGGACTGCCCCGAGGACGAGGACCTGCTCACCACCGCACGGCTCCGCTACGCCCTGAAGGCGTTCCGCGCCGGCGAGTCCTGACCGTCCGCCGCGGACTGGCCGAACACACGCTCATCCATGTCCGCGGGCCGGGACGCGGTGCGGCCCGGCCTGGACTGGACTGGACTGGACGATCCTGCGGCCGCCGAGGCTCAGCGGGCGTTGTGCGCGGCTACGAGGGCGGGCAGCCCGGCCAGGTCGTCGAGGCGGAACCGGCAGCGCGCCAGGGCCTCGTCGTCCTGCTGGATGTGCCCCCAGGGTCCGCGCCGGAGGAAGGCGGCCTGCATGCCGGAGGCCAGTGCGGGCCGGACGTCGTTGTCGATCCGGTCCCCCACGTACAGGATCCGCTCCGGCGCGAGACCGGCCTCCTTCGCGCAGCGGGCGAAGAACTCCGGGGACGGCTTGTGCAGCTGCCAGATGTCGGAGATGCCCAGCACATCGGTCTCCAGGCCGAGCGCCGCGAACTGCTCGGCGGCCTCCACCGGCTGGTTGCCCGCCACCCCCACGAACAGGCCCTGGGCCCGGAGGGCGCCGAGGCAGTCGCGCGCGTCCGGATAGAGGTCGGCGGCGCCGAAGCCGTTGGGCACCCCGGCCGCACGGCGGCGTCCCTCCTCCGCGGCCAGGTCGAAGCCCGGCCGGAAGTGCTCGAAGAGGTCGAAGGCGGTGCCGCCGGTGGCGAGCACGGCGCCCAGCTTGGTGAGGAAGGTGTGCCGGGGCACGCCCAGCCAGTCCGCCCACCGGCCGTAGATCTCGCCCTCGTTGACGAGCGTCTCGCCGATGTCGAAGAAGACCGCCTCGATCCGCATTGCCCGGCCTCCCGTTCGCTGCGCCTACACGTCGATGAACTCGCCCGGCCGCAGGCGCCGGTAGTCCTTGCCGGTCCGCTCGGCCTCGCCGGCGAGGGCCGAGTCGACGAGCTTCAGACCGGCGTCGTTGAGCAGCCCGTCGTGGATGGAGTACGCCCGGGCCGGCTCCAGCTCGCGCAGGTAAGCGTACATGTCGGTGACTTTCATCCAGGGTGCGCTGGTCGGCGTCAGCAGCGTCGGCACCGCGACCGGCGGGACGGTGAACGCGTCGCCCGGGTGGAAGACCTGGCCGTCGACGAGGAACCCCACGTTCTCGACCGGTGGCAGGTCGGGGTGGACGATCTCGTGTTTCCGCCCGAGGACCGCGATCTCGAAGCCGGCGACCGTCACCGAGTCCCCGTCGCCGACCGTCCGCACCCGGCCGCCCAGATCGGCCAGGCCGGCGGCGACGGCCCCGCAGGTCAGCACCTCCAGGTCCGGGTCGTCGCGGACGGCCCGGCGGAGCCGGCCGGCCTCGAAGTGGTCGAAGTGCTCGTGGGTGATCAGCACCGCGTCGGCGCCCTCGAACGCGTCCTGTTCGGGCGTGAGCGCGCCGGGATCGACGACCAGGGTCCGGTCGTCCTTGTCGAGCCGTACGCAGGCGTGTCCCAGTTTGGTGAGCCGCATCCTTCGATGGTCGCATGCGCCTCCGGCCGTCCCGATGCGCGGCCCCGCCGCCGGGCGACGGCAATCGGGCCAGGTCACAGCCCCGGCACTGACCGGTCAGGGCGGATCGAGGGTACGCCGCCAGCCGCCGGCGGCCCAGATGCCGCCGTCGACGTGGAGGGTCTCACCAGTGACGAACCGGGCCAGATCCGAGGCGAGGAAGAGCACCGCGCCGGCCGCGTCGTCCGGTGATCCCAGGAAGCCGAGCGGCGGCAGCCGTACGGGCTCGTACCCGGTGGGCGTCCGGCCGGCCGAGACCTGATCGGCGAGCATCTGGTCGCGTACGGCCTGCTCGCCGCCGGTGGGCAGGGCGTCCGGCGCGATGGCGTTGACCCGCAGGCCGCGGGGTGCGAGTTCGAGCGCGAGGGTACGGGTCAGCGACTCCACCGCGGCCTTCATCGCGGCGTAGACCGCGAAGCCCGGCGCGGCCTGATGGGCCTCGGAGGAGGTGATGTTGACGATCGACCCACCGGCGGGCATGAGTGGGACCAGCAGCCGGATGAGCCGGGTGACCTGGGTGAAGTTCTCCTCGATCAGGGTGGCCTCCCCCTTGCCGGAGACCTCGAGGAAGGGGGCGTGGAAGGTGCCGCCCGCGTTGTTGACCAGCACGTCCACCCGGCCGAACCGGTCCTCGACGGCTTCGGTGAAGTGCCGGACGGCGGTGTCGTCGCGTACGTCCAGGGTGGCCGCCAGCACCGGGCAGCCGAGCATCGCCGCCGCGTCGGCGGTGCCGGACGGCGGGTCACGATCGCACAGCGCCAGCGAGGCGCCCGCGGCCGCGAAGAGACCGGCGGTGGCGGCCCCGATCCCCTTCGCCGCCCCGGTGACGAGCACCACCCGGTCATCGCATCGGATCACCGCCCCATCGTGGCGTGCCGTGGGCCCGGTGGCCAGGGGCCGCGGCACCCAGCGAGCGCTTGATCGGCTGGACCATTGACGCCGCCGACCCCCGTTGATAGAACACGTTTCACTTTCAGAGTGCACAAAGGCGCAAGGAGGCGGCGCATGCCCGTACCCGACCAGCGCGATCCCGAGGTCACTCGCACGGTTCTCACCGCATGGCTCGGCCGGCACCTGCCCGGAGCACGGATCACCCACCTGCAGACCCCGGCGACGAACGGGTTCTCCAACGAGACACTGCTCTTCGACGCCGAGCACGAGGGCGGCAAGGAGGCGCTGGTGGCCCGGGTCGCCCCGCACCACTACCAGATCTTCCCCGAGCCGCGATTCGAGGAGGAGTACCGGCTGATGCGGATCCTCGCGGAGCGGACGGACATCCCGGTGCCGCCCATCCGCTGGTACGAGCCCTCGGCGGAGGCGCTCGGCGCGCCGTTCTTCGTGATGGGCCGGATCGACGGCAAGGTGCCGACGGACATGCCGCCCTACCACCAGGGCGGCTGGGTCACCGAGATCTCCGCGGAGGAGCGGGCCGCCATGTGGTGGAACTCGCTGGAGATCATGGCCCGGCTGCACCGGCTGGACCACAAGGCCCTCGGCCTGGAGTTCCTCGACCAGCCGCGCTGGGGGCCGACCGGGCTGGGCCAGCGGCTCGGCTACTACGAGCACTACCTGCACTGGGCCTATCCGGGGCCGAAGGACGTCGCGCTGGAGGCACTGGCCTGGCTGAAGGCCCACCGGCCGGCCGAGCCCGAGCCGGTGGCGCTGTGGGGCGACTCCCGCATCGGCAACATCATCTTCCACGGGGGCGTACCGCGGGCGGTGCTCGACTGGGAGGTCGCCGTGCTCGGCCAGCCCGAGGAGGACCTGGCCTGGTTCCTGTTCCTGGACCGGCACCATTCCGAGGGCCTCTACGTGCCCCGGCTGGAGGGCTTCCCCTCGCCCGAGGAGACCGTGACGAGGTACGCGGAACTGCTCGGCCGCCCGATGCGGGACATGGCCTACTACGAGGTGTTGTCCGGCTTCAAGTTCACCGTGATCATGTCCAGAGTCGGCCAGGCGATGATCGACTTCGGGATGATCGAGCCGGACAGCGACTTCCCCCACAACAACAACTGCTCACAGCTCCTGGCGAAGATCATGGAAGGCCTGCGATGACCCTGTCCCCGCTGGACGACTACCCGATCCACCAGGTGCCGGAGGTCATGCGGCATGTGGGTACCTCAGACCGGAACTTCTACGACCGGTACTACTTCAACTGCCACCCCTGCTCGGACGAGCTGATGCTGATCGTCGGGGTGGGGCAGTATCCCAACCTGGGGGTCACCGACGCGTTCGCCGTGGTCCGCAAGGGCCCCGTCCACAAGGTCGTACGCGCCTCCCGCGAGCTGGGCGCGGACCGCATGAACACCGAGATCGGGCCGTTCCGGATCGAGGTCATCGAGGGGCTCAAACGGCTCCGGGTGGTGCTGGCGGACAACGAGCACGGGCTGTCCTTCGACCTGACCTGGGAGGGCTCGATCCCCGCCCAGGTGGAACCGCAGCACTACCTGCGCTGGCAGGAACGGGTGGTCTTCGACTCCAAGCGGATGGCGCAGACCGGCCGCTGGACCGGCTCCATCACCGTCGACGGCGAGACGATCGAGGTCACCCCGGACCACTGGTGGGGCACCCGGGACCGCTCCTGGGGCATCCGCCCGGTCGGCGAGTCCGAGCCGCCCGGCATCCAGGTCAAGAACGCCGGCACGTTCTACTGGCTCTACACCCCCATCCAGTTCGAGGACCACTCGATCCTGTGCATCATCCAGGAGGACGAGAAGGGGCGCCGGGTCCTGGAGGAGGCGGTACGGGTGTGGCCCGACCCGGCGCGCGAGCCGGAGTACCTCGGCCGCCCGGAGTACCGGCCCGAGTACGTGGCGGGCACCCGCGAGGTCGTCACCGCGACGCTCTCCTTCAGCCCGCCGGGCGGCAAGCCCTTCGAGGTGCAGGCCACGCCGATCCTGCCGGTGCACCTGATGGTCGGCACCGGGTACGGGCTGGAGCCGGACTGGAAGCACGGGATGTACCAGGGCCCGGAGCTCAAGGTGCAGGGCGTCACCTACGACACCGGCCGGGACGAGGACGCCGCCCGGATGTGGGGCCTGGTCGACGCCGTCGGCCGGTTCGAGTACGACGGCCAGGTCGGTTACGGCCTGTTCGAGTACTGGGCGCTCGGCCCGCACCCCTCCCTCGGCCCCGAGAACCCCGGCTGACTCTCTCTTTTTCGGCCTCGCTCCGCTCGGCGGCTCGGGGCGCCTTTGAGGCGGTGTCTTCCCTCGTCGCGTGCTCGCTCGTACCTCGCTGCGCGCGCTCCTCAGTCCAGACACCGCCGCGCCCCTCGCAGTGCTCATGGCCTCGCTTCGCTCGACGGCGAGGAGCGCCTTGATGGCGGTGTCTTCCCTCGTCGCGTGCTCGCTCGTACCTCGCTGCGCGCGCTCCTCAGTCCAGACACCGCCGCGCCCCTCGCAGTGCTCATGGCCTCGCTTCGCTCGGCGGCGAGGGGCGCCTTGATGGCGGTGTCTTCCCTCGTCGCGTGCTCGCTCGTACCTCGCTGCGCGCGCTCCTCAGTCCAGACACCGCCGCGCCCCTCGCGGTGCTTTCGGCCTCGCTGCGCTCGACGGAACGCCCGCGGCGCGGCAGACTCCGGTCATGAGCGAGTGGGTGCGCAGGAGCGCGGCGGAGATCGCGGCGGCGGTGCGGGCGGGCGAGGTCACGGCGCGGGAGGTCGTCCGGGATCACCTGGACCGGATCGCGGCGCTGGACGGGGACCTCGGGGCCTTCGTCCGGGTACGCCGTGAGGCGGCGCTGCGTGAGGCGGGTGAGATCGACGCCCGGAGCGACCGGGCCGACCTGCCGCTGGCCGGGGTGCCGGTCGCCATCAAGGACAACGTCCCGGTCGCCGGGGAGCCGATGCGCTCCGGGTCGGCGGCCACCCCCGACGGGCCCCAGGAGAAGGACCACGCGGTGGTGGCCCGGCTGAGGGCGGCCGGAGCGGTCGTGGTGGGCCTGACCAACCTGCCCGAGCTGGGCATCTACCCCTTCAGTGACAGCGTGTACGGCATCACCCGCAACCCGTGGAACCGCGCCCGGACGGCGGGCGGCTCGTCCGGCGGGTCCGCGGCGGCGGTGGCCTCCGGCATGGTCCCGGCCGGGCACGGGAACGACGGCGCCGGCTCCATCCGCATCCCGGCCGCCAACTGCGGGCTCTTCGGCATCAAGCCCGGCACCGGCGTGGTGCCGGCCGAGCTGGGCGGTGACGACTGGGCGGGCATGTCGGAGAACGGCCCGCTCACCACCACGGTCGCCGACGCGGCGCTGATGCTCGCGGTCATGGCGGGTGACGACTCGCTCGCCGCCCTCGCCACGCCGGAACGCCTGCGGATCGCGATCTCGGCCAAGCCGCCCGCGGCGGGAGTGGTCGTCGACCGCGACTTCGCCGGGGCGGTCCGGGCGACCGGCAAGGCCCTGGTCGGGCTGGGGCACACCGTCGCGCACGACGACCCGCCCTATCCGGCCTGGGCGGCCACCGCCGTGACCTCGCGCTGGCTGGCCTGCCCGGCCGCCGACGCGGCCCCGTACCTCTCCGATCCGCGGCTGGAGCGCCGGACCCGCCGGCACGCCGCCGCGGGACGGCGGCTCGCCGGGGTACGCCCGCCGCGTGCGGAGGACCGGGAGCGCCTCCGCCAGGCCCTCGCGCCCTTCTTCGAGCGGCACGACGTCCTGGTCATGCCGACGCTGGCCCAGCCGGCGCCGGCCGCGCGCCGGTGGGGCGAAGGGTCCTGGCTGCACAGCGTGGTGACCTCGGTGCGGTACGCCCCGATGACCGGGGCCTGGAACCTCGCGGGCTACCCGGCGGCGTCCGTGCCCGCGGGAGTGGGCCCGCGGGGACTGCCCCTGGCCGTCCAGCTCGTGGCCACTCCGGGCAGGGAGTCGCTGCTGCTGGGGCTGGCCGCGCAGCTCGAGCGGGAACGTCCCTGGCCGAGGCACGCGCCACTGACCTGAGCCTCAGGTGGGACCGACGAGCCGCTCGCTGATCCACTCGTACGCCTTGGGCAGCATCTCCTGCCAGACATGGGCGTTGTGGCCGCCCCGGGGCACGATGTAGGTGAAGATCTGTGTCGGCGGCCGCGCCGCCTTGCTCATCAGCGTCACCAGGGAGACGGTGTCGCCGTCCTGGGCGGTGCCGGCCAGCAGCAGCGAGACCGCGGGCCCGGTGCCGAGCAGCTCGTAGGCGTTGTTGGCCCTGGCCAGCACGGGGTCCCGGGTGAGGTCGGGTGAGGCCGGCGCGAAATATCCGGCCAGGCTGACTCCGGCGCGGAACATCGCCGGGTGCTGCTCCGCCAGCTTGGCCGCGCAGAACCCGCCGGTCGAGTACCCCATGGTCGCCCAGGACTCCGCCCCCGGCAGGACCCGGAAGTTCTCCGTCATCACCTGCCGGATGTCCGTGGTCAGCCAGGTGGCCACCTGCGGGCCGCGGGGGATGTCGGTGCACTCGGTGTCGCGGCCCGGCTGGACCGTGATGGTCGGCGCCACCAGGATGTACGGTTTGGCCTGCCCGCGGCGCATGGCCTCGCGGAGCCGCTGTCCCGCGTGCAGCGCGTTGAACCACGTCGAGGGCGTACCCGGATAGCCGGGGAACAGCTCGATCACCGGGAACCTCGCGTTGGCGTACGCCGAGTGGCCGTACTCCGGGGGCAGCCAGACTCGGACCAGCGAGCGCACTCCCGAGGCGCGCCCGGTGAAGGTCGCGCTGTAGGTCTGGCTGCCGTGGTCGTATCGGAACCTGAGCCGGCTGCCGGCGCTGCGCACGGCCAGCCGGCCGCGCACCGGCGGGTTGCCCGCCGGGCCCGCCGCCTGGACGGAGCCCCCGGCACCGCCCGCACCGAACAGGTCGTCCCAGGAGGCGTAGAGCTGGAAACTGCGGTTGACCAGCAGGCCCGCCAGCAGCAGCGCGGTCACCTGGCAGCCCGCGATCAGGCCGAGCCGGCCACCGTACCGAAGCGCCACCGGCCCGCTGATCCGGTTCCACATCAGGAGGCAGGCGACCGGGGCGGCGATCGCCAGCACGATCGAGAGGAGCAGTAACGAACCGTCCAGCAGACCCATGTCGTGGTCCCCCCGAAGATCACGCACGTTGAGAAGAGTCGGCGATGCTAGACCAGCCAAGCAGCCGCAACGGAAACGGCGGGTTAACGAGCCGCCGGCGGGCGGGCCGTCACCACGTCCGGGGCCGCCAGGTCAGCCCGCGGTGGGGGCGAGGGCGCGTACGGCGTCAGGCATCGAGAGGCCTCCGCCGGGCAGCACCGCGAGGACCGGGGTGTCCAGCCCGTTCTCCTGGTACTCCCGGATCCGGCTCCGGCAGGCGTCCGGCGAGCCGTGCACGATCAGGTCGTCGACCACCTCGTCCGGGATGACCTCCAGCGCGCCCTTGCGGTCACCGGCCGACCAGGCCTCGTGCATCGGCTTGAGCGCGTCCCCCCGGCCCAGCCACTCGTGGAACGCCGCGTACACCGGCACGGTCATGTAGGCGGCGATCATCCAGCGGCCCAGCCGCCGGGCCTCGTCCGCGTCCTCGGTGGGGCAGACGAAGATCCGTGCGATCAGCTCCTTCTCGCCGCCCAGCTCCGCGCGCACCTTCCGCACGTCGTGCGGGGCCAGCCAGTTGGTGATGGCGCCGTCGGCCTCGCGCGCCGCCAGCCGCAGCATGCCGGGACGCAGCGCCGCGAGCACGATCTTCGGCGGGGTGCCGGGCACCAGGTCCAGCTTGAAGCCCTTGACGCCGAGGGCCTCGTCGGTGACCTTCTCCCCGGCGAGCGCGCGCCGCAGGAAGCGCAGGGTGTCCCTGACCTTCTGGTACGGCTCCGTGAACGGGATGCCGTTCCAGCGCTCGACGATCGCCGGCGAGGACGTCCCGATGCCGAGCACGAACCGGCCGGGGGCCAGCTCCGCCAGGGTCGCGGCCTGCTGGGCCAGCAGCGCGGGGCCGCGGGTGTAGACCGGCACGATCGCCGGGCCGAGCCGCAGCTCCGGTGCCCACTGCGAGGCCAGGGCCAGCGGAGTGAAGGCGTCGGCGCCGTTGGTCTCGGCGGACCAGGCATCGCTGTAGCCCAGCCCGGACAGCTCGGAGATGATCTCCCGCTGCTCCGGCAGCGCCATCCCTGTCAGCGGAATCGTCAGTCCCCAGCGCAAGGTCATCCTGCTCTCCTTCTTCCTCTGCCGTTGCCGTTGCTTCTTGCCCCGCCCCCTTCCGTGATCATGCAAACGATCGTCGATCGTTTGCATGATCACGGAAGGGGGCGGGTCGGTGTTCAGGCGATGGACGGTCGGATCATGGCGCCGCCGTCGACGACGAGGGTCTGCCCGGTCATCCAGGATGACGCGTCACCGGCGAGGAAGACGGCCGCGCTGGCGATGTCCTCGGGAACGCCGAGCCGGCCGAGCGGCATGTACTTGCTGATCGCCTCTTCGTTGCCCTCCCAGAGGGCCTTGGCGAGGTGGGTCTTGACCAGGCCCGGGGCGATGGCGTTGACCCGTACGCCCGGAGCGAGCTCCATGGCGAACTGCCGGGTCAGATGGATCACCGCTGCCTTGGTGGCGTTGTAGTAGCCGATGCCGTGCTCGGTGACGAGGCCGCCGACGCTGGCCATGTTGATGACCGAACCGCCGTGCTCGGCCATCCACGCCTTCACGGCGAGCTGTGTCCACTGCACCACCGCGAACTGGTTGATCTGGACCGTCTTCGCGGCGGCCGCGGCGTCGATGTCGGCCAGCGGCCCGAAGTGCACGCTGGTCCCGGCATTGTTGACCAGCACGTCTAGGCCGCCGAACTCGGCGATGGTGGCGTCGATGCACGCGCGGGCCTGGTCCTCGACGCCGACGTGCGCCGCCCTGGGCAGCACGCCGACCCCCGGATGGGCGGCCCGCAGCTCCTCCGCCACCTCGTCGAGGGCCTCCTGGCGACGGGAGGAGAGCACGACGTTGGCTCCCTCCTCGGCCAGCGCGAAGGCGATGGCCTTGCCGATGCCCCGCGAGGCACCGGTGATCAGCGCCGTCTTCCCCTGCAGTCCAGTCCGCATGTACGCACTCCTCGTGTCGCGCCCGTACGTGGCCGAATCCCGCTCGGTCGCCACTGTAGCGAGGCGACCGACCGGTCGGTATGTGGGCCCCGGCGCTTCCGTCCAACTAGAACGCGTTATAGATTTGAGCGGTCGCTTGTTCAAATGACGGAGGTCGCTCGAGTGCCGCAGACCAAAGAACAACGCCCCGCCGTCGAAGGCTGGTTCACCACCGGCGAGGGCGAGGTGCGCCTGCTCGGCACGCGCTGCACGAGCTGCGGCACGCCGTACTTCCCCCGGAACGAGCTGGCCTGCCGCAACCCCTACTGCCAGGGGCCCAAGGACGGGTCGGAACTCGAGGAGTACGCGCTGTCCAACCGCGGCCGGGTCTGGTCGTACGCCGACTCCCGCTACAAGCCCCCGCCGCCCTACATCGCCGCCGAGCCCTTCGTGCCGTACACACTGGCGGCCGTCGAGCTGGAGGCCGAGCAGATGGTGATCCTCGGCCAGACGGTGCCCGGCGTGGGCGTGGCCGACCTGGCCGTCGGCATGGAGGTCGAGCTGACCACCGGCACCCTCTACGAGGACGACCAGTACGCCTACACCACCTGGCTGTGGAGACCCGTCCCCGAGCACCCGGAAACAGCGAGCGGAGCGAGCCAGTGAACCGTGAGCGGCCGCGCGGCGGCTGGACTGAGGAGCGCGCGCAGCGAGGAACGAGCGAGCACGCGACGAGGGAAGCCGTCGCGTCGAGGCGGCCGCGAACAGCGAGCGGAGCGAGCCAATGAACAGGGACATCGCCGTGCTCGGGGCGGGCATGCACCCGTGGGGCAAGTGGGGCCGCAACTTCGTGGAGTACGGTCTGGCCGCCGCCCGTGCGGCGCTGGCGGACGCCGGGCTGAGCTGGCCGGACGTGCAGTACGTCGCCGGGGCCGACACCATACGCAACGGCTACCCGGGCTTCATCGCGGGAGCGACGTTCGCCCAGGCGCTCGGCTGGTCCGGTGCCCGGGTGTCGAGCTGCTACGCCGCCTGCGCCTCGGGCGCCCAGGCGATCGCCACCGCGCGGGCGCAGATCCTGGCGGGGCTCTGCGAGGTCGCGCTGGTGGTGGGCGCGGACGCCGCCCCCAAGGGTTTCTTCAAGCCGGTGGGCGGTGACCGGCCGGACGACCCGGACTGGCTGCGGTTCCGGCTGCTCGGCGCGACCAACCCGATGTACTTCGCGCTGGCCGCCCGGCGCCGGATGGCCCTGCACGGCGCGACGCTGGACGACTTCGCGGCCGTCAAGGTGAAGAACGCCCGGCACGGGCTGGCCAACCCGAACGCCCGCTACCGCAAGGAGGTCTCGATCGAGGACGTCCGCGAGTCCGCCGTGGTGGCCGACCCGCTGCGGTTGCTCGACATCTGCGCCACCAGTGACGGCGGCGCGGCCCTGGTGATCTCCTCGTTGGACTTCGCGCGGCGGCACGGCGTCAGCGATCCGGTACGGATCCCGGCGCTGTCCACGGTGACGCCGACCTTTCCCAAGACGGTCCTCGACCTGCCCGACTTCGCGACCGACTCGGCGATGACCGTGCCCGCGCCGGCCCGGCCGTTCCGCTCGGCGCTCGCGGACGCGGCGTACGAGGAGGCGGGGATCGGCCCGTCGGACCTGTCGCTCGCCGAGGTGTACGACCTGTCCACCGCGCTCGAACTCGACTGGTACGAGGACATCGGGCTGTGCGCGCCCGGCACGGCCGAGTCGTTGCTGCGCTCGGGGGCGACCACGCTGGGCGGGCGGATCCCGGTCAACCCCAGCGGTGGGCTGGCCTCGTTCGGCGAGGCGATCCCGGCGCAGGCGATCGCCCAGGTGTGCGAGCTGACCTGGCAGTTGCGCGGTCAGGCCGAGGGTCGCCAGGTCGACGGCGCCCGCGCCGGGATCGCCGTCAACCAGGGCCTCTTCGGCCACGGCTCCGCCATCATCACCGTCCGCTGACGCCTTCCCCGCCCGCCCGGCAGGAAGGACGGCGCGCACTTCCGACCGAGGGCATTCCCCCGACCTTGGCACCGCGGACGCCATGATCGCGCGCGAAGCGGGGAGAAGCCCGGCTCAGCCTGCGGAGCGGGCCACTTTGACGGCCCACACCACCAGGGGGACCTGCAACGGCAGCCGGGCGTACGCCCCCGCCCTGAGCGGCAGCGGCCGGTCGCGCCAGTCCAGCGCCATCTTGACGTTGGCGGGGAAGACGCCGACGAACAGCCCCGCGGCGGCCAGCGCACCGAGGCGGCGGGTGCCGGGGTTCACGACCGCGGCGGCGACCGCGAGCTCGGCCACGCCGCTGAGGTAGGTCCAGGTCCGCGGCTTGCCGGGCAGCGCCTTCGGCACGATCTGGTCGTACGGTCTCGGCGCGAGGAAGTGCGTGACTCCGGCGCCCGCCAGGAGCGCGGCCAGGCGGCGAGCCGATCGGGACGCGGTGCTCATGGCCCCGCACTCTCTCACGGATCATCGCCTCAAAGTAGACGGATCGTCCAAAAGGGGCCCGCCCGGAGAGGTGAGACAGATCACCGGGCGCTATGCCAAATGATGTAGCGCTCTGTACTAATTTTGTACTGACCAGTCAGTACGAACGGGTAGATTTTGGAGCGGTAGTGAGCAGCGGGCAGGACTCCGGGGCGCGGGCTGACGAGCCCGATCACCCCGTTCCGGCCCGGCCCCTACCCCTGGATCCGGTGGTGACTTCTCTGGAGAAGCCCCGGACCCGGAAGGAACCGGGGGCGGATGACGCGGCTGGGGGGTCCGCGCCCGTCCCCGGGATCCTGCCCTCACCTGAGCCCCCCATGACACCCGAGCCCTCCGAGACACCCGACGCATCCGACATACCCGGGGAGCCCGGCTCTCGCGGAGCCGCGGTCGAGGCCACGGGCCTGTCGCTGAAGGCCGCCCGCGGCTGGGTGTACCGCGACGTCGACCTCTCGGTGTCCCCCGGACGGCTGGTCGCCCTGGCCGGCGAGGCGGGTACCGGCCGTACCGCCCTCCTGCTCACCCTGGGCGGCAGGATGCGCCCCACCGCGGGCCGGGCGCGGATCGGCGGCCATGAACTCCCCGCGGAGATGCGCGCGGTGCAGCGGATCGCCGCGCTCGGGGTGATCGGCGGCGTCAACGACCTGGAGCCCACGCTCACCGTCAGGGAGCAGGCGGGCGAGGCGCTCGACCTCCATCTCGGGCTCTTCGGGCCGCTGCGGCCGAAGGCACGGCGCGCCCGGATCACCGCCGCGCTGGCCCGGGTGGGCCTGGACCTCGACCTCGGCCTGGCGGTCCACGAGCTGCCGCCCGACGAGACGCAACTGCTCGGAGCGGCGCTGGCCCTGCTCGGCGAACCCCGGCTGCTGCTGCTCGACGAGGTGGACGCCCGGCTGACCCCCGACCGCCAGCACGCCCTCTGGCAACGGCTGCACGCGATCGCCGGGTCCGGCGTCACCGTCATCGCGACCTGCCACGACCCGGCGCCCGCCGCCGGACTCGCCGAGACCGTCCAGATCCCCCCGCACCGCGAAGGACCCAGCGATGGCTGAACGCCGCCGAGGACGCCGTCCCGCCGCCGGAAGCACGACGCACGAGAGCCCCCGATGAGACTCCCCGCGCTGTCCCTCGGCGGCCTGGAGCTGCGCCGGTTCGCCCGCGCCCGGATGACCCGGATCGCGGTCGCGGGCCTGGTGCTGCTGCCCCTGCTGTACGCGGGGCTCTACCTGTGGTCGTTCTGGGACCCGACCGGCCGGCTGTCCCATCTGCCGGTCGCGATGGTCGTCGAGGACAGGCCTGCCGACGCCGGCGGCCGGAGGGTCACCGCGGGCGCGGATCTCGCCAGGCAGCTCCGGGACCGGCGGATCTTCGACTGGAAGGTCGTGAACGCGGCCGAGGCGAGGCAGGGCGTCGAGTCCGGCAGGTACTACATGTCGCTGACCATCCCGGCGGACTTCAGCGCCCGGATCGCCTCCCCCGACGGCGACGGCGTCCCGGCTCCCGCCACCCTTCAGGTGCATCTCAACGACGCCAACAGCTACATCGTCGGGTCCATCGCCAGGGCGGTGTTCGACGAGGTGAGCGCGGCGGCCGGGGCCGAGGCCATCCGGAGCTACTTCGACAAGATCTTCGTCTCCTACGGCACCCTGCACGGCAAGCTGCGGCAGGCGGCGGACGGCGCCGGCGAGCTCGCCGCCGGTGCCGGGCGGGCCGAGGACGGCGCGGGACGGCTGGCCGCCGGCGCGGGCCAGGCCGCGGACGGCGCGGGCACCCTGCACGACAAGCTCGGCGACGCGCGGACCGGAGCCGGCACGCTGCAGGACGGCGGCCGGCAACTCGCCGCCGGGCTCGGCACGCTCAACGGGGGCGCGGCCCGGCTGGCCGCCGGCAGCGCGCAGGTCTCCGGCGGCGTCCAGCAGATCACCGCCATCGTCGACCAGGCGTCGGACACGCTGGTCCCCCTGCTGCAGCGCTATCCGGACCTCATCCGTACCTCCGCGCTCTCCGTCGCGGACGGAGCCGACGCCCTCGCCGAGGCGTCGGCGAAGCTCCCGCTGCAGACCAGGCAGGCCGTCCGGCTGGCCCAGCGGGCACGCGCCGACCTGGAGGTCTACCTGGCGGCCCACCGGGAGATACCGGCGGCGCTGCGGCAGGAGCTGCGCCGGTCCGCCGACCTGGTCGTCACGGTGGCCAAGGGGATCGACTCCTTCGTCGGATCCCGCCCGCAGCAGCTCGCGCAGCTGTCCGCCGATGCCCGTACCGTCGCCGCGCTGTCCCGGAAGCTGGCCGCCACCCACGACCTGGCGGGCCAGGTGGTCGCCGCCCGGCGGCAGGTCGATCGGCTCAACGCCGGGGCCCGGCAGGTGGCCACCGGCGCGAGCCGGCTCCGCAGCGGCACCGGCCAGGCACTGGCCGGCGCCGACCGGCTCACCGGCGGGCTCGGCACGCTGCGGTCCGGCATCGGGCAGCTCTCCACCGGCGCCGGGCGGCTCGAGTCGGGCGTCGGGCTGCTCTCCACCGGCGCGGGGCGACTCGAGTCGGGCATCGGCGACCTCTCCGCCGGGGCCGGCCGGCTGCGGAACGGGCTGGACGACGGAGCACGGCAGGTCCCCGACTACGGCAGGAGCGAACGTGAGCGGCGGGCCGACATGATGAGCGCCCCGGTCCGGCTGGACACCACGAAGGACAACGAGGCCCCCGAGTACGGCACCGGCTTCGCGCCGTTCTTCGTGCCGCTCTCCCTCTGGGTGGGCGCAATGATCATCTACATGCTGCTGCGCCCGCTGAACCAGCGGGCGCTGGCGGGCACCGCCCCCGCGTGGCGGGTGGCGCTGGCGGGGTGGCTGCCCGCCGCGCTGATCGGCATCCTCCAGATGCTGGTGGTGCTCGCCGTCCTGCACGGTTTCTCGGTGTTCGGACTGTTCCGGTTCGGCCTGCGGTTGCAGGCCGCGCACTGGGCCGGGCTGATCGCCTTCCTGGCCCTGGCCACCGTGACGTTCGTGGCGGTGGTGCAGCTGGTGAGCGCGAAGTTCGGGCCGATCGGCCGGGTCGTCGCCCTGGTGCTGCTGATGCTCCAGCTCACCTCGGCCGCCGGGACCTACCCGATCGAGACCAGCCCCGCCTTCTTCCAGTGGATCCAGCCGTTCCTGCCGATGCCGTGGGTCGTGACGGGGATGCGCCATCTGGTCAGCGGCGGGAGCCTCGCGGCGGTGTGGCAGGGCGGCGCGGTGCTGTCGGCCTTCCTGGCGGGGGCGCTCATGCTGACGACGCTGACCGCACGCCAGAACCGCGTGTGGACCATGAAGCGCCTCCATCCCGTGCTGAAGCTCTGATCGCCGTGACCGTCAGCGCACGGCGCGAGGTCACCCGGCAGCGGCTGCTCGACGCCGCCGTCGTGCTGATCGCCGACCAGGGCTTCACCGCGACCACCGTCGACCAGATCGCCGAGCGGGCCGGGGTCGCCAAGGGCACCGTCTACTACAACTTCCGCAGCAAGGCGGCGTTGTTCTCCGCGCTGCTGGAGTACGGCATCGAGCGGCTGGCCTCCCGGCTCCGCGAAGCCGCCGGTCTCGTGGTCTCCGGCGCGGACCCCGAGGGCGCGTACGGCACCCCGGATCCGCTGGAGGCACTGGAGGCCGTGGTCGCCGCGGAGCTCGCCTTCATCGGCGAGCACGAGGCGTTCGCCCGGCTGCTGATCGCCGAGACCTGGCGGGCCGGCGGCGACTGGCAGCACGCCGCCCGGCTCATCCGGGAGCGGGCCGTCGGGGTGATCTCCGAGGTGCTCCGCTCCGCCGTGACCCGCGGCGACCTGCGCGCGGACCTGGACACCGAGATGGCCGCGTCGGCGGTCTTCGGCATGGTGCTCACGGTGGCACTCGACTGGCGGGCCCTCCAGCCCGCCCGGCCGCTCGCCGAGATCCAGGCCACGCTGATGGACCTCCTGCGCGGCCGGCTCACCACCTGACCGCTCGTCCAGGAAGACCGAGGTGTCCAGGACCGGAAAGGGCGTGGCGGCTCCTCAGACGCGCGGCCGGAAGGCGGTGCCGCGCAGGCGGTCCAGGCCCAGCCCGGCGACACACCGGAAGGTGCGGGCGCCCTGGTCGTACTGCGCCTGGGTGGGCGGGAGCACGTCGATCTGCCAGCCGGCGGCGCGGTACCGCACGGCCTTGCCGGTCAGGGACCTGGAGACGACCGCACGGGCGCAGATCTTCCGCACCGTGGGGTTGTGCGACACGTCGTCCTGGTTCCAGGTCTGGGCGTCGGCCGGCAGCGGGGCGATGGCGAACGTCTCCCACGTATGGGCCAGGGTGCAGTCGACCCGGCCGGCCCGCGCGCTCCCGAACTCCACGACCATGCCACCCCAGCATTCGGCGGTCTTGACGCATCGGGCCCGCCCACCCGGCACGGTGGCCGCCGGGCAGTTCTCGGTGACGGTCTGCGCTCCCCCGTAGGCGTTCGCGCCTGCCGCCGCCGCGCCGCCGGGAGAGCCGGCGGCCGAACCGCCGCCCGTGGGGCCGTGGCCGGGGTCGCCACCGGAGAGCGCCACCAGCGCGCCGGTGCCGACGATGGCGATCGCGATCAGTGCTGCCGCGCCGTACACCACGCCACGGGAGACACCGCGCCGGGACTCCGACGCCGACACCGTCCTGTGGGACCCGCCCGACCCGGGCGGCTTCCCGGGGCGCGGTGGAATGGTCCGCTCGGCAGACCCGGTCTGCGACCCGGCCGACGCGGCTCCGAAGCCGGGCCCGGATCCGAAGCCGGCACCGGAACCGGGCCCGGAGCCGGAAGACTCGGACCAGGTGGGCTCGCTCGGCATGGAACCGGGGGCACCGGCGGCGACCGGCGGCGAGTCGTACGGGCTCGGCTGCGGCGCGCCGGGCGGGACGGGGCCCGCATAGGCCGACCGGCCTCGATCGGCCGGGCTCAGGTCGGCGGCGGCGAGGGCGTCGCGGAGGGCGGCGGCGCTCGGCTGACGGGCGGCCGGGTCGTAGGCCATGGACTGCCGCAGCACGGCGGTCAGCGCCGGCGGCACTCCGGGCAGGTCGGGGACCGGCCGCAGATGCGCGGCCATCAGCGCGTGGATGCTGGGCTGCCGGTCCGGCGGGAAGTGCGGGGGCCGTCCGGACAGCAGTGCATAGAGCGTGGCACCGAGCGAGTAGACGTCGCCGGCCGGGCTGGGCTCCTCCAGCCGGAACGCCTCGGGGGGCGCGTACGCCGGGGTGAGCGCCTCACGGGTCGCGGAGGACTCCAGACCCGGCTGCGGCATGGCGGCCAGGCCGAAGTCGGCGAGCGCGACGCCACCGTACTGGTTGACCAGGATGTTGCCCGGTTTGATATCGCGGTGCAGAACCCCCGCGGCGTGCGCGGCGGCGACGGCGTCGGCGATGCGCACGCCGATGTCACGGACCTCCTCCGGCGGGAAGGGGCCCTTGTCGTGCAGGCGGTCCCCGAGGGAGCCGTTGGGGCACAGCTCCAGGACCAGGTACGGCCGGCCGTCGGCGAGCAGGCCCGCGTCGTACAGCGCGACCACGTGCGGATGCCCGGACAGCTGACCCGCGGCGGTGACCTCGCGCATGAAGCGGCGCCTGTCCCGCTCGGTGGCCAGCACCCGACTGTCGATCTTCAGCGCGACGGCACGCTGGACGGCCAGCTGGCGGGCTCGGTAGACGGTGCCGAAGCCGCCCTGCCCGAGTAGATCGGCGATCTCATAACCGGGAAGGTCCATGACAGAACGCACCTTATCGGCGCGCCTCAGCGCGTGACCCGCACTTGCTTGATCCCGAAATCGAGCATGGCCGAAGCCGGGCAGGCCTCAGGACATGGCCTGTACTTCCTTGATCACGCCCGGCATGGCCTCGTTGTTGGTCCGGGCGAAGTCGAGCAGGAACTCCAGCTGCTCGTCGGTGTAGGCGGCGAACCGCGCCATGACCGACCGACCGATCGGCTCGAAGTAGGTGCTCAGCAACGCCACCTTGTCCCGGACCGGCTCGATGATCACCTTGCGGCGGTCGTCGGGGTCGCGGCTGCGCAGGACGTACCCGGCCTTCTCCAGCCGGTCGACGACCGCGGTGATGGCACCGCCGGTGGTGAGCCCCATCGACTGGGCGAGCTGTCCCGGCGTCATCGGGCCGTCCAGCGAGAGGAGGTTCAGGCACTGCAGATCGGTGACGTTGATGCCGGCCTTACCCGCGACGGTGTGATGCAGCAGCACCGTCCACATGGTGTTGCGCTGCATCGCCAGCTGGAGCTCGACGGCCATCTGCTCACGGGTCGACGCCTTCACCGCGCCCCCACTTTCTCTTCAGGAGAGAGACTCCTTGGTAGAGCGACTCGCGTGAGGTGAGCCTAGCCGCCCGCGGGCCGTCCGGCCAGGAGCGCCCCGGCCGCGTCGCGGGGCAAGGGAACGGCCGGGCCCGTGCCGGCGGGCCCGGCCGGTCACCTGGGCGGACCTGCCGGAACGCGCCGCGGGACTACGTCCCCGCCGACTTCTCGGCGATCTCCTTGGCCCAGCGGTAGTCGGCCTTGCCGGCCGGCGACCGCCGCATCTCGGCGACGAAGGCGTACGTGCGGGGCACCTTGTAGCCCGACAGATGGGCACGGCAGTGCCGGTCCAGGTCCCCGGCCGCCGTACCGTCCTGGTACAGCTGGACCACGGCGGCCACCCGGGAGCCGAACCGCTGGTCCGGGATACCGGTCACCACCGCGTCGTAGACGCCGGGGTGCCCCTTGAGGACCGCCTCGACCTCCTCGGGGAAGACCTTCTCCCCGCCGGTGTTGATGGCCTGGGAGCCGCGGCCGTACACCGAGATGGTGCCGTCGGACTCGACGGTGGCGATGTCACCGGTCAGCAGCCAGCGCCTGCCCTCCACGACGGGGAACGTGCGCGCGGTCTTCTCCGGGTCGTTGTAGTAGCCGCGGGCGATGTATCCGCTGCGCGCCACCTGGCCCATGACGCCGGAGCCCGGTTCGACCGGCCGCAGGGAGTCGTCGAGCACGACGATGTCGGCCACGTCCGGGGCGAACCGCAGCCCCTTCTCCGGGCTGGACCCCGGCACCGCCTCGGCCGTGGATCCGGACTCGGTCGAGCCGAACCGATCCATGATCATGACGTTGGGCAGCAGCTCCTGGATCCGGTCCCGGACCGTACCGGTGAGGATCGCTCCGGTGGAGACGTAGGCGAACAGCGAGGACAGGTCGTACGAGTCGCGGGCCCGGGCCAGCTCGTCGGCCATCGGCATGGCCATCGCGTCCCCGGTGATGGTGAGCGAGTTGACCTTCTCGCGTTCGATCGTCCGCCACACGCCGGCGGCGTCGAACTTGCGGACGTAGACGATGGTGGCCCCCATCCACCACGCGATGAAGGTGCCCATCTGGGCTGCTCCGTGCATCAGCGGCGCCACCGGCATCATCACCATCGGGCCCGACGCCGCCGCGAAGGCGATCACGTCCTCCGGCTTGGCCGGCGGCGGCATCGCGGGGTTGGCGAAGGCGAAGAACAGGTCCCGCATCCCCCACATCACGCCCTTGGGCATGCCGGTCGTACCGCCGGTGTAGATGATGTAGGTGTCCTCGCCGGACCGCTCCGGGAAGCCCCGGGTGGCCGGCCCGCCCGCCAGCGCGTCCTGGTAGGCGATCGCCCCCGGCACGGCGGTGGGGCCGCCGACCGCGATGAGATGTCGCAGCGCCGCCACCTTGGGCGCGGCGGCCGCCACCCGGTCGTCGAACTCCACGTCGTAGACCAGCGCGACCATGTCGGAGTCCTGGTAGAGGTAGAGCAGCTCGCTCTCGACGTACCGGTAGTTCACGTTGATCGGCACGGCCCGGATCTTCATCGCGGCGATCACGGTGGCGATGTACTCGACGCCGTTGTAGAGCTGAATGCCCACGTGCTCGCCGGGCCGCACCCCGGCAGCGGTCAGGTGGTGGGCCAGCCGGTTGGCGTGCGCGTCCAGCTCGGCGAAGGTCAGCCGGTCATCGCCGACGACCAGTGCCAACCGGTCGGGCAGCGTGTCGGCCACCCCTTCGAACAGGTCAGCGAGATTGAACTCCATCGGGCTTCTCCTCCGGAGGCGCCCCCTCGTGATCATGCGATCGTTCGTCGATCGATTGCATGATCACGAAGGGGAAGGGGGTGGGTCAGGGCTTGTCCGATCCGACGATCCACATGGCGAAGAACTGCGCTCCGCCGCCGTACGCGTGACCTAGTGCCTTGCGGGCACCGTCGACCTGGTGCTCGCCGGCCATCCCCCGGACCTGCAGCGCCGCCTCGGCGAACCGGATCATCCCGGAGGCGCCGATCGGGTTGGAGGACAGCACCCCGCCGCTGGCGTTCCACGGGATGTCGCCGTCCAGCGCGGTGGCGCCGCTCTCGGTGAGCTTCCAGCCCTCCCCCTCGCCGCAGAAGCCGAGGTTCTCCAGCCACATCGGCTCGTACCAGGAGAACGGGACGTACACCTCCGCGCAGTCGAGCTCGCGGCGCGGATCGGTCACCCCGGCCTGCCGGTAGACGTCGGCCGCGCAGTCCTTGCCGCCCTGTGGGCTCACCGTGTCACGGCCCGCGAAGAAGATCGGCTCGGAGCGCATGGCGGTGCCGTGCACCCAGGCCGGCCGGTTGGGGGCCCGCTTGGCGGCCTCGTCGGACGCCAGCACCATCGCGACCGCGCCGTCCGACGACGGGCAGGTCTCCAGGTAGCGGATCGGCTCCCAGAGCATCGGCGTCATCTCCACCATCTCGCGCGAGATGCCGGGGATCTTGAGATGCGCGTACGGGTTCTTCAGCGCGTTCTGCCGGTCCTTGACCGCCACCAGCGAGCCGATGTGGTCGGGGGCACCGGAACGCCGCATGTACGCCCGGATGTGCGGGGCGAAGTAGCCGCCCGCGCCGACCACCAGCGAGGTGTTGTACGGGCTGCCGTTGGTCAGCGCCCAGGTGGCGTTGGACTCCGACTGCTTCTCCCAGGCGACGGTGAGGACCCGCTGGTGCACGCCGGCCTCGATGAGACCGGCCGCCACGATCGCCGTCGAGCCGCCGACGCTGCCGGCGGTGTGCACCCGCATCATCGGCTTGCCGGTGGCGCCGAGCGCGTCCGCGAGGTACGCCTCCGGCATCATGACGCCCTCGAAGAGGTCCGGGGCCTTGCCGATCACGACCGCGTCGATGTCGTTCCAGGTGAGCCCGGCGTCCTCGATCGCCCGCTGGGCCGCCTCCCGGACGAGCCCGGCGATGGAGACGTCCAGGCGCTTGGTCTTGTACGCCGTCTGACCGATGCCGATGATCGCGCAGGGATTACCCACGGCGGTCTCCTTCCAGGACGCAGACGAGGTTCTGCTGGAGGCAGGGGCCGGCGGCCGCGTGACCGAGCGTCCTGCCCGCCGCGCCGGCGTGGATGCGGGCCGCGGCCTCACCGATCCGGACCAGGCCGGTGGCCATCACGGGGTTGGCCGACAGCGCTCCCCCGGAGGGGTTGACCACCACCTCGTCGGAGAGCCCGAGGGCCTCGCGCAGGATGAGCTCCTCGTGGCTGAACTGCGCGTGCAGCTCCGCCACCTCGATCCCCGTCGCCCCCGCCTTGACACCCGCGATCCGGGCGGACTCGGACCGGGACAGGTCGCGGACCCCCGGTGAGTGCGCGTCGCTGCGATGGTCGATGCCGCGGATCCACGCAGGACGCTCGCACAGCTCCCGCGCCCGGTCGCCCGAGGCCAGCACGATCACCGCCGCTCCGTCGGCGTCCGGCGCCCGGTCGTGCGCCTTGAGCGGCGCGACGTCGTACGGGGCGTCGGCCACGGGATCGTCCAGATGGAGGGCGTACGGATTGTCGCGCCCGTTCTGCCGGGACCTGGCGGCGACGGCCAGCAGGTCGTCCTCCTTGGCACCGGACCGGTCGAGGTACGCCCTGGCCTGCAGCGCGGCGAGGGACACCTGGTCCACGCCGAGCGGGGCCAGGTAGTACGGGTCGAGCTGCTGCGTCATGATCTCCCGCAGCGAGCCCTGCGAAGGCTTGCCGAACCCGTAGACCAGGGCGGTGTCGATCTCGCCGTACTGCAGCTTGACCCACGCCTCGTACAGCGCCCAGGCCCCGTCCATCTCGACATGGCTCTCCGAGATCGGCGGCCACGCGCCGACCGCGTCCAGCGCCCCCACGAACGAGAAGGGCGCGCCGGCCACATAGTCGCACGACCCCGAGCAGGTGAACCCGAACCGGTTCAGCCCTGTCGTGGCCTTGACCTCCTGCAGGATCGGCAGGAGCAGCTCGGTCTCCGACAGCCCCTGGTCGGTGGCACTGTGATGCGTCTGCGAGAACGCGACGACCGCAACGTCTCTGCTCATGTGCTCGCTCCCGTGTTCATGGCCTCGCTCCGCTCGGCGGCGAGCGGCCATCCGAACGCGACGGCTTCCCTCGTCACGTGTAGTCCTTGATGGCTTCGAAGGGGGCGTCGGGTTCGCCGGAGGGCTCGAACCACCTGATGTTCTGGATAGTGCGGCCCCATTCCTCGCGCGGCTTCCAGTCGGCCTTCACCCGCATGCCCATGCGGACCTGGTCGGCGGGGACGCCGGCGACGAGCGTGAGCATCGCGATGTCGGCGCCGTCCAGCAGCACGTAGGCCGACACGAACGGCACCTCGGGGGCTCGCGGGTCCGGGATGTTGTTGACCGCGAAGGTGGTGATCGTGCCGGTGTCGGCGATCTCGACCTCCTCGGTGGTGGGCACGCCGTCCGTCGGGCACAGGCCCTTCATCGGGACGACGACCTTGCCGCAGACGCCGCACTTGTGGCCGAGGATGCGCCCCTCGGCCATGCCCTCCAGGAACCGGTCGAGCGCCCTGCCGGGCTTCACCTGGTACTCCAGCCGGCTCGGCGCGATCATCATGGTCACCTCGGGCAGGAAGGCCTCGATGTCGGTGATCCGCCCGGTGCGCTCGGTGGTGAAGCGCGGGCGTACCCGCATGCCGGTCTTCAGCCCGCGGGGCGGCTTGGCGCCGCGGTCGAAGACCCCCATGTCCAGCGCGTGCAGCAGGGCGGTGTCCGCGCCGTCGGGCTTGACCAGCGCCCACGCGAACGGCCGCTGGAACGGATGCGAACCGAGCGGCTCGGGCACCCACGACCAGGACTCGACGGTGCCGACCGGCCCGACCTCGACGTACTCCCCGGTGACGGCGTCGCCGTTGTCCGGGTCGTACTCGGTGGGCGGGAACAGCACCCGACCGGCGCTGGTGCGCACGCCCACGAGGCGGCCGTCGCGCAACTCGGACAGGAAACGGCCGATGACCGGTCCCACTGAGCGCGTGTAGCCGCCCGGGAACTCCAGGACGTGGTTCGGATCAGATGGCACTCTGCCGGTCCTTCCAGTACGGGTCGCGCAGCTTCCTCTTGAGCAGCTTGCCGTTGGGCTCGCGGGGCAGCGCCTCGACGAAGTCGATGCTCTTGGGCCACTTCATCCTGGCCAGCCGGCCCTCGAGGAACGCGAAGATCTCGGCGGTGAGCTCCGGGCCGGGCGTCACTCCCTCGGCGGGCTCGACCACCGCCTTGATCTGCTCGCCCCACTCGTCGTCGGGGATGCCGAAGACGGCCACGTCGGCGACCTTGGGGAACAGGATGATCTCGTTCTCGATCTCGGCGGGATAGATGTTCGCCCCACCCGAGATGATCATGTCGGCCTTGCGGTCGGACAGGAACAGGAAGCCGTCCTCGGTCAGGTAGCCGATGTCGCCGACGGTGAAGAAGTCACGGAGCCGGTCCCGCTCCGTCTTCTCCTTGTCACCCTTGTACTCGAACTCGACACCGGCCATCTTCATGTAGATGGTGCCGGACGTCCCGATGGGCACCTCGTTGCCCTCGTCATCGACGATCAGCAGCTCACTGATCGGCCAGGCCTTGCCCACGGTGCCGGGATGCGCGAGCCAGTCCTGCGGGGAGGCGATGGTGCCGCCGCCCTCGGTGGCCGCGTAGTACTCCCAGATGCACTCGCCCCACCACTCGATCATCTGGTGCTTGAGCGGCACCGGGCACGGCGCGGCGGCGTGGATGGCCCACTTCATGCTGGACACGTCGTACTTCGCACGGGTCTCCGCCGGCAGCGACAGCAGCCGCTTGAAGTGGGTCGGCACCATGTGGGTGTTGGTGATCTTGTACTTCTCGATCACCCGGAGGGTGTCCTCGGCGTCCCACTTGTCCATGTAGACCACCGTGTGCCCCATGTGCAGGGCCGAGCCGCCGAACTGGGTGACCGCGGTGTGGTAGTTCGGCGAGGTGATCAGGTGCGCCTCGTGACCGCCGCCCGCCGGCCGGCCCGCCGTGAAGCCGAACAACGTCAGCAGGAAGGTCATCAGCTCGGCGGAGTCGTCCGGGTCGATCCCGGCCAGCCTGCGCCTGACGCCCTTGGGCCGGCCGGTGGTCCCCGAGGTGTAGTGCATGGTGGCGCCGTTGCTGCGATCGGCCGGCGCTGTTTCGGGCTGCCCCTCGACCAGGTCCTCGACGGACCGGAATCCCCCGACGTCGCCGAAGGCGAACCGGCGGTGCGCGTCCAGCCCCGCCTCCTCCGCGCCCTTGATGCCCTCGGCGGCGTGCCGGACGTCGACGAAGAACGCCTTCGCCTCGCTGTCGGCCACGATGTACGCGATCTCCGGGCCGGTGAGGTGCCAGTTGATCGGCGTGTAGTACCAGCCGGCCTGAAGCGCGGCGAGATAGAGCACCAGCCCGTCGGCGCCGTTGGGCACCAGCCCGCAGATACCGTCACCCGGCTCGAGCCCCAGCCCGCGCAACGCGTGGACCAGACGGTTGGATCTGCTCAGTAGCTCACCGGCGGTGTGTTCGGTGCCATCTGGATCGACCGCGGCGATCCATCCCGGATCCTGCTGTGCCAATCGCCAGAAGCCCAACGACCCCATCGGCTCTCCCTGCCCTTGTCGGCGTGTCCCCGTTACGACGCCAGCCGTACGGTGTGGTCAGGCGTGTCCATGGGGTTCACGGCACGCCGCGCCCTGTTTTCGGTTCCAAAGTAGATCACGTTTCAGTTTTGCTCGGCAAGACCTGTCCACCGGCCCGTCCAATTACTAGAATCTGTTCTTGTTTTCCGGCTGGAACCGACCTTCGGGACCGGCTCCCGAGCAAGGAGAGAGCATGGCCGAGCTGCTGCCGATCAGCACCCCGCACTGCACCGTCGAGCAGGACGGGCAGGTCGTCATCGTCACGATGAGCCGGCCCGCGGCACGCAACGCACTGAGCTCGGACATGCTCGTGGGACTGGCCGACGCCTGGGCCTACATCTCCGCGACCCCCTCCGTCCGGGTCGGGATCCTGACCGGGGCCGAGGGAGTGTTCTGCGCGGGCGCCGACCTCAAGGCGATGGGCTCACCGTCCCAGGACCCGCAGGTGCAGCAGCGGGCCCAGGAGATCCCCAACTACCACTGGAAGGGCCTGCTGCGGGACGGCCAGCCGACCAAGCCGCTGATCGCGGCGGTGGAGGGGTACGCCGTCGCGGGCGGCACCGAGTTGCTCCTCGGCACCGACCTGCGGGTGGCCGGCGCCTCCGCCACCCTCGGCCTGTTCGAGGCCAAGCGCGGGCTGTTCCCGATGGGCGGCAGCGCCATCCGGCTGCCCCGCCAGATCCCGTACGTCCACGCCATGGACATCCTGCTCACCGGCCGTTCCGTCACCGCGCAGGAGGCGCTGAGCTACGGCCTGATCAACAAGGTGGTGCCGGACGGCTCCGCGCTGCAGGCCGCACGCGAGCTCGCCGACGACGTCGCCGCCTCCGCGCCGCTGTCGACCCAGGCCATCCTCCGCGCCTACCGGGAGACCGTGCACCTGCCCGAGGAGGAGGCGCTCAAGGTCTCCGACGAGATCGGCTGGCCGGTGATCGGCTCCGAGGACGCCAAGGAGGGCTCCCGCGCGTTCAAGGAGAAGCGCCCGGCCGAGTATCACGGGAAGTGACGGTCCCGCCCGGCCGGATCAGCCCCGGCCGGAGCTGATCCGGTCAGCCGCACAGCGTCGGCCGGACGGTGCCCCGCACCGGGTGCACGCAGTTCCTGTCCCACTCGAACGACTGCCCCTCGTGTCCGGTGAGCTTCCACACCTGCCGGACGCGGCCGGCGGTGTCGTACGCGATGACCGACTCGACGCGCTCGGTCCGGATGTGCCAGGCGCCGGCGATGACATGCCCGTTCCTGTCCCTGTCCGGCAGCATGCGGCCGTCCGTGCGCGCGATGAAGAAGCCATTGCGCACCGTCGCGTCTGCGTGGCGCCCCCGATCCCAGGTCACGGTGACGCGGACGACGCCGGGCTTCACGCGCCCGGCGACGACATGGTGAAGGTCCATGAGCGCCGGACCCCTGTATGCGGTCGTGCTCATGCTCGCGATGACGTCGATCCGCACATCACCGGTGAAGGGCGGTATCCGCCGCCCCGTGGAACCCGGCCAGGGATGGAAGCCGGGCGGTTGGAAGTTGGTCCCCGTATCCATCACGCAGAGGACGAACCCCCTGACACTTCCGACCATGGCGACCGTCTGCTGCCCGATCCGGAGTGAGGTCAGCAGCCGGAAGTCCTCCTGCCTCCCGAGGTCGGGCCGGGGCTCGGCCAGCGATCCGGTGGGCGGGCCGTTCCGCATGCACCGCTGGGTGATCCGCCGTTCGGCGGCGTCATCGACCGGCAGCGCGGGCCCCGCCCCGGCTCCGGGCTCCGCCCGCCGAGCCGGGCCGTTCGTCCCGTTGACGACCGCGAACGGGAGGAGCGCGAGCACGACCGCGGCCGCCGCGCCGGTGGTCACCAGCGCCGCGCGACGGCGGGTGGCCCTCCGGATCGCCGTCTGGGCGAGCCCGTCCACGGGCTCGGCGCGTTCGGCGATCCGGTGCAGTGCGTCGGTCAGCATCTCATGTGTCATGACGGCTCCCGGCGTGTTCGAGGTCGGAGGCGAGTTCGGAGGCGAGTTCGGGCGCCAATCGGCGCAGGCGGGCGAGGGCGCGGTGAGTCTGGCTGCGTACGGTGCCCACCGAGCAGCCGAGGATCGCGGCGACCTCCAGCTCTGGCAGATCCTCGAAGTAGCGCAGGACGAGCACGGCGCGCTTGCCCGGCGGCAGCGCCAGCAGCGCGTTCTCCAGGCAGAGGCGGAGTTCCACCTCGTCGCTGCGATCACGGACGGCCGGTTCGGGCAGGATCGCGGCGGCCGACTCCCGGCCCCGGCGCCGCCAGCGGCTCACCTGCTCGTGGTACATCGCCTTGCGCACGTACGCCTCGGGATTCTCGCGCACGTGCCGCCAGCGGCCCGCGGTCTTGGTCAGGGCGCTCTGCAGCAGATCCTCGGCGGAGTGCTGGTCACCGGTCAGGACGTACGCCAGCCGCATCAGGCCGTCCGATCGCGACGCGACGAACTCCGTGAAGCTCTCGCGGGCATCTCGGTTCACTGCGCCTCCTCGCCTCACCCTCTAAGACGCAGCGGAGCGTCGTGGCTATGCCGCCCGACCTCGCATATGTCGCGGCACGTTCCGGGCGGACGACACCCGCTCGCGATAGCCGGTGTTTAGAACACCTCTCCTGAGGGACAACGCGGGCACATGGACCTGCCCCCGCAGGAGGAGTGAGTCAACGATGGCCGTTCAGATATGGCGCCGGCGCCGGACCGCGGACCCCGCGATCGACAGTGCCGAGGGCGAGACGGAGACCGCCCGCCCCCGCCTGTTCCCCAGGCGTACGCCGCCGGAGACCGAGGCCGGCACCGCACCACCCCGGCGGCTCGGCCGGCTCAAGGACCCGGACGCCAAGCCGCGGACCGTGCCTGCGAAGAAGAAGACCCCGCGGCGCTGGCGGAACCGGCGCAACCCGATCAGCACCGCCATCTGGATGGCGGCCGTGGCCGCGGCGGCGGTTCTCGGCCTGGGCATGCTGCTCACCTACAGCGACGCCAACCAGGCCAACGACGTGGTCCACGCGATCATGCGCACGGGCGACTGGCTGGCGACGCCGTTCCGCGACATGTTCGTCAACGCCGATCCCAAGCATCAGCTGTACCAGAACTGGGCCGTGGCGGCCGGGGCCTACCTGGTCCTCGGACGGGCCCTCGCCTGGCTCACCCGCTGGTGATCACGCCGCTCTCCCGGGCCTTCGCCGGGATCTGACGATCACATCGTTCCCCGGGCCCCGGCCGGTCGGCAGGGGTCCGGAGCGGTGGATCAGAGGTCCAGTTCGCCGCGTTTGATCCGCCGAGCCAGCCCGGCGAACGCCGCACGGCTCACGGCATGATGACCGGCCTCGGGGTTCTTGGAGTCCCGCAGGCCGACGAACCCGGAAAGCTCGGCGACCTCCACACAGTCACCGCCCTGAGATCCACTCCGGCTACTCTTACGCCATTCCGAGCCGTCCACTACATGGCCTCCGCGATCTGTCTGATGAGATCCCGTGAAGGGCTTTCCGGCAATGCCAACCGGCTGATGCGGTCGTAGTTGATCGAATAGAGCCGCACTTCCGCAGCTGAGCCCCCGCCGCCCGAGGGACCACCCGTATCGCGATGTTCGGAGCCTCGGAAAGGTTCCAGCAGATGAGCATCGTCAGGGAACTCGCCGTGGGGCGAGCAGGCTATGCCATTTTCCGCAAACGAGCGTAAACGGCGTATCACCACAAATCATGTATCGCAAGTGATCCATTCTATAAAGGCCTGGTGTGCTCCGATGGCGTTCGCTAGTGTGTTCTAAGAAGCGTTCTCGACTTCTGCTCGGGGGGTGAGATGTCCGTAGTCGCAGTGGACTTCGCAACGGCGCCACGTGGCCGAGGCGTCCCCGGAGGGGATCCGGGGCCCGCGATGGCCACCGCGCTGGACACCCTGCGGATGGCCGAGCTCACCGACGACGAGCTGGTCTCGGTGATGGTGGCGTGGCGGCGGATCACCTCCTGGGCTCAGTCCTGTGAGCTGGCGGCGGTCGCGGAGCTGGTACGCCGTCGTGAGGAGCGGCATCCCGGCGGCCCTCCCCTGAAGGTGGCCGAGTCCATCGCCGACGAGATAGCCCTCGCGCTGACCCTGTCCGGTGGCGCGGCCGGGATGTGGGCCGGTCTGGCGTGCAGACTCACGGAGCAGCTTCCCGCGACCCGGCAGGCGCTCGCCCAGGGGCGCATCGATCTGCCCCGGGCCAAAGCCATCGCCGATGGGCTGCTGGGCGTCGACCGGGAGACCGCGTGGCTGGTCGAGCAGGCCGTCATCGGAGCCGCGGAGCGGATGCCCGTGGCCCGGCTCCGGCACCGGGTGCGCGCGGCGATCAAGGCCGTGGATCCGCAGGCCGCCGAAGAGCGCAGGCAGCGGGCTCGTAAGGTGCGCAGCCTGGAGATGTGGGCGACCGCCGCCGGCACCTGCGAGCTCGCGCTTCGCGAGGTCTGCGAAGAGGACGCCGAAGCGATCTACAACCGGATCAACGCCGCCGCCCAGGCGATGAAGGCAGATGGCGACGCTCGCCCGATCGATGCGATCCGCCATGACCTGGGCGTCGCTCTGTTACGCGGCACCCCGCTCCCCGAGGCCGCTCGCGATCTGCGCCCGGCCGACGCCGGGCCCTGCACCGCCACGGAGCGCTCCACCGCCGAGGACCGGCCACAAGCTCGCCCCTGCCTGGATCCGGGATGCCCCGCGGCGGACACCACGGCGGACGCCGTCGCGGACACCACGGCGGACGCAGTGGCGGACACGGCGGCCCAGATCACCCGGATGCTCGCCGAGGTCATCGACGAACGGCTGGGCTCCGTAGCCGAGCTGCATCGTGCCACCGGGCGCCGTACCGGCCGGGCGCCACGCATCAACGCCGCGATACAGACCATGTCCGATGCGCTTTCGGATCTCAAGCACCACTGGTGCCGGTCAACTGCCCCGCCGGGAAAGAACACCGTCCCGCCGGGAGGCGCCGCGCAGACCGGGGAGACCGCTCCTACGGCCCCGACTGAGCCAAGAGGCCCCACAGGCCCCGATCACAGAGGCCACCCGGTCACCGATCAACACCCTCGCGACGAACACCCGCGCGACGAACACCGTCATAAGGAGCAGCACCGTCATGACGAGCAACGCCACGGGCAGCACCATGAGGGGCAACACCGTGACGAGCAGCACCGTCACGGGGACCACAACGACGTGCAGCAGCCTGGGCGGCATCAGCACGGCCATCACGGTTACCGGCCACCGGCCGGGATGCGGCGGCTGGTCGAGCGGACCCACCGGACGTGCGTCTTCCCGACGTGCGACCGGCCCGCTGCCCAGTGCGACCTCGACCACACGCTCGCCTGGAACCGAGGCGGGCCGACCTGCGCGTGCAATCTGGCGCCGCTATGCCGACGGCATCACAAACTGAAACAGCACCCGCACTGGCGGCTCTTCCAGCCCTGGCCCGGGCTCCTCGTCTGGCTGACGCCCGCGGGCACGTGGCACATCCACCACCCCCGCCCGAACAGGTTCGACTTCCCATGACGGGCCTGTGCTGAGCCCGTCTTGGGCAGGGCCGTATGCCGGTCAGGTGCGCGCGAGAATCCCGGCCAGCATCTCTCTCGTCGCCTCTGGAGAATGTGCGGCGACGACCAGCCCGTCCATGATTCTCGCGTACGTTTCCACGTCATCGCGCCGGTCGAGGTAGAGCGCACTGGTCACCTGTTCGAGATACACCATGTCCGGAAGATCCGGCTGGGCGAATCGCAGGATGGCGAACGGACATCCGACCACGGCCAGGTGGGTCGCGGAGAACGGGATCACTTGGAGACTGACATTGGGCAGCGCACTGATCTCGAGCAAGTGCTCCAACTGCGATCGCATGGCCTCCCGCCCCCCAAGAGAGCGCAGAAGCACCGCCTCGTCCAGCACGAACCACAGGGTCGGCGCATGCGGCCGGGTGAGCAGCCGCTGGCGCCTCATGCGGAGATGCACCCGGCGTTCGATCTCCTCTTCCGGCGCACTCGCATGGGCGAGCTTGACGACCGCGCGCGCGTAATCCTCGGTCTGGAGCAGCCCATGGACGAACTGAACTTCGTAGCTGCGGATAAGAGAGGCCGCCTCTTCCAACCCGACATACACCTCGAACCAACTGGGCAGGACATCGCTGTACCGGTGCCACCAGCCGGGGATATGAGATTGCCGCGCGAGTGCGAGCAGCGTCTCACGATGTTCTTCGTGAACAACGCCGTAGTGGTTGAGCAGTTCAGCGACGTCACGCTCTTTGAAACTGACACGGCCCAGTTCCATGCGGCTTATCTTGGATCCGCTGCCACGGATCGCGTATCCGGCATCCTCACGGGTCAATCCCCGCGCCTCACGCAGCCGACGCAGTTGAGCGCCGAGAACGACCCGCAAGACCGTTGGCCCGGCCCCGGGACTCACCGCGGCGGCAGATGCCAAATCGTCAAAGGGCAGCTGCCTTCCCGCCTCGGCCATACGGCTCCCTGCAGCTCCATCTCGTCAACCCGCTTGAGCACGAACATGTCAACCCTAGAGGAGTGAGCCCGAAGTCCGCTCTGGGTAGGCGCTCACGTCAACGGATGCGCTGCGGGCCCGCAGAGCGCACACCCGAACCTCCGTCTTTCACGTCCTGGAGAAACGCCATCATCGCGGTCCGGGTGTAGACCAGCGTCGGACCGCCGGGGGCGCGAGAGTCTCGAACGGCGATCGACCCGTCCGGCATGGCGCTCAGTTCCACGCAGCTCCCACTCGAGTTGCTGCGGCGGCTCTTGCGCCAGCCTGATCCCCGCGGGCGGGGGGCGGGGACACCACCGTGGCTCTCGTACATCGTCCTCCGTTGTGACCCCGGCATGACGGTTGTGATCCCGGCGTGACGTGGGTGCCGAACCGCGCCGCGGCCGCACATGTAGGGGCAATGTCCCCGGACGGACCCTACATGCACATGTAGGCGGGTTCACGCGCAGTCCAGCGGGCTAGTCGATGCACATGCATTGGCATGTGCGTTCAAATGCACGTGCAGTGCGAATCGCTTGCGCCGAGGAGACCGACTAAAGCAGGATGGCCGCATCAACAGCAGCCGCCCCATCGGCCACAGGATCCGGATGCCCCGCGCGCATCGGGCGTTCGAGACCGTCGGGGCATCGGTGAGAGCGACAGGCGCTGCGGCCGGCGACGAGAGGACCCGGCCCGGAGCGTGTAAGAGAACGAGCGGCCCCCTGTGGCTAGACAGGGAGCCGCTCTCGTCCATCCCCTGGATCTGACCGCGAGAGAAGGACCTGGCACATGAGACTATCTCGGCGAAACCCCGGAGAGGGCGGGCGACGTGCAGATCAACCCGGCGGGCCCGCGGACCAACCCGCACGGCTGCCTCAACGCTGGGCGATCATCCTCGGACTGGCGAGCACCGCGACCATCACCTTGAGCATCGGGGTCAACATCGCCACGGGCGCCACCGTCGGGCTCGGCATCATCGGTCTGCTGCACGCCATCATCGACTGAGGGCCGCCGGAGGAGGCCTGCCGCCGGAGGACCACGGCCGGACCTCGAGGGCGGGCCAGGCCGCCGGATGGCGGCGGGACCTCGTCATCGGCTCGCCCCGACGGTCGTACCAGTCGTACCGGTCGTGGCCAGGCGATCGCCCACCGGCGGATCGCATGGCCACGAAGGAACGTGCGTCAGCCCTCGGTGACGGCGTTGAGCCGTTCGATGGCGTCGATGTACTCCTCGATCATGTCCAGGATGACCTTGCTAGCCGGTTTGACGTGGTTCATCGAGCCGACGATCTGGCCGACCGGGAAGGTGACCAGTTCCCCGTCTCCGGACCGAGAGATCCGGCCCAGGGCGTCGGAGATGAGCATGAACTGCATCGGCATCGGCAGGTAGCCCGGAGACTTCTCGCTCTCCCAGGCCTCGGTCCATGCCGTCTTGAGGAACCTGGCCGGCTTCCCGGTCCAGGCACGGGACCGTACCGTGTCGCGCGAGGTGGCCTTGAGCAGCTTGGGCAGCGCACCCTCGGGGGTGTCGGCCTCTTCCACGGTCAGCCAGATCGAGCCGGTCCAGACGCCCTCGGCGCCCAGGGCCAGCCCGGCCGCCATCTGACGGCCGCCGCCGATGCCACCGGCCGCCAGCACGATGGTGTCCGAGCCGACCGCGTCGACGACCTCGGGGATGAGGACCATGGTCGAGACGTCACCGGTGTGACCGCCCGCCTCGGTGCCCTGCGCGACGATGATGTCGACGCCCACCCCGACCTGCTTGCGCGCGTGCCGGGCGTTGGAGGCGAGACCGGCGACCTTGACCCCGTGCTCGTGCGCCAGCTCGACCACGTCGGCGGGGGGCGGGCCGAGCGCGTTGGCCAGCAGCGCGATGGGGTGCCTGAGCGCCACCTCGACCTGCGGCCGGGCGGTCTGGTCGGTCCAGCCCAGCAGGGCCCGGCCGGCGGTGTCGGTGGAGGGTTCCACACCGTGTTCGGCCAGCAGTTCCTCGAGGAACACCCGGTGCTCCTGGGGGATCATTCCCTGCAGCTTGCCGAGGAGTTCTTCGGCGTCACCGAGGTCCGCGCCCTCGTACTTCGCCGGCATCACCACATCGACGCCGTACGGCTTGCCGCCGACGTTCTCGTCGATCCACTTGAGCTCGATCTCGAGCTCCTCGGGGGTGAAGTACAGCGCGCCAAGGACGCCCATGCCGCCAGCGCGGCTCACCGCGGCGACGACGTCGCGGCAGTGACTGAACGCAAAGATCGGGTATTCGATACCGAATAGCTCGGTTACACGTGTCCGCACACGCCGACTGTAGGCGCAGCCCTGCAAAACTGCAACAGGTTCTAGTTGGATCCGCTCCCATGAGAAGCGCCCTGGGAGATGTCCTCCGCAGGGCGCTGTAACAGGTATCAAATCAGGATCGGGTCGAGTACCGGTCCCGGGCCGGCAACCTGCGTTCGGCTTCCGACCGCGGGGCCGAGCGGACACCGCGGGCGGGCCCGCCCTTGCGGTTCGGGCTGGGCCGCTTGTCCCGGCCACCACCGCTCTCGAAGAGCGGCAGGAGCGCCCCGGAGGCCAGCATGAACAGCCCGAAGACCAGCGAGCCGACCGGCAGCCACTCCTGCACGGCGACGAACTTCCACGCGTAGCCGTTGGAGAGCTTGACGAGGGCCTGCTGGGACTCCGGCACCGTCTTGAGATCGGCGGTGGACAGCGTCAGCTGGCCCGCGCCGTCCTTCGTCCGCGCGGTGGACCGGATGTTCTCCTCCTGGCTGACCGGCACCCCGGTGCGCGGGTCCACCCACATGGTGATCGTCGCCTGGAACATCAGATCGGCCGGCAGATTGCCCTTCTTCTTGTCGAGTCCGAGCAGGTCAGCGGGGATTCCCGGAATGGCGCTGACCTTGGTCTCGGGTATCGTCTGGACGAACCGGTAGGTCGAGATCCCCCCGATCCTTTCCTCGCCGTCGAAAGTCATGGGCCAGGCCCGCCGGGTGTTCTGATCAAAGTAGGAATACGTCCGCTTCTGGACATTTCCGATCGGCCAGAGCAGCCCCAGCCCGGTCTGCTTGACGGTGGTGTCCTGGTCCACCGCGGCACCGCAGCAGTTCACCAGCTGGCCGCTCCGGCGGTCGAAGGCGAACCGGCGGCCCTGGACCGTGACGTCCGATCCGCTACCTGGGTCGATCATGGAGGTGAAGGAGTCCCAGACCGCGGTCTTGTCGTCGCTGGCCTTCGGGTCTCCCCGGGTGGTGTTCGTCAGGACCAGGGTGACGTTCTTGCGCACCTTGGGGCCGGTCATGTCCAGATAGGAAGCCCCCTCGGCCCGGAGGGTGGTCTTCTGCCAGAAATCCGTCGGGGCCGCCAGGACCTGCTGGGCCACGTAGAACTTGACCATGGGGGCGAGGGAAAGGAAGAAGGCACCGAGCGCGACCAAGATCAAACCGGCCCGTCGCCGCATCTCTACCTCCTGGAAGCTGCCGCTATATTGAACGGCCGCGGCAATCAGCGTTAGGCCTCATCGAGAGGTTTCACAACCCTACATGACCGACCAAATCGCGCATCCTGATCGCGGAGCGGCCGCCTATCCCGGTGCCACCAGGGAGTACGGCGGCCGCGTACGCTGGCTTGCCCTGTTCGTCGTGCTGCTGGCCACGTTCATGGATTTGATCGATGTCACCATCGTCGGCGTGGCACTGCCCAAGATCCAGAAAGACCTGGGCGCCACCTATTCCACCGGTCAATGGATGGTGGCGGGATATGCGCTCTCGTACGCACTGACGCTGGTGACCGGCGGGCGGCTGGGCGACATCGCGGGCCGCCGGAAGGTCTTCATGACCGGCGTGGCCGGCTTCACGATCGCGTCCGCGGTGGCCGGCGCGGCGGTCACCCCGAGCATGCTGATCATCGCGAGGGTGGCGCAGGGCGCCTTCGGCGGCGTCATGGTCCCGCAGGTGATGTCGGTCATCGCCACCCAATTCTCGCCCGGCCGGGAGCGCACCATGGCCTTCAGCCTGTACGGGGCCCTGCTCGGCGTCGCCCAGGTGAGCGGGCCCGTGCTGGGCGGGGTGCTGACCGGCTACAGCGCCTGGCGCATGATCTTCTATATCAACGTGCCGATCGGCATCTTCGCGCTGGTCGGTGCGGCCTGCTGGATGAAGGAGTCCGCCTCCGATCACCCGTTGCGGCTCGACCTGCCCGGCGTGCTGCTCATCGGTGCCGCGTCCCTGCTGTTGTGCTTCCCCCTCGTGCAGGGACGCGAGCAGGGCTGGCCGCCGTGGAGCGTGGCCGCGATGGCGGCCGCCGCCCCCATGCTGGCCCTGTTCATCTGGTACGAGCGGCGCCGGGAACGGCGGAACGCCACTCCCCTGGTGCCCACCCACCTGTTCGGCAGGCGCTCCTTCAGCGCGGGCCTGACCTTGATGATCGTGCTGTTCTCCGGAGTCTCCTGTTACTTCATGATGCTGACCTGGGCTCTGCAGTTCGGGCTCGGCTGGACGCCCCTGCATCTGGCCATGACCAGCCTGGCCTGGCCGGCCGGCATCGCCTGCACGGCCCAGCTCACCAACCGGTACGGGCACCGGCACGGCAGGCGCCTGGTCGGGATCGGCACCTCGCTGATGGCGGCCGGCACGGCCCTGCTCGCCGGGGTCATCGCCCACTACGGGACCACCCTGACCAGCGCCGGGATCGTCCCGTGCATGTTCCTCAGCGGTCTCGGCATGGGCCTGACGATTCCCATCCTGTCCAACCTGGTCCTGGGCGACGTCCCCGCCGGCGACGCGGGCGCGGCCTCCGGAGTCCTCAACTCGGTGGTCCAGATCGGCGGGGCCATGGGCGTCGCGCTGGCCGGCGTCATCTTCTTCGGCGGGGCCGGCGCGCAGGCCGAGCTGAGCGCCGCCCCTCGTACGCTCGCGTACTGCGTGGCCGTGTTCGTACTGGCCGCCGTTCTGTCGCCGCTGCTGCCCCGGCAGGCCGCACCGCACGGGGGTCCCGTTGTCCAGTCCTGAGCGCCCGCTGGTGACCGTCGTGGTGCCGACCCGGGACGCCGCCCGCACGCTGGCCGCCTGCCTCGCCTCGATCCGCGCCCAGACCTACCCGGAGCTGGAGGTCATCGTCGTCGACAACGACTCCGCCGACGGCACCCGCGACATCGCGGCCGGGCCTGCCGACCGGGTCCTGGTGCACGGCCCCGAGCGGAGCGCCCAGCGCAACCACGGCTGGCGGGCGGGTTCGGGAGAGCTCGTGGCCTTCATCGACGCCGACATGGTGCTGGACCGGGAGGTCGTCGCCGAGGCGGTCGCCGCCTTCGCCGCCGATCCAGGTCTGGGCGGGCTGGTGATCCCCGAGCAGTCGTTCGGTGAGGGCTTCCTGGCCGGATGCCGGGCGGCCGAGAAGAGGTCGTACCTGGGCGACGCGGAGGTCGAGGCCGCGCGCATCTTCCGCCGCGAGGCCGTACGGCAGGCCGGGGGGTACGCCGAGGAGCTGACCGCGTTCGAGGACTGGGACCTCAACGACCGGGTCGCCGCGGCGGGTCACCGCATCGGCAGGGTCACCGCCTGCGTCCGGCACGACGAGGGACGGATGACGCTGCGCTCGGCGTACCGCAAGCGGCGCTACTACGGCCGCTGGCTGCCCGTCTACCGGGCCCGTCCCGGCGCGCGCTCGTTCGGCAGGCCCCAGTCGGTCCGGCGGCTGCTCCGCCACGGATCGCCGCCCATGATCCTGGGCTTGATCGCGCTCAAGGTCGCGGAGGCCGCCGGGCTCGCGGTGGGCTCGATCGAGGGCAGGCGCCTGTCCCGCCGCACCTGACGCGGGTGACCGATGAACGCCCGCTCAGACGTTTCTTGATAGTTGACATTGACTAATCGACACCAGATGGTTGATCCTGACTAAGAGATGAGGATGCCGTGGCGAAGCGGCGCAAGGTGGCCAATCCGCTGGCGCTGGCCGTGCTGGCCTTCCTGCTGATGGAGCCGATGCACCCGTACGAGCTGGGTCGGCGGCTGCAGGAGACCGACAAGGACCGCAGTTTCAAGTACAACCGGGGGTCGCTCTACATGGTGGTGAAGCAGTTGAGCAAGGCGGGCTTCATCGCCGAGCAGGAGACCGTGCGCGACACCCAGCGGCCCGAGCGCACCGTCTACGCGCTGACCGGCGAAGGCCGGGAGGAGCTCTACGACTGGCTGCGCGAGCTGGTCGCGCAGCCACAGGAGGAGTACCCGCATTTCGGCGTCGCCCTGTCGCTGCTGAGCGTGCTCTCCCCGATCGAGGCGGCCGAGCTGCTCGGCCGGCGGCTGACGGCGCTGACCGGCGAGGCCGAGGAGATCCGCGCGAACGTGCGGACCGCCTCCGAAGCCGGCGTCGCCTGGCTGTTCCTGGTCGAGGAGGAGTACCGGCTCGCGGTGCTGGACGCGGAAGTCCGCTTCGTCACGGGCCTCATCGAGTCGCTCAGCCAGCCGGACCATGTCCGGGCCTGGCAGGAATTCTTCGGGAGAGGGTCATGACAGGAGTCAGGACGGCACTGGTCATCGGAGGCGGGGTCGCCGGCCCGGTCGCGGCGATGGCACTGCACCGAGCGGGCATCGAGCCGACCGTGTACGAGGCGTACCCGAGCACGGCGGACGGCATCGGCGCCATGCTCACCGTCGCGCCGAACGGGCTGGACGCGCTGCGCGTCGTCGGCGCGGACGAGGCCGTGCGCGCCATCGGCCTGCCGATGAAGCGCACGGTGATGGCCGACGGCCGGGGCAGGCGGATCGGCGCGTTCCCCGGCCTGGCCGACCTGCCGCCGGGCCAGGCCATGTGGCGCTCCGAGCTCTACCGGGTGCTGCACGACCACGCCGTGGCGCACGGCATCCGGATCGAGCACGGCAAACGGCTCGTCGGCGTCGAGGAGACACCGGACGGCGTCACCGCGCGGTTCGCCGACGGCGGCACCGCGAGCGGGGACGTGCTCGTGGGCGCCGATGGAGTCCGCTCCACGGTCCGGACGCTGATCGATCCGGGCGCGCCCGCTCCGGACGACGTGCCCCTGCTGAACTTCGGTGCCGCGGCCGACCTCGCGGTGCCCGCGGAGCCCGGCACCGCCTACTTCGTCTTCGGCAAGCGGGCGTTCCTGGGCTACTGGGCGCAGCCCGACGGCCGCACCGCCTGGTTCGGCAACCTCCCGCACGACACGCCGATGACGTCCGCCCAGGCACGCGAGGTGCCGCCGGCCGAGTGGCTGCGGCGGCTGCGCGAGGTGTACGCCGACGACGTGCCCGGCCGTGACCTGCTCCAGCACACCAGCGCCGACCGGCTGTCCGTCCTCGGATCGATGGCGATCATGCCGAAGCTGCCGCACTGGCACCGCGGCCGGATGGTGCTGGTCGGCGACTCCGCGCACGCACCGTCCGCCAGCTCCGGCCAGGGCGCGTCGCTCGCCGTGGAGAGCGCCATCGAGCTGGCCCGCTGCCTGCGCGACCTGCCCGACGTGCCGAGCGCCTTCGCCGCCTACGAGCGGCTGCGCCGCCCGAGGGTCGAGAAGGTCGCGGTACGCGCCGCGCGGACCAACAACAGCAAGGCACTCGGGCCGGCCGCCGTCACCATGATGCGGCTGCTGATGCCCCTCGCCATGCGGACCGTGCTCACGCCGGAACGGACGCTCGGCCCCGAGCAGCGCCACCACATCGACTGGAACGCGGTCGTCACGGCGTAGGCCGATCGGTGTTCTGCGGGCGCCCTCGGCCCACCGGGCGACCTGAGGTATCTTTGGGCGATTTACGGCCCATGCCACCCAGGGAGAGCAGCGGGTGCCGACCGTACAGCTCGATCAGTCCACCGGGGCCCGGAGCCTGCCCGTCGTCTCCGGACACCAGGACGCCCTCGACGGCATCCGGGCGACCGCGGCGTTCGCCGTCCTGCTGTTCCATGTGGCCTCCGGGACCGGCTACATCTCCGACACCCGCGACGACGCGCTGGCCTGGCTGCTGTCCCGCGGGGAGATGGGCGTACCGATCTTCTTCACGCTCTCCGGGCTGCTGCTCTACCTGCCCTGGGCCAGGACGGTCCTGGAGGGACGGCCAGCCCCCCGGACCGGCCGCTACCTGTGGAAACGGGCACTGCGGCTGCTGCCCGCGTACTGGGCGCTGGTGGTGCTCACCCAGTTCACCTACGGCCGCGAGCACGTGCACGACGTGTGGGGCTGGGTCAAGCTGCTGACGCTCACCTACAGCTACGACCCGCACAACTGGTGGCAGGGCTATCTGGGGCCGAAGGGCCTGGGGCAGATCTGGAGCCTGACGGTCGAGGCCGCCTTCTACGTCACGCTGCCGCTGACCGCGGTGGCGCTGGCCGCGTACGCCCGCCGGGGCGGGGACGACCTCGACCGGCGCGGGCGGCGGCTGCTGACCGGCATCGGGCTGTACGCGGCGGTCTCCGTGGCCTACACGGTCGTGATGGCCCATTCGAGCCAGGGCGCACTGCTGGGGATGTGGCTGCCGCGCTACCTCACCTGGTTCGCGGTCGGCATGGCCCTGGCGGTCCTGTCGGCCTGGGCGCGTGCCGTCCCGGCCGGCTCGGCGGCCCGGTTCTGCCGTACGGTCGGCGAGTCCTGGGGGGCGTGCTGGCTGATCGCGGCGCTGCTCTACTGTGTCGCCTCCACCCCGGTCACCGGCAAGTCCCGGCTGGTCGCGGACGGCATCTGGACCTCGCAGTTCAACCTCCTGCTGTACGGGCTCGTCGCGGCCTTCTTCGTGGCCCCGGCCGCGCTGGCCGCGCAGTCCCACCCGGCGCTGACGGCGATCCTCGGCAACCGGGTGATGCGCTTCCTGGGGAAGATCTCCTACGGCGTGTTCCTCTGGCAGTTCGTGGTGATGTTCACCTGGTTCGACGTGACCGGGCATCCACCCTTCACCGGGAACCTGCTGGTCGACTTCCCCGTCACCGCGCTCCTGACGGTCGCGGTGGCAACGGTGAGCTACTACGTGGTGGAGGAGCCGATCCGCAAGCTCGGCCTGCGCTGAGCGCCGATCACTGCGCCGGTCACCATGCCCTCGGCAGCAGGTTCCGGCGCGTGCCGTCGTCCTCGGGCCGGCCGGCGGGTGCGCCCCGCTCGGCGGGAGGGACGGCCGGCGCGCCGCGTTCGGCGGGCGGAACGGCCGGGGCAGCGGGTCTTCCACGGCCGCGGTCCCGTCGTGGGCGCACCGGGGCGGTGCGGTCCGGCCCCCACTGCCCGTTGCTCATGCGGAGCTGCCCGGCGATGGTTCCCGCGGGTGCCCCGGGCACTCCGCCCGGCCGTCCCGTGGGCGCTTCCCGCGGCGACCGGGGCTGCCGGGGCGCCGCGCCGGTGGGCTGGCGTGGCCCCGCCGGGGCCACGGCCCCGGCCGGAGGCGGAGCCTCCGCGACCGCGGGCACGGCCTCCGCGACCGGAGGCAGAGCCTCCCTGACCGCAGACTCCGGCAGGGGGTCCTCGGCGGGGCCGTGCCGGTCCGGACGTTCGGCCAGGCCCACCGCCAGCCGGCCGACGACGACCATCCCGAACAGCTGCGGGACGACATCTCCCAGAGAGTCGCTCGCCGGTCCGGAGTGGCCGTGGATCTGCAGCCAGATGCTCAGCGCCAGGGCCACCGAGCCGCCCAGCATCGCACCGGCGGCCAGCCACGAGGAGCGGGCCGCCCGGCCGACCCACCCGCCCGTCCAGCCCGCCAGCACGGTGACCACCGCGGTCACCGCCAGCCCGGCGTACCCGCCGATCCAGAAGCCGGCGGCGACGGCGAGCACCGAGACGGCACAGCGCACGAGGAACGGAGCCGGCCCGGCGCGGCGCGGGGGTGCCCCGGTGGGCCGGCGGGAGTACGGCCAGACGGCGAGCAGGGCCAGCACGACCAGCAGGTTGAGACCGACGAGCAGCGCCAGCCGGTAGAGCGGATCGGGTTCGTAGGCGAGGTGCACGGTGCCCGTCGTACCGGCCGGGACCACCCAGGCCTGCCGCCAGCCGTCCAGCCGGAGCGGCTGCAGGACCCGGCCGTCGATCTTCGCCTGCCAGCCGGTGTTGTAGTTCTCGTTGACCACCAGATACGACCGGGTCCGGGCGTCGACGTCCACCTGCCGTTCTCCGGGTCCCCAGGCGCGGACGGTGACCGAGGACGTCTCCCGTTCGGCGGCCGCCGCCAGCCTGCCGCCGGGGTCGACCACCATGTTCTGGATCCGGAAATCGCTCCGGGGCGCGGCGGCGAGCCTGTTGTCGCCGGCCGTGATCCGTACCGTCCTGCACGCCTGGAAGCGCACCGGCCGCCCGGCGAGCAGATCGGCGATGGTCCCGGTGGCCTGGGTGGGTACGGCGACGCCGTTGAGGGTGAGCGGAGGGCCGGCGCCGCAGGGCAGGGTGAGCGGCGCCTGTCCCGGGGACCCGAGGTTGGCGACGCCGGGGATGGTGATGTCGGTGATCTGCCGTGGCACCTGGGTGGAGGTGAAACCGAGCGTCACCTTGCTCGTCTCCATCGGCGCGAACCGCAGCCTGCCCGTCTTGTCGAGCCAGCCCTCGCGGTACTGGCCGTTCTCGCCCTGCACCCGCACCCGCATCGCCACGCTCATGGCCGGACGGGTGACCGTGATCGAATCGATCCGGGTGCGCTGCGGCCAGGTGATGGTGTACCTGGGGTTGCGGTCCTCGCCGGCGGCGATCCAGCTGGTCGCCGGGTCCCCGTCGAAGGCGGACCTCGCCCAGGCGGCCGGGCTCTTCGACCAGGTCGAGCTGGCGGCGACGGACACGAAGGGGTTGGTCTTGCCGTACCTCTCGATGAGGGTGCGGCCCGTCACCACCGCCGTGCCGGTCAGCCTGGCCTGCTCCGTGGCGGGTTCGGTGAAGACCCGGGCGAAGCCGCCACCCTCCTCGTCGCGGCGTTGCAGGGTCGGCGAGCAGACCCACCGGATGGAGCCGCGCATGCAGTCGGAGGCGTCGGCGATGCTGCGGGCCATGACGACGGGGCTGGCCTTGCCTCCAGCGGGAGAGCCGGCGGCGCGGGTTCCGGCCGCGGGAGTGCGGACGGCGGGCGTTCCCTTCGCCGCGGTCCCCGTCGCGGGCTGCCCGGGGATGGCGGGCAGCCGGTAGAAGCGCTGTGCCTGGATCCCGCCGATCTGCAGCTCGGGGATGGCGACCCGGCCGGTGGTCGGGGCCTGCGACGACGAGGCGACCTGCTTGATGCGGATGCGCAGCCACCGGGTGGCGCCCTGGGGCACGTTGAGCGGCTGCGCCGTCGTGGTGAACTTCAGATCCTGGTCGAGGGCGCCCGCCTCCGTCTCCACGCTGATCTTCGCGGGCGGCGGGCCGAGGAAGCCGTTCTGGGAGAAGATCGCCCGTACGTTCGCCGGCTGGAGGGGCCGCTGGAAGGTGACCTTCAGCCACTGGCCGATCGGGCCGGTCCAGCCGCCGGTCTCCCACTGCGTGCCGGGGTCGCCGTCCATGGCGGCGGCGGGCAGGCTGCTCTGGTCGTTGAACGCCTCGATCGAGTTGGGATCCGCGGACGACGACGAGGCGGTGATGTTGTCGATCCCGGCGTACTCCGCGACCGTCTCGTACCGGTCCCAGCCGGTCTCCACCGGATCCTGGCCCACCACCTTGCCCGTCCGCGCGTTCCGGCCGGCGGTGAGGGTGGGCCCGATCAGGGTGCGGATGGTCCCCAGGTTGCGTTCGCGGCGCCGCTCGGAGTCGGCGATCACGGGGTCGCCCGCGGCCTGCGGGGCGTCGTCGTCGATCAGCGTCGACCGGCCCTTGAGCAGGCCGTTGTCGGCCAGGGTGACCAGCGCCTCCGGTGTTCCGTAGAGCCGGAGGGCCCGGCCGGCGTCGGCCAGGCTGATCACGTCGTCGGCGTCGGCGACCTCGTACACCTCCAGGGGCTGGTACGGCTGGTCGTACTGTCCGGTGGCGTCCGGCCAGCCGCTGTCCAGCGGGCGGCCGCCGAAGCCCGCCACCCAGCGGATCCCGGGCGAGGAGTCGAGCGCCTCGTGCACCCGGGCCGGCCAGGCGCCCTGCAGTTCCTGCCGGTTCAGGTCGTTGCGCACCAGGAGGTAGCGCACTCCCATCCGGGCCAGCATCTGCGACAGCCCGGCCGAACCCTGGCCGGTGGATACCCGCTGGTCGAGGGCGTCGAGCACCCGCGCGTAGCCGGGCGACCCCTGCGGGACGAGCTGACGGGTGCCCCACCGGGTGCGCAGCAGGGGCTGCATCACCTCGTCCATCGGGCGGCCCCAGGTGTACTCGCCGAACCGCGCCCCGGGCACCGCCAGCACCGCCTGCTCACCGGCCCGGCCGTTGAGCCACTCCGCCGCGTCCGTCCAGTACTTCGGGACCTGCGGGAAGTCGCCGGGGCCGGACAGCCCGTTGGTCAGCGCCGGGCTTGCCACCCCGGCCAGCGCCACGAGCGTCGCGGCGAAGATGCCCAGCCGGGGACGCGGACGGGCCACCGACGTCAGCAGGTGCATGATGCCGAAGGCGAGCGGGAGCCGGATGAGCCCGTCGAACTTGTAGAGGTTGCGCAGGGCCGCCAGCGGCCCGTCGAGCAGGTCCCGGATCGGGCCGGCGAGCGGGCTCTCCAGCCCGCTCACGTGGCCGGCCGTGACGATGACCAGACCCGCGAGCAGCGTCCACAGCAGGAAGGAGCGCTCCGGCAGCCGGGCCTTGAGCAGCCCGGCCAGGCCGAGGGCCGCCAGCCCACCGGTGATCACGATGAGCGGGACCCCGACCGACAGCGAGTGGCCGACGGGCAGCGAGGCCCCGTCGCTCACCAGGTAGTTGATCCACCGCTCGGCTCCGCGCAGCACGTTGACCACGCTGGTCGGCTGGGTGGTGGTGGAGGCCTTCTCGGTGTAGGTCAGCCAGGAGAACGCGTACTTGCCGAGCAGCAGCAGCGGCACGAGCCACCAGAGGGTGGCGAAGCCGACCGCCACCGACCACCAGGCGAGTGTGCGCAGCCGCGGCGCCCGCCAGGACCGGGTCAGCAGGTAGATGACCGGCACGGCGAGCACGCCGATGGTGGCCGTGCCGTTGATGCCGCCGCAGAGCGCGACGGCGATCCCCGACCGGGCGGCGGCCTTGAGCCTGCTGCCGCCCTCCACCGCCGTCACCAGGGGCAGCACGATCCACGGCAGCATCGCGAGCGGCAGATACTCCCAGGAGTTCTGCCCCAGCGCCGACAGTCCGTGCGGGCCCAGCGCATAGGCCAGGCCGCCGATCATCCGGGTGACCGGGCCGCCGATTCCCAGCCGGTCGGCGAGCCGGCGGGCGCCGAGGAAGGCGGTGCACATGAGCGCGGACAGCCACAGCCGCTGGGTGATCCACTCGGGCATGCCCACGAGGTGGCCGAGCGCGTAGAACGGCCCCATGGGGAAGAGGTAGCCGGCCGCCTGGTTCTGCAGCTGGCCGAAGTGGTCGACGTCCCACAGGTGCAGGGCCCGGCCGAGGAAGCCGAGCGGGTTCACCGCCATGTCGATCTTCGTGTCGGCGAGGATCCGGCCCGGCCGGGTCGAGGTCGCCAGCACGACCATGCCCAGGCAGCAGGCGAGGGCGCGCAGCCGCTCCCGGAACCGCAGGTCGATGTCGGCGGTGTCCGGGCCGGGCTCCCGGTCGATGTCGGCGAGCCGCTGGGCGATGGCGTCGACGTGCGTCGTCACGGACATGACCGCGCTCGCCTCCTCCCGCACCTCACGAGCGCGTGCTCACACCTGGTCGGCACGTCCCAGCAATCGCTCCACCGGGGTGGCGGGGCGTACCTCGGACACTTCGGCCGAGCCGCTCAGCGCCTCGTCGCGGACCGGGCCTTCGACGACCCGTGCCACCTCGCCACCGTACCCGCGGACCACCACCGCGCCACCCCCGGCCGAGTGCGCAGAACCGGCCCGCACCGACGCGGCCACCAGCTCGCCCATGCGCTCGGCCGTGCGTTCCCAGCTGAACTCCCCGGCCCAGCGGTGGCAGGCGTCCGCGATCCCGGCACGGCGGGCCGGATCGCCGAGCTCCCGCAGCGCCCGTCGCACGACCTCGTCCATCGGCTCGTCACCGCGCACCAGCCAGCCCGTGACCCCGTCGCGCACGGCGTCGCGCAGCCCGTCGACGTCGTAGGCCACGGTCGGCACGCCCAGCGCGGCGGCCTCCGCCACGCACAGCCCCCAGCCCTCGCCGCGGGAGGCGCTCAGATGCAGGTCCGCGCCGGTCACCAGGGCCGTCTTCTCCGCCTCCGTCACGAAGCCGTGCAGGGTGACGATGTCCCCCAGCCCGCGTTCGGCGACCTCCTTGGCCAGCCCCTCCGCCGAAGGCCCGGTACCCACGATGTGCACGCGCAGGCCCGGCAGGTCCGCCCGGAGCCGGTCCGCGAGCGCCAGGATCCGGTCCACCCGCTTGTGCGGGACCAGCCTGCTGACGCACACCAGGACGGGATCGCCGGGCACCGGGTGCTCAGGGCGCTCGGCGCGGTCCGGGATCGTCACGCCCACCGGGACCACGTAGACCGGGCCCGTCCAGCCGAGCCTTTCCCGCAGCGCCGACACGGTCGTGAGCGAGATGGCCGTGCAGGCCTGCCGCCGGTAGGTCCAGCGCGCCACCGGCCCCTCGAGCATCCTGCCGATCCGGGCGAGCCAGCCCGGAAAGTACATGCCGAACTGCTCGTCGTGCACATGGAAGATCGAGCACAGCACGGGAACCCGCCGGCCCACCGCCCACGGGGTGAAGAAGGGGATGCCGTTCTGGCAGTCGATGACGGCGTCGAAGGACCGGCGCCGCGGCGCCATCCACAGCAGCACCCGCGGATATACGGTGAACCGCCCGCCCATGCGGGCGAACTCCACGCCCTCCACCCGGTCACGGGCCGGCTGGCCGGGCGCGCGGGCGGTCACGTACCGCACCTCGGCGCCCTGGTCGGCGAACCGCCGGGCCAGCTCCCAGGCGTACCGTTCGGCGCCGCCCGCCGCGGGATGCCAGGGGTCCCGCCAGTTGACGATCGCCAGTCGTAGGCCCTCGACCTGCCCGGTCATCCGGCGCGATACCGTCCTACCTCGGTGAACTGCTCGTACGGCAGGTCCACGCGGAGGGCCGCGCTCGCCTTCAGCGGCACCGACGCCGGACGACCGGCCCGGCCGGAGTACCGCCGAGCGATCAGCCCGATCCGGGCGAGGTCGCGCAGGCATCCCAGCGAGTGCCTGCGGACCGAGAACGTCGAACCGGAGACGTCCTGCCAGCGCACCGCGACATCGTGCGGTTCGGCGCCGTGCCGGCGGCAGTGCAGCAGCAGTTCGACGTCGAAGGCGAACCCGGTCGTACGGAGGTCGGCGGCGACCGCGCGGGCGAGCGGGCCGGCGAAGAACTTGAAGCCGCACTGGGTGTCGGTGATGCCGCCGACGAGACCTCGGCACAGCCGGTTGAACATGATCGCCCCGAGCCTGCGCAACGGGTTGTGGCTGGTCCGCACCAGCGAGTCCGGGTGCCGCCGGGAGCCGACGACCACGTGCCGCCCGCTGCCGAGCAGTGTGAGCACCTCGCCGAGCACGCGGAGGTCGGTCGCCATGTCCGCGTCGCAGAAGCCGACGTACGGGGCGGTGGTGGCCAGCAGCCCGGTCCGGACCGCCGCGCCCTTGCCGCGCTGGGGGCAGTGCAGCAGACGTACCGGCACCGGGCCGGACCAGTCGCGCACGAGCTGCGCGGTCGCGTCCGTGCTGGCGTTGTCGACGACCAGGATCGCGGCGGGCACCTCGAGTTCGACCAGCTTGCGGGTCAGCAGGTCCAGGCCGCCCGGTAGCCGGGTGGCCTCGTTGTAGGCGGGGACGATGACCTCGAGGAGCACCGATCCGCTAGTTCCCAGGCCGCTCCCGGGTGAGCCCGGTCGGCGCACAGGTCACCGCGAGCCGTAGTTGTAGAGGGGCTTGGTGACCGGGTCCTTGTTGGCCGCGTTCGCCTGTACCAGACCAAAGGAGAACAGCGAGGCCAGCAGAACTCCGGCGAGCGCCGCGAATGCAATGCGCATCAGAAGGTCCTCAGGACGGGGGCGGGAGTCGAGTGACCAGAGTAGTGGCTGGTGCCCGAAATGACCAGACAACCATACAGAGAGCGATATGCCAGGCCAGGAGCACCAGCCAGAGGGGCGGGCCACCGTCCCGCACGTCCGCCGCTCCCGGAATCCCTCCCGGAATCCGCTCCGGAATTGCTCCCGGAATCCGCTCCGGAATCCCTCCCGGAATCCGCTCTGGAATCCGGTACAGCATGATGTCCGGACGGTCCACGACGAGTTCCGCACCCGCCAGGCGGGCCCGGTCCACACCGCCGAGGCCGGCGTCGGCGACCACAAACCGGATGCCGGCGCGCGCCAGCGGGCCGGTGAGCTCGCCGCCGCCCCTGATGACGGGATCGAGCCCCCGTGCGCGCGGGTCCTCCGCGGCGATCTCGACGGTGCCCACGATGACAGCGTCGCTCGTGATCACCCGCCGATCCAGGTAGCGCGGCAGCGGGTCCAGTACCCGCCGGCCGCCGTTCCACGGATAGCCGCGATAGGTCGCCCAGGGCAGGAGCAGCACGTCCCCGGGAGCGCGATCGGCGGCGACGGCCCGGCGGACCAGTGCCCAGTCGGCGGGATAGCCGACGGCCTGGAGGCGGCCCGCCGCACCCCAGGCGAGCGAGGGCAGCAGGGCGAGCGGGGCGAGCGTCACGAGCACGCCCACCACGGCCCCGGCCCAATCCGCCCGGCGAGCCCCGTCGGCCCGCCGAGGCCCCTCAGCCGGGCCCGCCCGCAGGGCTCGGTCCGCCGTGACGCCCAGACCGACCGCGATCAGGACGGCGAGCGGGGCGACGTACTGCTGTCCGTCCCGCAGCACCCCGAACCCGGCCCACCAGCCGATCGCGGTGCGCAGCACGCCGGGCACCAGCACGCCGAGCGCGGCGAGCAGGTAGCCCGTCAGGGCGGCGGCCGCCAACCCGCCCGCCCACGGCGACCGGCACCACAGCGCGTATCCGGCGAGGGCCGCCAGCACGACGGCCAGCCAGGCGGCCGAGGTGACCACGGCTCCGTAGCCCGGCGGCACGGTCTCGGCGTTCCATGCCCCGCCGAGCAGCAGCAGACTGCCCAGCGCCCCGAACGGCGTGTCCGCCCGGGCCGCGAAGGCCCCCACCGCCGAGGCGTCCCCCATCTGCCCGGACGAGCGGAACAGCCCGGTCACCAGCCAGGGCAGGCTCACCACCAGCAGGGCGGCCACCGTCCGGGTGGCCGCCCTGACCGTGGCCACCCGGGTCTCCGCCCCCGGGTGCTCACGCCGTACGGCGCACGCCATCGCGACGATCACGGCCGTCAGACCGGACACCGCCATCCCGGCGAACCCGCCGATGGCGGCGGGCACCAGGGCGCGGACCAGCCGCCACCCGCCGTTCCGCTCCGTGACACCGGCCGCGGCCCCCACGACCCAGGGCAGCGCGGCGTACCCGAGCAGCAACGCCCACTGGCCGAGCAGCAGCCGTTCCGCCACGTAGGGATTCCACGTGTAACAGACCCCGGCCGCCAGGCGCGGCAGCAGGCGCCGCGACGGCACCAGCGAGGCGGCCGAGGCACAGGCCATGACGAAGATCGCCAGCAGCAGCAGCTTCTGCACGACGTCGCCCGGGACGACCGTGGCGAGCGCGGTGACGACGGCGTCGCTGGGCACATGGCGGGGCAGCGCCCCGGTCAGGCCGAACGTGCCACGCGTGAAGGGCGGGTCCGGCACGAAGACCATGTCGTAGGACAGGATGAAGCCGGGCCGGAGTCCCGGCCCGATCGCCAGCAGCCCCAGCCCCAGGCCGGTCAGAACGGCCGGTGACTGCCGCGTTCGCCCCGTCATCAGGCGCAAAGGCTACCCGCGCGTCACCGCCCGGAACGACGCAAAGCCGCAATCCGGGCGACCGGCTACCTCCCCGGCTCCGGATCGCGTGGCAGGCCCAGCAGGCGTTCACCGATCACGTTGAGATTGACCTCGGTGGTGCCACCGCCGATCGTCATCGCGCGGGAGGCGAGCAGATAGCGGGTCCAGGTGCGCCGGGGCCCGGACTGCCAGCCTCCGGTGAGAGCCCCTCCGGCCCCCAGCAGGGTGAAGCCGTACTCGGTGACGTCCTGGCCGTGCTCCATGGCCACCAGCTTGCGTACGTTGGCGGTGGCGCCCGGGTCGGTGCCGGAGAGCTGCTTCAGCGTGGCGCGCAGGCCCAGCAGCTGGAAGGCGTGCTCGTCACAGGCCAGCCGTCCCAGGTTCGCCCGCACCACCGGGTCGTCGGCCAGGCCCAGCTCCGAGACGAGCCGTACGAGTTTGGGCACGTCACCGCCGAGCTGGAACGTCGAGGTCAGTCCCACCCGCTCGTTGGCCAGCGTGTTGCGGGCCACCTGCCATCCCGCGTCGACCGGCCCGACCACCAACGCGTCGGGCACGAAGACCGAGTCCAGGAACACCTCGTTGAAGATCGCGTCCCCGGTGCACTCGCGCAAAGGCCGGACCTCGATCCCCTCCGACGCCATGTCCACCAGGAAGTAGGTGATGCCCGCGTGCTTGGGCGCGTCCGGGTTCGTCCGGGCGATGCAGATACCCCACTGCGCCTCCCGGGCCAGCGAGTTCCAGATCTTCTGCCCGGAGAGCTCCCAGCCGCCCTCCACCTTCACCGCCCGGGTGGACAGGGAGGCCAGGTCGGAGCCGGCACCGGGCTCGCTGAACAGCTGGCACCAGACCGTCTCGCCGCGCAGCGTCGGCGGCAGGAAGCGCTCCTGCTGCTCGGCCGTGCCGTACTGCACCAGCGACGGCACCACCCACGCCGCGATCATCAGCGGTACGGGCCGTACGCTCGCGCGCTTGAGCTCCTGCTGGATGACCACCTGCTCCAGCGGCGACGCGTCCCGGCCCCACGGCCTCGGCAGGTGCGGGGTCACCCAGCCGCCCGCGGCCATCTCGGCCCGTTGCGCGAACGGCTCCATCGCGGCCAGCTCCGCCACCCGCGCCCCGATCTCCGCCCGCAGCGGCTCCGCGTCGGCGGGCAGTTCCAGCTCCATCGGCCGCCGTACGCCCGCCAGCGCCAGCCCGGCGAGCGACTGCTGCAGGGAGCTCGCCCGGCCGGTCAGGGCCCGCAGGGTCAGTGCACGCCGGTAGCAGAGGTGCGCGTCGTGCTCGAAGGTGTAGCCGACACCGCCGTGCACCTGGATGTTGTCCTCGGCGCAGCTCACCGCCACGTCGGGCGCCAGCACCGCGGCGACCGCGACGGCGTAGGCCCGCTGCTCCGCCGCCTGCCCGGCGCCGTCGCCGACCGCCCGCGCGGCGTCCCAGACCGCGGCCCGGGCGCGTTCCAGCCCGACCAGCATCCAGGCGCACTTGTGCTTGATGCCCTGGAACTGGCCGATCGGCCGCCCGAACTGCTCGCGGAGCTTGGCGTACGAGACCGCCGCGTCCAGTGCCCGGCCGGCCACCCCGCAGGCCTCGGCGCCCAGGACCACCGCCGCGAGGTCGCGGGCGCCCGCCGCGGACAGCACCCGCTCGGCGGGAACGGTGACGTCCCGCACCGTCACCGCGGCCACCGCGCGGGTCAGGTCGAGGCTCTCCAGCGGGTCGACCACCACGTCGGCGGCCTCCAGGACCACCCAGGTCCCGTGCTCCGCCCCGTTGCCGCCCTCGCCCTCGCCCGGGGAGACCGGCAGGACCAGGAGATCCGCGAGCCCGGCGCCCAGCACCGGCTCGACGCGCCCCTCGACCGTCAGGCCGCCCGGCCCGCGCGTCGCGGTGAGGGTCCCGTCGAGGGCGACCGCGGCGGTACGGCTCCCGTCGGCGAGACCCGGCAGCAGCTCCTGGCGGGTCTTGTCCCCGGCCCCCGCGGCGATGATCGCGCTGGCCAGCACGGTCGGGACGTACGGGCCCGGAGCGAGCCCACGGCCCAGCTCCTCGACGGCCACGGCCAGCTCGACCAGCGAGAAGCCCTGCCCGCCGTACTCCTCCGGGAGGTGCAGGCCCAGCAGGCCCTGATCGGCCAGCGCCGGCCAGAACGCAGGCCGCGGCGCGACGCCCGCGGGCTCCCCGGCGCCGCCCTCGGCGACCCGGGTGACCTCCTGCTCGGCCAGGGTCACCACCGCGCGGATCACATCGGTGGTGACGTGCCGCGCCGTGAAGCCACGGACGGAGGCCGCCAGGGCCTCATGCTCCTCGGTCAGCCCGATCGCCATGACTCACCTCATCCTGGTAGGGGTAGGTGGCAGGCTACTAGAACATGATTCGGTACGGCCCGGGCGCCGGCGATGCTCCGCTCACCGAACGACGCGGAGGGATTTCACGAGCGCGCGGATGTCCGGGCGTACGGTCTTGTCGCCCTTCGGCACCGCCACGTAGAAGACCCCGGGACGGGCGGCACCGGTGTCGACCACCGCGACGGCCACGATCTCCCCGTCGGTCGACCCGGTCAGCGCCTGGAAGCCGACCCACCAGCCCTTGAGGCCGCCGCTCAGCCGTTCCGCCGCGTACGTCCGCAACGTCGGCGGCTTGGCCTGGCCGGTGCCGATGACCTTCCGCGCGACGGCCTGCGCCGCCTCCGGGGTGGCCGAGCTTCCCAGCGACGCCGGGAGCGGCGCGGAGAGGTACTCGGCCCTGCCGGCCTCCATGATCCCCCTGAGCTGAGGTCCCTTCCTGCTGACGCCCAGCGCGGTGGCCAGTTTGCGGCGATCCTGCCCGAGGCTCCACTTCCCGCCGAGCCTGCTGTACGACAGGTGCGCCTTACGATCGATGATCCGGCCGATCGCCAGGCTCTTCCCCCCCGGGTAGCGCGGGAACGGCAGGGCCGCAGGGGTCGGGCTCGCGGACGGGACGGCGGGGACCGGCGCGGACGGGACCGGCGCCGACACCGGGCCTCTGTTCCGCTCGCCCCCGAAGGCCGCCGCGGCCGCGACGCCCAGGACCACCACGGCCACCGCCCCGGCCGTCGCGAGCAGAACGGCCCGGGATCGCTGACGACGGGCCGGCGGAGTGCCGGTCTCGGTGACCCCTCCGGCGGCGGCCGCCTCCAGATCACCGGTGTCCGGCGACACCACGGCGAACGACGTGGTGTCGGCATCGTCCCGCGTCTCCTCGGTGACCACGGTGAACATCGTCGTCACTGCCCCGGCATCGTCCTCATCAGACACGTCCTCCTCAGACGCGCCGTCAGCTGACACGTCTTCGTCAGGCACGCGCTCGGCTGACACGTCATCAGCAGGCACGTCCTGGTCGGACACGTCCTCGTCTGCCAGGCCCTCGTCAGACACGTCCTCGGGGACGGCGTCACCGGCATCCCCGCCGTCCGCCGCGTCTCCGTCGTCCGCCGTGTCGCTCTCGGCGGGCACCTCTTCCACCGGATCGCCACCGCCGCCACTGTCCACGTCCATGGCGTCATGAGAGACCACCTCGGTCGCGGCGGCCACGTCGGTCCCGGCATCGGTCTCGATCGGCTCCGCGCTCCCGGAGGTCCCGGTCTCCGCCCCGAGGGCGAACACCGTGGTCACCGCCGCCGGGTCGCCGTCCGCGCTCTCCACCTGCCCGGGACCACCGGAGCCCGCCTCGGGAGCCGCCTCGGGGGCCGCCGGCGTGCCGTTGGCGCTCTGCCGAACCGGGACGGCGTCGCCTGACCCGGCCCCCTCCGAGGCGGAGGAGAGCCGTGCCACGTCGTCGGCGGTCATGTCATCGGTGATCGTCGGGATCGGCCCCGTGTCGACATGGTCCGGTGGAAGGTAGGCGCCACTCAACCAGGAACTGGCTGCAGGGGTCGGCCCCTCGTTCTCAGGCACGTCCGGCAGGCTATGCGAAACATCCGACTCGTCCCATACGTCGGTGGTAACGCGCCTGGCACGAATGGACCTCGGAACGGACACGGTCGCGTGCCGGTATTGCGGGCTAGGGCAGCACCTTCAGCGAGCCGACCAGGAAGTTGATGTCCGGCCACAGCTTCCGGCTGGTGTTGGGGACCGCCATGAACAGGACCGCCGGGGTTTTTCGGCCCGCATCAATCACCGCCACGGTCACCACGTCACCGGTCGCCTTGATACCGGGCCGGTGGAAGGTCAGGTACGAGCTGATCAGCCAGCCCTTGTGCCCGTTCAGGTTCAGCGGCTGGGAGGCCAGCGGCTTCGTCTTGTGGGCGAACCCGTACAGCCGGGCCTCGGTCTGCTGGGCGTAGGCGGCGGCCGCCGCGCGCTCGGTCCCGGGACCCGCGTAGATGTCCTGCTCCGCCGGGCCGAGCACGCCGCTCAGCAGCTGGGCGTACCAGAGCTGCTTGGGCGTGTGCTCGGTCACCACGATCTGCTGACCGGACCAGCCGAGCAGCGCCAGCCCGCTCTTGCGGGTGGGCACCTTCCACGGCGCGCCGAGCCGGGGGTACGACAGCCCGCTGAAGGTGTCGTTGATCCGGCCGGCCGCCTTGGTGTGGGCGCCGGGGAACGTCGGCAGTTGCTTGTCGGGGGGGAGCGCGACCGTGGGCGGCTTGGCGCTCTTCTTCCCTGAGCCCTTGGCCGGCGTCGAGGGCTGCACGGACTTGTCGCCGCCGCCGGACTTGAGCAGGAACACCGTCGCCGAGGCGACCAGCGCGATCACGAGCAGGCTGACACCCACGAACAGGCCCACCCGCGACCGGCCGCCGGTCTCGGCCTCGAACGAATCAGAGCTGCTGCCGCCGCCGTCCTTGGACTCCTCGGCCATCCACTCCGGCATCCGCCAGTTCCCGGAGCTCGGCATACCGGGCTTGGGCGGCGTACCCGGTCCCGACATGTCGACGCCGGCGTAGTTGCTGTCACCGGCACCGGACTCGACGCCGTCGAAGGCGTGGGAGTCCCAGCCTGCCGGAGGAGCGGACGGCTGCGCGGCTCCGGCCTGCTCGGCGGGCGCACCGGGCCCGCCCGGGAAGGTCTCGCCGGCCGGCTCGGATCCGGGCGCTCCGGAGGCGCTCGCCTCGGGAGCCCGGTCGAAGGAGGGGTCCATGGGTGGGAAGTCGTCCTCGGTGAAACCCTGCGAGATGAAGTCCGACTCGGGGTAGCGGCGTGCGGGGAAGTCGGTGGTCGGAAGCTCCGGCGCCGGGAAGCCGGAGGTGGCGGACTCCGAAGCGGCCGGCTCGAGCGGCGGGGGCGGTGGGAAGCCGGGGGTGGCGAACTCCGCGGACGAGAAGTCGGTACGCCCCTCGGGGGCCTCGACCACCTCCGCGGAGAAGGTCATGCGACCCACGACGGGCTCCTGCTGCGCGGCGGTCGAGACGCCTGATCCTGCTTGCTGTGGCGTCGGCGCCGCGAAGGGATTCGCGTCGTTGGGCTGGGACTTCGGGCCTGTCGAACGGTCGGTCGGTGCGTAGTCGTTCACATCGCCGCCGGGCGCGTTCCAGCGCTCCCCCTGATCGGACATGCGGCACAGGCTACGCGAAGATCAACATTTGGCGCAGGAGACGCATCACACTCGCGACACATATTCTCCTCCGCAGATCGTCCACAGCTGTCAGCCCGTTACATCCGGTTACCGCGGTAAATGACGGCGGGTTCCAGGCGCACGCCCCGCGCGCTCCTACCGCCCGGTGCCGCCCGCCGGCCCGCCGGAGGGTATCGGCGCAGGTGGGGCGAGTCTTTCGCGGGCCAGCAGGGTGCCGCCGACCACCGCCCCGGGCATGGCCACGACCGCGCCGAGCGGGATCAGGAAGAGCACCACCGTGGCGGCACCGAACCCGACGGCGAGCAGCCGATGCCGTTTGAGCAGCTGGAACCGGTCCCGCCGCCGCAGGCCCCGCCGCTCCAGGGCCAGGGCGGTGAGCTCCCCGGTGAGCAGGTAGCCGGTGACACAGGCCGCCAGGACCGGCACCACCGTCTGGCCGATGACCGGTACGAAGCCCAGCGCGAAGAACAGCAGGCCGAAGAGGACCGCGAAGAATCCCAGGATCAGCCCGTCCTTGATGCCCCGGACGATCTGCGTGAACAGCGAGACGTCCTGCTCCGGCGGAGCACCACCATGATCGTTCTCGGCTCGTACGGCGAGCGACTCGTAGAAGGGCTCACCGACCAGCAACGTGATCGCGGTGAACGTCACCATGGCCAGGAAGACGGCCGAGCCGAAGATCGCCAGTGCCGCGATCGTCCGGATGGTCTGCCGGGCCCCCTCCGACCAGTCGTCGGCGAACGGCGTGACCCATCCGGCCACGTCCATCACGTAGACCCCGAGGCCCACCAGGCCCGCCACGTAGACCACGAGGACGATCAACGCCGGGATGAGGCCGAACAGCCACTGGGCAGGGTGCCGGGCCACCCAGCCGAGCCCCCGGGCGAGGTAGCCGACCCCCGCGAAGAGATCGCGAATGCCGCCCTGGCGCCGTGGCGCGGGCGGCTGAGCATACGGCTGTGCATAGGGCCCGTTCACCGCGCCACCTTACAGCGGCCCAGTCTGATTGATCCAGATTGGACCTTTTGACCTGCCAATACGGTTCCTAGAGTGGTCCTTCGGGCCCGCACGGGGTGGCGGGCGATGCCGTACGAGGAGTTGACGATGAACGCGCGCATGGACCTTGCCGCACTGGAGCCGGCGGCCTACAAGGCGATGCTGGGGCTGGAGAAGTACCTCGCCCAGAGCACCCTTCCCAAGCCGTTGCTCGAGTTGGTGGAGCTGCGCACGAGCCAGATCAACGGCTGTGCCTACTGCGTGGACATGCACGGGGCGGACGCCAAGGCGGGCGGGGAGTCCGACGAGCGGCTGTTCGCGGTGGCCGTCTGGCAGGAGGCGCCCTTCTTCACCGAGGAGGAGCGGGCGGCCCTGGCGCTCACCGAGGCCGCCGCGCGGCTCAGCGAGGGCGGTGACCGGGTGCCCGACGAGGTCTGGGAGCAGGCCGCCAAGCACTTCGACGAGCACACGCTGGCCGCGCTGGTCACGGCCATCGCGACGATCAACGCGTGGAACCGGATCGGCGTGGTCACCCGGATGGTCCCGAGGTCGTACCAGAAGTGACCCCGGGGCGTGGGGCGAAGCCCCACACCGGGGGTCCGGGGTCGCCCCCCGGGAAAAAACAGCGGCCCCCGGCGAAGGCGAGCAAAGCTCGCCGAACACCAAGGGCCGGGCCGAGCGCCAAGGGCCGCGTGGGGCGAAGCCCCACACCGGGGGTCCGGGGGTCGCCCCCCGGGAAAAAACAGCGGCCCCCGGCGAAGGCGAGCAAGGCTCGCCGAGCACCAAGGGCCGGCTCGTGGAGGTGCAGGGAATCGAACCCTGGTCCTACGGTAATGATTCAGGTCTTCTCCGGGTGCAGCCTGCTAGGCGTTTTCTCGGCCCCGGCACTCACGCAGGCAAGTTGCCGACGGGCTCAGCCGCTGTTTGTTTTTCCTACCAACCCCGCGACCGGGCTGGAAGGTGGAGTCTCCTTACGATGCCAGATCCCGGGTCGGAGACGCTCCCGGGCTGACAGAGTCGCTACTCGCCTCAGGCGGCGAGGGCGAACTCAGTGCGCTTAGAGTTGGCACTTATTGGTTTGTGGTCACAGGATTAACGAGGTCACGACCACAACCCTCGACCCGCTTCACCTGACTCGACCACCGCAGTCGAAGCCAGTCACCCCCATGTTGAGTTGTCAACCGGACGCCGAGGCGTCCAGAACAGACCGTACATGCACAACGCCCCGGAAGCCAACGGGATTCCCGCCGGTGTACGGCCCGGAGGGCCCGGAGCGGCCTCGGTGCGGCAGCGCGCCCACTCATGACGAGGCCCCGGTGGATGTGTAACGTGTCACGTCCACCGGGGCTGACCGGCAGGGTCGGGCCGGTCCGGACCCAGAGCCTCCCCCCGAGACGAGGCTCTGGTCTCATCACGGCGACTGAGCTCCGCAACCCCCAGGCGGGTCCCAGTCACTTACGTAGACGTGCGGGACCCCGGGGATGGTTGCAGCCTCCCGGCAAAGACATCACAAACTTGTAACGGAGTGGCCACGCGTCAGTGGGGCACGAACGGGGTCGTCCGGCCCGCCGGCCGGTTGGTCCCCGCGGTGGCGCTCGCGGGCGGCTTGGTCCCGGGCGTCGTCTGGTTGACGGTGGCCGCGTTGAGGAACTTGGCGGCGACCGTGGCGGCGTCGACCTTGCTCTCCACCGCGATGGCGAAGGCCACGTCACCTCGGTAGCCGACGAACCACGAGACGGTCCTGCCCTGGCCGTAGTCGACCGAGGCGGCCACGCCGTTGACCCGCGACTGGCCGGGAACGTTGGCCTTCTGGCCGGTGCCGTAGGCGACCGACCGCCGCATCAGCAGCTGCAGGCTCTTGACGACCCCTCCCGGCAGCACCTGCGGCTGGGCGAGGGGCGTCTGCTGCTGGGGCTGCAGGGCGGACTGCACGACGTTGTTGAGCAGCTGTGGCGGCCGCCAGGTCCCCGAGTCGACCGCACCCGCCACCAGGGCCATGGCGAGCGGGCTGGTCAGCACCTTGCCCTGGCCGATCATGGTGAGGGCCTTCTCGCCCTCGTTGACGGGCGGCCGCACCGAACCGGTGAAGACCGGGACCGTCAGGCCCCAGTCGAGACCCAGGCCGAACCTGCTCGCCTCCCGGGCCAGCGTCGCCGCGTCGAGCGAGCTGCCGAGCGGGGCCAGCGTCGTCGTGCAGGACCTCGCGAAGTTGCGGTCGAACGTCGCGTTGCCGGGCCGGGACGAGGCGGTGTTGATCACCTGGCCGCCGACCGTGACCGTGGCGGGGCACGGCAGCATCTGGCTCGGCTGCAGGCCGCGCTGGAACAACGCCTCGGCCGACACGAGGCCGAAGGTCATGCCGGGCGGGTACTGGCCCTCGAGGGCGAGGTTCCGGCCGCCGGTCCCGCTGTTGGCCACGGCGAGCACCTCGCCCGTGGAGGGCTTCACCGCGACCATGGAGGCCGGTCCCCGTACGCTCCTCAGCGCCTGCTCGGCCCGGACCTGGGTCTTGGGCTCCAGAGTCGTGCGGAGCGGCTGGGGGACGTCCTTGGACGGCCACGTGGTGAGCACGGTGGGCTCTTTGCCGTCCTGCGGGTTCTCCGCGACGACCTTCACGGTCGGGGTGCTGGCCAGCTGACGCTGGTAGAGCAACTGCAGGCCCGAGTCGCCGATGGTGTCACCCGGCTGGTAGGGCGCACCGACCTGCTGGAGCTTGACCGCGGTCGCCGGGCCGAGGGTGCCGACGAACTCGGCGGCCATGCTCGGCGCGATCTGCTGGATCTGCGACCGCACGACGAGGCCCGGGATCTGACCGGCCTTGGCGATGATCGATCTGTTCGCCGGGATCTGCTCCAGCGTCGCCAGCGGCAGGAACTCCTGGGGCGGTGCGGAGTTGACCCGGCCGATCAACCGGTCGGGGTCCAGGTTGGTGATCAGGGCCAGGGCGTCCAGGGTGGCCTTGGGATCGCGCAGCGACCGGGGGATGACGCCGACGATGTCGGTCCTGACCGCCTTGAGCAGCGGCTTGCCCTGGTAGTCCTGGACGGGTGCCCGCTTGGGCGTCTCGGTGACCACCGCCAGCCGCTGACCGTTCTCCAGCAGCGGATGGATGATCGAGGGGGTCCAGACGATCTTCCAGCCGGTACCGGACCGGCGCAGGTGCATCTGGCTCGGGTAGGTCCAGGGGTCGCCGTTCTCGCCGAGGTCGATCTTGACCTGGAACTGCGCGTCGTAGCCGTCGCCACTCTCAACGATCTTGGAATTGTTGATCGACAGCTTGACGGACGCCGCGTCGAGCTGCTGTGGCACCGCCCGCAGCGCCTCGGCCACGGCGGCGCGGTCACCGGTGGTGTGCTTGGCCGCCGCCGTGTAGTTCTGGACCTGCCATGCGATCAGGAAGTCCTGGACGGTCCCGAACGGCGAAGGCTCGGCGAAGCCACAGGCCCCCAGGGTGCTGACCAGCATCCCGCAGACCAGCGCGGCGCCGGCCTTCCTGGCCTTCGTCATCCACAGTCCCTTTCCTCGACCCCACGACGACGCCACCACGGCTCCGCTCCGGTGTCCTCACGCACGGCCGGGGGCCCGGCCACGCTGCCGGGTGACACGCGCCATCTCCCGCTTGCTCTCACGCTCCGCGATGGCCTGCCGCTTGTCGTGCGACTTCTTACCGCGCGCCAGCCCGATCTCGACCTTGGCCCTGCCGTCATTGAAATACAAGGCGAGCGGGATCACCGTCAATCCCGACTCCCGGGTCTTTTCGATGATCCGCTGGATCTCCCGCTTGTGCAGGAGCAGCTTGCGGCTACGGCGGGCCGAGTGGTTGGTCCAGGTGCCCTGGAGGTACTCCGGAATGTGCACGTTCATCAGCCACACCTCGCCGTCGCGGACCTGAGCGTATCCGTCCACCAGCGAGGCCCGTCCGGCGCGGAGCGACTTGACCTCGGTCCCCATCAGGACCAGGCCCGCCTCCCACGTGTCGTCGATGTGGTAGTCGAAACGGGCCTTCTTGTTCTGGGCGATGAACTTGCGCCCTTGCTCCCGTGGCACTTGATCATCCTCGGTCTTTCGTCGGCAGCGTGGCGAGCAGGCCGCGCAGCACGGCCAGTGCGCGCTGTTCGGCCGTCAGGGGCGGGCGATCGGCGGAGATCGCCACGTCAGGGTCGATCCCCACCCCATCGAGATTACGACCGGCCGGGGTCCGGTAGCGACCCACGGTCAGTTCCAGCGCGGACCCGTCGGCCAGCCGCACCGGCTCCTGGACCGATCCCTTGCCGAACGTACGTGATCCTACGATCACCGCGCGGTCCCGGTCACTCAGGGATCCCGCCACGACCTCCGCGGCGCTCGCCGTGCCGGCGTCCACCAGCACCACCAGCGGGGTCCTGCCGTCGCCGGGGGCCGTCACGTCGAACCGCTGCGGCGCGGCGCCGCGCTTCTCGTAGGTGACCACCCGGCCGCCGGTGAGGAAGGCCGACGCGGTCTCCACCGCCTCGTCGAGGAGGCCGCCGGGGTTGCCGCGCAGGTCGAGCACCAGCCCGCCCGCGCGGCTCGCCGGGTCGGTGGTCACCGCCTCGCGCACCTGCCGCCCCACCCCCCGGGTGAAGGCGGTCACCTGGATGAACCGGACCTGGCCGGGACGCGGCCGTACGGTCACGTCGCTGGTCTCCACCAGCGAGCGGCGTAGCCGGAAACGGTGCTCCACGCCCGCGCGGCGCACCCGGAGCTCCACCTCGCCGGCCGGCCGGCCGCGCAGTGCGGTCGCGACCTCGGTCACCGACCAGCCGGTGGCCGGCGACCCGGCCACGGCGATGACCACGTCCCCGACCCGTACCCCCGCCCGGTCGGCGGCCGAGCCGGGCTGCACGCTGGCCACCTGTACGGCCGCGCCCTCGGAGGTCCCCAGCCACAGGCCCACGCCGCTGTAGCGGCCGTTGAGCCGGCCCTGCACGTCGTCGTACTCCTGTGCGGTGTAGTAGTGCGCCCAGCGATCACCGAGGCGGCGCAGCATGGCGGTGACGGCGGCGCGTTCAAGATCACTACGCGGGACCGGCGCCGCGGCCTCACCGGCGATGCGCCGGGCCGCCTCGTCGAGGACGCCGGGCGGGCGGGCGACCGGCGGCGTGCGCTTCACCGGCCCGGCTCCGCTCATGACTCCGGCGCCATAGGCGCAGACCACCGCGACGACGACCGCCGCCCCGCGGAACGCACGACCCGTGAGCCGGAGCATGCCGGGCAGTCTACGCCGACGCGCCGCCGGCGGTCGGTGCCACGAGAAACGCCGGGCCCGCCCCGATCAGACCCGCAGGTAGCGGCGGAGGGTGAGGAACGAGGCTCCGGCGCACAGCAGGATGCCGAAGACCATCGAGACCACGATGACCTGGATCACCGATGCCCAGCCCAGCTGACTGGCGAACTGCAGCGAGCCCTGCAGCCGGTCGATCAGCATCATCTTGGCGACGATCAGCAACCCGGTGGCGATGACGCCGCCGACGAAGCCGGCGATCGCCCCCTCCAGGATGAAGGGCAGCTGGATATAGGTGTTGGAGGCCCCGACCAGCCGCATGATGCCGGTCTCCCGGCGCCGGTTGAACGCCGACAGCCGGACCGTGTTCGCCACCAGCAGCACCGCCGCGACGACCTGGATCAACGCGATGAGCAGCGCGGCCCACTGCAGGCCGCCCAGGATCCGGAAGAACTTCTTCAGGATCTCCTGCTCGTTGACCACCTGGTCCACGCCGGGAGCGCCGTTGAGCTGGGAGACGACGGCCTTCCACTGCTCGGGATTCTTCAGCCGGACCCGGAAGGAGCCGGGGATGTCGCCTTCCTTGGTGCTCTGCACGAAGCCGGGCTGGCTGGCGAAGCGGTCCTTGAAGCGGGCGAACGCCTGGGCCGGGGTCTCCTCGATCACGCCACCCGTACTGACCTGCGGCATCGCCTGGAGCTGGGACTTGAGCTTGTTCTTGTCCGTGTCAGAGATGTCCTGCTTGTTGCAGCTCGGGTTGGAGCTCGACTTGTTGCAAAGGAAGATCGAGACCTGGACCTTGCCGTACCAGTAGCTCTTGGAGTTGTCGACCTGGGCCTTGATGAGCAGGCCGGTGCCGAACAGCGCCATGGCGATGGCGACGGTGATGACGAGCGAGATCGTCATCGTCAGGTTCCGGCGTAGACCGATCCAGATCTCCTGGAAGACGAACTGTACTCGCATGTCCTTGGCAGTCCTCGCTGATCGGTGATTCCCATGGCGGTACGGACGCCGCCGGCCGTACGGTTCAGTACGCCTGGCCGTACACGCCACGCGCCTGGTCGCGGACGACCCGGCCGTCCTCGAGCTCGACGACCCGCTTGCGGAAGGCGTCGACGATCGCGGCGTCGTGGGTGGCCATGACGACGGTGGTGCCGGTCCGGTTGATCCGGTCGAGCACCTTCATGATGCCGATCGAGGTCGCCGGGTCGATGTTCCCGGTCGGCTCGTCGGCAAGCAAGATCATCGGTCTGTTGACGAAGGCCCTGGCGATGGCGACCCGCTGCTGCTCTCCACCGGAGAGCTCTTCGGGCAGCCGGTGTTGTTTGCCTTCGAGACCGACCAGGTCGATCACCTCGGGCACGACCTTGCCGATGAACCGCTTCGGCTTGCCGATCACCTCGAGCGCGAACGCGACGTTCTCGAAGACGTTCTTGTTGGGGAGAAGCCGGAAGTCCTGGAAGACGCAACCGATCCGGCGCCGCAGATGCGGCACCTTCCAGTTGGTCAACCGGCTGAGGTCCTTGCCGGCCACGTGGACATGGCCTTGGGTCGGACGCTCTTCTTTGAGCACAAGTCGCAGGAAGGTCGACTTACCAGATCCCGACGGACCGACCAGGAAGACGAACTCGCCCTTTTCTACGGCGACGTTCACATGCTGGAGGGCCGGACGGTTCTGGTTCGGGTAGACCTTGGTGACGTTGTCGAAATGGATCACGGCTGCATCACGGCGTGCCAGTCTAGGGGCTGTTAGACGACGGTGTCCGCATTCCTTGCCTGGGAAAACCATGGCAAGCAATCATCGGCCGGCGCGGGCTCCGGTTTGGCGGACCGGTTGGCCATCCCGCAGTCTAGAGGGGACACTGGCATGGATCGTCCAACTTGGGCGTAACCGACCTGGCTATCCGAGTCAGGCTCTTGTTACCAGAGCCGCCTCGGCCGCCGGCGCCGGCATGATCGGGAAGGGAGGGGTGCGGTATGAGCTGCGAACATCTGATCTGTGCTCGGTGCTCGGGGCCGGTCGTCGAGGGCCGCTGTCCCAGCTGCCGGGCCACGCGAGCCGAAGTGCACCACCATGGCCCGGCGGTGCCCCCGGCGGTGATCCTGCTCGCGCTCGTGCTGGCCTTCGTGCTGGCGCTGGTGCTGCGGCAGATGTACTAGCGCCCGCCGCGGAGCGGACGCGCCGGCCGGAACGCGCCGATCGAAGGCGCTGATCGGGATGCGCGGATCGGGATGGGCTGATCGTGATGGGCTAGGAGGGGCTGGCCTTGTTGGCCGCGTTGGTCGGCGCACCGTCATGGGCGATCACGTCCACCTTGGGCTGCGGGGCCTTGACCTTCGGCTGTACGGGGTCGTAGACGCTGAACTGCAGCGTCTCCCAGACCTGCAACTGGTCCTTGAGGACCCGTGAGTCGAGCAGATGTGCGACCTCGCGCGGGACGGCCGGCTGCAGGCCCTTCTTACGGACGTACGTCACGGTCTGCCGGTTCAGCGCGTACACCACCAGGCCGCCTCCGTCCACGGTCCGCAGGCCGAAGACCGGGAAGGCCGTCGCGGTGAAGACGGGCTCGTAGGTCAGCCCGGCCTCCTTGGCCTTCTTGCGGGCCTTCAACGTCTGGGTGTAGTAGCCCGAGGTGTAGGTCCCGGTCTTCATCACCCGGTGCCCGGGATTGGTGGCGCCCTCCTCGGCCATGGCGGCCTGGATGGACTGCACGTCGCGCGGTCTGATCACCAGGCTTCCGTCGAAGGTCGCCAGCGCCGTCGCGTAACCCTCCGGGTCCAGCTTCACCTGGGGGAGCTTGACCCCCTTGAGCAGCAGGGTGGACAGGCTCAGCTTCCACCGGCCGGTGACCGAGGCCCGGTTGAAGGCCATGAGGACCGAGCGCTTGGAGGCGGGGTCGCCCCGGACGGTCCGGTCCATCGACACCATGAACCACTGCGGGTACGAGCTGAGCCGGGGGACGTACACGGTTGGGGTCCCGTAGACGTAGCGGGACACCGGGTCGCCGGTGAAGGCCGACTTGCGGAACTCGGCCGCGGTCAGCTGGGCCTGGCCGTCGCTGGCCCACGACAGCGCCAGCCGCTCGTCGCCGCTGGCCCTGGCCACGTCCTCGTTGTTGATATAGCCCTTCAGCGCCTGGGCGGCGACCTGGGGGGTGAGCGGCTCCGCCGCGGGCGAGGAGGTGACGGCGACCGTCCTGGTCGGCGTACGTTTCGGCTTCGCGCAGGCGGTCGGCCCGGCCAGGAGCAGCACGACCGTGAACGCGGCCGCCGTCTTTCGCACCGTACCGCCCCCAGTTCGTCCGTGATCCGCCATGCTGATCGCTGATTCTGCCATCCGCGCGAACTCGCACGATGCCCGACCGGCCTCAACTGCGCATCCATCTTGCCGCCCGGCCACCGGAGGGCGTCAGGCGCTCTGGGCGCGGCGGACCGCCGATAAGCTGGGGGACGTGGCAGCCATCGACCCCATGGAACAGCTCAAGGAGCTCAACTCGACGCTCACCGGCATCGAGGCCGTACTCGACCTCGACGTGATGCGGCGCGACATCGCCGAGCTCCGCGAGGAGGCCGCCGACCCCAGCCTGTGGAACGACCAGGATCACGCCCAGGACGTCACCCGCCGGCTGTCGTACATGGAGAGCGAGCTGACCAAGGTCGAGGGGCTGCGCAGCCGCCTCGACGACGTCGGGGTGCTGTTCGAGCTCGCCGCGGACGAGGACGACTCCGACACCCGCGACGAGGCCATGCGGGAGCTGGAGTCGCTGCGCAAGGACATCCAGCAGCTCGAGGTCCGCACCCTGATGTCGGGTGACTACGACGCCCGCGAGGCACTGGTCACCATCAACTCCCAGGCCGGCGGGGTGGACGCCGCCGACTTCGCCCAGCAGCTCCAGCGGATGTACACCCGCTGGGCCGAGCGGCACGGCTACCCGACCGAGATCTACGAGACCTCCTACGCGGAGGAGGCCGGCATAAAGTCGACCACCTTCACCGTCAAGGCCCCCTACGCCTACGGCACGCTGCGCGGCGAGCACGGCACCCACCGGCTGGTCCGGATCTCGCCGTTCGACAACCAGGGCCGCAGGCAGACCTCGTTCGCCGGGGTCGACGTGGTGCCGGTCGTCGAGCAGACCGACCACATCGACATTCCGGACGACGACCTGCGGGTGGACGTCTACCGGTCGTCCGGCCCGGGTGGGCAGGGTGTCAACACCACCGACTCCGCCGTCCGGCTGACCCACCTGCCGACCGGCATCGTGGTGTCCTGCCAGAACGAGCGCAGCCAGCTGCAGAACAAGGCCACCGCGATGACGGTCCTGCAGGCCAAGCTCCTGGAGCGCAAGCGGCAGGAGGAGGCCGAGGAGATGAACAAGCTGCGGGGTGAGGGCACCAGCAGCTGGGGCACCCAGATCCGCAGCTACGTCCTCCAGCCGTACCAGATGGTCAAGGACCTGCGGACCAACCACGAAGAGGGCAACCCGCAGGCCGTCCTCGACGGCGCGATCGACGACTTCATCGACGCCGAGATCCGCTGGCTCCGCCGCGCGGAGGCCGAGGGCGGCGACTCCCTCTGACCCCCGGTGGCCTGACGCCTGTGGCCTGACCCCTGTGGCCTGACCTCGTGGCGGCGGGCCGTCGGCTCCACTCTCCGTATTCGCAGGGTAATTTCCCGGTCACCGTGTGATGATGGGAGTGCAACGCACCTTCGGGTGCCGGCGACCGGCACTATCCCGAGCGACCGCTGCGTGCGGGCTCGCCGGCACCCGATGACCCGTCCGGGAACCCCGACGGCACCTTGAGGGCTCCTCGGGGGCTCCCCGGCGGCCCCAGGTCCGGGTACGCGACACGCCGATGATCAGTGCGACGTACACTGACGCGCGCAACTGGTGACCCCCACGCTCCAGGATCGGCCATGCTCCGACGCCTCCTCCCGGCACTGCTCTGCGCCGCCGTGCTGTGCGGCGGCTGTTCCGGCGACGCGACGCCCCCGGTGGCCGATGTGCGGAGCACGGAGCCGGCCGTCCCACCGGCGATCACGGCACCCGAGTCGCTGAAAGTCCTCGACGACTACGTGACCGGGCACAACGGCGCGGCGGCGTCGGGCGAGCTCAAAGCCTGGCGGGACACCGCGACCGGCCCGCTCCGGGAGGTCCTCTCCGCCCAGGCGACGGCCGGCCACGGACGCCCGAAGTCCGGCAGGATCTCGCTGGTCAACCCGGTGATGTACGTCCCGAGGCTGACCGGCTACCCCCGGTGGTTCGCGGCCGCCGCCCTGGAGGAGCATCCAGGCGGCGGCGCGCCCGTCGAGGTGGTGCTGCTGTTCGTCCGCGCGACCGCGGCCGAGCGCTGGCGTCCCGCGCACCGGCTGCCCTTCAAGGGCCGGCCACCGGAGATCGCCACCGACGGTCAGGGGTACGCGCTGCCGGTGGCCCCGCAGGCGGCCGGTTTCGTCCTCGCACCGGGCGGGCTCCCCGCGGCCCATGCCGCCTATCTCAACGGGCGGACTTCTCCGGCGTTCGCCCCCGACCCGTACACCGCCTCCCAGCGCGCGCCGCTGCCGGCCGCTGGCGGCTGGAGCCGGACGGACGCCTTCACGCCCGGCGGCGCCCCGGTGTACGCGCTGCGCACCAAGGACGGCGGCGCCCTCGTCTGGTACACCGTCACGCAGGCCACCCGGCTGACCTCGGACGGCTCCGGCTCGGCGGCCACCCTGCCCGCGGCGGTCCGCGCCTACCTGGGCGGCGGCGAGGGCGGCGGCGAGGGCGGCGCCGAGAAGGCCGTGGGCAGAGCCGAGGCGACCTGGATGTGGCTGGCGATCGGCTACCTCCCCACCCGGGGCAGGGCGGCCGTCCTCGGCGAGAACGTCACCCTCACCCGCGCCACCGCCGCGCCCTGACCCGCACGCCCCGCGTCCCACTGGCCGGGGTCAGGTCCGCAGGCGGGCCCAGACCCATTTACCCGGCAAGCGGCCGGTTGCGGGGTCGATGGGGTCGGGCTGGTGACCCCAGCCGGCGGAGAGGGCCGCGACGAGATGCAGGCCCCGGCCGCCGTCGGTATCGAAGTCGTGCTCCGACAGGTCAAGGCCGTCCAGGACCGGCTCCACCGGAGGTGCCGGCCGGGGCGGGCGCGGGCTGCGGTCCCAGACGCCGATCACCACGGCGCCCGCCTCCCTGCGGAGGGCGAGTTTTATCTCCTGCCCGGGTGTCTCCCGAATGGCATTGGTGATCAGTTCGGTGACCACCAGAAGCGCATCGTCGGAAATATGAGAACAGTCCCATTTGCAGAGCCGTTGTTCCGCAAGCGTACGTGCGAGCCCCGCTGTGGCCGGGGACGCGAGCATGGGCATGAGCAGGTGTTCCGTCGCCATCGTCACCGATGTACCGCCCTTGGAGCGCATTCCGATTTCCTGCTCTCAGAATGGCTCGCTGGACCTAGCATCGGCTGTGTCCACAAGAATTCAAAACAGCGGAGGACTCATGCCGATCGTCCGCAATCCCCTCGACCCCAAGATCTCCTTCTGGCACTTCCTCGCCTACTACCTGCGCTTCACACGCGAAAAGCAGGGTCTCTCGCTCACTCAGTGGGGCCAGATCATCGGCGCGGCACGCTCGTCTGTTTCAAACATGGAGGCGGGCCGCCACAAGGTCCAGGACGACCAGGTCAGGCTCATCGACGGCCACTTCGGCACCGGCCGCCTCTTCGAGTTACTGCTCTGGTACGCCCGCACCGCCCACAATCCCGACTGGTTTCGCCAGTACACGGGGTACGAGAGACAGGCCCTCTCGATCAAGATCTATCACAGCCAGGTCATCCCGCTCGCCCTCCAGACCGACGAGTACACCTGGTGTTATGTGCAGACGGGCACCTTCAAGGACTTCGATGCCGAGATGGCGCAACGCGTCGCCCGCAAGCGAGCCATCCTCGATCGAGAGGACCCGCCGTACATCTGGGTTCTGCTGGATGAAAGCGCTCTGGCTCGCGTGGTCGGTGGTCCAGACGTCATAAGCGCCCAACTCCAGCGACTACTACTTCTGGCCGACAAGCCGAACATAATCGTCAGAATCGTACCCTTCACCGGAGGAGCACATCTCGGCGCCGACGGCCCCTTCCAGATCATCGGTCTCGACAACCGCGAGATCGCATATGCCGGTGCGCAGATCGGTGGACGCCTGATCGAGTCGCCCAGCGAAGTCCGGGAGATGTCGGTTATGTTCGATTTAATCGGCGCGAAGGCCGCCTCCGAGGATGCCTCTCGCGAGATCATCAAGCAGTACCTGGAGCGATACCTGTGACCACGCAATGGCGAAAGAGCTCTCACAGCGGAGGGGCCAACGACTCGGCGTGTGTGGAGGTCGCGCGGCTGCCCGCTGGCATCGGGGTGCGCGACTCCAAGCACCCCGCCGCCGGCCACCTGGCCCTGACCCCCGTCCAGTTCGCCGCCCTGCTCACCCAGGCCAGGCACGGGACCCTCGACCGCTGAACCCCCACCCTTCGTGATCATGCAATCGTCCGTCGAACGATTGCATGATCACGGGGTAGAAGCTCAGGCGCAGCGGCTCGGCAAGCGGATTCCATACTTCCGGGGGCCGGGGTCGGGGTCGGCGGCCAGACCCGCTCCTCCGTGACATTTGCCCTGACCACCGATGCGCGGCCCTGGATCACGCCCGATCAGCAGGCCGCCTCGGGGTGGTCAGGGCAAATGCGAGCCGAGAAGGCACCTCCCCCCGGCGGGCCATACGGAGTCCACCCGGCCGGCTCGCCACCTACGGACGGTAGGCGTCACGGTGATCGATTCCGCCGCCGCGCCACCGGTTGGGGGAAGCTCTGACACCAGATGGCCTGCCGGGTACCTCCATACCGCTACGTCACCGGGGCAGGGTGCTCGCCGTGACGAGGGTGCGGATGGCGCCCAGGGCTACCGACAGCGTGGCGAGGTCGAAACTGTCGCTCTCCCCGATCTCGGTGAGGGTCTGGCGGGCCCGCAGCACCGCGGCCTCGTTCTTCTCCACCCAGACCAGCAGCCGCTCCTCCGGCGGTATCCCCGGAGGCGTGGTCAGCAGGACGTCCCTGGTGAGCGCCGCGTGCGCCGCGTAGAGATCGTCGCGCAGCGAGGATCGGGCCATCGAGCGCCACCGGTCGTCCCGGGGCAGCGCGGTGATCCGGTCGCGGAGCCGGGCGAGCTGCAACCGGTCGGCCAGGTCGAAGTAGACCTCCGCGGTCTCCTCCACCGGCCGGTCGGTGTCATGGGCGATCTCGACCAGGTCGAACGTCGAGTAGGCCGGCACCATCACCGCCACCTGCTCGGCCAGTTCGTCCGGTACGCCGCGCTCGGCGAAGGCCGACCGGCGCTCGTCGAAGGCCTCGAGGTCCCGGCCGACCAGGAGCTTGGCCAGGACCGGCGCCAGGGCCAGCGCGCCGTCGGCGAAGGAGCCGATGGTCTCGGCGATGTCGAACGGCGGGCGCCGGTTGTGCAGCAGCCAGCGGGCGCCCCGCTCGGTGAGCTTGCGGCCCTCCAGCAGCATCGATATCTGCACGGACTCCTCGACCTGGTGGTCGAGCGCCTCGACCGAGGCCCAGAACCGCGGCATGTCGAACACCGCGCGGGCGACCAGGTACGCCCGGGCGATGTCGCAGTTGTCCGCGCCGGTCTCCTCGTTGAGCCGGAACACGAAGCTGGTGCCGCTCCGGTTGACCAGGTCGTTCACCACCTGGGTGGTGATGATCTCCCGGCGTAGCGGATGCCGGTCCATGTAGCCGCGGAACTTCTCGTGCAGCGGGGTCGGGAAGTAGTCGACCAGCCAGCTCTCGAGGTAGCTCTCGTCCGGCAGCGCCGACTCGACCAGCTCGTCCTCCAGGGTGAGCTTGGCGTAGGCGAGCAGCACCGCGAACTCGGGCTGGAACAGCCCGAGCCCCGCCTGCCTGCGCTCGGCGATCACCTTCTCGTCGGGCAGGAACTCCAGCCGCCGCTTGAGCTTGCCGTCGCGTTCGAGCCGGCGCAGGTAACGGGAGTGCACGTGCATCATGCCGGGCGCCTGCGCGCGGGCCGCCGCCAGCACGACGTTCTGCCGGTAGTTGTCGGGCAGCACCAGGTCGGCGACCTCGGCGGTCATGTCGTAGAGCAGCTGGTTGCGCTGCTTGCCGGTCAGCTCGCCGTCGCGGACGACCTGGTCCAGCAGGATCTTGATGTTGACCTCGTGGTCGGAGGTGTCGACCCCGGCCGAGTTGTCGATGAAGTCGGTGTTGACCAGGCCGCCGCCGCGGGCGAACTCTATCCGGCCGAGCTGGGTCATCCCCAGGTTGCCGCCCTCACCGATGACCTTGCAGCGCAGGTCGGTCGCGTCGGCCCGCAGCGAGTCGTTGGCCTTGTCCCCCACGTCGGCGTGGTTCTCGACCGCGGACTTGACGTAGGTGCCGATGCCGCCGTTCCACAGCAGGTCCACCGGGGCGCAGAGCGCCGCGTGGATGAGCTCGTACGGGGCCAGTGCCGCGACGTCGGAGGCGATGCCCAGCGCGGTGCGGATGTGCCGGTTCAGCCGGATCGACTTGGCGGCCCGCGGGAACACCCCGCCACCTTGGGAGATCAGCGAGGTCTCGTAGTCCTCCCAGGTGCTGCGGGCCATGGCGAACAGCCGCTTGCGCTCCTCGAAGGACACCGCCGGGTCGGGGTCGGGGTCGATGAAGATGTGCCGGTGGTCGAAGGCGAAGAGCAGCTTGATGTGGTCCGACAGGAGCATGCCGTTGCCGAAGACGTCCCCGGACATGTCGCCGATGCCGACGACCGTGAAGTCCTCCTTCTGGACGTCCTTGCCGAGCGAACGGAAGTGGTAGCGCACCGACTCCCAGGCGCCGCGGGCGGTGATGCCCATCGCCTTGTGGTCGTAGCCGACCGATCCCCCGGAGGCGAACGCGTCGCCGAGCCAGTAGTCGTACGACGCGGCGACCTCGTTGGCGATGTCGGAGAACGTCGCGGTGCCCTTGTCCGCCGCGACCACCAGATAGGTGTCGTCCCCGTCGTGGCGTACGACGTCGGGCGCGGGCACGACCTGGCCGTCCACCAGGTTGTCGGTGATGTCGAGGAGTCCGGAGATGAACTCCTTGTAGCACTCGATGCCGGCCTTCATGAAGGCGTCGCGGTCGCCCGGCGGGGGCAGTTGCTTGCCGACGAACCCGCCCTTGGCCCCGGCCGGCACGATCACGGTGTTCTTCACCGCCTGCGCCTTGGCCAGGCCGAGGATCTCGGTGCGGAAGTCCTCCGGCCGGTCCGACCAGCGCAGCCCGCCGCGCGCCACCGAGCCGAAGCGCAGGTGCACGCCCTCGACCCGGGGCGAGTACACGAAGATCTCGTACTTGGGCCGGGGCAGGGGCACGTCGGGGATCCGGTGCGGGTCGAACTTGATGGAGAGGTACGGCTTGTTCTGGTACAGGTTCGTGCGCAGGGTGGCGTGGATCATCGCGTTGTAGGCGCGCAGGATCCGGTCCTCGTCCAGGCTGGCGACCTCGTCGAGCTTGCCCTCGATCTCCTCCGCGATGCCGGCGCTGCGCTCGTCCTCACCGCCGGCCAGGCTCGGGTCCATCCGGCTCTCGAACAGCCGGACGAGCAGCCGGGTGAGGGAGGCGTTGCGGAGCAGCACCTGCTCGATGTAGCGCTTGCTGAAGGAGGTCCCGGTCTGGCGCAGGTACAGCGCGTAGGCGCGCAGCAGCATCGCCTGCCGCCAGTTCAGCCCGACGTGCAGGACCAGCGCGTTGAAGCCGTCGTTCTCGATCTCACCACGCCACAGAGCGCCGAACGCCTCCTGGAACAGGCCCTTGACCTCTTCGTCGGCGACGTCCGGGGAGGGTGTGTACCGCAGCCCCAGATCGTAGATCCACGAGGGCGTGCGATCGGCGGTGACGATCTCGTACGGGCGCTCGTCGATGACCTCGACGCCCAGGTTGTGCAGCAGCGGCAGCACATGGGAGAGGGAGATGGGCGGCCCCAGCCGGTAGATCTTGAGCCGCCGCTCACCCGGTGCCGCGTTGTACGGCTCGTACAGGTTGATCGTGGTCTCGCCGGACTCGGTGAGCAGGTCGAGCCGCTTGAGGTCGGCGACGGCGGTGCGGGCGGGGAAGTCGGCCTTGTAGCCCTCGGGGAAGGCGTCGCCGTAGCGGCGGGATAGCAGCCCGGAGCCCTCCTCCCCGCACTGCTCGACGATCGCCTCGGCCAGGTCGTCGGACCAGGACCGCGTCGCGGCCGCCAGCCGCCGCTCCAGCTCGTCGGTGTCCACGTCGGGCAGCTGCCGGCCGCGTTCGCCGCGGACGACCACGTGCAGCCGGGCCAGCATCGACTCCGACACCTGGGCGCTGTAGTCGACCTGGACGCCCTTGAACGCGCGCCGCAGGATCTCCTGGATGCGCAACCGGATCTTGGTGGTGTAGCGGTCGCGGGGCAGGTAGACCAGGCACGACATGTAACGGCCGTAGTCGTCCTTGCGCAGGAACAGCTTGAGCTGGCGGCGCTCCCGCAGCCGCAGCACCCCCATGGCGATCGGCTCCAGATCGTCCACCGAGGTCTGGAACAGCTCGTCGCGCGGATAGGCCTCCAGGATCTCGATCAGGTCCTGGCCGTCGTAGCTCTCCGCGGTGAACCCCGCCCGCAGCAGGATCTCGTCGAGCTTGCGCTTGAGCACCGGGATGTGCGAGATCGACTCGCTGTAGGCGACGTGCGTGAACAGCCCGAGGAACCGGCGTTCACCGATCACCTCGCCCTTGGCGTCGAACTTCTTGACCCCGATGTAGTCGAGGTAGTGCGGCCGGTGCACGGTGGCCCGCGAGTTGGCCTTGGTGAGGATGAGCAGCCGCCGCTCCCGGGCCTTTGCCCGGACCTCGGGGGGCAGCGCGGCGAAGCTGTCGGACTCCTGCTTGTCCTCGCGCAGGATACCGAGGCCGGTGCCGGGGATGGTGCGCAGCGCCGCGCCGTCCTCGCTCAGGGAGTAGTCGCGGAAACCGAGAAAGGTGAAGTGGCCGTCGGCCAGCCAGTCGAGCAACTCGACGCTCTCGGCGATCTCCTTGTGCGGCAGCGGCGGGGCCTGCTCGGCGATCTCGATCGCGATGCCGCCCGCCAGCGAGCGCATCTTCGGCTCGTCCTCGACGGCGGCGCGTACGTCGTGCAGCACCCGCTGCAGGTCGTCCTCCAGGCGGTCGAGCAGCTCCCGGTCGCTGGTTCGCTCGATCTCGATGTGGGTCCAGGACTCGTCGAGGTCCTGGTCGGTGTCGCGGTGGCCGCGGAATCCGTGCAGCTTCCCGAGGACGTCACGGTCCACGCCGAGCAGGGGGTGCACGATGAGGTGGGTGGTCAGCTGGTGCCGGTTGAGCTCCATCGTGAGCGAGTCGACCAGGTAGGGCATGTCATCGGTGACCACCTGGACGATCGAGTGGCCGGGATCCCAGCCGTACTCCTCGATGGTGGGGGTGAAGGCGCGCACCTTCGCCCGCCCCTGCGGGCGGTCCTCCCCCAGCGCCCGGTGGCTCATCGCCGGTCCGCAGATATCCGCGGGATCCCGGTCGAGTAGATCTTCCGGTGCCACTCCCCGGTAGTAGAGGCGCAGGAACTCCAGTGCGTCGCCGAGGTTCACCGCTCCCGTGCCGGGGGTCCGGGCACAGGTCTCGGCCGCCCGCTTGAGCAGATCGTCCTTTGCCTCTTCGAGCTTGCCGCCCATTACCTGTCTCACTCCTTAGTGATGCGCCGGCCGCCTGCGCCAAGGATCCCGCCACCAGGGCATGGCCGTCCGCAGACAGGCCGAACCCGCGGGGTTTCTCGCATGCGACCGCCACCACGTCACGTCGTTGTGACATGGCACTCCCCCTCGATACCTTAGCCAGATTTCCTGCTATGTCCCCACGATCGAGGGTCGTGGCCTGGCCGAATGTCCGTAGGCCGGGCAGTGACCGTCCGGGTCGCGCACCTGCCCGTCAGGACAGGGCTCCGGCTCCGGCGTGACGCAGTCACCGCCGTGATCACGGACCTGCCCGGGCGGGCACGTCGTCGGCTCCACACAGATGCCGTCCGAGCCCCGGACCTGGCCGCTGGGGCACGGTGACGGCATGCACTGCCCGTCCGAACCGCGGATCTGCCCCGCCGGGCAGGGCCGAGGCAGCGTCGGGCACCGGCCGTGGGCGTCCGGCTGGGCGCCGTTCCGGCACGTCACCGGCTGCACCGGCCGGGTGGTCGACTGGCTGGGAGTGGCGGTGTCCGGCTCCGGCTCCGGGGCCGCAGAGGTCGGGGATCCGAGCCCGCCGGAGTCCCCGGCCGACGCGGGCACCGAGGTCGTCGAGTTGTTCCCCACCCGCCCGGACGACCGCCCGTGGTCGGCGATCAGCATGGCGCCGACCACGATGGCCACGGTCGCCAGCACGGCCCCCGCCACCGCCAGGGCCGCCCCCCGGCCACCGCGCCGCGCAGGGTCCCCGGGCGGGTACCCGTGCCCGGAGACCGGGGCGGTGTCCGGCCCCCCGGCGCTCTCCAGCGGCACCACCGTGGTGTCCTGGGCGTACGGATACGGACCGGCCGGCGTCCCATGCCCGGCCGGTGAGTGCGGTGGGCCCGCGGTCCCCAGCTCGGTCGGCGGGTGTGCCGGGGTCCCCTGCGGGGGCGTGCGCCGGGCCGCCATGGTGGCGCCCTCGGCCAGCATCTCGGCCGCCGCCGGTGCCGACGGGGACGGCGACACCTGGGACTCGTCCTGGCCGAGCAGCCGCATCAGCAGCCCGCGGGCGGTGGGGCGCCGCCCGGGGTCCTTGTCCATCGCCGCGGAGACCAGCTCACGCAGCGGGCCGCCCAGGCCGTGCAGGTCGGGGTCCTCGCTCATGCTGCGCATGAGCACGGCGCCCACCGAGTCCGAGCCGAAGGGGGACCTGCCGGTGGCCGCGAAGGCGATCGTCGCGCCCCAGGCGAAGACGTCGGCGGGGCCCTCGGCCTCCTCGCCCCGCAGCTGCTCGGGCGCGATGAAACCGGGGGTGCCGATGCCCCTGCTGGAGGTCGAGGAGGTCGAGTCGAGCGCCCTGGCGATCCCGAAGTCGATCACTCGCGGACCGTCCGGGCCCAGGAGGACGTTCGCCGGCTTGAGATCGCGGTGCACGATGCCGGCCTGGTGGATGGCCACCAGCGCGGTCGCGATGCCGATCGCCAGCCGGTCCAGCGCTCCGCCGGTGAACGGCCCGCGCTCCGCCACCAGTTCCTTGAGCGACGCGCCGGGGACGAACTCGCTGACGAGGTAGGGCCGGTCCCCCTCCATGTCCGCGTCCAGCACCTGGGCGGCGCAGAACCGGGCGACCCTCTTGGCCGCGATCGCCTCCCGGATGAATCTGTTCCGTGCCGCCGGGTTGTCCAGCAGCTCGGGATGGAGCAGCTTGACCGCGACCTCCCGGCCGTCCTCGGCTCTGCCCAGGAAGACGGCGCCCTGGCCGCCCACCCCCAGCCGGCCCAGCAGCTCGTACGGCCCCAGGCGCCGCGGATCACCCGGCTGCAGAGGCGTCGTGGTGCCGTGCGTAACCCCGTCGTCCATGGCGGACCGCTCCTCCCGCAGTCACTGAGCCCGAGCGTACGACGCGTGACCGGTCGGTGTTAGATGCCTGTTGGTGCGATCGGCCTGTGAATCGCGGCACGATCAGCTACAGCCGGCGTATCCGCAGTTCGACGGCTGGGTCGAACCCGTGCCGGTCGAACCACCCGTGCCGGTCGTCCCGGTGCCGGTGCCGGTCCCGGTACCGCCGGTGCCGGTCCCGCCGGTGCCCGTGCCGGTGCCTGTTCCCGTGCCGGTCCCTGTTCCCGTGCCGGTGCCCGTTCCCGTGCCGGTCCCTGTTCCCGTGCCGGTGCCGGTCCCGGTACCGCCGGTGCCGGTCCCGCCGGTCCCGGTCCCGCCGGTGCCGGTGCCCGTTCCGCCGGTGCCGGTGCCGCCGCCGTGGTTGCCACCGGTCGTGCCGCCGGTCCCGCCGGTAGTCCCGCCCCCGGTCGTACCCCCGCCGGTCCCCCCGGTGGTGCCCGGGGTGGCGGTGGTGCCGGGAGTGGCGGTGGTCCCGCCGGTGCCGGCGTTCGCCGACGGCGTGCCGGCGGGCTGCGGACGGGTGCCCTGCGAGGCGGGGGCGGTGCCGCCGTCGTCATCGGTCGAGGTGACGGCCGTCGACGACGGGCTCGCGCTGGACGTCGAACCCGCGTTCTTCACCGGCGTCGAGGGGTCATGCTGGGAGAGCAGGAGGACTCCGGCCACCGTCGCCGCCGCCGCCAGCCCGCAGGCGCAGGCCAGGGCGGCCCGCCGGCCGGCCCCGCCCGCGCGGCGCCGGGGCTCGTACGGGGTCTGCGCGAAGTCGGCCGCGGGCTGTGCCCCGTACCCGGCCGCGGGCTGCGTGGCGGCGTCGGGCACGCGACCGCCCATCCCGAACGCCGCGGCCTGTGCTCCGTACCCGGCCGCGGGCGCCGTCGCGGCCATGGCGTCGTTCGGTGCGCCCCCGGCGACCGGCGACGTCCGGCCGCGAGCCGAGGGCCCGTCCGGCGTCCCCGCCGCGCGGGCGGCGAAGGAAAGGCTCGTCGCGGCGAGGGTCGCGGCCTGCTCCAGGACCTCGGTGCCCACCAGGTCGGGTCCGGCCAGCGGTGCCGCGACCTCGTCCTGGCCGAGCAGGCGCAGCAGGATCTGGCGGGCCGTCGGGCGCTCGGCCGGGTCCTTGGCCAGGCAGTCCCGGACCAGCTCACGCATGGGCCCGGACAGCTCTCCCAGCTGCGGGTCCATCGTGAGGATCCGGTTGACGACCAGGGGGATCGAGTCCATCCCGAACGGCGGCAGGCCGGTCGCGACGAAGGTCATCAACGCGCCCCAGGCGAAGACGTCGATGGCCGGGCCGACCGGCAGTCCCTGCAACTGCTCGGGCGCCATGTACGCGGGGGTGCCGACGACCCGGCTGGACACGGTCGAGGTGCCGTCCAGTGCCTTGGCGATCCCGAAGTCGATCACGCGGGGGCCGTCCGAGGCCACCAGGACGTTGGCGGGCTTGAGATCACGGTGCACGATGCCCGCCTGGTGGATGGCCACCAGCGCGGTCGCGGTGCCGATCGCCAGCCGCTCCAGCGTGCCCTCGCCGATGGGCCCCTGCTCCTGCACGAGCTGCGCCAGCGAGGGGCCTTCGACGTACTCGCTCACGATGTACGGGCGGTCGCCCTCGACGTCGGCGTCCAGCACCTGAGCCGCGCAGAACCGGGCGACCTTCATGGCCGCCACCGCCTCCCGGACGAACCGGGCGCGCGCGGCGACGTCCTCGGTCAGGTCCGAGTGCAGCAGCTTGATGGCGACTTTACGCACGCCGGGCGTGCCGGCCTCGCCCTGGCCGGCCTGGGCCAGGCCGAGGAAGACGGCTCCCTGGCCGCCCGTGCCCAGCCTGGAGAGCAGCTCGTACGGTCCCAAACGTCGCGGATCTCCCGCACGCAGTGGCGTCCCGGCCATCTGGTCCACGGTCGTCGCCTGCATGACGGACCGCTCCTCTCGGGGTCTGGCGAGCCTGCCGGTCAAGTGTCCGGTCGGTCCCGCATTCAGTGAGATGCGTCTTTCCGGGTTGCGGTTCGATCCGCCGTCGGAGTTACCCATCAACCAGGATGAGCCGCACGAAAGCGCAGTTCAGACCGGAGAAACACGGGCTTGTAATTACGCGGGCAGGGGTAGAGACACGCCTAGTGATCTTCACTGGTTCATCAAGGAGGAGTGCAAGTGTCTGTTCCGGTAAAGGCCGCCGCTGCTACGGCGGGCCTCAGTCTGGCTCTGGTCGCGGCGTCGGCGACGGCGTTCGCCGAGCCCCAGGGCCAGGCGAATCAGGATCCCCGGCCGCTGGCGCAACAGTCGGGCACGCTGCTGCCGACGGCACAGGATCCAGGAAGTCTCCCGGACGTTCAGGATCTGCCCAACATGCGAAACCTGCCCGGCCTATCAGGATTACAGGACCTCGATGATCAGGACATGCCGAGCATCGACGATCTGCGCGCCCTGCAGGTCCGTAGCGGACTGGGCGAGCTGCAGGTCCCTCACCTCCCGCAGCACCCGGCGGCGGCGCCCTTGCCGGCGCCCGCATCGGTGGCGCACCTGCCGGGGGCCCACCTGCCGGGGGCCGCGCCGGCGGCACCGCACGCCTCCAACCCGCAGAACCAGCAGAACCCGCCCGCCGCGTCCCTCACACTCGATCCACTGAAAACGATCGACCTGGGCGGCCCGCGGGCTCTGCACACCGCGCGGAACCCGCGATCTCCGCACTACCCGCGCGCCCACCGGAGCCGGCACGCCTCGGCGGACCTGCTGGGTTCACGCGCCCTGAACAGGCTGCACAGCCTGCACGACCTGCACGGCCTCCGCAGCCTGCACGACCTGCAGAGCGTGGAGGGCATCCGGAGCCTGCGCGGCCTGCACGGGCTGCACGACCTGCACGCACTGCGGGCCCTGCAGGCCGTCCCCGGCCTGCAGTCGGGACAGCGCCGGGCGCTGCGGCTGGCGCTGGTGCAGGAGGGCGTACGACATCGGCGGGCGACCCTGGTCGCGAAATGGAGGACCCGCGCCTCCCGCGCGGTCCGCTTCGCCTACAACCAGCGCGGCCGCCCGTACGTCTTCGGCGGCACCGGCCGGCGCGGTTTCGACTGCTCCGGGCTCGTCCAGCAGTCCTGGCGGCACGCGGGCGTACGACTCGCCCGGGTGGCCCGCTCGCAGTTCCACACCATCCGCACGCACGTCCCGGTCAGCCGGTTGCAGCCGGGAGACCTGCTGTTCTTCAACGGACTCGGGCACGTCGGGATGTACGTCGGCCGCGGCCGCTTCATCCACTCACCGCACACCGGTGACCATGTCCGAGTAGCACGGTTCGCCAGCTACTACCGCCGTGCGTTCGTGGGCGCCACACGCCCCGCCTGGCATCCCCTCCCCCGCGTCCCGACCAGCCTCTAGCGCGCGGGATGAGAGGTCCCCTGACCACGGTGCGGTCAGGGGACCCCGATCCAGCCTCCGGGGTGGTCGGTGGGCCGGGTGAGCCTGCAACTGCGGTCGGAGTCGGTGTTGCCCCCCAGCGACTCGTACCGGGCCAGCACGGCGCGGCAGTCGCCCGGGCCGGCCTTGGTGGTGTTGCCGGCGACGATGGAGTTCTTCAGCCGGATCCGCCCGGCGATGCTGCCGATCGCGTCCGAGACCGGGGCTCCGGGGTCGGGCAGATAGCCGAGAGTGATGTTGAGGCCACCGCCCCCGTCGTCGGCGTAGTTGTCAATGATCTTCGAGTCCACGATGTCGAGGCCGAGGATCCGCGCGTCGATGCCGCCGCCCAGCCCGGCCAGCTCTCCCGGGCGGGAGGGGTCGTGCGGGTTCACCACGCGGTTGTGGGAGATCGTCGACCGCTCGACCAGCCCCTGCCAGTCGAAGCGGATGCCGCCCGCCTCCCCTGCCTGGTTGTGGTCGACCAGGCTGTCGCGGAGCGTGAACGAGCTGAACGGGATGTTGAACACGCCGCCGCCGAACGTCGAGGTGTTGCCGGTGATGCGCACGCGTTCCATGGTGAGCTCGGAGGTGTTGAGCACTCCGCCGCCGCCGTAGTAGTTGTACGGCGAGGCGGTGGGCGCCGATTCCCCGCCGGTGACGGTCACCCCGGAGATGGTGGTCCTCCGCAGGACCGTGAAGACCCGGTCGAGGCGGCCGCCGTCGATGACGGTGGACTCCGGGCCCGCCCCGGTGATGGTGGTCGGCGCCATGATCTTGAGGTTGCCGCTGGCGGCGTCGCCCAGGGTGTAGTCCCCGAAGGCCCGGCCCAGCGGTGGCGGGATGGTGAGCGTGAAGTGACCGGACGGCACCACGATCGTCGAGCCCGGGTTGGAGTCGGCCTCCATGACCGCGGCGCGCAACGTGCACGTGCCGTCGGCGGCGCGGCACCGGCCGTCGCCGGGGGACGCGTCGGGCAGGTCCTTGGTGCCGTCTACCTCGAGCCGCAGGGCACCGGCCGCGTGGGCGGCCGGGACCCCGCTCACCGCCAGCGCGGCCACCGCCGCTCCGGCGATCGTGGCGCGGAGTGCCCCGCGGCGGTTCCGGAGCGGGGCCGATGTGCTGTGAGCTGCCATGTCAGGAGAACCTAACCGGGCGGTAACTTCCTGCACAGGCCCGTCCGCCAGGGTGGCCACACGCGGCAACGGTTGAACGGAAACCGGCCCGCGTACGTACGACAGTCAGACCCCGGCCATCGGGCTCGGCCATCGGGCTCCGCCGCCTGCGCCGACGCCGGTCCGCCGCGGCGGGCCGGGCGGCCCGCCCGGAGTCCCCCGCCCGGCCGCGGACGGCTCGACAGCCCCGCACCCCGAACTCGACCGATCCGCCCGACGGCAACGGATGGGTATGGACACGGTAAGTAATTACAGAGATACTCTCCGTGAGATACCGACCCCTCCCTCGCGGGGCGTCCCGGCGGGCCATCTGCCGGGCGTCCCGCGAGGCCTCGGCCCGGCAGGGCCCGGGATCATCGAAGGAGAGCAATGCAGGCGAAGAAGCTCGCAGGTTTCGCGCTGGCCGCCCTCACCGGCGCGAGCCTGGCGACGGTGGTGGCCGCCACCCCGGGATCGTCCGCCACCTCCGTGTCCGCGCCCGCACGGGCCGCCGACATCACCGGCTACCAGCTCGTCAAGCTGCCCAACGCCAACGTCCCCAACTTCAGCCGGCGCACGGTCCTGTGCCCGAGCGGCAAGCGGGCCGTGGGCGGCGGCGCCGAGGCCCAGGGCAACGACGCGATCCTCGTCGGCAGCTTCCCCACCGATGACGGGAGGGGCTGGATAGGCCTCGGCCGCCAGAACAACTACAGCACCGTCGGGATCAGCGTCTACGTCATCTGCGCAAGCGCGTCCTGAGCGCGTCCCCCTGAGCCTGGTTCCGGTCGGATGCGGCCGACCGGAACCAGGCTCGCCGCCGTCAGGCGCCGCCCTGGGCCGGCGGGGTGAAATACGCGAGGACCTCGGGGTTGGCCATGGCGTCGGGATTGGCCGCCTTGCCTGGCGGCACACCCTGCAGGATCTTGCGGACGGGCACTTCCAGCTTCTTGCCGGACAGCGTGCGCGGGATGCCCGGGACGACATGGATCTCGTCCGGCACGTGCCGGGGCGACAGCGCCGAGCGCAGCGCGGCGCGCAACCGGCCGGTCAGCTCCTCGTCCAGCGAGAAGGACGGGACGAGCGTCACGTACAGGATCAGGCGGCCGTCGGCACCGAGCTGCCCGGTGTCGATGACCAGGCTGTCGGCGATCTCGTCGAACGCCTCCACGACCCGGTAGAAGTCCGAGGTGCCCATGCGCACCCCGCCGCGGTTCAGGGTGGAGTCGGAGCGGCCGTAGATGACGCAGCCGCCGTCCGGCAGGATCTTGATCCAGTCACCGTGCCGCCAGACCCCGGGGAAGTCCGCGAAGTACGACTCGCGGTAACGGGCACCGGAGCTCCCGGCGGGCCGGTCGTTCCAGAAGTACAGCGGCATCGACGGCATGGGCTCGGTGAGGACCAGCTCGCCCACCTCGTCGATGACGGGCCGCCCCGACGGGTCGTACGCCTCGACCTTCGCGCCGAGCCCCCGGCACTGGATGACCCCCGCCCGTACCGGCAGCAGGACGCAGGGGCCGACGAAGCCGGTGCACACGTCCGTACCGCCCGACAGGGAGCCGAGCAGCAGATCCGCCCCTCCGGCACGGGCGACCGCGTCGTAGACCCAGTCGAAACCCTCCGGCGGCAGCGGCGAGCCGGTGGAGCCGATGCCGCGCAGCCGGGACAGGTCGAGGTCGCGGCCCGGCCGCAGGCCCTGCTTGCGCGAGGCCATGAGGTACGGGGCGCCGGTGCCGAAGTAGGTCGTCCCGGTGTCGGCGACCAGCTCCCACAGGTCGACGGGGGCGCCGTCGTACAGCACCACGGTCGTGCCGGCCAGCAGCCCGCCGACCAGGTAGTTCCACATCATCCAGCCGGTCGTGGTGTACCAGAGGAACACGTCGCCGGGCCCGAGGTCCTGGTGGAAGGCGAGCGCCTTGAGATGCTCCAGGACGATCCCGCCGTGGCCCTGCACGATCGGCTTGGGCAGCCCGGTGGTGCCGGAGGAGTAGAGGATCCAGAGCGGGTGGTCGAACGGCACCGCCTCGAAGACCGGCTCCGCCGGGCCGCCCGCCTCCGCCTCCGCCCCGGCGAGCAGCTCCCCGTAGGCCGTGGCCCCGTCCAGCCGGGCCGCGGGGTCCAGGTAGGGGATCAGCACGGTGGCCCGCACCGTCGGCAGCGCCTCCCGGATCTCCTGGACGACGCCGGTCCGGTCGTAGGCCGAGCCGTTGTAGCGGTAGCCGTCGACGGCCACGAGCACCGCCGGCTCGATCTGGGTGAACCGGTCGACGACGCTGGGGGCCCCGAAGTCCGGCGAGCACGACGACCAGATCGCGCCCAGCGAGACGGTGGCCAGGAAGAGGATCAGGGTCTCGGGGATGTTCGGCGCGTAGGCCACCACCCGGTCGCCGCGACCGACCCCCAGCGAGCGCAGCCCGGCCTGGGCCCGTGCGACCTCGCCGGCCAGCTCCGCCCAGGTGAGCGTACGGCCCGTGCCGCCGGCGGCGGGCTCGCTCCGGGAGATCACGGCCGTACGGTCCCGGAACTCCGGATCATCGGCCCGGCGCAGCGCGTTCTCGGCGTAGTTCAGCGTCGCGGAGGGGAACCAGCGGAGCCCGTCCACGGGCATCGGCCCGCCGGACCGCACCGGGCCGTCACCACGATGACCGATCACCTCGAAGTAGTCCCAGAGGGAGTCCCAGAACTCGTCCGGGGACTCCACCGACCAGCGCCACAGCTCGTCGTAGGAGGCCATCGCGGCGCCCGTCCGGTCCCGCAGCCAGCGCAGGTAGCGGGTGATCTGCGCGCGCTCCACGACCTCCGCGGACGGCTCCCAGAGCGGCGAACCCTCGGCCACCGGCATCGCGCCACCTCCCAGTTCGACAATGACCATTTAGCCGCTCCCGCAGGCAGGGGTGCAACTCCGGCCCCGGGACGGACCTCCCCGCGATCGGACCACCGGCCGGGAGCGCTCCTCGATCAGGAGGCGTTACGGCCGGTCAGATGCTCGATGGCACGCACGACGGTGGTGGTGTCGGCCAGCGTGGGCAGCACCACGTCGGCGCCCGAGGAACGCAGCTCCGCCTCGGTGGCGGCACCGGTCGCGACCCCGATGATCGTGGCGCGGGCGATATGGGCCGCGCGGACGTCCAGCGGCGAGTCGGCGATGATCACCGTGGTCGACTCGCCGAAGGGCACCGCGTACTTGCGGGTCGCCCGGGTCCGGGCCAGCTCCACCAGCGCGCCCTTGGGGTAGATCTCCGAGCCGTAGCCGCCGACCTCGAAGTCCACGTGCCGGTCGAGCCCGAGTTCGGTCAGCTTGATGATCGCATTGGGCTGGATCGCGCCGGTGAGCACGGACTGCACGACCTCGGGCAGCCGGGCCACCGCGTCGAGCGCCTCCCGGGCGCCGGGCAGCGCCCTGCCCTGCTCCCGCACGAGGCGGCGCCGGGCCGCGAAGGTGTGCGCGAGCGCGTCGAAGAACGCCGGCAGCGTTTCGTCGGTGGCCGGGACGCCGTTGAACGCCAGCGTCTCGAAGATGATCTCCGATTCGGTACGCCCCGCGGTGGGGGCCAGCCGCACCAGCGGACGCCCCGTCACCCGCTGGAAGGCCTCCGCGTAGGCCTCGCGGGTGACCCTCCCGACGTCGACCAGCGTGTGATCGATGTTCCAGAGGACCAGGCGGTGGTGCGTCATGGACATGCGGTTCCAAGCTTCCGAGGGAGGCGGGGGGCCACGGGCCGGGACCAGGACCGGGCGCGCCCCCATGGTCTTGCCTCCCGGGCGCTCCGTGCAACTCACCGCCCGCCCGCCCTCCGTGATCATGCAATCGTTCGTCGAACGATTGCATGATCACGGAGGTGTGGGTCGGGTCCCCGGGTGGGGGTCGGGGCGGGTGGAGCTCCGGTCAGCCCATGTGGGGGTAGCGGTAGTCGGTGGGCGGCACGAACGTCTCCTTGATCGTGCGGGCGTTGACCCACCGGATCAGGTTGAAGATCGAGCCGGCCTTGTCGTTGGTGCCGCTGGCCCGGGCACCGCCGAAGGGCTGCTGGCCGACGACCGCGCCGGTGGGCTTGTCGTTGATGTAGAAGTTGCCCGCGGCGAACCGCAGCCGCTCGCTCGTCGCCGCGATGGCCGCGCGGTCCTGCGCGATGACCGCCCCGGTCAGGCCGTACGGCGACGCGCCCTCCATCTGCGCGAGCATCGCGTCGTAGTCCGCGTCGGCGTAGACGTGCACGCCGAGGATCGGGCCGAAATACTCCTTGGTGAAGATCTCGTCGGTGGGGTCGGCCGACTCCAGGACCGTCGGGCGGACGAAGAAGCCCTCGGTGTCATCGGTGTCCCCGCCGGCCAGCAGCCGGATCGAGTCGGTCGCGCGGGCCCGCGCGATGGCCTCCCGGTGCTTGTCGAACGCCCTCCGGTCGATCACGGCGCCCATGAACAGCGACAGGTCCTCGGCGACGTTGCCCATGCTCAGTGCCTCGACCTCGTCGCAGAAGTCGTCGCGCACCCGGTCCCACAGGGACCTCGGGACGTAGGCGCGCGAGGCGGCCGAGCACTTCTGGCCCTGGTACTCGAACGAGCCCCGGATCAGGGCGGTGGTGAGCACGGCGGGGTCGGCGGAGGGGTGCGCGACGATGAAGTCCTTGCCGCCGGTCTCCCCCACCAGCCGGGGGTACGCCCGGTAGCCCGCGATGTTCTCACCGACCGTGCGCCACAGGTGCTGGAAGGTCGCGGTGGAGCCCGTGAAGTGGATGCCGGCCAGGTCCGGGTGCGGCAGGGCGACCTCGGAGAGGGCCTGCCCGTCGCCCGTGACCATGTTGATCACTCCGGGCGGGAGCCCGGCCTCCTCCAGCAGCCGCATCAGGAAGTGCGCGGAGAACTGCTGGGTGGGCGACGGCTTCCAGATCACGACGTTGCCCAGGAGCGCGGGCGCCGTCGGCAGGTTGGCCGCGATCGAGGTGAAGTTGAACGGCGTGATCGCCAGGACGAAGCCCTCGAGCGGACGGTACTCCAGCCGGTTCCAGATCCCCGGCGCGTTGCCCGGCTGCTCGGTGAGCAACTGCCGGGCGTAGTGCACGTTGTAACGCCAGAAGTCGATGAGCTCGCAGGCCGCGTCGATCTCGGCCTGGAAGGGCGACTTGGACTGGCCCAGCACCGTGGCCGCGTTGATCGTGGCCCGCCAGGGCCCGGCCAGCAGCTCGGCGGCCCTGAGGAAGATCGCGGCGCGGTCGTCGAAGGACAGCGCCCGCCAGCCGGGGGCTGCCTGACGGGCGGCCTCGATCGCGGTCCGGACGTCGTCGTCCGTGGCGTTGTTCAGCTGCCCCAGCGTGTGCCGGTGGTTGTGCGGCTCCACGACGTCGATGGGCGAGCCGGCTCCCGGCCGCTGCTCGCCCCCGATCGTCATGGTGAGCGAGAGCTGCTGCCCGCCCAGTTCCTTGATCTTCGCCTCCAGCGCGGCGCGCTCTTGGCTGCCCGGTGCGTAGGACTTGACCGGCTCGTTCACCGGTCCGGGCACGTTGGTCACGCCGTCCATGCTGCATGCTCCCCATGAAGTCGACGTCTCTGTCGATATGCACGCATCGTCGCATGGTTCCCCCACGCCCGCGAACCGCCCCTGAACTGCGATTACGGAAGGCCCGGGTTTTGGCGAGGAAGGCCGGCCGCACGGCGGGGCTCAGGAGAGCGGGCAGGGCTAGGGGAGCAGGTAGGGCAGTTCCTGCACGGCGTACCACATGAGCTCGTGGCCCTCGGCGCCGTCGACCGCGAAACGGGCGTCCTCGTCCCCGGCGTCGGCGGCCGGGAGCGCCTGTACGGCGGCCAGCACGGCGGGGCCGGCGACCACGTCGTCGACATGGCCGGAGGCGACCTTCCGCATCGGGATCGGCGCGCCGACCCGGACCAGGGCCCGCTCCCCCTCCGCCGCCATCGCCGCGTCACCGGGCTCGTACGACACCGCGTCCTCGGGCAGGTCGACGGCGAGCACGACCCTGCGCGGCGGGGCGTCGGGCGACCCGGCGAGCAGCCGCAGCGAGGCGCGGGCCGCCGCGGTCATGGCGGCGTACTCCAGCTCCTCCAGATCACCGTCGGCGTACCACTCGCGCAGGGCGGGGGTGACCGCGTACGCGGTGAGCGGCTCGGGACCGACCTCTCCGTCGGCCAGGGCGGCGGCCAGTGCGGGGAGCGTGGACGGCAGATAGACGCGCATGTCAGTCCTGGATCTTCGAGCAGGGTGAAAGGTGGCAGGTCGCGGCATTCAGTGTCGCACCATTGGCAGCGTACGGCGGCCTACGTCACCTACGTCCCAGGTATCGCCGAGTCGGGCCCGCGCCGGCCCGGGTCAGGGCCCAGGACCGGCCCGGGTCAGGACCGGCCCGGGTCAGGACCGGCCCGGGTCAGGACGCCGGGCCCGACAGCGGCAGGCCGAGGAGTTCCTCGAGCCGGGTCACGGTGTCCATGACGTCGGTGTGGTGCAGGCCGACCATGCCGAGGGCCTCGGCGGCACGGACGTTGTGCTCGATGTCGTCGACGAAGACGCACTCGGCCGCCCGCAGCCCCAGCCTGTCCAGCACCCGCCGGAAGATCGCCTCGTCCGGCTTGCGCAGGCCCACCTCGGCGGAGATCACGACGGCGTCGAACAGCTCCGCCCACAGCTCCCTCGGGTAGGTGTTGCCCCAGGAGTTGGACAGCAGGGCCGTGCGCACCCCGTGGGCCCGCACCGCGCGCAGCGCGTCGTACATCGGCTCGACCGGCAGGAACGCCAGGAACATGCGGTTCAGCAGTCCCTCGGCGGCCACCGGGCCGCCGTCGACGGTGCGCAACTGGGCGGCGAGCAGCCGCTCGAACTCGGCCGGGTCCAGCGAGCCGTCCTCCAGCCCGTGAATGGGGTTGGTCCCCGTGCCGGCGTAGGCCTCGGTCACCCAGGTGCGCATGACCTGGCGGTAGTGACCGGAGTCCAGCCGTTCGGCGGTGACCCACGCGGCGATGGCGTCGTTGAGCGGCGAGGTGAGCACGCCACCCCAGTCTGTGATCACACCACGCACCATCGGCACGACTCTCTCTCCCTCACCCCGGCGACCCCCAAGGCGCGCCCCACCTGGGATCGTACCGGGGCCCGCAACTGAACCGAACGGCGTTCTGTCACACTGGCGCCATGGACTTCGAATCGAGCGCCAAGGCACGCGACCACCTGGCGAGACTGCAGCGGTTCATGGACGAGCGGGTCTACCCGGCGGAGGCCGAGTACGCCGCGTGGCGGAAGGCCAACGACCCCCACGCGCTGCCCCCGATCGTCGAGGAGCTCAAGGCCGAGGCCCGGCAGCGGGGCCTGTGGAACCTCTTCCTCCCGGACGTCTCCGGTCTGTCGAACCTGGAGTACGCGCCGCTGGCGGAACTGACCGGACGCTCCCCCGAGATCGCTCCGGAGGCCGTGAACTGCGGCGCCCCGGACACCGGGAACATGGAGGTCCTGCACATGTTCGGCACCGAGGCCCAGCGCAAGCAGTGGCTGGAGCCGCTGCTGAACGGTGAGATCCGGTCCGGCTTCGCGATGACCGAGCCCGCGGTGGCCTCGTCGGACGCGACGAACATCGCCACCCGGATAGAGCGGGACGGCGACCACTACGTCATCAACGGCACCAAGTGGTTCATCACCGGCGCCGCCGACGAGCGCTGCAAGATCTTCATCGTGATGGGCAAGACCGACCCGGACGCCCCGGCGCACCGGCAGCAGTCCCAGATCCTCGTGCCGAGGGACACGCCGGGCGTACGGATCGTCCGGCATCTGCCGATCTTCGGTTACCAGGACCAGCACGGCCACTCCGAGATCGTCTTCACCGACGTGCGGGTGCCGGTCGAGAACCTCATCGCCGAGGAGGGCGACGGGTTCCGGATCGCCCAGGCCCGGCTCGGCCCCGGCCGGATCCACCACTGCATGCGGGCCATCGGCATGGCCGAGCGGGCCCTGGAGCTGATGTGCCGGCGCGCCTCGTCCCGGGTCGCGTTCGGCCGGCCGCTCGCCGAGCAGGGCGTCGTGCAGCAGCAGATCGCCGAGTCACGGATGGCGATCGAGCAGGCCCGCCTCATGGTGCTCAAGACGGCCTGGCTGATCGACCAGGCCGACGCCCGCGCGGCGCGCACGGAGATCGCCGCCATCAAGGTGATCGTCCCCCGGATGACGCTCGAGGTGCTCGACCGCGCCATCCAGGTGCACGGCGCGATGGGCGTCTCGGACGACACCCCGCTGGCGGCGATGCACGCCTGGGTCCGTGCCATGCGCATCTTCGACGGCCCCGACGAGGTGCACGTCCGCACCGTGGCCCGCCAGGAGCTGCACCGTTACGGGACCCGCGGCTGAGGTCGGGCCACCGGCCCGGCCGGTGACGCGACCCCCCGCCGGCCGCGTGCTCTCACCTGAGCTGGGCCACCGCCTCACGCACCGCGCCGCCGCTGGCCTGCAGGGCCGCGGCGGCGTGCGCGGCCGGCACCTCGCAGAGCAGGGCGACCAGCGCCACCCGGGTGTCGCCCCCGGCCTCGGCCAGCGCCTTCTCGCAGGTCGCGGTGTCGAGGTCGGTGGCCTCGCTGAGGATCCGGACCAGGCGCCGCCGCAGCTTGCCGTTGAGCGCGTTCACGCTGACCATCAGGTTGGAGTAGGTACGTCCCATCCGGACCATGACCGTGGTCGAGAACGCGTTGAGCACCAGCTTGGTCGCGGTGCCCGCCTTCATCCGCGTGGACCCGCTGATCACCTCCGGGCCGGTGGCCAGGCCGATGTGGACGTCCACCTCGTTGCCGAAGGAGGCGCTCGGGTTGGCGCTGATCAGCGCGGTGTACGCGCCGGTCCTGGCCGCCGCCCGCAGCGCTCCCACCACGTACGGGGTACGGCCGCTGGCCGCGATGCCGATCGCGACGTCACCGGCCCGCACCGAGCCGGCGTCGCGGGCACCCAGGTCGGGGTCGTCCTCGACGTCCTCCATCGACTGGTAGAGCGCGCCCAGGCCGCCCGCGTTGTGCGCCACGATGGAACCGCGGTCGATCCCGTACGTCGGCGGCAGCTCGGCGGCGTCGAGAACGGCGAGCCGCCCCGACGTGCCGGCCCCGAAGTAGTGCACCCGCCCACCCCGGCGGAGGGTCTCCACCGCCTGGTCGACGACCTGGGCGACCTGCGGCAGCACCTCGGCGACGGCCGCGGCCACGAGTTCGTCCTCGGCGTTGATGAGCCGCAGGACCTCCAGGGTCGGCATGGTGTCCACCTCGAGTGTCCGCGGATTTCGCTCCTCCGTGGGGAGATCGCTCAACGGCATCGTCATCGCCGTTTCCGCTCCTGCCGTACGCGCCGGCCCCGCACCGCCTCGAACGTGGACTCCAGTGCCTCCCTGGTCGGCTTGTAGGTCTGCTGGGCCACCCCGACGAACACGCAGTCGATGACGGTCAGCTGGGCCAGCCTGCTGGCGGTGGCCCCGGACCGGAAGGTGGTCTCCCGGGCGGCGGTGGTCAGCACATGGTCGGCCACCTCCGCGATCGGCGATCTCGGGAAGTTGGTCAGCGCGACCGTCGTCGCGCCCCGCTTGTGCGCCACCGCCAGCGCGTCGATGGTGTCGGCGGTGGCCCCCGTGTGCGAGATGCCGACCGCGACGTCGCCCTTCTCCAGGACCGCCGCGCTGGTCAGCATGATGTGCGCGTCCGACCAGGCGAAGCAGGTGCGGCCGATGCGGTGCAGCTTCTGCTGGAAGTCCAGTGCCACGAAGGCGCTGGCGCCCACCCCATAGACATCGACGCGGCGTGCGTCGACGATCGTGTCCACCACCAGGCCGAGGGCCTCGATGTCGAGCTGGGCCGCGGTCTCCTCCACGGCCCGGGCGTCGGCGTAGGTGACCTTCTCGACCACCAACTGCAGAGTGTCCTCCGGTCCGATGTCGCTGCCGACGACCCGGCCGCCCAGAGCCGACTGGGCCCGCCCCGCCTCGGTCGCGAGAGTGAGCCTCAGCTCGGGATATCCGGTGAAGCCGATGGCCCGGCAGAACCTGATGACCGTGGTCTCAGATGTGCCACATGCCTGTGCGAGCTCCGTGATGGTGGAGTTTGCTACGCCTTCAGGGTCATCGATGACCCGTTGAGCCACGCGGCGCTCCGCAGGGGGCAGCGAAGGGAGCAGGGAACGGACTCGCACGACCGTGCTGAGCGGTGGTGCGCCCCCCTGCATGTCCGCAGTCCTGATGTCGGTCTTGGTATCCGTTGGCGCTGCGCCGATGGGGTCCTGTCCGGCGGTTTTCCTCATGACAGAAAGTTTCTTACAAGCCGAATATCCCGTCAATGCCGAAAGGGCTACGGTCACGCTGTGTTGACCCATTTGGCCGGTCCGTACGTGGTCGGCGTGGATGCGGGTGGCACGAAGACCCGCTGCGTAATCATGACTCTGAGCGGAGCCGTCGTCGGAACCGGAACGGCGCCCGGCGCCAACCGCAACTCCGGCGGCGACACCGCTACCTCACTCACCACCGCCCTGCGCGCCGCGCTGGGCGACCTCGATCCCTACCTCGTCCTCCGTGGCGTCTTCGGCATCGCCGGGGCCGGCTCGGCGGGCAGACCCGCGGCCCTGCGCGCGGCGGCCTCCGCCTGGCAGGCCTGCGGGCTGACCGGAGCGCCCACCGTGGTCACCGATATCGCGGTGGCGTTCGCCGCGGGCACCACCGCCCCGGCCGGCATCGTCGTCTTCGCCGGCACCGGGGCGGGCGCCGCCGTCATCGACGACGGCACCATCGTACGCCGGGCCGACGGCTACGGATGGCTGGTCGGCGACGAAGGTTCCGCCGTCTGGATCGGGAAGGAGGCGGTACGCGCCGCCCTCGCGGCCTTCGACGGGCGCGGCAGGCCGACGATCCTGGCCGAGTCGGTGCCGCGGGCCCTGCTCGGCCACCAGTTCGTGCAGGAGAACCTTCCCGAGGGCACCGTCCCCGAGCCCCTGCCCCCGCCCGCACCCCCACCGCCCGGTCGCGGCGGGGCGGCGACCGCCACGGCGACGGCCCCGGAGATCAGGACCCGGCTGCCCCGCCAGACCGGGAACACCGTCGCCCAGGCGATCATCAAGGAGGTGTACGGGGCGCCGCCCGCCGCGCTGGGCAAGCTCGGGCCGGTGGTCTCCGCGGCGGCGATGGCCGGGGACTCGGTGGCCCGGCGCATCGCCGCCGAGGCGGCCGAATGGCTCCTGCTGGACGTGGACGCGGTGCGGTCCGCCGCCGACGTCTCCGCCCCGGTCGTCATGGCCGGGTCGGTGCTGGGCAACGGCCCGGTCGCCGACGCGGTGCGCAGCGGTCTCCGCGAGAGGTTCGCCAACGATCCGACCCCGGCGGGTGACGGAGCGGCGGGCGCGGCCGGAATGGCGCTGCGCCATCTCGGCCTCCCACCACCCGCGCTCCACCGGTGTTAGGTTCACCACGATCCGCGAAACGACCACGTCGGGGGGCCTGGTCATGGTGCGTCACCTTCGAGCGGCCCGCGCGCCGGCCGGAGCCCTGGCCGCTCCGCTCGCCGTCTCGCTGGCCGCCCCAGCGCTCGTCGCGGCACTGGCGGGCTGCGGTGGCGGCAGGGCCGTACCGCAGGCCACGACCACGAGTCAGGACCCCGTGCGACAACGACAGCGGCCACCGGATCCGGGAGGCCCCGCCATCCCGCGGGGCTCCTGGATCCGGGGGTTCGTCGCCGAGATGAGCGCGGCGGAGAAGGTCGGGCAGCTGTTCGTCCCGGCCTTCTCCAGCCGCGCCGAGGCGCTGTCGATGCTCCGGCGCTTCCACGTCGGCGGGTTCATCTACTTTCCCCGCAACGCCCGTACCCCGGAGCGGACGGCGCGGCTGTCCAACGCGCTGCAGGACGCCGCCAAGGTGCCGCTGCTGCTCGGCGTCGACGAGGAGCAGGGCATGGTGTCCCGGCTGCCCTACCTCACGGCCTTCCCCGGCAACATGGCGCTGGGCGCCTCCCGGCGGCCCGAGACCGCCCGGGCCGCCGCCCGCGTCACCGGCACCGAGCTGCGGGCGGTCGGCATCAACCAGAACTACGCGCCGGTGGCCGACGTCAACGTGGATCCGGCCAACCCGGTCATCGGGCTGCGCTCCTTCGGCTCCGATCCCGCGCTGACCGCCCGGATGATCGCCGCGGCCGTGGACGGCTACCAGGCGGCGGGGGTGGCCGCGACCGCCAAGCACTTCCCGGGCCACGGCGACACGGCCACCGACAGCCACACCGGGCTGCCGGTGATCGAGCACTCGCGGCGCCGGTGGGCCCGGCTGGACGCGCCTCCGTTCACCGCGGCGATCGCCCACGACGTGGACGCGATCATGACGGCGCACATCGTGGTGCCCGGGCTCGACCGCTCCGGCGATCCGGCCACCCTGTCCCCGGCGGTGCTGACCGGGCTGCTCCGCGGCCGGCTCGGCTTCCAGGGCGTCATCATCACCGACTCACTGTCGATGGCCGGGGCGCGGGTGAGGTACGGCCCCGGCGAGGTGCCGGTGCGGGCCGTCGCGGCGGGCGCCGACCAGCTGCTGATGCCGCCGAGCCTGCCCCGCGCCTACCGCGCCGTGCTCCGGGCGGTGCACGAGGGCACCATCTCGCAGACCCGGCTGAACGACGCGGTGAGCCGGGTCCTGCGGATGAAGGAGATCCGGGGCCTGTTCGCCGGCCGCCGCGCCGATCCCGCCGCCGCCGAAGAGATCATCGGTTCGGCCGCGCACCGGGCCGTCGCCGCGAGCACCGCCGAGCGCGCGATCACCCTGGTGAAGAACGACGGGGTGCTGCCGCTGCGCGGTGACAGGCACGTCCGGGTGACCGGGGTGGAGAGCGCCCGGGTGGCCGCCGCGCTGCGCCGCCAGGGCGTACGGGTCGTACCCGGCGCACGGGGCGCCGACGTCACCGTGCTGACCACCCACAACGCGGGCGGCGCGACGGCCTCCCAGGTGCACGGGCTGCGCGGGCGGCCGGTCATCGTGGTGGCGCTCGGCCGTCCCTACGACCTCGGCCACACGAGGCACGCCGCGGCCGCGCTGGCCACCTACTCCGCCGGGGACGCGGCGATCGGGGCGCTGGCCCGGGTACTGACCGGCAAGGTACGGCCCACGGGCCGGCTGCCGGTCGCGGTATCCCGCGCCTACCCCTTCGGCCACGGCCTGACGTACTGACTTGACGTACTGATTTGACGTACTGACTTCCCGTCCCGGAGCCGTCCGGCTTGGGCGTTCCCGCCATTCGTTCCTCCGCTGCGGATGGACGCGACGGGTCCCCGGCTGGGAAGATCGGGCACCAACAGGCTCGCCGGCCCACCGTGACCACGCGCCGCCGCCTCGGCCCGGAGGAGGTCTCGAGTGCTCAGACGTCCCCGCCTGCTGACCGCATGCCTCTCACTCGCCCTGGTGCCGCCGCTGGCCGGCTGCGGGAGCGGCCAGCCGGACACCTCCCTCCCGCCGCTGACCCCCGAGCCGGGCCTGTCCCTGGGCGGCCCGTCCGACGGCCCCCCGCGCGACGACCGCACCGCCTCCCGGTCGGCGCGGGCCCCCGGCTTCGCGGCCAGGGTCGCGCTGCAGCGCCTCCTGCGCGCCGCCGCCGCCGGAAATCCCGGCGCCTGCGTCTACGTGGCCCCGGACTACCAGAAGACCCTGTTCGGCGCGGCGGGCTGCCGGGCCTGGATGGGCCAGGCCGCCGGCCACCTCACGGCGGCGGAGCGCGCCGCCCTGCGCGGCGTACGGGTACCGGCCGCGACCGAGGGGGCGAACGACTCGGAGTTCACCGTGCGGTTCACCGATCTGCGCTGGAGCGGCGCGGCTCCGCAGCCCCGCGGGATCCTGCGCACCGAGTACGTACTGCGCAAGATCGGCACGCGCTGGGTCCTCGCCGCCTGATCTGCGGGCACCGGCCGGCCTCGCGCCTGGATTCCCCCGCCCGGCCGGGCGGGGCGGGCGGCCTCCCCGTCACAGGCCCAGGCCGGCCAGGGCGGGCAGCGCGGTGGCGGCCGCGGCACGGGCCGCCGCAGCGGAGGTGGCGGCCCGGGCCAGCGCGGCGGCGTCCCGGCACTCCGTCAGGGTGTGGGCGGCCAGCGCGGCCCGGACCAGCGGCAGGGCGGGGGCGTTCATCGACAGCGAGGTGACGCCCAGCCCGGCCAGCACACAGGCCAGGGCCGGGTCTCCGGCCGCCTCGCCGCATACCCCGCAGCCCTTGGCCGCCTCCTGGGCCGCACGGGCGGTGACCGCGATCAGGTCCAGCAGCGCCGGCTGCCAGGGATCCTGCCACCGGGCGACCTCGCCCACCTGCCGGTCCGCCGCGAAGGCGTACTGGGCCAGGTCGTTGGTCCCGATGCTGAAGAACCCGACCGCACCGATCAGCTCGCGGGCGCGGAGCGCGGCTGCCGGTATCTCGATCATGACGCCGGGGTTCTCGATGCCGGCGCCCGCGCACGCGTCGGCGAAGAACCGGGCCTCCTCGGCGTCGGTCACCATCGGCGCCATGACCTGGAGCCGCGCGGTCAGCCCGGCGGCGGCACCCGCCAGCGCGGCCAGCTGGGCCGTCAGGACGTCCGGATGGCGCTTCAGCGTCCGCAGGCCCCGCACGCCGAGCGCCGGGTTGGGCTCCGTCTCCGCCGGTGCCAGGAAGGCCAACGGCTTGTCGGCGCCCGCGTCCAGGACCCGTACGACGACCGGAGCGGACGGGAAGGCCTCCAGCACGGGCCGGTAGGCCGCCTCCTGCTCTTCGCGGGTGGGCGGGACGGACCGGTCCAGGAAGAGGAACTCGGTGCGGTACAGCCCGATCCCCTCCGCGCCGGCCGCCAGCGCCGCCGCGACGTCGCGGGGGGCACCGATGTTGGCCAGCAGCGGGACGGCGTGCCCGTCCTTGGTCATGCCGGGGCCGGCGAGGGCCCGCGCCGCCCTGTCCCGGGCCCGCGCGGCCGCCCGCGCCCGGCTGACCTCGTCCTCGCCCGGTTCGACGCGTACGCTCCCGGAGGCGCCGTCGACCAGCACGGTCGTGCCGTCGGACAGCCCGGTGGCACCGTGGCAGGCGACCACCGCGGGCACCCCCAGGGTGCGGGCCAGGATCGCGGAGTGGCTGGTGGGGCCGCCCTCCTCGGTGACGAAGGCGAGCACCAGCGCGGGATCGAGCAGCGCGGTGTCGGCGGGCGCCAGGTTGCGGGCGACGAGAACGTAGGGGATCGGCTCGCCGTCGGGTCCCACCGGCTCGGGCATGGCGGGCATCGGCACGCCGTGCAGCCGGGCGAGGGTCCGGTCCCGTACGTCGTCGAGGTCGGCGGTGCGGGCGGCGAGGTACTCGCCCGCGCCGGCGAGCATCACCCGATAGTGGCGGAACGCGCCGGTGACCGCCCGTGCCGCGGGCAGTCCCTCCCGCGTCCTTTCCGTGATCTTGTCCGCGAGCCCGGGATCGCGGGCCATCAGCGCCTGGGCGTTGAGCACGTCCCGGGCGTCGGCGCGCCCGGCCGCGGCGGCCTTGCGGGCCCGGGTCTCCAGGTCCGCCGCGACCGCTTCGAGGGCGGCGCGCGCCCTGGTCCGCTCGTGCTCGGGGGTGCCGGTGTGCGGGCCCTCGGGAGGCGGGGGCAGGACCGTCTCCACGACGCGGTGCACCGGCCCGACCCCGACGCCGGGGCTCACTCCGAATCCGATCATCACTTCCTGGGGATCACCCAGGCTAGCCATCACCCGGCTCCGGTGCCGTCACCAGAGCCTCGAGCTGATCGAGCACCTCGTCGGCGCCCTCGCCGTCGGCCGCGATGGTGATCTGGTCACCGTGCCGCGCGTCCAGGCCGAGCACCGACAGGATGCTCTTGGCATTGACCGGGGCGCCGTTCCACTTGGCCACCGTGACGGCGGCGTCCGCCTTCATCGCGGTCTGCACGAACAGCGCCGCCGGCCGGGCATGCAACCCGACCTCGGGCTCCACTATGACCCGACGCTTCTCCATGAATACCTCCGTATGCTCCCGGCGTGCGGGATCGGCTCCCGAACGTCGGAAGCCGCCTCATTTTCGGCAGATGGTCCCCCACCTGGCCGACCGCGGAGCGAAGCGCCGGCGGCCGGGCGGTGGCCATCCTCCTACAACGCCCGGTAAAGGTCATACCCGTCGCCCGGCGACGGCGACCTCACCCACCCTCCTCCACCCCATCAACCCTTCCGTGATCATGCAATCGATCGTCGATGGATTGCATGATCACGGAGGGAGAGAGGGCCCGGCCGTTCGCCGGGCTCAGCCGGTCTGGGTGATCTTGTTGAGACCGCGCGGAACGTCGGGGTCGATCCCGATCCGGCGGGCCAGGGCCTCGGTGAGCAGCTGTCCTGGGACGATCAGGCCCAGCGGGGCGACCCACTCGGGCAGCGCCGGGCCGGGCAGGGCCAGCGAACCGGCCCCGGCCAGCCCCGAGCCACCGCCGACGGTGTAGACCCGGGCGCCCTCACCGGTCACCCGCCGGGCCAGGGCGATCGTGCCGGGCAGTGTCGGGCCGGAGTCCGCGGCGACCAGGATCGCCGGGGTCTTCGCGTCCACGACCGCGATCGGGCCGTGCAGCAGGTCCGCGTACGACAGTCCCATGGCATGCAGGTAGCACGCCTCCTTGAGCTTGAGCGCCAGCTCCAGGGCGGTGCCGAACGCGATCCCGCGGCCGGAGACCACCGCGCCGGGCACGTGCGCCAGCTCCGCCACGATGGCCGGCAACGCCTCCGACGCCTCGGCGGCCTCGATCAGCCGCTCCACCTCGTCGGGCACCCGCCGCAGGTCGGACGGGTCCACGTCGGCGCCCAGGCCCAGCCCGACCAGGGCGACCGCGGCGAGCTGGGTGGTGTAGGTCTTGGTGGCGGGGACGGCGAGCTCGTCGCCCGCCTCGGTGATCAACGCCACCTCGGCGGCCTCGGCCAGCGGCGACCCGGCGCCGTTGGTTATCGCGATCGTGCGGGCACCGCAGTCCGCCGCCCAGCGCAGCGTCTCGACGATCTCCTCGGTCTTGCCGGACTGGCTGATCGCCACTGCGAGAACGCCGGTCAGGTCGAGTCTGCGCCTGTACTCCGTGGCGACGGACGGCGCCGCCAGCGTGGAGAGCCTGCCGGTGTGGGTCTCGGCCAGGTACCGGCCGTAGACGGCGGCGTTGTCGGACGAACCGCGGGCGATGAACAGCACCTGACGGGTGCCCTCGGCCAGTGCCCGGATCTCCGGCACCCTCGGCACCAGGGAGTCGAGCGTGCGGCGCAGCGCCTCGGGCTGTTCGCCGATCTCGGCCCGCATGCGGGAGCTCATGGTCTTCCTCTCGTGGTGGTTCTGGTGGTGGTTCTGGTGGTGGTGCGCGGTACGACATCGGTCGTGCGAAGGTTCGTCTCGGCCGGGAGCGGGCCCGCCGCAGGGTGGTCGCCGGGGGTGTTCACGGGGCCTGGAAGACGGTCTCGCCCGCGATCCAGGTCCGGCGGGCGCGCAGGTCCTCGCCGAGCCACACCAGGTCGGCGGTGGCACCGGGTTCGAGACGGCCGAGGTCGGGCCGGCCGATCAGATCCGCCGGCACCCGGGTGGCGGCGTCCACCGCGGTGACCAGGTCTATGCCGATCAGGACGGCGTTGCCGATCGCGGCGTCCAGCCGCAGCGCGGATCCGGCGATGGTGTCCCCGCCCACCCGTACGGGCGGGCCCTGCGCCGGCAGGTCGATGGGCAGGCCACCGAGGTCGTACCGCCCGGGGGGCATCCCGGCCGCGGAGGCGGCGTCGGTGACCAGCACGATCCGGCCGGCCGCGGCCTGGAAGGCCAGCCGGCAGACCACCGGCGCCACATGGTGCAGGTCGACGACCAGGCCGGAGCTCAGCCGCTCGTCGGTGAGCGCCTGCGCCGCCACCCCGGGATCGCGGTGGTGAACGCCGGACTGCGCGTTGAACAGATGGGTGACCTTCCGGGCGCCGGCGTCGGCGGCCTGCGACACCTGCTCGGCGGTGGCGTCGCTGTGCCCGATGCTGACCAGCACGCCGGCGCCGGTCAGGACGCGTACGGCCGCCAGCCCGCCGGTGCGTTCCGGGGCCAGCGTCACCATCTGCACCAGGCCGGTCTCCAGCAGCGCCGCGAGCGCCTCCGGCGTGGGGTCGGCCAGGTGGGCGGGGTTGTGCGCGCCACGCCGTTTCTCCGACAGGAACGGCCCCTCCAGATGAACGCCCAGCACCCGGCTGCCCGTGGGCAGTCCGGGCAGCAGCGTCACCGTGCGGCGCAGCGCGTCGGCCAGCAGCTTCACCGGAGCGGTGATGAAGGTGGGCATGAACGCCGTGACACCGGTCTCGGGCAGGCGGCTGACCACGGTGTGCCAGCCGGCCTCGTCCGCGTCCACCAGGTCGTGGCCGTAGTAGCCGTTGACCTGAAGGTCGACCAGGCCGGGGACGAGGGTGCCGCCGGACAGGGTCACGTCCGGGACGCCCGGGGGCGGGCCCTCCCCCACCTCGGCGATGACGCCGTTCTCGACTCGCGCGTAGCCGGGCCCGAGGACCCCGCCCCCGCTGATGAGCCGATCCGCCGCGATAAGGGTGCTCACGTGTCACTTCCGCTCATTGACATCCCGTCGCCGTCTGTGGTCTAGTCCGGACTAGACCAGTACGAACCATACCTCCCGATCTTCCGAGCCACCAGAGGCGGTTCCGTGCCCATCGACCAGGGCGCCATCGACCCGGCCAGCCCCGTGCCCAAGTACACCCAGCTCCGTGAGCTGCTGGTCGGCCTCATGGAGCAGGCCCGGCTGCCCGTGGACGCCCCGATCCCCTCCGAGCGCGAGCTGTGCCAGCGGTACGGCCTGTCCCGGATGACGGTCCGGCAGGCCGTGGACCACCTGGTCGCGGAGGGGCGGCTCTACCGGGTTCCGGGCAAGGGCACCTTCGTCGCCCGGCCGAAGATCGATATGCCGCTGCGGCTGGTCTCCTTCACCGAGGACATGCTGGCCCGCGGCATGGTGCCGGGCGCGCGCGAGCTGGACCGCCGGACCATCCCGGCGGGGGCGCACCTGGCCGGCGCCTTCGGGCTCGGCGCCGGGGCCGAGATCCACGTCGTGGAGCGGCTGCGCACCGCCGACGCCCGGCCCATGGCGATCGAGCGCTCGCACATCCCGGCGGCCCTCGCCCCGGGGCTGCTCGGGCGCCGGCTCGCCGACCGGTCCCTGTACGAGGTGCTGGAGAACGTCTACGGCATCGTCTTCGACGCGGGCGAGCAGACCATCGAGGCGGCCGTCGCGGAGCCCTCCGACGCCAAGCTGCTCGACATCCCGCGGGGCAGCGCCGTGCTGCGGATGGAGCAGCGCTCGTACGCGGGCGGCGTCTGCGCCGAACTCGTCGAGTCCACCTACCGCGCCGACCGCTACCGGCTGCACACCGCCCTGGAGATTCCACGCCGGGGGCGCTCGGTCTCCCGTTGACCGTCTCGCTGAGCCCCGCCGCATGGGCCGCTGCTCCGGCGCGCCCCGCTTCTGTCTGCTACGCGCCCTGCTTGATACGCGCCCTGTGTGGCGCGCCCTGGGTGCTGCGCCCTGGAAACGGCCGCATCCGGCCAGAACGTATCGTCCGGCGCCTTCGCGCCTCTGGTGAGTGGCCGCCGTCATTCCACGGCGCCGGGCGACCGCTCGAAGGGGCCGTCGCTCCCAGGTCATTCACGTGGAGGCCTCCATGCGCAGGCGTGTTCCCCGCCGTCCCCCCGCTCCCGTACGGCTGATCCCCTATCCCGCGGGGCCGGGCGCCCGGCGTGCCGAGATCCGGGCCGAGGGGTCGCTCGCCCTGGATCCCGGCCACTCGCCGCCGACCGGCCCGCCAGGACCGCCGCGGGCGCTGCGTTCGGTCAGCCGCCCGCCGGCCCTCGAAGGCCCGCGCCCGGCAGTGCCCGGAGCGGATCGGGCGGCACGAACGGCCGGAGCGGGCCCGCAGGCGCGGCTGCGGGCCGTACCGGCGGGCGGTGCGCGGGAAGAGCCAGGCCCGCCCGCCGTGGCGGAGGCGATCACGCAGCTGGTGGTGGAGGTGCTGGTGGGGGTCCGGCCCGCCCATCAGCTGAGCCGGCGGGCCACCCCCTCGGTCTGCGCGGAGCTCGCGCCGTCCGCGGCGCGGCCGCCCGCCCGCCCGGGCACCGGCACCGGCACCGGTGCGGGCCGTACCGGCCGATGGCCGGCCACCCGGCCGCGAGTGGTGTCCTGGCGGGTCCAGGAACCCGTCTCCGGAGCGGCCGAGGTGTCGGCGGTGGTGCTGCTGGCCGGTCGCTGCCACGCCGTCGCGCTGCGGCTGGAGCTCTTCCGGGGCCGGTGGCTCTGCGCCGCGATCGAGACCACGCTCCGCCCGGCCTGACCGAGCCGTACGGCCCGGAGCCGGAGCCGGCAGGCGCGGCGCCCCGAACAGCAGGCGGCACATGGCCGCCGGTACGGGAACGGCCTCCCCGGGGATTCCGGGGAGGCCGTTCTCGATGCTGCTGGCTACGCGTGCCGCGGGTCGCCGTGGCAGCGCTTGAACTTCTTGCCCGAGCCGCAGGGGCAGGGGTCGTTGCGGTTCACGCCCGCGTACTCGTCGTCGGCGACCGCCTCGGTGTGCTCGACGCCGCCGTCCTCGCTGGGCCCGGAGTAGTCGAGCTTGCCGGGCCGCTTCGGCTTCTCCAGCCCCTTGGCGTGGATGGCGGGGGGCTCGGTGGTCTCGGTGGTCTCGACCTCGTCGGCCACGGCCGTGCCGGAGGCGGAAGCGGCGACCGAGACCGGCTTGGCACCCACCGTGGGCGTCTCCGGCTGCTCCTCGACCTCGACCTCGAGGTGGTAGAGGTAGCCGACCGACTCCTCCTTGATGGCCTCCAGCATGGTGTTGAACATGTCGAAGCCCTCACGCTGGTATTCCACCAGGGGGTCGCGCTGCGCCATCGCGCGCAGCCCGATGCCCTCCTGGAGGTAGTCCATCTCGTAGAGGTGCTCGCGCCACTTCTTGTCCAGCACGGACAGCACGACCCGGCGCTCCAGCTCCCGCATGACCTCGTCGCCGAGCTCTTCCTCACGCTTGTCGTAGGCCGCCAGCGCGTCCTCGCGGAGCTTGTCGGTGAGGAGCTTGGCGTCGACGTTCGCGATCTCGCCGCCGGCCTCCTCGATGATGTCGTCGGCCGTGAGGGAGATCGGGTAGAGCTGCTTGAAGGCCTTCCACAGCTTGTCGAGGTCCCACTCCTCGGCGAAGCCCTCGCTGGTGGCGCCGGCGACGTAGCCGCTGACCACCTCGTCGATCATGCGCCGGATCTGGTCGTGCAGGTCGGCGCCCTCGAGCACCTTGCGGCGCTCGGCGTAGATGACCTGACGCTGCCGGTTGAGGACCTCGTCGTACTTCAGGACGTTCTTGCGGATCTCGAAGTTCTGCTGCTCCACCTGGTGCTGGGCCGAGCGGATCGCGTTGGAGACGATCTTCGACTCGATCGGCACGTCGTCGGGGATGTTGAGGCGGGTCATGATCGCCTCGACCCTGGCGGAGTTGAACAGCCGCATCAGGTCGTCCTCGAGCGAGAGGTAGAACCGGGACTCACCCGGGTCGCCCTGCCGTCCGGACCGGCCACGGAGCTGGTTGTCGATGCGCCGCGACTCGTGCCGCTCGGTCGCCAGCACGTAGAGACCGCCCGCCTCGGCGACGTCCTCGTGCTCGCCCTTGACGGCCTGCTGGGCCTTCTCCAGCGCCTCGGGCCACGCGGCCTCGTACTCCTCGGGCGTCTCCAGCGGGGACAGCCCGCGCTGGTGCAGCTCCAGGTCGGCGCGGAACTCGGGGTTGCCGCCGAGCATGATGTCGGTGCCACGGCCGGCCATGTTGGTCGCCACGGTGACGCCGCCCTTGCGGCCCGCCTCCGCGACGATGGCGCCTTCCTTCTCGTGGTACTTCGCGTTGAGCACCTCGTGCGGGATGCCGCGCCGCTTGAGCAGCTTCGACAGCCGCTCGGACTTGTCGACGGAGGTCGTGCCGACCAGGACCGGCTGGCCGTTCTCGTGGCGCTCGGCGATGTCGTCGACGACGGCCTCGAACTTGGCCTGCTCGGTCTTGTAGACCACGTCGGCGACGTCCTTGCGGATCATCGGCCGGTTGGTCGGGATCGGGATGACGCCGAGCTTGTAGATCTTGTTGAACTCGGCCGCCTCGGTCTGGGCGGTGCCCGTCATGCCGCCGAGCTTGCCGTACATCCGGAAGTAGTTCTGCAGGGTGATCGTGGCGAGCGTCTGGTTCTCGTCCTTGATCTGCACGTTCTCCTTGGCCTCGATGGCCTGGTGCATGCCCTCGTTGTAGCGCCGGCCGTGCAGCATGCGGCCGGTGAACTCGTCCACGATGAGGACTTCGCCGTTCATGACGACGTAGTCCTTGTCCTTCTTGTAGAGCTCCTTGGCCTTCAGCGCGTTGTTGAGGAAGCTCACCAGCGGCGTGTTGACCGAGTCGTACAGGTTGTCGATGCCCAGCCAGTCCTCGACCTTCTCGACACCGGACTCGAGAATGCCGACGGTGCGCTTCTTCTCGTCGACCTGGTAGTCGCCGTCGTCGCCCTCGGGACCACCGCTGGACTTGCGCAGCCGGGGCACGATCTTGGCGAACTCGCTGTACCACCGGGAGTTCTGCTCCGCCGGGCCCGAGATGATCAACGGTGTCCGGGCCTCGTCGATGAGGATCGAGTCGACCTCGTCCACGATCGCGAAGTTGTGGCCGCGCTGCACGCACTCTTCCAGGCTCCAGGCCATGTTGTCGCGCAGGTAGTCGAAGCCGAACTCGTTGTTGGTGCCGTAGGTGATGTCGGCGTTGTAGGCCTTGCGGCGCTCCTCCGGCGTCATGTCGCCCAGGATCACGCCCACCTCGAGCCCGAGGAACTGGTGGATGCGGCCCATCCACTCGGCGTCCCGCTTGGCGAGGTAGTCGTTGACGGTGACGACGTGGACGCCGTCGCCGCCCAGCGCGTTGAGGTAGGCGGGCAGCACACAGGTCAGCGTCTTGCCCTCACCGGTGCGCATCTCGGCGATGTTGCCCAGGTGCAGGGCCGCCCCGCCCATGATCTGCACGTCGAAGTGACGCTGGCCCAGGGTGCGCTTGGACGCCTCACGGGCGGTCGCGAACGCCTCGGGCAGCAGGTCGTCGAGGGTCTCGCCGTCGGCAAGCCGTTCCCGGTACTTGTCGGTGAGCTCGCGCAACTCCGCGTCGCTCATCTCGACGAAGTCTTCCTCGATCGAGTTGACCTGGTCCGCGATCCGCTTGAGCTTGCGCAGGAGCTTGCCCTCGCCTGCCCGAAGGATCTTGTCGATGACTGCTGGCACTCTCGGAAGCTCCTTGCAGATTCAGGTGGCCCGGTGTGTGGCAACGGTTCCGGCGATCAACGGTGACACACCACGCGTACGCTGCCATCGTAGGCGAGTCCAAGGATGGTAGAGGCCAGCCCGTGACGCAATCTGCGCCGCTCTTTGAACCGGACCGTTTCAGCTCGGTCTTTAGCGGAAGGTTTGGGGAGTGTTCGGAGCAGTCCGGGACCAGTCGACGACGGAGAGAGGGACGATGGCGCAAGACCACGACCAAGGTTCTCACGGTGGCAGGCCGACGTCATGGATCGCGGTGGCCGTGATGATCACGGGTTTCGCGATCGGCGGGGCCGCGCTGACGACCGGCCCTTCCTGGCCGCTTTTCTGGATCGGCCTCGCGGTCGTCGCGGCGGGCGGGGTGTTCGGGCTGGCCGTCGGCATCCTGGGCGATGTCGTGGTGGACGCGCCGCGGGTCATCCCGGAGCTCACCGACAAGTCCGCCTTCGGGACGGAGGGATCGGGCCGCCGCGGCGGCTCGCACGGGGAGACCATCGACAAGCCGGTCCGCACCGACCCCCAGGAGGCCCCGCACGGATGAGCACGGCCTGACACCGGCTTTGTTGCTTTGTCGGTGTCGGGACGTACGATCGGCGGCGTGACACCTATTTCCCCCCTCGCTTCCATGGCGCCCATTGAGATCACCGCCGACGAGGCCCGGCGCATCCAGCTCCGCGCCCAGGGACTGCTCGGCACGGACGGACGCCGGGGCGGCGTCCCGGGAATGCTGGAGCGGCTCGGCGCCGTCCAGCTCGACACCATCTCGGTGCTGGCCCGCTCGCACGAGCTGGTGCCGTACGCCCGGCTGGGGCCCGTCGGACGGGACGCCATCGAGGACGCCTACTGGGGGGCGGAGGCCAGTTTCGAGTACTGGGCGCACGCCGCCTGCGTGCTCCCGATCGACGAGTGGCCGCACTTCGAGTTCCGCCGGCGCGCCTTCCGTGCCCGCGGGCAGCGGTGGCACGAGGTCCCCGAGAAGGTCTGCGACCAGGTGCTGGAGCGGCTGCGCGCGGACGGCCCGCTGACCACCGGGGACCTGGGCGGCGCCCGCGCCCGGTCGGGGCCGGGCGGCGGCGAGTGGTGGGACTGGTCCGAGGTGAAGGTCGCGGTGGAGTGGCTGCTCGACATCGGCGAGGTCGTCTGCGTCCGCCGGGTCGGCTGGCGGCGGGTCTACGACCTGCCGGAGCGGGTGGTGCCCGCGGAGCTGCTGGGGCGCGACGTGAGCGACGAGGAGTGCCTGACCCGGCTGGTCGGCCGGGCCGGCACCGCGCTCGGCGTGGCGACCCGGGCGGACCTGGCCGACTACTACCGGATCAAGGGCGAGCAGGTCGACGCGGTGGTGGAGGCCACCGGGCTGGTCGCGGTGACGGTTCCCGGCTGGCGGGGCGGCACGTGGGCGGACCCCGCCGCGCTCGCCGGTCCGGTACGCGGCCGGCACCGGACCACCCTGCTGTCACCGTTCGACTCACTCGTATGGGATCGCCGGAGAACCTCCCGGATGTTCGGCTTCGACCACCGGCTGGAGGCGTACGTCCCCAAGGACAAGCGCGTGCACGGCTACTTCACGATGCCGCTGCTGGCCGGCGGCAGGCTGATCGGGCGGGTGGACCCGGCCCGGGAGGGCGGGACGCTCGTCGCCCGGCAGGTGTCCTTCGAGCCACGGGCGGTGAGCACCCGGCCCAGGGCCGAGGCCGCCGTGACGGCCCTGCGCACCGCGCTGTGGCAGGCGGCAGCCTGGGTGGGCTGCCACGACGTACGGGTGGAGACGGTGCGCCCGCAGACTCTCAGCTCGCCCATCCGCCGGGCACTGCCCCTCGTCGCCCAGGCCGACCTCGACTGACCGGAGCGGACACGCCGCGCTCGCACCACCGGAGCGGAGCGGGGGCCGACGGCTAAGTGATCTCGAGGAGCTTCTCCCTGACGGCGTAGACCACGGCCTCCATGCGGGAGTGCAGCTGCAGCTTCTCCAGGATGTTGCGGACGTGGTTCTTCACCGTGTTCTCGGAGATGAACAGCTCCTTGGCGATCTCGCGGTTGCCCAGCCCCCTGGCGACGAGGCGGAGCACCTCCATCTCGCGGTCGGTCAGCTTGGGCGCCGGCACCTGCTGGCGGCGCTCCTCGCTCCGCTTGGCCAGCGAGGCGAACTCGGTGATCAGCTTGGAGGCCATGGACGGGCTGATGAGCGACTGCCCGCCGTGCACGGCGTGCACCGCCTGCGGGACCTCGTCGATGGCGATCTCCTTCAGCAGGTAACCGGTGGCACCGGCCTTGATCGCCTCGAAGAGGTCCTCCTCCTCGTCGCTGATGGTCAGCATGACGATCTTGGCGCTGGGCACCGCCTCCTTGATCGCCGCGCAGGCCTCGATGCCGCTGCGCCGCGGCATCCGGATGTCCATGAGCACGATGTCGGGCAGCAGGTCGCCGGCCTTCTGGACCGCCTCGTGACCGTCGCTGCCCTCGCCGACCACCTCGATGCCGTCCTCCCCGGCGAGCACCATCTCCAGCCCGCGGCGGAAGAGGGCGTGGTCGTCGACGATCAGCACGCGGATGGGCTCCCCGGCGCCGCCACCGGAGCCCTCGGGGGACGCCCCGGGGTCATGGCCGGAGACCTGCCGGGGGACGACCGGCGACCGGGGTCCGCCACCTGGGGTCGCGCCGCGAGACTCGGGGTTCACGCTCACCTGCTCCTCCTCACCGAGGCGCCCATGCGGGGGGTTGCCTTGATGGCTTCGGTCCGGGCGCCGGCCGCGGGCCCGCAGGCCCGGCCTCGGCGACGCCTTCGCGTCCGCCCGAGGGCGACCTGGGAGCAACCGCGGCCGCGCGCCCGGACTCTCCGCTCACGGCTTTCTAGATCATGGCACGGTCGGGGCGGTGACGTGACGCAAGCGGCACATCACTCTTCGACGAGACGGATGACGCCGTAGTCCCATCCGACCCGCCGGTAGACGACACTCGGTTGGCCGTTGTCGGTATCACGGAACAGGAAGAAGTCGTGGCCGACAAGCTCCATCTCGAACAGAGCCTGCTCGATGTTCATCGGTTCGGCCTTGTGGAACTTTTCACGGAGCACGACGGGACCGTCGCCCTCCATGGCGATCGGAAGTATGTGGTCATCCATCTCGGGCACCGGTGCGTACAGGTCTGGTTCCCGCTCCGCGACGGCCGCCTTCCTGGCCGCGGCGGTGGTCGCCATCTCGGGGACGGCCTCGCGCGGCGGCTCCATCGTGGCGAGCTTGGGCGGGGTGTGGTTGCCGTGGTGCACCTTGCGTCGATCCGCCATCCGCCGCAGACGGGAGTCGAGCTTGTCGAGTGCCAGGTCGAGCGCGGCGTAACGATCGTCGGCGGCGGCCTCCGCCCGGATCACCGGGCCACGCGAGAGGATGGTCAGCTCCACCCGCTCTCGCCGGTCGGCCTGCCTGGGATTGCGCTCCTGGGACACCTCCACATCCACCCGGATGACCTTCTGGTCCAGTTTTTCGATCTTGGCCAGCTTGGTGTCGACATGCCGACGGAACCTGTCGTTCACGTCCGTGCGGCGGCCCTTAACGATGATGTCCACCCTGGGACCCCCCTTCTCTTGGGAACTGAATGTCCACCTGGAAGCCCCTCAAAACTGGGCTCCCCGATCTACGGGGAGGCACCCGCCCGGCCGACCTGGTCTTCGTCCCCACATCCGCCTGCTGAAAGTCTCGCGGCGCTTCGCCGCTACTGCTCTTCTCTCGGTACGGGGGATATCTGATCCTCCGGCGAGGCAGGACTTACTTCTAAGCCACACCGTGATCGGTCGACGAGAAGTCGCCTTACGTGGACCGCTTCGCCTGCGGCTGGCATCGGCTTGCCGGACCATCGGTGCTCTCGATGAGCACCGTGCTCCGACGCAACCACGGACCCGGGCGGGTGCCATGTCCTGAACGCTAACCCCTCCGGCGGCGAATGTCAGGGGGGTGAACGCCAGAAAAACTCACGGACGGTCATCGGGCCCTCCACCTTCCGCGAGGGCCCGCGCGTCACGAACGGTGAGAAGCCCCGCCAGCGGGGCGTTCCCGGCCCGGGGGCCGACCCAGGTCGCGGCGAGGGGGCCGCCGGGCGGGCTTTCGAAACCGCACGAAAACTATGACCGGCCGTGACTTCGCGGGCGTGTCCTGCCCGACATATATGGATAAGTCTGGTCAAGAAATCTCTTACGGTACGTGACCGGGTATCAGGAACGTCGCCGCCGGGTGGCGGCGACCACCGCGACCGCGGGCACCTCCGCCCCGGCCGCCCGCAGCGCCCGGGCCGCCTCGGCGAGCGTCGCACCAGTGGTGATCACGTCGTCGACGACGATCAGGCGCCGGCCCCGGACGGCCGCCGGGCGCCGCACCGAGAGCGCACCGGCCAGGTTGGCCAGCCGTCCCGCCGCGGTCAGGCCCGTCTGGTCGGCCACCACGCGCGTCTGCGCGAGCACGTCCAGGCAGCGGGCGGGCAGCCGGCGGGCCCGCAGCGACCGCACCGCCGCGAGGGTGATGCGCAGCGCCGGATCGTGTCCGCGAGCGCGCACGGCGGTGCGCGCGGAGGGCACCGGGACCAGCACCACCCCGGCGGCGGGCCAGGCGGGGCCCGGGCCCGCCGGGGCTCCCCCGGCTCCGCACCGCGGCGGCGGGCCGGCCGGCGCCGCGGCCAGCACGCCGAGGGCCAGCGCCGCGCCGAGATGGCGGGCGAGGCCCATCCGGCCCGACTCCTTGTGCGCCACGATCATGCTGCGCACCGCCCCGTCGTACGGAGCGGCCGCGTACGGCGCCGGGAGCCCCGCAGGGGCGGGCACGGGCCACGCGAGCCGCACGGGGCCGCTCAGCCGCTCCTGGCACCCCGCGCACAGCAGCCCGGCCGCCATGCCGCACCCGGCGCACACCTGTGGCAGCACCAGATCGAGCAGGTCCCCCAGTGGCCCCATGGCCCCGACCCTGCCGGAGCGGGCCACCCGGCGAAAGGTTCTCCACAGCCTGTGGAGAACTCCCCGGCTATCCGGGGTAGGCCGGATCCGCTCCGGCGATCGGGCAGTCCCACTGGCTGAACAGCCGGTCGTCGGGGTCGTGCAGCCGGCACACCTGGTCGGCGGTGGAGTCCTTGCCGGTCACCGGGCCGCTGACGAGCACCGGGGAGTTGGGCGCGGCGGTGATGGTGCGCATGTTGCCCTGGGTGCCGGTGCCGATCGGGCGGCTCGATCCGCCACTGACCGGGACGGTGTAGGGCAGGGCCTGGCCGGCCTGGTCGGTCCGGCCGAGCACCGCGAGCTCGTCGGCGTCGGCCCAGGCCAGGTCGATCGCGTCCACGTCGGAGCTGATGGGCAGGAAGTTGTCCGCGGTGAGGCTGCCGCTGCCGTACCCCGCGATCCGGCCCAGGTGGATCTGGGCGTGCCGGTCCGCCTGGACGATCGCCGCCACCCGTACGCCGTCGCGGGCGACCCGCAGCGCGAGCACCTTGGAGGCGCCCAGATCCCAGTGGTCGACCCGCACCGGGGGCTTGCCCGGCTCCTTGATCCACAGCCAGGAGTGGTCGTTGGTCGTCTCGACCACCCACAGGTTGCCCAGCCGGTCCCAGGACGGCTGGGTGAAGGTGGATCCCGGCTGCCGGGAGGTGAGGACCCGCTGGATCGACGGGCCCGAGGTCAGGTCGCCCATCAGCACGCCGTTGCGCGTCTTGGTGAGCCCGGCGACCTGGTGGGCGTCCAGCGAGACCGCCGGCTCGAACATCCGGACCCGCGACAGCGGCAGCACCTTGCCCGTCTTGTTCCCGGCGAGCTCCTCCAGGCGCCCCTCGGGATCGCGCAGGTAGACCGGCTGGGAGGTCTCCCCCGCGGTGGAGTCGGGGTCGTTGCGCGCCCAGTCGCGGGGCGACTGGGTCGCGTCCGGGAGGCCGGGGTTGACGGTCTTGCCGTCGATCTGCAACCGCATGCCCTTGACCTCGGACAGCTGCTTGAGCGCCCACATCAGCTGCGCCGACATGCCCTGCCGGTTGCCCTTCTCGGCCTCCTTGCTGAGGTTGACCGTGGCGATCCCGTCGGTGACGTCGACCCCGCCGAGCAGCCGGGTGCCGGTGGGGAACCAGGTCGTGACGGCACGGGAGAGCCACGCGGTCGGGCCGTTGAGCTCGGCCACCACGATCTGGGCGGGCAGGTCCCGCCGGATCACCAGCGGCAGGAACACCGGGTTGGGCACCAGGACCTTGGCGTCGGGCGCGAAGAAGTAGAGATTGCGGGTCCGGAAGGCCCGGGCGACGTCCCGCGAGCTGAGCAGCAGGCTGTTGGTCAGCCGCTCCGGCAGCTCACTGATCCGCCACTGTCCCTGGGCGTTCTTGGCCAGCCGGAAGGTCTGCTCCAGCGGCCTGGCGTCGGCTTCGTACTGACCGTCCGAGCCGATCCGGCCGAGCTGGGAGCCGCGCACGCTGACCATGCCGGAGGGGTCGTCGGGCTTGCTGGTGGCCAGCACGTCGGTCTGCTTGTCGTACACGGTCACCACCGGCCGCGGGTCCGGCTGCCACACCACGCCGGGGGCGAGGTACTGCCGCGCCACCTCGTGCTGGTCGTCGAAGCCGGCCGAGGCGGCCAGGAAGCCCTCGACGATCCGGTCCGGCGCCCAGTCCTTGCCGGGCGCGACCGGGACCATTCGTACGTACGGGTCGTCGATCGGCTCGGCGCGCTGGGCGGGCCGGCCGGTGACCACGCGTCCGCCGGTCGGCACCGTCGCGCATCCGGCGGTCACCAGCACCGCCACCACCACGATCAGCCGGGCCGGTGCCCGGGTGCCCCTCATTCGCCCAGCTCCAGTCCTGCGAAGGGAGCGCGGGTCAGCTCGACGTCGGGCGGTACGAGCGGGAGCGGCGAGCCGCGCAGCTCCTCCCCGGCCACCCGGGGCAGCGACAGCCGGAACTGCGAGCCCACGCCCGGCTCGCCCCAGGCCTGCAGCCAGCCGCCGTGCAGCTGGGCGTCCTCCCGGGAGATGGACAGCCCGAGGCCGGTGCCGCCGGTGGTGCGGGCCCGGGCCGGATCGGCCCGCCAGAAGCGGTCGAAGACCATCTGCGCCTCCCCCGGCTTGAGCCCCACCCCGTGGTCGCGCACCGCCACCGCCACCGCGTCCCGGTCGGCGGCCACGGTCACCACCAGGTCCTCGCCCTCACCGTGCTCGACCGCGTTGACCAGGAGGTTCCGCAGGATGCGTTCCACCCGGCGGCGGTCCACCTCGGCCATGCAGGGCTCTCCGGGGAGCTGGAGGAGCAGCTTGCTGCCCTTGCGCTCGGCCAGGTCCTCGGTGTCGCCGACGGCGCGCAGCACGAGGTCGCGCAGGTCCACCGACTCGGCGTCCAGCGTCGCCGCGCCCGCGTCGTGCCGGCTGATCTCCAGCAGGTCGGCGAGCAGCGACTCGAACCTCTCCAGCTGGCTCTGCAGCAGCTCCGCCGACCGGTTCACCGACGCCTCGAAGTCCTCACGGTGCTCGTAGAGCATGTCCGCGGCGATCCGGATCGTGGTCAGCGGGGTGCGCAGCTCGTGCGAGACGTCGGAGACGAACAGCCGCTGCACCTGGGACAGCCCCTCCAGCGCCGCGAGCTTCTCCTGCAGGGTCGCGGCCATCCCGTTGAACGAGGCGGCCAGCAGGGCCAGATCGTCCTCGCCGCGGACCTTCATCCGCTCCTCGAGCCGTCCGGCGGCCAGCCGCTCGGCGGCCTGCGCGGCGAGCCGTACCGGGATCACCACCTGCCGGGTGACCAGGGAGGCGATGGCGGCCAGCAGCAGCACCAGCCCGGCGCTGACCCCGACCAGGGTGCGCTGCACCTCGGTGATGGTCTGCTGCTCCTGGGTCAGCGGGAACAGGTAGTAGAGCTCGAACCGGCCCACCCGGGCGCCGACGATCAGGCCCGCCACCGGGTCGTGCCCGATGTAGCTCAGCTCGCCGTAGGTGCGCTCCTGGGTGCCGTTGACGTCCTTCTCGAGCTGATCGCGGAGCCGTTGCGGAATGCTCTCGCTGCGCAGCTCGTTGGTCGCGAAGCCGCCGGACATGGTGTCGTCGGTGTCGCGGATGTAGACCTCGTAGAGGCCGAACGTCCCGCTGCGCGCCTTGAGCTGGTTGGCGATGTCCTCGAGCTTGGTCTCGGTGTCGCCGACGCCCGCCCGGGACAGCTCGGACTGGGCGATGCCCAGGCCCTCGTCGAGCTGGAGCACCGCCGTCTTTTCCTTGGCGTCGAGCAGGGCCGTGGTGATCTGCTGCATGAGGAAGACGCCGAGCAGGGCCACCGCCACCGCCGAGATGACCAGCGTCGTGGTCACGATCCGGACCTGGATGGAACGGCGCCAGCGGGTGTACGCCCGGCGCAGCCCACCGCGCAGTACGCGGCGCAGCGTACCGAGTGCGCGGCGGACGCGTCTCTTCCACGCCTTCACGGCCGGGCCTTTCAGGGGGTGCCTGGCCTCAGGTCAGGCCGGGCCGGCCTTGTAGCCGACCCCGCGTACGGTGACCACGATCTCGGGGTGCTCGGGGTCCTTCTCGATCTTCGCCCGCAACCGCTGGACGTGCACGTTGACCAGCCGGGTGTCGGCCGCGTGCCGGTAGCCCCAGACCTGCTCCAGGAGGACCTCCCGGGTGAAGACCTGGCGTGGTTTGCGGGCCAGTGCCACCAGCAGGTCGAACTCCAGCGGCGTCAGCGGGATGTGCTTGTCCAGCCGCTTCACCGAGTGCCCGGCGACGTCGATCGTGATGTCGCCGATCGTGAGCGTCTCGGGGGCGGGCTCGTCGGTGCGGCGGAGCCTGGCCCGCACGCGGGCGACCAGCTCCTTGGGTTTGAACGGTTTGACGATGTAGTCGTCGGCACCGGATTCCAGGCCGAGGACGACGTCGACGGTGTCACTCTTCGCCGTGAGCATGACGATCGGGATGCCGGACTCGGCGCGGATCTGACGGCATACGTCGATGCCGTCGGCGCCGGGCAGCATGAGATCGAGCAGCACGAGGTCGGGCCGGGTCTCCCGGAACGCCTCGAGCGCCTTGTCGCCGTCGTGCACGAACGACGGCTCGAAGCCCTCGCCCCGCAGGACGATGCCGAGCATCTCGGCGAGAGCGAGGTCGTCATCGACGACCAGTACTCGTCCTCTCATGGCCCTCATCGTTACATGTAGAAGCGAAAGACCTGCGGAGCTGCCAGGTGAGCTAGAGGCTACCCGCGTTTGCCGACCATCTGGCCCGCAGCGAGGCGAAGACCGGCACCCAGGTGACAAACACCCAAGGGCCGGATTGTAAGCGGGACCAAGCCCCAATGTCCTCGATTGGCCCCTTATTCGTCTGGCTGACCGGGGCACATGGGGGTTCTCCAGGCCACTTCCCCCAAAAACGCGGTGATCTGCGACACAAGGGGATACGCTACGTCGTGCTTCGCACACGGGGCGCCACCTCGGGTGCGGACTCGTCACGACACTTCGCCCAGGGGCGGGCACGCCGCAGACCAGAAACGATCATGGAGGGGTCCGGTCGATGGGTATTTCATGGATTCGTAGTTGACCGCCTGAGGGTGGCATTTCCCATACCGTGACAGGATGACCTGATCGAGTCATGGCAGGGGGCACCGATGGCGGGTCTACAGGCGTGGGCGGCGCCTGGCTCGGGCGTGCCCGAAGATCCATCGCCGTTGCACGAACCCGCCGGTCAGGAGCCGGGCCCCGTTCCGGTACGGCTCGCGGCGGACCGCTCCGAACTGCTCGGCGGCGACATCCCGCTGCGCCCGCTGGGGATCTCCGAGACGCTCGACGCCGCGATCACCAGTGTCCGGCGCAATCCGCGGGCGGTGCTCGGGCTGGCACTGATCCTGACGAGCGCCGTCCAGGTGACCCTCACGCTGGGGGCGTACTTCCTCGTCGGCCGCTCGGCGAGCGACGAGGTCACGCCGGGGCCCCTCGTGCGGTCGGTCGGTACCCAGTCGCTGCTGGTCGTCATCGGGCTGGTGCTCAACGCCTACATCGTCCTGCTGCTGGCCGGGATGCTCGCCCCGGTGCTGGGGCGCACGCTGTTCGGCCTGCCGGGGACGCTGCGCCAGGCCTGGCGTGACGTCCAGCCGAGCCTGGTCCGGCTGGTCCTGGTGTCCACGGTCACGATGACCCTGTCGCTGGTCGCGATGACCGTCCCGGTGGTGCCCTTCATCCTGCTGGCGGCCGGCGGGGCCCCGGCCGGGCCGACCCTGCTCGCCGGCCTCGTCGGCTTCCCCGTCGGCCTCGTGCTGATGATGTGGCTGTACGTCACGTGCGTGCTGGCCGCACCCGCCGTGGTCATGGAACGACAGACCGTGCCGCAGGCGTTCCGCCGGGCCCGTCAGCTGCTGAGCCGCCGCTGGTGGCGGGTCTGCGGGACCCTGCTGCTCACCCTGCTGATCACGATCTTCATAAGCCTGATCGCGCAGGTGCCCTTCTTCCTGCTGACCCGGATCCTCTTCGGCGAGGACCCCACCGGGTGGGCGGAGCTGCTGTCGCTGGCCGTGAGCACCGTGGGCCGCATCCTGAGCTGGTCGCTCATCGGCCCCTTCGACGCCGGAGTGATCGCCCTGCTCTACATCGACCTGAGGATGCGCCGGGAAGGGCTCGACCTCGAGCTGCAGACCCGCGAAGACCTGGAGATCCACGACTTCCTGGAGCTGTGGCGGCCCAGCCCGCTGGTGACCGGCCCCGGCTCGGGACACCGGCCGCCGCGCGGGGGCACCCCGCTGCTGCGCCCCGCCCCGCCCCAGGCCGCCCCGCCGTACGGAGCCGCCCCGCCGTACGGAGCCGCCTCGCCGTACGGTCCCACCCAGCCATATGGCCCCACCCAGCCGCACGGGCCCGCGCAGCCGTACGGCCCGACCCAGCCCCATGGGACGGACCCGGCCTACGGCCCCACGCAGCCGTCCTCCCCCTATGGGCCCCCGCCCTCGTACGGGGCCGCGCCGCCCGCCGCGGGCACGCCGCCGCACGACACCGTTCCACCGGCCGGGCCCGGCGCGCAGAGCGACGGTTCGCGATGACGGGCGCATGGCAGGGCCTGGCGTCGCTGGTGCCCGCCCCGATCGGCCGCGACCAGGCACGGGATCTCGCCCGCCGGGAGCTGGACAAGCCCATCTACCACCGGGACGAGCCCTCGGTCCTGGACAGGTTCTTCGACCGGGTCGGCGAATGGCTCGACTCACTGTTCCGGCAGACGCACGGCCCCGGGCCGGGCGGTGGAGGCGGCGGCGTCCTCGCGATGATCGTGATCGTGGTGCTGATCCTGGTCGTGGTGGGGCTGGTCCTGTGGTGGGCGCGCGGCGGCCGCAACACCAAGTCCGAACGCGAGGCGCTGCTGGAGGGCACGCCCTCCGCCGCCCGGGACCACCGGGCGCTGGCCGAGCGGCACGCCGCCGCCGGGGAGTGGGCGGAGGCCATCCGGGAGCGGCTGCGGGCCATCGCCCGGGGCCTGGAGGAGCGCGTCATCCTCGATCCGCGGCCGGGCCGTACCGCCGACGAGCTGGCGGCGGAGGCCGGGGTGGCGCTGCCGGAGCACGCCGAGGAGCTCATGCTGGGGGTGCGGATCTTCGACGACGTCTGGTACGGCGACCGGCCCGGCACCGAGGCGGGCTACGCGCGGCTCAAGCGGCTGGACGAGCGGGTGCAGGCCGCCAAGCCCCGGCCCATGGAGCAGGGAGAGCCCGCGTCCACGAGCGCCTGGAGCCCGATGTGAGCACCACGCTGACCGACCCCGGCCCGGCCCTGACCGCGGAACCGCCAAGCGCCGGCCAGATCGCGACGCGCCGGTGGCGGCGGTGGCGGGGGATCCTGCTCTTCGTGCTGGTGCTGGTCCTGCTTGGGCTGGTGCTCGCGGCGCTCCGCCCCCGGGTGCAGGCGCAGTACCTCGACCCGGAGACGGCCGGCCGCGACGGCGCCAGGGCGCTCGCGCAGATCGTCGGCGGGCACGGGACCCAGGTGACGGTGTCCCGGTCCGCCGCCGACGCGGCCGACCGCATGCGCACCACGCCCGACGCGGTGCTGGTGGTCGTCCGGGCGGAGCGGCTGACCGAGCCCGATTTGCGGACGCTGCGGTCCACGCCCGGGGACCTGCTGCTGGTCGAGCCCACCCGGACCGCGCTCGCGACGCTCGTACCCGGTGTGGAGCAGGCCGGCCCGGCCGCCAAGAACGTCGTGCCGCCGGCGTGCGGGCTGACCGCCGCGACCCTGGCCGGTGACGTCGGCTTCGACTACGCGATGACGTACGAGGTGACCCCGCAGGCGGGGTCGGCCACCACGTGCTATCCCGAGGAGGAGCACCCGCGGCTGGTCCAGCTCGCGATCGGCGGCCGCCAGGTCACGGTGCTCGGCTCCGGCGGGCCGCTCACCAACGGGCAGCTGCTCGAGCGGGGCAACGCGGCTCTCGGCATGAACCTCGTCGGAGGCCGGCCGAACGCCGTCTGGCTGATCCCCGGCCTGCCCGAGCAGGGCGCCGGCGGGGACAAGTCGATCCAGGACCTGGTGCCGTTCGGGGTGAAGCTCGCCGTCCTGCAACTGATGATCGCCCTCCTGCTGGTGGCGCTGTGGCGCGCCCGGCGGCTGGGCCCGGTCGTCACCGAGCCGCTGCCGGTGATCGTGCGGTCGGCGGAGACCGTGGAGGGACGGGCCCGCCTCTACCGTGCCCAGCACGCCCGCGACCGGGCCGCCGACGCGCTGCGTTCCGGCGCCCGCGAACGGCTCGTCCCCCGGCTCGGGCTGCCCCGCAGCCTGGCCCAGGATCCGGCCGCCGCCCAGGAGATCGTCACCGCGATCGCCGGGCGGCTGTACTCGACCGGTCCGGTCCCGGGCACCCGGCCTCGCCAATGGGACGAGACGACCATCGGCTTCGCCCTGTACGGTCCTGCACCAGCGGACGACGCCGGGCTGGTCGGGCTCTCCGACCTCCTCGACGATCTGGAGAGGCAGGTCCTCGGGTCGTGATCGCCGCAAGCATGCACGGCGGTTCCTCATCGCCGTGCGCCATAAGAGGGGAATCATGAGCGCGGACTATCAGCCGGACGTGGTGGACACCGGCGACGGAGCGACCGCCCGCAAGGCGCTGACGGCGCTGCGCGGCGAGATCTCCAAGGCCGTGGTCGGGCAGGACGCGGTGATCACCGGCCTGGTCATCGCCCTGCTCTGCCGGGGCCATGTCCTCCTGGAGGGCGTGCCGGGCACGGCCAAGACACTGCTGGTCCGTGCGCTGGCGCAGTCGCTGGCATTGGACTTCAAGCGGGTGCAGTTCACGCCCGACCTGATGCCCGGCGACGTGACCGGCTCGCTCATCTACGACAACCGCACCTCGGAGTTCGAGTTCCGGGAAGGCCCGGCGTTCACCAACCTGCTGCTGGCGGACGAGATCAACCGGACGCCGCCGAAGACGCAGGCGTCGCTGCTGGAGGCGATGGAGGAGCGGCAGATCTCGGTCGAGGGACATCCCCGGCCGCTGCCGGACCCCTTCATGGTCTGCGCGACGCAGAACCCGATCGAGTACGAGGGCACCTATCCGCTGCCGGAGGCCCAGCTCGACCGTTTCCTGGTCAAGCTGAACGTGCCCGTACCCGGCCGGGACGACGAGATCTCCGTGCTCCAGCGGCACGCGACCGGCTTCGACCCGCGCGACCTGTCCGCCATCGAGCCCGTGGCCGGCGCCCAGGAGCTCACGGCCGGCCGCGAGGGCGTACGGAAGGTGCACGTCGATCCGAAGGTCGCGGGCTACGTCGTCGACCTGTGCCGGGCCACCCGCCAGTCGCCCTCGCTGCAGCTGGGCGTGTCCCCTCGCGGAGCGACCGCGCTGCTGGCCACCTCGCGGGCCTGGGCGTGGCTGTCCGGCCGGGACTACGTGACGCCCGACGACGTCAAGGCACTGGCCCGGCCGACGCTGCGGCACCGCATCCAGCTGCGTCCCGAGGCCGATCTCGAGGGCGCGACCGCCGACGGCGTCCTCGAGGGCGTGCTCACCACCGTCCCCGCCCCGAGATAGGTGAACCGCCCCATGCCCCTGACCAGCACCTCCTCCGTGATCATGCAATCGTTCGCCGAACGATTGCGTGATCATGGACTGGAGGGGGGCCGGGCATGGCGCTGACGGGGCGGACCGGGCTGCTGGCCGCGCTGGGCGCCATCGTGCTGCTGTTCGTGCCGCACTGGTGGGCGCTGCTGGCGGTGGAGGGCGTGCTGGCCGCCGGCGTGGCGGTGGACCTGCTGCTGGCCGGCAACATCCGGCGGCTGCGGCTGCACCGGTCCGGGGACACCAGCGTGCGGCTCGGCGAGACCGCGCACGTGTCGCTGATCGTGGAGAACCTGGGACGGCGGCGGGTGAAGGCGCGGCTGCGCGACGCCTGGCCGCCGAGCGCCGGCGCGATGCCGGCGGGCATGGCCGTCTCCCGCGCCGGCCGGCTCCCGGACCTCCGCCGCACGCCGGCCAACGTCAAGCTGAGCGTCCCCGCGGGCGAGCGCCGCCGGGTGGACCTGACCCTGGTCCCGACCCGGCGCGGCGACCGGCGGCCCGCCGCCGTCACGGTGCGGTCGACCGGGCCGCTGGGGCTGGCCGCCCGGCAGCTCTCCCGCCCGGCCCCGTGGACGCTGCGGGTGCTCCCGGGCTTCCCGTCCCGCCGTCACCTGCCGGGCAAGCTGGCGAAGCTGCGCGAGCTGACCGGCAACCACGTGGCGCTGATCCGCGGGCAGGGCACCGAGTTCGACTCGCTGCGGGAGTACGTCGACGGTGACGACGTCCGCTCGATCGACTGGCGGGCCACCGCGCGCCGGGCCGACGTGGTCGTGCGGACCTGGCGGCCGGAGCGGGACCGGCGCATCTACCTGGTGCTGGACACCGGACGCACGGCGGCCGGCCGGGTCGGTGACATCCCCCGGCTGGACTGCTCGATGGACGCGGCGCTGCTGCTCGGAGCCCTCGCCTCCCGGGCCGGTGACCGGGTCGACCTGCTGGCCTACGACCGGAAGGTACGGGCGCGCGTCGAGGGCGCCTCCCGGACCGACCTGCTGACCTCCATGGTGCAGGCGATGGCGCCGCTGGAACCCGCCCTGATCGAGTCCGACGCCGCCGGCATGGTCTCGACGATCATGTCGAAGGTACGGCAGCGCTGCCTGGTGGTGTTGCTGACCGAGCTCAACTCGGCCGCGATCGAGGAGGGCCTGCTGCCGCTGCTACCCCAGCTCACCTCCCGGCACCTGGTGATGATCGCGGCGGTCTCCGACCCCCGGGTGACCGAGATGGCCGCCGCCCGCGGCGACCTGGCGGCGGTGTACGACGCGGCCGCGGCCGAGCGGGCCCGTGCCGAACGGCGCCGGCTCACCGCGGAGCTCCGCAGGTTCGGCGTGGAGGTCGTGGACGCGCCTCCCGACGCGCTGGCCCCCGCCCTGGCCGACGCCTACCTGGGGCTCAAGGCCGCCGGGCGGCTGTGACCTCCGTACGCACCCCCGAGGCCTGAAGCGGTACGGGGGTAACGGCGGTTCACGGGGGTGTCGGTCAGGGGGACTTTCGTTTGGAGGCCGTCCGGTGGACCTTGAGCGCCAGGGCGGCCGCGGGCAGCTCGACGAAGGCGGCGAGCAGGACGGCGGCCAGCAGCGGCCGGCCCGGAGCCGCCGTGGTGATGTCGAACCACGCGTCCGCGACCAGCAGGGCGGCGGTCGCCGCCGAGGTCGAGGCGACCAGGGGGCTGCGCCGATAGGCGAGCCAGGCGGTGGTGAGCACGAGAACCGCCAGCAGCGCGTCGAACCCGGCCCAGGCGACGTTGTAGTGCGGGCTGAGGCTCTGCGGCGGCAGGCTCAGGGCGAGATAGCCCGTCCACACCGCCAGCCCGGCACCACCGAGGCCGAACAGCGGGGCCGCCCAGGCCAGGACCTCCCGCCGGCCGGTGCGCGGCGAGGCCGGCTCCCGGGCCGGGGCGAGGGCGGGCTCGTCGGCGACACGCCAGTGCGCGAGGCCCGTGTCATCTCGCTCGTACACGAGGGTCGCCACGCTGCCACCCTCCTTCCTCACCAGGACGTCCTCACCGGGACGAGAACCGGAGATCTTCCTCCAGTTAATGCGACCCTAAAACACAACCGGAGGAAAGTCTACGGTTAGCTGCGCCACACTCGACCTGGTCAACCGGCCGTTCAGGACGTGTTAACCCTGGTCCAAGAGCCGCCGCCACTGGGCGGGCCGGGCTGTCCCGCACGTCGCCCGGTCGGCAGGTTGCGAATTAGCCGGAGGATATTCTCCGGATGAGCTAGGGTGAGCGCGTGGTAGATACTCCGCCCGCCGTGACGGCCGACCGGGCGCTCCGGGCCGATGCGGAGCGCAACCGGCGGCGGATCCTGGACGCCGCCGCGAAGGCGTTCGCGGAGCGCGGCCTGGAGGTGCCGCTCGACGAGATCGCCGAGCGTGCCGGGGTCGGCATCGCCACCCTCTACCGCCGGTTCCCCAGCCGGGAGGACCTGATCGCGGCGGCCTTCGCCGACAAGCTGGCCGAGTACGCCGAGGCGGCCGAACGCGCCCTGCGAGCCGCCGACCCCTGGGACGGCTTCCGCGACCTTGTCGAGCACATGTGCGCGCTTCAGGCCGCCGATCGCGGCTTCACCGACGTCATCACGCTCACCCTGAACTGCACCTCGGCTCAGGCTCAGCGGGACCGCGCGCAGACCGCCTTCGCCGTCCTGGTCCGCCGGGCCCAGGACGCCGGGGTGCTGCGCGACGACTTCGTACCCGAGGACCTGCTCCTGCTGTTCCTGGCCAACGCGGGCGTGGTGCAGGCGACCAACCAGGCCGCGCCGCACGCGTGGCGGCGCCTGGTCGCCCTCATGCTCGAAGCCTTCCGCGCCGACCGCCCCGGCCCGCTGCCCGCGGCGCTGACCCTCCCCCAGGCCGAGCGCGCCATGCGCGACCTCGCCCGCGACAAGGGCGTCTGCCCGGGACCCCTCCCACCCTGCTGAGACCGCACTGCGGCGCCACGTGCCGGTCGGTCCCCGAGACCGCACGTTCGGCCTGCCTCGTCCACCTACCGGTCGGCTGCATCGCCGGGACCGCCCTGCGCCTCGTGATGCCCTCGGGACAGTAGATCTCAATGCCTGTGGTTCAGCACTGGCGTTCACACAACCTGGGGGAACGAGATGAAGTTTTTCCAAGCCACCATCATCAGTGGCATGGTGGGAGGCACCGCCTACGTAGTCAAGGGTCACGGTGCCGGCTACCTGCACATCGGTAGCCTCGTGTGCATCATTGCCACGGCCCTTGCCGCCCTGGGCGGCGCCTACCTGGGTAGCATCATCCTCCGCCTTCTCGGCGGAAGAATTGGCGCAGAGACCCCCGGCACCTTCGCAGCAGGTCTTTGCGTCATCGTCATCGGCGCCGAGGTCATCGGAGGTCATGACGGCATCATCGTCGCCATCGGCCTCTTCCTCGGCCTCTTCCTCGGTCTCGCCACCGGCTGGCCTTCTCAGGCCCGGTGACCTGACCGCTCATCCGCAGGGGCCCGGTGGACACCACCGGGCCCTTGATCTTTGCCTGGCGCCGGCCGCCGGTGTCAGTCAGATCGCGGTGACGTGTACCGTGCGCCCACCCTGGAGCGGGCGGGTCAGGGCTTGAGGCGGGCCCAGGCCCATTTGCCGCCGGCCGGGTCGGGGGTGCAACCGCAGTCGGCGGACAGGGCCTGTACCAGGGCGAGGCCCCAGCCGCCGTTGTCGTCCCAGTGCTCCTCGCGGAGGTCGAGGGTCTCCAGGGTGGGTTCGGTGACGGGCCGGGCCACCGGAGGTCGCGGGCTGGAGTCCCAAACGGCGATCAGGATCCCGGCGCCGTCCCGGGCCAGCCGGAACCGGATCTCACGGTGGGGCGTCTCGGCGATCGCATTGGTGACGAGTTCGGTGATGACCAGAAGCGCGTCGCCTGACATATCCATCAAGCCCCATTTGTACAGCCGGGTCTCAGCGAGAGTCCGAGCGAGGCCGGCAGCCGCCTTTGTCGCGAGCAGAGAAATGCGCAGGTCGTGTGTCATCGGGCCACCGCCATACCGTTTCAATCGAGTTCCGCATCCACCACCCAAGAATCGTCGCCTCCAATTACCGTGCGTATTACCCGGACCAACTGGATACACAGGAGGCCTCATGGCGATCGTCCGCGACCCCCTCGACCCCAAGCTGTCCCACTGGCATCTGCTCGCCTACCTGCTCAGGTGGGAGCGGGAGAAGCACGACCTGTCGCTGGCCCAGTGGGGGAACATCATCAATGCCGCCCGCTCGACTGTTTCCAACGTCGAGGCCGGGCGGCGGAAGCTGGATGAGAACCAAGCGAAAATCATCGACAAGCGCTATCGCACAGGTGGGCTTTTCGAGCTTTTACTGTGGTATGCCAGAAATGGCCACGACCCCAACTGGGCCCAATCCGTCACGGAGTACGAAGCCGCCGCCCTGGTGATCAGGATTTACCAGGGCCAGATCATCCCGCCGCCGTTCCAGACCGAGGACTACGCACGCGCGCTGCTGATGGCGAGCAATGTCAAGGATCTCGAAGCCACGCTCAAGGCGCGCATGGACCGGCAGAAGGCGATCCTCGGTCGGCGGGACAGCCCGTTCGTCTGGGCCCTGCTGGACGAGAGGGTCCTGGACGACTGCATCGGCGGCCCCCGGGTCATGCGGGCCCAGCTCCGTCACCTGCTGGAGCTGGTGCGGCGACCGCACATCTCCATCCGCATCATCCCGAGGTCGGCGGGGGCACATCCCGGGCTGGACGGGGTCTTCCGGATCATCAGCATCGATTCCCGCGATATTGCCTACGCTGGAGCGGCACGGGGCGGTCGGCTGATCGAGATGCCGGGTGAGGTCGCGGCCTTCCGGCTCGACTTCGACCTGATCGGGCAGAGGGCGGCATCCGACGACGCCTCGCGCGTCCTGATCGAACGGCGATTGGAGGCCATCGAGTGATGGTGCACTGGCGCAAGAGCTCCCACAGCGGCGGGGTCAATGACGAGGCGTGCGTCGAGGTGGCGCGGCTGGCCGCCGGGCTCACCGGGGTCCGCGACTCCAAGCACCCCGGTGCCGGAGACCTCCGGCTGACCGGCGCGCAGTTCGCCGGCCTGCTGGCCCAGATCAAGAGCGGCGACCTCGACCGCTGACATGTCTCCCCTTGGGGTCATGCGACGCCCCACCGCATGGCCCCAAGGCGCCTGGCGACACCCGAATTCCCGAGCCCCTGAGGACAGCGGCACCGGCCTGGCTGACACCGAACGAGCGCCACACCGCTGAGGCCGCTGGGGCCGTGCATTCGCCAGGTGCCGTCATCTCGGACCAGGTCAGGTGCGGCCATGTTCACGCGTGCCTTCTGAGGCGGGGTTACCTCACAAAATGCTTTGCCCTGACCACCCGGAGGCGGCCCTGGTGGTCCGGGTGACGAATCGGGGGCGATGAGCCGGGCCGTTTGGCGGAGGTAGCAGGCCAGGGTGTTGTTCGTCGTGTCTCTCCCCCGGGACGGCGCCGACCCGCCGCCCGCGCCCTCGTGCTGCTGTGGCGGGATAACGCCACCGGCACTGGCCACAGTCTCAATGCGGCCATCAACGCCTCCGGTGGCCACGCACGTAGACGCCTCCATGATCACGCACGTACCGGATTCCTCGATCGCCTAGAACATCCTTGCGAGGACCACCGCCCTACAGGGGCCGTCACCGTCTACGGCGAGACCACCCGGTCGAGGCCCACGAGCAGGCTCCGTCCCAGGCGACCCGTCACACGTTCGAGGCCGGGTACGGCCACGGAGGCGGTCACGGCACATCACCCCGCCCCACCAACAATCCGCAGCCACGCAGAAGCCGACCCCCCCACCCTCGAGCCCAGGTACGACCACAAAGGCGGTCACAACACACCACCCCGCCCCACCAACAATCCGCAGCCACGCAGAGGCCGACCCCCCCACCTTCGAAGCCGGGTACGGCCACGGAGGCGGTCACGGCACATCACCCCGCCCCACCAACAATCCGCAGCCACGCAGAAACCGACCCCCCCACCCTCGAGGCCAGGTACGACCACGGAGGTGATCACAACACACCACCCCGCCCCACCAACAATCCGCAGCCACGCAGAAACCGACCACCCCACCCTCGAAGCCGGGTACGACCACAGAGGCGGTCACAGCACACCACCCCGCCCGACCGATAACGCGGCCGCGTAGATGTGGTCACGGCAATGCTTTTTGAGAGGCACTCCCTCCATGGCGGCGGGTGGCGCGCTGTCGACGAAGTGGCGGAACTGCTCGGCGGAGACGCGCACGTGCGGTGACGGTTCCCGGACGGGTCGTCAGGCGGCTATCGGGGCCACGTCGGGGGTGATGCCGTCGTCGGCGGTCTCGCCCCGTTTGACGGCCCGGCGTCCGAGGACGAACACGTAGGTGAGGAAGGCCGCCTCGGCGACGACCCCGATGCCGATGCGCAGCCAGGTGATGCTGACGTAGCCGGTGACGAAGCCCTCGATGGCACCGGAGATCAGCAGCACCGCGACCAGCCCGATGGCGATGCTCACCAGCGCCCGGCCCTCCTCGGCCAGGGCCCGGGCGCGCGGCCGGCCGCCGGGGTCGATGATCGTCCAGCCGAGTTTCAGTCCCGTACCGCAGGCCAGGAAGACCGCGCTCAACTCGAGCAGGCCGTGCGGCAGGATCAGGCCGAAGAAGATGTCGCCCTTGCCGTAGGCGAACATCAGCCCGGCGGTCACGCCGAGGTTCAGTGTGTTCTGCCAGAGCGCGAACAGCGTGAAGATGCCGAGCGTGATGCCGCCGATCAGGGCCAGCGCCGAGACCCAGAAGTTGTTGACCCAGACCTGGAACGCGAACGCCGCCGCGTCGTGCTCGGTGTAGTAGTTCGCGAAGTCGTGCTCGACGAGCCGGCGGATCTGACTGGGGGCACCGATCGACGCCTGGACGTCGGGATTGCGGACGACCCAGACGGCGATGATCGCCGCCACCGCGATCGACACCGCCGCGTTGCCCAGCCACCACCAGCGCATCCGGTAGGCGGCGGCCGGGAAGGTCACCGTGATGAACCGGGTGGAGTCCCGCCACAGCGGGGCTTGCGCACCGGTCACCGCCGCCCTGCCGCGGGCGACCAGCGACGACAGCCGGCCGACGAGCACCGGGTCCGGCGAGCTCGACCGCACCACGGACAGATGGGTGGCCGTCCGCTGATACAGCTCGATCAGCTCATCGACCTCGGCACCGGTCAGCTTCCGGCTACGGTTGATGAGCCGCTCGAGACGCGACCATTCGGTGTGATGTGCGGCCACAAAGGCATCGACGTCCACCGCCTGAGATTAGCGCTCCCGGCCACCGACCCGGCAAACTGGACCGTACAGAATCAGGACCACCGAAAACCCGCACCGACCGCAGGCCCTTTCCGGGCCGCCAGAGAGCAGGAGCGCCGTGGCCGAACTCGTCACCGGTGAGGCCGTGGCCCTCGACCTCCGGGTGGCACGGCTGCCCAGCCGAGGGATCGCCCTCTTCCTCGACGTCCTCTTCCAGTACGCGCTGCTCTACTTCGCCAGCATCCTGACCGCGATGACCGCGGCGCTGGACGAGGCCTGGGGCATCGGTTTCGGCATCCTCGGCACGGTGGTGATCCTGGTCGGCTATCCGACGGCCTGCGAGACGCTCAGCCGGGGCCGCACGCTCGGCAAGATGGCCCTCGGCCTGCGGGTGGTCAGCGACGACGGCGGGCCCATCCGGTTCCGCCAGGCGCTGGTCCGCGCGCTGTCGGCGGTGCTGGAGATCTGGGCGCTCTTCGGGTCGCCCGCGCTCATCGCGTCGCTGTTCAACCGGCAGGGCAAGCGGCTCGGCGACCTGTTCGCGGGCACGATCGTCATCCAGGACCGGGTGCCCGCCTCGGCGCTGCTGGGCCCGGTGGCGGTCATGCCGCCGCAGCTGGCCGGCTGGGCGCACTCGCTCGAGCTGTCGCAGATCTCCGACGGGCTGGCGCTGACCTCGCGGCAGTACCTCCTGCGCTTCTGGGAGCTGCTGCCCGAGGTCCGGGACGCCATGGGCCAGCGCCTGGTGGACCAGGTCGTGGCCCGCGTGAGCCCGCCGCCGCCCCCGGGCGTACGCCCGGAGATCCTGCTCTCGGCGGTGCTGGCCGAGCGCCGGCACCGTGAGGAATGGCGGCTGGCCCAGCGCCGGGGCCGCCGGAACGCGTTCGCCTGGGGCGGCGCCGCGGCGTACGGCCCCCAGCCGGTGCCCATGATGGCCGTCGCCGGCCGGGCACCGCAGCCGCCGCCGGCGAACCGGCCGCCCGCGCCACCGCCGTTCAGCCCGCCCGGCCCGGGGCAGCCGCGGTTCCTGCCGCCTCCGCAGTACGGGCGCGGCCCCTACGAGCAGGTGCTCGCACCCCGTCCTCCGCAGCAGCCTCCTGGCGGGCCCCTCGGCCACTGATCCGGGATCGCCGATCCCGGTCGTCCGGCGGCGGCTTCCCGCAGTACGGCCCCGCCGGCACGGCTCAGTCCGTCGTATCCGAGCGTTTCTCATGTTTGATCGGCCAGTGCCCGGGGACATCTGGGGCGTCCGCGTCCTCGCCGGTGGCGCCTTCCCGGCCCCGCCGGCGGCGACGGCCTCGAACCCTCCGCGCCGGTCACCGGGCGGAGACGGCGACCCGCCTCGGCGTCTCCGCCCGGGAAGTCCCCGCTGCACGGCCACGATGGTTGCGCCCCGCGTGGTCGTGCAGCGGCCCGCCGTGCGGAGATCTTGCCGGCGCGGTCCGCGCGGGCTCAGCCCAGGGTGGGCGGGCTCTGGAGGTCGGTGAGCTCGATGCCCGGAGCCGCGAGGACGACGTCACCGGCGAGATGCACCGCGACGACCTCCCCGGTGGCCAGGTCGGCGACCTCGTAACGCTCGACCGGCAGCGGCCCGAGGTCGGTGTCGTGCCGGGTGGTCCCGGCCAGTCGCCAGCGCTGCGTCACCGTGAGCGCCGCCAGCTGCGGGCCGGTCACCTGGACCAGCCGTACCTCCGCCTGCCCGCCCGGCTCCAGCCGGAGGGATCTGGCCACCGCCACCAGGAACGCCGGGGAGTCGCCGAGGAAGCCCGCGGCCCGCGCGACGTGCTCGGTGGTGCCGGGCGCGTCCAGCGGCGCCGCCCCGGACCCGGCGGGTGAGCGCAGCCACAGCAGCTCCGGGCCGGTCAGCCCGCCCCGGACCAGCCACTCCCGGGTGCGCAGCTCCAGCCTGACCGGGCACCACCGGCTGTCCACGGTGAGGTCGGTGTGCGGGCCGTCCGGGCGATCGGAGACGTACCGCCAGCCGGCCGGGCCGGGAGCGCACTGGAACCGCTCTTCCGCTCCGTCCTCGAGGTGGAGGTACGTCCCGCGGGGCACCGGCTCAGGAGCCGTGCCGCCAGGAGGAGAGATAGTCCTCCTGGTCCGCGGTGAGGGTGTCGATCTCGACCGCCATGGAGGCCAGCTTGAGCCGCGCCACCTCCCCGTCGATCTCGGCCGGCACGTCGTAGACCCCGGGGTCGAGGGTGCCGTGCGCCGTCGCGAGCCACGCGCAGGTGAGCGCCTGGTCGGCGAAGGACATGTCCATGACAGCCGCCGGGTGGCCTTCGGCGGCGGCCAGGTTGACCAGCCGGCCCTCGGCCAGCAGGACCAGGCGGCGGCCGTCGGCCAGGACGTACTCGTCGGCGAAGGGCCGGACGCCGTGGTGCGCCTCGACGGCGAGCTCCTGCAGTCCCCGGACGTCGATCTCCACGTCGAAGTGACCGGAGTTGGCCAGGATCGCCCCGTCCTTCATCCGGGCGAAGTGGTCGCCGGTGATGACGTCACGGTTGCCGGTGACGGTGATGAACACGTCCCCCTGCGCGGCGGCCTCGGCCATCGGCAGCACCGAGAAGCCCTGGAGCAGCGCGTCGAGGGCCTTCACCGGGTCGATCTCGGTGATGACCACCCGGGCGCCCAGCCCGCGGGCCCGCTCCGCCAGCCCCCGGCCGCAGTAGCCGAAACCGGCGATGACGATCGTCTTGCCCGCCAGCAGCAGGTTGGTCGCCCGGATGATGCCGTCGAGCGTGGACTGCCCGGTGCCGTAGCGGTTGTCGAACATGTGCTTGGTGTCGGTGTCGTTGACCGCGACCATGGGGAACTTCAGCGCGCCCTCGCGGGCCATCTGGTGCAGCCGGATGACCCCGGTCGTGGTCTCCTCGCAGCCCGCCTTCACACCGCCGAGCAGGTCGATGCGCTCGGTGTGCAGGACGTTGACCAGGTCGCAGCCGTCGTCCAGGACGAGATCAGGCTCGATCGCCAGGGCCTGCTGGATGTGCCGGTAATAGCCTTCCCGGTCGATGCCGGACCGCGCGTAGACGGTGGCGCCGTACTCGTGCACGAGGGCGGCGGCGGTGTCGTCCTGGGTGGACAGCGGGTTGGAGGCCGCCAGCGCCACGGTGGCGCCGCCCGCCTGCAGGGCCCGGATCAGGTTGGCGGTCTCGGTCGTCACGTGCATGCAGGCGGCGATCTTGAACCCGCTCAGCGGAAGGTCCGCGGCGAAGCGTTCCCTGATCTGGCGCAGCACCGGCATGGCCCGGTCCGCCCACTCGATCCGCTTCACCCCGCCGTACGCCAGCGAGGCATCGGCTATGTCGCTCATCGTCACCTCCCTGAAGCCTTCCCCGGAACCATCCCGACCTCCGTGATCATGCAATCGGTCGTCGATCGATTGCATGATCACGGAGGGGGCCGGGGACGGGACTCGTCACGGCCTCGGTCGGCGTCCGGTCGCTCAGTACCGGTAGTGCTCGGGCTTGTAGGGACCCTCGACGTCCACGCCGATGTACTCGGCCTGCACCTTGGTGAGCGTGGTGAGCTTCACGCCCAGCGCGTCGAGGTGCAGCCGGGCGACCTTCTCGTCGAGGTGCTTGGGCAGCACGTAGACGCCGACCGGGTACTGCTCGGTCTTGGTGAACAGCTCGATCTGCGCGATGACCTGGTTGGTGAAGGAGTTCGACATCACGAACGAGGGGTGGCCGGTGGCGCAGCCCAGGTTCATCAGCCGGCCCTCGGCCAGCACCAGGATCGAGTGGCCGTCGGGGAAGACCCACTCGTCGACCTGCGGCTTGATGTTGTTCTTGACGATGCCGGGGACCTTCGCGAGACCGGCCATGTCGATCTCGTTGTCGAAGTGGCCGATGTTGCTGACGATGGCCTGGTGCTTCATCCGGCTCATGTGCTCGGCCGTGATGATGTTGAAGTTGCCGGTCGTGGAGACGAAGATGTCCACGCTCGACACGACGTCGTCCAGGGTGGAGACCTGGAAGCCGTCCATCGCGGCCTGCAGCGCGCAGATCGGGTCGATCTCGGTGACGATGACCCGGGCGCCCTGGCCGCGCAGCGCGTCGGCACAGCCCTTGCCCACGTCGCCGTAGCCGGCCACGAGGGCGACCTTGCCGCCGATGAGCACGTCGGTGGCGCGGTTGAGGCCGTCGATGACCGAGTGCCGGCAGCCGTACTTGTTGTCGAACTTCGACTTGGTCACCGAGTCGTTGACGTTGATCGCCGGGAAGGCGAGCGTGCCGTTCTTGTGCATCTCGTACAGGCGGTGCACACCGGTGGTGGTCTCCTCGGTGACGCCCTTGATCTCAGCGGCGGCCGCGGTCCACCGGCCCGGCCTGGCCTCGATCGTGCGGCGCAGGGTGGCGAGGACGACGTGCCACTCCTCGGGGTCGTCCTCGCTCGCCGAGGGGACCGCGCCGGCCTTCTCGTACTCGGCGCCCTTGTGCACGAGCATCGTGGCGTCGCCGCCGTCGTCGAGGATCATGTTGGGACCGCTGCCGTCCGGCCAGGCCAGCGCCTGGTCGGTGCACCACCAGTACTCCTCCAGCGTCTCGCCCTTCCAGGCGAAGACGGGCACGCCCGCGGGGGCGTCCTCGGTGCCGTCCTTGCCGACGACGACCGCGGCGGCGGCGTGGTCCTGGGTGGAGAAGATGTTGCAGCTGACCCAGCGGACGTCGGCACCGAGCGCGACCAGCGTCTCGATCAGCACGGCGGTCTGGATCGTCATGTGCAGCGAGCCCATGATCTTCGCGCCGCGCAACGGCTGCGCGTCGGCGAATTCCCTGCGTACGGCCATCAGCCCGGGCATCTCGTGCTCGGCGAGCCTGATCTCCTTGCGACCGAACGCCGCCAGCGACAGATCGGCGACCTTGTAATCCATGGTTCGTAGCTCCTGAGGTCCATATCGTGCGGCCTGCTGCCGCGCCGTCGGTCCGTCCGGCCGCGTCGAACGCCCTGCCGCGATCGGCGCCGGGGACGGCGCGTGCGGCGGATTCGACGTGGCTTCGTCAGCGAGTCTAGGTGGGTGAATCACCGCAATGCACGGCCAGGCAGGTGCTTCTGACATTAATTTGTTAGCTTTGCGCCATACTTGAGCTCATGCGCATCACGGAGGCCGCCCGACGGCTCGGCACCTCACCTCGAATGCTCCGCTACCGCGAGGCACTGGGACTGCTGCCGCCGACCCGGGAGCGCGCGGGAGGGCCGGCCGACCACGGGGGCGACCACGGAGGGCACCGGCGATTCGGCGAGGCCGAGTTGCGCGCGGTCGCGCTGGCGCTCGCACTGGAGAAGAAGTACGACATCAGCCCCGGGGAGCTGGCCTTCGGGCTGCGGGTGCTGGCCGAGCCGGAGGTACGGATGCGCGTCCAGGAGCTGGGCGAACGCATCGGCCGACTGTCCGCGCCGCCCACCCGGGCACTGGACTTCGAGAAGGAGAAGGCACTGCGGCTACTGCGCCGCCGCTGACGCCGGGACCCGGGTGACGGAGTCCTCCCTCGCCGGCCGACCGATCCGGTCGTCCAGCCCCAGCCCAGGCGAAGACCGTACGTGCTCCCACGGAGACACGGCTCCGGTCGAACCGGCGAGGGACGTTTCTCGGTCACCTGCCCGCCCGGCTCCCGAACCGGGCGGGTCGGTGGCGTGACGGGCGGGTGCCTCCCGACCCCCTTGCCCCGGACCGCCGTAGGCTCTCAGCCTTCGGCACCCGCGACGCTCGCGGAGGCACACCGCCGTTGTCACAGCTATGACGTTACGTCCTCGCAGATCAGCGGGGCGTCCCCCGGGAGGAGGGAACGCGCGTCGTCCTTAAGGGGGACACCGTCGCGCGGCATCGCACCCCACGGTGAGGTGAGAAGCCGACGAGAAAGGTCAAGATGGTTCTGTGACCAGCAATGACACCCCGCCACTGGGCCAGGGCCTCGCCCACCACGCCTTCCGGCTGTCCGGCCGCATCGTGGCCGGGGTCGGCCAGATCCTGCTGTGGCTGCTCCACGGGCTCGGCCGGCTGCTGCGGCCGCCGGCCACCCGCATCGGCGGCTGGCTCTACGGCCGCACGTCCGGACGCCCGGCGGTCCCCACCGCGCCCGGCGCGCCCGGCGCGAGCCCGTACGCCCCGCCCGGGCCGCCGCTGGGGCCGCACGGCACCCGGCAGGTGCCCCAGGGGATGCCGTACGGCGCCCCGCCGCCGGCCCCGAACGCCCCCGGGAGCACCACCGCCCCGCTGCCCCGGTGGATCAACGCCTGGAAGGAGTTCGCTGGCTCGTGGTGGTTCGCGCCGCTGACCGGGGTGGCGCTCACCCTGTCCGCGCTGGCCGAGCTGTACGCCCGCACCAGGGCGCCGCTCAGCCTGGCCGGCGGGTTCGCGGTGGCCGCGACGCTGCCGCTGGTCTGGCGCCGGGAGTTCCTGTACCCGGTCGCGGCGGTCGCCCTCGGCGCCTTCGCCGCCGCCATGCTCTCCGGCCAGCTGCTCCTGGTCACGGTCGCGTTCGCGGCGCTCTGCACCCTCTACGTCCTGGGCCAGCACCTGCCCCGGCAGGCCGCGGGCGTGCTCGCGGTGGCCGGGGTGGCCAGCGTCCTGGTGGTCTACCTGGCCTCCAACAGCCTCAACGACATCCCGTGGCCGGTCGCGATCAGCGCGATCATCGCGGCGATCGGGCTCGGCGACGCCCGCCGTGCCGTCGAGACCGCCGGGCGCACGGAGGCGGAGGCGCAGGAACGCACGACCGAGACCCTGACCCGGCTCAACGCCGTCCAGCGTGAACAGGCCGTGCTCCGGGAGCGCGCCCGGATCGCCCGGGAACTCCACGACGTCGTGGCCCATTCGGTGTCGATGATCGCGGTGCAGGCCGAGACGGCCCCGTACACGGTCCGCGACATCTCCCCGGAGGCCGCCCAGGGCTACCAGGAGATCGCCAGCACCGCCCGGGAGGCCCTGGTGGAGATGCGGCGGCTGCTCAGCGTGCTGCGGGCCGACGCGAAGGGCGAGGCGGAGGTGAGCCCGCAGCCCCGCCTGGACCGGCTGCCCGAGCTCATCGAGAAGCACCGCGGAGCCGGCGGCAACGCCGAGATCTCGGTCCAGGGCGATCCGCGCACCCTGTCCGCGACGATCGAGCTGTCCGCCTACCGGATCGTCCAGGAGTCGCTGACCAACGCCCGGCGGCACGCTCCGGGCGCGAACGTGCGGGTGGAGCTGGTCTACCTGCCCGATCGCCTGGCGGTCCGGGTGCGCGACAACGGGCACGGCCAGACCCTGGTGCTGGATCCGCGTTCGGCCGGAGGAGGCCATGGGCTGCTGGGCATGCGGGAGCGTGCGACGATGCTGGGCGGACGCTTCTCCGCCGGGCCCGCCACCGAGGGCGGCTTCATGGTCGAGGCGGAGCTGCCCTTCAGTGAGGAGCGCGGCGGTGGCTGAGCGAGGAGCCGAGAGCGAGGAACGAGCTCTCGGACGACGAGCGATGCCGACGCCGTCAAAGCGCGACGAACCGCCGCCAATGAGCACGTGAGGAGCACCCCCGCCCGTGATCCGAGTGCTGATCGTCGACGATCAGACGATCGTACGCGCCGGTTTCGCCGCCCTGCTGTCCGCGCAGTCCGACATCACCGTGGTGGGTGAGGCGGGCGACGGCCGGGAGGCCGTCCACCTTGCCTCGCTGCACCGCCCCGACGTGGTGGTCATGGACATCCGGATGCCGGGCATGGACGGCATCGAGGCGACCCGCCGCATCCTGGCCCAGCCGGCCTCCGGCTCCCTCCGGGTGCTGATGCTGACCACCTTCGACGTGGACGAGTACGTCTACGACGCGCTGGCCATGGGCGCCAGCGGCTTCCTGCTCAAGGACGCCACGGCCGAGGAGCTCGTGTCCGCGGTCCGGGTCGTCGCCCGGGGCGACTCGCTGCTGGCCCCGCAGGTGACCGGCCGGCTGATCCACGAGTTCACCCGGCAGCGCCGCAACCAGCCGCGGCCCCCGGCCGAGCTGGCCAGCCTGACCGCCCGGGAGACCGAGGTCCTTGTGCTGATCGCGAGCGGGCTGTCCAACGCGGAGATCGCCGCCCGCCTGGTGGTCAGCGAGCACACCGTCAAGACCCATGTGGCCCGGGTCTTCACCAAGCTCGGCCTGCGCGACCGCGCCCAGGCCGTGGTGCTGGCCTACGAGTCGGGGTTGGTCACCCCGGGCACCTCCGCCCCGCCGTGATCAAGGAGCGCCCGGCCGGCGGCCACCGGTAGGGCAAGAGTCGGCAAACGAACGGCCAGGCTTCGGCGGGCCGCCCCGCCACCGGCCCCCGGGCGCGTCACCCTCCTGAGGGAACGAACTCGGGGGTCTCACCATGGCAGCGCGCCGCACCACGCACGGACCACCTGGCGGTCGAGCATCGGGCACCCGGGCACGGGGCCGGCGAGGTGCCGTGCGGCGTGCCCGGCGGCTGCTGCTGCCGGGAGCCCTCATGCTCGCCGTGGGCCTGGGGCTCACCGCGACCGCGATGCCCACTCTCTCGGCGGACTGCGGCTGCTGGCGCTACGTGCGGCTGAACACCCCCGGCACCCCCGCCGTGTCCACGGCCGAGACCACGCTGAGCGACGTGGCGGCCCCCTCGTACCAGGTGGCCTGGGCGGTGGGCAGCCGGGGCAGCGAGCCGCTGCTGGCGCGCTGGACGGGCGTCGGATGGCGGGAGACGGAGCTGCCGGTACCGGCCGACACCCTGATCGAGGGGATCTCCGCCGCGTCGCCCCGGGACGCCTGGACGATCGGGTACGGCCCCGGCGGCGTCCCCCGGGCCGCGCACTGGGACGGAGACGGCTGGCAGCCGGTGATGGTGCCCGGGCAGGCGCCCGCGTTCCCCCGGGGGATCGACGCCCGTACGTCCGGCGACGCGTGGATCGTGGGCAGCGCCGGCTCCGGGATCACCCAGGCGACCACCTGGCACTGGGACGGCCTGATCTGGCGCCAGGTCGTCATCCCGGACGGCCCGGGGACGGCGAGCACGCTGGCCGCGGTGTCCGCCCTGGCCCCCGACGACGTGTGGGCGGTCGGCGGCCGGGGCTCGTTCCCCGCCCGGCAGCTCCTGCTGCACTGGGACGGGCAGGGCTGGACCCCGTACACCGCCCCCGACCTCGCCGGGGAGGCCATGCTGTCCGACGTCGTCGCGCTCGGCCACGACGACGTCTGGGCCGTGGGTTCCACCACCGTCCCGCCGGGCACGGGCTCCGCCGCCGGCCCGGTGACGGACCGGCCGCTGGCCGAGCACTGGGACGGCCTGTCGTGGCGCGAGGTGCCGCTTCCGGAGGCGCGCGGACGGCTCTACGGCGTGACGGGCGACGGCCACGGCGGGGTCTGGGCGGCCGGTGAACGGCCGGACGGCCGCGGCTTCTTCGCCCGCTGGGACGGCCGCAACTGGGAGCTCTCCACCGCCCCGGTGCCCGGCCCGGCCGGGACGGCCGCTCCGGCGTCCGGAGTGTGGAGCCTGACCAGGATCGCCGCGACGGACTACCTCTGGGCGGTCGGTGCCTACGAGTCGCTCAACGGACGGCTCCCCGCCCGCCGGGCCGTCACCTGGACCAACTCCCCCCGGCCGCGCTGAGGCCGGGGGGAGGCCGCTGAGGAGTCCCGGCACTCCGGTCCCGGCGCTCCGGTCCCGGCGCTCCGGTCCCGGAGCCCCGGGGACGGGCCTGTGCCGCCGGGTCCTGCTGCGGAAGTGCCCTATGCCGTGGGCTCCGGGGTGGCGGGGTCCTGCCGGGCGACCCGGGCGGGATCTCCGAGCGCGGGCTCGAGGAAGATGTGACCGGCCATCGGGACGGCGGTGCGGATCCTGGCCTCGGCGGCGTCGATTCCCTTGGCGACCTGGGCCGCGCTGTCGTCGTGGTGGACCGCGATCTTGGCCGCGATCAGGAGATCGTCGGGGCCGAGGTGCTGGGTGCGGAGGTCGATGACGTGATCGACCTCGTCGACCGACTCCAGGGCGGCCCGGATGGAGCGCTCGACCTCCGGGTCGGCCGCCTCACCGATGAGCAGGCTCTTGGTCTCGATGGCCAGGATGATCGCGACGACGCCCAGCAGGACGCCGATGGTCATCGAGCCGATGCCGTCCCAGACGCCGTCCCCGGTGATCACGGCGAGCGCGACTCCGACCAGGGCGATGATCAGGCCGAGCAGCGCGGCCAGGTCCTCCAGCAGCACCACCGGCAGCTCCGGGGCCTTGGCCCGGCGGATGAACGCGACCCATGACCGCCCGTTGCGCAGCTCGCCGGCCTCCTTGATCGCGGTCCGGAAGGAGTAGCTCTCCAGCAGGATGGCGAAGATCAGGACGCCGAAGGCCCAGGCCGGCGCGTCCACCGGGTGCGGGTCGGTGAACTTGTGGAACCCCTCGTACAGCGAGAACAGCGAGCCGACGGTGAAGAGCACGACGGCGACGATGAAGGCGTAGAAGAAGCGCTCCCGCCCGAACCCGAAGGGGTGCTCGGGCGTACGGTCCCGTTCCGACCTCTTGCGGCCCAGGATGAGCAGCGCCTGGTTGCCCGAGTCGGCGACGGAGTGGACACCCTCGGCCATCATCGAGGTGGAGCCGGTGAATCCGAACGCGACGAACTTCGCCACCGCGATCCCCAGATTGGCCGCCAGTGCGGCCATGATGGCCTTGGTCCCGCCCTCGGCGCTCATCGATGTTTCCTTTCACATGTCACCCGTGATCATGCAATCCATCGACGAACGACTGCATGATCACGGCGGTGGGGGTCAGACGATCCTGGCCTTCAACGTCTGGATGGCTGCGACCGGGGTCGGGTCGACGCCCAACGCGATCGCCAGGTAAACCGTGGCATAGTCGGCCAAAGCGATCAACGTGGCGATCCGCTCCAGGGGGTGTACGCCCTCGGCCATGAGCTCGGTGACCGGCACACCGCGGTCGCGGGCCAGCGCCTCCGACACCTCGCGGCGCTTGGCCACCTGGGGGTGCTCCTCGGTGTCGCGCAGCAGGATCAGGTGCAGGCCGGTGTCGCTGTCATCGGCGCGGTCCCGGAAGAAGTCTTCCTCCTCGGACCCGGCGGCCTGCTCTCCGGAGGAGCCCCGGGCGCCGCCGAAGAACCCGTCCAGCGCGACGATCTGGTTGTGACCGGCCTCGGGGAGTTCACCGTGCACGGCCGGATACTTGGCGTTCTCGTTGAGCTGGCAGGCGAACCGGTAGGCCGCGACCCCGGCGAGCGGGGACGTCCCCCAGATCATGGGCACCGAGCCGGCCAGTTCGCCGGCCAGCTGCTTGCCGGGGTTGACGAACGTCTCCCTGGCGGGCCCGCACCGGTGGCTGACGTCCTCCAGCCGGGTCGCCGTGGCCTCCAGGGCCGCGTCCGGTACGTCGGCCAGCCCGAACGCCCGGGCGACCAGGAGCAGCGGGACGGTCAGCCCCCACAGGCAGGCGCGCGGCTGCCCCACCGAGTGCACCGGGATGAACAGCGCCCGCCCCTGGGCCGCGATCCCGGCCAGCGGGGAGTCCGGCGCACCGACGCACACCAGCCGGCAGCCGCGGCGGATCGCCTCGACCGCGACGGCGAGGGTCTCCTCCGTGCCACCGGAGCACGACACGGCGATGACGAGATCGGGCACCCCGACCCAGCCGGGCAGCATGTGCCCGCGGACCGTGACGACCGGCACGGGGCAGCTGGTGCCGCAGACGGCCGCCAGCACGTCGCCGGAGATGCCGGATCCGCCCATGCCGGCGACCACGACCGCACGGGGACGGTCCTCGTGACCGAGCCGGGCCAGACCGGCCTCGGCCGCCGCCAGCTGCGCCTGCCGGACCTGCGCGGCGGCAGAGGCCACCTGACGCAGCATCTCCCCGGGATCGGCGGCGGCCAGCGCCGCGGGGTCGTCGAGCGGGACGGTGAGGTTCATGCGCGCGCTCCGGAAGCCACCGGCCCGATCACGAGGCCGGGGCGCCCTTCTCCGGTCTCCGGCCTTCGTCCACCAGGAGCACCGGGATGCCGTCCCGCACCGGGTAGGCGTACTTGCACTCGCCGACACAGACCAGCTCGTCGCCCTCGGCGACGAGGCCGCCCCGGCAGTTCGGGCAGGCCAGTATCTCCAGCAGCCATGAGTCGATCTTCATAGGAGTCCGCCCCCACTCTGTCTACAACGTGTGTTCATGTTCGGTCACCGGACCGGCGACGGGGCCGGCTCCCTGACGGTGGAGAGCACCTCGTCGCGGATGGCCGCCATCGTCTGCTCGTCGGCGGCCTCGGCGTTGAGCCGCAGCAACGGCTCGGTGTTGGACGGCCGGAGGTTGAACCACCAGTCGGCGCCGCTGACGGTGAGGCCGTCGAGCTCGTCGAAGGTGACCCCGGCCCGGCCGGCGAACGCGGCACGGATCTTCTCGGTGGCCGCGGCCTGGTCGGCCACCTCGCTGTTGATCTCGCCCGAGGCGACGTACCGGTCGTAGACCCCCAGCAGCACCGACAGCGGCCCGTCCTGCTCGCCGAGGGCGGCCAGCAGGTGCAGCGCCGCCAGCATCCCGGAGTCGGCGAACCAGAAGTCCCGGAAGTAGAAGTGCGCGGAGTGCTCTCCGCCGAAGACCGCGCCCTGCTCCGCCATCGTCTGCTTGATGAACGAGTGGCCGACCCGGGTCCGGATGGGCGTGCCGCCGTGCTCCTTGATGATCTCTGGTACGGCGCGCGAGGTGATCAGGTTGTGCACGATCCCGGATCCCGGATGCTTGGCGAGCTCGCGTACGGCCACCAGCGCGGTGATCGCGGACGGGGAGACGATCTCGCCCCGCTCGTCCACGGCGAAGCAGCGGTCGGCGTCGCCGTCGAAGGCCAGCCCCAGGTCGGCGCCCTCCTTCAGCACGGCGGCCTGCAGGTCGCGCAGGTTGTCCGGCTCGATCGGGTTGGCCTCGTGGTTGGGGAAGGTGCCGTCCAGCTCGAAATAGAGCGGCACGACCTCGAGCGGCAGACCGTCGAACACGGCGGGCACGGTGTGCCCGCCCATGCCGTTGCCGGCGTCGACGACCACCTTCAGCGGGCGGATCCCCGACAGGTCCACGAGCGTCCTGAGATGGGCGGCGTAGCCGGACAGCAGGTCCCGGGCGGTGATGGTGCCGGGCGCGCCATGGTAGGCGGGGACACCCGCGGCGACGAGGTCGCGGATCTCCAGCAGGCCGGTCTGCTGGCCGATCGGCTTGGCGCCCGCCCGGCACAGCTTCATCCCGTTGTAGCGAGCCGGGTTGTGGCTGGCCGTGAACATCACCCCGGGCAGGTCGAGGCTGCCGCTGGCGTAGTAGAGCAGGTCGGTGGAGCCGAGGCCGGCCTCGATCACGTCGGCGCCCTGGCCGGCCGCGCCGCGGGCGAAGGCCCGGGCCAGCGGCACCGACGAGGCCCGCATGTCGTGCGCGGTGACCAGCGCCGTCGCCCCGGTCACCCGGACGAAGGCGGCGCCGGTGGCTTCGGCGATGTCCTCGTCGAAGTCGTCGGGCACGACTCCGCGGACGTCGTACGCCTTAAAGATCTTGGTGAGGTCGCCCACCCGCACTCCCCGCTCGCTGGCACACGCCGTGTCGCATTTGCCACCCGAGCCTATCGGGTCCTGTTGATGGCGTTCACTCCACTCGAACGGCGGCCTCAGCGCTCGCGGGGCGGCTTGGGCAGCGGGGGTGCGGACTTCAGCACCCGCAGGTGCCCGCGGCGGCTGACCTCCACCCCCTGGCCGACCGGCTCCTGCCGGTCGACGGGCTTGGCCGCCTCGCGCACGGCGTCCGCGAGCGCCTCGAGGTCGTCACTGCTGGGCTCGGAGATCTGCTCGGCGGGCAACCGCACCAGCTCCCAGCCCATGGGGGCGGTGAGGCGATCGGCATGGTCGGCGCACAGGTCGTAGCAGTGCGGTTCGACGTACGCGGCGAGCGGTCCGAGCACCGCGGTGGAGTCACGGTAGACATAGGTGAGCGTGAAGACTGCGGGCTCCTTGCAGGCGGTGCGGGAGCAAATGCGGACGGGGCTCACGATGGCCGACCGTACCCCCCTCTCGGCCCCTCCGCCACTATCTCGGCAACCGTGTCCTCGTTACTGCACTTTTTCGCCACGGACCGTTACAAAAAGCAGTGCTCTCCGGGGGTCTCAGCACCCACAGCGGCCCCATCACGTCGCGCGATCTCCCCCCGGGAATCGTCCTCGGATCGGGCCGGCTTCGCACGATCTTGAAGTTACCCGCCCGGGGTGTGCCCGAGCGCTCAGGCTTGTAAGCTCAGAGAGTGCGATCCCACATCGGCAGTGGAGGTGGGACCCTGTCTGAGGGCAGCAGGCAAGACGCCGGAGGCGGTCGCCCATCGAACGGCCGGCCACGCACCCGGCGGCGCGACCGGCGGGGCCGCGGCCTCCGCGGCATGCTGGCGCCCCCGGAGGTGCCGATCTCACGGTCCCGGTCCGAGCGCTTCGACGATCTGGTCACCGACGAGGTGCGCCGGGTCGCGCAGCGATGGAGCCGGGAGCTGGCCGGGGTCGAGTTCGCGGTCGAGGAAGTGCCTCCCACGGAGCCGTGGACCGGCGGGCCCGAGCCGGTGCCGCTGGGCCGCCTGCGGCCTTCGGCCGGGACCAACGCCGCCCGTATCGTCATCTACCGGCGCCCGCTGGAGGCCCGGGGCGGCGGCGACGAACGCGACCTGGCCCGGCTGATCCGCGACGTCGTGGTCGAGGAGGTCGCCGACCTGCTCGGCCTCTCCCCCGAGTCCATCGACCCCAGCTACGACACCCCCGACGAGTAACGGCGCCTCAGGGGATCAGCGAGGTCAGCGAGTCGGCCACCGGCGGGAACCGCACGCTGGTGGGGGCTGGCACGACCGGCACGATGGTGATCAGCTTGTTCATGGTGAGCACCCGGGAGGCGTAGACCGGACCGGACCCGGGCTGCGGAAGGACCATCACCCCGAACCCGCCGGTGGCCCCCGGCGGGGCGGCGAGCCGTACCTCCAGCGTCCGGTTGCCCGGGACCCTGGCGACGTACGGGTTGGCCGCCGCGCCCTGGGCGGTGAGGGCGACCAGCTTCACCGTCGCCGGGCCGTCCGGCGCGGTCAGCAGCACGGAGGACACGTCGCGGTTGTCGGCGACCGCCCCGCCGGACTCCCCGGCCGCGCCGCCGAGAGGCGGCGTCGCCGCACCGTAGGCCACGTCGTCGCCCTGCTGCACGACCAGCCCGCCCAGGATGGGCTGGTCCGCCACGAGCCGGACGGCGGCGGCCTTGCCGGACAGCGCGCGTTCGAGGTCCACCGGCGTGACCGTGCCCGCGGGGGCGTCCAGGGTGTCCTGCCCCTGCGGGGCGAAGGCCCCCGCCGGGGTGATCACCTGGATCTTGATCCGGGCGTCGACGTCGCCGGGCACCGCGATGAGCAGCTGCCGCCGGCCCGCCCCGGACGGTACGCCGGGCACGACCAGCCGCGGCGTGGCGGGCGCGGTGACGGGCAGCCAGTCCACGCCCTTGCCCTTGCCCATCCGCACGCGTACGGAGGCCGCGACCCGCCCGGTGTTGACGTGCACGTGCAGGGCCAGCAGCCGGGCCTGGGCCACGATCACGCCGAGCCCCTCCGGGCTGCCGCCGATGGGCACGACCCGGGTGGTGTGCGGTTCGACGATGGTGCCACGGCCGTCGGCGGTGTCCAGCGGCCCGTCGTCGGACAGCGCCGAGGCGTCCACCGCGGCGGCCTGGTCGTCCACGTTGGTGAGGTAGAGGTCGAGGTGCGAGGCGTCCGCCGGGCCCGGCCCGAGGAACCACAGGTCGGTGCCGGGATCGGCGCAGCGGACCGCCGCCAGGCCCCGGTCGTCGCCCTTCTTGGCCAGCGTCGTCTGCTCCGCCTCGAACCCGCCGGCCAGCGCGCCCGACGCCCGCAGGGTGTACGAGCCCTGGGCGGTCTTGACGTCCTGGGACCACGCGGTGCCCGGCACGTTGACCGAGCCGACCGGGGCGGCGCCCTGCGTCTGGGTCAGGTCGACCCGGCCCTCCCTGAGGGGTGCGGCCTCCTTGCGGCCGGACGAGGGCGGCGGAGGGGCCGACAGCGCGCTCAGCCTGGCACCGCCGGGAGCCGGGCAGGCCACCACGGTGGACCTGATCGGGGAGCGGCCGCCGCCCTCGGCCTGTGCGGTGCCGGCAGGCCGCGAGAAGTCCGCCGCACCGTACAGCGCGAGCACCGCCAGGAGCACCAGCAGCGTGACGCCGTAGCGGTGGGAGAGCAGTCGCAGGACCGAGCCCGGCACGTTCACGCGCCCACCTCGCTGGATTCGCTGGAGTCTCCGGGACCGCGGGACCTGCGGCCGCGCGCCGCCTCATCCCCGGCGCGGCCCACCGGCTCACCGGCGGCCGGCGTACCGGGCAGCGGATCACCGGAGCCCGGCTCATGACGATCCGGCTCGGTCGAACCCGAACCCGAACCCGAACCCGCCTCGCCGAGACCTGGATCGCCGTAGTCCGGCTCACTGAAACCCGGCTCACTGAGATCCAGGTCGGCGGGCTCGGTGTCGCCGAACCACGAGCCGCCGGACAGCGGGTCGCCCAGACCGGCATCACCGAAACCCGGCTCGCCGGGCTCCGGGTCGGCCGGACCGGGGTCGTCGAAACCGGTCGGGCCAGAGTCCGCAGCCAGACCGGGATCGCCGAGGTCCGGATCGCTCAGCCCGGCGTCGCCGTAGCCGGATGGCCCGGGATCCGGATCGCTCCAGGCCGATCCGCCGCGATACCGGTCGCCGGCGGCCGGCTCGCTCGAGCGGTACTCACCGGAGTCCTGAGCTCCGAGGCTCGGGCCCGGTGTGAAACCCGACCCGGTGTAGCCCGGGTCACCGGAACCCGGTTCATCGAAACTCGACCCGCTGAAACCCGAGCCGCTGAAACCCGACCCGCCGAAGCCCGTGCCGCCGAAGCCCGGCCCGCTGAGATCTCGATCGAGGCCCGGCTCGCTCGAGCCCGCTTCGTAGGATCCCGACCCGCCGGGGGGCCGTTCGCCGAAGCCCGGCCCGATGCGGCGGGTCTCACGACGCGGCGACCCGGCCGGATACGACCCGCTCGAGGACGACCCATCGGCACCCGGCCGGCCGGATCCGCCCGAAGGGCTCACCGGATCGGTCGCGGCGTCGTCCCGGCCACCGGACTTCCGGCGGCGCCCGCGCCCGGAGCGCGCCTTGCGCGACCGCGAACCGGTGGGGCTCTCGGCGTCACCGTCACCGCGGCCTGTGCCGTCGTCCGCCTTGCCGGGCTCTGCCGGCTTCGCGGTCGTCTTGCCGTTCGTCCCGGCGATCCCCTCGGCCCGCAGTGCCTCGGGTGGCCCGTCGGCGGCGTCGGTCCCGTCGCCGGAGGCGTCCTCGCCGTCGTCCGCCGGAGCGAGGTCGTCCCCCCGCCGGCCCCGCCGTGGCCTGCGCCATCCGCGCACCGCGTCCAGTGCCGCCCCGGTGCCCTCCTCCACCTGGCCACCGGGCAGCGCCAGCACCGCCACGACCGCGAGCCCGATGGCCTGCACCACCAGCCAGAAGTGCCGCCACCACATGCCGTGGGAGAGCTCGAACCGGCCGCCCGCGGCCGGGACGTCGTAGCCCTGGGCCCAGCCGTCGACGACCCGCGAGCGTATCGGGGACCCGTCGAGGGAGGCCTGCCAGCCGCCGTCGGCGGGCTCGGCCAGCAGCAGCGTGCGGGCGGGACCGCCGGGCGGGATCCGCACCGCGCCGTCCCGCTCCCCGACGGGCAGCGGAGTGATCGTCTGCCCTTCCAGGAGCATCAGCCGGCCGGCCGACGGCACCAGCCGCCACAGCGCGAACTCGTTGGTGCGGCTGAGCCGGGTGAGGTCCGGGGCCGCGTCCATCACGCGGGTCAGCGGGTCCTTCGCCGGCCGCGGGACGAGGACGAACTGGATGCCCATGCGGGCCAGGGCCCGGCCGTCACCGTGACCGGCGGCGAGCTCCCCCACCAGCGTCTTCATGCGGCGTGCGGCGTCGCCGGAGGTCGGGGTCTCGGAGTCGCCGAGCATGGGGGCCGAGCCGCGCAGCACCGTGTAGGAGACCTGGCCCGCGGGACGGCCGGCGCCCTGCACGAGGACGAGCGTCCGGGGCTGCATCGCGCCACCGGCGGTGGCCCCGATGAAGGCCGGGACGACGTCGGGGCCGACCTCGCGGAGCGGCCCCGGGACGCCGGTGACGATCCAGCTCCCCGCCGCGAGCAGCGGCGTGGACAGCGCCGCGAGCGCGACCACCGCCCCGCCCGCGCGGTAGAGGAAGTCCTTGCCGGCCAGCACCTCGGCGGCGCGCTGCACGGCGGCCGTCGCCGCCAGCAGCAGGCCCCCCGCCGCGACGAGGACCGCCACGCTCGGCCAGGCGCGGGCGGAGTCGGCCCCCAGGGCACCGCTGCGGACGGTGGCGGCGCTCACCAGGATCGCCCCGAGCAGGCCGAACAGCGCCAGCATCCAGCCGGCGAGCACGGCCGTCCGCCGGCTGCGCAGCGGGAGCGCCAGCAGCCCGGCGGCCACCAGCCCGGCCGTGACCCACCAGACCGGGGTGCCCGGACCGCCCGGATCCATCATGAAGATCGACTTGGCCTGGAGCCGGGAGTCCACCAGCTCGGGCCGGTGCAGCCCCGCCTCCAGCAGGAACCTGGACGGGTGCAGGAGCAGGCCGAAGGTCCACGGCAGCAGCAACAGCGGCGCGGTCGCCAGCGCGATGGCCAGGTCGACGCCGAGGCCACGGCCGGGGGTCCGCCGCGCCGCGCCCGAGCCGCCGGGAGCGAAGGCGACCCACACCAGGGTGCCGATGACCAGGGCGAGCAGCCAGGTCAGCGGGGCGAACGCCATCGCCACCGTGAGGAGCAGGCCCACCCCCCAGGCCGCCCGGCGCGCGCGCCTGGCCCGCAGGGCCCTGGTCTCACCGGCCGGGGCGGAGTGCGGACGCGGCACGCCGAGCATCCGGGCGACCAGCAGCCCGATCAGCGGCAGCAGGACGATCACGACCGCGGTGCCCAGCCGCCCGCCGCTGACTGCGCCGGTGGCGACCGGCAGCAGCGCGTACGTGCTCGCCAGCCAGGCGCGTACGTACGCGGCGGGGATGCGGCGGCCGTTGCGGGTACGGCGCTCGGACAGGGTGCTGTAGGTGTCGGGGACGAGCGTGCGGGCCGCGAGGTAGGCGGTGAGCCCGGCCAGCGGCACACAGCCCAGCAGCAGCAGCGCCACGGCCAGCCACGGCTTGCCCAGCAGCACGGTCGACAGCAGGGCCAGCACGCCGACGTAGGGCGGGGAGCCGCCGTTGGAGCCGAGGCCGGTCGGATGCCAGCCGGAGAGGTACTGGTCCCACAGGTCGGTGGCGCCGCCCCAGGCGGGCACCAGGGCCCCGCCGCCCAGCCGGCCGCCGGTCGCGATCAGGGAACGCTCCGCGACGAGGGTCACCGCGGTGAGTGCCATCATGAACACCACGCCGGGACTGCTCAGGAACCGGCGCAGCGGGCCGCTCTCGGGAACGATCGGATCGTCCTCGCCCGGCCGGCCGTGATGGGCTCCGATGGAGTCGCCGGACAGCAGCGAGGCGATCCACTCGCCCACCCGGCGCAGCGCGACCCGGCGCGCCATGAACCGGCGGATGCTGTGGTAGACGCGCTTGCGGTTGTGCGAGCGGGCGGCCCGGCCCCGGCGCAGCCGCGGCAGGTCCCGCAGCAGATCACCGACGGCCGCCAACTCGTCCCTGGCCGCGGCGGGCCGCTTGGTGATCAGCAGGGACAGCGCCCGGATCAGCGCGCCGACGAGGTTGCGCACGATCGCGCGCGGCAGCACCCGCAACGGCAGGTTCGCGAGCAGGACGAACAGGGCGTTGCGGCGGTCGAGCCGGCGCGGGTGGTCGGTGGTCACGCCCAGCGCGCGCTGCTGCCGGGCGGAGGCCTCGGCGTGGAAGACCACCGCGTCGGTCACCGCGACCACCCGGTGGCCTTCGGCGTGCGCCCGCCAGCCGAAGTCGAGGTCGTCGCGGAAGAGGCCGAGGTTGACGTCGAAGCCGCCGAGCTGGTCCCAGACGTCGCGGCGGACCAGCATGCCCGCGGTGCTGACCGCGAGGACGTCGCGCAGCCCGTCGTGCTGGCCCTGGTCGAGTTCGCGGCGTTCCACGCCGGTCTCCCGGCGGCCGAACCCGTCGATGGTGACGCCGATCTCGAGCAGCACCCGCCGGTCGGCCCAGTCACGCAGCTTCGGGCCGAGGACACCGATGCGGGGATCGCTCTCGGCGGCGTTGAGCAGCCGGTCGAGCGCGTCGTGCGCGGGCGCGGAGTCGTCGTGCAGCAGCCAGACCCATTCGACCCTGGCCTCCTGCTCCATGGCCCGCTCGTAGGCGGGCCGGTCGCTCGGCACCGCGATGGAGGCGGCCGGGTGCCGCAACGCCTCGGCGACGGCCTCGCCGTAGCCGCTGGTGCGCGGCAGGGACAGCAGGTTGCCCGCGCCGACGACCTCGGTGAGCACGGCCGGGCCACGGTCCTGGCTGTCGGTGTCGACGGCCACCAGACGCTGTACCGGCCGCGTCTGGGTGAGCAGCGCCTTCAACGTCTCCGGAAGCCAGCGCGCCCCGTCATGGCTGACGAGGACCGCGGTGACGACATGACGATCAAGGTCATGCTGCAAGCGTGCGATGTCACGGGCAGGCGACAAGGGTCCGCTCGATCTGTCAAGAGTAGTGAGCCGTGCCGACCCATCCGGTCGGCACGGCTGACCACTGTACGCGAAGCGCCGCTTTATCACGCCATCGATGGGCTCACAGCCCGCGGCAGCCCCCTAAACGGCCTGCCGTTTCAGCTTGCGCCGCTCCCGTTCCGACAATCCCCCCCAGATGCCGAAACGCTCGTCATGCTGAAGTGCGTATTCAAGGCACTCCGCACGCACCTCACAAGCGCGGCACACCTTCTTGGCCTCGCGAGTCGAGCCGCCCTTCTCCGGAAAGAACGCCTCCGGATCGGTCTGCGCGCACAACGCGCGCTCCTGCCAGCCCGGCTCTTCAACCTCTGTGCCGTGCGCCAGCGGGATGAGCACCTCGCTCACAGCGCACCTCCTAGCCCCCTGGAGCCCCTAAGTCATGCCTTCCCTCGAGCTCCATCCCCCGGGAAGGCGCAGAACTACACCGATGAAATTACACGCGTGATAGACCCGGCCCGTCAAGCGGAACGAGTTCCAGGGGGGATGAAGAGGCTGTTTTGGTGTGATAGCGACGTGGCTGGAACCGTGATTACTGCGAGCCGCGTTCGCCGCCGTACCAGTTGCGGTCGTTGCCCTCGGGGTTCTGGCCCTGCGAAGGCTGCTGACCGGCCTGCGGATCGTAGGTCTGCTGCGGGTTCTCCGCGCCGCCGTAGGCCTGTGTCCAGCCCGCCGCGCCCTCGGCCTCACCCTGACCGGGCTGCTGCTGAGGGTACTGCTGACCGTAGCCCGCCTGCTGGCCGTACTGCTGCTGACCGTAGCCCGCCTGCGGGTACTGCTGCTGCCCGTACTGCTGGGGGTCGTAGGCGGGCTGCTGGCCCGGCTGCTGCGGGTAGCCGTACTGCTGGCCGTAGGCCTGGTAGCCGGGCTGGAGGCCGCCCGGCTGCGCGCCGGGCTTCGGCGGCTGGAGCGTCTGGAACACCGTGAAGGCGAAGTAACCGGCCAGCCCGGTCAGCACGAGCTTGGAGACCTCGTACAGGAACGCGCTCAGCTTGATGCCGAGTCCGGCGCCGCTGACCACGGAACTGCCGGCCAGCATCCCGGCCAGCAGGGAGATCACACCGAAGAGCAACCCGGCCCCGAGCAGGCCGAGCCCTATCATCGTGACGGTCTTGGCCTGCGGCGACGGGCCGTCCCCACGGGTGACGAACAGCACTGCCAGGATCACCAGCACCGCCAGCGTGAAGCTGGCGAACAGCCCGTGGCCTTGCGCTTCGTTCAGCGCACGATAGGTGAATTTGTACTCACCGAACAGCAGGTACACCAGACCGGCCAGGAGCTGCAGAGCCGCAGCCCCGATGAGGGCCCAGGCGGCCGGTTCACGGAACCGCTGCAACGCATCCTTATCCACGAGAAACTCCAGAGAGAGATATTCCGCTTTTCATCGCAAGCTTTGCATACCACGTGCGTTCACGTCCCCCATCCAATGGTCGATCTTGCGTTTGTCAACGTTCCGCCCCAGGTCCCAGCCGATGTCCGGGCAGTGGGAGACTTGCCCGCATGCGCATCGTGGTGCTGGCGGGCGGGATCGGCGGAGCACGATTCCTGCGCGGGCTCAAGCAGGTCGTGGCCGGGCCGGACCCCGGCCGGGAGGCCGGCGCGGAGCCGACCGAGATCACCGTCATCGGCAACACCGGCGACGACATCAGGCTGTTCGGACTCCAGGTGTGCCCGGACCTGGACACCGTGATGTACACCCTCGGCGGTGGCATCAACGAGGAGCAGGGCTGGGGCCGCGCCGAGGAGACGTTCACCCTCCGCGACGAGCTCGCCGAGTACGGCGTCGGGCCCGCCTGGTTCGGCCTGGGCGACCGTGACTTCGCGACGCACATCGTGCGCACCCAGATGCTGGACGCCGGCTACCGGCTCTCCGCGGTCACCGAGGCCCTGTGCGCCCGCTGGCGGCCGGGCGTCCGGCTGATCCCGATGAGCGACGACCGGGTCGAGACCCATGTGGTGATCTCTGACGAGTCCGGCCGGCGGGCGATCCACTTCCAGGAGTGGTGGGTCCGGCTGCGCGCCGGCGTGCCGGCCGAGACCATCACCGCGATCGGCGCCGAGGACGCCAAACCGGCCCCCGGGGTGCTGGAGGCCATCGAGGCCGCCGACGTGGTGCTGCTGCCGCCTTCCAACCCCGTCGTCAGCGTCGGCACCATCCTCGCCGTCCCCGGCATCCGGCCCGCGATCGAGGCCAAGACCGTGGTGGGGGTCTCCCCCATCATCGGCGGCGCGCCGGTGCGGGGCATGGCCGACGCCTGCCTGACCGCCATCGGGGTGGAGACCTCGGCGCAGGCGGTCGCCGCGCACTACGGGGCCGGCCTGCTCGACGGCTGGCTGGTCGACACCGCCGACGCCGGCGTGACGGTGGACGGCGTCGAGGTCCGGTCCCGGCCGCTGCTGATGAGCGACCCCGACAGCACCGCCGCCATCGCCCGCGCCGCCCTCGACCTCGCCCTGGAGCTCCGGTGAGCCCGGTCGCCGCCGCGCGCACGCCCGGCGGCCTGCTCCGAGCGGACGGCGCACGATGAGCCCGCGGATCGAAATCTGGGGCCCGCCGGGCCTGCCCGAGATCCGTGAGGGCGACGACCTCGCCGCCCTCATCGCCGCCGCGAGCACCACCGAAGCCGTGAGCACCACCGAAGCCGTGAGCACCACCGAAGCCGTGAGCACCACCGAAGCCGTGAGCACCACCGAAGCCGTGAGCACCACCGAAGCCGTGAGCACCGCCGACGGACCGGGCACGCCGGGCATCCGGGACGGCGACGTGATCGTTGTCACGTCGAAGATCGTGAGCAAGGCCGAGGGCCGGGTGCTGGCCGCCGACGACCGGGAGAAGGCGATCGACGCCGAGATGGTCCGGCTGGTCGCGCGGCGGGCGCACGCCCGGGGCGAGACGCGGATCGTCGAGACCCGGCACGGGCTGGTCCTGGCCGCGGCCGGGGTGGACGCCTCCAACACCGCGGCCGGCACGGTGCTGCTGCTGCCCGAGGACCCGGACGCCTCCGCGGGCCGGATCCGGGCTGGCCTGCACGACCTGCTGGGCGTCAACGTCGGGGTCATCGTGTCCGACACCCTCGGCCGGCCGTGGCGCAACGGCCTCACCGACGCCGCCATCGGGGTCGCCGGGCTGCCGCCCCTGGACGATCTGCGCGGCCGCAGCGACGCCCACGGCAACCGGCTGGACGCCACCATCACCGCGATCGCGGACGAGGTGGCGGCCGCGGCCGAGCTGGTCAAGGGAAAGCTGGCCGGAGTGCCGGTCGCGGTGGTCCGCGGCCTCGGCCACCTGATCACCGCTCCGGGCGAGGACGGGCCGGGCGGCCGTGCCCTGGTGCGCCCGGCCGCCGAGGACATGTTCCGGTACGGCTCGGCCGAGGTCCTGCACGCCCGCCGCACCGTCCGGGAGTTCACCGCCGACCCCGTCGATCCCCAGGCCGTCCACCGGGCCGTGGCGGCGGCGATCACCGCGCCCGCGCCGCACCACACGACCCCGTGGCGGTTCGTGCTGCTGGAGTCGGCCGCGTCGCGGACCCGGCTGCTGGACGCCATGCGCGACGCCTGGATCGCGGACCTGCGCCGGGACGGTTTCACCGAGGAGTCGATCGGCCGCCGGGTCGCCCGCGGTGACGTGCTGCGGCGCGCGCCGTACCTCGTCGTGCCGTGCCTGGTCATGGACGGCTCCCACGACTACCCCGACGAGCGGCGGGCCCGGGCGGAGCGGGAGATGTTCCTGGTCGCCATGGGCGCCGGAGTGGAGAACCTGCTCGTCGCGCTCACCGTCGAGGGCCTCGGCTCGTGCTGGGTGTCGAGCACGATGTTCTGCTCCGAGGTCGTCCGCGAGGCCCTGGAGCTGCCGGCGTCCTGGGATCCGATGGGCGCGGTCGGGGTCGGCCATGCCGCCGCCCCGCCCCGGGCCCGCCCGGACCGCGACCCGGGCGCCTTCATCGTCACCCGCTGACCGGGCCGGGCTCAGGGCGAGGAGGCGGTGCAGGCGGGAGTGCAGAGGTGCGGAGCGAGCGCCTGCTCGAAGGGGACTCCGAGGCGCGCCGGGTCGCCGATCGAGTACAGGCCCCCGCCGGTCAGTTCCCCGACCCGCCGCAACTGATCGGAGCCGGCGCCTTCGGGCCCGAAGGCCACCGTGACGACCTGGACCGGCCGCCGCGGGTTCTGCTGGGCTCGTAGCGCGTCGTAGAGGCCGCGGAGGCGTACGGTGTCGTCATCACCGTCGGTGAGCACGAGGACGACGTCGGTCGAGCCGGCATCCCGATCCGCCGTGGAGCCCTGCCCGAGGGTCCGGTAGGCCGCGAGGATGGCGTCGTACAGGCCGGTGCCCGCGCTCGCCAGGGGCCGGATCCGGCTCGCCGCCGACCCGATGCGGTCGGCGGTGGCACTTCCGGTGGCGGCGCCCTTACCGCCGCCGGTGACCGGGCTCAGCGGCACCAGCTGCCGGTAGGGCGCTGGGCCGCCCGAGCCGGCGGGCGGGGCGGTGGCGACGGACCACAGCCCGGTCCGGGTGCCGTCCGGAAGGAGCCGCAGACCGGTCCGGAGCGCCTGAGCGGCGAGTTGCAGGCGGGTACGGCCGTCGGCGTCGTGCCGGCCCATCGAGCCGGACGCGTCGATCAGGACCAGCAGCCGGAGCCGGGGCGCCAGCCGGTTCCACTGCCGGATCGTGCTGACGACCACCTTGGCGGGGTCCGCCAGGGCCAGCTGCCTGGGGGCCGCCGCGCCCAGCCCGAAGCGCCGCGCCAGGTCGGCGTTGAGCGTGCCCTGCGGGGCACGGAACCCGAAACCCTGGAAGGTGTCCTGCGCGGCCCGGGAGAGCAGTGTGGCGCGGAACGCCTCGGCCGCCTCCTTCCGGGCCGGGTCCGTCGCCGTGACCAGGAACGGGTAGTTCAGGTTGAACGTCCCCTCCTCCGGCACCAGCGCCACCGCGGGGTTGGCCCGGTGGGTGTCGTTGTAGGCCACGACCTGCTGCTCGGTGGAGGCCATGAGCGATCGCTGGTCGCGGGTGAGCGTGGTCAGGTCCGTGAACATGGCGGGGGCAGTGAGCGCGGCACGCGATTCCATGGCGCCGACGAAGCCGGGCAGAGCGGCGGAGTCGACGGTATGGGCCGCCAGCAACGTGGTGATGCCGACCGCGCTGGCCGCCGGATCGAGGATCCGTCTCGACAGCCCGAGCGTGTCGGCACGGCCCTTGAGGAGCAGGTTCCAGCTCTTCGCGACCTTGCGCCGCCGGAGCTCTTCGGCCGTCCCGGCGGAACCGGCGAGCACCAGCGGCGAGGCGGCGACCGAGTCGCCCCCGAAAGGCACGTGTGCGGCGCCTGCCGGGGTCGACCGGGCGAGGTAGATCCAGATCCACGACTCGGGCAGCCAGCCGTCGACGGCGGGCCGGACCCCCTGGGCGCCCAGGGCCTGACCGGCGAACGTCCGGGCCACCGTGGCCGGGTCCCGCTCGGTGACCTCGACCCGCACGCACCGGCCTCGGACCTCATGGGTCTGCACGTTGAACCGCGCTGCGACCTTGCGGACGGCCGGGCCGATGTCGGGCTGCACCGCCACGCCGATCGCCATCGGGGCGCCGTGGCAGGTCCGGGGGATCTCCCGCAGCGCCCAGGCCCCACCGGCCAGCCCCACGACCAGCACTCCCGCGGCACCGATGGCCAATATCGGCCATCTTCGAGGGCGCGGTTCGGCGGCCGGCGCGGCCTCTGTCACGGATTCTCCCCTCGCTGGGCTATCGCCAAGAAGGTCTATCACCCCGGCACGCGGGAAGCCCGCCGCCACGGCACAACCCATGGCCCGCGTGGCGGCGGCCGGTGCTGCCCTCCAGCGTCAGACCAGCGGGAGGCTGCGTTCCTGCCGTGGGGCTCCGAAGTGGCCGATGCCGTCGGTGCGGCGGGCGGCCTCGGCGCGCTCCGGCGGTACGACGCCGTACGAGGTGGTGCGCTGCCGGGCGGGCCGCCCGGCGCGCGCCGCGACCTCCTCCAGCGAGCTCATCGTCTTGAAGGAGCCGTTCTCCGACCCCGCCATCCGGCTGATCGTCTCCTCCATCAGGGTGCCGCCCAGGTCGTTGACGCCGCCCCGCAGCACCTCCGCGCACAGTTCGTCGCCCAGCTTGACCCAGGAGCACTGGATGTTGTCGATGGCGCCGTGCAGCAGGATGCGCGCCAGCGCGTGCACGGCGCGGTTCTCCCGTGCGGTGGGGCCGGGCCGGGCCAGCCCGGCGAGGTAGATCGGCGCGTTGTGGTGCACGAAGGGCAGCAGCACGAACTCGGTGAACCCGCCGGTCCGCTCCTGGATGCCGCGCAGCAGCTTGAGATGCGCGACCCAGTGCGCCGGCGTGTCCACGTGCCCGTACATCATCGTCGAGGTGGTCGGCAGGCCCAGCTCGTGGGCGGTGGTGACCACCTCCACCCACGAGGCGGTGGGCAGCTTGCCCTTGGTGAGCACCCAGCGGACGTCGTCGTCGAGGATCTCGGCCGCGGTGCCGGGGAGCGAGTCCAGCCCCGCCTCCCTGGCCGCCAGCAGCCAGTCCCGGATCGAGAGGTTCGTCCGGCTCGCGCCGTTGACGACCTCCATCGGGCTGTAGGCGTGCATGTGCATGTCGGGGGCGCGCCGCTTCACCTCGCGGGCGATGTCGAAGTAGGCCGTGCCGGGCAGGTCCGGGTGGATGCCGCCCTGCATGCAGACCTCGGTGGCGCCGGCCGCCCAGGCCTCCTCGACCCGCTGCCCGACCTGCTCCAGGGACAGGGTGTAGGCGTCGGCGTCGGTCCGCCGCTGCGCGAAGGCGCAGAACCGGCAGCCGGTGTAACAGACGTTGGTGAAGTTGATGTTGCGGGTGACGACATAGGTCACCTCGTCGCCGACGGCCTCCTTGCGCAGGTCGTCGGCGAGCCGCATCAGCTCGGCCAGCTCCGGCCCGTCGGCGTGCAGCAGCGCGAGCGCCTCGTCGTCGGAGAGCCCCGCGGGGTCGCGCTCGGCGCTGCGCAGTGCCGCGCTGACGTCGGCGTCGAACCGCTGCGGGGCGTGCATGCGCGCCCGCAGCGCGTCCCAGTCGCCGTAGACCTCGTCGAAGTCGTCCCGGCGGTCATGGGTCCGCCCGGAGGTGTCGATCTCCACGTGCAGGTCGGTACGGCCGCTGGCGGTGAGCCCGAAGCCGCCGTCCGGCTCCTGCCAGGGCAGGCCCTGCGGCATGGCGTCCTCGCGGGCCAAGCCGGTCGTGCGGTCGGCCAGCGCGGCGACGTGCGCGGTCAGCCGCGGATCCAGCCACGGCTCGCCCCGCCGCACGTACTCGGGGTAGATGGTGAGCCGCTCGCGAAGGGTGAAGCCCTGCTCGGCGGTCCGCCGCGCGAGGTCGTCGATCTGCGGCCAGGGCCGCTCGGGGTTGACGTGGTCGGGGGTGAGCGGGGAGACGCCGCCCCAGTCGTCGATGCCGGCCCGCAGCATCAGCGCGTACTGCTCGGCCACCAGGTTGGGCGGGGCCTGGATCCGCGCCCTGGGGCCCAGGACCAGCCGGGCCACCGCGATGGTGGCGGCCAGCTCGGCGAGCTCCGCGTCCGGGGTGTCGCGCATCTTGGTGTCGGGCTTGGCGCGGAAGTTCTGGATGATCACTTCCTGGACGGCGCCGTACTCGCGCATCGTCTTGCGGATCGCGAAGAGCGCGTCGGCGCGCTCCGCGACGGTCTCCCCGATGCCGATGAGGATGCCGGTGGTGAAGGGCACGTTGGTGCGGCCCGCGTCCTCCAGCACCCGCAGCCGCACGGCTGGGTCCTTGTCCGGGGAGCCGAAGTGCGGGCCGCCGCGCTCGCTGAACAGCCGGGTGGCGGTGGTCTCGAGCATCATCCCCATCGACGGGGCGACCGGCTTGAGCCGCTGGAAGTCCTGCCAGGTCAGCACGCCCGGGTTGAGGTGCGGGAGCAGCCCGGTCTCCTCCAGCACCCGGATCGCCATGGCGCGGACGTAGGAGAGCGTGTCGTCGTAGCCGTGCGCGTCGAGCCACTCGCGGGCCGGCTTCCAGCGGTCCTCCGGGCGGTCGCCCAGGGTGAAGAGCGCCTCCTTGCAGCCCATCGCGGCCCCCTGGCGGGCGATGTCGAGGACCTCGTCGGGGCTCAGGTACGGCGAGTCGAGCTTGTGCGGCACGGTGGCGAACGTGCAGTAGCCGCAGCGGTCCCGGCACAGCCGGGTGAGCGGGATGAAGACCTTGCGGCTGTAGGTGATGATCCCGGGCCGGCCGGCCGCCTCGAGACCCGCGTCGCGGGTGCGCCCGGCATAGGCCAGCAGGTCGTCCAGCTGCGCGCCGCGGGCGTGCAGCAGCGTGGTGGCCTCGGCCTGGTCGAGGGTCTTGCCGTCCCGGGCCCGGGCCAGCGCCCGGCGCAGACCGGATTCGGTGGGCGGGCCGGCCGGCGCGGCGTCCGCTCCCGCCGCCCGCTCGGTCGCTGTGCTGCCTGCCTCGGTCCGCGCGGGGCTCACTGCATCGTCCCGGCCGGGCGTCACACCATGGTCCATAGGCGCACTGTATGCCAAGCGTCATATTGGCTCGCAAGCCACCTCCGGGCGGACGAGGCGATTCCGACCCGCGAGCTCACGCTTCGCACCATATGTCCCTTCGATCCCTTCCAGACCCGGCAGGGGTAGATCTCTTGCCGGGCAGCCCGGGATCGTTCAGCTTTGCTCAACTGTTCCAGGGAGAAACAATCGCTGGACCTGAACAGTCAGGCGGCGCAGACTGAAGTCGTTCCACCCCGCGGGAAGTCCCGGGCCACGGCCATGGCCCAGCACCTCGTCATGCGAAGGACACCCCCATGCTGGTCATTCTCGCCCTCTTCATCGCACTCGCCATCCTGACCCCGCTGTTCGGCGCGGACACCCGCGACGGCCTCGACCGGGTGCCCGGGCACTTCTGGCTGCGCCGCCGCCCCACCCCACGCGGACGCCGTGCCCGCCCGGACGACGACGTCAGAACGCCCGGTAGTCCCGCACGGGCATCCTCGGCCCCCTGCGCGGCGGACCGCCGCCGGACAGCTCCAGCAGCCGGGTGACCCGGTACCGCTGGCCCTGGTACGGCGCCAGCAGCTCCAGCATCCCGGCGTCGTCGACCTTGGTGCCGGCCAGCGCCCAGCCCACCAGGCCGGGCAGGTGGTAGTCACCGACCGAGACGGCGTCGGGATCGCCGAGCGCCCGCTGCCGGATCTCCGCGGAGGTCCACACCCCGATCCCCGGCAGCGACCGCAGCGTCTCGTCCGAGGCGCGGTCCTCCAGCCGGGAGGCCAGCCGGGCCGCGTGCACGATCGTACGGGCCCGTACCGCCTCCGCCCCCGAGCGGTGCCACTCCCAGGAGGGGATCTCCGCCCAGACCTGGGGCGGCGGGGGCACCCGGAGCCGGGGCGCCCCGGCCGAGGCGGGCGGCCCCGGGGCGGGCTCGCCGAACCGCCGCAGCAGGTAGCGCCAGGCACGCCAGGCCTCCCTGCTCACGACCTTCTGCTCCAGCACGGCGGGGACCAGCGCCTCGAAGACCCGGCGGGTCCGGCCGATCCGCAGACCCGGCTGCCGCAGCACCGCGTCCCGCAGGGCACGGTGCCCCGGGGTCAGCGCCGCAGGATCGTCGCCGGCGCCCAGCAGGTCCGGCAGCCCGTCGAGCAGCCACCCCGCGCCGGGGCCGTAGGCGGCCGCCTCGACGAGCTCCCGGCCGGGGACGATCCGCAGCGTGCCGGGGCCGTCGGGAGTGTGCGACGCCCGCCAGACCGCCCCGTCGGGCGTGATCTGGTAGGCGGGGTCGCCTGCGCCACGCCGGTGCGGGGACAGCGTGCCCCGCGCGTCGACGGGCCACGGTGGCCGCCACTGCCTGGTCAGCACGCTGGTCGGCATGGTTGCCAGTCTGCCGGTCGCATGCCGGGTGCTCGCGCCCGGCCCTCAGCCGTCGTGCGAGAAACGGACCGCCGTCTCGGGGAGCTCGACGCCGGGCCACAGCCGCAGACCGGCCAGCAGCTCGTTGCCCGACCCGACGACCGCGCCGTCACCGATCACCGCGTCCTCCAGCACCGCCCCGGCGCCGATCCGGGCCCCTCGCCCGACGACCGAACCGGTCACCCGGGCACCGGACTCGACCACCGCGCCGTCGAAGAGCACGCTCGCCTCGACGCGGGCCTCGGACTCCACCCGGGCCCCCGCTCCGACCGTGGTGCCGCCGCCGACCCGGGCGTCGGGGTGCACCACCGCGTCGTCCAGCAGCAGCACGCCGTGCGACGACGGGCAGGCCACCTCCGTGGGCATCGTCCCGAGCACCAGGTCGCAGGCTCCTCGCACGAACGCGGCGGGAGTCCCGACGTCCAGCCAGTAGGCGGACTCGACGTAGCCCAGCACCAGCCCGCCCGCGGCGAGCAGCCCGGGGAAGGTCTCGTACTCGGCGGAGACGACCCGGCCGGCCGGAATGCCGTCGATGACCGAGCGCCGGAAGACGTAGCACCCGGCGTTGACCTGGTTGGTCGGCGGATCGTCCGACTTCTCCACGAAGTCGAGGACCCTGCCGTCCGGGCCGGTCGGTACGGAACCGTACCGCCGCGCGTCCTCCACGACGGTCAGGTGCAGGGTGAGGCTCGCCTCGGACTTCTCGTGCGTCGCCACCTGCACCGCGATGTCGTGGCCGGAGAGGATGTCGCCGTTGAGCACCAGGACGGGGGCGTCCGGCCCGCAGGTGAGCGCGGCGGAGGCGTTGCGGATGGCGCCCGCCGTGCCCAGGGGCACGTCCTCGGTGACGTACACGAGCTCCAGGCCGAGGCGCGCGCCGTCGCCGAACGCCTCGTTGAACATCTCCGCCCGGTACGAGGTGGCGAACACGATGCGGTCCACCCCGGCCGCCCGGGCCCGGGTCAGCTGGTGCTCGAGCATCGGGACGCCCGCCATCGGCAGCAACGGCTTGGGCGTGGAGATCGTCAGGGGCCGCAGCCGGCTGCCCTGGCCGCCGACGAGGAGAATCGCTTCCATTCGGGCGAGCTTACTTGCCGACGGCCCGCTCGAAGGCCGCCATGTGAGCCTCCGCGGAGGCCTCCCAGCTGAACTCGTAGGACCGGATGTGAGCGGCGTCCCCGAGTTTCTGCCGCCGGGCGGGATCGCCGATCAGCTCGCCCAGTGCCTGCCCGATACCGGCCGGGTCGGGCTCGGTGTAGGCCACCGCGTCACCGCCCACCTCGGGCAGCGACGCACAGCGGGTGGTCAGCACCGGCGCCCCGCAGGCCATCGCCTCCAGGACCGGCAGCCCGAAGCCCTCGCACACGCTCGGCAGCACCACCACGGTCGCGCCGCCGAAGAAACCGGGCAGCGAGGACCAGCTGAGATAGCCGGGCCGGATCAGCCGCAGCCGCTCGGGCACGTCCGCCAGCGCCGCGTCGATGGCGTCGTCGCGCCCGCCCGCGCCGGCCAGCACCAGGGCGGGCGGGTCGGGCAGGTCGGCGGCGGCCGCCACCCAGCCACGGATGAGGTTGGGCACGTTCTTGCGCGGCTCCACCGTGCCCAGGAAGGCGAGGTAGGGCTGACCGTGCAGGCCGAGCCGGTCCGACACCCGGGTCCGCTCGTCCTCCCGCGGCCGGTGGAAGACCTGGTGGTCCACCCCGTGGGGGGCGACGTCCACCCGGTCGGTGTCGACGTGCAGCAGCCGTACGATCTCGTCGCGGGTGAACCGGGAGGGCACGATCAGCCGGGACGCGCGGCGCGCCGCCGTCCGGGTCGCGGACCGGAGGTAGGTGGCCTTGCCCGGGTCGTGGACGTCGGGGTCGGTGAAGTAGGTGACGTCGTGGATCGTGACGACCGTGGGCAGGCCGGGGCTCAGCGGGACCGTGTAGTACGGCGAGTGCAGGACGTCGGCGCCGACCTGCTTGGCGATGTACGGCAGGCCGTACTGCTCCCACGCCTGCCGGGCGGAGCGATGGGTGATCGAGGCCGGGCCGGCGACGACCCGCGCGCTCGGGGCGAGCGTCGCGTACCGCTCCTCGTCGGGGCGCTGACACGCGACCGCCAGATCCGCACCGGCGGCGTGCAGCGCCACTATCAGACCGTCGACGTAGCGCACCAGTGCCCCGCGGTCGGCGGGGGCGGCGGTGGCGTCGACCAGGATCCGAGGCGCCAAGATTCTCCCTTGCGAACAGACGGCGGGGATCGCTCCGGACGGCGAGCCTGTCTCCCCTGATCGCCAGACTACGCCGCCGTACCCCGGGAGACAGGGCCATTTCGCGTGATCATGCGTGTCCCGGGGGTTACCGCGGGCTCACTCGCTCGGCCGGGCTGAGGAGCGGGGGCCCGGCCGGGGGCCGCGGCGTCTTGGTGGCGACCCACAGGAAGGTCGGGATGATGGGGCGCAACGCACGGACGGCCTGCTCCGGCAGCTTGGCCACCGGGCCGGGCAGGTCGTCCTCCCCGTGGAAGCGATCCGGCTCGGCGATCACGGAGAAGGTGTAGTCCCAGACCTCGAAGTCGCTCAGCATCCGGCGCAGGTCGTTGCGGCCGCGGAACCGCTCGTAGTACTGGTCGGCCCGGCCGCTGGCGCGGACGTACCGGTCGGCCATGCCCGCCGGGAGGTACGACAGGAACGGCAGCCGGTAGTGCGGCTCCATGATCCCGTACTTGTTGCCCAGGCCGAGATAGAGCGCTCCGTCGTCGGCCAGCACCCGGTGCAGCTCCTTGACCACCGCGTCCGGGTCCACGACGTGCTCGTAGATGTGGTTGAAGACGATCGCGTCGAAGGTGCCGTCGGGGAACGGCAGCCGCTCGCCGTCGCCGCAGACGAAACCGACCCGCTCGCCGAACCGGTCCGCCGCCTTGCGCAGGCCCGGCACGTCGATGTCGATGCCGATGGTGTGCGCGGCCCCCGCCTGGGCCAGCTCGTCGGAGATGAACCCCGCCGAGCAGCCGACGTCGGCGACGGTCAGCCCGCCGAGGTCGTCGCGGCCCAGGAAGTGGCGCAGCACCGAGATCAGCTTTGCCGCCTTACGGCGCCGTTTGTCCTCCTCCAGCATCTTGCCCTGGAACTCGGAGTACGCCAGCTGTGGTGCCCGCTCCTTCGACATGCGCCCGATTCTAGGGGCGTCGCGCCGGTATCCCGGCGGCCTTCCCGGTGCCCACCTGCGGCTGTTTCCCCGCCGTTAGGCCAGCGTTCACGGAGTGCACCACCCCCTCGCGGACGTGATCTTGCCGTTGTCCCCATAGCCTGGGCGGGTGCTGCGCCGTCTGGTCGCGAGCCGGGCCCTGCGGCTGGGGTTCGTGCTGCTCGCCATCGCCTTCATGGCCTATGCCCTGATCTCCCAGTGGGACAAGGCCTGGGCCGCGCTGTCCGCGCTCTCCTGGTGGTCGGTGGCCGGGGCGCTGGTCGCCGGCGTGCTCGCCCCCGGCCCGGCCATGCTGGCGTGGCGGACGCTGCTGGCCGATCTCGGCTCGCCGTTGCGGCTGCCGGTGGCCACCCAGGTGATGTTCATCGGGCAGCTCGGCAAGTACGTCCCCGGCGGGGTCTGGCAGGTGGTGGCCACCGTGGAGCTGGCCCGCGACCACGCGGCCCCGCGCAAGCGGACGTTCACCGCCACGGTGGTCGCCATGGCGATCACGCTGGCCTCCGCGCTGGCGCTGACCGCGCTCGCCCTCCCGTTCACCTCCTCGTCCGCCGCCCGCGACTACTGGTGGGTGCTCGCCCTGGTGCCGCTCGCCCTGGTCGCGCTGCACCCCCGGGTGCTCAACTCGGCGCTCAACCTGGCGTTGCGGCTGGCCCGCCGGGAGCCGCTGGAGCGGGCCGTACGGCTGCCCGCCATCGGCCGGGCACTGGCCTGGACCGTGCTGGGCTGGCTGCTGCTCGGCGTGCAGACCTGGCTGCTCGTCGCCGACATCCACGGCGGCGGGCTCGGCGACCTCCTCCCGGCCGCGGCGGCCTTCATGCTGGCCTGGTCGGTCGGCTTCCTCACGATCTTCGCGCCCGGCGGGCTGGGCACCCGCGAGCTGGCCATGACCGCCGCCCTGGCCCCCCTGATGGGGCCGCCGCAGGCGCTGGTGGTCGCGGTCGTGGCCCGGCTGATCTCGACGGTGGCCGACCTCGCCTGGGCCGCCCTCGCCTTCGCGCTCAGCCGTACGGCCCGTACGTCCGTCACGGCCACGCCGACCGCACCGACCGCACCGGCCACGCCGGCCGCACCGGCCGCCGAGACGGACACCCCGGCCACGCCCGGCAGCACCACCCCCCTCGCCAATCCGTGATCATGCAATCGTTCGACGATTGATTGCATGATCACGGAGGTGGTCGGGGGTGAGGGGCCCGGGGTGGGGTGGGGTCAGGCGTCGAGCAGTGCTTTGAGGTAGGCGGTCCACAGTGGCTCGTGGTCCACGGGGCCGACGCCGGCCCGGAGCCGCTCCGGCTCGCCCGGGGCGTAGAAACGCCGGAGCGCCTCGGTGAGGGAGCCGACGTCGTCCGGTTCGCACAGCAGCCCGTCCACCCCCTCGCGGATCTGGCCGGGGAACGAGCCGACCCGGGTGGCGATGACCGGCACGCCGTGCTCGTAGGCCATCCAAACGTTCTGTGACGCGGTCGCCGACCGGTAGGGCAGCACCAGCGCGTCCGCGGCGGCGAACAGCCCGGGCACCTCGGCCGCGGGCACGTAGCCCGGCCGCAGTTCGACCCGCCCGTCCAGCCCGAGCTCGGTGATGAGCGCCCGGGTCTCCTCCAGGCCGCCCCAGAACTCCCCCGCCGCCGTCAGCGCGACCTCGGGCGGTCCCGCGGCCAGCGCCCGGAGCAGTACGTCGAGCCCCTTGTAGGGCCGGACCATCCCGAAGAACAGCAGCCGGTGGTGCAACTCCGGGTCCCCCGCCGGGCGGCCAGGCGGGCCCCCGGCGGCGGGGTCGGTGGGGAAGTGCGCGGGCAGTTCGGCGACCTGGGCCGGCCGGGTGGTGAGCGTGCCGGCCAGTGCGGCCTGCTGCTCGGAGTGCACCAGGACCCCGTCGACCCGCCGCAGCAGGGCCTTCATCAGCGGCTCGTCGTAGAACGCGCGCTCGTGCGGCAGCACGTTGTGGCAGAGCGCCACCACGCGGGGCCCCCGGCCACCTGTGGACCCGATTCCGGCGGACCCGGCACCGGCGGACCCGGCACCGGCGGGCGCGGCCGGGCCGGAACGCCGCGAACGCCGTCGCAGCCCGGTCAGGATGCCCAGGTAGGACGGCACCTGGACGGGGCTGAGCACGGCCAGGATCACCAGGTCGAACGGTGCGGCGTCCGGCCGCTCCCCGGAGCCGGCCTCGCCGCGGCGTCCGGCCCTGCGCCCGGAGCGGGCGCCGAGGCGGCGGCCCAGCCGCAGCCAGCCGTCCGGGCGACGCCAGGACAGCTCGCGGCGGGTCGCCGGAAACGGCCTGCCCTCGGGCTCGTCGATCATCTGCTCGCCGGGGTACAGGAACGACGGGTACTGCGCCTTCCAGGACTCCAGGGTGACCGAGTGCCCCGCCTCCGCCAGCCGGTGCGCCAGCTCGGTGGTGTGGTGCGCACCGCCGCCCTTGTAAGGGAAGGCCGGGCCTATGATCGCGATCCTCATCGGGCGCCTCTCCGTCGGGCCGCGGTCGTGTGCGGCGTCAAGCGTCGTTCCGGGAGCGGACGATGAGGTCTGCGAGCAGCGCCAGCGAGGCGATGATCAACCCGGTGACGAACAGCATCACCGTGTTGGCCGGGAAGTACAACGGGTGGACGATCATGTCGTAGAAGAGCCCCTTGCCCAGCCCGATGACCAGCAGCCACAGGGCGGGCGGCATGAGGACCTTCAACGGGTTGAAGTACATGACCATCCGCAGCACCTGGAGGATGTAGCGGTAGGCGTCCTTGGTGAAGTGGAACTTCGACGTGCCGGCCCGCTTGTAGTAGTCGATGGGCAGGTAGCGCACCGGGTGCTGGTTGGACAGGAAGGCCAGGGTGATGGTGGTGACGCAGGAGAATCCGGGCGGCAGCAGCCGCAGGTAGGGCAGCGACACCGAGCGCCGGAACGCCCGCAGGCCGGAGTTGAGGTCGGGGATGTGGGACGCCGTCAGCCGTTCGGCGATCTTGCGGATCAGCCACTTGGCCGGCACCCGCAGCAGCTTGTGGGTGCCCTCCTCGGTGGTGCGCGCGCCGACGACCTGGTCCACCGACGGGTCCTCGTCCAGGATCGCGACGAGCTCGGGGATCCGCTCGTTGGGATAGGTCATGTCCGCGTCGGTCCACACCACGATCTCGCCGCGGGCCTGCTGGGTACCGATCCGGCGTACCGTGCCCGAGCCGCTGTTGTGCTGGAACGCGATGACCTTCATCTGGGGGTACCGAGGTTCGGCCTCGCGCAGCCGTTCGAGAGTGTCGTCGGTCGACTTGTCGTCGACGGCGAGCAGCTCGTAGGTCTGACCGCTCGCATCCATGGTCTTGCAGATGCGGTCGACCTCGTCGATGACGTGGTCCTGCTCGTTGTAACACGGCAGGACGATGGTGACATGCACAGGCTCGGTACTCACGCACGGCGAGAATACTCGCCTCGTGGACCGCAATCGCTCCGCACGGCGACGTGATCATGACCAACGGATGAACAACGGAGGACCGAAAGCGCTTCCACGAAGGGCGGCCGCGGAATCGGGCCAGGACGGACCGCGGAGGCACGCGGCTCGGGCGCGCCGCGGCCCGCGCGGAGCGGCCGGCGGGTCAGCCGGGCCCGGGAGGCTCGGCCATCCAGACGGATATGTCCAGTCGCCAGGTGCCGTGCGGTGGGCTGACCAGCGAGTGACCGTCCTGCCTGGTGACCACGTGCAACGCGGGCTGCGGGGGTCCGTAGGGCGCCACCTGGGAGGCCTCCGCCCCCAGCACCACCGGGCGCCGATGTGAACCGTAGATCTTTTTGATGACCCGCTGCATCTCCGCCTGGTCGGGGGTCCTCGCCCCGGCCGGGATGCGGACCCGCGCCGTGGGCAGCCCGCACATCCCGCGCACCACCTGGGTGAACCGGTCGGCGGTGACCCGCTCCACGATGAGGACGGAGGCTCCGTGCCCGAGCTTCTGGCACAACTGGCGCACCGCGGTGATCTCACCCTGCTCGGTCCGGGTGAACATCAGCCCGACGGACGTGGCGGCGATCGGCACCAGCAGCAGCGCCGCGCCGGCCAGCGCCGCCGCACCGGTCGCCCGCGGCCCGTACCCCAGCCGCCGGATCCTGCGCACCAGCCAGGCGAGCGCCCAGATGGCGAACAGCAGCAGGCCGGGCACGACCACCGAGATCAGCCGGCGCGAGGCCCACGGGTGGTCGGGGGTGATGCCGGGCCGCAGCAGGGTGGTCACCGTGGTCCACACGATCACCGAGTACGGCAGCAGCCACTCCAGCGAACGGCGTCGTACCATCCGGCGCGCCAGCAGCGCGGCGCCGTAGGTCGCGAGCAGCAGCGCGGGCACCCCGATGTACCAGACCACCCAGTAGAGGGTGATCTCGGTGTAGAGCCGGCCGCGCTCGACCGGCAGGCCGGTGACCGTCTGCACGTACTGGATGAAGGCCGCGTTCACCTTGTCGTCGTGGGACCGCGGGATCCGGACGGCGGTCTGCAGGTACGGCCGGACCGCGAAGAAGATCATGACCAGCACGGTGGTGACCGCGGCGAGGTCCGGCCACCGGCCCGCGGAGACCCGGGCGCCGAGCCGGCGCAGCGGGACGCCGGTGACCGGCCAGAGCAGCAGCGTCACCATGAGGACGGTGGCGGCGACGACGGTGGCCGTCATCAGCAGCAGCGGATCGAGCGAGTCCCGCAGGTAGGAGAGGTACGGCCGGGACAGCGTGAAGCCCTCGAGCAGGCCCGCCCCCGCGCCGGCGGCCAGGCCGGCGAACAGCGGCAGTCCCGTGCGGCGGCGCCGGGCGACCAGCAGCCCGGCGAACACCGCGACCGGCAGCACGTCGCGCAGCCCGTCGATCCGGACCAGCACCGTCAGCCCGAAGGCCAGGCCGGCCAGCGCGGCCCGGATCCGGACCGGCTGCTTCCACCCCGGCACACCCTCCAGGTCGGCCGGGAGCTCCCGTACGTCGTGCATCAGCGCCAGCCCGCCCAGCAGCAGGACCAGCGCGGGCAGTTCGCTGTAGGTCGATCGCGAGACCCACTGCATCGGCAGGGTCAGGGCCAGGGCCAGCGCGCCGACCGGGGCCCAGCGGGGGCCGACCAGCCGGGCCGTCAGCCCGCCGAACGTCAGCACGGCGCAGGCTCCCAGCAGCGGGGCCATGGCGACCATGGCGGCGGAGCCGCCGATCCAGCCGCCCAGCGCCAGCACCATCGGCAGCCCGGCCATGAACTGCGGGACGACGGTGCCGCCGTCCTCGAAGAACCCGGGACTTCCGTACGACAGGGCCGGGTCGCCGCCGCCGAAGGCCCACTCGAACCGCGAGACCGGCAGCGAGCCGTGCTCCTGGAGCCAGACGGCGAACTGCACGTACGACGCGGGATCGCGGCGGACGATGATCTGTTCCGACTGCATGGCCAGCTGGAGCACGAGGAAGCCGGCCGTCACGGCGAGCACGCCGCCGACCACCCACCACGAGGCCGGCCCGCGGCGCACGTCGGTCCGGGGCGTCCCCCGGAAGCCCAGGACGAGGATGAGCCCGGCGACCACGACGAACAGCAGCAGCGCGGGCCCGATGCCGAACGTCCCGGCCATCAGCAGCGGCAGCGACACCACCAGCCACGCCACCAGGAGCAGCGCGGGGGCGACGGTGAGCCGCGCGAGCACGCGGTCGGGGCCGAGGTTGTCCATCAAACCCCGCAGCGTATAGGCCCGGACCGGGTGCTCGCTCGACAGTACGCCAGGTGGCGGCGTTGATCACGATTCGCGGTGGTCCCGTCCCGGCCCCCCGGACGGGGGCGGCCCGCACCGCCGCCCGGCCGCGGGTACGAGGTCGTACGCTCCCTGTCATGCCTCTGACAGGACCTGCGGAACTGCTCCGGCTGGTGGTGGCGGCGGAGCCGTCCCGCCCGCTGGTGACCTTCTACGACGACGCGGCCGGCGAGCGGATCGAGCTGTCGGCCAAGACGTTCGACAACTGGGTCGCCAAGACCGCGAACCTGCTCGTCGACGGGCTGGACGCCGAGCCGGGCGACCGGGTGGCGATCGCCCTGCCCCCGCACTGGCAGACCGCGGTGTGGTTGTTCGCCTGCTGGTCGGCCGGGCTGGCGGTCGAGCCGATCGACCCGGCCGGCGCCGCCGCGAGCGACGCGGAGATCGTCGTCGTCGCCGGGACCGGGCCGCCCGGCGGGGCGCCGGCGGCGCGCGACCTGGTGGGCCTCTCCCTGCACGCGATGGGAGCGCCGCTGCCGGACTGCCCGCCCGGGGTGGTCGACTACGCGGCCGAGGTCCGGGCGTACGGAGATCGCTTCGCGCCGTACTCCCCGGTCGATCCGGACGGCACCGCCCTCGTCCTCCCCGCCGCGGAGACCGCCGCGGAGACCGCCGCCGAGACGGCGGGGACAGCCGGATCCGAGGAGCCTGCGGCGACCGAACAGACCTCTGGGGCCCGTGAGTCAAATGTGATAAAAACCACATACAGCGGGACCGAACTGGTGGAGCGGGCCCGCGTGGCGGCCGAGAACTGGGGCCTGGACGCCCAGAGCCGGGTCTTGGTTGACATGCCCTTCACCACACTTACAGGGCTCCTAGCTGGGCTGATCGCACCCATCTATGCCCAAGGTTCAGTCATAATCTGTAGAAACCTCGACAAAGTAACCCTCGATCAGCGAGTCTCCGTAGAACGTGTGACCGCTGTGGCCGGTGTCGCCGGTTGGGATGAGCCATCCGTATACGTACGTCGGCTTCCCTGACCTATTCTCTGGAGCCGATGAGCACCAACTTGATGTACGTGGACTACGTCGACGACGCCGACCTGGAACCGGCGTCCCGGCGCGGCTGGCGCATCGCCGGATGGGTCTCCGTCGGGCTCTCGGTGATCATGGTCGCGGTCAGCCTCGTGGCCTACGGCACGTACCTCAAGTTCAACGGCAACATCAACCACGACGATCTCAACAGCCAGATCAACGCGGCCTCCCGCCCGAAGAAGCTCAACAGCGCGCTCAACGTCCTGATGCTGGGCACCGACTCGCGGGCGGGCAAGAACTCCAAGTACGGCGCCGGGCTGAAGAACGAGCCGCCCCGCTCGGACACGATGATCCTGCTGCACCTCTCCCCCGGCGGCGGCCAGGCCATCGGCATCAGCTTCCCCCGGGACCTGATGGTGCCGATCCCCTCGTGCAAGCGGAAGAACGGCAGCATCGTCCCGGCCCAGTCGGTGGCGATGATCAACTCGTCGTTCACCTCCGGTGGCGCCGCCTGCACCATCAAGACCATCGAGGGCATCTCCAACATCCGGATCGACCACTTCCTGCAGGTCGACTTCACCAGTTTCAAGAGCGTCGTGGACGCGCTCGGCGGGGTGGAGGTCTGCCTGCCCAAGGCGGTCAAGGACAGGGATTCCAAGCTCAACCTGTCCGCGGGCAGGCACGTCATCAAGGGCGAGGCGGCGCTGGCCTTCGTCCGCAACCGGCACGGCCTGGGCGACGGCTCGGACCTGCAGCGGATCAAGCGCCAGCAGCAGTTCCTGGGCTCGGCAGCCAAGAAGGCGCTCAGCGCCGGCACCCTCAGCGACCCGGCCAAGCTCCTGCGCCTGCTCAACGCCGCCACCAAGTCGCTCACCACCGACGAGGGCTTCGACGCCGGCGCGATGCTCAAGGTCGGCTCGGGCCTGCAGGGCATGACCAGCGGCAAGATCCGCTTCATCACGGTGCCGTGGGGGGCCTACCCCCTCGACCACAACCGGGTCGCGCTGGCCCAGCCCGCGGCGGACAACTTCTTCGCCTCGATCCGCAACGACAAGACCGTCCCGGCCGAGCCGAAGGCCACCGGCAAGACGATCCCGGCCGGCCAGGTGAAGGTGCGGGTGTACAACGCCAGCGGCACCCCCGGGAAGGCGCAGCGGATCGCCGACCAGCTGACCGCGCAGGGCTTCAACGTCATCAAGGTCGGCAACGCGAGCGCCGCGTACGGCAAGAGCACCCAGGTGCTCTTCGGGCAGGGCGCCGACGACCAGGCGGCCACGATCGCGGCGCTGGTGCCGGGCGCCAAGCCGCTGTCCCGGTCGGACGGCGTGGCCGGGGTCGTCGACCTGGTGGTCGGGGCCAACTGGACGACGCTGAAGAACAAGAAGTCGGCCGTCATTCCCAAGCTGCAGGGCGAGATCAAGGCAAACGACAACATCTGCAAGGCCGCCACCTGACGCTCGGGCTTGGATAGTCTCGGGTGTTCCGCCAGCGATCTGAGGCCCCCGGGATCCATGACTCAGCTTGTTCGTCCCCCCGCCCCCGCCGCGTCCGCGCAACCGGCCGCCCGGCCGGGTCCGTCCGCGCGCGACCCGTTCTTCGACAACGCCAAGTTCCTCGCGATCCTGCTCGTCGTGGCCGGTCATTTCATCGAGGGCGTGTGGGACGTGCACCTGGCGCACGCGCTGTACGTCTTCGTCTACCTGTTCCACATGCCGGTGTTCATCGTGATAACCGGCTACTTCTCCCGCAACTTCACGTTCAGCGGCGGCAAGGCGCGCAAGCTCATCACCAACCTGGGCGTGCCGTACGTCGTCTTCGAGACCTCGTACTCGCTGTTCGACTGGCTGGTGGGCAAGGACACCTTCCGGATCAGCCTGCTCGACCCCTACTACCTGACCTGGTTCCTGATGGCGCTGTTCCTGTGGCGGCTGTCCACCCCGGTCTGGCAGCAGATCCGGTGGCCGCTCGGCGTGGCGGTGGCGATCTCGCTGCTGTCCTTCATGGCGGAGCTCTCCGGCCAGCTGGACATGCACCGCGTCTTCGGCCTGGCGCCGTTCTACGTGCTGGGCCTGATGCTGCGCCCCGAGCACTTCGAGCTGCTGAAGCGGCCCGCGGCCCGCGTCCTGGGGGCCCTCACCCTCACCGGGGGCCTGGTGGCGGCGTTCCTGGTCGACCGGCACATGAGCACCGAGTGGGTCTACTGGCGGAGCTCACACGCCACGCTGGGCGTCGACAACGTCACCGGCACCCTGATGCGGATGGGGATGCTGGTGGGCTCCACCGTCCTGGTGGCCGCCTTCCTGGCGGTGGTGCCCGCGCGCCGCACCTGGTTCACCGCGCTCGGCGCCACCACGCTGTACGCCTACCTTCTGCACGGCTTCGTGCCCAAGCTGATGACGTTCATGGGCTGGTACCACATCCACTGGCTGCACACCGTCCCGGGAACACTGAGCCTGGTGGCGGGCGGAGTGGTGCTGGGGACCGCACTGTGCACCCCACCTGTGCAGCGGGCGATGCGGTGGGCGCTGGAGCCCCGCATGACGTGGGCCTTCACTCCGCTGCGCAGGCCGGGTACTCACAGCGAACGTTAATCACATCTCAATACAAATAGGGCAATCACCCTACTCTTAGTCGGTATCGTCGCCCCCTGTGGCCCCAATCGGCCGTCCAACCCCCCAGACGGAGCCGACCTATCAAGATGTCCGAAACCCAGCAGGTATCCGATCCGCAACAGCAGATACCCGGCCCCCCGCAGCAATCCGACCCACAGCAGGCATCCGATCCGAAGCAGGCGTCCGCCCCCCGGCAGACGGCGGAGACGCCCGGCGCCGAGGCGGCGCCGGTCAAACGACGCGACCCCTATTTCGACAACGCCAAGTTCATGGCGATCACCCTGGTGGTGCTGGGGCATCTCTGGGGGCAGTACTACCAGCGTGACGAGCTCATCCGGACGGTCTACACGTTCGTGTACGCCTTCCACATGCCGTTGTTCGTCTTCACCACCGGGTACTTCTCCCGGGGCTTCGCGCGATCCACGGACAAGGCCCGTACGCTGATCGGCCAGGTCGTCGTCCCGTACGTCATCTTCATCCTGCTCTACCGGGCCGAGGTCTGGTGGATCAACGGGGCGGGGTTCGACCTCAACGAGGCGTTCCGGCCGCACTTCCTCATGTGGTTCCTGCTGGCCCTGCTGGGCTGGCGGCTGTCGGCGCCGATCTGGCCGCACCTGCGGCATCCGTTCGCCGTGGCCGTCGCCGTGGCGCTGGTGGCCGGCAGCAGCCAGGTGATGCTGGACAGCACCACGGCCCGCATGCTGACCCTGCTGCCGTTCTTCGTGCTCGGCCTGACCATCACCCCCGAGCGGCTGGCGCTGCTACGCCGCCCGGCCGCCCGGTGGTACGGCGCGGCGGTGCTGGCCGGCGGGCTGGCGACCGCGATGGTGCTCGCCTACCGGTACCACCGGCATCCGTTCGAGATGCGCTGGCTGTGGTGGACCGACGGGTACCAGGCGATGGAGGTGGCGCCGCTCACCGGCATGGCCATCCGGTCGGGCATGATCCTGATCGGCCTCGTGCTGGCGGCCGCCTTCCTCGCGGTGGTGCCACGCGGACACACCTGGTTCACGTGGCTGGGCACCGGAACGATGTACGTTTTCCTCTTGCACGGGCTCATTCTGAAGGTGTTCGACTACCTTGGGCTGCTGACCGCATCGCCGCTCCTCAACCCGATAGGCGTCGTCGCCCTGACACTACTCTGCGTAGCGGCTACTATCGTGCTGGCCACCGAGCCGGTCCGGCGCGTCACCCGATGGGCCGTCGAACCCAACGTCTCCTGGCTGCTGCGCAGGAGCACCGATCGATGAGCCCACCTGGCAGAAGAGCTCGAGCCCCGACCTAGCCACACCATGTTCGACAGCCCGGCCGCGGGAACACCGCCCGCTATAATTGTCAACCACTCTCTAGCAGGTCATAGGTTCTTCTGAATGAGCGCGAATCCGGTTTCACTGAGCGTCATCGTCCCCGTGCACGGAGTCCAGGGATACCTGAGGCAGTGCCTCGACTCCATTCTTAACCCCGGATGCCAACATCTCGAGGTCATCGCGGTGAACGATGCGTCTCCAGATGGTTGCGGGAAGATTCTCGACGAGTACGCCGAACGCGACCCCCGAGTCCGGGTGTTCCACCTGGAGAAGAACGTCGGCCTGGGTGAAGCGCGCAATTTCGGCCTCGACAAGGCCACCGGCGACTACGTCTGGTTCTTCGACAGCGACGACTACGCCACCGAGGGCAGCGTCCAGGCCATTCACGACCGGCTCGCCGAGACCCGCCCCGACGTGCTCATCTTCGACTACGCGCGGGGCTACTGGCACGGCAAGGTGCAGCGCAGCGTCATCAACCACCTGTTCCGCGAGCCCCCGGCGCCCGAGGTGTTCACCCTCGCCGAGCGGCCCAGCGTGCTGCAGCTGATGATGACCGCGTGGAACAAGGCGATCCGCCGCGAGTACCTGCTGGACCTCGGGCTGCGCTTCAGCAGCGGGTTCTACGAGGACCTGAACGTCACCTACCCGATCCTGATGGCCGCGGACAAGCTGAGCCTGCTGGACCGGAACTGCTACGTCTACCGCCAGCGGCGGCGCGGAGCCATCACCCGGACCGCGGGCAAGAAGCACTTCGACGCCTTCCAGCAGTACGAGCGCGTCTTCGCGTTCATGGACGCCCACCCCGGCACCGCGGAGTACCGGCCGGTCATGTTCGACCGGATGATGTGGCACCTGCTGGTCATCCTCGAACGCGGCGACCGGGTGCACCGCAAGGACGAGCCCGCGTTCTTCACCGCCATGTCGGAGATCTACCGCAAGTACCTGCCCGCCGGCCACCAGCCGCCCACCGAGCCCGGCAACCTGGCCCGCAAGTACCGCCTCATCGAGAAGAACGCCTACGGCACGTTCACCCGGCTCCGGCGGCTGAGCGCGCAGCGGTCCAAGGCGCGCAAGCGGGTCAACGCCGTCAAGCGGCGGCTGGCGTCGCTGCGCAAGCTGACCAAGGGCAAGGGCCGGGGCCTGTACTACCGGCTGCAACTGCGCCGCCCGATCGACCAGAACCTCGCCGTGTACGGGGCGTACTGGTACCGCGGCTACGCCTGCAACCCGGCGGCCATCTACGAGAAGGCCGCCGAGCTCGCCCCGCACATCCGGGGGGTCTGGGTGGTCAAGCCCGGCGCCGTGCGGAAGATGCCCGAGGGCGTCGACTACGTGGTCGCCGGCTCCAAGGAGTACGTCGCGGCGATCGCCCGGGCGAAGTACTTCGTCAACAACGTGAACTTCCCCGACGACGTGGTCAAGCGCAAGGGCGCCGTGCACCTGATGACCCAGCACGGCACGCCGCTGAAGAAGATGGGCCTCGACCAGATGGACTCCCCGGTCGGCGCCAACGACATGGACTTCCGCAAGCTGATCGAACGCTCCGACCGGTGGGACTTCCTGCTGTCGTCCAACCCGCTGTCGACGGAGGCGTGGGACCGCGGCTTCCCCTGCCGCTACGAGATGCTCGAGATCGGCTACCCGCGCAACGACCGCTTCTTCCGGGTCACCGCCGAGGAGGTCGCCCGGCTGCGCGCCGAGCTCGGCATCCCCGAGGGCAAGAAGGCGATCCTCTACACGCCCACGCACCGCGACTACATGAAGAACTTCACGCCGCAGTTCGACATCGCGCGTTTCGTACGGCGGCTGGGCCCGGAGTACGTCCTGCTGCTCCGCGCGCACTACTACTACAAGGTCGGCGAGCCCCAGTGGACCGACGAGCAGGTGATCGACGTGTCGGACCACCCCACGGTCGAGGACCTGTGTATCGCCTCGGACGCGCTGCTCACTGACTACTCTTCGATTATGTTCGACTACGCGAACCTGGACCGGCCCATCGTCATCTACGCCAACGACTGGGACACCTACGTCCGTACCCGGGGAGTCAACTTCGACCTCACCAGGATGCCGCCCGGCGTGGTCGCCACCACCGAGGACGAGCTGGTCGAGGCGTTCCGGTCCGGTGCCGCCTGGGGCGACACCGCGGCCAAGGACCGGGCGGAGTTCCGGGCCCGGTTCTGCTCGTTCGACGACGGCCACGCGGCCGAGCGCGCCGTTCGCCGGGTCTTCCTCGGCGAGAAGCTGAAGTAGGAGATGGTGACAACCGCCCGGATCAGCGTCGTCGTCCTCACCCACGGCGCGGGGTCCTCTCTGCAGAGCTGCCTGGCGTCCATCGCCGACCAGTCCCGCCCCGACGTCGAGGTCCTGCTCGTCGACGACGGCACCGGCACCGTCGCCGAGGAGGACGGTTTCCGGCTGGTCCGGGCGGGTGCCCCCAGCCGGGGCGCCGCCCGCAACCTGGGCGCGGCGGCCGCCACCGGCGACTACCTGATGTTCCTCGACGGCGACGACGTCCTGATCCCCGGGGCGCTGGACGCCCTGGCGGGGGCGCTGGACGCCGGTGACGCCGACTTCGCGATCGGCAACGTGCGGCTGCCGGCCGACGTCACCAGGCGCTCCCGCGAGAGCGCGGAGCCCGAGCGGCGGGAGGTCCGCGCTCGCCGGGAGCTGTTCTCACGTCCCCGGCCGGACGCGCACATCACCCGCGACGAGGCGCTGCTGCACGACCGGCAGGTGTCGAGCCGGCTCTTCCGGCGGTCGTTCTGGAAGGACCGCCGGCTCGAGTTCCCCGACGGGGACTGCCACGAGGACCTCACCGTCGCGGTGCAGGCCCACTTCCTGGCGTCGTCGGTCCACGTCATCCCGGATCGGGTCGTACGGCGGCGCGCCGCGCTGCCCGAGCTCACCAGCGCCGCGAAGGACGTGGCCGACGGGTTCGCCGCGGTCGAGGCCGTGCTGACCCGGCTGGAGGGCCACTGGCGGGCCAAGGACCGGCGGCGGTTCCTGGAGACGGTGCTGGAGCGGGAGCTGCGGGTCTTCATCGACGCGCTGCCGGACGCCGACGACGAGGAGCGCACCGCCATCCTCGAGCAGGCGGCCGCGTTCGCCGGCGGCCTGGACCCGAAGGTCTTCGACCGGCTGCCGGCGTTGACCCGGCTGAAATGGCACCTCGCGCAGCGCCGGCTCAAGACCGAGCTGGTCAAGCTCGTGCGGTACGAACGAGGAAAGATCACTCCGACGATCGTCCGTAACCCGCTGCGCCGTTACGTCGTCTATCCGTACTGGAAGGACGACAAGCTGGCGATTCCCGAGCGCCTCTACCGCGCCCGGGACGAGGTCTCGCTGCGCACCCGGGTGCACGAGGTCACCTGGGAGGACGGCAAGCTGCGGGTCAGCGGCGAGGCCTACATCAACTCCGTCAACGCACGCCGCAAGTGGACCTCCGTCAAGGCCATCACCCTGCGGCGCGGCAAGCGCCGGATCCCCCTGCTGGCCACCCAGACGCACAAGCCCGGCAAGACCTCCGGCGCCTGGAGCGGGTTCACCTTCACGATCGACCCGAAGCGCCTGCGCCGCCGGGGCCGCTGGATCGACGGCGGCTGGAAGGTGCACGCCGCGGTGTTCAACTCCGGCGTCTACCGCAAGGCCGCGTTGCGCGGCGGTGTCTCCGGCAGCGGCGCCAACCCGCCGTACCACTACGTCTCCGACGACGTACGGATCGTGCCGAGGATCAAAGGCGGCGAGTTCCGGGTCCGGGTCGAGACCGTACGCGCCCTCGCCACCTCGCTGGAGTGGTCGGGCGACACGCTCACCGTGTCCGGGACCGCACGGGAGAAGGCACCGAGCGCGCTGCGCCTCAGCCGGGGCGACCGGGTCGTGCCGGTGCCGGTCTCGGTGTCCGGCCGTGACTTCACCGCCTCCGTCCAGCTCGGGGAGCTGGCCAACGACGCCGGTGTCCTCGAGTGCGGGCGAGGCACCGACGACACCAGTCACTGGTGCGTGAGCGCGGTCATCTCGGGGGAGTCCGTGCCCCTCGTGCTGGCCGAGGCGGTGGCCGACGCCAGACAGCTCAGCGGCACGCAGGAGGCGATCGCCGAGCGCGGCTCGGGCGGCTACCTGCGGCTGAGCGTGCGGACCGCGCGGCTGGTCGTCACCGGCTGCACGTGGCGCAACGACGGCACGCTGGTCGTCACCGGCGCGCATCCGGTGTTCGAGAGCGGGGAGATCCTGCTGCGCAGCCAGGGCCGCCGGCAGGAGTACGTCTACGGGCTGGTCCCGTCCGGCACCGAAATGCGGGCCGAGATCCCGGTGACGTCCGTGCCGACCCTGGCGGGCGTTCTTCCGCTCCGGCAGGGAAAGTGGGATGTGCTGTACCGGCCCACCGGGCCGGACCGGCACCGCGCGTTCGCCGTCTCGATGGCGCCGGAGGTGACGGCCGGGCTCCCCGTCTCCATCGAGAAGGCGTTGCGCTCCTACACCCTGCAGAACCAGCAGGGCCAGCTGGTCCTCGCGGTGGGGTCGGACCTGCGCCCCGAGGAGGTGGGCGCCGCCACCAGGCTGCGTGAGGAGGCCCGCCGGCTGGTCGCCAAGTCCGGTCTGCGCGACGCGGTGCTCTTCTCGTGCTTCAGCGGCCGGCAGTACTCCGACAGCCCGCGCGCCGTTCACGAGGAGCTGATGCGGCGGGGCAACGGTCTGGAACAGCTGTGGGTGGTCAACGACGCCCAGGTGGAGCTGCCCGACTCGCTCAAGGCCGTGCGGCTGAACAGCAAGGAGTGGCACGAGGCGATCGCGACCTCCCGCTACATCGTCGCCAACCACCGGCTCGGTGACTGGTTCCAGCGCCATCCCGACCAGGTGGTGCTGCAGACCTGGCACGGCACCCCGCTGAAGAAGCTGGGCAGCGATGTCAAGGAGGTGCACTTCGCCTACGCGCCCGGCATGAAGAAGGCGCTGCAGTCCGCCAAGTCCGACCCGAAGGCCCCGGCGCTGCCGGAGTGGAACTACCTGGTCTCTCCCAACGCGTTCAGCACCGAGATCTTCCGGCGGGCGTTCAAGTTCAAGGGCGACATCATCGAGGCGGGCTACCCGCGCAACGACGTGATGTACAGCCCGGAGGCCGACTCGATCGCCGCGTCCGTGCGCGCCCGGGTCGGCGTCCCCGCCGGCAAGAAGGTCGTGATGTACGCCCCCACGTGGCGGGACGACCAGTTCTACGGCCGGGGCCGCTACAAGGCCGACTGGCGGATCGATCTGGACCACTTCGCCGAGGTGCTCGGGGACGATCACGTACTGCTCGTCCGGCTGCACCCCAACGTGGTGGACGGCGCACCCGCGCACCCGCTGGTCTACGACGTGTCGGCCTACCCGGACATCTCCGAGCTCTACCTGATCACCGATGTCATGGTCAGTGACTACTCGTCGGTCATGTTCGACTTCGCCAACACCGGGCGGCCGATGCTGTTCTTCACCTACGACCTGGCGCACTACCGGGACAAGCTGCGCGGTTTCTACTTCGACTTCGAGGCCGAAGCGCCGGGCCCGCTGCTGGAGTCCTCCGCCGACCTCATCGAGGCGCTGCGGTCGGTGGACTCGATCTCGGAGTCCTACGGCAAGGCGTACGCGGCCTTCGCCGAACGGTTCTGCGCGCTGGAGGACGGCAAGGCCGCCGCCCGCGTCGTCGACCGGGTCTTCCCCGGCTGACGTCCCGCACGGTCAACCCCCGGCGCCCGGCTTCCATCTCTGGTCGCTGGTCGCCGGGGGCGATCCCGGCGTCCATGAGGGGTCAGCCGCCCTCGGCCTCGCGCATCCGCTCCGGGGTCCAGTAGGTCTCGACGTCGTGCGGGTTCTCCGTCATCCGGTGCCCGACGGAGCCGGCGGGGTCGCCGGAGCCGGGCCGGTCGTCCGCGCCCTCCGACGAGGTGACGGCCACGGCCACCGCCGCGGCGAGCAGGGCTCCCGCCACGGACACGAGCACGATCAGGCGTCGGTTCATCCTCCGGCCATCAAAGTACGGACGAGAGCTCCGCGTCAACGGGGGGCTGGTCGGCGCCCTGCTTCGGCGGCCGGAGGAACGCCAGTCCGGCGGCGACCGTCGCGAAGATCAGTGCGGGCAGGACGTACCGGTAGTCGAAGTCGGCGGTGGCCGCCGGGATGACCAGCAGGGCCACCGACGTCAGCCAGGGCAGCAGCGCCGGGCCGCCCCAGCGCCGCCACTGCAGGACCAGGCCGGCGAGCCCGGCGAGCAGGATGACCCCCAGGAGGGTGCCCCGGACGTACGCCCAGTTCTGGTAGCCGCGGATCCAGCCCGCGTACGGCTCTTTCACCTGGGGCGCCGCCGTCGATCCCCCGTACTCGTAGGCCACCTCGGCCAGATACCCGTTGATCGCCTTGGGCTCGGCCGGAAAGGTGTACTCGCGCACGGTCCACGGCGTCGGGTACGGCTCGCGGTCCCACCCGAAGGCCCGGAAGGTGTCGCGCAGCACGACCTGCGCGTAGTCCCCCGGCTGGGTCCTGATCGCCAGCCGGGCGAACTCCCCGGCCCGCCGGTTGGCCTCGTCGCTGCCCAGCTTGCCGGGAATCTGGTGGAATCCCGAGCTGCGCGTCCAGATGGCCTGGTACGCGGGCGCGGCGATCCGAGGATCCCGCTGGAGGTTCTCGAGACACAGCACGGCGACGTCGGGTGGCGGCTTCATCTTCGCGCATTCCGCGAACGCCACCGTACGGCCGTACAACACGACCTGGTCGGTGTTGGTCAGGGCGAACTTGCCGTGCGCCGACTGGTACCAGAACCCGTAGGCCAGCAGCGGAACCGCGAAGGCCACGGCGGCGGCGGTGACGGGCCGCCAGCCCGCGCGGCGGACCAGCAGGCAGGCCACGAGCACCACCAGCAGTGGCAGGCCCACCGACCGGGTCACCGCGCCGAACCCCATCAGCAGCCCGGCCGCCGCCCCCGTCCACCAGCGCGGCCGCGGCCCCCACAGCGCCACCGAGACGGCCGCGACCGTCAGGAAGATGAAGAACTCGTCGGCCATCAGCAGGTGCTCGAGCTGGATCAGATAGGCGTCGAGCAGCACCGGCACCGCCACCAGCCCGGCGAGCGGCCCGGTCCGCCGGCGCCGGTGGACCCCCGCCGCCCTGGCCACCCGCCATACGAGCGCGTACACCATCACCCCGACGGCCAGCCCCATCGCATGCTGCACGATCACCACGAGGGTGAGGCTGTGCGCGGGTTTCAGCAGCCACAGCAGGACGGAGTAGCCGCAGGGCCGCAGCAGCGACGGGGTGAGATCGACGGCGCTGCCGAGATAGGTGGCCGAGTCCCCGAACCAGGTGGGGCAGGGGTAGCCGAGCACGGTGAGGACGCGCAGCACCAGGCCCGTCATCAGCACGACCAGGAACACGCCGTGGGCACGGGCGAACCCGCCGACGTCCGGGCGGGACACGACGTCTCGGACGCTCAGCGCCCTTCTCACCGGCATGCAGGCGATCATAAAGGTCCGCTCCCGGCGGTGCCGCTGATGCCGGAAGTTCACCGCGGTCCTCGGGCGCGGCTCAGCCCCGGGCGGCGGACTCCGGACGTTCCAGGGCCGGTTCCGGGTCGGGCGCGACGCCCGGCGGGGCCGCCGGATCGCGCGGGCGGAGCCAGGCCAGGGCGGCGGACAGGACCGCGAAGGGCACCGCGGGCAGGACGTACCGGTAGTCGAAGTCGGCGGTGGCCGCGGGGATCACCAGCAGGGCCAGCGACGTCAGCCAGGGCAGCAGCGCCTCGCCTCCCCAGCGGCGCCACTGCCTGAGGATGCCCGCCAGCCCGATCAGCAGGACGGCCCCCAGCATCGTGCCGCGCAGGAAGAACCAGCGCTGGTAGGCCCGCATCCAGCCGGCCCACGGCTCCACCACCTCGGGGGTCGCCGAGGCCCCGCCGTACCGTCGCCCGAACCGGGCGTCGGCGGCCGACAGCGGGACGGGCCGGGCCGGGAACCGGTATCCCTCCATCGTCGCCCGGTTGGGGTAGGGCGCACGGTCCCACTCGAACGTCCGGAGGGTGTCGCGGCCGATGACCTTGAGATAGTCGCCCGGCTGCCGCTGGATCGCCAGCCGGGCGAACTCCCCGGCCAGCCGGTTGGCCTCGACCCCGCCGACGCCTTCCGGGATCCGGCGGAACGCCGAGCTCGGGCCCCACAGCGCCTCCCAGGCGGCGGCCGACTCCGGGTCCCGGGGCAGCCCGTCCCGGCACAGCGCCGCCACCTCGGGCCGCGGCTTCATGACCGTGCAGTCGGCGAAGTCGACGGTCCTGCCGTACAGCCAGATCTGGTCGGTACGGGTCAGCGAGTACGTCTTGTGTGCGGCGTGGAACCACAGGACGTACGCGCCCATCGGGATCGCGAACACCACGATCGCCGCGCAGACCGGCCGCCAGCCGGCCCGGAGCCCGCCGCCGCGCACGAGGCGGACCAGCAGGCAGACCACCAGCACGATCAGCAGCGGCAGCCCGGCCGACCGGGTCAGCGCTCCGAACGCCATGAGCAGGCCGGCCGCGGACGCCGCCCGCCAGGTGATCACGCCCGAGGCGGCGGGCCGCCACATCACGACCGTGACGGCGGCGACCATCAGGAAGGTGAACAGCTCGTCGGCCATCAGGAGCTGTTCGAGCTGGATCTGGTAAGCGTCCAGCAGGACCGGCACGGTGACCAGGGCGCCGAGCACCCCGGGCGGCCACCGGGCGTCCGGCCACCGGGCCCGCGCCGCCCGCCGGACGAGGGCGTACACCATCACCCCGGTCAGCACGCCCAGCAGATGCTGCACGGCGGCGACCAGGAACAGGCTGTGGAACGGCCGCAGCAGCCAGAGCAGGACCGAGTAGCCACTGGGCCGGATCAGGGACGGGACCAGGTGCAGCGCCGCCCCGAGATAGGTGCCGGAGTCGCCGAACCAGACCACCGACGGATAGCCCAGCAGCACGATCACCCGGAGCGCGATCGCCACCACGAGCACGACGGCGAACGCCCCGTGTGCCCGGGCGAACCGCCCGGTGTGCCTGCCGGCCCCTCCCATGGCGCCTCTCCCTGTCGCTCGCGTGTGCCGGACGCCAGCTTAGGGGCGGCACCAGACGGAGGCACCGTTTCGCCAGGTACGGGCTCTGAGCGAGAAGCCGGGCAGCGCCTGTGGCACGTCGAGGATCGCGGCTCCCTGGGAGAGGATGACGCATTTCACGTGGTAGCGCCCGGCGATGGCCGTCCGCTCCCGCGGGGTCGTGGACGCGGCGAAGAACGCCTGGCTGTCCCGGCGCCGCGCGGCCTCGTCCACGAACGGGTACGGCCAGGCCGGCACGACGGTGTAGGCGCCGCGGGCGTTGACCAGCCGGCCGGCCCAGGGGTCGTCACTGATCACCACGTCGCCGCGGTGGATCTTGGAAATGACCGGGTCGTAGCGGTTCGCCGGATCCCGCGCACGCCAGGTCGCCAGGTCGGCGCTGGTGACCTTGCCCCAGTACGCCCGGATCAGGCCACCGGCGTTCCCGTACACCCCGACGGCGCAGGCGACGACGGTGACGGTGGCGTAGGTGATCCACGGGATGTTCCAGCCCAGCGCCCGGTCGGCCAGGTAGGAGGCGAGCGCCAGATGCAGCGAGAGCACCACGACCGGGATGACCCGGGCGAAGCCGTACGACCCGGCCGCGGCGCCCAGGGCCACCAGGCCCGCGGAGAGCCCGCACAGGATCTGCAGCTCACGGCCGAGCGGGCGGCGGGCGGCGGTCACCAGCGCGGGCAGCCCGAGCAGGGCCAGCCCGTAGCCGAAGAAGCCCCAGTCGCGGACGACGTCCTCGATGAGGATCAGGTGGACGCCGGAGAACTCGCCGGACGCGCCGAACAGCGACAGCACGTCCGACCACGGCCACAGCACCACGATGGCCACCGCGGGCACGGCGGCCAGCGCGAGCCGGCCGGGCCGTCCGCGCCACAGCCCGCGCAGGTCGGCGAGGGCGAAGGCGATCAGGCCGAGCACGGTGTTGATGGCCGTGAACGGGTGGATGAGCGCCACCAGGGCGACCAGCACCGACACCACGGCGAGGTGCGCCCAGGCCAGGTTCTCCGCGGGCCGCGCCCGGAACCGCAGGAAGGCGTCCCAGGTGAAGAACATGAGGGCGGCGGCGAAGACGCTCGGATAGCCGAGCGTCCACGACAGGGAGTAGAGCCCGAGAAAACCGCTCCAGTCCCGCGGTTGCAGGCCCCACAGCGTCAAGGTGAAGACCAGCACCAGCGTGGCGGTGAGTGAGGGCCTGCGAAAATGGCTGCAGAAACGGCGGATCGCCACCAGGAGCAGCACGATGTTGAAAATCCCGGCGTATTCCACCAGGCTCCGCACCGAGACACCGGTGAGCTTGCCGAGCGCCGCGAGTACGACCACGTACGGCGAGTAGTAAGGGCTGCCCGAGACAGCACCCACCATGGGATCCCGCGGCGACCAGAAGTTCCGCTCCAGCGCGTAGATCGTCGCATAGTGGAGACGGATATCTCCGGCCCACACGTGCCGCGCCGTCACGAGAAACGCCCATACGACCACACAGATCGCAACGAATAGGTAAGGCCCGGGGCGCGGGAAACGGCGGCCGACTCGGTCGCCGACCTGTGATGCCAGGTCGGCGACCCCTTCTCGCACCAGCACGTCAGCCCACCGTCGCCCTATGAGAAATGGCCACCCCGATTTGAGGGATCCAGATTATGGGAAATCGCCGTAATCCGCGAAATCATGATCGCGGGTTTCGCACACTCCCCCTGAGGCGCTTGAGCACCCGTACCACCCGGCGGTCGCCGACCCGGAGGGACAGGTCCCCGTCCTTGGTCTCGTAGGGCTCGGCCAGCCGGGTCGCCGAGCACGACGACCGGCCGGGCGGCCGGTCGAGGGCGGCCACCCGGATCCGGGCCGTGGCGGAGCCTGCGGAAATCTGGCCCCACAGGTCCCAGCGGCCTCCTGCGGCACCGCGCAGGTCCAGCTCGACCGTGAAGCCGCCCCCTGCGTCCACCTCCGCCGAGGAGAGCCTCGTGTCGTCGGTGCCACGGCGCCGCAGCTCGGCGCGGAACGCGAACTCCCCCGACCCCGGGCCCGCGTCGAGCAGCCGGCCGGTCAGGCGCAGGCGGCCCCGGCGCACCCAGGCCGCCTCCGTCACCTGGACGGGCTCCCGGCGGCCCCGCGCGCCCAGGCCCACGGTGAGGTTGCCGTACTCGGTGAAGTACGGGGTGACATAGGGGCCGTCCGCCGCCAGCCGGATCCCGGGGGCGACGACCTCTTCGTCGCGAACCGCCCCCAGCCGGGCTTCCCGGACCAGTCCCTCGACGGCCACCTCGACGTAGGCGTCCCACTGGGACGGCGGCCGGAGCTCGGCGGGAGTGATGTTCGCGGTGAACCCGGCCTCGGGATAGGTGTAACGGCCCTCGGCCAGGTCCGGCGTGGCGACCCGCTCGACCGGCACCCGGTGCTCGATCCCGGGATGCTTCTTCGAGCGCAGCACCAGGGCGACCTCCTGCGCCTGGGTGCCCACCCGCCAGATGAGCGCGTGACCGCGCACCGTGAGGCCGGCGTCCGTCCAGGCCAGCCCGGTCAGCCGGTGGCCGGCGGTGAGCCGGTCGGTGATCTCGTAGCACTCGTCGGGGATGGCGACCGCCGGGTCGCGGAAGTAGGGGTAGGCGGCGAACGCCTTGCCCTTGTCCACCACGGTCACCGGCGGTTCGCCTCGACGGTGTGCCGCGATGATCTTTCGCAGCTCGTCCAGGAGGTCGTAGCGCAGGCAGTGCACGAGCAGCCGGGCGTGCGGCGGGAGCAGTTCCGTCGTACCCGGGGTCAGCCATCGATCGATCAGGCGCATGGCGGCCGCCCTGCTGAACGGCCAGTCGTCGTCCGATCCCAGGTACGGCTCGTCGAAACGCCAGTTCAGCACGTCCCACTCGAAGTGGCGGGCGAACATGCGGTCGCGCATCTGACCCGGTTCGGTGTGCGCCTCGACCAGCTCGAAGACCTCGGTGATGTAGGGGAAGAACGTCTCGGCGGGGGTACCGCTGTTCTGCATGATGCTGGTGCCGTCCTCACGGCCGACCCAGTAGTAGCAGTCGTAGTCGGCCAGCACCGATATGCCCTTGGCCTGCAGGTAGGCGTGCGCGGCGAAGATCAGGTCTTCGCCCGACAGCACGCCCTCGGGGAAGCGGAGCCGGTGGTCCTCCAGCAGCGACCGGCGGAAGAGCTTCAGCACCGAGAGCGTGGCATAGACGTTGGGGTCGGGCTCGGCCAGCGTCGTGACGGGCACGGTGCGGCGGAACATCCGCTCGGGCACGCTGCGGCCGACCCCGACGTACTTGCCGACGACCACATCCGTGTCGTGGGCGTCGGCCATGGCGGTCATGCGCTCCAGCGCCTCGGTGCCCAGCCAGTCGTCGGCGTCCAGGAAGAAGACGTACTCCCCGGTCGCCCGCTCGATGCCGGCGTTGCGCGGCCCGCCGGGGCCCCCGGAGTTCGCCTGGTGCAGGGCGATGAGCTGGGGATGCTCGCCGGCCAGCCGGTCGAGCTCCTCGGCGCTGCCGTCGTCGGAGCCGTCGTCCACCGCGACGATCTCGATGTGCTCCATGCCGAGTGACTGGGCGAAGACCGAGTCCAGGGCGCGGCCGAGGGTGCCCCGGCAGTTGTACACCGGGACCACAACCGTAACTTTCGGCCCCACTGGCCCCACATCCGTACGTGTCGAATTCGTCCAGACGTAGCGTACGGAATCCACCGGGGCGGCGCTCCACAGGCTGCCCAATTCGTCTACTGAGTTGATGTTTTAGGTAGATGTAGTGAACGCTGTACCTTCCGCCGGGTTCGGTCACCGGCACAGGGGGAGCAGGACCGAGCGATTGGGACCAGATGACGGCGACCGATGCCGATACCCAGAGTCAGCCGGAACGGGACGTACAACCCGCAGACGATCAAGGACGTGACGGCTCACGCCGCCGTCCCCTCATCCTCAGGCTGCTGTGCGCGCCGGGGACCGTTGCGCTCCTCACCTGGGTGGTCGTCGGGCCGATCGCCGCGTGGGTCCCGGCGAGACTCGACCTGAACCCGTTCCTGCAGGCCGGCGCGGACAAGCCACTGGTCATCGGCGGGCTGATGCTGGCCGTGGTCGGCGTGCTGTGCCGCTGGCAGCGGGGTCCGGTGGTCGCCGGCCTGGCCGCGGGGCTCTACGCGTCCTTCCTGGTGCTGGTGCTGCGGTCGGCCTGGGAGGGCACGCCGTTCCCCGCCGAGGGCGTGTTCGGCGACACCGGGCGGCTGGCCGCCATGGCCACCCGCTACACGATCACCTCCGCCAGCAGCGACGGCATCGTCGCCGGGGTGCCCTCGGAGTACCCGCCGCTGTATCCCTGGCTGATCGGCAAGGCCGCGGTCCACCTGCACACCGAGGCCTGGCGGCTGCTGGCGCCCGCGGCGATCATCGCCGTCTCGGGAGCGGTCGTGGCCGGCTTCGCGCTCTGGACCCGGCTCACCTCGGCCGGCCCCGCACTGGCGATCACCGTGCTCGTCTCGATCATCTTCAGCGACCCGACCAAGCCGTACGAGATCCTCGCCCTCGCGGTCGTCGTGCCCTGGCTGCTCCTGACGTTCGGCGATCGCAACCGCCTGCCCTGGCCGGTCGCCGGGGTCATCGGCGGCCTGATGTTCCTGGTGTACTTCGGCTACCTGGTCTACGCGGGCCTGGGCATCGTCGCGCTCGCCTGGTCGGCGTGGCGCGCGTCCACCGCCCGCCTCCGCTACGTGCTGTACCTGCTCGCCATCATGCTGATCATGCTGGTCATGGCCTCCTGGTTCCTGTTCCCCTACGGCTCGGCGATGCTGGACGGTGGTCAGCAGCTCGGCGACAAGTACGAGTCCAGCCTGATCTCCGCCAACCCGTTCCCCTTCCTGGAGTTCAGCCTGCTGGGGCTGGTCCAGCTGGCCGGCGTGGTGGGCCTGCTGTGCCTGCGCCGCTCGGTCTGGTGGGGCACGCCGCTGCTCGCCCTCGTGGTGGGGACGTACGGCTACTACCTGATCAGCCTGCTCCGCTACACGACGTCCGGGCACAGCGGCCTGCTGTACTACACCCGGCCGCTGATCTCGTCCTGTCTCCTCGCCGCCGCCGTGCTCACCGTGGCGCACATCGGCCAGGAACTGCTCGGACGGCTGGACCTGTCCGCCCCCTCGGGCAGCGGGGCCATCGCCCTGTCCATCGTGCTCGTCTTCGCCGGATACCACTACTGGCACGCCAACATGCCCGTCAACCGCTGGTCGGCGCTCCGGGAGGGCGGGGGCCAGCCGATGCTCGACACCGGCTCGGCCCTGTCGAACCGCAAGGCGGCGCACGCCCACAACCAGTCGCTCCCCGACGGCGAACGTCCGAGGTACGCCATCGCCGCGGCCAAGGCGGGAGACTGGTCCTACTTCCCCGCCGAGCCCATCCGGATGGCCGTCGAAGGCGTCCTCGGCCCGGGCGCACGGCCCCGCACGCTCTCCTACGACGACCAGCTCTTCGCCTTCTACCCGTGGCCCGGCTACATCGGCGTCGACCGCAACGCCTCCGGCGCCCCGGCCCGGTGGGACGACCGCTTCGCCGAACTGCGCAAGCTCGCCGGCACCACCGACCCGGCGGCGTTCGCGCAGGCGTCCAAGCACACGCCCTTCGGCGCCATCGACGTCTTCATCCTGCACCGCAGCCGCGGCGACCTGGTCTGGCAACCGCTCCGCCGGCCACAGGAGGTGCGTTTCACCCGCGAGCAGTTCGACCCGGCGAACTTCGTCACCATCGAGCCCCTCCAGAGCAACACCGTCGTAGTGATCCGCCTCCCCGGCCGCTGACGGGGCCGTGGGTCACCGGGCGGTACGGTGCTCGTCGTCGTGTCAGCGGGGCCCGTCGTCCCAGGGCTCCCATCCCTCGGTCGAGATCTCGAAGCCGAACGGCTCGGGGAGCGTGATGGTCTTGCCGAAAGCCCAGCTCGCAGACTTCGTGTAGGTACCCTCGCGCTGATCCGGATCAGTGAACAGCGTCGCCCGCGCCTGGGATGGCGCACGGTCGACCAGCAGGTAGTAGGGGATGTCCAGGTGCGCGTAGCCGCTCCACTTGGTGCCGTAAGTCCGCGTGGGGCCCGGCTCCCGGTCATCGGCGGCATTGGAACAGGAGGTCACCTCCACAACGAGGTCGACCTGGTGCGCCATGACGTACTTGGCCTTGAGACGGCCGATCTCAGCATCGATCTCGCGGTCGCTCGGACCTGGCGACACGACGATCTCTGCTCCGACGACCTCGACCCTGGTGCCGTCTTTGGGGAGATGGAGGTACTCGGCCAGCTCACCGCGAACCCACATGGCGTACGGGGTGTCCGGCATCAGACGCTCCGCCGCAGCTCTTCGAAGCGGCCCACGAGGCGTTCGACGAGGGCGGCGAGATCGTCCACCGGATGTACGGCGGGGGCGGTCTGGCCGTGCCGCCAGCGGAACCGCCCGTCCCGGCACCAGACCGTCAGGCCGTACGGGAGGGAGACCACCGACATGTCCCACCGATGGGACAGATAGACGGGCGCGACTCCACGACTCTGAAGGCGGGCGCGGAGCGTACGCCCGGCCTGCGCGGAGTCGAGCGGACGCCGGGACCACTGGGCCGGCATGTGCGGCGACTCCAGCCCGAACCAGACGAGCTTGCCCGGGACCGCTGTCCCCAGCCGCGAGCGGGTCACCTGGACGCCCCACCTGCCGCCGGACAGTTCGTGCACGATGGCCAGACCCCTGCCGGAGGTGGCGCAGAGATCGTGCTCGGACGCTTCGGTTGCCGGGAGCCTCGCCACGGGTGAGCCGTCGAAGACCCCGCAGACGAGCTCACCGCCCACAAGGTGTGGATAGAGCCACAGCTCATGCGGACCGTACTGCCCGGCGTGCCGATAGGCGTTGGTCGACAACTCGCTCGCGATGACCTCGGCGTCCCGGATCCGCTCTAACGGCAGTCGTACGGCGGCGAGTTTGTCCGCGACCAACGTCCGGGCCAGCCCCGCACAGGTCGCGTCACGCGGCAGCGCCCAGCTCCACCCGAGCTCACCACCCGACCCTGGCCAGGATAAGGGTTCGTTGCAGTTGGGGGACATGCTCGCACCTCTCTGCACCGCTGGGCTTTGCCGGACCTTCCGCCGCAAGTCCTTTGGAACTTTCACTGAGATTCCGACTACCGCTTTGGCCCATTTCAGGAGGCTGATCACATATGCCGCCACGGCGACGCAGACACGTGCCTACTGTCCCCAGCCAACGCCTGACCGAAGAACTCCGACGTCTACGAGAGAGCGCCGACCTGACCAACGACCAGGCCGTGGCCGCACTCCAGGAACAAGGCGATGGCCGCTGGTCAGCGGCGAAGCTCTCCCGGATCGAGAACGACAAGCAGCACGTAACGCTCCCCGATCTTCGCCGGATGCTCGACGTATACGGCGTGAAGATTCCCAGCGCGAGGCTCTGGAGACGTTGGCTCGTGGCGCCGGGGAGGACGAGTGGTGGCATCGCTACCGCGATCTGCCCGAGTGGTTCCAGATCTTTCTCAGCCTCGAAGACGCCGCGCTCGTAGAACGCCTCTACGACACCCACCTGGTTCCCGGCCTGCTCCAGGTCCCGTCCTACACCGAAGCCGTGATGCGGTCCGGACGACCCATGCTTCCCCGACGTGAGATGCAGCGTCGCCTTGAAGTGCGCATGAAACGGCAAGATCTGCTCGACAAGGCCGATGCGCTGGAGCTGTGGGCCATCATCGATGAATCGGTTCTCCACCGGGTCGTCGGTGACCGAGCCGTCATGGTGGAGCAACTGACCCACCTGCTCACCGCCATCCAGCGGCCCAACGTCACCCTGCAGATCCTGCCGTTCACCGCCGGAGCGAATCCAGCCGTGGGACGGCCCTTCGCGGTCATGGAGTTCGCGGCCTCGGCCGATCCCGTCGTCTACGTCGAGGTCACTGCGGGTGGCCTCTATCTACGCAAGCCAGACGACATCAGCATGTATAGGCTGATTTATGAGCACCTACAGGTATCGGCTCTACCCGAGTCGGCTTCAGCCGAGCTGATCACCAGGGCGCTGCAAAACCACTCCTCCTGACGCAAGGAAACCGCGACATGACGAACGTGGATCTTTCCCGCGCCCAGTGGCACAAGTCCTCCCACAGCACCGTCAACGGCGAGTGCGTCGAGGCCGCAGCGATGATCCTCATCCGCAACAGCAACGACCCGGCCGGCCCCACCATCGCCTGCACCCCCGAGGACTGGCGCACGTTCCTCGGCCAGGTCCGCACCTCCGACTATGACACCGCCGGCCCCTTCACCATCACCCACCGAGCCGACCGGAGCGTGTCAATCCGATACCTCACCGGCACCGAGATCACCTACACCGCCGCCGAATGGCAGGCCTTCGAGCAGGGCGTACGCACCAGCGACTTCACCCTGCTGTGACAACCGATAGTCAATTCAGCCCCGAGCCGTCATGCGCAGGAGCGGGCGGATGGTGGTGTTCTCGGGTTGCTTTGCCGTGACCACTCTGGCGCGGCCTCTACACGGTCTGGCGCCCAGATGGCCGGGGCCGCGTATCGGTGGTCAGGGCAAATCAACGAGAGAAGGTCACCCGGACCGGAGGTGAGGCATGCTGCGGTGAGCTTGCCGCAGCCGTGCGCCTCGGGCCGCCGCCGGTGGATGACGGACCCGCAGGCCGGAACCGAAACGTCGAGGTCCTGCTCCGGCCCCGGCGGAAGCCCGCGATGTACGCCGCGCCCAGCCCGTACCTGCTCGCACGGGAAACGGCTATTCCCGGCTCCCGGGATGGACGGCCGCTTCGCGGAGCAGGTTCCAGACCTGCTCGACGTGGCGCCTTTCGGTGTGCTCCTGGCCGACCGACAGGCGCAGCACCATCCGGTCGTCGAGCTTCGCGTGCGTGAGAAACGCCCGCCCGGAGGCGTTGATGGTGTCGAGGACATGCTGGGTCGCGGCATCGCCCGCCACGTGGCGGAAGCACACCAGACTGAGCGGTGTCGGGGCGGCCAGGGTGAACTCCTCGGACTCCTCGACCTGGGTGGCGAACCATCGCGCCAGTTCGATATGGCGTCGTACCATCGCGCGCAGTCCTTCGGCGCCGTAACTGCGCAGCACGAACCACAGTTTCAGGGCCCGGAACCGTCTGCCGAGCGGAATCTGCCAGTCGCGGTAGTCGATGACGGCGCCGGACTCCGTGGCGTAGTTGCGCAGATATTCGGGGACGATGCTGAGCGCGTTGATCAGCGCACGCCGGTCGGCGACGTAGAAACAGTCACAGTCGAAGTTGGTGAGCAGCCACTTGTGGGGGTTGAAGCAGTAGCTGTCGGCATGGGCGAGACCGGCCTGCATGTCACGGAATTCGGGGCAGATCGCGGCGCTACCGGCCATGGCGGCATCGACGTGAAGCCACACACCGTACTTCTCGCAGATCGCAGCGATCTTCGCGACCGGGTCGATCGCGGTGGAGGCCGTGGTGCCGATGGTGGCCACCGCGAAGCAGGGGGTGCGGCCTGCGGCGATGTCGGCCTCGATGGCTTCGGCGAGCGCGTCCGGGTCCATGGCGAGGGTGTCGTCGGTGGCGACCATGCGCAGGTTGTCGGCGCCGAGCCCGGCGATGCGCACGGCCTTCGGCACCGAGCTGTGTGCCTGATCGGTGGTGTAGGCGATCAGCGGGGCCCGCGTCCCCGACCGGTTGCTCTCGCCGCCGGTGGACCTCTCCCGTGCCGCGATGAGCGCGCACAGCACCGCGCTGGAGGCGCTGTCCTGGATGACCCCGCCACCGGCTCCGTCCGAGCGGAAGCCGGGCGGCAGCCCGAGCAGGTCGACGATCCAGTCAAGGACGTGGGTCTCCAACTCGGTGCACGCCGGGCTGGTGAGCCACATCATCCCCTGAACGCCCAGGCCGGCGGACAGGAGCTCCCCGAGAATCGAGGGCCCGGAGGCGTTGGCCGGAAAGTAGGCGAAGAAGTTCGGTGACTGCCAGTGGGTGATTCCGGGCATGAGGATCCGATCGACATCGGCGAGGATGTCGGCGAACGGTTCGCTCTGTTCCGGGGCCTTCTCGGGCAGCTGATCCCGTACCCATCCCGGCTTCACCTCCGTCAGCACGGGATACCGCTCGACCTCGGCCATGTAGTCGGCCAGCCAGTCGATGAGGCGATGGCCCTCCCTACGGAACTCTTCGGGTTTCACGAACGCACCTCCGAGGGCGTTTCTGCGATGAGCCGTTCGACGGCGGTCAGCAGGCCGGCGAAGAGGGCCGGATGGGTCACATGGCCGGGATGGCCGACTCCGTCAAGCTCCTCGTATCGGCCGTTCTGGACCAGGTCGGCGAGGTGAGCGGCTACACGTTTGTGGTGTGGCAGGCTCTCCGACCCCGCGGCGACGATCACCGCTGGGACGATGTCCAGGGGGTCGAACCCGGGCGGTTCCTCACCGAGTTGCCGCATTTCGGTGCTGAGCAATCGTCCTTCACCTCGTCGTTTGTCGCGGATCCGTTGTGGAAGGCGTTCCCAGTCGGCATCGCCGAGGAGTTCACGCATGAGTGCTTCGGCGGCCGCTTCGGGCTCGTGTCCCTCATCGAGGACGATCCGCTCCCAAGGTGCCCGCTCCGGCCACCACGGGAGCCAGGGAACGGGTGGCTCGTAGGCGACGACGCCTCGGACTCGTCCCGGGACCCGCGCGGCCGCGGCGAGTGCCAGTGTGCCGCCATAGCTGTGGCCTACAAGGATCGCTGGACTTTCGGGCAGCAAGGACAGCAGGTCCTCGAGGTGCTGCTCCGGGGAGGCGACGCCCAGCTCCGCGGAGCGCCCCCACCCACGGCGGTCGTAGGTGGTGACATCCCAGGCGGCCAGCCGGTCCAGGAGCCGGCGAAAGCCGGAACTCTCATCGAGAGTACCGTGTACGAGCAGAACCGGGCCGTGGGACTCTTCCCGTGCCGCCCTGGTCCGCGTGTCCGGGGAGTTCACTGCCGCCCCGCCTTCAGCAGCACCAGCTCGGCGATCCCCTCCGGGGTCGGAGTGGCGATCACCTCATCGACTTCGAGCACTGCCAGGTGTTCGTCCTCGATCGCGGTGAGGAACTCCGCGAAGGTGAGGGAGTCACCCCCCAGCAGAAAGAAGTCAGAGTCGGTGCGAACCCGGCGCTGGGGCAGTGTGAGGCAACCGGCGAACAGCCGCGCGATCTGCCAGACCAGCCGGGTCCGCCGCTTCGGATCAGGCGGAACGACCGGCGAGGATGCAGGCGGGCCGACCGGCAAGGATATGCGCGAAAAGCGCTGGACCGGTCTGGGCGGCTCCGCGTGCACGACCGGTACGGTGACTCCGTCGGCGTCGCCGAGGAGCAGTTTGCCGGTGACGGAGAGCGCAGGCGCGTCGGTCAGGGTGAACACGGCGGGAATCATGCCGCTGTGCAGTTTGCCGCTCAGGTGCTCGCGGACCTTCTTTTCGTCGAAGGCCCCGTCGGCACTGACGACGGTGGCGACCAGCCGATCCCCTTCGATGCGGACCGACGCGTTGCTTATCCCAGGTGCGGCACTGAGCACCCGCTCGACCTCGCCGAGCTCGATGCGCTGCCCCCTTATCTTGACCTGCCGGTCGGCTCGCCCGACGAACTCGAGGCTGCCGTCCTCGCGCCACCGGCACAGATCTCCGGTGGCGTACATGAGCCGGCCGGGCGGCGTGCCGAGCGGGTCAGGGCGGAACCGCTGTCGGGTCAGGTCGATCTGGCGGACATAACGCCCGACGCCGACACCCCCGATCCATAGTTCCCCCACGACGCCGGTTCCGGCCGGTCGTCCCTCCGGTGTGAGCACGTAGGCCTGCTTGTTGATGATCGGCCGGCCGATGGGCGGTTCGCCCTCGCCGGGTTCACACTCGTGCCAGGTACTCCAAACGGTCGCCTCCGCCGGCCCGTACAGATTGAGGACGCGCCGGCGTGGTGCGGCGAGCCGGTCGACGAGCTCGGCGGTGCACACCTCGCCCGCGGTGGCCGCGATGCGCAGTTTCAGCAGGTCACCGGTGGTGATCGTGCGCCAGGCGGAGGGCGTGAGAGCGGCGACCGTGATGGCCTCGTCGCGGAGTATCCGGTGCAGGGCGGAACCCACGCAGACCTGCGCGCTGGGCGCCAGCACCAGCCGGACTCCGGCGGTGAGGGCGAGTACGACGTCGAACGGCCAGCCGTCGAAGTTCGGTGAGAACCACTGCAGCACCCGATCATCAGGCGTCAGGCGGAAGATCTGCCGCTGGGCGACCTGCAGGTTGATGAGTCCCTCGTGGTCGATGGAGATCGCTTTGGGCCGCCCGGTGGAGCCGCTGGTGAAGACCGTGTACGCGGTGTCTCCGCGGCGAACCCCGGAGATGATCGGGGCCGGGCGCTCAGCGGCGGCGAGCTCGTCAAGGGTGACGGTGACGATGGGGACGCCGTCGGCGAGCCCGCCGGCCTTCGCTGCCAGCTGCGGCTGCACGCAGAGTATCCCGGCGTCGACCTCCGCCAGCATGGTGCGCAGCCGCTCCGGCGGACAGACGGTGTCGGCGGTGAGGAACGCCGCTCCGGCTCGTCCGACGGCGAGCGCGGCGACCAGCGCCTCGGGGCAGCGATCCATGACGATCGCCACGGTGACGCCCGGCTCCACGCCGAGATCCTGGAGCCGGGCGGCGAGAACGTCGGCGGCCCGGTCGAGCTGCGCGTAGCTGACTTGGAGCGTTCCGGCCTGCACGGCGACACGGTCCGGCGAGTGTCGGGCGTGTCCGGCGACGGCCTGCATCCATGGCCGTTCGCCGTCGAGCGAGACCGGGTTGTCGTTGCGCCCGCGAAGAATCTCCAGCTCGTCCGGTCCGACCTGGCCGACCTGGCCGCGGGCGGACACCGGCGCGGCTTGCGGTACGGCCAGCGATGCGGCCTGCGGTGCACCGAGGTCGATCATCACCCGCTCGGGGCACCTGGTGTTGGCGTGCGGGCCCCAGCTGATGGCGTCGGGCTCCGGGGCGACCTCGAAACGGGCGTACCTGTCGAGGAACGCGGCGATGGCGATCCGGGCGACCTGCTCGGCGTCCACCGCGCCGATGCAGTGGTGCCGACCTGCACCGAACCCCATATGGCGGCCTTCGGCACGCGTGATGTCGAACTGGTCGGGGTCACGGTAACGTCGCGGATCAAGGTTCGCGGCGCCGAGCAGGATCACGACGGACTGCCCCGGCTCGATCCGCCGGCCGGCCAGTTCGACGGGTTCGACGGCCTTGCGCGCAACATACTGACTGGACCCCTCCAAACGCATGATCTCGTCTACGGCGAAGTCGATGCGCTCGGGCTCGGCGCGCAGTGCCGCGAGCTGGTCCGGATGGCGGCTGAGCAACACGATCCCCATGGCGATGAGCTGGGTGAGCGTCTGGTATCCGCCGCCGAGCAGGACGAGACAGTTGGCCGCCACCTTGTCGAGGGCGCTGTCGAGCTCCGCTCCCGCCAGTGGGAGGGGGGCGAGCGCGTTGGCCAGCACGGTGATCAAGTCCTCGGACCGCGTGCCGCGCCGCCGCAGGGCTTCGGCACGAAGCGCGGCCAGGCATTCGAGGAGCGTTGAAACGACGGCACGATCGCGCACGTGCGGCAGGGTGGTGAGGCTGCCGAGCAGGGTCTCGTAGGCCGACGCCCAGGCGGCGACCGCACCGATGCGATCCGAGAGCCCGAGTCGTTCGGCGATGAGCAGGATGGGCAGCGGGCCGGCGAAGCCGGTGACGATGTCGACCGGGCCATGCGCGGGGAGCGTGTCGAGCAGGCCGAGAGTGATACGGCGGACGGTCGCCTCATGTTGAGCGAGCGCCGGCCTCGCGAATGAGCTCTTGAGGTGGTTCCGTATCGCCGCATGATCGCCTTGATCGAGGAACAGCATTTGCAGCGACAGCAGCTCGGCGATCCTGCTCACGTCGTTCATGCCCCGTTCACGGAGACTTTCCGCTTCGGGCAACCGCATGGATCGAAATCGTTTCTGGTCTGACAGGATCAGCGAGCACTCCGCGAACCCACTGCAGACCCAGACCTTTCCCACCTCGTCCCAGAACAGTGGTCCGAGCTCCCATACGGCATTTCGATAAATAGACGGATCAGCAACCACTTCGGGGCTTGACAAGCGATGAACCCCATGCCGCTGGCGCTGATAAACGGAGCTTGAAGGCGTTATGCCCACCATGAACTACCTCTGACGATCCCAAGTAAGTCAACACCGGTACGGCTGCGCCATCGCCTCGATGCCCGCTCCGGTACGGATCCGGTTCTCCGTGCTGCGCTTCTGTGGCTCAACGCACTCAGTCGCGCCACTTGCGTAACTTTGTCCCCTGGCATCTTATTTGCCAGATGATCATCCCACATAGCGTTCGAACGGCGCAAGACAGTCATCGCCTACTTCACCGGAATTACCACGACCAATCAACAGCCGATCCACGCGCCACGATCCGTCCAGGCTCGATCTTTTCGTGCGTAGGGTTGACCGCCAGTGACCGAACCCGACCGAACCCGATCTTGTCTCCGTCAGGTGGTCGTGATGCGGCGTCCGGTTGCGGAGAGCGGGCGTGGACGTTCGGATCTCCGGCGCGAGGTCACCCAGGCCGGGAAGTCGTGGGTGCCGCCCCGGTGGCCGGCGAGCAATTGCCAACGGGCCTGCCCTGTGGACGGTACTCGGCAGCAAGTATCTACAAACGGAGGAGAAGGCCATGCAACTACGTGACGAACTCACCGTACTGGCCATAGGCGGCCTGATCGTCCTGGGGTCGCAGGCGGGATACCACTTGATCGAATACGTGGATCCCCTCAAGGTGTCCATCGCTGTCACCCTCAACCTGCTGATCCTGGTGCCGTACTACCTGCGGTCGCGGGTCGGGGCCAGGCGGTCGCTTCGTCCCAGGCTCCGCGGCCGGCACATCAAGCGCGGCGCCGGCGCCGAGTAGGAACGTGCGGCCCCTGGGCTGCGCGAAGCAAGATTGCGTGCCGCCGGCTTTCAGCGGCACGTTTTGCTGTTCCTGCTACGGATCAGGCGGCGAACGCACAAGGGTGTTCGTCCGCAGGGCAGGAGGCCGTACGGGGCCTACCGGCCGCGGAGGCGGTTGAGGCGGCCCTCGACGCCCCAGACGGTGACCCGCCACATGGCCTCGGCCACGATGGACTGGCTCATCTTGCTGGTGCCGAGCACCCGCTCCACGAAGGTGATCGGCACCTCCACCACCCGCAGGCCCTGCCGGACGGCGCGCAGTGCCAGGTCGATCTGGAAGCAGTAACCCCGCGAGTCGACCCGGTCGAGCCCGATCTTCTCCAGCGTGGTCGCGCGGAACGCCCGGTAGCCGCCGGTGGCGTCGTGCAGCGGGACGCCCAGCATGAGCTTCACGTAGGTGTTGCCGCCCCGGGAGAGCACCTCGCGCGACTTCGGCCAGTTGACCACCTGACCGCCGGGCACGTAGCGGGCGCCGATCACCAGGTCCGCGTCCTGGAGGGCGTCCAGCAGCAGGGGAAGTTCCTCCGGCTGATGCGACCCGTCGGCGTCCATCTCGACCAGGACGTCGAAGCCCTGCTCCAGCCCCCAGCGGAAGCCCGCGATGTACGCGGCGCCGAGCCCGTCCTTGACGGTCCGGTGCAGCACCTTGACCTGCGAGTCGGCGGCGGCCAGCCCGTCGGCCAGCTCTCCGGTGCCGTCCGGGCTGTTGTCGTCGACGACCAGGACGTTAGCCTCCGGCACCGCGGCCCGCACCCGGCCGACGATCAACTCGAGGTTCTCCCGCTCGTTGAACGTCGGGATCACCACCAGCACCCGGCCGACATCGCCTGAGGTCTCCACCGGTCCAGCCCCCTCGTTTCGCTCCTTCTGGCGATCGTAAAGCGCCCCCGGCGGGGCCGGTGACGCGCTGCGAAGCGCCCATGGTGATCCGTAGGAGCGTACGCGAGAAACATCCCGAACACGGTCACCACAGGGCATCAGCTGACAGAAGGCGAACTCCCCCTGTCAGCATCCCCATTCGGACCAGCGGGCGGCGCGGGCACCGGCGGCCGGAGTCAGCCGGCGGAGACGGGAATGTGACCTCCTGCCAGCAGGTCCGTCCACTGCCTGCACACGTCGTCGAGGGCGTACGCGGCGCGTACCTCGGCGTGTGCCGCCGCCCGGTCCTCGTCCCAGCGGCCCTCGCGTACGGTCTCGGCGATCGCCGCGGCCATGGTGGCGGGTCCCTGGTGGATCCAGCGCCGGTCGTAGATGGTGTCCGCACCCGGCCAGCCGAGCAGCGCGGGCACCGCACCGGAGGCCATGCCCTCGGCGGGCGCCAGGTGGAAGCTCTCGTCGTCGCTGGTGGACAGCACCCAGCCGATCCTTCTCAGCCAGGCCGCCACGTCCCGGCCGTAGGCGTCGAAGACCACGGCCCCGGCCAGCAGCGGCGAGCGGCGGATCCGGCGGAAGACCTCCTCGAAATGGGCTCGCTCGTCGGGCCTGTCCCAGATCCACCAGTAGTCCCACGGCAGCTTGGACTTGACGAACAGGGTGTAGCGCGGGTCCTCCCGGCGCAGCGTCTCCAGGACGTCCAGTGCCAGGTCGAGGCGCTTCCGCGACGGCGCGATGCCGATCATGCCCAGGTGGAACTGCGCGCCGTCGAGCTTGGGCCGGTCGAGCTGGTCGACGTCGACCCAGTTCGGCACGGTGACGATCTTGTCCTCCGGCCAGCCGGTGAGCTTACGGGTCAGCTCCGCGTAGTGCGGGCTGACGCAGATCACCTGGTCGACGGCGTCGATGTTCAGCTTGGAGGGCCAGGCCGCGTACAGCTCGAAGCGGTGCAACCGGACGACCAGCCGCTGGCCGGGCCGCTTGTGCGCGGCGAACCACAGGGCGTTGGGCCCGCACCACTCGCAGACGATCACATCGGCCCAGTCGACCAGTTCCTGGCTGCGCTCCGGGTCGTGGACCTTCAGTGCGGCCCAGTGGTCGACCCGGACGTCGAGGTCGGGCCGGGACTTGAGGTAGTCCAGCAGCGCGGTGAAGAACTTCAGGTCGTGCCCGGCGACCCCCACCCGCAACGGCCGCTTGGGACCGCCGGCCCCGGCAGATCGCATGACCTCGTCGGAGGGGGCGGGGAAGGCCTGGGCGAGATAGCGGGTCAGCCTGCCCGCGGCGGCCTCCAGGCTGTAGCCGGCGGCCGCGGCCCGGCAGCGCTCGCGGGCCAGCGCGTAGACCTCCGGCTCCGTCGCCGCCCGAGCGAGCACGTCGACGACGTCGGTCTCGGTCGCGGCGAACAGCGGGTAGTCCGCGCCGAGCAGCCCCTCGTGCATGGGGGTGCGGTTGAGCACCACGGGCACCCCGAGCGTGCCGCATTCGAGGACCTTGGTGGACAGCTCCAGGCTGGCGTCGAGCTCCGGATCCCGCCAGGACAGCCCGATGTCGCAGCCCGCGGTCAGCCGCATGGCCTCCGCGCGGGGATGCCCGCCATGCCAGACGACCCCCCGTCCCGACTCCAGGGCGGCGCGCATCCGCTTGCCGTAGCCGGGGTCGGCGGGGTCCTCATGGATCTTGTCGCCGATCATGTGCAGCTCGGCGTCGATCCCGCGCGCCTGCAGCAGCCGGGGCAGCGCGGCCATCTCGTAGGTGTTCCACCGCGGCGCGAACTTGCCGGTGTAGACCAGCCGCAGCGCACGGCCGGCCGGCGGGGTGTGGTCCCGCGGGCGCAGCTCGTCCGGAAGCGCCACCACCGGCGGGAACAGCACGCACTTGCCCGCGGTCGCGGAGACCGCGCTCTCCAGGAAGGAGCGCAGCTCCTCGGTCTGGCAGAGCAGGAACCGCGACGACCTGGCGATCCGGGTGAGCTCCCCGCGTGCCTGGCCGGTCATCTCGGCGGCCGACTGCGGCATGTCGGTGAGGTAGGTCCACAGCCGTCCCTTGAGCGGGCTCTCCGCGAGCTTGCCCGCCAGCCGCTTGCCGCGGACCACGACGAGGTCGTACGGCTGCGCCGCGTCCAGCTCGGTGAGCACCCGCACCGCCTCCTTGGGCGGCATGCTGCGGCTCGGGTCCGCGACCATCGACGGCTGGTCGTGCGGCCGGAACACGGTGACGCCGGGGATGCCCGCCAGCGGGTCGACCAGCCGGCCTGTCCGCACCGGCGCCTTGAGCACGAGCGTCACCGAGCAGCCGGCCCGGGCGAGGGCCTGCACCACCCCCTGAGCCCAGATCGCGGAGCCGTCGATCAGGTTGAGGTCGACGTCGCCGTATACGAGGGCGCGTAGTCGCACGTACTTGCCTTTCTGAGGGGATGAGGGGCCGCGAGTTATGAGGGAGGTCAGACGGTGATGGCGAGCCGCCCGGCCAGCTCGGCGAGATCGCCGGCCGGCGAGGGGCCCGGCGTCACGGTGGCGTCCCAGCCGAGCCGGGTGAGGGTGGCGGGGGGCGCCGCACCCCACAGCACCAGCGGCAGGTTCCGTACGGTGGCCACGTCGCGCACGTCGAGCAGGGTGCGCTCCCGGTCGTACACCCCGGGCACCCCGAGGTAGGCCCACGGCCCGCCCGGAGCGCCCGCCGCGGCATCGACGATCACCAGGTCCACGTCGGCGGCGTCGAGCACCAGTGCGGCGTCGTGCGGGAACAGCCGGATCACCCGGGCGTGCGGGGCCAGCGCAGCGGCGGTCTCCGCGCCGAAGATGCCCGCGACGACCAGTCCCTCGTACGGATCGACGATGAGCAGCCGGTCCTCGATGCGGTCGAGCCCCTCCATGCGGGGGCGTTCCCGCAGCGGCCCGGAGGCCTGGGCGGCGTTGCGCTTCTTCCACAGCCCGTACAGCTGCTTGGGCAGCCGTACGGCGCCCCGCGCCTTCTTCCGGCCCGCCCCGGCGACGAGCTTGCCGACCTGGTAGGTCGTCGATCCCTCCAGCGCCGCGAGCCGCGTCTCGAGCTCGTACAGCCGCTCGTCGCGTTCCCGCAGCGCCCGGCGCAGCCGGGCCACCTGCCGGCCGGCGCGCGCCGAACTCTTCTCACTCACTCATCCACCTCGTGATCACTTCTGCGATGCGGGGACCCGCCTGGCCGTCCCAGAGCGGCGGGGTCCGGTGTGGCACGTCCTTCGCCGGGGACGCGGCGTCGATTTCGAGCACCTTCCGGGCCGCGGGCGCCAGCTCGTCGAAGGTGACCAGCCGGTTGGTGCCGTGCGTGATCGTGATCGGCCGCTCGGTGTTGGGCCGTACGGTCAGGCAGGGCACGCCGAGGATGGTCGTCTCCTCCTGGAGCCCGCCCGAGTCGGTCACCACCGCGGCGGCGCCCCGGACCGCCGCGAGGAAGTCGATGTAGCCCAGCGGCTCGAGGATGTGCACGCCGGAGTGGTCGTCCAGGCCCGCGCCCAGCAGCACCTGCCGGCCGCGCGGGTGCAGCGGGATGACCAGGTCGGCGAGGTCGGCGACCTCGTGCAGCCGGCGGACCAGCGCGGCGGCGGTCTCGGGCGAGTCGACGTTGGCCGGCCGGTGCATGGTGGCCAGCACGTAACGGTCCGGCAGGCCGTAGGTCTCCCGGACGGCGGCGGTGTCGAACTGCTCGAGGTTCTTCAGCAGAGTGTCGATCATCGGGTTGCCGACGAAGTGCACCCGGTCCACCGAGACGCCCTCGTTGGCCAGATGGCCGATCGCCTCCGGGCTGGTGACGAAGCACAGGTCGGAGAGCTGGTCGGTGAGGCGGCGGTTGACCTCCTCGGGCATGGTCAGGTCGAAGCTGCGCAGCCCGGCCTCCACATGGGCGACCGGGATGCGCAGCTTGGCCGCGACCAGGGCGGCGGCGATCGTCGAGTTCACGTCGCCGTACACGATGACCAGGCCAGGTGAACGCTCAGTGAACTCCCGCTCGAGGCCGACCATGAGCGCGGCGGTCTGCGCCGCGTGGCTGCCCGAGCCCACCCCCAGGTTGACGTCCGGTTCGGGCAGGCCCAGGTCACGGAAGAAGATCTCCGACATGCGCTCGTCATAGTGCTGGCCGGTGTGGATGACCGTCTGCTCGGTGCCCTGGAGGGCATCGATCACCGGGGCCGCCTTGACGAAGTTGGGCCGGGCGCCCAGGACATGGGCAATGGGGGCGAACATTATTTCCTCTCTGTTCATCAGGGGTGTCTACGCTCGGCCGCCGTGTTGAGAACACTGGGACAACGGGCCAAACTGATCGTCTTTCTGTCCGGTCTGAGCTGGCGGCAGCTGCGCGACGATCCGCTGCGGGCGCTGCGGCTGGCGGTGCGGGTGCTGCTGCGGGTGACCCCCGCGCGGCTGGTCCCCGCCCGGCTGCGGACCCGGCTGTCCGCCGTCGCCGTGCCGCGCCCGCGTGACCCGGAGCGCGAGGCCCGCGATCTTCAGGCCCTCCTCGACGGCGGCCCGGAGACGGGTCGTGCTCAGAACGCATTGCCGTGGCCACCCATACGCGGCCGGCGGACCGGCGGCAGCGCCGAGGTGGTCACGGCAAATAAGCCCGGGACCACACCCCCGCCCGGCACGGGGAGCGCGACGGGCGACCCGGCGGCCGTCCTGCAGTTCGTGACCAACGCCCTCCCGCGGACCAACGCCGGCTACACCGTGCGCACCCACAAGATCGCACTCGCCCAGCGGGAGCTGGGGCTGGCGCCGCAGGTCGTCACCCGGCTGGGCTATCCGATGGCCCAGGGCATCGCCGACGTCCGGCCGCGGGTCGAGGTGGACGGGATCGCCTACCACCGGCTGCTGCCCTGGCTGCCGCCGCGCGATCCGGCCGCCGCGGTCGCGAAGGGCGCGGATCTGGCCGGCCCGCTGGTCGAGCGGGTACGGCCCGCCGTGCTGCACGCGGTCAGCAACCACCTGAACGCCGCCGTGGCACTGGAGCTGGGCCGCCGGCACGGGCTGCCGGTCGTGTACGAGGTGCGCGGCTTCCTGGAGGACTCCTGGCTGTCCCGTGATCCTGCGCACACACCCGAGGCCGCCTTCTACCGGCTCACCCGGGAGCTGGAGACCCGGTGCATGCGCGACGCGGACGCGATCGTCACCCTCGGCGCCGCCATGCGCGCGGAGATCGCCGAACGCGGCATCGACCCGGCCAAGATCTTCGAAGTGCCGAACGCGGTCGACGAGGAGTTCCTGCGCCCCCTCCCGGACGCCACCGGCCTGCGGCGGGAGCTCGGCATCGAGGCGACGGAGTTCGTCGTCGGCCTGACGTCGTCGTTCTACGGCTACGAGGGCATCGACACCCTCATCGACGCGACCGCGCTGCTGCGGGACCAGGGCACGCCGGTCGTCCTGCTGCTCGTCGGCGACGGCCCGGAACGCGGCGCGCTGGAGGACCGGGCCGCCCGGCACGGCCTGCTCGCCCGCCCGCCCGGCACCGGCGGCGCGGGGGACGGCGGACGGCCGGGCGCCGCCCGGGTCCTGTTCACCGGCCGGGTGCCGATGTCGTCCATCCGTCAGTTCCACGCCGTCCTCGATGTGTTCGCCGTCCCCCGCCGGGCGGACCGGGTCTGCCAGTTGGTCACCCCGTTGAAACCGGTGGAGGCGATGGCCGGGGGAATCCCAGTAATAGCAAGTGATGTCAAAGCACTCCGCGAAATAGTGGAACCTGGCGTGACCGGCACGTTAACTCTTCCCGAAGAGCCGGAAGCATGGGCGATTTCGCTCCGAGAGCTGATTTACAGTCCCGAACGACGCCAAAAAATCGGACAGGCTGCCCAGGAATGGGTCAGGGCGGAACGCACCTGGCGTGCGGTGACCGCCCGCTACGAGGACGCCTACCGATGGGCGCGGACCGGCTCCGCCCGGAACCCGCGCGACGGCGTCGGCTGACCGGGACGCACCGCCCCACCCCCGGCCGGCCACCTCTCCGGGGCATCGTTTCGAAGGGAGCCACCGCGTGGATCTGGTGGTCATCGGGCTCGGCTATGTCGGGCTCCCGCTCGTCCGGGAGGCCTGCCGGGCCGGGTTGCGCGTCGGCGGCCTGGATCGCGACCCCCGGGTCGTGGCCGGTCTCACGGCGGGGCTCTCACACATCGACGACGTCTCCCCGGACGAGGTCGCGCAGATGCTGGAGGCCGGGTTCACGCCCAGCACGGACGAGTCGATCATGGACGGTGCGCGCACCGTGGTGATCTGCGTGCCGACCCCGCTCTCCGAGGACGGCGGCCCGGACCTCACCGCGGTCCGCGGCGCGACCGAGGCCGTCGCGCGGCACCTGGCCCCGGGCATGCTCGTGGTGCTGGAGTCGACGACGTACCCGGGCACCACCGACGAGGTCGTCAAGCCGCTGCTGGAGAAGTCCGGGCTGGTGGCCGGCGAGGAGTTCCACCTGGCGTTCTCCCCCGAGCGCATCGACCCCGGCAACCCGGTCTACGGCGTGCACAACACCCCGAAGATCGTGGGGGGTCTCACCCCGGCCTGCGCCTCGCTGGCGGCGGCCTTCTACGGCAAGTTCGTCGAGCGGGTCGTGCAGGCCAAGGGCACCCGCGAGGCGGAGATGGCCAAGCTCCTGGAGAACACCTACCGGCACGTCAACATCGCGCTGGTCAACGAGATGGCGGTGTTCTGCCACGAGCTCGGCATCGACCTGTGGGACGCGATCGAGTGCGCGGCGACCAAGCCCTTCGGCTTCCAGGCGTTCCGCCCCGGCCCCGGCGTCGGCGGCCACTGCATCCCGATCGACCCGAACTACCTGTCGTACAAGGTGCGGTCCCTGGGCTACCCGTTCCGGTTCGTGGAACTGGCCCAGGAGATCAACGACCGGATGCCGCGGTACGTGGCGGAGCGCGTCCAGCAGCTGCTCAACCGGGAGGGCCGCGCGGTCAGGGGCGCCAAGGTGCTCCTCCTCGGCGTGACCTACAAGGCCGACATCGCCGACCAGCGCGAGTCGCCGGCCCGGCCGGTGGCGCGGCGGCTGCTGCGGATGGGCGCCGAGCTGAGCTTCCACGACCCGTACGTGGACTCCTGGCAGGTGGACGGCGCGGACGTGCCGAGCGCCGGAGCCGATCTCGCGGCCGCGCTCGCCGCCGCCGACCTGGCGATCGTGCTGGCCGACCACACCGCGTACGACCCCGCGACGCTGACCGGGCACGCGCGGCTGCTCTTCGACACCCGCGGCCGCACCCGTGACCATGCCGGCGCTCGCTCCGGCCCGGCCGTCGAACTGTTGTGAGATGGCCATCTTGAATTCACCTGCAATTTCCATGACGCCACCAGAGTCACCAAAGGTGGTTTTTCGAGGAGAGCGGCGAATGCGGGTTTGCGTGTGCACGGTGGTGCACCATCCCGAGGATGCTCGAATTCTGCATCGGCAGATTCGTGCCCTTCTCGATGCCGGTCATGAGGTCACCTACATAGCGCCCTTCCGGGCCTGCAATGTGACGCCCTGGCCGGATGTCGCGCCGGTCGACGTCCCCCGGGCCACCGGCCGCAACCGGCTGGCCGCCCTGCGCGCTGCCCGCACGGTGCTCGCCCGGCACGCCCAGTACGCCGACGTGGTCCTGCTGCACGATCCCGAGCTGCTGCTCGCCGTGCCTCGCAAGATCAAGGCGACGGTGGTGTGGGACGTGCACGAGGACACCGCCGCCGCCCTGTCGGCCAAGGGCTGGGTCCCGCGTCCGCTGCTCCCGCTGGCCCGCCCGCTGGTGCGCATGCTGGAGGCACGGGCCGAGCGGCGGCACCGGCTGCTGCTGGCCGAGGAGGGCTACCGCCCCCGGTTCCGCAGGGAGCACCCGGTGGTGCCCAACACGACCTACGTCGCGGACGCGCCTCCCGGTCCGCCGGGAGACCGGCGCGTGGTCTACGTCGGCCACCTGTCGGCCGCCCGCGGCGCCCTGGACATGATCGAGGTCGCCCGGCTGGTGCGCCCGTACGGCATCGAGGTGGAGCTGATCGGCGCCGCCGACGCCGACATCCGGCCGACCCTGCGGGACGCCCAGCGCGAGGGCATCCTGCGGTGGTACGGCTTCGTGCCCAACGACCGGGCCCTGCGGATCGCCGAGGGCGCGATGGCCGGCATGGCCCTGCTGCACGACGAGCCGAACTACCGGCACTCGATGCCCACCAAGATCATCGAATACATGGCGCACGGCATCCCCGTCGTCACCACCCCCAACCCTCCGGCGGCCGGCATCGTCGAACCGGCCGGCAGCGGCCTGGTCGTGCCGTTCGGCGACCCCGCCGCGGTCGCCGAGGCCATCCGCCGCCTGCAGGGTGACCCGGTGCTCCGGGCCGACATGGCCAAGCGCGGGTACGAGACGGCCAGGGCCCGGTTCCACTGGCCGGTACAGGCCGAGCTGTTCGTCGCCCAGCTGGAGTCCTGGGCCGGCCTGCACGCCGAGGCCCCGCTGCTCTCGTGACCTGAGCCGGGCCGGTGCCGTGCCCACGGAGCGGGCGCCGGACGGCGGGCTACGGCGCCGTCACGGTGATCATCAGGATGCTCTGGCGTGCAGGGCGAGGGCGACGGCACGGGCCAGCCGGGTGGCGAGCCCGGGGGTCTGGAAGGCGCTGACCCCGATGAGGTAGCGGCCGACGCGGGCGGCGATCGTGCCCGAGGACGGGTTGAGCTCGTACGCCTCGTCTCCGATCTCCACCGGACGTGCCTGCGGCTCGGAGGCCCGCAGGGCGGCGAGGAGCGCGGAGGCCGAGGCGGCGCTGTCGGCCACCCATTCGATCGTCACCGTCGGGGCCCCGGCGCTCTGCTCCCGGCCCGACGGCTTGGGCCGGTCGCCGTCCGGCTCGTAGGTGCAGCTGACCGGGCGCGGCAGCCGTACCGTGCCGACCGTGACGTACACCGGGCGGGAGCGGTGCCCGCCGGGCAGGTCGCGGCGGTTCAGCAGGCCGCACGCGTCCGGCCAGTCGGCGGCCGGGACCCCGCCCAGCTCCGCCGGGCCGGGACCGCCGGCGGCGGCGCGCAGCGCCATCAGCCGGACCGCTCCCGACGGGCTGGGCAGCGCCTCCGGCACGGACACGTACAGCAGCCCGCCCCCGGCCGCCAGCCAGGGCCGGGCCCGGTTGGGCCCGGGCGGCACCACCAGCGGCGCCGGCACGGTGGCCGTCCGCCCGTCGCCGGCGTCGATGACGTCGATGCCGGCGGGCCGCAGCTCGGGCGTGAGGTTCGGCCGGAGCGCGTAGAGCCGGTCCCCCTTGGCGACGAGCGCCGGGTAGGCGGGCGCGGTGCGGCGCCACGCGCTGCGGTGCGAGGAGATCTGGATCGACTCCAGCCGCCGGCCGTCGTCTCCCGGCCCCGACCGGTAGACCACGATGAGGTGCCCGCCGGAGACCACCGCCGGGCACATCGTGGCGCCGCAGACGTCGTCGCCGGGCCGGGTGAGGAACTCCCGGCCCGCCTGGTCGTAGGCGCGCAGCGCCGTGCCGTCGGAGACCAGGACCACCTCGCCGCGCACCGCGATCTCCGGCGGATCCTGCGCGTCGAACTCGCGAACCCACCTGGTCCGCCCGCTCTGCGGGTCGATGGCCAGCACCCGGCTGCGGTCCTCGCAGTCCAGCGAGATGGCGGCCAGGGCGTCGTCGGCGTCCGAGGCGTACGTGCCCGCCTCGGGGAGCGTGCAGCCCCGGGGCAGCGCGTGCGTCCAGACCTGCTCCCCGGTGGCCACGGAGCGGCCCCGCAGCACGCTCCGATCGCCCGCGGCGGCGGTGAGCACGACGTCCGAGCCGGCCGGCCAGCGCAGCGTCGAGCGCTCCGTGGCGGCCGGGACCTCGTCCTGCTGACGCCACAGCAGCCGCCCGCCGGCCGCGTCGAAGCCGAGGATCATCCGGTTGTCGCGATGGCCCGCCCGCTCGACGTAGGCGATCAGGTGGTGCCGGGTGGCCGCCCAGCCGAGCAGCACCCAGTCCTCGCGGTGGTAGTGCCACCTCCGCTCGCCGGTGCGCGCGTCCCGGACGTCGAGGCCGCGGGTGGTCGCGACGAGCAGCTGGCCGTCGACGAGCGCGTGCGCCACCTGGTCGTAGGGGGAAAGACCGCTCCGCCGCACCACGGTGTCCAGCTGCCAGCCCAGCGCCACCGGCCCGGGGGGCGGTCCCACGTCCAGCAGCGGCGGCGCGGGCTCGGTGGTGGTGCGGTGGTCCTCCTGCCACCATTCGGCCTGCAGGACGAACTTGTCGACCACCACGCCGAGGGTGGCGACGGCGAGCATCGCGGCCACGAGGCCCACCACGGCCCGCTGCCGGCTCCCCGCCACGTCGTCTCCCGCCTCTCCTGCGCCTGTCCCGCGCGGTGACGTCGTGCGTGACGCCACGGTCGCTCGGCTCATCGTCCCGCACAGCTTGCCGTGCCCGGGCGGCCTGCGCGAGGTGACCGCGCTTGCGGTGCCCCGGGTAATTGAGGACCCTTGCAAGTGTGGAGACCTTCACCAGCTGGCGCACCTGGGACGGTGCCCGCCCCGTCCTCGCGGAGACGCTTCCCGCGCCCACGATGGACGTGCTGGACCGGGCGGCGAGCGCGGCGATCGGCTGGCACGGCACCCAGTTGCGCCCGACCGGGGTGCCCTACGTCGAGCACCTGCTGGAGGCGCTCGAAGTGCTGGTCCGCGGGGCCGAGGTGACCGACCCCGACGCGCTGGCCGCGGTGCTCCTGCACGACACGGTGGAGGACACCGGGGCCACGCTCGGTGACATCGAGGACAAGTTCGGGCCGGGCGTCGCCGAGCTGGTCGACTGGGTCACCAAGCCGCCGCCCAACGGCCAGGGCCGGACGGCCAAGCGGACCGCCACGACCGTCTACCTGCGCCGGCTCCGGCAGGCCCCGCGCCGGGCGATCCAGGTGAAGCTCGCCGACCGGGCCAGCAACGTCCAGCGGCTGTTCCAGATGTCCGCGGACTTCCAGCGCCGCTACTACGCCGAGACCGTGACCTACCTCGTGCCGCTCACCGCGCAGGAGCCGTTCTTCGGCCCCTGGTACGAGTCGTGGCGCCGCGAGTTCGCCTACCTCGCCTAGAGCCTGGACAGGCCCCGCCCGGGCCGAGCTCGGGGGCTCCGGACCGGCCGCTCAGGTCTCCAGGGCGGCCTTGATGCGGGCCAGGGTGGAGCGCATGCCCTCACGGTTGAGGGCGGCGCGGTCGGCCGCGGGCACCCCGGTGAAGATCCGGCCGAGCACCGAGATGACGCCGGCGCCGCGCGCGTCCCGGCGCAGGTCCTGCCAGTACTCCGTCAGCCGGGTCCCGTCCGGGCCGCCCTCCATCCGGTAGCCCCACAGGGCGACCTCCACGCCGAAGCTGGAGATCCGGAAGGCGAAGACCTTTCCCGGCTCGGCGGCCGTCACCCGGCCGTTGGTGAACCAGACCCGGGGGCCCCGGCGGTTGAAGCCGACGAACGTGGTGTCCGGGCCGACCGTGGCGCCCCGCACCCGGACGGCGAAGCACTCCGGGCTCCACTCCCCCATGCGCCGCAGATCCGCCACGGCCGCGTACACCTGCTCCGGCGACGCCGCGATCACGACGCTCTCCTCGGCCACCCACTCCCGCTCCATGAGCGATCCTCCCCTGAACGCTGATGACAGAAAAACAAGAACCTGTTCTACTTAGCAAGTGACGACTACAGCCGACACCCATGTGATTCAGAACCACCGGGTCACGATGCCCGTCGAGATCCGGGATGCGGCCGTCGCCTCCGCGATGTTCCCGGTCCCGGCCACGATCGCTCAGGCGATCATCGCCTATTCAGGTCTCGAAGTGGCCCAGCCACTTGCGGGCCGGGCGGTCTGCTCGCTGGCGTTCATACGCTACGCGGACGGCGATCTCGGGCCATATCACGAATTCGCGGTCGCGTTCCTGGTCCGGCAGCCGGACACACCCCCGGCCGACGGGGCACTGGACCGGCTCCGGGAGCTGAAGAACGTCGGGGCGTTCATCCACTGGCTGCCGGTCAACCAGACCTTCACGCTGGAGGCGGGCCGGTCCATCTGGGGCTTCCCCAAGGAGATCGCCGACATCCCGATGGACCTGTCCGGGCGGATCAAGCGCTGCGCCGTCCGGCTCGAGGGCCGTACGGCCCTCGAACTCGCGATCAAGCCGGGCCTGCCGATGCCGGCCGGGGCGGCGCCCGCCGGCAGCACGGTCGAGGCGTACTCCTGCCTGGACGGGGTCACCCGGCTCACGCCCTGGACGATGACCCCGGCCGGGATCCGCACCCGGCTCGGCGGCGCGACCCTGCGGCTCGGCCGCCACCCCGTGGCCGACGAGCTGCGGCGGCTCGGCCTGGACGGCGCCCGCGCGCTCAGCACCAGTACGATCTCGCGCCTGAGCATGAGCTTCGGCTCCGCCACGGAGCTGGTCCGATGATCGCCGGGCCGGGACCGGCGCCCCGGCGGACCGCCCTGGTGACCGGGGCGGCCAGCGGGCTCGGAGCGCTCGCCGCCCAGCGACTGGCCGCCGCGGGCTGGGCCGTCATCGCGGCCGACGTGGACGAGGCGGGGCTGGCCCGCACCGCGCTGCGCTCGCCCACCATGCACACCAGGGTCTGCGACGTCTCCGAGGCAGCGGCGATCGCGGAGGTGGCGGCCGCGGCTGGACCGCTGGACCGGGTCGTGCACGCGGCCGGGATCTCCCTGGTCGGCACCGCCCTGGACCAGCCCCTCGAGGACGCCGAGCGGATCTGGCGGGTCGACTACCTCGGCACCGTGCACGTCGTGCGGGCCACGCTGCCCGGGATGCTCGAGAGAGCCCAGGGAGAACTCGTTCTCTTCTCCTCCCTGGCCGGCTGGCTGCCGTCTCCCCGGCTGTCGGCGTACGCGGCGGCCAAGGCGGCGGTCAACGCCTACGCGGAGGTGCTGGCCCAGGAGCACCGAGGCGGCGGAGTGAAGATCCGTTGTGTCTGCCCGAGCCAGGTCGACACCCCGCAGTTCCGCCGGATCGCGGCCCAGGACCCCTCCGTCGTGGCCGGCCGGGCGGGCATGCCCGCCGGGCTCGTGCTCGACGAGGTGGAGCGCTCACTGGCCCGCGACGAGCTGTTCGTCTTCCCCGGAGCGACCGCCCGGCTGGCCGTACGGGGCAAGCGCTACGTGCCCGGCCTGCTCCAGCGGGTGGTCTCCCGCATGACGAGCGGCTGATCTACGCATAAGCTCTCTCTTTCGACTTGTTCACTGCACGTCTCGAGGGAGTCTCCGCATGTCGTCCCGGGTCAAGGACCAGGAGATCGCCGCCGAACAAGAGCGCGTCGATATCGCGTACGCACGCCTGGAGGAAATGCGCCAGGACGCCCAACGGATGATCAAGGAGGGGTTCCGGCAGTCGCTGGCCGGTACCAAGGCCTCGCTCGTCGACCGGGACGCCATGGTCTACCAGGGTTCCCTGCGCGCCCAGGCACTGGACGTCGCCGATGACGGCCTGGTGTTCGGCCGGCTCGACATGAAGCTGAGCGAGATCAGGTACGTCGGCAGGATCGGCGTGCGCACCCGTGAGCACGACTCCCTGGTGATCGACTGGAGGGCCCCGGCCGCCGAGGCGTTCTACCGCGCGACCCCCGAGGACCCGCAGGACGTGATCCGCCGCCGGGTGCTGCACTCGCGCGGGCACGCGGTCATCGACATCGAGGACGACCTGCTGGACCCGGCCGCCGCCGGTGATCTCACGATCGTGGGCGACGGCGCCTTCCTGGCCTCGCTGGCGCGCACCCGGGACGGCTCGATGCGCGACATCGTGGCGACCATCCAGCGGGAGCAGGACGAGGTGATCCGGGCCCCGGCCGACGGCACGGTGATCGTGCGCGGCGGGCCCGGCACCGGCAAGACCGCGGTGGCCCTGCACCGGGTGGCCTATCTGCTGTTCCGGCACCGGCGGCGGTTCGGTACCCGGGGCGTGCTGATCGTCGGGCCGAACCGCCGGTTCACCTCCTACATCGAGCGGGTGCTGCCGTCGCTCGGCGAGGGCTCCGCCGCGCTGCGCTCGCTGGGGGAGCTGGTCGACGGGGCGTCGGCCTCGGTGCACGACTCGCCGGACCTCCTGCGGATCAAGGGCGCCGCCGTGATGGCCCGGGTGCTGCGGCGGGCCGTCGTGGACCACGCTCCGGGCGCTCCCGACCAGGTGACCGTGGTGCACGCGGGCGTGGTCGTACGGCTGGACCGGACCCGGCTGGACAAGGTCCGGCGCAACGTCCACCAGCGCAGCCGCAACTCGGTCAACCGGGCCCGGTCCCGCGCCGCCGAAATGCTGCTCGACGCCCTGTGGGACCGCTTCCTGGAGATCGGCGGGCTGGTCGACGCCCCCGGGATCAAGAAGCGGGAGTTCGTGGCGAACGTCCGTGACCAGCAGACCTTCTCCGAGTTCCTGGTCGCCTGGTGGCCGATCCGCCGTCCGCTGGACGTACTCCGGTCGCTGGGGGACCTCAAGCGGCTGCGCGAGGCCGCGGGCCGTGACCTCGGCCGCGAGCAGACGGAGCTGCTGGCCGCCTCCTTCCGCGGCGACGCCCTCTCCTACCAGGACATCGCGCTGCTCGACGAGATCGACAACGTGCTCGGCCCGCTGCCCCGCCAGGCCCGCACCGTGGCCGACGACGATGACCCGTTCACCGTCGACGGGGTCAACATCATCACCGGCGAGGACGCCGCCGGCGACTGGGAGCCCGCGCTGCGTGAGCTGACGACCTCGGCCGAGCGCATGGAGCGCTCACGCCGGGTCGACGACGAGACCGGCGACGACCCCACCGAGTACGGCCACATCGTGGTGGACGAGGCCCAGGACCTGTCCCCGATGCAGTGGCGGATGCTCGGCAGGCGCGGCCGTCAGGCGACCTGGACGGTGGTGGAGGACCCGGCACAGAGCGCCTGGGAGGACCTGGAGGCCTCCCGGCAGGCCATGGCCGCGGCTCTGGGCACGGTGGCGTTCGGCGACGCGGCGACGGGCCGCTCAGAGCGCTCCGCGGAGCGCTCCCGGCGCAACCAGAACAACTTCGAGCTGACCACCAACTACCGCAACTCCGAGGAGATCGCCGCGGTCGCCACCCGGGTGCTGTCGGTGGCCGTGCCGTCGGCCCGCCCCGCCAGGGCCGTACGGGCCTCGGGGCACGAGCCGGTCATCGGCCTGGTGACCATCGAGGGGCCGGAAGGGTCTTCCGCCCCGCCGGCCGCCTCTTCCGGCTCTTCCGGGGCGCCGCTCACGGAGGCCCTGCTGGTGGCGGTCCGCGAACAGATCGGCGCCCTCCTCGGCCAGGTCGAGGGGACCATCGGGGTCATCGTGCCCCTGTCGGACCTCCCGGCCCCGTCCGGCGGCTCCGGCTCAGGCGCCGGCGGCCGGTCCGACAACGGTCAGACGGCCCTGTCGTTCGACGATCTCGACGATCTCGATGACCTCGACGCGGCTCCGGCGCCGGTGGGCGGCTCCACCGTCACCTGGACCTCCGCGGATCGGCGCGAGCTGGAGGCGGGCCTCCCGGACCGGGTCCAGGTGCTGGACGTGCTGGAGGCCAAGGGCCTGGAGTTCGACGCCGGGCTGATCGTGGCGCCCGAGCTGGTCGCCGCCCAGTCCCCCACCGGCCTGCGGACCCTGTACGTCGCGGTCTCCCGGGCCACCCAGCGCCTGGTCGTCCTCACCACCGACCCGGAGTGGCGCGACCTCCTGACCGGATGAGCGGTGCGGCCCACCCGGAAAAGGTGCAGGGCCGTCAGACCCGCTGGTCTGACGGCCCTGGCCGGCCCGCTCATGGTCAGGCCTTGTTGAAGGTGCTCTTGGCCCAGAGGTAGGAGACGGCGGCGATGCCGGCGCACCAGGCGGTGGCGATGGCGGCGCTGTTGCCGATCGGGGTGCCCAGGAGGAGACCGCGGACGGTCTCCATGATCGGGGTGAAGGGCTGGTACTCGGCGAACCAGCGCAGGATGGTGGGCATGGAGTCGGTGGGGACGAAGCCACTGCCGAGGAAGGGCAGCAGGATCAGGGGCATCGGGGCGTTGCTGGCGGCCTCGGGGGTCTGGGCCTTCAGGCCGAGGGCGACCGACAGCCAGGTGATGGCCACGACGAACAGGGTGAGCAGACCGGCGGCGGCCAGCCATTCGACGACGGTGGCGTTCGGGCTGAAGCCCATGGCCAGCGCGACGCCGATCAGGACGGCCATGCCGAGGAGCTGCTGGATCACGGCGCCGACGACGTGGCCGGTCAGGACCGCCGGCCGCCAGATCCGGATGGTCCGGAAGCGGGCGATGATGCCTTCGGTCATGTCGGTGGCGACCATGACCGCGGTTCCCGTCGCGGCGGTCGCCACGGCCATGAGCAGGATGCCGGGGACGACGTAGTTGACGTAGACATCGCGGCCGCCGCCCAGGCCGGCGCCGAGGGTGCCGCCGAAGACGTAGACGAACACGAGCAGGAGGATGACGGGCGTGGCGATCAGCTGGATGGTCATGGAGGGGTAGCGGAGCAGACGCTTGAGCTGGCGCCGGATCATGGTGGAGGAGTCGCGCATGGCGAGGGTGATGGCGGTCATCGGGTGGCCTCCTGCTTCTGGCCGGTGAGGGTGAGGAAGACGTCGTCGAGGTCGGGGGTGTGGACGCTCATCTCGTCGATGTCGATCGAGTGTTCGTCCAGGAGGGTGAGCAGTTCGCGGATGGCGCGGACGCTGCCGTCGCTCGGCACCCGCAGGGTGAGCGCCTCGGGGTCGGCGCCCCCTGTGCCGGCGAGGTCGCGGGCCTTCTCGAGCAGGTGCGCGTCGGCGAACTTGAGCTCGATGTGGCCGCCGGGGATGAGCCGTTTGAGCTCTTCGGCGGTGCCTTCGGCGATCAGCCGTCCGTGGTCGAGGAGTGCGATCCGGTCGGCGAGTTCGTCGGCCTCCTCCAGGTACTGGGTGGTGAGGAAGATGGTGACGCCGCCGGCGACGAGTTCGCGGACGATCTGCCACATGGAGCGGCGGCTGCGCGGGTCGAGCCCGGTGGTGGGCTCGTCCAGGAAGATCAGACGAGGGTCGCCGACCAGGGTCATCGCCAGGTCGAGGCGGCGCTGCATGCCGCCGGAGTAGGTCGCTGCGGTCTTGCTCGCGGCGTCGACCAGGTCGAACCGCTCCAGCAGCTCGGCGGCCCTGCGCTTGCCGTCCCCGCGGGACAGGTGGTGCAGGTCTGCCATGAGGAGCAGGTTCTCCTCGCCGGTCAGCAGCTTGTCGACGGCCGAGTACTGCCCGGTGACGCCGATCGCGCCGCGCACGTCGTCCGGCTGCCGGGCCAGATCGAACCCCGCGACCTGGACGGTGCCACCGTCGGCCTGGATCAGGGTGGACAGGATCTGGACGGTCGTGGTCTTGCCCGCACCGTTCGGGCCGAGCAGGGCGAAGACGGTGCCCTGCGGAACGTCCAGGTCGATGCCGTCGAGCACGACCTTGTCGCCGGACTTGTCGCGGTAGGACTTGCGCAGCCCGTTCGCCGCGATGGCCAGGTTCGTCATGGGGGGAGCTCCTTCGAGGCTGAGGGTCACAGGCTGCGGGCGGTGATGTCGCCGTAGGCGGTGGTCGCGTGGATGTCGAGCTCGGGGGCGCCGTCGTTCTTGAGCGCGTTGTGGATCCGGCCGTAGGGGGTGCCGGCGTCCAGCGAGGCCGAGACGCCAGGGGCGGCGCCCACCGAGATCGCGCCGGCCTGGGTCCGCAGCGCGACCGTGCCGCGCACGGCCTCGGTGATCCGGATGTCGCCCTTGCTGGTGCTGATCTCCGCGGGGCCGCCCAGGCGGCCGACCTCGACGTCCCCGGCGACGGCGGTGAGGCGGACGCTCGCGGCCTCGTCGACCTTGATCTGGTCGTAGGCGCCCTCGAATGCGACGTCGCCGAACCGTCCCACGGCCCGGAATTCGGCGGCGGCCGCCTTCGCCTCGATCCGGGAACCGGCGGGCAGCTGGATGGTCACCTCGACGGATCCGGTGGGGCCGAAGAACTGGTCCTTCACCAGGGCCTCGATCCGCAGGACTCCGTCGGCGTACTCGACCTTGGTCTGCTCCGCGGCCTTCACGTCGCGGCCCTTCGAGGCGTCCGCGGGCAGGACCTCGACCGCGGTGTCGGCCCGGTCTGCGGCGATGAACTGCACGCGCCCGGCGGGGATGTTCAGGACGGCGGCGATCGGGGCGGGGGTGTCGAACTTCTGCATCGTGCTCTCCTGCGACTCGTTGTTTCCGATGTTGGAAAAGCTACGTTGCATTCAAGAATCCTTCAACTGCTTCATTGCGCTTGAGATTCATCATTGCAGGTAGATGGCGTGAAATCGTTGCAATCGCTCTGATGATAAATGCAACGTTAGGCACGAGGCCGTTGCAATGGCGGCGAGTGAACGCTATGCTCGGGGCATCACGGAGCACGAAGGAGAACGCGATGCCAGGGGGCAGACTCACCCAGCAGGAGCGCCAGCAGATCGCCTTGGGGGTGGCCGACGGGCTCGCCTACGCGGAGATAGCCAGACGTCTGGACCGTCCGACCTCGACGGTCACGCGTGAGGTGATGCGCAACGGCGGCCCCACCGGCTACCGCGCCGACCTGGCCCACCGCGCCACGGAACGGCGCTCGCACCGGCGCAGGCCCGCCTCACCCGGAGGGGCGGAGTCGGCCCCTCAGCCGCACGGACGCGACGCCGAGGCCGTCCGTGAGTACGAGGAGATGTTCACCACCTTCATGATGGCCTCAGGCCTGCCGAAGATGATGTCGCGGGTACTGGCCTGCCTCTACACCACCGACTCCGGCAGCCTCACCGCCTCAGAACTCGCCCAGCGGCTCCAGGTCAGCCCGGCGTCCATCTCCAAGGCGATCGCGTTCCTGGAGAGCCAGGACCTCGTCCGCCGGGAACGCGACGAACGCCGCCGCGAACGCTACGTCGTCGACAACGACCTCTGGCACCAGTCGACGATCGCCAGCGCCCGGTCCCTCGTCCAGCTCGTCGAGGTCGCCCGGCAGGGCGCCGGCGTCCTCGGCCACGGCACCCCGGCCGCCGTCCGCCTCGAGAACATCGCCCGTTACCTCGACTTCGTCGCCGAGAGATTCACCCGCGCCGCCGAACAAGCCCGCGAAATCCTCTACACGAAAGCCGAAACGACCTCGGACGGCACTGCCGAGCCGAGTTCGGACCGCGGATAGCCGCCACCCGACATGCCGCGCCGCGAACCCGATATGCCACGACGCCCGCGCGGCGCACGTCGCCCACGGCATCCGGCCTCAAGTCACCTGTGCCTGCGGCCGAACCGCAGCCTCCACGGGGTGAGCGCGGACTCGATCTGGGTGCCCAGGCTCATCTTCGACGCCCCCTTGGCCCGTTCCTCGAACCTGATCGGCACCTCGAGGATCTCGAGCCCGCGCTGGACGGTGCGGTGGTTCATCTCAACCTGGAAGGAGTACCCGTTGCTGTGGATGGAGGGCAGGTCGATGGCGCGGAGGGTGCCGGCGCGCCATGCCTTGAACCCGGCGGTGGCGTCCTTCACGTGCAGCCGCAGGACCGCGTTGACATAGAAGTTCGCCCACGCCGACAGGAGCCGGCGATGCCACGACCACTCCGCGGCGGTCGAGCCGCCCGCCACATAGCGGGACCCGAGCACCACGGCGGCGTCCGTCGACGACAGGGTCTCCAGCATGACCGGGATCACCGAGGTCGGATGGGACAGGTCGGCGTCCATCTGGATCACCACGTCGGCGTCCTCGGCGAGCGCCCGGGACATCCCGGCGATGTAGGCCCGCCCCAGCCCGTCCTTCTCGGCACGGTGCAGCACTCCGATGACGCCCGGCGACTCGGCCGCGAGCTTGTCGGCGACCTCGCCCGTGCCGTCGGGCGAGTCGTCGTCCACCACGAGCACGTGCAGGTTCGGTATTTTCAGGTCCGCGAGCAGGCCGACGAGAATGGGCAGGTTCTCCCGCTCGTTGTACGTGGGTACGACGACAACGACCTTCGGGGAAGCCTCTACCATGATCAATCCCTTGCGTGATCTTCGGAACACGAGCGCGAGGCCCGTGCGTCACTACATTCTTCAGTCTGCCCAGTGCTCGCGGCGACCAAGAGGTTCCAGGAGACCGAGGCCCGTGACGGCACGCGCCGGGAGGCGCTCCCTGATCACGAGGGCTCGGTCTCAGATGATCGGCGGCCGGCCGATCCGGGTCATCCGCCAGGCCGTACGCCACCGGATGGGGCGGCGCCGTCCGGCGGGGTTGCGCCAGCCCTCGGCGAAGCCCCTGAGCCACGGCCGCAGCGCGGAGGGCTTGCGTTCCCGCAGCACGGTCAGCGTCAGCCAGACCCCGACATAGGTAAAGGCCAGCGCCCAGGGCAGATTGCGCTTGGCCAGCCAGACCCGGTTGCGGGCGTTGTAGCGGTAGAACATCTCGTGCCGGGTCGGCAGCACCGCCGGGTGGTACATCACGGCGGAGGCGTCGTACTCGATCCGGTAACCCGCGTTGAGGGCCTGCCAGGCCAGGTCGGTCTCCTCGTGCGCGTAGAAGAAGCGCTCCGGCAGCCCGCCCGCGGCGTCGAAGGCCGCTCGCCGCATGGCGCAGGCGCCGCCCAGGAAGGTCGTCACCTCCGAGGAGCGCTCCGGGTCACCGGCGCGCAGCCGGGGTACGTGCCGCCGCTCCCCCGCGCCGCCCTCGGGGTCGCGTACCCGGAAGGAGATGATCCCCAGCGAGGGATCAGCCTCGAACCGGTCCCGGAGATAGGCGCCGAGCCGGGTCGAGCGGTACCACCCGTCGTCGTCCAGGAACAGCACGAGCTCGCCGCTGGAGGCCTCCACTCCCCGGTTGCGCCCGGCGGGGATGCCGACGTTCGCGGGCAGCTGCACGAGCCGTACGCGCTTGTCCGCGAGCGGCGAGGAGTCGGGCAGGCCGACGGGCAGCGGGTCCGCGCCGTTGCCGACCAGGACCACTTCGACCTCGACGTTCTCCTGGGCCAGCGCGGAGGCCACCGACCGCTCCAGCTCCATCGGCCGGTTGCCCATGGTCAGTACGACCACCGAGACCTTCACCGACCCACCACCCTCTCAACCGTGATCTTGCAGAAGTCTGTCATCTCGATGACACCTTCGTGCAAGAGCCCGGCCACCGGGATGTGATCTCCCAGGTGTTTACACCGGAGCGTCACTTGAGCCTCCGCGAGGCGACGATGCTGACGAAGTGCAGCACCGTCTGCACGCCGGCCACGAGCGCGACCGCGACCGCGAGCACCCGGGTGGCGGTCAGCCCTCCGGCGAGCATGTCGATGACTCCGGCGACGAGGATCAGCAGCGACAGCTCGACCGCGCCGATGATGCGGTGGAACCGCAGCGCGGCGGCCGCCTGGCGGGCCAGCGCCAGCCCGGTCGACCGGGGCCGGGCCGCCCGGTCACCGGACGCCGGCTCGGCCGGCAGCCCGGACTTGGCCCGCGCCACCACCACGTTGTCGGTCTCCGCCTTGATGAGCGCGGCACCGAGGGCACCGATCAGGCCCAGCTCCACCCAGCCGCCGTTGGTGAGGGCGCCCTGGGCACGGAAACCGAGCCCGATGAGCAGCGACACCTCGGAGAAGTAGTGGCCGAGCCGGTCCAGGTACACGCCCGCCACCGAGGTCTGGCCGGTGAACCTGGCGGCCTCCCCGTCCGAGCAGTCCAGCAGCAGGTACAGCTGCACCAGCACGGCCGTCACGATGGCGCCGGCCAGGCCCGACCACAGACCGGCGACGACGCCCGCTCCGATGCCGCACGCGATCATCAGATAGGTGAGCTGGTTGGGCGAGAAGCCGACGCGCAGGAACACCCACGTGAAGTAGGGCGACAGCGAACGCATGTAGAGGCGGCCGGCCCAGTGCTCCTCGTTGCGCCGTTGCTTCAGCCCGGGAGGCTGGCCGCCGGCCCGGACATCGGCGACCGACGCGGACCGCCGGGAGGGGCGCGCCTGCTCGGCGGGGCCGGAGTCGGAGGTCTCCGGCCCGCCGGCCGAGTCAGCGTCCGTAGGCGTCGACATAGTCTCCTACCGCCTTCAGGGCCGCGCTCTCGTCGAGGCCCAAGTGCTCGAGGATGGTGTACCGGCCGGGACGTGTCTCCGGGGCGTGCAGCACGGCCCGGGCGAACTGTTCCTCGGTGAGGCCGATATGGGAGGGCACCAGCGGGAGCTTGTGCCGGGCCAGGCACTCGGCGACAACGCGGGCCCGCTCGGGGTCCTCGCCGAGATGCCGCTGACGCAGGAAGAAGCAGAACAGCGCGCCGATGCCCGCCAGCTCGCCGTGGTTGGCGGTGCCGGGGTAGAGCGCGTCGACGGCGTGCAGGATCTCGTGGTCCCCGCCGCTGGACGGCCGGGACGATCCGGCGCACGACATCGACATTCCCGACAGCACCAGCCCCTCGGCCAGCACGGTCAGGAACTCGTCGGACTCGATCGACCTCGGCTGGTAGATGAGCGCCTCGGCCGCGGTGCGCGACAGGGTGAGCGCCAGCCGGTCGATCGGGTCGCCCTGCTCGCTGTGCGACAGTTCCCAGTCCGCCACCGCGGACAGGTTGCTGATCACGTCCCCGACGCCGGAGCGCACCAGCCGCTCGGGTGCCGCCCGGACGTAGTCCAGGTCGACGACCATCGCGATCGGCAGTGCGACGCCGAACGAGCCCTTGCCCTTGTCGTGCTCCAGCGACGCCACCGGCGAGCAGATGCCGTCGTGCGAGAGGTTGGTCGCCACCGAGACCATGGGGATGCCGGCCAGTGTCGCGGCGTACTTCGCCACGTCGATCGTCTTGCCGCCGCCGATGCCGACCAGCGCCTCGTACGACCCGCCGCGCAGCTTCGACGACAGCGCGACCGCCTCGTCCACGGTGCCGCCGTCGACCTTGAAGACCTCGGCGGAGCCCAGGGTGGGGGCGATGTCCGCGGCGATGGCGTCACCCTGGCCGGGTCCGACGGCGACCGCGACCCGCCCCTCGGTGGCGATGCGCCGGTCGGCGAGCAGCTTGCCCAGGTCCTGGATCGCCCCGCGTCGTACGTCGATCGACAGCGGGGCGTTGAGCATCCTGGTCAGCAGCGGCATCAGCGGACTCCTGCGCGGTACCCCTTGGCAATGACGCGGGCCTTGGCCAGGTCGTCGTGGTTGTCGACCTCGACCCAGTCGACCGCGCCGATCGGGGCGACCGCGATCGTCCCGCCCCGGTTCACCAGCTCCTGGTAGCCGTCCTCGTAGTAGAGGTCCGGGTCGCGCTTCCAGGTGGCCTCCAGCGCGTCCGCGAGGGCCTGCGCGGCGGCGGGCTCGATCAGCGTCGCCCCGATGTACTCGCCGTACGCCTGCGCGGGGTCCATCAGCTTGGTGATGCGCAGCAGGTTGCCGGCGGCGTCGAGGGTCGTCTTCATCTCCTCGTCGGCCAGTGTTTTCACATCGTCCACTGCCAGGAGGATGTCCGGTCCCCGCTGGGCCAATAGAGTCTTCTCGATGCTCACCGGATGCACCGTGTCCCCGTTGACCATGAGGACGCCCTTGGCGAAATACTCCCTGGCCAGCCACATGGAGTAGGCGTTGTTCCACTCCTCGGCCTTGTCGTTGTGGACAAGGGTGATGGTGACGCCGTACTTCGCCTCGAGCTCGGCCTGCCGCTCCTCGACGGCGTTCGCGCAGTAGCCGACGACGATGACGACGTCGGTCAGCCCGACCTCGGCCAGGTTGCTCAGCGCGATGTCGAGAATCGTGGTCTCACCGTCGGCGTCTGAAGCCACGGGGACCAGCGCCTTGGGCAGCGTGTCGGTGTACGGGCGCAACCTGCGTCCGGCCCCCGCTGCGAGCACCATGCCGATCATTGGGCTTCCTCCTCCTCTTCGAGATTGACCATCACGCCACTGCCGCGATCGGTCCGCGTCCAGGTGAGGACGCTCTCGACAACGAACAACACGCCAAGGTAGGCGGCGAGTGCCGCATACGCGAACGGCAGGACACCGGCGAAACCGGCGGCCGCCACGACGAGCATGCGCCCCTCCCAGCCGAGGCCGGCCCGGAACACCCATTCCTGGGGCCAGAGCTTCTGCCGGGTGCGGTACACGGTGTCGTAATGGTGGTAAGCCAGCACCGCGATCAGCACATAGATCAGTGGTTCCGACACACCGTGTGCGAATCCCAGGACGGCGAGGTAACCATACTCGATCGCCCGTATCAGGGGGGGTACGAGCCAGTCGAGGCGGCCGTCGTGCGGGTGCGTGGACGCCGGACCGGTGAGCAGCAGCGCCACGACCGGGGCGAACAGCGCGAGGCCGCCCTCGCCGCCGACTCCGGCGAGCAGCAGCACCAGGGTGACGACCGCCGCGACCAGCGCGGGCAGCAGCGGCGGCAGGTTGCCCTGCGCCAGCCGTCCCAGCACGCCACAGATCGGGCCGTCGTCCCGGTAGACCACGAGCTGGTCGGTCCGGCCGGCGACCGCGGGGCGGGAGAGCACGCTCATTTGGCGAGAGACCTCAGAACTCGTCCGGTCAGGGTGTACGCCGCGGCAAGGGAACCCCATACCAGCAGCGCGATGAATGTCACCTGCGCGTTGAACAGCGCGGCGGTGATCGAGATGAGCGCGAAGCGCTCGCCGATGGGCAGCACGACTATCTTCTTCGCCCACCGCAGACCCGGGATCTTCTCCGTCCGGTGGGACAGCCGGACCACCAGCCGGCCGGCACCGGCACCCCGCCCGGCCGGCCGCGCCACCGGGGCGGCGGCCGGTTCGCTCACCGGCTGCGCGCCGTCTCCCGGCTCCGCCAGGGCGCGGGTCGGGCGCGGCTCCGGGGTGGCCCGGGTGCGGCCAGCGGCGAAGGAGAAGTCCACCATGTGCCGGAGAGTCTGCAGGATGAGCGTGGCGACGGCCAGGCCCCAGACGTCTCCGCCGGACACCCCGCTGCCGGCCGCCGCGACGGTGGAGCCGACCGCGAGGCCCGCGTAGACGACGTACTCCTTGGCCCGGTCGAAGGTGGCGTCCAGCCACGCCCCGAGGGTGCTGTACTGCCGGGTGTAGCGGGCGAGCTGCCCGTCCACGCAGTCGAAGACGAACGAGAAGTAGAACAGCACCGCGCCGACGACCATGCCGAGCCGGGTGCCCGCCGCGAACCAGACCGCGGCGACCACGGCGATCCACATGGAGAAGGACGTCACCATGTTGGGGGTGAGCCGGCGCTTGGCGGCCCAGCGCGCGATGTACCGCGAGTACGAGCTGACGGCGTAGGTGGTGAAGAACCCGTCGTTGCTCTTCACCGCGGCGTCGAGGCGGAGCTTCTCCTCGTCGACCGCCTCCACGGCGGTACGGGCCGCGGCGGCCTCCTCGGCGGTCAGCACCCGGTCGCAGACCAGCCCGCCGGCGCCGCGCGCGGTCACCCGGACCCCGGACCGGACCAGGCCGACCAGCAGCAGCGCGGGTACGTCGTCGCCCGTGGGAGCGGTCGTGGCCGGCGGCCCGGACACCCCGCCCTTCCCCGCGGCCAGGTCGCCGTCCACGTCGTTGTCGACGAAGACCTCGAGGTGCTCGGCGATCTCGCCGCTGGTCCGGTGCACCGGGTCGGGGCGGCCGAGGGCGCCCGGGGTCTCCACCAGTGTGGCGAGCTCCTCGGCGGCGTCCGCGAGCACCCCGGTGGCGGGCGGCGCGATCCGCAGCACGCCCCGGAAGACGCCGTCGGGGTTGGTGACCTGGTGATGGCGGGAGCCGGCCGAGTCGATGAGATGCCGGCTCACCCGGATGGGCGGGCGGGTGTCGGTGAACGGACCGGTCACCGCGGCGGCGGGGCCCTTGGCCCCGCGCTCCAACCGGCTCAGCAGCTCGTCACTGGCGACGACGTCGCCGTGCAGGACGAGCATCGGCTCCGTCGCGGCGCGGGCCAGCCGTGAGATCTCCCGCAGGTCCTGCGCCAGGTCATCGGACTCGATGACCTTCAGGCAGGGCTCCTGCGCGTCGTTGCCGGTACCCGGCCCGGGGCTGAGCGTGCGGAGCACCGGGACCATGTCCCGCCTGGCGATGACGTGGATCTCCGGTACGTTGAGCGAGGCCAGCTGGTCGAGCAGACGCCCCAGGAGCGACCTGTCCGCGTCGTACGCGAGCCCGGCGGCGGCCCCCAGGTCGATCGGTTCGGTGGCGACCACTACGGCCAACGTCATCGACGCCCTCCACGGCAGGACAGGTTATGCACCGCAAAGATCGGGATCATGGAAGCGGGCGCCCCCACAGCGTAGCGGCTCCCATGAGAACGCTCGCCGTGATTCTGGCCGGGGGCACCGGCCAGCGCGTCGGGTCGGCGATCCCCAAGCAGTTGATCGAGGTGGGCGGGCGGTCGATCCTGTCCTACGCCATCGAAGCGTTCGACACTTTCCCCCGGAGCGATGACCACACCGGGGGCATCGACGAGATCATCGTGGTGATGGCGCCGGGGTGGGCCGACGAGGCCCGGACCATCGCGGCGCCGTACGGCCGGGTCTCCGCGGTGATCGAGGGCGGTGCGAGCCGTACCGAGTCGACCGTACGGGCGCTGACGGCGCTGGCCGCGGAGCCCGACGACGCCCGGGTGCTGTTCCACGACGCGGCCCGGCCCTTCGTCGGCCACGACGTGATCGGCCGGTGCCTGACGGCGCTCTGCTCGTACGAGGCGGTGGCCGTCGGGATGCCCGTCGCCGACACGATCGTCGAGGTGTCCGGCGAGCTGGTGAGCGCGATGCCGGCCCGCTCCGGGCTGCGCCGGTTCCAGACCCCGCAGGGCTTCCGGCTCGGCACCATCCGCAAGGCGTACGAGCTCGCGCTCGCCGCCCACGCGGGCCCCCTCGGCTCCGCGACCGACGACTGCGGCATCGTGCACCGCTACCTGCCCGACGTGCCCATCCCGGTCGTGGAGGGCAGCGAACGCAACCTCAAGGTCACGCATCCGATGGACGTGGCCATCGCCGAGCACCTGGCCGGGCACCCGCCGCTGTGACCAGGCGGACCCGCCGCCCCCATGTCTCTGACGCTGACGGGAGAACCTCGTGATCTTCACTTCCAGGCCGGCCATCATCGGGCACCGTGGCTCCGGCTCCGGCTCGGTGCCCGTGCGCGGTGTCAACGCGGCCGGCCGGGCCGCCGGCGCGCCGCACACCGGCGGCAGGCTGCTCGAGGGCGTGCTGGACCCGGTCGACGCGAGTCCGGACGGCGGCCTGGTGGTGGAGAACACCGTCGACTCGATGCTCGCCGCGGTCCGCGCCGGAATCTCCTGGGTGGAGATCGACGTGCAGCGCACCGCGGACGACGAACTCGTGCTGCGGCACGACCCGGTCACGGCCGGCGGCGACTTCGTGGTCGAGCTGACCGCCGACGCGTGCGGGCTGCCCCGGCTGCGGGACCTCTTCGAGGCGCTGCCGACCTCGGTGGCCGTGGACGTGGACGTCAAGACCATCCTCGAGGACGCCGTGGACGCACCGGCCCGCCGCACCGGGCAGTTGCTGCTGCCGGTGCTGGCGGCCGAGGCCCGGCGCCGGGAGTTGCTGGTGACCTCGTTCGACCCGGCGGTCCTGCTGCATCTGAAGGAGCACCTGCCGGGAGTGCCGCTCGGGCTGCTCACCTGGCTGGGCTTCCCGATGTGGCACGGCATGGCCGCCGCGGCCGGGCTCGGCCTGCAGGCGGTGGGCCTGCACACCGGCTCGTTCCGGTTCACCGAGGCCGGGGCGGGAACCGGCGGGACGGACCCGGGCACGACCGCGCGGCCCCGGCGGTATCGGCCGGTGGAGCACTCGGTCGAGGTCGCGCACCGGGCGGGGCTGGAGGTCCTGGCGTGGTGCCCGAAACCGGAGGACGCGCCCGCCTACGCGCGAGCCGGGGTCGACGCGTTGGTCGTCGACGACGTGCCCGGCACCGTGGCAGCCCTCTGACCGGCCTCTGACCGGCCTCTGACCGGCCTGGCCGGTCTCTGGGCGGCTAGGGCCGGAAGGGGGGCGGGCCGGGGGGCGGCGAGGCCCAGTCCGGGGGGTCCTGGTCCTCGCGGGACCGATATCCGGGGGCGGGTCCCGGGCGCCCGGGCACGGGGCCCGCGGAGCCCTGGCCACGGTAGGAGAGCGGCCGTGCGTCCTGCGGGCTCTGCAGGCCCGGCGGGCGGAACACGTCCGGCTGCCCCGCCCGGTCGGGCCGCTGCCCCGCGGTCCCGTACTCGTCGGTGTGCCGGGCCGCGTGCCGCGGCTCGCGTGCCCGCCATCGGGACGGCGGCAGCGAGGCGACGAGCAGCAGCAGCCCGAGGACCAGCATCACTCCGTACGGGCCGACGACCTGGTAACCGCGGTCGAGGCTGTCGGGGAGCTCGCGCGCGGTGTGCCGCGCCATCCACGTGGGGGTGAGCGCCCAGAGCCCGCCGACGGCGGCGAAGAGCAGGCCGGGGACGAGCGAGGCGAGCGGCGAGATCCGCGAGCCGGCCAGCACTCCCAGGGTCACGCCGACGGCGGTCAGGACCGCGAGGGGCACCCACTGCGCGCCGCTGTGGAAGAAGTAGACCTGGAAGGCCCGAACCATCCGCTCGGTGCCGTAGAACAGCCCCACCGCGACCGCCGGGGCCAGCACCAGACCCGCGATCAGGCCGAGTACGTGCCGTAGGCCGTTGGGCATCGCTACCTCCTCGGCCCGCAACAGGGCCCGACTTGGCGCGCCGCGCGCCGGTCACGCAGCAGCGTAGCCCGCAATGCGGGGGTTTGAGGCTGTCCGCAGGTCAGGCTACTTGCACAGGACGTTCTGGGTGGCGGTCCGCGCCGTGGGCTGCTGCCCGCCGCCACCGGCCGGGGTCACCTTGACCTTCTTCACTCCGGCCCAGTTACGCCCGACGAGCACCTGCACGGTGTTGCCGAGCGCGGGCACCTTCTTGAGCCTGGCTCCCGGGATCGCCGCCGCGAGGGTCTTGGCGGAGTCCTCGCGCCCCGGGCCGTACTGGATCAGCGTGGTCTTCATGCCGATCGTCTTGGCCGTGCCGGAGACCACCACGGGCACGAAGCCGGCCTTTCTCAGGTCGGCCGCCGAGTCGCGCGCGATCCCCCGGGTGCCGACGCCGTTGAGCACCCGGACGGTGATCTGGGCGGGCGGCACGGTCAGCTGGTCCTTGGGCTTGGCCTGCGACGGCCCCTGGCCGGGGGCCGCCGTCGGTGTGGGCTTGATGAGCGGCTGGTCCTTGCGGAAGTGGGCGAAGAGGTCGGCCGCCGCCGGGCCGTCCCACAGCACCGTCGACTGCGGCAGCCGGGCGTTCCACATCACCACGTTGTAGCCGGGGTTGGACAGCGGCACCTTGGCGAACGCGACGCTGTCGGTGGACAGGCTCTTCATCTGGCCGGCCAGCGCGGGGAGGTTCTTCTTGAGGTCGTTGTCGACGCGTACGGCCTTGAGCGCGGCACTGAGGAACTTCGCGGACTTGATGGGGTCGCTGAGCGTGTTGGAGCTGAGCGCCTTCTTCATCATCGTCGACATGAACTGCTGCTGGCGGTCGATCCGGCCCAGGTCGGTGCCGTCGCCGAGGGTGTAGCGGGCCCGCGCGAAGCCGAGCGCCTGCACGCCGCCCACGTTGGGATGCTTGCCCGCCGACAGTTGCAGGCCGCTCTTGGGATCGTTGATCGGCTCTTCGGCGCAGATGTCCACCCCGCCGAGCGCGTCGACCATCTTCACGAAGCCGAAGAAGTTGACCTCGATGTAGTGGTCGATGGCCACTCCGGTGGCGCGGGAGATCGTCTCGACGGCGAGGTCGCGCCCGCCGAACTGGTAGGCCCAGGTGAGCTTCCCGTAGCGGGCCGGCACCGGGCTGTTCTTGGCGCCTTCGGAGCCGTTGGACCGGTGCGCCGGGATCATGACGTACGAGTCGCGGGGCAGGCTGACGACGGAGATCTTGTCGTGGTCGGCGGACACGTGCACCAGCATCATCGTGTCGGAGCGCTCACCGGGCTCGTGGCCGAGATGCAGTTGCTGCTGCTGGGCCCTGGTCAGCCCCTCGCGCCGGTCGACCCCGGCGATCAGGATGTTCATCGCTCCCTTGGGCCCGTCGTTCTTGCCCTTCCGGAGCCCGCCGACGTCGACGCCGTCGATGCTGCCGGTGATGTAGCTCTGGAACGCCCAGGCGCCGCCGGAGGACAGCAGCACGAAGCCGGATATCACCGAGGCCACCATGAGGAACCTGCGCTGCCGCCGGGCGCTGACCACACCGCGGCGCGGCGACCTGCGCTCGGCTCCCGGGCCGTCGGGCTTGCGGTGACCGCGCGGCGCGGGGACCGAGACGTTCACCCGGGGCGCCCGGGTGTCGTCGATGGCCACGCCCGCGGGCGGCCCGTCGTCGGGCGAGCCGGAACCACCGGGGTCGCCGGGAGCGTCCCCGCCCGGTCGCGGCCGGAAGTAACGCTCGAACGGTTCTCCGTCGTTCTCGTCCGCCATGCTCGACACCGCCTCCCGGCGCCTGGTCAGGCGCCCCCTGGTCCGGTTTCTCGCGCGTCCTCTGACAATCGACAGATAATGGACACCGGAAACCGTACGTTCGTTGCCTGCAACCCGGGATTCGTACAGTAGCGTGGCGGCGTCATGAAACCCTCTCCCAACGCGCAGAGCAGCAGCGAAGTGAGTGTCGACCAGCGCACCTGGCCGGCCGTATCGGTGATCATGCCGGTCCTCAACGAGGAACGGCATCTGGCCGACGCGGTCGGGCACATCATGCAGCAGAACTACCCCGGCGAGCTGGAGCTCGTTCTCGCCGTGGGCCCGTCCAGGGACCGCACGCAGCAGATCGCCCAACGGCTCGCCGCCGAGAACCCGCGGGTCATCGTGGTGTCCAACCCCACCGGCCGTACGCCGCAGGGACTGAACATCGCCATCAAGGCCTCGCAGTACTCGATCCTGGTGCGGGTGGACGGGCATTCACTGCTGCCGTCCGACTACGTACGCGCCGCGGTCGAGACCATGGAGGAGACCGGGGCCGACAACGTCGGCGGCATCATGGCCGCCGAGGGCGTCACCCCGTTCGAGAAGGCCGTGGCCCGCGCGATGACCTCGAAGATCGGTGTGGGGAACGCACGGTTCCACACCGGTGGCGAGGCGGGCGAGGTCGAGACCGTCTACCTCGGCACCTTCCGGCGTACCGCGCTCGAGCGGGTCGGTGGTTACGACGAGACGTTCGTCCGGGCCCAGGACTGGGAGATGAACCACCGCATCCGGCAGAGCGGCGGCCGCGTCTGGTTCACGCCCCGGATGAAGGTCACCTACCGGCCCCGGCCCGACCTGCGCTCGCTGGCCAGGCAGTACTTCCACACCGGCCGCTGGCGGCGGGTCGTCGGCCGCGAGCACCAGGGCACCCTCAACCTGCGCTACCTCGCCCCGCCGATCGCGGTGGTCGCCATGGTGTGCGGTTCGGTGGCGGGGGCCTTCGGGTTCTGGCCCGGCTGGATCATCCCGGGCGGTTACGCCGCCGCGGTGATCATCGGTTCGGTGCCGACCGGCCGGGGGCTGCCGCCGGCCGCCTGGGTACGGCTTCCGCTGGTGTACGCGACCATGCACATCTCCTGGGGACTCGGTTTCCTCACCAGCCCTCCCAGGCTCGGCCAGCCCAAGGTCTAACCTGGACACGTCACGGTTTCTACCGGACGGGGGCGTGATGGCAGCCAGGGGATCGCGGGGCCGGCCGGGCTCGGGAGCACGGCGATGACGCTGCACAAGGGTCGTCGGGACGCGCGGCCGTTGTCGGTGAACCCGCTGGTGGGAGAGGCCGATCCGGCCGCGGGAGTGCAGACGCCGCTGCCCCGGCACCGGCTGCCGGACGGCCCGATGGCGCCGACCGTCGCCTACCGGCTGGTCCACGACGAGATGATGCTCGACGGCAACGCGCGCCTCAACCTGGCCACGTTCGTCACCACCTGGATGGAGCCGCAGGCCGACCGGCTGATGGCCGAGACCGTCGACAAGAACATCATCGACAAGGACGAGTACCCGCACACCGCCGAACTGGAGCGGCGCTGCGTCTGCATCCTGGCCGACCTGTGGAACGCCCCGGTCCAGGACGAGGCGATCGGCTGTTCCACCACCGGTTCCAGCGAGGCGTGCATGCTGGCCGGGATGGCGCTGAAGCGGCGGTGGATGCGCCGCAACGCCGGCCGGTACCCCGCGACGGCCCGGCCGAACCTCGTGATGGGCACCAACGTGCAGGTGTGCTGGGAGAAGTTCTGCAACTTCTGGGAGGTCGAGGCGCGGCTGGCACCGATGCGCGGGGACACCTTCCACCTGACCGCCGAGCGGGCCGTGGAGCTGTGCGACGAGAACACCATCGGTGTCGTCGGCGTGCTCGGCTCCACGATGGACGGCAGCTACGAACCCATCGAGGAGATCTGCGCCGCCCTGGACGACCTGGAGCGACGCACCGGGATCGACGTGCCCGTCCATGTCGACGGCGCCTCCGGCGCGATGATCGCGCCGTTCCTCGACCCGGATCTGCGGTGGGACTTCCGGCTGCCCCGGGTGCAGTCCATCAACACCTCCGGCCACAAGTACGGGCTGGTCTACCCGGGGGTCGGGTGGGCGCTGTGGCGCGACAGGGAGGCGCTGCCGGAGGAACTGGTCGAGCGCGTCAACTACCTCGGCGGCAACATGCCGACCTTCGCGCTGAACTTCTCCCGGCCCGGCTCCCAGGTCGTCGCGCAGTACTACAACTTCCTGCGGCTCGGCTTCGACGGCTACCGCGCCGTTCAGCAGGCCGCCCGCGACGTCGCCGCGCACCTGGCCGGAAAGATCGAGGAGCTGGGCTGCTTCCGGTTGCTCACCCGCGGCGACCAGCTTCCCGTCTTCGCGTTCACCACCACCGACGACGTCAGGGAGTTCGACGTCTTCGACGTGTCGCGGCGGCTGCGCGAATTCGGCTGGCTCGTGCCCGCCTACACCTTCCCGCCGGACCGCCAGGATCTCGCGGTCCTGCGGGTGGTGTGCCGCAACGGTCTGTCCCTCGATCTGGCCGACGACCTGATCGAGGACCTGCGCAGCCTGCTGCCCGGGCTGCGCCGGCAGCCCGGGCCGCTGTCCGGTCCGGAAGACGGCACCGGCTTCCACCACTGACCGAGGTCACCGGCCGGCGTCACCCGGCATCCGAGGTGTGCGGTGCTACTTGAGGAGCTGGCGTGCCATGACGACGCGCTGGATCTGGTTGGTGCCCTCGTAGATCTGGGTGATCTTGGCGTCCCGCATCATCCGCTCCACCGGGAAGTCACGGGTGTAGCCGTAACCGCCCAGCAACTGCACCGCGTCCGTGGTGACGTCCATCGCCACATCCGAGGCCAGGCACTTGCACGCCGACGACACGAACGTCAGGTCGGGAACCTTCTCCCCCAGCATCGCCCGCTCCGACTTCACCGCGGCGTGGTAGGTGAGCTGGCGAGCCGCCTCCAGCCGCATCGCCATGTCGGCGACCATGAACTGCACGCCCTGAAAATCCGACACCGGCCGGCCGAACTGACGGCGCTCCCTGACGTACCCGATGGCATAGTCCAAGGCGCCCTGCGCGATGCCCAGCGCCTGCGCCGCGATCGTGATCCGCGTGTGGTCCAAGGTCGCCAGCGCGGTCTTGAAACCCGTGCCCTCCGCCCCGATCAGCCGGTCCCCCGGGATCCGCACGTTCTCCAGGACCACCTGGCGGGTCGGGGACCCCTTGATGCCCAGCTTGCGCTCCTTCGGCCCGAACGAGACCCCTTCGTCCTCGGCGTCCACCACGAACGCCGAGATCCCCCGCGCCCCCGCCGACGGATCGGTCACCGCCATCACCGTGTAGAACCGCGACACCCCCGCGTTGGTGATCCACATCTTGGTGCCGTTGAGCACCCAGCCGTCCCCGTCCCGCACCGCCCGGGTCTTCATCGACGCCGCGTCACTGCCGGCCTCCGCCTCCGACAGCGCATAGGAGAACATCGCCTCACCCCGCGCCACCGGCCCCAAAAACCGCTTCTTCAGCTCCTCCGACCCCGACAGCAAGATCGGCACCGTTCCCAGCTTGTTCACCGCCGGAATCAACGACGACGACGCGCACGCCCGCGCCACCTCCTCGATCACCACCACCGTCGCCAGCGCATCCGCTCCCGCGCCCCCATAAGCTTCCGGAATGTGGACCGCATGCAGATCAGCGCCCACCAGCGCGTCGAGGGAGTGCTGGGGGAACTCGGCCGACTCGTCGACCTCGGCGGCACGAGGCGCGATGGTGGCGTCGGCCAGGTCACGGACGACTCGCCGGAGAAGCTCATGCTCCTCCGAGGGTGCATATGCGGGAAAGTCTGCGTTCATGTCCCAGATGCTACCCATGAGTAAAATGCGCCACCGGTGCAAGGGGGCACCACCCCGGAAGGAGCGGCCATGACCCTGCGATTGACGGTTATCGGCACCGGATATCTCGGTGCCACCCATGCGGCGTGCATGGCGGATCTGGGCTTCGAGGTACTCGGTCTCGACGTCGACAAGGACAAGATCGATCGCCTGTCCGCAGGGGATCTCCCGGTCTTCGAGCCGGGTCTGGAGACGGTGCTGCGGCGCAACCTGGAGAACGGGCGGCTGCGCTTCACCACCTCCTACGACGAGGTCGCCGAGTTCGGGGACGTGCACTTCATCTGCGTCGGCACTCCGCAGAAGGCCGCCGAGTACGCCGCGGATCTCACCTATGTCGACGAGTCGCTGACCGCGCTGGCCCACCGGCTGGAGCGCCCGTGCCTGGTGGTCGGCAAGTCCACGGTGCCGGTGGGCACCGCCGAGCGGCTGGCCGAGCGGCTGGCCAGGCTGGCCCCCGTCGGCGCGGACGCCGAGCTGGCCTGGAACCCGGAGTTCCTGCGCGAGGGCTTCGCGGTCCAGGACACGCTGCATCCCGACCGGATCGTCGCCGGGGTGCTGTCCGAGCGGGCGGAGAAGACCCTTCGCGAGGTGTACGCGCCGATGATCGCCGATGGCACGCCGTTCATCGTCGCCGACTACCCCACCTCCGAGCTGGTCAAGGTCGCCGCCAACGCCTTCCTGGCCACCAAGATCTCTTTCATCAACGCGATGGCCGAGGTGTGCGAGGCCGCGCACGCCGACGTGACCAAGCTCTCCGAGGCGCTTTCGCACGACGACCGGATCGGCGGCAAGTTCCTCGGGCCGGGGCTGGGCTTCGGCGGCGGCTGCCTGCCCAAGGACATCCGCGCCTTCATGGCCCGGGCCGGTGAGCTCGGGGTGGACCAGGCGCTGTCGTTCCTCCGCGAGGTCGACGCGATCAACATCCGCCGCCGGCTGCGGATGGTGGACCTCGCCCGCGAGCTCATGGGCGGTTCCTTCATCGGCCGTACGGTCGGGGTCCTCGGTGCGGCGTTCAAGCCCAACTCCGACGACGTACGCGACTCGCCGGCACTCGACGTCGCCGCCTCCATCCGTGCCCAGGGCGGGCACGTCACCGTGTACGACCCGCAGGCGCTGAACAACGCCCGCCGGGCGCAGCCCGATCTCAACTACGGTGCCTCCACCCTCGACGCGGCACGCGGCGCGCACGTCATGTTGCTGCTGACCGAGTGGGCCGAGTTCCGCGACATGGACCCCGACACGCTCGGGGCCGTGGTCGCCGAGAAGAACATCGTGGACGGCCGCAACGCCCTCGATCCCGAGGTGTGGCGCAGCGCCGGCTGGAACTACCGCGCCCTCGGCCGCCCCTGAACGGGAATCCTGGGCCGGTGACCGCGTTGTAGGGGACATGGATGTCAGGTTCGCGGACCAGAGCGTGATCAGGCGGCTGCTACGGGAGTCGAAGACCTGGGCCTTCGTCGGCCTCAGCGACAATCCGCACCGGACGGTGTACGACCAGGCCCGGTTGCTGCAGTCGCGCGGGAAGCGGATCGTGCCGGTCCATCCGGCCGCGGCGACCGTGCTGGGCGAGCAGGGCTACACCTCACTGGCGGAGGTGCCGGTCCCGGTCGACGTCGTCGGTGTCTACCGGCGCACCGAGCACGCCGGCGCGGTGGTCGACGAGGCCATCGCGGCGGGCGCCGGGGCCGTCTGGCTGCCCCTCGACGTCATCGACGAGGCCGCCGCCGGGCGCGCCCTCGGCGCCGGGCTGGACGTCGTCATGAACCGCTGCCCCGCCGTGGAGTGGACACTGCGCCGCTGACCCGGCGGGCCGCGGCGCCGGTCACGGGGAGGGGGGTGCGGCCTGCTCCGGAGAGACGATGTCCCGGAGCCGGGCTCCCTTGGCCTTGGCCTGGTCGTAGAGGTCTCGCTGGAAGGCCGTCATCTTCGCCTGGAGGCTCTGGTCGGCGGTCGCGAGGATGCGTACCGCCAGCAGGCCGGCGTTGCGGGCCGCGCCCACCGCGACCGTCGCCACCGGGACGCCCGCCGGCATCTGCACGATGGACAGCAGCGAGTCCATGCCGTCGAGGTACTTCAGCGGCACCGGCACCCCGATCACCGGCAGCGGGGTCACCGAGGCGAGCATGCCCGGCAGGTGCGCCGCACCGCCCGCCCCCGCGATGATCACGCGCAGCCCGCGGGCGGCCGCCTCCGAGCCGTAGGCCATCATGTCGTGCGGCATCCGGTGGGCGGAGACGACATCGGCCTCGAAGGGCACGTCGAACTCCTCGAGCGTCTCCGCCGCGGCCCGCATCACCGGCCAGTCCGAGTCGCTCCCCATCACCACACCGACCAGTGGCGTCGTCATGCCCCATTCCCCTCTGTCAGGACCGGCTCCCACCCCGTCACGAACGGGAAGGGCCCCGGCGCAGGTAGTCGGCGGCGTGGCGGGCGCGCTCGCGAACCTCGTCGAGATCGTCGCCGAGCGCGGTCACATGGCCGATCTTGCGGCCGGGCCGGACGTCCTTGCCGTAGAAGTGCACCTTGATCGCTGGATCGTGGGCCATGACGTGGATGTAGCGAGGGTAGACGTCGGGGTCGGTCCCGCCGAGCACGTTGGCCATCACCGCGTACGGAGCGGTGGGCGACGGGGTGCCCAGGGGCAGGTCGAGCGTGGCCCGCAGGTGCTGTTCGAACTGGGAGGTGCGGGCGCCCTCGATGGTCCAGTGACCGGAGTTGTGCGGGCGCATCGCCAGTTCGTTGACCAGGAGCCCGTCGGCGCGTTCGAACAGCTCGACGGCGAGCAGCCCCACCACTCCCAGCCGGTCGGCGATCTCCAGCGCGAGGCGCTGAGCCTGCGCGGCGACCTCGTCGTCCAGGCCGGGCGCCGGGGAGATCACCTCGTGGCAGATCCCGTCCCGCTGGACGGTCTCCACGATGGGGTACGCCGCGCCCTGGCCGTGCGGGGACCTGGCCACCAGCGCGGCCAGCTCCCGGCGGAACCCCACGTGCTCCTCGGCCAGCAGCCCCACGCCCTCCGTGGCCGCCCGGTCCACCACGGCCGCGGCCTCGCCGGCCGAGCCGCAGACCCACACGCCCTTGCCGTCGTAGCCGCCCCGGGTAGCCTTGAGCACGACCGGCCAGCCCGTCTCCTCCGCGAAGGCCATGACGTCGGCCGCCGAGGAGATCACGGCGAATCTCGGGCAGGGCACGCCCAGCGCGGAGAGCCGCTCGCGCATCACCCGCTTGTCCTGGGCGTGCAGCAGCGCGGCCGACCCCGGCCTGCAGACCACTCCGGCGGCCTCCAGCGCCTCGATGACGCGGCCGGGCACCTGCTCGTGGTCGAAGGTGACCACATCACAGCCCTTGGCGAAGGCCAGCAGATCATCGAGCCGGTCGGGGTCGCCGATCCGTACGTCCGCGCAGACCCGGGCCGCGGAGTCACCGGCGGACTGGCTGAGCACCCGGAGCGTCACACCGAGCCCGATCGCCGCCTGCTGGGTCATCCGGGCGAGCTGGCCCCCGCCCACCATTCCGACGATCGGCATCTGACCTGGATCTCTCACGCTCGAAAGGGTAGCCGCAGCAGGGTGCTCCCACGTCAGGAGTCCCGTGGGAGGGCTCCCGCCGGGCCGGAGGTCCACCCGGCGCCCGGCCCGGGGCCTCTGCCCGGGTATTCGCGGGGGCCGTGAACGGACCGGGGCCCTCGTGCGTCAAACTGAACATGACCTCGGTGTCAGGGACGCGTTCGCGCCATCGCTGTTCCGATCATGAACTGGAATTTCGCGATGGCCGCAACACGTTGACCAAGCGATGCCACAATGATCACGGTGAGCGCCGCCATCGTCGGCGGACGGCCGGTGTTCCACATGAAATCGCCGGGCCCCACGGGGCTCTAGTGCCCGTGGTCCACCGGGTCGGCGCCCAGAGGGAAGGTCTTTCTTCGTGAGCTTCATCGCTGGTCTCAACCGGAGGTTCGCCCATCTGCGGCGTGAGCTCGCGAAGTTCGGAAGCGTCGGTGCGATCGCCTTCCTCATCACCTTCGGGATCTTCAACCTCCTGCACGTCAGCCTCGGCGTCGGCCCCGTCTCCGCCAACGTGATCGCCACCGTGGTGGCCACCACGTTCGCCTACTTCGCCAACCGCCACTGGACGTTCCGGCACCGGGACCGCACCGGGGTGGGCCGCGAGTACGTGCTGTTCTTCCTCCTCAACGGCGTCGGCCTGGTGATCACCTCGCTGTTCGTCGGTTTCACCACGTACGTGCTCGGCCTCGAGGGCGTCATCCCGTCCAACGCCTCCTTGATCATCGGCACCGGGGTGGCCACGCTCTTCCGGTTCTGGTCGTACAAGAAGTGGGTGTTCCGGTCCGTCCGGCACGCCACCCCCCACGAGGCGTACTCCCGCGCGGCCGGCGCCCGGACCGCGGAGCACACCCGGCCGGACCCCGTCACCCAGCCCCGCTGACCGCCCCTGCCACGGGCCCGCCACGGCCCCTCAGACGGGTCCGCTGACCACCCGCTGGTTCGCGAGCCGGACCTCGGTGGCCTTGCGCAAAAAAATGGCAAAGCTTGCCGGCCGGGCCCGTACGAGCTCGAGCCGGCCGCCGTCGACGGCCGCCAGCGACCGGGCCAGGTAGAGCCCCAGCCCGGTGCCCTCGCCGCCGGTGACGCTGCGCTCGAACACCCGGCGCTCGATGTCGGCGGGCACGCCGGGGCCCTCGTCGCCGACCTCGATCACCACCGAGGCGTTGGTGACCTTGACGTGCATGGTGACGGTGCCGGCGCCGTGCACCAGGGAGTTGTCCAGCAGGGTGGCGATGATCTGCGACAACCCAGCCGGAGTGGTGATCGCGACGAGGCCGCGCTCGCCGGTGAGGCGCACCTCGCGGCCGTCCCGGCCGAAGATCGGCTGCCATTCCTCGATCTGCTGAGCGACGATCTCGTCGATGTGGGCCGGGACTGCCGCGCCCGTGCGGTCATGCCGGGCCCGGGCCAGCAGCTGCTCCACGACCGCGACCAGGCGCTCGATCTGGGCGAGCGCGGCGTGGCCCTCCTCCCGGACGACGTCGGGGTAGTCCGCAGCCTCCACCATCTCGTCCAGCCGCATGGTCAGCGCGGTGAGCGGCGTACGGAGCTGGTGGCTGGCGTCGGAGGCGAACTCCCGGCTGGCCGCGAGCAGGTCGGCGATCCGCACCGCACTGCGGTCCAGCACCTCCGCCACCCGGTCCACCTCGGGGATGCCGTAGCGACGCCGCCGGGGACGGGCGTTGCCGGTGCCCAGCCGGTCGGCGGTCTCGGCGAGATCGATCAGCGGCAGGGTCAGCTTCCGGGCCTGCACCATCGCCAGCCCGACCGTCACCGCCACGCCGAGCAGGACCAGGCTCCCGATGAGCAGCATCGAGCGCAGCGCGTCGTCCTCCACCTGCGACGCCTCTTCGGAGACCTCGACCTGGACGCCCGCCGCGGCCCGGCGCTCGGAGATGACCGAGGTGTTCCTGGCCGGGGACCCGCCCGCCATGAGCAGCGTGTCGTCCGGCAGCCGGACCATGATGTAGCGGCCGGGGAACTCCTGTGCGATCAGCTCTTTGGTGATCGGCTGCTTGGACTCCAGCCGGAACTGCACGCCGGCCAGCACCGTGGAGGCCTCTCGCTCCAGCGATTGCTGGGCCTCCTCGTGGATGAGCCGGTTGGTCGCGTAGGCAAGGGGGATGCCGAGCAGCAGAATCGCGACGAGCGCGACGGCGAGCGTCGACAGAAGCAGCCGACGCCTCATCGGGGGCTCCTTACGTTGTGGGGAGGCCGCGCCAGGGCGCGGTCGTAAGGTCACCGCGCGGGCGATTCACCCCCTGGAGAGTGAACGCCCGCGCGCACACGGCTTCGGGCAGGGGCTGGGAGCCGGTCACGGCGAGGTCTAGTCGCCGCGCTCGAACCGGAACCCGACTCCCCGCACCGTGGTGATGTAACGAGGGCTGCCGGCGTCGTCCCCCAACTTGCGCCGCAACCACGATATGTGCATGTCAAGGGTCTTTGTGGATCCCCACCAGTTGGTATCCCATACCTCCCGCATGATCTGTTCTCGGGTGACCACCTTTCCGGCGTCCCGGACGAGCACCCGCAGCAGATCGAACTCCTTGGTGGTCAGTTGCAGCTCCTGTTCCCCCATCCAGGCGCGGCGTGATTCGGCGTCGATGCGGACGCCCTGCACGATCGGGGTCTCGGTGCTGCCCCTGCGCAAGAGCGCCCGCACCCGGGCGAGTAATTCGGCGAGCCGGAAGGGCTTGGTCACATAGTCGTCGGCGCCCGCGTCGAGACCGACGACTGTGTCGACCTCGTCGGCGCGGGCGGTCAGGATGAGGATGGGAACGCCGTGCCCTTCGGAACGGACCCGGCGTGCCACCTCAAGCCCGTCGAGCTCGGGCAGCCCGAGGTCGAGAACGATGAGGTCCACACCGCCCCCGAGCGCCCGCTCGAGAGCCTGTGGCCCATCGGGGCTGACTTCGACGTTGTACCCCTCCCGTCGCAGTGCGCGAGCGAGGGGCTCAGAGATGGACGTGTCGTCCTCGGCGAGCAGTACTGAGGTCATGCCTTGATGTTAGGACCAATGATGAACGTTTCCCGGCTACTGCAAGGGCCTTGACCTGTGGTTTGCCACTCGTAGTACATCCTCGAACACGGCATAACACTTTATAGGGGGAGTAACTCTATGTGATCAGACGCTCACCGGCCGGGCGTCTGAGATACTTGCGGCCTCACCCACCGCCACCAAGATGCCACCCGGACGCCATCCGGACGTCACGAAGAACGGAAGAGCTCGTCCGTGCCCGCACGAGAGACCGGCCCGCGCGCCGCCTGGCCTCCCCGTCCGGTCTATCTGACCGCCCTGCCGTTCTTCGTGCTCTACACCCTCTACTCGCTGCTGCGGCACGCCCAGCTCGGCACCGCCGGCTTCGATCTGGGCATCTTCGACCAGGCGGTCCGCGCCTACGCGAACTTCGACGCACCGGTGGTGCCGCTCAAGGGCCCCGGGTTCAACCTGCTCGGGGACCACTTCCACCCGGCCCTGATCGTCCTCGTGCCGCTCTACTGGCTCTGGGCCGATGCCCGCATGCTCCTGATCGCCCAGGCGGCCCTCATGGCGATCTCCGTCGTCCCGATCGCCCGGCTGGCGATCGGCCGGCTCGGGGTCCGGGCCGGGCTGGCGGTCGCCGCCGCCTACGGGCTGTCCTGGGGGATCCAGGGCGCGCTCGGATTCGACTTCCACGAGATCGCGCTGGCCGTGCCGCTGATCGCCTACGCCATGGCGGCGCTGGCCGAGGAGCGCTGGCGGGCCGCCGCGCGGTGGACCCTTCCGCTGCTGCTGGTCAAGGAGGACATGGGCCTGACCGTCGCGGCGGTCGGCGGCTACCTGCTGCTGCGCCGGCAGTGGCGGCTCGGCGGCGCGCTGGTCGCGGCCGGGGCCACGGCGCTGGCGCTGATCCTCCTGGTGGTGATCCCGCACTTCAGCCCCTCCGGTGAGTACCGCTACTGGGGCTCGGTGCGCCAGGGCGGCGATCAGGGCCTGCTGGGGCAGTTGCTGAGCCTGCCCGGCGGCTTCGCGGAGCACCCGGACAAGTGGATCCTGCCGATCTGCCTGCTCGGCGTGACCGCCTTCGCCGCGCTGCGCTCGCCGTTGCTGATCATCGCGGCCCCCGTCGTGCTGTACCGGCTGGCCTCGAACAATCCGCTGCACTGGAGCGTCGGGTTCGTGCACTACAACGCGATCCTGATGCCGATCGTCTTCGTCGCCTTCCTCGACGCCCTGAGCAGGCTGGGGCAGAGTGACCGCCGGGCCGCCCGCGCCTTCGCCCGGCTCTCGGTGCCGGTGGCCGTGGTGTTCGCGGTCGGGGTGCTCCCGCAGTTCGCCTTCTGGCGCTTCACCAGCCCCGACTTCTACCGGTTCTCGCCGGGGGTGACCGCCGCCCGGGACCTGATGCGCGAGATCCCCGACGGTGCCACCGTCGCGGCCGGCGACTACCTGGCGCCGCAGCTGACCGATCGCTGCGCCGTGGTGCTCTTCCCCGACCCGTTCCGCCGGGCCACCGACTGGGTCATCGTCGACACCACCCGCCTGTCGGTCGTGCCCGCCCCGGAGGCACAGCAGCGGGCCGCCCTGCAGGCCCTTCCCGGGCAGGGGTTCCGGCTGGTCGGCGACCGGGCCGGCATCCTGCTCTTCCACCGGGCCTGACCGGGCCTAAGAGGGCTCCGGCGCGGCGCGCTCCAGTACCCCGACCGATGACGGCGGCAGTTCCAGCTCCGCCCCGTGCTCTCCGGTGGTGAGCCGTACGGCCGGCGCGGAGGCGAGCAGCAGGCGGTCCGCCCGTACCAGCAGGCGCAGGGCCTCGGCGCCCAGGTTGGCGGCGACCAGCAGCGACCCCCGGGTCATCAGCAGCCGGCCGGTGTCCTCGTCGGCCTCCACCTCGACTTCGGTGAGCCGGGGGTCGGTCAGCTCCGGCCTGGCCCGGCGAAGCGCGATCAACGCCTGGTACCACTCCAGCAGCTCGCGGTGCCGGGGCTCCTCCGGCTCCGTCCAGTCCAGCACCGACCGCCGGAAGGTGTCCACAGCCTGTGGATCGGGCACCTCGACGGCCGGCCCGGCGCCGTCGTCCGTCCCCTCCGGCCTCCCCTCCGAGATCGCCCCCCAGTCGTGCCGGGCGAACTCCCGGCGCCGGCCCTCGGTCACCGCGCGGGCCAGTTCCGGCTCGAGGTGGTCGGTGAAGTAGCACCACGGGGTGGTGGCCCCCCACTCCTCGCCCATGAAGAGCATCGGCGAGTACGGCGAGGTCAGCAGCAGCGCCGCGCCCGTCTTGAGGCGATCGGCGGTCAGGCTCGCCGACAGCCGGTCGCCCGCCGCCCGGTTGCCGATCTGGTCGTGGTTCTGCAGGAAGCCCAGGAACCGGTGGCCCGGCGTGCGGAGCAGGTCCACCGGCCGGCCATGGCGGCGTCCGCGGAACGACGACCACGTGCCGTCGTGGAAGAACACCCTGGTCAGGACCTTGGCCAGCGCGGCCATCGAGCCGAAGTCACCGTAGTAACCCTGGCGTTCACCGGTGAGGGCGCTGTGCAGGGCGTGGTGGAAGTCGTCGCTCCACTGCGCGTCCAGCCCGTACCCGCCCGACTCCCGGGAGGTGACCAGCCGGGGATCGTTCAGGTCGGACTCGGCGATGAGGAACAGCTCCCTGCCCGCCCGGGCCCGCAGCCCGGCCACCTCGGCCGCCAGCTCCTCGAGCAGGTGCACCGCCCGCTGGTCGTTGATGGCGTGCACGGCGTCCAGCCGCAGCCCGTCCAGGTGGTAGTCGCGCAACCACATCAGCGCGTTGCCGACGACGAAGTCCCGGACCTCGTCGGAGCCCGGCTGGTCGAAGTTGACCGCCGCCCCCCACGGGGTCTGGTGCGCCTCGGTGAAGTACGGGCCGTACCGGCTCAGGTAGTTGCCGCTCGGGCCGAGGTGGTTGTAGACGACGTCGAGGGCGACTGCCAGCCCCCGGCCGTGGCACGCGTCGACGAACCGCTTCAGCCCGTCCGGGCCGCCGTACGGCTCGTGCACCGCCCACAGGTGGACGCCGTCGTAGCCCCAGCCGTGCCGCCCCGGGAACGCCGCCACCGGCATGAGCTCCACGACGTCGACCCCGAGCCGGACCAGATGGCCGAGCCGTCCGATCGCCGCGTCGAAGGTGCCCTCAGGGGTGAAGGTCCCCACGTGCAGCTCGTACAGGACGCTGCCCGCCAGCGGCCGGCCGCGCCACAGCCGGTCCGTCCACGCGAAGCCCTCGTGGTCGTGCACCCGGCTGGGCCCGTGCACGCCGTGGGGCTGCCGGGGCGACCGCGGATCGGGCAGCGGCCCGTCACCGTCGAGGTAGAACCCGTAGTCGGTGCCGGGCCCCGCCGCGGCGACGTCGGCCGCCCACCAGCCGGGCCGCCCGGCGGGCCGCATCTCCCGGCGGGCGCCGGCACCGGGTCCGGGCAGGATCTCGACCTCGACGCGTTCCGCCTCGGGAGCCCACACCTCGAACGTCGTCACTCGACCTCCCCATGACGTCACCGAGACGTCGACTGAACGGCACTGAACGGCCCGGCCGGACGGGTCATGGGCCCGCCTGCTCGACGAGCAGCGCCACCGGCAGCCCGTCCAGCACGTCGGCGAGGCGCAGGGACGGGCCGTGGTGGACGCCGTCCGTGAGCACGTCCCGGTAGCGGGCGCCCGGCACCGTCAGGGTGGTCTCGCCCCACCCGCCGCGCCGCCGCAGGCCGTGCGGCAGCCGGGTCACGACGGTGAGGGCGCGGCCCCGGCGGAAGGCGACGACATGCGCGGCCGCGGGCCCGTCGGCCAGGACCGGCTCGTAGGGCGCGGCGCCCGCGTCCGGGCCCACCCCGGCGCCGAACCAGCCGGGCTCGCTCCGGCGCAGCCGCAGCGCACGTGAGGTGACCAGGAGTTTCTCGTCGTCGAGGTCCTGAGGGGGCTTGCCGGTGTCCAGCCGGGCCAGCCGCTCGCGGCGGACCGCGTAGTCGACCGGGCGCCGGTTGTCCGGGTCCACCAGGGACAGGCCGGTGAGCTCGCAGCCCTGGTAGACGTCGGGCACGCCCGGCATGGTGAGCTGCACCAGCTTCTGCCCCAGTGTGTTGACCCGGGCGTACGGCTCCAGGGCGGCCACGAACTCCGACAGCTCGGTCACCAGGGCGGGGTCGGCGAGGACCCCGCGCGCGTAGTCCAGGACGTCCCGCTCGTACCCGGGGTCGCCGTCCGTCCACGAGGTCCGGGTCTTGGCCTCGCGCATGGCCTTGGTGAGGTACTCGGTCAGCCGGCCGGCGTCGATCGGCCAGGCCCCCACCAGGGTCTGCCACATGAGGTACTCCAGGTCGGGCTCCAGCGGGGAGGCGTGCTCCCCGGTGCGCTCCGGCCCGTGCCGCGAGGCGTACCCGGCGGCCGCCCGCTCCCGCCACCCGGTCACCGACGCCCGCCAGCGTTCCGGCAGCTCGGCGAGCACCGCCAGCCGGGCGCGGACGTCCTCCTGGCGCTTGGTGTCATGGGTGGACAGCGTCGTCATCGTGGCCGGCCAGTCGTGGGCCAGCCGGGTGGCGTAGGCGTGGAACCCCCCGGGCGACACCGAGAACCGGGACGGGTCGCCGCCGACCTCGGTCAGCGCCACCAGCCGGGACCAGCGGTAGAAGGCGGTGTCCTCGACCCCCTTGGCCATCAGCGGAGCGGAGGTCTGCTGGAACCGCACGGCGAACTCCGCCCGCGCGTCCGGGACCGCCCCGCCGGAGCCCTCGGCGGAACCGCCGGAGCCCTCGGCGGAGCCGCCGGGCTCGCCCAGGGCGAGCCGGGCCACCGCGTCGAGCTCCGGGCCCAGCTCGGCCGGCAGCCGGGTCATGGCGCGTTCCACCGCCTGGCCGATGATCTCCACCGAGGTCCGGGGCGCCTTCTCACCGGGTACGACGTAGGCACGGTAGACCGGCATGGCGACCAGCAGCTCGACGAGCACCCGCCGCAGTGCCTGCGCGTCGCCGGACGGCAGGCACCGGCACAGCACCCGGTGCAGGCGCTCCACCTCCGGCCGCAGCCCGCCCTCGACCGCATCCCGTTTGGCCGCCTCCTCCACCCGGGCGAAGCCGTACTCCCCGGCGGGCACGGCCGGCCCGTGATCGCCCGCCTGGCCGCCGGTGAACGCGCGGTGGGCGTCGGTGAGGGGCTCCTCGCCGGCGGGGTCCACGAAGAGCCCGCCGACCCGCCCCAGCGCGTCGTACCCGGTGGTGCCGGCGCACGGCCAGTCGGCCGGCAGCCACTCCGTGCCGGTGAGGATCTTCTCCACCACCGTCCAGGTGCCCGGGGCGGCCCGGTCGAGCATCCGCAGGTAGCCGCGCGGGTCGGTGAGGCCGTCGGGGTGGTCGATCCGCAGTCCGTCGATCAGCCCCTCCCGGACGAGCCGCAGCAGCACCTCGTGGGTCTGCCGGAAGACCTCCGGCTCCTCCACCCGCAGGCCGATGAGCGTGGAGATCTCGAAGAACCGGCGGTAGTTGGGCCCCTCCCGCCAGTACGCCAGCCGGTAGTGGTCGTCCGGCAGCGGGAAGCGGTGCCCGAAGTAGTGCAGCTGTCCGTCCACGGGCCGGAGGTCGCCACGGCTGTCCTCGTACGGCCCGCCGAGCACCGGCAGCACGATCCGCTCGCCCTCGACGTCGAACCAGGCGGCGTACGGCGAGGCCGGGCCGTCCGCCAGGACCGACCAGAACTGGCGGTTGAGGGTCTCCGGCTCCGGGGCGGCCATGTGGTTGGGCACCACGTCGACGATCACCTTCAGGCCGCGGGACCGGAAGCGGGCGGCCATCGCGCGGAAGGCCGCCTCACCGCCGAGGTCGTCCGAGATCCGGGAGTGGTCCACGACGTCGTAGCCGTGCGCGGAGCCGGGCACGGCCTGCAGGATCGGGGACAGGTAGACGTGCGAGACGCCGAGTGCCGCCAGGTGGTCCGCGATCTCCGCGGCGTCGGCGAACCCGAACTCCGCGCGCAGCTGAAGACGGTAGGCACCCGACGGTGACCGGTGGGCGGGCTCAGACACGTCGCAGCACCTGGGTGGACCGCGCCTCCACTTGGATGATCTCTCCTGCCTTCGCCGCCGGCCGTTCGTTCTCCAGCAACGGGATGGGGACGGCGGTGTCGAGCTCCTTGCGCCACATGGCGCCGTAGCGGACCGGGGGCATGGTGAACGGCAGATCGCCGTAGTGCGCGTTGAACAGCAGCAGGAAGGAGTCGTCGCGGACCCGCTCGCCGCGGCGATCGGGTTCGGCGATCGCGTCGCCGTTGAGGAAGACCGCCAGCGACTTGGCGAAGCCCGCGCTCCAGTCGCTGTCCGACATCTCCTCGCCGCCCGGGGTGAGCCACGCGATGTCCGGCAGGTTGGAGTCGTCGGCCTGACCGCCCGCGGGCGTGTCCCGGATGGGTTTGCCGTGGAAGAACCTGCGCTGGCGGAGCACCGGGTGATCGGCGCGCAGCCGGATCAGCCGCTGCACGAACTCCATCAGCGTCCAGTTGTGGCGGGCCGTGGCCCAGTCGATCCAGGCGAGTTCGTTGTCCTGGCAGTAGACGTTGTTGTTGCCGCGCTGGGTGCGCCCGATCTCGTCGCCGTGCGACAGCATCGGGACCCCCTGGGACAGCAGGACCGTGGTGAGCATGTTGCGCTTCTGCTTCTCGCGCAGCGCGATCACCTCGAGATCGCCGGTCTCGCCCTCGTACCCGCAGTTCCAGGAGCGGTTGTCGTCGGTGCCGTCCCGGTTGGCCTCGCCGTTGGCGTCGTTGTGCTTGGTGTTGTACGAGACCAGGTCGTGCAGCGAGAAGCCGTCATGGCAGGTCACGAAGTTGATCGAGGCCAGCGGCCTGCGGCCGTCGTCGGCGTACAGGTCGCTGGAGCCGGTCAGCCGGGAGGCGAAGTCGGGCATGGTGGCCGGCTCGCCGCGCCAGAAGTCCCGGACGGTGTCGCGGAACTTGCCGTTCCACTCCGTCCACAGCGGCGGGAAGTTGCCGACCTGGTAGCCGCCCTCCCCGACGTCCCACGGCTCGGCGATCAGCTTCACCTGGGAGACGATCGGGTCCTGCTGGACCAGGTCGAAGAAGGCCGCCAGCCGGTCGACCTCGTGCAGCTCGCGGGCGAGGGTGGCGGCGAGGTCGAAGCGGAACCCGTCCACGTGCATCTCGGTCACCCAGTACCGCAGCGAGTCCATGATCAATTGCAGGACGTGCGGGTGCCGCATGAGCAGGCTGTTGCCGGTGCCGGTGGTGTCCATGTAGAAGCGCGGATCGTCGTCGACCAGCCGGTAGTAGGCGGAGTTGTCCAGCCCCCGGAACGACAGCGTCGGGCCCAGGTGGCTGCCCTCGGCGGTGTGGTTGTAGACGACGTCGAGGATGACCTCGATGCCCGCCTCGTGCAGGGCCTTCACCATCGACTTGAACTCCAGCACCTGCTCGCCGCGCTGGCCGCCGGCGGAGTAGGCGTTGTGCGGGGCGAAGAACCCGATGGTGTTGTAGCCCCAGTAGTTGCGCAGGCCCTTCTTCACGAGGTGGTCGTCGTGCACGAACTGGTGGACGGGCATCAGCTCGACGGCGGAGACGCCCAGCCCCTTCAGATAGTCGATCATCACCGGATGGGCGAGGGCGGCATAGGTGCCGCGCTGCCGCTCGGGGATGTCCGGATGCAGCCTGCTGACACCCTTCACGTGGGCTTCGTAGATCACCGTCTCGTGGTACGGCGTCCGCGGCGGCCGGTCGTCGCCCCAGTCGAAGTACGGATTGACCACGACGGACCGCATCGTGTGCGGCGCCGAGTCGAGATCGTTGCGGGAGGACGGATCGTCGAAGTCGTAGCCGAAGCAGGACGGATCCCAGTCCATCTCGCCCTCGATCGCCTGGGCGTAGGGGTCGAGCAGCAGCTTGGCGGGGTTGCACCGCTGGCCCTTGGAGGGGTCGTAGGGCCCGTGCACCCGGAATCCGTAGCGCTGCCCCGGCATGACGCCGGGCAGGTAGCCGTGCCAGACGAACCCGTCGACCTCCGGCAGGTCGTAACGGGTCTCCGCCCCGTCCGGCGCGGCCCCGTCGAAGAGGCACAACTCGACCCGCTCCGCGGCTTCGGAGAAGACGGCGAAGTTGGTGCCCGCTCCGTCGAATCTGGCGCCGAGCGGATAGGCCTCGCCCGGCCAGAGGTTCGTCACATCGTGCCCTTCCCTAGGTCAGCAGGGGCCTTTCCCAGGCGGGGCAGGAACATGCCGACGATGAGCGACTAGCCATATTCATCACACTTGGGGTAACTTAGGGAAGCCTTACCTTAACCCCTGTTCACCGGCTGTTCCGCCTGATCAAAGGTTGCTCCGTATGTACGTCTGCGTCTGCAACGCCGTCACCGAGGACGATGTGCGCGGCTGTGTGCTGGCCGGCGCCTGCTCCACCCGGGAGGTCCGGTCGGCCTGCGGCATGCAACCCGGCTGCGGGTCCTGCACCAAACGTATCCGCGCACTGGTGAGCGAGAGCCTGACGGCCATCGACCTGGTCGACTCGATCACCGGCGGCCCCCGGCGGGCCGCGGACGCCGTGCCGGCGCCGCCGCGGACCGCGCCCGGTGCCGCCCCGGCGGCCCCGGCGGCCCCGCTTGTCACGGCAGGCACCCGCGACACGGGACCGGTCGAGCACGCGGCCTGACACACGTGTCACGATGAGGGGTATGGAAGGCGACAAGGACATCATCATGCTGCTCAACGAGCAGCTGACGGCCGAACTGACCGCGATCAACCAGTACTTCCTGCACGCCAAGATGCAGGAGCACTGGGGCTACACGGCGCTCGCCCGGCACACCCGCGCCGAGTCCTTCGACGAGATGCGGCACGCCGAGACCCTCACCGACCGCATCCTGTTCCTGGAGGGCCTGCCCAACTACCAGCGGCTGGGCACCCTGCGCATCGGCCAGACGGTGCCCGAGCAACTGCGCTCCGACCTGGACATCGAGATGGAGGCCGTGGCACGGCTGCGGCCCGGCATCGAGTTCATGCGATCGCGCGGCGACGTCACCTCCGCCCGGATCTTCGAGATGATCCTCGCCGACGAGGAGGAGCACGTCGACTACCTGGAGACCGAGCTCGGCCTGCTGCAGACCCTCGGGGAGGGCCTCTACCTCCAGCGGTTCGCCACGCCACCCGGCGACGACTGATCCGGCTCTCGTCACGATCACGATCGGGTGTCATGCTGAGTCCACCTCCCTTCGAGTCTCCCGGGAGGAGACTGCGTGACCCAGCATCTCGAGATCGAACGCAAGTACGACGCCGACTCGCATTTCGTCCTTCCCGACCTGACCGACCTTCCGGGCTGCGCCTCGGTGAGCGCGCCGGAGACCCACCATCTGGTGGCCCGGTACTTCGACACCGACGACTTCCGGCTGGCCGGCCGGAGCATCACCTTCCGTCGGCGTGAGGGCGGCGAGGACGCCGGCTGGCATGTGAAGATCCCGGCCGGCCGGGACGCCAAGAAGGAGATACGGGCCCCGCTCGACGGCTCCGACCCGCCCGGCACGCTCACCGACCTGGTCGCCGGCTGCCTGCGCGGGCACGCCCTGAGCCCGGTCGCCACCCTGGAGACGCACCGGACGGTCGTCCGGCTGCTCGACGCCGACGGGCGGATGCTCGCCGAGGTCGCCGACGACGCCGTGTCCGGGGAGGTGCTCACCACCGAGGACACCGCCCTCAGCACCTGGCGGGAGATCGAGGTCGAGCTCGGGCCGGCCGGCTCCCCCGAGCTGCTGAAGGCCGTCGGCCAGCGGCTGCGGCTGTCCGGGGCCCGCCGGGCGGGGTCTCACTCGAAGGTGGGGCGCCTGCTGGAGACGCACGGCGCCGTCCCCGCCAAGCACGCGGCCCGCCCGTCGCGGCAGCCGCGGACGGCCGGTGCCGTCGCGATCGCCTATCTCGCCGCCCAGCTCGAGGCGCTGGCGGTGTACGACCCGAAGGCACGGCTGGCGGAGCCCGACGCGGTGCACCGGATGCGCGTCGCGGTCCGCCGGATCCGCAGCCTGCTCAAGAGCTACGGCCCGGTACTGGACCGCGCCCGGACCGACGCGCTGCAGCCGGAGCTGAAGTGGCTCGCCGACGGTCTCGGCGAGGTGCGCGACCTGGAGGTGCTGTGCGAGCGCTTCTCCGGGCGCCTGCGGGACCTGCCCGCGGAGGTCAGCCGGCACCGTGGCTGGCTGGACGCGATGACGGCCCAGGAGCGGGAGGCCTACCGCCGGGTCAACGCGAACCTCAACAGCCGGCGCTACTTCGACCTGCTGGACGCGCTGGACCGGCTGGTGGCCGAGCCGCCCTACACCGACCGGGCCGGGCTGGACGCCGCCCGGGAGGTGCCCCGGCTGGTGATCCGGGCCTGGCACCGGCTCGCCCGGGCGTACGAGCTCATCGCGGGCCTCGACGATCCGGCCGAGATCGACCTGGCCCGGCACGAGGCGCGCAAGGACGCCAAGCGCGCCCGCTACGCCGCCGAGGCGGCCACCGCCGCGCTCGGCCGGCCCGCGGCCAGGGTGGCCGCGCAGGCCAAGAAGGTCCAGGAGGTCCTCGGCGGCTACCAGGACGGCGTGATCGCCCAGGAACGCCTCGCGCTGGCCGCCGCGTCCGCCGCCCCGGAGGAGCTGTTCACCCTGGGCGTGCTGTCGGGCATCGAGTACTGCGCCGCCCAGGAGGCGCTGCGCGAGATCCCCGAGGTCTGGCGACAGGTGACCCACCCCAGGCATCTCAAGCCGCTGCTCACCCAGGCCGACACCTCTCCCGGCCCCTGATCCCCGGCGTCCGCGGCCTCCTCAGGTGCCGTGGCGTTCCAGGCAGGCGAGGGTGCCGTGGGCGACGTGCAGGATCCAGAAGCCGCCCTTGCGCAGTGCCGGCTCGTCCGGGGGCTTGCCGTCCAGCCGGGCGCAGATCTCGGGGACGAGGTCGGTCAGCAGCTCGCCGTGGGTACAGACCAGCGTGGGCACGCCGTCCGCGACGAGGTCGTCCATCCGGTCCGCCGCTCCCCCGGTGGTCGCCGGCCCCACCGTGAAAGCCCGGTCGGTCATGACGCTGACGCCCAGGTGCAGGGCGTACGGCAGCACGGTCTCGGTGCAGCGCGCCGTACCGGAGCTGAGCGTCCGCAGCGGGCCGAAGCCGGCCAGCAGCCCGGGGAGCCGCCCCGCCTCAGCCCTGCCGCGCGGATCCAGCGGGCGCAGCACGTCGTCCCCGAGCCAGTCCTGCTTGTCGCCGGCCGAGCCGTGCCGCAGCAGGATGTACGGGGTGGTCAGCAGCGGGCCGGCCAGCATCTCGTCCAGGACGTCGAGGTCGCGGGGGTAGGTCAGCCGGTCCCTGGCGACCTGGACGGACGACCATTCGAACCGGTCCACCTCGTGGCCCGGTGTGAACCGTCCCGCCCCGCCGGGGGCCACGGAGGCGACCCAGTAGTCCACCCGCTTGGGCCGCCCGTCCTTGGTGTAGAACACCGGCCGCAGCCGGCGGCCCAGCCGGGGCGTGCACCCGGTCTCCTCCTCCACCTCGCGCACGACGGCCCGCAGGACGTGCTCGCCCTTCTCCAGCTTGCCCTTGGGGAACGTCCAGTCGTCGTACCTGGGCCGGTGCACGAGCGCCACCTCGATCCCCGCGCCGTCCCGCGCGCCGGGATCCTCGACCGGCCCGAAGTCCTCGTCGCCGGCAGCCTCCGGACCGGGCCGCCGCCAGAGCACCGCTCCGGCGGCCCGGATCAGGTCCGGCTCATCCTGTGGTGGTCTCAAGGCCGCCGTCCGCCCCCAGCCTGTCGCCGCCCAGCACCGTCTTCCAGCGCCGGGATTTCATCAGTTCGACCTGGATGTCCACTCGTCCGGCGGGGTCCTCCGGCCCGCGGGTCCACACCCCGTCGCCGTCGAGCCGCCAGGAGCAGGTCGAGTCGTCCATCGCCCGGTCCAGCAGTTCGAGCAGGTCGTCCCGCTGGGCCCGGTCCTCCACGCGTACCAGCGCCTCGACCCGGCGGTCCAGGTTGCGGTGCATGAGGTCCGCGCTGCCCAGCCAGACCTCGGGCTCCCCGCCGCATTCGAAGGCGAACACCCGCGAGTGCTCGAGGAACCTGCCGAGCACGCTCCGCACCCGGATGGTCTCCGACAGCCCCGGGACGCCCGGCCGGAGCGCGCAGATGCCCCGCACCCACACGTCCACCGGGACCCCCGCCTGGGAGGCGCGGTAGAGGGCGTCGATCAGGGCCTCGTCCACCAGCCCGTTGCACTTGATCCGGATCCGGGCCGGCCTGCCGATCTGGTGGAACTCGACCTCACGTTCGATCCGGCTGACCAGGCTGGTGCGCAGCGCGTGGGGCGCCACCACCAGCCGCTTGTAGGAGTTCTGCCGCGAGTAGCCGGTCAGGTGGTTGAACAGGGCGGTCACGTCCTCCCCGACCTCGGGATCGGCCGTGAGCAGGCCGAAGTCCTCGTAGACCCGGGCGGTCTTGGGATGGTAGTTGCCGGTGCCGATGTGGCAGTAGCGGCGCAGGCTCCCGTCCGCCTCCTCCCGTACCACCAGGGCCAGCTTGCAGTGCGTCTTCAGCCCCACGAAGCCGTAGACCACGTGGCAGCCCGCGTGTTCCAGCTTGCGCGCCCACTCGATGTTGGCCCGCTCGTCGAAGCGGGCCTTGAGCTCCACGACCACGACGACCTGTTTGCCCGCCTCCGCGGCGTCGATCAGCGCGTCCACGATGGGGGAGTCGCCGCTGGTCCGGTAGAGCGTCTGCTTGATCGCCAGCACCCGGGGATCGGCGGCGGCCGCCTCGAGCAGCCGCTGCACGCTGGTGGTGAAGGAGTCGTACGGGTGGTGGACGAGGACGTCGCGCTCCCGCAGCACCGCGAACAGGTCCTTGTCGAGGGGCAGCGTCATCTTGGACGGGACGAACGGCGTGTACTTCAGCTCGCCCCGGTCGAGATCCGCGATGGCGTGCAGGCCGGCCAGGTCCAGCGGGCCGGGGACCCGGTAGATCTCCCGTTCCTCGAGCTCGAGCTCGGTGGTGAGCAGGTCGAGTACCTCCGCGGAGATGTTCTCCTCGACCTCCAGCCGCACCATCGGCCCGAACCGGCGCCGCAGCAGCTCCCGCTCCAGCGCCTGCAGCAGGCCCTCGCTGATGTCCTCGTCGACCTCAAGGTCCTGGTTGCGGGTCACCCGGAAGGCATGGTGCTCCATGACCTCCATGCCGACGAACAGCTGGTCCAGATGGGCGGCGATGACGTCCTCGAGCGGGGTGAACCGGTTGGCCGAGGCCTCCACGAAGCGCGGCAGCACCGGCGGAACCTTGACCCGGGCGAACATCGTCGCCTCGGTCTCCGGGTCCCGCACGACCACCGCGAGGTTGAGGGAGAGCCCCGAGATGTAGGGGAAGGGGTGTGCCGAGTCGACCACGAGGGGGGTCAGCACCGGGTAGATCCGCTCTCGGAACATCCGCCGCAGGCTCTCCTGCTCGGTGTCGGCGAGATCGTCCCAGCGGAGGATCTCGATGCCCTCCTTGGCCAGGTCGGGCCGGATCTCGTCGCGATAGCAGGCGGCGTGCCGCAGTTGCAGATGGTGGGTGACGGTGGCCACCCGCTCCAGGACCTGGCGGGGCTGCCGGCCGCTGGCCGACTGCACCGCCAGCCCGGTGGCCATCCGCCGGGTCAGCCCGGCGACCCGCACCATGAAGAACTCGTCGAGATTGCTCGCGAAGATCGCCAGGAACCGTACCCGCTCCAGCAACGGCAGGTCGCGGTCTTCCGCGAGCTCGAGGACCCGCTGGTTGAACCGCAGCCAGCTCTCCTCGCGATCAAGAAATCGGTCTTCGGGCAGGGCATCATCTCCGAGAGGGAAATATCCGGTATTGATACTCATAGACCTAATGATCCCCACTGGAAGTGAACATCAGTCGAACTTCCGGGTCAGGTTTGACGTCGCAGGTCAGATCGTTCCCACGGTACGGGCGTCAGGTCAGTGCTCGGGCCACACGGGCGGCCGTTTCTCGGTGAAGGCGGCGATGCCCTCGCGCCGGTCGGCCGAGAAGGCCACCGTCCGCCACGCGGCGTCCTCGATGTCCAGCCCGGCCGCGAGATCGACGCTCGCGCCGTGCCGCATCGCCCGCTTGGCCGCGCGCACCGCGAGCGGTGAGTTCCCGGCGATCCGCGCGGCGACGCCCAGCGCCTCGGCGCGCGCCGCCACCCCCGGCCGTTCACCGACCGGGACCCGGCGGTCGACCAGGCCGACGGCGACCGCCTCGTCGATGGCCAGCCGGCGGCCGGTCAGCACCAGGTCGGCCGCCCGGCCCGGGCCGAGCCGGCGCGTCGCCAGCTGGGTGCCGCCCCCACCGGGCACCAGCCCGACGCTCACCTCGGGCAGCCCGAACACCGCGGACTCCTCGGCGACGATCAGATCGCAGGACAGCACGAACTCGCAGCCGCCGCCCAGCGCGAAGCCGTGCACCGCCGCCACCACCGGCTGCGGCAGGCCGAGCACTCCCCCGAACGCGGCCCGGAAGACCTCCCGCTGGTCGAGGATCTGCTCGTCCGACATGGCGTTGCGTTCCTTGAGGTCGGCGCCCACGCAGAACGCCTTCTCCCCCGCCGCGGCGAGGACGACGGCGCGCACCCCCCGGTCGGCGGCCACCTCGGCGCACACCGCGGCGAGCCGTACGGCCATCGCGGTCGACAGGGCGTTGAGCGCCTCGGGCCGGTCCAGCACGATCTCGGCGACATGACCGTCGCGCCGCAGCGTCACACCATCCACACGATCACCTTAAACAACGCCAGACCCCACCACACCGGCCCCCCGACCGCGCACACCCACCAAACCTCGGCCCACCCCTCCCACCAGGCCCCGCTCTTCCGTGATCATGCAATCAATCGTCGATTGATTGCATGATCACGGAAGGGTGGCCGGGAGAGGCGCGTGTTGGGTGGGTGCGGGCGGGCGGGGGCAGGTGCTCGGGGTCAGTCGAAGAGGCCGCCGATGGCGTCGCCGATGTCGCCGAAGCCGTCCCCGGCCGCGTCGAAGACATCGCCGGCGACGTCGAAGCCGGCCCCCGCCACGTCGCCGGCCACGTCGAAGCCCGCGCCCGCGACATCGCCGGCCGCGCCGAAGGCGTCTCCGGCGAAGTCCCCGACCGCCTCGACTCCGTCACCGATCGCGCCGGCACCGCCGCCGATGAGCGCTCCGCCCACCAGGCCGGCCGCACCCGCGGCGGCCACTCCGCCCCAGCCGGGGCCGCTGCGGTGCCCGCCGTGATGCCCGCCGTGGTAACCGGGGTGACCGTGGCCGCCCTGGGCGTAGGGGTCATGGTGACCCGGGGCGTAGCCGTACCCGGGCTGGGGCGGGTAGCCGTGCCCGCCGCCGTGGCGGCGGCCGATGATCGCCTGCAGCCAGCCGGAGAGCTCCTGCTCCCAGGGCATGCTCAGGGCCTGGTCGTGACTGACGTGGAAGCGCCCGAACGCGTCGCTGCCCTCGTGGAACAGCCCGCCGCGCTTGTCCGCCTCCAGGATGACGACGAGCCCGTGCGGGTCGGCCACGAAGGTCAGCTCGACCTCGTTGATACGCCCGCTGTACTCGTGCGAGGCGTAGAACTCGATCTCCTGGTAGAAGGGCAGTTGCTGGTGCACTCCGCTGATGTGCCCCTGCTCGACGTCGGCGCCCTTGAAGCGGAAGCCCAGCTGGCCGAAGGCGTCCAGGACCCGCTGCTGGGACGGCAGGGGGTGGATCGCGATGGGGTCCAGATCGGTCTTGTCGATGGCCCGGGCGACCTCAAGCTCGGTCCGGACGCCCATGTTCATGCCGTGCAGGTGCTGGCCGTGGACCACCGTGATCGGGGTCTCCCAGGGCACCGGCATCTGGAAGGGGATGGAGTACGGCTGGCCGGGCGCGAGGTGGAAGGCCCCGGTGATCGCGCCGCGGTGGAACTCCCGCGTCGACTGGCCCTCATGGTCGTCGTACTCGGTCTCGACCCGGGTGACCAGGCTGACCAGCACCTGGTGGATGTCCACCGGCTGGTCACCGCCACGGATGTGAACCTGCCCGGCCACCTGCTCACCAGGGCGACCGTGCGGCGCCGCCAGCACGGTTTCCACCGACGGGCCGCCGACCCCGAAGGCACCCATCAACTGTTTGAAGACCACCGGACTTCCCTTCACTGCCTCGCTGCGCGCCGCTTCGCAGTCACCCGTACGTCCTTCCGACGCAATCATGAACCCGCAGGTTCCCACGTGAAAAGGCGGAATGTGGCCACAACTTCGAGTACCCGAGCCGCGATCTGGGCGGCGTCGCGAGCCGGTCAGTCTCTGGCTTTGCGCCGCAGGACGTACGGCTGGATGATCCCCAGGCCGCGAGCGGGACGGCGCACGATACGGGTGATCTCGTACCGCTCCGACTGCTCGAGCTCGCCCGCCAGGCCGGCGTCGACCACGATCGAGCCGGGCCGGGCGATGGAGGTCAGCCGGGCCGCCAGGTTGACCGTGGTGCCGAACAGGTCGCCCATGAGCGGCACCACCGACCCGTACGCCACCCCGACCCGCACGTCGGGCACCTCGGCCTGTTCCTTGATGGCCTCGGAGATGCACAGGGCCAGCTCGGCACCGAGCTGGGGGGAGTCTGCGCTGAACAGCACCTCGTCGCCGAGCGTCTTCACCAGCCGGCCGCCGTTGGCCGCCACGACGTCCGAGGCGGTCTCCTCGAAGCGCTCCACCACCCGGGCGAGATCCAGCTCGTCGAGCTCACGGCTCATCTGGGTGAAGGCGACCATGTCGGCGAAGCCCACGGCCGCGTACGTCCGGGCCGGCGCCGACTCGTCGTCCTGACCGGCGGCCACCGCCCTGGTGCCGGCCGCCGCGAGCTGGCGGCGCCAGGCGTGCACGATCAGGGGTTCGAAGTCCGCGATGTGCTTCTCGGCGATCTCCAGGATCAGCTCGACCGCCTCCGAGCTGGGCGTCTCGGCCACCTCGCTCACCAGCCTGGCGGTGAGCAGGTCGACCTGCCACTCGGCCAGCCGGGACATCGTCTGGCCGACCGCCCGCACCATCCGCATCACGCCGTCCTCATCGAGGACGTCGTCCTCGATGAGCCGCCGGACCCGGCACAGGGCGGCGATGTCGCCCTCGGTGAAGGCCACCGCGTCGTCGGGCATGTGGGGATAGCCGAAGGCCCGCCAGAGGCGCTGGGAGAAGTCCGGGGTGACACCGGCCAGGCGCACCGCGTCCATCCGGGTATAGCGCAGCTCGCCACCGAGCAGGAGCTCTTCGATCTCCTTCGGATCCGGCGTCCGAGCCGACATCCCCGAGCTCCCTTCGCGATCACCCTCTGGGCCACCCCGTCACCGGGACCGCCCAGGCGAGATCACCGTTGCTGGCGCGGCCCGTCGTAATGCCCGTCGGACAGATCCTCGATGATCCGGTACAGCTCGCTCTGTACCCGCTCCACCTGCGGAATGTTCCGGAGGACCAGCTGGCCACGCTCGCCGCCGGACTCGACGACCAGCGTTCCGGTGCCCAATATCCTCTGGATCAGATTATGGGAGAACGACACGTCGTTGACCCGGGTGAGAGGGATATCTCGCCCAGATCTGGACAAGATGCCCTCACGCAGGGTGAACCGTTGCGTGGTGAGCACGTAACGCGTGGTGAACCAGCGCAGGAAGGGCACCAGGCAGAAGATCAGCGCCACCAGCACGGCGGCGCCCGCGATACCGAGACTCACCTGCGTCCGCAGATCGAAGTCCGGCAGGAAGAAGATCACGGCACCCGCCACGACCGCTACGAGGAGCAGCAGGAGGAACGACTTGAGCAATGTCGTCCAGTGCGGGTGAAAGTCGAGGACGATCTGCTCGTCATCGGTGAGAGCGCGCTCGGGAAGACCCATGCGACGTATCGTGGCAGATGGTCTCGTCGAGGGGGCACTGATCGCGGCGAACTTCACCTGACATGTACGACATCGCCTGCTGTCAGCGCATGGTCATCGACCACCAGGCGCCCGATGCCGTCTATGTCGCGAGCCGTACCGGTGATCGTTCTGTCGCCGGGCAGCTCCGCGCGCACCTCCCGGCCCAGGGTGGCGCTGAGGTTCTTGTACGCCTTCCGCAGCCCGCCCTCCAGCGACTCGCTCACCGGCACGCCGCTCACCATCGGATAGCCGCCCGGCACCTCGGCCTCCGGGTCTCCCGCGACCGTGCACCAGGCGGAGTACCACAGCTCGAACTCGCGGAGAATCGCGCGCAGCAGGGGTTCCCGGTCGGTGAAGGCCGCCTGCTCGATGGCCAGCGAGGTCGCGGCGGGCACCGGCAGTTCGTCCTCGTGCAGGCTCACGTTCAGCCCCACGCCGACCACGATCCCGCCGTCGGCCCGCTCGGCGAGGATGCCGGCCAGCTTGCGCTCACCGACGAGCACGTCGTTGGGCCATTTGAGCCGCGCGTCGAGCACGTTGCCACCCGCCGCGTGCCCGGCCTCCGCGCCGGTGCCCTCCAGGTCCGCCAGCGCCGAGAACCGCGCGTTGCGGCCCTGCGCGGTGGTCTTCCGTACGGCGGCGGCGACGGCCACCCCGGTCAGCAGCGGCAGCCAGGCCTGCCGGACCACCGGTACGCCGACCTCGGCAGGCCGCAGCAGCATGGAGAACATCAGCCCTGAGCGGGGCGGCGCCGACCAGGCACGGCCCAGCCGCCCGCGGCCGGCCGTCTGCTCCTCGGCGATCAGCACGACCCCCTCGGGTGCGCCCTCCGCCGCCCGGGCCATCAGGTCGGCGTTGGTCGAGCCGGTCTCGGGCACCACCCGGAGCTCCCGCCACAGCGATCCGGGCCGTACCAGCAGCCTGGCCAGGGCCTTCTCGTTCAGCGGCGGCCGTTCCAGGTCGCTGTAGGGCGAAGAGCTCACCCCTCCATCCAACCGCACTCCACCTGCCCCGCCCGTCACCGGTGTCAGCCGCTCACCGCCGTGTCCCCTCCGCAGCCGGCCGGTGCGCATCGAACTCCTCCAGATCTTCCGCCTCGTCGAGTCCGCCGAACGCCTCGTACTCGGCCACGGACCCGGTCTCCGAAAGGAGGATGGGCCCGGAAAGCCCGTCGTTGCGACCCGACGCCGCACGGCTCCGCTCAGCGCGTTTCTCCCGCAGGTACTCCACCCAGGCGACAGGAGCGGAGGGCGGCAGATGGGAGAGATACCTCTTCTTGCGAACCTGCCACGCGGAGAGACGCCGCCGATACTCCCGGACTTCCGGGGGGTCGCGGTGAAACGTCTCCGGCGGACGCTCGAATCCGTAGATGTCCGCCCACCATTCGCCCAATGCCGGGTCGAGCACGACGTGGAGGTGCGCGGGATAACGCCGCCCTGCTCCGTCGCGCACTCCGCCTTGCCAGTCCTCCATAGGCATCACCACATGACCCGCGTCATCGATCACTACCAGGTGGAGCGCCGCCACAGCCAGAATGCGCTGTAACGCATCCATGCTCGGGATCAGGTCACCTGTCTCCGCCCGCTGCACCGTGGATCGGGACAGCCCGGCGGACGCCGCCATCTGCCGTTGGCTGAACCCGGCGATCCGCCGTGCCCTCCGGATGAGGCCCGGGATCGGATAAGCGCCCAAAGTCGGTCCGTGCTCTTCTGCCCTCGCCATCTCCCAAGCCTGCGTGCCGTCCTCACCATGGCGCCAGACCTGCTCGTACATGTGGACAACTCGAAAGTTCAGTGCTCCGGCGCCGTCATCGCCCTCCCTGCTCTTCCGGGGGGGGGAGAGCTCCCCGCAACGCTTTGCCCTGACCACCTATACGCGGCAACCGCGGGCGGCGGCGGGCTACGCAGAGCAATTTGCCGTGACCATTCATACGCGGCAACCGCTGGCGGCGCCAGGCTATGCAGAGCAGTTTGCCGTGACCATTCATACGCGGCCGGACCCGACCCCGCCCCGACTCGAACCCCACTCGGCCCCACCCGGCTTCTGGCCCCGGGCCAACCCCGTCCCCACCGCCGGCCTGGCTCCGGGCGCGGCCCGGCCCGGCCCCGAGAGCGAGAGCGGCCGCGCAGGGGTGGTCACGGCAACCGCCCCGGCCAATCGCCCTGGCCGCGCAGAGATGGTCAGGGCAACCGCCCCGGCCAATCGCCCTGGCCGCGTAGAGGTGGTCAGGGCAATGCTTTTTGCGGCACCTTCCTCCCCCAGCCGTGGAAGGCGCATGTGATCACGACTTCAGAAGGGGTTCAGCCCGAAGACGGCAGGACCTTGCGAAGGTGGACCGCTTGGCGGCCTTCGATGGTCTCGTGGTCGGTCCGCTGGTAGCCGAGCGACTCATACAGGGCGATGTTCGAGGTCATCTTCACGTTGGTGTAGAGCCGCATGACCCGCAGTCCCCGGGAGCGTGCCTGGTCCTCGGCGAAGGCCAGCAGCCTGCGGCCGAGCCCCCGGCCCTGCGCGGCCGGGTGAACGGCCACGTTGTCCACCAGCAGCGCACCGTCCTCGGGGATCAGAACGATCAGGGCGTCCACCGGGCCGCCCGGCACATCCCCGCTCACCCAGACCCGGTCCGCCGCGATCAGCGCCGGGTAGTCGGCCTCCATGGGCATCGGCCGCATGCCGATGATCTCCACCCAGGGGAGGTACGCCTCCCGTACGAGCTCCCGCACGGCGGTCGTGTCGGCCGCGGTCGCGAGCCTGAGTCCGGCACTCGTCCCAGGCTGGTCCCGACCGGCCTCCTCCCGGCCGGTCCCGTCCTGGCCGATCCCCTCCCGGCCGATCCCCTCCCGGCCGATCCCGTCCTGGTCAATACGATCCTGGCCGATCCCGTCCTGGTCCACCGCCGAGACCCGCTCAGCCGGTGTTCTGCAGGCCGGCGGCGACGCCGTTGACCGACAGCAGCAGCAGGTTGTCCAGCTGTTCGCGTTCGCTCGGGTCGGAGACCCCGGACCGCAGCGCGGTGAGAGCACGCAGTTGCAGATGCGACAGGGCGTCCACGTAGGGGTTGCGCAGCTCCACCGCGCGGGAGAGCACCCGGCGGTTGGCCAGCAGCCGTTCGTGCCCGGTGACCGCCAGGACCAGGGAACGGGTCCGGTCGTACTCGGCGAGCACGGCCTCGGTGAGCTCGGGGCGGCCGCCCAGCGTGAGGTAGCGCTCGGCGATGGCCCGGTCGGTCTTGGCCAGGCTCATCTCGGCGTTGTCGAGGAGCGCGGCGAACAGCGGCCAGGACCGGTAGGCCTCCTGCAGCTCGGTCAGGTTCCCCTCGCCGGTCCCGGCCTCGCCCTGCTCGCCGGAGATGCCCGCCGCGGCGGCGAGCCCGCTGCCCAGGCCGTACCAGCCGGGCAGGTTGACCCGGGTCTGTGTCCAGGCGAACACCCACGGGATGGCGCGCAGATCGTCGAGGGAGGCGGCCCCGCTGCGCCGTGCCGGGCGGGAGCCGATGCGCAGCTCGGCGATCTCGGCGAGCGGGCTGACCTGCGCGAACCACTCGGCGAAACCGTCGGCCTCGACCAGCGAGCGGAAGGCCGAGTGCGCCGCCCGGCTCATCGTGTCCGCGATCGGGCGGAACCGTCCGGCGGCCTTCCGGGCCCGCTCCTCGACGGCCGGGGTGGAGGCGAGCAGCACCGCGTTGGTCACCTGCTCGACGTGCCTGCGAGCGATCTCGGAGTGGCCGTAGCGGGCGAAGATGACCTCACCCTGCTCGGTGACCTTGAATCTGCCCGCCACCGAACCCGGCGCCTGCGCGAGGATGGCCCGGTTGGCCGGTCCGCCACCGCGGCCGAGCGAGCCGCCGCGGCCGTGGAACATCGTCAGCTTGAGATCGTGCTTCTCGGCCTTCTCGGCGAGGGCGGCCTGGGTGTCGTACAGCCGCAGGGTGGCGCTGGTCGGGCCGAGCTGCTTGGCGGAGTCGGAGTAGCCGAGCATGACCTCCAGCCGCCGGCCGGTGTCGGCCAGCCGGCGCTGGACCGCAGGCTGCGTCACCATCTCCTCGAGCACGGCCGGGGCTCGCTCGAGGTCCTCGCCGGTCTCGAACAGCGGCACGACGTCCAGCACAGGCACCCTGCCGCCGACCGCCTCGGCCAGCTCGTAGACGTTGGCGACGTCCTCGGCGGTACGGGTGAACGACACGACGTAGCGGCGGCAGGCGTCCACCCCGAAGCGCTCCTGGATCCAGGACACCACCCGCAGCGTGTCGAGGACCTCCTCGGTCTGCTCCGACAGCGCGCCGCCGGCTCTCACCTCGGCGAGGGCCTTCTCGTGGATGCCGGAGTGCTGGCGGATCTCCAGCTGGGCGAGGTGGAAGCCGAACGTCTCCACCTGCCAGATCAGGTTCTGCAGTTCACCGTAGGCCTGCCGGGTGGCACCCGCCGCCACCAGCGAGTCCTGCACGACGTGCAGCTCGGCGAGCAGGTCGTCGGGCGAGGCGTAGGCGAGATCGGCGTGCCGCTCGCGGGTGGCCCGGATGCGCTCGGCGGCGAAGAGCAGGACCTGGCGGTGCGGCTCCTCCGGAGAGCGCTTGACGATCTCGGCGATCCGGTCGGGCCGGGAAGCCCGGGCCGCGGCCAGGACCCCGTTCAGCGCCGCCGAAGGCGCGGTGGTCGCCTGGGCCACGGTGAGCCGGCGGCCGATCCGCGTGCAGGCGTTCTCCAGGGCGCGCAGCACGTGGTCCGCCTGGATCATGATCGCTTCACGCGTGATCTTCGCGGTGACGTACGGGTTGCCGTCCCGGTCACCGCCGATCCAGCTGCCGAAGCGCAGATACGCGCGGGCCTTCGGCGGCCGCCGTCCCGCGCCGCCCGGATCGGTGTCGTCCGACAGCGCGCCGTCCAGCACCCGGTAGATCTCCGGGACCACCCGGAAGATGGTCTCGTCGAACGCCGCCATGGCCGTCCGGACCTCGTCGAGCGGGTCCATCTGCGTCTGCCGGCGGTGCGCCGTCCGCCAGAGCAGGTCGATCTCCTCGTACATCCGGCGGCGGATGTCGTCGCGCTCGCTCGCCCCCAGCCGCGCGTCGTCCAGCGCCGCCAGGAGGCCGCTGACCCGCATGATCGCAGTGACCACGGCCCGGCGGCGCGCCTCGGTGGGATGCGCGGTGAAGACGGGGTGCAGCTCCAGCCCGTCCAGCGCCTCGGCGAGCCGGTCGTCGCCGGTGGCCCGGATCTCCGCCACGGCGGCGGCCACCGAGCTGCTCACCGGAGCCTGGTCCGCCACGTCGCGCTCCCGGAGCGTACGGATGCGGTGGTGCTCCTCGGCCAGGTTGGTCAGGTGGAAGTACACGGTGAACGCCCGGGCGATCAGCTCGGCACGCTCCAGTGACCAGCCCTCGACCAGCGCGGAGACCTCGTCGAAGGTCATCTGGCCGCGCCGGGCCGCGATGACGGCGTGCCGCAGCCGCTCGACGTCGTCCAGCAGGTCCTGGCCCCGGTACTCGACCAGGACGTCGCCGAGCATGGCACCGAGCAGGCGTACGTCCCGGCGCAGCGGCTCGGGCATCTCCTGACGGGCGGAGTTGCGCTCACCGTGAGCGGCGCTGGAGGGGGTATTCGCGTTGGTCACCACGGGCTTCAGCCTAGCGAGCGGCGACCAGCGGCGAAGCGGTGGGACGGACCCGGTAGAGGACACTTCGCCGCAACGGTCCCTCGGGCACGCCCGGGTCGTCGAAGTCGTCGGCGGGATCGCGGGTCATGCCGATCCGGCGCATCACCGCCTGGGAACGAAGATTCGTGGTGGCGGTCACCGCGACGATCTCGGAAAGGCCGAGAGTTCCGAACCCGAAGGCCAGACTCGCCAGGGCGGCCTCCGTGGCGTATCCATGGCCCCAGGCCGACCGGGCCAGCCGCCAGCCGATCTCCACCCCTGTGAACGGCATGTCCTCCTCCACCTGATCCAAGCCGGTGAAGCCGATGAACTCACCGGTCTCCAGCACCTCGACCGCCCACCACCCGTAGCCCCGTTCGTCGAGTTCGGCCTGGAAGCGAGCCATCGAGGCCGCACTCTCCTCCCGGGTGAGCACACTCGGGAAGTGTTCCCGAACCTCGGGGTCGCCGTTCAGCGCCGCCCAGGGCTCAAGGTCGGACTCCCGCCATTGACGGAGCGCCAGTCGCTCGGTGCGTAGTTCGGCCATGCGGTGAGGCTACGCAACCGTCGTCGGAACGTCCGTGGCCGGCATCGGTCGTGGACAGGCTCTTTCGGGACATGGCGCCTGTCAGGGCAGGGCGTCGGAGTCGTCGGCGACCCGTCCGTCGCGCAGCCGTACGACCCGGTCGCAGTGGATGGCCAGTTCCGGGTCGTGCGTCGCGATGAGCACGGTCAGGCCCTCCTCGTCACGTACCCGTAGCAGCAGCTGGATCAGGGCCGTGCCTTCCGCCGAGCCCAGCGCACCGGCGGGCTCGTCGGCGAGCAGCAGCGCCGGCCGGCCGATCAGCGCCCGGGCGACCGCCACTCGCTGGCGGTCCGCCGGGGAGAGCCGGTCGGCCCGGTCGTCCTCCCGCCCGGCCAGCCCGGCCCAGGCGAGCAGCTCACGGCCGCGCTCCTGGGCCGCCCGCCGCCGGTCGAGGGTGGCCTGGGTGTGCACGATGGGCACCAGCAGCGAGACCAGGGCACTGCGGACGGGCACCCGCATCCTGGCCAGCGGGCCGAGGCCGGGGGGTGCGGCGGTCCCGTAGGCGAGCGGCGCGGGAGTCGGGGCGATCAAGGCGGGGGCGACGACGTTGTCGAGGACGCTGAGGTCGGGCAGCAACGCACCCTGCTCGAAGACGATGCCGATCCGGCGCCGGTAGGCGGGCAGCGCACGGCCGGGCAGCGCGCTGACCGTCTCGCCGCCGACGAGGATGACCCCGGCGTCCGGCCGCTCCAGCCCGCCGAGCAGGCGCACCAGGGTCGACTTGCCCGAGCCGGACGGGCCGACGAGCGCGGTGACGCTCCCGGGTACGAGATCGAGATCGAAGTCCTCGATGCCCCCGCCATGCGGGAACGCCCTGGTCAGCCCGGCGATCGAGACGGCGGCACCGGCCTCGGAGTCGGCAGGGTCGCCGGCCGGGTCGAGAGGCTGCGGTTCGATCATGCGTGCTCACCTCCGAGCGCGGCCGTCGGCCGGGTCCGTACCGCCCGTACGGCCAGGACGACGCCCGTGACCAGGACGATCAGGACGGTGACCGGCGGGGCGGGCGCGTGCCGGCCGGGGAGGGCCAGGGTGGCCACCGCGGCGAGGATCCCGGCGAGCGCGGCGATCATCAGGGCCTCGGCCAGCACCACGCCCGCGAGCGCGCGGCCCGGCCAGCCCAAGCAGGCCAGCGCGCCCAGATCACGCCGCCTGCGGGCGTCGATCGCCGTCACGCTCACCACGTAGAGCCCGCAGGCCAGGAAGTACGACGGCGTACCCTCAGCGAGCACGCCCAGCGCCGCGGCGGCCAACGTGAGCGGCAGGGTCACCGCGGGGTGCCGCAGCAGCCTGGACCAGGCGATACGGATCATGCGTCCTCCCTGCGAACGCCGGTTTCGCCGGGGTACTACCCCAGAAGAGGCGAACTAGCCGGGGTGCGCCGAACTTGCGAGTCAGGGTCCGGTTACTCTTGCCCGCATGGCGATGGAAGCTGTTGAACCCACGGGTGACGTAGACATCCACACGACCGCAGGCAAGATCGCGGACCTGGAGCGCCGCCGGTACGAGGCCGTGCACGCCGGGTCCGCCAAGGCGGTCGAGAAGCAGCACGCCAAGGGCAAGCTGACCGCCCGCGAGCGGATCGACGCCTTCCTCGACGAGGGCTCGTTCGTCGAGTTCGACGGCCTGGCCCGGCACCGCTCCACCAACTTCGGCATGGAGAAGAACCGGCCGTACGGCGACGGGGTGGTCACCGGCCACGGCACGGTCGACGGCCGTCCGGTCGCGGTCTTCAGCCAGGACTTCACCGTCTCCGGCGGTTCCCTCGGCGAGGTCTTCGGCGAGAAGATCTGCAAGGTCATGGACCACGCACTCAAGACGGGGTGCCCGGTCATCGGCATCAACGACTCCGGCGGGGCGCGGATCCAGGAGGGCGTGGTCGCCCTCGGCCTCTACGCCGAGATCTTCAAGCGCAACGTGCACGCCTCGGGCGTCATCCCGCAGATCTCGCTGATCATGGGCCCGTGCGCGGGCGGCGCGGTGTACTCCCCCGCCATCACCGACTTCATCGTGATGGTCGACCAGACCTCGCACATGTTCATCACCGGGCCGGACGTCATCAAGACGGTCACCGGCGAAGAGGTCACGATGGAGGAGCTGGGCGGCGCGCACACCCACAACTCCAAGTCCGGTGTGGCCCACTACCAGGCCACGGACGAGCCCGACGCGATCGAGTACGTCAAGGCGCTGCTGTCCTACCTGCCCTCCAACAACCTCGACCAGGCCCCGGTGTTCGACACTCCGGTGGACCCGGATGAGCTGGACGAGGCGCTGGACACCCTGATCCCGGACTCTCCCAACCAGCCCTACGACATGCACACCGTCATCGAGCACGTGCTCGACGACGGCGAGTTCCTCGAGGTGCACCCGCTGTTCGCGCCCAACATCGTGGTCGGTTTCGGCCGGGTGGAGGGACACTCGGTCGGCATCGTCGCCAACCAGCCGATGCAGTTCGCCGGCACGCTGGACATCGACGCCTCCGAGAAGGCGGCCCGCTTCGTCCGCACCTGCGACGCCTTCAACATCCCGGTGCTGACCTTCGTGGACGTGCCCGGCTTCCTGCCCGGCACCGACCAGGAGTACGGCGGCATCATCCGGCGCGGCGCCAAGCTGCTCTACGCCTACGCCGAGGCCACCGTCCCGCTGGTCACCGTGATCACCCGTAAGGCGTACGGCGGCGCCTACGACGTCATGGGCTCCAAGCATCTCGGCGCCGACATCAACCTGGCCTGGCCGACCGCGCAGATCGCCGTCATGGGGGCGCAGGGCGCGGTGAACATCCTGTACCGGCGGGAGCTGGCCGAGGCCACCGACCCCGACACCCGCCGGGCCTCGCTCATCACCGAGTACGAGGACACGCTGGCCAACCCGTTCATCGCGGCGGAGCGTGGTTACGTGGACGCGGTCATCAAGCCGTCCGAGACCCGGGGGCAGGTCATCAAGTCGCTGCGCGCGCTCCGCGACAAGCGCAAGACCCTGCCGCCCAAAAAGCACGGCAACATCCCGCTCTAGCGCATTTCCGCCGTGACCTCGCCTCCCCGGCCCGCCGTGATCATGCAATCCATTGCATGATCACGGTAAAGGGCGATTGCGTGATCACGGCGGGGTAAAGGCCGGTCGGGTGAGCCCGGCATCGAAAGAGCGGCGTCGAAAGAGTAAGGAGGGCCTCGTGGCGGAAGAGCGACCGTTCCTTCAGGTCGTACGCGGTGACGCGACACCGGAGGAGATCGCGGCGTTGGTGGCGGTGCTGGCCGCACGGGCGGCCGCGGCCGCGCCCACCGGCCCCCCGGCCCGCAGGCCTTCCGAGTGGGCCCGGCGTGCCCGGCTGGTCCGGCGACCCGTCGCTCCCGGCCCCGGAGCCTGGCGCGCCAGCGGCCTCCCCGGATAGCCCTCTCAGGCTTTCGCCTGGTTTGCGAGATACGCTCTGAAGTGGGCCGTCCTCAAGAGGACGTGCGGGGGGCTGATAGCCGTGGTTCACGCCCTGGAACGGCCTCAGCCCGAATAAGGTAGAAAGCCCATGGCTAACTCGGAGCTCGTTCCTCAGCCCGCCCGCTATGCCGTTTTCGTGGACGCGGGGTATCTCTATGCCGCCTCGGGGGCGCTGCTGCTCGATGTCGGTTCACGCCGGGAATACCGCGTCGCGGCGGAGAAGCTCATCCGATCGCTGACCGCGCACGCGGCCGAGCGGATCCGCGGTGAGCTGCTGCGGATCTACTGGTTCGACGCGGCGCCCCGGCGCCAGCCGACCGTCGACCAGCGAGTGATCGCCAACCTGCCCCTGGTCAAGCTGCGGCTGGGCAACCTCAACGCGCAGGGCCAGCAGAAGGGCGTGGACGCGCAGCTGAGGGCCGACCTCGAGGCACTGGCCCGGCACCGCGCGATCACCGACGCGGTGCTGCTGGCCGGGGACGAGGACATGCTGCCCGCGGTGGAGGCGGCCCAGCGTTACGGCGTGCGGGTCCACCTCTGGGGCGTGGAGCCCACCCACGGCTCCAACCAGGCCGAATGGCTCGTCTGGGAGTCCGACACCGTCGAGGTGCTGTCCGCCGACTTCCTGCGTCCGTACTTCAGCAAGGCGGGCGTGCTCTCGGTCCCCCCGGCCGAGCAGCCGCGGGTGGCCGTCCGCACCAGCCCGGTGCCCTCCCCGTCCCAGGTTTTCGCCGGCCGCGCGCCGGCGCCCGTCCCCGCGGCGCCCAAGCCCTCCCCCGCGACGATCCGGCCGGCCGCGCCGTCGCCGCCGAGCGAGGGCAAGCTCGGCCCGGAGCGGCACCAGATGCTGGAGATCGGCGAGCACGTCGCCCAGAAATGGCTCTTCGAGCGGGGCCGCGACAACATCCGCGACCTGCTCCCCGGCCCGATCCTCCCGCCGGTCATCGACAAGGAGCTGCTCATCGAGGCGGAGAAGGAGCTGGGCCGCTCGCTGCGCCCCTACCAGGAGGCCCGCACCTGGCTGCGCGACGGCTTCTGGGAGCGCGTCTACCGCGAGTTCGGCATCGGCGTCGGCCGCTCGGACTGAGGCCGCCCCGGCCGCGCGCCAGGCCGCCACGGCGACGTCCGAAACCCGCCAGCGTGAAGCTGTGAGCTGGGGTTTACTCGAAGCATGCTCGACTTCGACTCCTGTTACCTGGCGGTGAGCTCGCGGGACGCCCGCTTCGACGGCCGGTTCTACACGGGCGTGACCTCGACGGGGATCTACTGCCGGCCGATCTGCCCGGCGCGTACCCCCGCCCGGCGCAACGTGCGCTTCTATCCGGACGCCTCCGCCGCCGAGGCCGCCGGGTTCCGGCCCTGCAAGCGCTGCCGCCCCGAGTCCAGCCCCGGCTCACCCGAGTGGGACGTCCGCGGGGACCTGGTCGGCCGCGCCCTGCGGCTGATCGACGACGGGGTGGTCGACGAGACAGGCGTACGCGGGCTCGCGTCCCGGCTGGCCGTCACCGAGCGGCACCTGCACCGGCTCTTCGTGGCCGAGATCGGTGCCGCGCCCCTGATGGTCGCCCGCACCCGGCGGCTGCAGTTCGCCCGCCGGCTGCTCCGCGAGACCGGCATGCCGGTGACCGATGTGGCCTTCGCCAGCGGCTTCGGCAGCGTACGCCAGTTCAACGCCAGCATGCGGGAGGCGTACGGGCTGGCCCCCTCCGAGCTGCGCAACGGCGCCGGCCGCCCGCCGGGGCTGGTCCTGCGGCTGGCGTTCCGCAAGCCGTACGACTCCGCCGGGCTGCTCGCCCTCCTGTCCGCGCAGGCGGTTCCCGGGGTCGAGTCGGTGACCTCCGGCCGCTACCTCCGTACGGTGCCCGGCGGCACCATCGAGCTGGTCCCGCACGACGACCACGTGCTGCTGCGGGCCTCGATCACCGCGGGTTCCCGCCGGGGCGAGGGCAGCCGCGCGGTGGACTCCCGCCCCGGTGCCGGGCTCCGCGGGCTCGCCGGGATGGTGGCGCGCTGCCGCCGGCTGTTCGACCTGGACGCCGACCCGTACGCCGTCAACCAGGTGCTGGGCGCGGATCCGCTGCTCGCCGGGCTGGTGCGGGCCAGACCGGGGCTGCGGGTCCCGGGGGCCTATGACGGCTTCGAGGCGGCGGTCCGCGCGGTGCTGGGTCGGCAGGCCTCGGCGGCCGGTGCCCGCGTCCTCCTCGGGCGCGTCGTCGCCCGCTGCGGCGCCCCGGCGGCCGATCCCGCCCCCGGCGATGCCACTTTCGCCGGGGCCGACCGCACCCTCACCCATGTGTTCCCCTCCGCGGCGGCCGTGGCGGAGGCGGACCTCGGCGGCCTCGGCCTGTCCGAAGGACGGACGCGCGCGCTGCACGCCCTCGCCACCGCGGTGGCCTCGGGCGAGCTCGACCTCGACGGCGGGGCCGACCCGGCCGAGACGACGGCGAAGCTGCTCGCCCTGCCGGGCATCGGCCCGTCGGCCGTCTCCGCCATCCGGATGCGGGCGCTCCGGGACCCGGACGCCTTCCCCGCCGCCGACCCGGTCCTGCACCGCGCCCTCGACCGGCTGGGCACGGACCTGGCCCACACCGAGGCCTGGCGGCCCTGGCGGGCCTACGCCGCCGCCCACCTGTGGGCGGCCGAGCCCGACGCGGCGAGCTGAGCCACGAGCCCCACCACGACCACCCACCCACTGCCACAAGACCCACTGCCTCAGAACATGGGAGACACCATGATGATCCGGACGACCGTTCTCGAGACCCCGATCGGACCGCTGGCGCTGCTGGCCCTCGACGCCGACGGCCAGGCCCCGTCCCACGGCCAGGGCCCACCGAACGGCCAGGCCCCGGCCCCCTTGGGGGAACCCACGCTCATCGCGTCCGGCTTCACCGCCGACCCGGAGGAACTGCACGCCCGGCTGCATCCGTCCCTGCGCTCGTACGGGCTGGAGGCGGTGGCCGATCTGGGGGCGATCGGCACAGCGCACGAGGCCTACTTCGGCGGAGACCTCGACGCGCTCGCCGACCTCGCCGTGCACCAGCCGGGATCGTGGCGCCGGGAGGCGCTGTGGAAGGCCCTGCGGCAGGTGCCCGCCGGGCACACCGTCACCTACGGAGAGCTCGCCGCCCAGGCCGGTCTGGAGCGGGCCGCCCGGGCCGCCGGCCAGGCCTGCGCGCAGAACCTCATCGCCCCCGCGATCCCCTGTCACCGGGTGCTGCCGGCGAGCGGCCCGCAGAAGTCCGGCGGCTACTACTACGGCACCGATCGCAAGGAATGGCTGCTCCGCCACGAAGCCGCCCGTCCCTGACCCCGGCCCATGCTTTTCGTGACGGATCCACCACGGACCGTCATCGGGGCGGTACAGTCACCGGGTTATGCGGGCGACCTCGGGCAGGCGATCGACCGGCACGCTGGCGGGCGCGCTGGTCATGGCCGCCTTGCTCGGCGGCTGCCAGACGATGCCGTTCGAGGCGCGCCCGCCCAGCCCGTCCGACCCGGTCCTGGGGCTCGGCGCCCCGTTCCCGTACCTCCGGCCAGGGCTGCCTCCGCCCGCGGCCGCCGCCGGAGGCGCGCTCGCCACGGGTCCCGGCCGGTCCGCGGACCGGACCCGCGACGTGTACGCCGCGACCCGGAACGACCGGCTGAGCAAGGTCGTCCGGCACTTCCCGGAGCGCCTCTACGTGACCAACGGCCGGACCGGCGCCGTCGACGTGGTCGATCCCAGGTCGTACACGGTCGTCGGGCGCTTCGCGGCGGGCCGGCTGCCACAGCACGTCGTGCCGTCCTGGGACCTGAGGACGCTGTGGGTCAACGACGACCGGGGCGGCGCCCTGATCCCGGTCGACCCGCGGACCGGGCGCCGGGGCAGGGCGGTGCCGGTGGCGGCCCCGCACGACCTGTACTTCACCGCCAACGGGCGGCACGCGCTGGTGCTGGCCGAGCGGCTGCACCGGATCGACGTCCGGACTCCGCACACCATGCGGCTGCAGGCCTCCATCCCGGTGCCGTGCCAGGGCCTGAGCCACGCCGACTTCACCGCCGACGGCTCGTACGCCCTGGTGGGCTGCGAGCAGTCCGGGCAGTTGCTCAAGGTCGACGTCCGCCGCCGTACGGTCGCCGGGGTGATCGACCTGGTCCCCCCGCACCGGTCCGGGCTCGCCGTGCCACGCCCGGCGCCGCAGGATGTGCGGCTCTCCCCCGACGGCGCGGTGTTCTACGTCGCCGACCCGGCGGGCGGTGGCACATGGGTCGTCGACGCCGCCGGGTTCCGTGAGATCGGCTTCATCCCGACCGGCCGGGGCGCGCACGGGCTCTACCCCAGCCGGGACGGCGAGCTGCTCTATGTCACCAACCCGGGCGAGGGCACGATCTCGCTGATCTCGTTCGCGAGCCGCCGCGTCGTGCGGACCTGGCGGCCCGCCCAGCCGGCCGCACCCGACCTGGGGGCGCTGTCGGCCGACGGCTCGGTGCTGTGGCTGTCCGGCCGCCGCGACGGCGCCGTGTACGCGATCTCGACCCGGACCGGCGCGCTCATCCGGAAGGTCCAGGTGGGCGGCGGTCCGCACGGGCTCTGCTTCTATCCCCAGCCGGGCCGCTACTCACTGGGCCACGGCCTGCGCTAGGCACCTCGCGTGACGACCTGGCCGTACATCGGCATGAGCTCCTCGATGAGGGCCTCGGTCTCGGGCTGGAGCTGGTCGAGTGCCGGGTCGTACTGGACCCGGCGCCGCAGCTCGTCCACCACCGCACGCAGCCGGGTCTGGTCGCCTTCCGCGTGCGTGGCCCGCAGTAGGTTGCGCCAGAGCCCTTCGTCCTCGGGCACCATGAGCAGCCCGGCCCGTGCCGCCGCGATCGCACCCCGGGCGTCGAACTCGTCGAGCCGCAGCAGCAACAGCCGCTGGGCGACGTCGATCACCCGGGCGCTCGCCTCGTACTCCAGCACCTCACCGGCCAGCCAGCCGTAACGGCCGCGCTCGCGGTCGGCCAGCAGCGGGCCGCGGACGAGGTCCAGGGCGTAGGACATGTACGCCATCTCCGAGCCCGGCTCGGCGGCCGACCGCCAGATCAGCCAGCGGAAGACCTCCCAGTCGATGCGCACCTCGGAGCCGAGCTTGATCCGGCCCCGGTCGTCGTAGTAGAGGTTCGGCCGGCCCCGGGAGTCGCGGCCGAGCCAGTCGGAGACGCGGGCGATCGTGGCGTCGCGCACGCCCGCGGTGACCCCGCGCGGCCAGACCGCGCCGCTCAGCACGGTCGGGTGCACCCCGCCCGGGTGGGTCGCCAGATAGACCAGCAGCTCGGTGCACAGGGCCCGGCGGCTCTCCTCCATCGGGCCCGGGGCGTCGATCTCGATCGGACCGAGCAGCCGGATGTCGGCCGCCGGCTGCTGCTCTCCCGCCTGCGCCCCGAACGGCTCCTCTTCCAGCTGCGGGTCCGCCAGCGGGACACCGTCGAGCGTCCCGGCCGTACGGAACAGCGCGGCGAGCGCCGCATAGTGGCGTTCGGGCACGAGCTGCGCGTCGACGTCGAAGCCGAGCACCCCGGCCTCCAGCCGGCCCTCGGCGGTGACCTCCCAGGTCCAGGTCGCCCCGGGCACCTCGCCGGGGACGATGTAGCCGGCCGCCATTCGCCGGCCGGTGCGGGCCAGCGCCACCAGGCGGTGCGCCTCGTCCCCGGTCGGCTGGTCCGCCATGATCAGGTAGTGCGGCATCCAGGCCTCGCCGAAGACCCCGCGGCAGCGGCCGGTCAGCACCGAGTCGACCCCGGACGCGGAGAGCGCCTGCTGCACCTCGGCCGAGCGGGCCTCCAGCTCCGGCAGCGCCTCGGCCAGCGAAGCGACACTCCGGATGCGGTCGGGCGCGATCTGCTGGAGTTCCGTGCCGAAGCCGACCAGGGTGATCCGCATATGGTCGGACCAGCGATTGGTGGCCAGCTCGACCGCGACCGCGGCGAGCACCGCGCGGCGCATCTCGTCCGGCCCGTGCAGTGCGATCAGTCCGTGCGCCGCCTCCAGGTCGACCAGGATCCGCCCGTTGTCGTTGGTGCCGATGGAGATGAGCCCCGGGTAGGGGGCGAGCACCTCGGTGAGGTCGGCGGTGTCGAGCCCTTCCAGCGCGTCGTGGTGCAGCCGCCAGACCTGGCCCTCGTCGTGCGCCTCCCAGGGGGCGGGCGGATTGCGGTCGGCGGGGGCGATCCACAGGTCGAGGCTCTCCTCGCTGAGATGCACTCCGTAGACGGTCGGGAGAGTGCGCCCGTCGGCCGCCATCGACTTCGACATCTGGCGCAGCCCCAGATCGAGCAGGCGGACCGCCTCGGTGTCCGCGCCGATGCGCAGGGCCTCCTCGGCCAGGGCGGCGTCACCGTCCGGCCCGGTGATCCGATGGCCGAGCGCGCGGTGCCACAGCTGGACGCGCCGCCGGCGGCCCAGCGCGACCAGTAGCCCGGCGGCCAGCAGTGACGCCGCCGCCAGCTCCTTCGTCCAGCCGATGCCGAGCAGGCCGTGGTCCTGGGAGGCGTCCTTGTCCTGCTGCGCGCCCGGGGGCGTGCCCTGGTGCGCGCCCGGGCCGCCGGACAGCTGCCCGCCGGAGGCGTGGCCGTTCTTTTCCTGGCCCGGCGGAGTGGCGGGGACCTGCTCGCCCTGCGGCTGCGGTTGCGGCCGCTCCGTACCGGGCTGCTGGGACGCGGGCGGCTGAGACGCGGGCGGCTGGGACACCGAGGGCTTGGACGCGGGGGGCTGGGTCACCTGCCCGCCCGGCTGCGCATGGCCGCCCTTGCCCGTTCCGCCCGCCGTCCCCTTCTCGCCACCGGCGGGCAGGCCCGGCCGCTGGGGAGCGGCCTCGTGACCGTGCCGCGGGTGGCCGTGCGCGAAGTAGTCGCCGAGCTCACTGACCTGGACGACCTGCGCCCCGACCGCGTCGGCGGGCATCTCCAGGATCCAGCCGGGCCGGATCAGGCTCGCCTTGTGCAGCCTGGACCCGTCGGGCTGCTGATGGCCTTTGTTGAGCTCGTAGATCTCGTGGTAGCGGCGCCCCTCACCGAGGCACTTGTCGGCGATCTCCCAGAGGCTCTCGTGGTGACGGCCCTCCGGAGGCTGCACCCGGTAGATCTTCGTGGTGGTGGCCTTCTGCTCCGGATGGGCCGCGGCCTCCTCGGCCAGCCGCTGCGTGGCCTGGTCCACCGTCGTCGGGGACGGCTCGACGTAGTCGGTGGAGGCCGCCACCGTGTGCATCGGATGCAGGTCGCGCCCGCTGAACGCGGGCATGATCGCGGTGGTCGCGGTGAACAGCAGCAGCGCGCTGACCACGAGCCGGTGGATCAGCGACTGGGTGCCGCCGGCCAGCGGCACCCGAGCCGGTACGCCGATGCCGCGAACGCCCGCGTACAGCTCGACGAACACGCAGAACAGCAACTGGAGCCAGGCCAGCCAGGCCAGCACCACCAGGATGTGGATGAGCGAACTGGGCCCGATCTTCTCGGTGAAGTCGCTCATCGCCGGCGCCTGCGTGGGGACGGGTGAGCCGAAGAACGTCAGCAGCGCCAGCGGAATGCCGACGACCAGCGCCGCGAGCGCGACGATCGCGCAGAGCCCCGCCAGGACATCGCGCACGCTGCGCCTGCCCCGTACCTTCACCGCCTGCTTCGCTGCCATAACGCCCCTCAGGGGTTGCCCTCGTCAGGATGAGCGGACGCCGTACCCGTCATAGTAAACGTGCTGAGGCCGGGCACGAGGCCGAGCAACTGCGAATGCACCGTGAGGTGGATGGTCACCGTCACCTGGTCGTCGGTGCGCCGGCAGTCGTCCACCGTGGCCTTCGAGTCGTACGCGGCCACCAGATCGTTCACCTTCCCGCAGACGACCTCGCGGCTCGGGTCGATCCGGATCTTCCCGGTCTGCCGCAGGGCGTCCTCGTCGATCTCGTTGGCCCCCGCACGCGCCGCCTGTTCCGCGATGTCGAACGCCCGCTCCCGGGCGTGAATGGCCAGACCACCGTCGACCAGCAGTCCGGCCAGCAGGATCACGGCGATCGTGAAGATGGCGGTGAACACGGAGATGCTCCCGCCGTCACGCTCCGGCGACCGCGGACTCCCGGCCGCCGCGGCGGCCGCGGCGGGCGATGTCCGGCACCGACGCACAGGGCCGCTCATCGGGTACCCACCGATCCGTCCCGGCGAGTGAACCTGTCGATCGGCGCGGTGGCCGAGCCGCGCATCGACTTGGTGCCGGGAATGCCGATCCACGCCACGTCACCGAGGTCGACGGAGCAGCTCACGGTGGCGGTGACCTGACCTCCCGGTCCCCAGTCACTGACGTCCACCGTGGTCTTGGGGCCGCCCGAGCACCAGCCGTCTCCGCCCAGACTCGCGACGGCCGCCCGCTCGGCCATGCTCCGTGCCCCTCCCGGACCGTCCTTGCCGCGGGCGACGGACGCGGCCCTGGCCGCGTCCCGCGCCGCACCATCGATCTGGCTCTGTACGTCGACGATCCTGCCGAACCCGGCCAGCAACATCATGAAGCCGATGAACACCGGGGTGACGATCACCAACTCCAGCGACATGGTGCCGCGATCGGCCCCGGGCCCGCGGAGACGACGGCGGGTCATGGCTGATCCTGGCAGGTGATGCCGCCCCCGACGTCGGGACGGAAGCACTCCCTCGGACCACCGGCCTGTTCGCGCACATTGAAGTCCAGGAGCGGCACGACGGCCACCGCCCGGCCGGTCACCACCACTTGGCGGTCCCTCTGATCACCAGTGGCCACCGCCCGGATGTTCGTGAGCAGCCCTGGACCCACCTGCGCGACACTGTCGGTCGCCCGCCGCTCCGCCTTGGCCCGCCACGCGCTCGAGGTGTCGGTGCGGGCGACGCGCGCACCGCTCTGTGCCGCGGCCAGCGCGACATGCCGAGCGTGATAGATCATGGCGAACTGCACCACGAACAGGATCATCGTGATCAGGACCGGTGTCAGCAGCGCCCACTCGAGAGAACTCGCCCCCGAGTCGCGAGCCCTCTCCTTGACGGACACGGAGCGCACGGACTAACGGCCTCCGTTGCCGGTGCCGTTGCCGACCTTGATGTTGTTGCCGGCATCCTTGACCTTGTTGAAGATGACGAGCCCGATGGCGATGGCGATGCTCGCCAGGATGCCGGTGATGATGGCCCACTCGATGGCGGAGGCGCCCCGGCTCCGCTCCTCGGTGCGCAACCGGTCCAGACGGACGCCGAGCCAGGCTCTCGTGTAAAGGATGAGCGGATCGTCCAGGGGGTTCATGTGTACTCCTCGGGGTCGGTTCATCTCAGTTCAGATCATGAGGCGAGCACTCGCACCACGGCGGGGTAGGCGAGAAAGACCATGAAGGCCGCGCAGAAGAGCAGTTGCGCGACCAGCATCGACTGGGACCGCTCACCCGCCTTGCCCTCGAGTTCCGACAACTGCCTGTTGCGCATGGAGGCGGCCCGGGCCGTCAGCGACTGCCTGACCTTCGCTCCGTCATCGGCGACCAGGGCGAGCGCGGCAGAGAGGTCACGCAACTCCGCGATGTCGACCTCGTCTCCCAGCCCGCCGAGCGCCTGCCAGGGCGTCTGCCCGGTGATCCGCGCATTGGCCAGGGCCTCGCGGATGCGGCGCAGGGCCCATCCGTCACCGATCTGGGAGGCCATCATCAGCGCCTCCGGCACGCCCCTGCCCCCGGCGAGGTTCATCGCCACCAGATCCAGGAAGGCGCCGACCACATGGCGGAAGTCCTTCCTGCGCTGGGCCGCCTCCTGCCGAAGCTGCATGTCGGGAAGGACGAAGAACAGCGCCGCGAGCAGGAGCCCCATCCACAGCGGTATGGCCAGGGGCAGGCCGATCACCGCGCCCATGACCGCGAAGAACGGGGTGACCACGAGCGCCACGGCCGGGAAGAGGAACTTCGTGGCGAGAAAGGACTCGAAGGACTTGTCCAGGATCGCCAGGTCCGCCCTGACGTTCCGCAGTTTCCACCCTCGGGCCTCGTAGACCCGGGCCAGTCCGGCACCGAGGTCGGCCCGGATCCCGCTGCGCTGCTGCGGTGACGTACCGGTGCGGCTGGCCCGGGCGTCCTCGTTTCTTCGGCGGTTCACGGCGTCGAAGGCCGCCAGACTGGCGGCCAGCCCCGGCCGCGCCGGGAACAAGGCCCGCAACAGCAGGAAGAGCCCTGCTCCGAAGGCGACCCCGGCCAGAAGTGCCGCCGTCATGGCAGACCACCCCCGGCGTCCATCGTGGCCCGCCCCCGCAGCGGAACGCTGTCCTGCCAGCCGGAGACGGTGGCCGGAACCTCTCCGGGGACACCCGGCCGCGTCCCTGGTTCGGCGAGGAACCGCTGTGGCAGTTCGTACCTGGCCAGCCGCCGCAGCCAGAGGAACGCCGCGGCGTAGAGCGCGATCACGACGATGAGGACGAGCTGGCCGAGGAAGCTGTCATAGGGCTGTACGTAGTCGTGGTTGAAGATCGCCAGAAGCAGGGAGGTACCGACCGAGACGAGCACGACGATCTGGACGCTGCGGCGCGTGGTGCGGCGGTCGGCCTCGACCCGGCGGCGCATGTCGAGTTCGGCGCGGGCGGAGGTGGCGAGCGCACTGAGCATGTCGCGCAGGCCCGGGCCGCGCAGCCGGGCGTTGAGGATCAGCGCACCGATCACCAGGTCGGCGGAGGGGTCGTCGAGATCGTCGGCGAACCTGCGCATCGCCTCGGCCATGGGCATCCGCGTGTGCATCCGGTCGACGAGCACTCGCAGCGGCGGCTGAAGAGCAGGGGCCGCGGCCCGCAGCGACGCCGGGATGGCCTGCTCCAGCCCGACCGCGCCCGCGATCGTGTCGCGCAGCGATTCGGTCCAGGCCGCGAGTCCCTCGAGCCGTACCATCGCCTTGCGTTCCTCGCCCGCTCCGCCGGCGATGCCGTTCCAGCCGAGCACCAGCAGTCCCGCGCCCACCGCGGCGACCACCCACTGTGTCGCGATCAGCACCACCGCACCGACCCCCGCCGCGATGGCGAGGCGCCGGCCGAACACACTCAGCAGGTCCCGGAGGTCACGCCCGCTCGCCGGCTTACCGGGGCGTACGGGGAAGCCTCGCAGCGACATGACCAGCAGCAGCACGCCGCCGCCGAGCACCGCCCCGGACAGGGCCGCCCCCAGGACGTCGGTGCCGAACACCGCGCTCACTGCCACATCACCCCCCGATTCGGGTCGTAGCCCTGCTCGGCCAGGTCGTCCATGCAGGAGATGGGAGCGGCGGGCACCGCGTACCCGTTCGGGGCCGACGCGAAGACCTCGCTGGACAGCACCCGGCCGTCGCAGCCGGTGACCTCACGGACGCTGGAGACGAACCGCCGCAGCCGCCCACCGTGGACGTACTCGTTGCGCTTCTCTATGAAGACCACGAAGTCGATGGCCCCGGAGATGAGCATGTGGGTGGCCTCGATGGGCAGCCGTTCCTCGGACTGGATGGCGTAGGTCGCGATGCGGTTGAAGACCTCCATCGAGGAGTTCGCGTGGATGGTGGAGAGCGAGCCGTCGTTGCCCTGGGTCATCGCGTTGAGCATGGTCACGATCTCGTCGCCGAGGACCTCACCGACGATGACCCGCGAGGGGTTCATGCGGAGCGACCGGCGGACCAGCTCGGCCATGGAGATGGCTCCCTGGCCCTCGGAGTTGGGCAGCCGCTGCTCGAACGCCACGCAGTTGGGGTGCAGCTCGGGGAACTGGTCGAGGCCGAGTTCCAGTGCCCGCTCCACCGTGATGAGGCGTTCGTGCGGCGGGATCTCGTTGGCGATCGCCCGCAGCATCGTGGTCTTGCCCGCGTTGGTGGCCCCGGCCAGCATGATGTTCTTCCGGGCCAGCACGGCGGCCTTGAGGAACTGGCCCAGCTCGGGGCTGACCGTCCCGTTGCCGATCAGATCGGAGAGGAACACCTTGCCGAGCCGCGCCCGGCGGATCGAGAGCGCCGGCCGGAGCGTGACGTCCATGACGGCGGACAGCCGGGAGCCGTCCGGCAGCCGCAGGTCGAGCTGCGGATTGGCGGTGTCGAAGGGACGGGAGGACAGCCCACTGTAGGCGGCGAGGATCTGGATCAGCTCGACGAGCTCTTCGTCGGACTCGGCGACCGGCTCACCCATGACCTCGCGCCCGTCCGCGTACCCGATGAAGACCTTGTCGCAGCCGTTGACGTCGATGTTCTCGATCTCGAGGTCCTCGAGCAGCGGCTGTAGTCGGCCGACGCCGAACAGCGCCGCGTGGACCCCGGCGGCCAGCGCCTCCTCCTCCTCGGCGGAGGGCGGGCGGCGACCCGAGGTGATCTCGCCGCGGGCGAACTCCTCCAGGACCTGGGAGATGATGGCGCGCGCGAACTGCCGCTCGTCCTCGCCGGACATCGGTGCGAGCCCGCCCGCGGCGTCGAGGCGTCGCTGCTGCGCCAGCCGGTCGCCGACCTCCTGGCGCAGTCGCTTGACCAGACCGTGGTCCACTTAACGCCCCCCCTCGGCTCGCGAACCGGTCGGCGGTGCCCCCGGGGTAGTCCCCGCCGGATGACCAGGGCGCGGATCGGCCGGGGGTGCCGCGGGGGTCGTCGTTGCGGGGCCTTGGCGCGACTCGGCCGAGGGTGCCGCGGGCGTCGCCTCCGTGGAAGGTGCCGCTGCGGGGGCCGTGTTCTGGGCGGGAGCCGGTCGCTGCCCGGTGGTGGCGGGCGGTGCGACCTCGGCGCCGTTGCGCGGGGCGGCGGAGCGGCCGGCCGGCGCCGGGCGGTGCGGCGGCTGCGGCTGGGGCTGGGGCTGGGGCTGCTCGACGGGAGAGGCCAGCGGCCCGGGGCGGTCCGGGGGTGCGGCGTGCGCGGGCCGGGGTACGGACTGGCGCGAACGCTGAGTGCCCGGGGGCGGCACCAGCGGCGCCGCCGTCACGGGAGGGGGCAGGCTCCCGGCCGGCGACCCCGGAACGGTCAGCCGTCCGAGCAGACCTCCGGCGAGCTCGCGCGCCGATCGGATGAGCAGCGACTTGTCGAGCCGGCCGCCCCACTGCCCGCGGAGCATCTCGGCGCCCTTGGGGTCGTAGGCGAGACCGCCGAGTACGGTCGCGGGCAGCTGGGCCTGCACGATGATCCGCTCGACCTCGGCGATGGAGCCCCGGTAGTCGCGTGGGTCGGCGATGACCACGATGCCGATCGGCGGTCTCGTCCGTGACTCGACCGCGGCCAGGGCCGAGACGCGGTCCCGGAGATGGGCGACCTGCTCCAGCGAGGGCCGGGTGAGCAGCACGATCATGTCGGCTTCGCGCAGCAGGTCGTTCAGCGGGCCGCCGGCGCCGAGCCGGCCGCAGTCGGCGAGGACGTCGATGGGATGGAGGCTGGCGAAACACCGCCCGAGCGGCCCCCACAGCCAGGTGAGGCCCTGGGCCTGTTCGGCGTTGGTGAGCCCGGCCAGCACGTCCATGCCGCCGACGAGCCGCTGGGTGTGCTCGCCGATCTGGTCCGGCCGCAGCCCGCGCCGTGCGGTCGCCGCCAGGCTGAGCAGGCCGCGGGCCGGGTTGAGCATCCCGCCGTCCTCGGCGGGCAGGCGGTAGACGAGGTCTCCGCCACCCTGGTCGCACTCGGCCACCAGCACCGGCCGCGGCCACACCGCGCCCAGGGCGACGGCGGCGGTGGTGACACCGGGAGCTCCCTTGTCGGCGGCGAGAGCGATGAGTGCCACGATCAGCCGCCCGTCCCGCCGGTCGGGACGGCCCCGCCGGTCTGCCTGCCGCCCGGCGGTGTGCTCTTCTCCGGGACGACGGGCTGGGTCCCCGGTGGCACGGTCGCGGTCTTGTCCACCTTCACGCCGGTGGGCAGCAGGGCGACCGCCACCGCACCGTCCGAGGCCGCCTGGGTGACCAGTGGCGCCTCGTCCGGCGGGATCGCGACGGAGACCGAACTCGTGTCGGAGGAGGTCTGGTCGCTCTGGCCGCCGGTTCCACCCGTGTACGACACGATCGCGTCGTTGGACAGGACCGTGCCGGGCTTGACCGAGGTGCTGGTCCCGCCCACCGAATAGAGGCTGACGTGGTCGCCCGTGCGGAGCCCGCTGGCCGGCAACTGGCCGGTCTTCAGCGCCAAGCCCACGATCACCCTTCCCTGCGTGGCGGCGTCGGTCGAGCTCAGCATGCCGTTCGTGAGCAGCGCGCCCTTGACCAGCGGCACGGCGGCGAACGCCCGGGCGACCTTGAACCGCTCGCTCCAGCTGATGTAGCTGATGCCGGTGTTGCCGATCTGGGTCTCTTGGAGCGCTCCGATCGGAATCTGCTGCCCGGCCGCCACCGGCTGGTTGATCTGGATCGCCGACACTCGCTGCCCGCTGGCCATCACGAGGTACGCGCTGGCGAGCGCGCCGCAGACGATCAGCAGGACGGCCAGTGCCGCGAGAGCGGGCTTGCGCTCGCGTGGCGGCACCGGAAGGCGCTGCTGACCTGTGGTTCCGCCGAGCCCGGTTCGTTGCACCGCTGCGGAGTTGCTCTTCGCCGGGGGCGTCGTCTGGCTGGTCCTCATTGCTTTGGCCACTCCGGAGGGTTGCACATTGCCGGAGCGACCCATGGTTGCGGGCTTGACAAGGTCACGTCAACGGATTGGAACAGGTGACGCCTTCCCGTAACCCAGCGGACAATTCTGTCAGCGATGTGGATCACACTAACCCTTACGGTCAGTCACAATGGCGGCCCATATTGACCCCATCCGGACAGGACGGAAAGGTTTGACGGCCATTCGGGCGGGGTAACCCCAAGCGATCTTGCCGGACCGTACGCTCCCGGAACCCCCTGCCCGCAGGCGGTGCGGCCCTGATGACCGGCCGGTGCGAGCGAGGGTACGGGCAATGGAACACCGCCAAGCGCCCGGCGCGGCCGGGAGGGGGCGAATTAGGGTGGCCGCAGGCAGAACGGCGGAGGACACGAATGCGGATCTCGCTCACGGCGCTGACCGGTCACGGCCCCCGGGACCTTGTGATCAATGGCGATTCCGATATGACGGTGGAGAGCGTCGCGAGATCGCTTTTCGGCACGCTGAACACCGGCTCTCCAGCGGAAACACCGGATCAGGACCGGCGGCCCCAAGGAGAGCTGGCCGAGGTCCTCCCGCACCCCCGCGCGCACTGGCTGGCCAAGTCCGCACCCGCCCCGGCCCCGCGCGCGCTGTGGATGAACGGCCGGATGCTGGACCCCGCGGCCAGGGCCGTCAAGGCGCTCCGGGACGGCGCCATGGTCACCGTCGAGCAGGGCAGCGCACCGGCGACGGTGCTGACCGAGCCGACCGGCCTGGTCGAGATCCGGGTGGCCGGCGGCCCGGCCGCCGGCGCGGTGCACCGGCTGGGCATCGGCACCACGACCCTCGGCACCTCCCAGGACGCCGATCTGCGGCTCGGCGACCCGGCCGTCCCGGGCCGTTCGCTGCGGGTCATCGTGGAGCGCGACCGCGTCACCGTGGAGGCTTCCAACAACACCCAGGCCACCCTGGACGGGCTGCCGATCGAGGCCAAGACCGAGTGGGCGGAGGGCGGCATCCTGATGGTCGGCTCCTCGGTCCTGACGCTGGCGCCCAGCTCCGCCGCCGACACGCATCTGGAGCCGCTCGACGAGGGCGGGCTGGCCTACAACCGGCCGCCGCGCATCACCCCGTTCCAGCGGCCCAAGCGCCTCGACGTGCCGCAGCGGCCCGAGCGCAACGACAAGCAGCGGCTGCGGCTGTTCGGGGCCCTGCTGTTCTCGGTGTTCGGGCTGGTGATGGCGTTCGCGCTCAAGCAGTGGTGGTGGGCGCTGTTCGCGTTGAGCTGGCCGGTCATGCAGGTCGGCGAGTGGATCGGCGACCGGCTGCACGGGCGCAAGTCGTACAAGAAGGCGCTCAAGGCCTACCACCAGAAGGTCGCGGACTTCGACGGCGCCCTGGAGCTGCTCCGGCAGGAGGACGAGCGGGAGCGGCGCGCGTTCCATCCCGACCCGGCCGAGGTGCTGCTGACCGCGACCGGGCCGCGCAAGCGGCTGTGGGAACGGCGGATCACCGACCCGGACACCCTCCACCTCCGGGTCGGGCTGGCCGACCAGCCCGCCCGCATCGAGCTGGCCGGGGCCGCGGAGGGCGAGGACCGGCCCCCGGTTGCCAGGACGGTGCCGGTGGCGCTGCCGCTGGCCGAGCTGGGCGTCATCGGCCTGACCGGTCCCCGGAAGGACTCCCGCGCGCTGGCCCGCTGGATGGTCGCGCAGGCCGCGGCGCTGCACAGCCCGCGTGACCTGGCCGTCGTCGTGCTCTGCGCGGACTCCGGCCCGGCCGGGGACGACGCCGGCGCCGCGGAGCAGTGGAACTGGGTGCGCTGGCTGCCGCACTGCGCCCCCCACGAGGGCGAGGACTGCTCCGTCCTGGTCGGCACCGACCCCGAATCGGTGGCGCACCGGGTGACCGAGCTGGCGATCCGCATCACCGAGCGCCGCCGCGCGGCACAGGCGACCACCAGCCCGTTCGGAGGGGGCTCCGGCCCGGCCGGCGCGCCGCCGTACAACATCCTGGTGGTGCTGGACGGCGCCCGGATGCTGCGCCGGGTGCCCGGCATGCCGCAGGTGCTGGCGCACGGCCCCGAGCACGGCGTGTACGCGCTCTGCGTGGACGACGACGAACGGATGCTGCCGGAGGAGTGCCGGGCCGTCGCGGCCTGGGACTGGGACCGGCCGGACTCGGTGCGGCTGCGGGGGCACGGCCTCGACACCGTCGGACGGGTCCTGGCCGACCAGGTCTCGCCCGCCTGGTGCGACCGGCTGGCCCGCGCGCTGGCGCCCGTGCGGGACGTCTCGCGGGAGGACTCCGAGAGCGGGCTGCCGGTGTCGGCCCGGCTGCTGGAACTGCTGGGCATGCCCAACCCGACCGCCGACCACGTGCTCGCCAGGTGGTCCAGGTCCGCCGACGACGGGAAGGGCTCGCAGGCGGGGACCCGGGTGCCGATCGGCCTGACCACCGACGGGCCCTTCTCCCTCGACCTGCGCACGGACGGGCCGCACGGGCTGATCGCCGGCACCACCGGCGCGGGCAAGTCCGAACTGCTGCAGACCCTGATCGCCTCGCTGGCGGTGGCCAACCGGCCCGACGAGATGACGTTCGTGCTCATCGACTACAAGGGCGGCGCGGCGTTCAAGGACTGCGCGGAGCTGCCGCACACCGTCGGCATGGTCACCGACCTGGACGGGCACCTGACCGAACGCGCCCTGGAGTCGCTCGCCGCCGAGCTGCGGCGGCGGGAGGAGATCCTGCTGCGCGCCGGCGCCAAGGACATCGAGGACTACCACGACCTCCGGCACCAGGCCGACCGCCTGGTCTCCGCGGCCGGGCGGAGCGGTGACCGGCCGCCCGGGGCGCACGGCCGGTTCGGCCCGCGGACACCGGCGCTGGAGCCGATGCCCCGGCTGGTCCTGGTGATCGACGAGTTCGCCGCGATGGTCGCGGAATTGCCCGAGTTCATGACCGGGCTGGTCGACATCGGCCGCCGGGGCCGGTCGCTGGGCGTCCATCTGATCCTGGCCACGCAACGCCCGGCGGGCGTGGTGACCGCCGACATCCGGGCCAACACCAACCTGCGGATCGCGCTGCGGGTCACCGACGCCGACGAGTCCACCGACGTGCTGGACGCGATCGACGCCGTCAAGATCTCCAAGGCCACCCCCGGTCGCTGTTACGTACGGGCCGGAGGGTCCTCGCTGCACGCCGTACAGTCGGCGCGCATCGGAGGCCGGCGGCCCGGCGGCGCGTCCGAGCCGTCGGCGGCCCCGGCGGCCTCGGTGCGCACGCTGGAGTGGCACGACCTGGGCCGGCCGGCGCCCGGCGGGAAGGCCGAGCCCGACGCGGACGAGTCCATGGTCACCGACCTGTCCGTCCTGGTGGAGGCGGTGCGCGAGGCGGCGGCGCGGGCACGGATCCCGGTCCAGCCGTCCCCGTGGCTGGAGCCGCTGCCGGAGCGGCTGGCGCTGTCGCCGCGGGTCGCGGCCGGTGGATCGGTGGTGGACCTGCCCCCGATCGAGTTCGGGGTGACCGACGTGCCGGAGGTGCAGTCGCGGGGCGCGCTCTCCCTGGACCTCGCCGCGGGCGGCCACGTCTACATCGCCGGGTCGGCGCGGTCGGGCCGGTCGACGGCGCTGCGGTCGCTGGCGGGCGCGGTGGCCGGCTCGTGCTCGCCCTATGACGTCCATCTGTACGCGATCGACTGCGGGGCCGGGGCGCTGCTGCCCCTGGTGGCCCTGCCGCACTGCGGGGCCGTGGTGGGGCGGGACCAGCTCGACCGCGTCGAACGGCTCATCAGCGCGCTGTCCGCCGAGGTGTCCCGGCGGCAGCAGCTGCTGGCCGAGGCCGGGTTCGCCTCGCTGGCCGAGCAGCGGGCCGCGGTCCCGGCGGCGGAGCGGCTGCCCTGGATGCTGCTGCTGCTCGACCGGTGGGAGGGCTTCGTCGCCGCCTTCGAGCACTACGACTACGGGCGCCTGGTCACCGCCGTACTGCAACTGCTGCGGGAGGGCGCGGCGGTCGGGCTGCGCGGTGTCTTCGCCGGCGACCGGTCCGGGCTGGGCGGTCAGGTCTCGACGGTCTTCGACCGCCGGCTGGTGCTGCGGATGGCCGATCCGGCCGACTACGGCTATGCCGGGTTCAACGAGCGTTCGGTGCCGTCGGAGATGCCGCCGGGCCGGGTGCTGGAGCAGGTCGTGGCGAACGGGCCGCTGCGCGAGTCGCAGGTGGGGCTGCTCGGCGACGACGCCTCCGGTACCGGGCAGGTCGCGGCGCTGCAGGCGCTGGCCCGCTCGTGCGCGTCGCGCTACGGCCGGTTGCCGCGCTCGCTGCGCCCGCTGCACGTGGACGAGCTTCCCGTACGGGTGACCTACCGCGAGGCGCTGGCGCTCGATCCGGAGGCCCTGGCGCCCTCCCGGCTGTGGGCGCTGGTCGGCGTGGGCGGGGACGCGCTGGCGCCCGTGGGCATCGACCTGCTGGCCGACGGGCCGGGGTTCATGGTCGCCGGGCCGCCGCGGTCCGGCCGGTCCACCACGCTGCGCACGATGGTCTCCTCGCTGCTGGACCCGGCCACCGGCGGGGGGCTGGTGCCGGTGGTGCTCATCACCCCGCGACGCTCGCCGCTGCGGCAGCTCGCCGGGCAGCGCGGGGTGCTGGGAGTGCTGGACGGCTCCGCCGAGGAGGCCGAGCTGAGCGCGCTGGTGGAGGAGGAGGACCGCTACGTCGTGGTGGTCGACGACGCCGAGCTGCTGGACGAGACCGACCTGGACGACGCCCTGGCCAGGGTGCTGCGCAGCGCCCGGGACGGCGAGCACGCGGTCATCGTGGGCGGGACCACCCAGGACCTGTCGCGGGGCTACCGGGGATTCCTCTCCGACACCCGGCGGTCCCGGTCCGGGCTGCTGCTGTCGATCGAGTCGGCGGAGGACGGCGACATCTTCGGGCTCCGGCTGCCGCGCAACGCCTCGATGGGCGGGCCGGTCGGCCGAGGCCTGCTCGTCGCCACCGGCGTCCACACCCAGATCCAGGTGGCATTGCCGCCCGCCGGGCAGGACTGACCCTGACCCTGACAGAACCCTGTGTAGTCAATTGACTACGTTCCGCTGAAACGATCTGACTGGGCATGGCAGGGTCATGCCGTGAACGAACGATGGAGATCACCGCAGAGCCGGCGCCCGGGCCGGCACCGATCACCGCTCGACCAGCCACGACTGGTCGATGGCGCCTGGGCCGATCCGTACGCGGACGACCTGGGCTCGGCCTTCGGGCTGGAGCTGCACCACGGCCGCCACGACGGCACCCACCACCGGTCCCGCGCCGCCCGCTCGCCCGAGGAGTCGCGAGGTCCCGGTCCGGGCGCCGGCGAATAGCGGCCCGCCGGGCACCCACCCACGCGGGCCCCGGCCGGGCATCCCGGCCGGGGCCCGCAGTGGGTCCGTCCCGATCGTCAGCGGGTCGCGGCCTCGATGTTCTGCTGCGACCTCTTGATGTCCTGCGAGCCGTCCTCGAGGGCCACCGCCATCTTCTCGAAGGCACTGCGCGCCTCCTGCCAGGCGCTGCGGAACCGTTCCGCATTCGGGCCCCACCAGTCGTTCCGGCTGCTCTCGGTCTTGGAGTTGAGATCCTTGATCAGAGCATCGAGGTTCTTCGAGTGCTTGTTGAAGTCCCGGGCGAGCTGTTCCAGCACCGCGATGTTCGCGCCGCGCCTGTCTCCACTCATGATCCGATCCCTTCGTTGCAGAAAGAGCCTGCCCTCGTCGGGGCCGCTCGACTAACTCCGGCCATCCGTGCGGCTCTGCCGATGATTGCCATATCCACAGAGCCGGGTAACTCGATGAAGAGAACTGGTGGACGCTTTCCCACTCCCCCGATCCAATCCGATCACCGCTGGGTGAGGCACGGACGGAACATCATTTCGGCATGGGCGTCCAGCGTACGACCCCACGATTACCGATTCCAGGGGAACATTGCCGATCTGATGCGGATACGGGGATATTCACGACGGTGACGAATGGCCGCATGCGGCCACGCGCGGGTCAGGCCGGAGCCGCCCCGGCGACGTGGCGAGCCGCTGCCCCTCGCCGCGCCGGGGCCCGCGCCGGGCCCGCACGGTGGGACGGGAATGAAAACGGTTCCGGTTTCCTTACAGGGACATGGCCAGGAACGAGAAGCGACCGGTGATCCGGCTCAGGGCCACCACCGGCTCGGGCTTCACCTACGTGACCACCAAGAGCCGGCGGAACGACCCCGGCCGGCTCACCCTCCGCAAGTACGACCCGATCGCCCGCCAGCATGTGCTCTTCCGGGAGGAACGATGAAGAACTCCATCCACCCCGCCTACGGTCCCGTCGCGTTCCGCGACCGCGGCACCGGCGATGTCTTCCTCACCCGGTCCACGGCCACCAGCGCACGGACGATCGAGTGGGCGGACGGCCGGACCTACCCGGTGATCGACGTGGACGTCTCCGCGGCGAGCCACCCCTTCTACACCGGCCGGCAGCGCGAGCTCGACACCACCGGCCGGGTCGAGAGGTTCCGCAAGCGCTACGCCCGCACCGCCTGACAGGCAGGGCTCACCTCGGCCCGGGAGCACCCGGGCCGGGGTGATCCGGGCCGGTTCACTCGGACTGGGAGCGCAACGCGGCCACCCGCGAGCGGGCCTCGGCCATGAGCAGGTGGTAGGCCCCGTCCCAGTCCTGGGCGTCGTCGGGCACGGTGCCGACCACCTGGCGCCCCAGCTCGGCGGGTCCGCCCCGCGCCCCCGGAGCGATCTGACGGACCACCACGGTCGTCACGCCACCGCCCGACTCGGTGTGGACCTCCCAGTCCGCGGCGGACTCGAGCTCGCGAGAGCCCCGGGGCCGGACCAGGAGATAGATCACCCAGCCGACCCCGACCACGACGGCCGCCTCGACGACGAAGAGCAGGACGCGCATGACCGCTACTTTCCTGGTACCGCGATGCCGCCCGGATTGCCCGGCGCGTAGACCGTGATGCCCTGCGGGAGGGCCTTCAATTCCTCGATCTTGGCGCAGGTCGGGCACTTGGTGTAACCCTCCTGCCGGGCCTTGTTCGCCGCGGCCTCGGCACGGGCCTGCGCGACCTTCGCCTGCGCCTCACTGACGGTGGCGAACGCGGCCTGGGCCCGGTCCACCGCGCCCTGGACCGAGGTCGGCAGGGTCACCCTGGACAGGTTGAAGTGCAGGTTGGTGAGGAACTTCGCGCCGAGCGTCTGGAGCAGGTCCTGCTCCAGGCTGGTGTTGATCGCGCTCTGCACCTTGGCGATGTTGCCGTTGTTGTTCTGTACCTGCCCGGCCGCCGGCGCCTGCTGCCCGGGGGCGGAGGCGTTCTGGACCAGCGCGCAGGACGAGACCAGCTCGGCGCAGCGGAAGCTGTTGATCTGGGTGCGGAGGTCGTTGTCGATCACCGGCCGGATGATCTGGTCGAGGAAGGTGGCCCAGCCGTCGTCGCCGTCCCAGGCGAACCGCGCCTTGCCGTCCGCGCCGGTGAACTTCCGGGTGCCGAACTTGTCGTCGAACGTCTTCAGCGTCGCGTGGTCGGTGTTGAGAGTGAAGTAGAGGGTGCCCTCGATGCCCATGTTGACGCCGTCGGACGACGGCACCGTCACCACGTCGACGCCGACCCGCTCACCGCGCCTCACGTCCGAGGTGATGGTGTAGAACCGCTGCTGCGCCGGGTACTTGTGGCTCTTCGAGCCCCAGCCGATCCAGGTCATGCTCGATCCCGGGTCGATGATCTGCCGGATCCGGTTGTTGTCGAACATCCCGCCGTTGCGCACGACCGCGATCTCACCGCCGGTCGTACGGTCGAAGCCACCGAACAGGTTGGGCAGGGTCACCAGCGCGACGATCACCATGACGACGGCGATGGCGATCCCGCCCCGGCGACCGGGGCTGAACCGGGCTCGGGCGGATCCGGATCTGGCGGCCGCGGACTTGGCAGGCATGGGGTTCCTTTCGGAAAGCGGCAGAGCCAGGGATTGGGAGGCGCCGCAGGAGTGTGACGGTACCGATGACTAGCAGGATCCAGGTCAAGCACTCCTACTTGCGGCTAATCCCTCACATCCAGTTCAAGGCCTGCTGCTTCACGCCAATCCATGGGGATCCAGGTCAGCCCCCTCCCTCCTCGGCGCAATCCATCGGGATCCAGGTCAGCCCCCTCCCTCCTCGGAGCAATCCATCAATAAGGAGGGGCTTACGGAAGTCAGAAATCCCGGTTGCCTAGACTGCCGTCCAGGTCGAGTCAAGGAGACGTACGTTGCGCAAGGTCCTGATCGCCAATCGTGGTGAGATCGCGGTCCGTATCGCCCGTGCCTGCAGGGATGCGGGGCTGGCGAGCGTCGCCGTATACGCGGAACCCGACCTCGACGCGCTGCACGTGCGCGTGGCCGACGAGGCCCACGCCCTCGGCGGCCGGACGGCGGCCGAGAGCTACCTGGACATCGAGAAGCTCCTCAAGATCGCCGCTGACTGCGGGGCCGACGCGGTGCACCCCGGCTACGGCTTCCTGGCCGAGAACGCCTCCTTCGCCGAGCGGGTCGAGGCCTCCGGGCTGATCTGGATCGGCCCGCCCCCCGCCGCGATCACCGCGCTGGGCGACAAGGTGCAGGCCCGGCACATCGCCCAGAAGGTCGGCGCCCCGCTCGTCGCCGGTACCGCCGACCCGGTGTCGGGGGCCGACGAGGTCGTCGAGTTCGCCCGGGAGAACGGCCTGCCGATCGCGATCAAGGCGGCCTTCGGCGGCGGCGGGCGCGGCCTGAAGGTCGCCCGCACCCTGGAGGAGATCCCCGAGCTGTACGACTCCGCGGTGCGTGAGGCGGTCGGCGCCTTCGGCCGCGGTGAGTGCTTCGTCGAGCGTTACCTCGACAGGCCCCGGCACGTCGAGACCCAGTGCCTGGCCGACAAGCACGGCGCCGTCGCGGTGATCTCCACCCGTGACTGCTCGCTGCAGCGCCGGCACCAGAAGCTGGTCGAGGAGGCGCCCGCGCCGTTCCTCTCCCAGGCCCAGATCGACCTGCTCTACACCTCCTCCAAGGCGATCCTGCGCGAGGCGGGCTATGTCGGCGCCGGCACCTGCGAGTTCCTCGTCGGGCAGGACGGCACCATCTCCTTCCTGGAGGTCAACACCCGGCTGCAGGTGGAGCACCCCGTCAGCGAGGAGGTCTCGGGGATCGACCTGGTCCGCGAGATGTTCCGGATCGCCGACGGCGAACCCCTGGGCTACGACGACCCGGAGCTGCGCGGTCACTCCATCGAGTTCCGGATCAACGCCGAGGACGCCGGCCGGGGCTTCCTGCCCGCGCCGGGCACCGTGACCGCGTGGCAGCCGCCGTCCGGTCCGGGCGTACGGCTGGACACCGGCTACGACCGGGGCCAGACCGTCCCGCAGGCGTTCGACTCCCTGGTCGCCAAACTGATCGTCACCGGCGCCACCCGCCGGCAGGCCATCGAGCGGTCCCGGCGGGCGCTGGCCGAGTTCGTGCTCGAGGGCATGCCGACCGTGCTGCCCTTCCACCAGGCCGTCCTGCACGACGCCGCCTTCATCTCCGACCCGTTCACCGTGCACACCCGGTGGATCGAGACCGAGTTCGACAACCGGATCCCGCCCTACGAGGGGCCGGTGGACCAGGACGGGCAGGCCGAACGCGAGACGGTGACCGTCGAGGTCGGCGGCAAGCGCATCGAGGTCGTACTCCCCGCCGGGCTGGGCGCCTCGGGCGCCGGCGGCCAGGGGCGCGGCTCCGGGGCCCAGCCGCCCCGCCGGGCCGGCGGCAAGAAGGCCGGCGCCGCGGCCGGCGGGGACGCGCTGGTCAGCCCCATGCAGGGCACCATCGTCAAGGTCGTGGGGGAGGAGGGCGCCACCGTCGCGGCCGGCGACACCATCGTGGTCCTGGAGGCCATGAAGATGGAGCAGCCGCTCACCGCGCACAAGGCGGGCACCGTCACCGGTCTGTCCGCCGAGGTCGGCCAGACCGTCACCAGCGGCGCCGCCATCTGCGAGATCAAGGACTGACCCGCCGGCCCGCCCCCGCGACGACGCCATCCGGCGGGGGCCCCGGCGACCTCCATCACAGCAGGTGACGGACGGAACCAAAGCCGTCCGTGGTTCGTCCCTGTGAGCGAAGGAGGAGACTTAACCTATGAGCTCCGAGTTGACCACCCAGTTGACCACCACGAGGCGGGTGCGCACCGTACGCCGCCTCGCTCTGCCCGCCGTCCTCGCGATCATCGGCGTGCTGCTGTTCGGCTTCATGGCGCCGGCCCAGGCCGACGACGTGTCCCAGATCGCCAACGGACTGCGCAGCAGCAAGCTGTACGTCTCCACGGACGTGCCGACCGCCCTGTCGCCGTCCGACCAGGAAGCGATCCGCATGGCGCTGAACAACGCCAAGAACGTCGACATCCGGGTCGTGGTGACCAAGAGCACCCAGGACGGCGTCACCCAGCGGCAGCTCGTGCAGATGCTCAGGTCGGTGCAGCAGCGGGTCGGCAAGGGTGAGGTCTACCTCGCCGTCACGGCCGACGACAAGATCGCGGGCATCGCCAAGAAGGGCGTGCTGTCCGGCAACGAGCTCAACCGGCTCGTCAGCCAGGCGAGCGGCGGCGACATCAAGACGCGGGTGATCACGTTCGCCCAGCTGGCCGACAAGAAGGCCAAGGACAAGGCGTCCTCCAGCGCGACCACCACCGCGGTGGTCCTTGGCGTCCTGGTGCTGCTCGCGGCCGGTGGAGCCGGGCTCTTCCTCGTCGCGCGCAAGAAGAAGCGCGACCGCCAGGCCCAGCAGATGGCGGAGCTGAAGTCGAGCGTCGAAGAGGACGTGACCCGGCTCGGCGAGGACATCAGCGGGCTGGACCTGGCCATCACCGACCCGAACCTGCCCGCCGAGGCGCGCGAGGACTACACCCGGGCGCTCGACTCCTACGACTCGGCGAAGACCGCGACCGAGCGGGCCCAGCGGCCCGAGGACATGACCCTGGTCACCAAGGCGCTCGAGGAGGGCCGCTACTCCATGATGGCGGTCCGGGCCCGGCTCGCCGGTGAGCCCGTGCCCGAGCGGCGCGCGCCCTGCTTCTTCAACCCGCAGCACGGCCCGTCGGTCCAGGACGTCAGCTGGGCGCCGATGGGCGGCATGCCGCGTTCGGTGCCCGCCTGCGCGGACGACGCCGCCCGCATCATGCGGGGCGAGAGCCCCGACACGCGGCTGGTCGAGGTCGGTGGCCGGCGCACGCCGTACTACGACGCGGGGCCCGCGTACGCCCCGTACGCCGGCGGCTACTACTCGGGCTACGGCGGCGGGGACATGCTGAGCGGGCTGCTCATCGGCACCGCGATCGGCTCGATGTTCGGTGGCGGCTGGGGCGGCGGTTTCGGCGGCGGCTGGGGTGGTAACGACTCCGGTGGCGGCGGAATCGACTTCGGCGGTGACTCCGGTGACGCAGGCGGCGGTTGGGACTTCGGCGGCGGCGACTTCGGCGGCGGCGGGGACTTCGGCGGCGGCGACTTCTGACCGGAGCGGCGGAGCCCCCGACCGGGCTCCGCCGTGACCCGGCTGGCGGGCGACCCGGGGCCCTGGCGGCGCGTCCGCTACGCCCTCGGGTTCCGGTTGCCGGCCGACAACCATGACTGGGTCAGGCACGATCTGACCGATGTGGGGTGGCGGAGCCGGATCCTGGTCCGCCACCTCGCCGTCATGACGCCCGTGTGCGTGGTGCTGGCCCTGCTGCCCGGCGAGTGGTGGATCCGTCTCCTCACCGTCGCGCTGGCCCTGGGGGCCAGCACCTTCGTGGTGGCGATCAGCGCCGGGGACATCCGGATGTCCCGGCTGCACCAGCACGGCCTGCCGGACGACCTCGGCCGCCGGACCCGCCCCGGCGAGTAGGCCGGGTCAGTACGCGGACTCGCGCATGAGGCGGCGGGAGGCCTCGGTGAGGCTGCCCGACAGCGAGGGATAGACCGCAAACGTGTGCGCCAGCTGGTCCACGGTGAGGTGCTGCTGCACCGCGATCGACAGCCCCAGGATGAGCTCGCTGGCCCGCGGTGCGACGATCACGCCGCCCAGGATGATCCCGGTGGAGGGACGGCAGAACAGCTTGACGAAGCCGTCCTCGAAGCCCTGCATCTTGGCGCGCGGGTTGGTGGACAGCGGCAGCATCACCGTGCGGGCGTCGACCTCACAGGTGTCGATCATCTGCTGGGAGACCCCGACGGTGGCGACCTCCGGGTCGGTGAAGATGTTGGCGGCCACCCAGCCCAGCTTGAGCGGCTGGACCGCCTCGCCCAGCGCGTGCCACATGGCGATCCTGCCCTGCATGGCCGCCACGGAGGCGAGCATGAGGACACCGGTGCAGTCTCCGGCGGCATAGATGTGCGAGGCCGAGGTGCGCGAGACCTTGTCGACCTCCACGAAGCCGCCTCTGGACAGGCGTACGCCCGCGGCCTCCAGCCCGATGCCGCGGGTGTTGGGCACCATGCCGACCGTCATCAGGCAGTGCGAGCCCTCGACCTTGCGGCCGTCCTCCAGGGTGACGATGACGCCGTCTCCGGAACGCTCCACAGCACCGGCGCGCGAACGGGACAGCACGTTCATGCCGCGGCGCCGGAAGACCTCTTCGAGCACCGCGGCGGCGTCGGCGTCCTCGTTGGGCAGCACGCGATCCCGCGAGGAGACCAGGGTCACCTTCGACCCGAGCGCCTGGTAGGCGGCGGCCAGCTCAGCTCCCGTGACCCCGGAGCCGACCACGATGAGCTCCTCGGGCAGCGCCGGGAGGTCCCACAACTGCCGCCAGCTGAGGATGCGCTCACCGTCCGGCTCCGCACCGGGCAGCACCCGGGGCGTCGCGCCGGTGGCGATCAGCACGATGTCGGTGGAGATCCGCTCCCCGCAGACCTCGACGGTGTGCGGGTCGACCAGCCGGGCCTCGCCCCGCACGACCCGGATGTCCTCGTAGCCCAGCCGTTCGGCCACGTCGAAGGACTGTGCCCGGGCCAGGTCGCGGACCCGCTTGTTGACCACGGCCATGTCCGCCAAGAGGCCACCGACCTCACCGTCCGATCCGCCGGAGAACTGCAGACCCAGCCGGGTCGACTCGGACATCACGGCCATCCGGGTCGAGGTCGCGATGAGTGTCTTGGAGGGCACGCAGTCGGTGAGCACGCAGGCGCCGCCCGGCCCGTCCCGCTCCACCACGGTCACGTCGGCGCCGAGTTGTGCCGCGACGAGAGCGGCCTCGTAGCCGCCGGGGCCTCCTCCGATGATCACGATCCTGGTCACCCGTCCATTGTTTCTCACCTTCAGGGGTGGTTGGGCGTAGTCGTAGGGGTTTGAGAAGGACCACGAGAGGGAAATCGGGTGCCCCTGCGCCGTTCTCCCGACCGGACGCCGTACCCTTGCGGATCGTGGCCTTGTACGCGGCATACGACTCCAACATGGACCCCGAGCAGATGGCTCAGCGGGCCCCGCATTCGCCCCTGCACGGAACCGGCTGGCTGCAGGGATGGCGGCTCACCTTCGGCGGCCAGGACGTCGGCTGGGACGGCGCGCTCGCCACGGTCGTCGAGGACGCCGACGAGCACGTGTTCGTGGCGATCTACGACGTGCCGGAGATGGACGAGCACGAACTGGACCTGTGGGGCGGCAACGGGCTGATCCCGCACCACAAGATCCGGGTACGGGTGGAGACCCTGGACGGCGACGCCCTGTGCTGGCTGTACGTCCTGGACGCCTACGAGGGCGGCCTGCCGTCGGCGCGCTATCTGGGCATTCTGGCCGACGCGGCGGAGAAGGCCGGCGCCCCGGACGACTACGTGAAGGACCTGCGGACCCGTCCGTGTAAAAGTCTGGGCGAATAGCCCTCTACCGTAGGTACGTGAGCAAAGAGGCTTCTGATCTGGCCCAGGCCGCCGCCGACGAGCTGCGGTCCCGTACCCACGACGCGTTCGACGTCGCCCTGGTGATGGGCTCCGGCTGGGTGCCGGCCGCCGATGCCCTCGGCCCGGCCGAGGTGGAACTGCCCGTCACCGAGCTGCCGGGCTTCGCGCCCCCGGCGGTCGAGGGGCACGCGGGCACCATCCGCGCGGTGAACGTCGGCGGCAGGCGGGCCCTGGTGTTCCTCGGCCGGACGCATCTGTACGAGGGCCGCGGCGTGGACGCGGTGGTGCACGGGGTCCGTACGGCGCTGGCCGCCGGGGTGCGCACCGTGATCCTCACCAACGCCGCCGGTGGGCTGCGGCCGGAGACCCAGCGGGTCGGCGATCCGGTCCTGATCAGCGACCATCTCAACCTGACCGGGGCCAACCCGCTCACCGGCGCCACGTTCCTGGACCTGTCCGAGGTCTACTCCCAGCGGCTGCGTACCCTCGCCCGCGAAGCCGACCCGTCGCTCGCCGAGGGCGTGTACGCGGCCTTCCGGGGGCCGACGTACGAGACGCCCGCCGAGATCCGCATGCTGCGGACGATGGGCGCCGACGTGGTCGGCATGTCGACCGTGCTGGAGGCCATCGCGGCCCGCCAGGGCGGCGCCGAGGTGCTCGGCATCTCCCTGGTCACCAATGTCGCGGCCGGCCTCTCCGACCAGCACCTCGACCACGAGGAAGTGCTCGCCGCCGGCCGGGCCGCCGCCACGCGGATGGGCGGGCTCCTCGCCACGGTCGCCGGCAAGCTCTGAGCGGGTCCTGATGCACGGAACACGGCGGGGAGACGATCAGTGACGGGCACGTACCGCGAGCGGGCACTGGAGTGGCTGGCACAGGACCCCGACCCGGCCACCAGAGCGGAACTGCGAGCGCTGCTGGACGCCGAGGCGGGCGATACGGGAGCCGGGAGCACTGGTGCTGAGGGCACCGGTGCCGGGGACACCGATGCCGGGGACACTGCTGGTGGTCCTGCCGCTGGGGACACCGTTGCTGGGGACAGCCTTGCGGGGAACACCGTTGCGGGGAACACCGCTGCTGGGGACACCGCTGCGGGGAACACCGCTGCGGGGGCGCGGGCCGCGCTGACGGACCGGTTCGGCGCCAAGCTGGAGTTCGGCACCGCGGGGCTCCGCGGGGAGATGGGCGCCGGGCCCAACCGGATGAACCGGGTCACCGTCATGCGCGCCGCCGCCGGCCTCGCGGCCCGCCTGCTGCGTTCCGCAACGTCCACGCCGTCCGTGGTGATCGGCTATGACGCGCGGCACGGGTCGGAGCGGTTCGCCCGGGACACGGCCGCCGTCATGACCGGAGCGGGGCTGACGGCATGGCTGATGCCGCGTACGCTGCCGACTCCGGTGCTGGCCTTCGCCGTACGGTTCCTGGGCGCGGACGCGGGGGTCATGGTGACCGCCAGCCACAACCCGCCCCGCGACAACGGCTACAAGGTCTACTGGGGCGACGGCGCGCAGATCGTGCCGCCGCTGGACACGGAGATCTCCGCGGCCATCGACGCGGTGGGCCGGGTCGACGAACTTCCCCTGGGCGAGCACTGGACCGTACTCGGTGAGGAGATCGTCGAGGCCTACCTCCAGGCGCTCACCACGATCCCGCTGGGCACCGCACGCGACGTCACGGTGGCCTACACGGCGCTGCACGGTGTCGGGGCGGAGACGCTGGCACAGGCGTTCCAGCGCGCCGGATTCCCTGCCCCGCTGCCGGTCGAGGAGCAGATCACTCCCGACCCGGACTTTCCGACCGTGGCGTTCCCGAACCCGGAGGAGCCGGGCGCCATGGACCTGGTGCTGCGCCTGGCCGAGGTTCGGGGCGCCGATCTGGTGATCGCCAACGACCCTGACGCCGACCGGTGCGCCGTGGCGGTTCCGCTGCCCCCAGTGCTCCCGCCGGTTCCGCAGGTCGCGGCGGATCCGGCGACCGGCCGTACGGGCGGCGCCGGGCGGGAATGGCGGATGCTGACCGGTGACGAGGTCGGCGGGTTGCTCGCCGAGCACGTCCTGCGGCACACCAGCGGCCCGGACCGGACCGTGGTGACCACCATCGTCTCCTCGTCCCTGCTGGGCCGGATCGCGGCGGCGCACGGGGTCCGCTTCGCCGAGTCGCTCACCGGCTTCAAGTGGATCGTCAAGGCCGCGGGGCCCGGCGACCGGTTCGTCTTCGGCTACGAGGAGGCACTGGGCTACTGCGTGGGCGGCGACGACGGTCCCGTCGTCCTCGACAAGGACGGTATCGGCGCGGCCCTGGCGGTCGCCGGGCTGGCCGCCGAGGCCGCACGCGACGGCCGTACGCTGCTGGATCTGCTCGACGACCAGGCCCGGCGGTACGGCGTGCACGCGACCGGCCAGCTCTCCTTCCGGGTGGACGACCTTGCCCTGATCACCGACGCCATGGCCCGGCTGCGGAAGGCCCCGCCGTCGCGACTGGCCGGCCGCGCCGTCACGGCGGTCGACGACCTGGCCACCGGCGCGGGCGGGCTGCCCCCGACAGATGGCCTGCGCCTTCGCCTGGACCCCGCACCAGGAAGTGCCGGAGAGCCGGGCAGCGGCGCCCGGGTCGTCGTACGGCCTTCGGGAACCGAACCGAAGCTCAAGTGCTACCTCGAGATCGTCGCCCCGGTCGGCACCTCCGCCGACGGGGTCACCGAGGTTCGCACCCGGACGGCCGCCGAGCTCACCGCCCTCCGCGACGCCCTGTCCGAGCTGTTCTCCTTCGCCTGACGACGCGCGGCCACAGCCGACGCGAGCGGCGCCTTGGTACCGTCTGCACCGGCGATGGAGGGAGCAGGCGTGCTGGTGTACTCGACGATCGCGTCGCTCGACGGCTACACGGCCGATTCGGAAGGCAGGTTCGACTGGGCTGAGCCGGACGAGGAGGTACACGCCTTCGTCAACGACCTGGAGCGCGGGATCGGGACGTACCTGTACGGGCGCCGGATGTACGAGGTCATGCTCTTCTGGGAGACCGTCTCCCTTGACGGGCAGTCGCCCGCGGTGCGGGATTACGCCGGGATATGGCGCTCCGCGGACAAGGTCGTCTATTCGAGCACGCTGCAGACCACGTCGAGTGCGCGGACGCGGATTGAGCGGAGTTTCGACCCCGAGGCCGTCCGGGCGCTGAAAGAGCACGGGAACGTCAGCGTGGGCGGCCCGGCCCTCGCCGCCGAGGCGATACGGGCGGGCCTGGTGGACGAATACCACCTGTTCGTCACGCCCGTGGTCGTGGGCGGAGGCACGCCCGTCTTCCCGGAAGGGGTTCGCGCCAAGCTCGTCATGGCCGACGAACGCCGCTTCGCCGGCGGCGTGGTGTACCTGCGCTACCGGGCTCAGGGCTGATGTGTCTCTGGCGCGGATAGGGGTCGCCCGGCCTGGTTTGGCCCGTATTTCACCATTCTGCATATTTGACAGAAATGCCATTCAATAGAACCAGTACGATCTTACCGGCATTGGCTTGTGAAGATTCTTCGACAGGTCTAGAAAAGCCTTGAAGGGTTCGCTAGTATTTTCGAATGAAGGTACTTGAGGCGCCTGGGGGTGTTGAAAGTGTCAGTGGCGGCGGCCGAATACGACTCGCATGTCGCGGGTCCGGTGGTTCCGGGTGGTGTTCCGGGGCCTGCTGTGGCCGCCGCGCTGGACGCTCTGGACGTCGCCGCGCTTTCCGACGACGACTTGACGGACGCGATGGCGGCCTGGCGGCGGCTGACGTCGTGGGCGCAGTCGCAGGAACTCGTGGTCGTGGCGGAGCTGGTGCGCCGTCGTGAGGAGCAGTACGAGAACGCGCCCGCAGTGAAGCTTGGTGAGTTCATCGCCGATGAGATCGCCCTGGCGTTGACGTTGTCGGGCGGAACCGCGGGCATGTGGGCGGGGCTGGCGTCCAAGCTGGCCGATCGGCTTCCGCTGACCCGCCGTGCGCTGGCGAAGGGGCATATCGACCTCGCGCGTGCCCGAGTGATCGCCGACGGGCTGCTCGATGTGGACGCGAAGACGGCAGCCCTGGTCGAGCGGGCGGTGCTGGACGAGGCCCAGGTGATCACCACGGGCCGGTTGCGGCACCGCCTGCGTGAGGTGATCAAGGCGGTCGACCCGGAGGCGGCCGAGCAGCGCAGGCGAAGAGCGCACAAGGTGCGCAGCCTGGAGAAATGGGCGACCGTCGCCGGTACGTGTGAGCTGGCGTTCCGTGAGATGTCCGAAGATGACGCAGAAGTGATCTACAACCGGATCAACGCCGCCGCTCAGGCGATGAAGGCCGACGGTGACGTACGCCCGATCGACGCGATTCGGCACGATCTGGGAGTCGCGCTCCTACGTGGCACTCCCCTTCCCGACGCCGCCCGCGATCTACATCACAGCGCGGACGGCGACGAGGCGGCCGCCCGCCCGATGGCACGCCATGACGGCATCCCAGCCGGCCAGGGCCGGGCGGGGCAGCCCGCAGGGCCCACCCGCCCCACCGGCGCACCGGATCTCGGGACGCCGAACGGCCCGTGGCCGTCCGGTTTCCCTCCGCCCAGTGAAGACCCACCTAATGAAGTCCCACCCAGTGAAGACCCACCCAGTGAAGACCCCCCTCGCGCAGCAGAGGAAAGCGGCAGGCCGGACGGGCCGAGCCGAGCCCATTCAAGGAGCCGGGCGGCGAGCTCGAACTGCAGGTCGGCCGCGGCCGACCACGGAGCAGCCCCTGGACACGGCGAGACGCCTGGTCATCGCCGGTCTCCGCGAGTCGGCCGGGACGACGAGCCTGGCGAGCACTATGGGCGTGCGGTGACGGACGCGGCGGTGAAGATCACCGGCTTGCTGGCCGAGGTCATCGACGAGCGCCTCGACTCGGCGGCCGACCGGCACCGAAGGACCGGCCGTCACACCGGCTTGGCGCTGCGGATCGCCGCCGCGCTCCAGACGATGTCCAACACGCTGGCCGACGCGAAGAGCCACTGGTGCCAGACCGTCACCGGGCACGTCTCCACCGACCTCACGACCGGCGCGCAGGGCAGGCAGAGCGGATCCGGCCACCCGGACCGCCATGGCCATGACGGTTACCGGCCACCGGCGGCGATGCGGCGGATGATCGAGCATGCGTATCGGGTCTGTGCCTTCCCGACCTGCGAACGCCCGGTCCAGCGGTGCGACCTCGACCACACCGTCGCCTGGCAGCAGGGTGGATCGACCTGTTCCTGCAATCTGTCGCCGCTGTGCAGACGGCATCATCGGCTGAAGCAGCACCCGCAATGGCACCTCTTTCAACCATGGCCGGGCCTACTTGTCTGGGTGGCTCCCTCTGGAAAATGGCATACCGTCATTCCAGAGGACCGGCAGTAAGACGTACCGCTCACTGACTGTCAGCCCATACCCGTGGATCAATGACGAGGGTCATTGCGCCTCGGGGCGTGAGGGGTTCTCTGGTTCGAGTCGCCGGCGGAGCCGCTTGATTTCGGCGATCAGGCGCGGGATGTCCTGGCGGGCGTTCGCGATGAAATGGGCGTTCTCATCCCAGCGTTCGTCGGCGACGTCGACGTAGCGGGGGTGCTGGACGAGGGTTGCGGCCACGATCCTCCCGACGCCGACCCTCAGGACCTGGGCATGCCTCTGGGTCAGCTGAGACTCACGGCGAGGACCACGCCGATCAGCAGAACGGCCGGCCCGACGAGTGCCAGGACGGCTGGTGGCCACCAGACGAGTCGTCCGGCCGGCTCTTCGCCCGAGCCTGCGCCGGCCTTGTCCGGGAGGGCCTTGCCGGAGGACACCTTGCCGGCCGGAGCCTTGCCCGTGGGTGCCGTGCTGGTACGGGTCTTGCCGGTGGAGGCCGCGCCGGTCGGGCGATGAGCCCGGGCCAGTTCGGTGAGCTGTTCCGCGGCGAAGTCGGCGGGGGTGCGGTCCTGGAGGTACCGGCCGATCTTGTCCTCGGGAGTGCGGGCGGCCCGGCGCTCGGCCTTGGCCCGGGCACGTGGCGAGGTCTGCAGCACCCAGGAACGCGTCTGGTGCCGTTCGCCGTCCGGACCGATATAGGCGATCAGAAGGGAGTCGGGAGCCGTGATCTCCAGAAGGGCCGGCCAGGGGACCACGACGTCGCGCAGCGGGTTGTGCACCCGCAGCCCGGTCTCGTCCGCCTCGACCCGAGGTCGCAGGCCGATGACATAGGCGATCCCGCACCCCAGCAGCAGCACCGCCGCGGCGATCACCGCGGCGGAATCGCGGCCGCGTATCGCGACGTCGACCAGGTTGGCCACGGCGAACACCAGCCACACCCAGCCACCGACCCGGGCGCCCGTCGAGCGGAAGACCAACCGGCCCGGAGCACCGCTCGTCATACCGTTCCTCGTATCTCGCCCCACATGCCGACTCCCACATGGGCCCTCGTACCCGCCGCCACACGAGCCCCCATGCCGGTTCTGACCCGTGTGCCCACCCGTGTACTCATACGAGTTCTCATACCAAGGGCCGGCCGGAGCGCCATTTGAGCTGCTCGAATCCCGGCTTGATCACACCGTTGATGAACTCCAGCCGTTCGTCGAAGCCGATGAAGGCCGATTTCATCGCGTTGACGGTGAACCAGCGCAGGTCGTCCCAGTCGTAGTCGAAGACCTCGACCAGTTTGGCGAACTCCTCCGACAGGCTGGTCCTGCTCATCAGCCGGTTGTCGGTGTTGACGGTGACCCTGAAGTTGAGACGGCGCAGCAGGCCGATCGGGTGCTCGGCGATGGACTTGGCGGCACCGGTCTGGATGTTGGAGCTGGGGCACATCTCGAGCGGGATCCGCTTGTCCCGTACGTACGCGGCCAGCCGGCCGAGCTGGGGGAGTTCGGTCTTGCCCTCGGTGATGTCGTCGATGATCCGGACCCCGTGGCCGAGGCGGTCCGCACCGCACCACTGGATGGCCTGCCAGATCGACGGCAGCCCGAACGCCTCACCGGCGTGGATGGTGAAGTGGGAGTTCTCGCGTTGCAGGTACTCGAAGGCGTCCAGGTGCCGGGTGGGCGGATACCCCGCCTCGGCGCCCGCGATGTCGAAGCCGACCACCCCGGAGTCGCGGTAGGCCACCGACAGCTGGGCGATCTCCATGCTGCGGGCCTGATGCCGCATCGCGGTGACCAGCGTGCCGACCCGGATGCCGAACTCGGCACCGCCCCTGCGGAAGCCCTCCAGCACCGCCTCGACGACCTGCTCCAGGCTCAGCCCGGTGCTGGTGTGCAGCTCGGGCGCGTAGCGCACCTCGGCGTAGACGATGCCGTCGGCGGCGAGGTCCTCGGCGCATTCGTACGCCACCCGCTCGAGGGCCTCGACGCTCTGCATCACCGCGACCGTGTGGTTGAAGGTCTCCAGATAACGCTCCAGCGACCCGGAGTCCGACGCGTCCGCGAACCATGTGCGCAGCTCGCCCGGGTCGGTGGTGGGCAGCCCGTCGTAGCCGTTCTCCCGGGCCAGATCGACGATGGTCTCCGGCCGCACTCCCCCGTCCAGATGGTCGTGCAGCAGCACCTTGGGGGCCCTGCGGATGTCCTCGAGGGTCGGCTTCATCGTCATCTCCTCAAAGTACCGCCCCATCAGGCGGGGATCGCCGCCGCAAAGCCCCGGCGGCCGCGGCGGCCGGAAGGCCCTCAGGCGATACGGTCGATGATCAAGGGGAGCAGGTCCGGGGTTCCGGCACCGGCTGAGGCGATCTCGATGGCCCCGTCGAGGGACTGCAGGGCCCGCTCGAACCGGGTGGGATCATCGGCGTACAGGGTGAGCAACGGCTCCCCCTCGGTGACCTCGTCGCCGGGCTTGGCGTGGCAGACGACACCGGCCCCGAAGGACACCGGGTCCTCCTTGCGGACCCGGCCCGCGCCGAGCCGCCAGGCCGCCACCCCGACACCCAGCGCGTCCAGCCTGGTCAGGGTGCCCGACTTCGACGCCTTGAGCTGGTACGACTCGCCGGCGACCGGGAGGGGCGCGTCCGGGTCACCGCCCTGGGCGGAGATCATGCGACGCCAGACGTCCATCGCGGAGCCGTCCTTCAGCGCGTCGGCGGGGTCCTTGGCCGCAGACAGGCCGGCGGCGGACAGCATCTCCCGGGCCAGCGTGACCGTGAGCTCCACGACGTCCGCGGGGCCGCCCCCGGCGAGGACCTCGAGCGACTCCGCGACCTCGAGGGCGTTGCCGACGGCCCGGCCGAGGGGCCGGTCCATCGCGGTCAGCAGCGCGATCGTCTTCACCTGGTGGTCGCTGCCGATGGCGACCATGGTCTCGGCCAGCTCACGGGCGTCGGCGAGCGTCTTCATGAAGGCGCCCGAGCCGACCTTGACGTCCAGGACCAGCGCCCCTGTGCCTTCGGCGATCTTCTTCGACATGATCGAGCTGGCGATCAGGGGGATCGACTCGACGGTGCCGGTGACGTCGCGCAGCGCGTACAGCTTGCGGTCGGCGGGCGCCAGCCCGGAGCCGGCCGCGCAGATCACGGCTCCGGCGGTGCGCAGCACGTCGAGCATCTCCGCGGTGGACAGCGAGGCGCGCCAGCCGGGGATGGACTCGAGCTTGTCGAGGGTGCCGCCGGTGTGGCCGAGCCCGCGGCCGGACAGCTGCGGCACCGCGGCACCGCAGGAGGCGACGAGCGGGGACAGCGGCAGAGTGATCTTGTCGCCGACGCCGCCGGTCGAGTGCTTGTCGGTGGTCGGCCGGTCCAGCGCGGACCACTCCATCCGCTCACCGGAGCGGATCATGGCGGCCGTCCAGGCGGAGATCTCCTCCCGGTCCATGCCCCGGAGCAGGATGGCCATGGCGAGCGCGGACATCTGCTCGTCGGCCACGGCTCCCCGGGTGTAGGCGTCCACCACCCAGTCGATCTGGGCACCGGACAGCCGGCCGCCGTCCCGCTTGGTCGCGATGACCTCGATGACGTCCATCAGGCTCCCCACGTGCTCTTCCGGCCGAGATCGTCCGGGCCGAAGGCGTCCGGGAGGATCTCGCTCATGGGACGGATACCCGTCGAGGTCTCCAGCAGCAACGCCGGGCCGCCGTGCTCCCACAGCAACTGGCGGCAGCGGCCGCACGGCATCAGCGGGTCACCGTGGCCGTCCACCACCGACAGTGCCACCAGCAGCGGCCTGCGCAGCGCCGTCTGCAGGTCGGGCCTGGTCGAGTCCGCCGAGTCCGCCGCCAGGCGGCCGCTGTAGAGCGCCGAGACCAGACTGCACTCCGCGCAGAGCCCGACCCCGTACGACGCGTTCTCGACGTTGCAGCCGCTGATCACCCGGCCGTCGTCGACCAGTGCCGCCGCCCCGACCGGAAAGCCGGAGTACGGCGCGTACGCCCGCCCCATCGCCGCCACGGCCGCCTCACGCAGCCCGGCCCAGTCGATCTCGTTCATTCACTCCCCCAGTCCCACCGTTGATCATGCACGATGCCGCATCGGGCGCACGAGCGGAGGGGCCGTGCTCAGCGGGCTTCGCCCTTGCGGTAGATGAGCCCGTCGGCGGCGGGCATGCGCAGGCGCTGGCTGGCCAGGGCCAGCACCAGCAGGGTCGTCAGGTGCGGCGTGAAGGACACCAGCTCACCGGGCACCTCGCTGCTCAACGCGAACCACAGCAGCAGCAGCGCGCTCGCCGCCACGGCGATGACCGCGGCGAGGTACCGGTTGCGGATGGCCTTGCGCCCGAGGTCTCCCGCCGCGGCGACCTCGCCGGACAGCGTACGGGCCCGGACGACCTGCCAGACGGCGATGCCGAGCAGGATGACGGCGACGAACAGCAGCAGGGCGTGCACCGAGTCACCGCCTCCCCGGAGGTTCATCGCGTCGGTGTACCCGAACAGCAGCGAGCCGATCGCGAGCCCGCCCGGACGCCAGTTACCGAAGATCATCGCGGCCAGGCCGATGTAGCCCCGGCCGCCGGTCTGGCCGTCCTGGTAGAGCGGCGAGGAGACGGTCACCAGGAAGGCCCCGGCGAGTCCCGCGCACGCGCCGGAGATGAGCACGGCGGCGTACTTCATGCGGTAGACCTTCACGCCCAGCGACTCGGCGGCGTACGGATCCTCACCGCACGAGCGCACCCGCAGGCCGAACGGCGTCCGCCAGAGCACGAACAGCGTCAGCGGGATCAGCAGGATGGCCACGATGGTCAGCAGCGACAGGTCCGTGGTCAGCCCGCGCAGGATGCCGGACAGGTCGGACAGCAGCAGCCAGTGCTTGTGCTCCAGCCAGCCCAACGTGTCCGGGCTCCGCCAGCCGAAGATCTTCCCCCCGGACAGGATCGGCACGGTGATCGTGCTGATCGACTCCACCGGTGGCGACTGACGTGGACCACCGCCCAGCGCCTTCGCCGCACCGGTGTTGAACAGCAGGCCGGACAGGAACTGGGTCAGCCCGATCCCGAGGATGTTGATCGCCACACCGGACACGATGTGGTCGACCCCGAAGGTGACGGTGGCGACCGCGTGCACCAGCCCGCCGAGGGCGCCGCCGAGGATGCCCACGGCCACACCGGCCCAGGGCCCCCACTGGTAACCGGCCCAGGCACCGGTCCAGGTGCCCAGGATCATCATGCCCTCGAGGCCGATGTTGACGACGCCGGCCCGCTCCGCCCACAGGCCGCCCAGCCCGGCCAGGCCGATCGGCACGGCGAGCCGCAACGTCGCGGCGATCGTGCCGCTGGAGGTGATGTCCTCGGCGCCGGTCAGCGCCCGGATCACCGACAGGAGCACCAGCAGCCCGGCCACCAGCAGCAGGATCCGGGGCAGGCGCGACCCGCCGGCCGAGGGGGGCGAGGCCTTCCTGCGGAGGCCGTCAAGGAGGGTCTGGGTCATGCCGGCTCCTCGGTGAGGGCGTGCCCTGCTGCCAGCTCCGCGGCCACGGCCCGTTGCTGCAGCTGGATCTCGAACCGGCGGACCAGCTCATAGACGATGACGACGGTCAGCACGACGACGCCCTGCATGACCTGGACGATCTCCTGGGGGATCTGGGCCAGCTGCAGCACGTCCGACGACTGGTCGAGGAACGCGAACAGCAGTGCCGCGAGCGCGACCCCGAACGGATGGTTGCGCCCGAGCAGGGCGATGGTGATGCCGGTGAACCCGAGCGTCGCGGGGAAGTTCAGCGAGTACTGGTGCGAGGCGCCCAGCAGTTCCGGCATGCCCGCCAGCCCGGCGACCGCCCCGGACAGCAGCATCGTGATCACCACCATGCGCCGGCTGTCCACGCCGCTGGCCTGCGCCGCGGTCGAGGACAACCCGGAGACCCGCAGGTCGAAGCCGAAACGGGTCTGGTTGAGGACGACGTAGAAGATGATCCCGACGGCCACCGCCAGCAGGAGCAGGACGTTCAGGTCCCCGGGCAGGTCGATGCCGATCGAGGAGAGCGGTCCGGTGAGCGAACCCACCTGGCCGGACTTGGGGATGGGCGGGGTGGCGACGTTGTTGCTGCCCGGCCGGAGCTCGGCGAGCCGCTTGTCGTTGAGCAGGTAGGCGATGATCCCGGTGGCGATCGCGTTGAGCATGATCGTCGAGATGACCTCGCTGACCCCCCGGGTGACCTTGAGCACTCCGGCGATCGTGGCCCACAGCCCGCCGACCAGCATCGCGCAGACGATCACGAGGATCTGGCCGAACGGCGCGGGCAGCGTCAGCGCCCCGCCCAGCGCGGCCGCCAGGAAGGCGGCCATGCGGTACTGCCCGTCCACCCCGATGTTGAACAGTGCCATCCGGAAGCCGATCGCCACCGCGATCGCCGACAGGTAGTAGCCGGTGGCCCGGTTCAGGATGGAGACGATCGACGACGGGGTGGTGCCGTAGTCGATCATGCTGTTGATGGCGTTGAAGGGGTCGGCGCCGGTCAGCCGGAGCACGATCATCGTGATGATCAGCGCGATGCCGATCGCCAGGATCGGGGCGCCGATCTGCAGCGCCAGCCGGCGCGGTCCCAGGCCACGCAGGATCGCCTGCCACGCGGGTACGTGGTCGGCGCCGCCGGGCTTGGGATCGGACGGAGGGGACGAAGGGGGTGCGGGGGGCGCGGGGGGTGAGGTCATGAGGCGGCCTCCGCGCCGGTCATGGCCGAGCCGAGCTCCTCCGGTGTGACACCGGAGGGATCCACCCGGGCGACCAGCCGGCCGCGCAGGACGACGTGCAGTGTGTCGGACATGCCGATGAGTTCCTCGAGATCAGCGCTGATCAGCAGTACCGCCAGCCCGGCGGCGCGGGCCTGGCGCAGGTGCTCCCAGATGGCCGCCTGCGCGCCCACGTCGATGCCGCGGGTGGGGTGCGCGGCGATGAGCAGCCGGGGTTCGCCGGACATCTCCCGGCCGACGATCAGTTTCTGCTGGTTGCCACCGGACAGTGCCGCGGCCGGCACGTTGATGCCGGGCGTGCGCACGTCGTACTCGCGGACGATCCGGGTCGTGTCGCGCTTCGCGCCCCGCCGGTCGATCCACGGACCACGCGCGTTGGGCCGCTGGGTCTGGTGGCCGAGCATCCGGTTCTCCCAGAGGGCGCCCTCCAGCACGAGCCCGTGCCGCTGCCGGTCCTCCGGGATGTACGCGATGCCGGCCTCCCGGCGGCGGCGCGTCGGCCAGTGGGTGATGTCGGCCCCGGCGAACGAGATCCGGCCGGCGTCCGCCCGCAACAGACCCATGATCGCTTCAACGAGCTCGCTCTGGCCGTTGCCCTCGACCCCGGCGATGCCGACGATCTCTCCCGCGTGGATGGTCAGCGAGACGTCGTCGAGCACCGTACGGCCCATCGCCGTGACGCCCGCGGCACCGGCCTTGGCGACCTCGCCGGTGTCCGCGACCTCGCTCTCGGGGACCGGCCCGGCGCCCGGCGCCAGCAGGGTCAGCCCCGCGATGTCGAGCACCACCTGGTCGGTCACGGTGGATTCGCGGAGCTCGGGGGTGGGCAGCTCGGAGCCGACCATCAGCTCGGCCAGCTGCCGGGAGGTGACCGACCGCGGGTCCGCGGTCCCGACCGTCTCACCGCGGCGGATCACCGTGATGGAGTCGGCGACCTTGCGGACCTCGTCCAGCTTGTGGGAGATGAAGACGACCGTGAGTCCCTCTGCCTTGAGCTCGTGGAGGTTGGCGAACAGCTCGTCCACCTCGTGGGGCACGAGCACCGCGGTCGGCTCGTCCAGGATGAGGATCCGGGCGCCCCGGAAGAGCACCTTGATGATCTCCACCCGCTGCCGGTCGCCCACGCCGAGCGTCTCGACCAGCGAGTCCGGGTCGACGGTCAGGCCGTACTGGCCGGCGATCTCGACGATGCGCGCCCGGGCACGGGCTCCGATGCCGTGCAGGCGCTCGGCGCCCAGCACGATGTTCTCCAGAACGGTCAGGTTGTCGGCCAGCTTGAAGTGCTGGTGGACCATGCCGATGCCGCGTGCGATCGCGTCGGCGGGCGACCGGAAGGCCACCTGCTCGCCGTCGATCTCGATCGTGCCCTCGTCCGGCCGCTGCATGCCGTACAGGATCTTCATCAGGGTGGACTTGCCGGCACCGTTCTCTCCGCACAGGGCATGGACCTCGCCCTTGGCGATCGAGAGATTGATGTCGCGGTTGGCCACCACGCCGGGAAACCGCTTGGTGATCGACGTCAGCCGTACAGCCGGTACACCGTCAGTCACCCTTACCCCCCTACCGAACCTTTGCCGCGCTTTCCAGCAGGCAGTGAACTCCTGGTGGAAAGCGCGGCAAAGGGCTTCATCGAACCGATCAGCTGGTCGGGACCTTGATCTTGCCGCTGACGATGTCAGCCTTGAGCGCGTCCAGCTTGGCCTTGATGTCGTCGAGCTTGCCGCCGGAGATGGCGTAGCCGACACCGTCGTTGGACAGGTTGTACTGCTTGGTCCCTGCCGCTGCGGTGCCGTCCGAGACGGCCTTCACGAAGTCGAACACCGCGACGTCGACGCCCTTGACCATCGAGGTGAGGATGTAGTCCTTGACCTCGGCCAGCGCGGGCTGGTTGTACTGGTCGGAGTCGACGCCGATGGCCAGCTTCTTGGCCGCGCCCACGGTCTTGATGACCCCGATGCCGGCACCACCGGCCGCCTGGTAGATGACGTCGGCGCCGGCGTCGAGCTGGCCCTTGGCGGCCTCGGTGCCCAGCGCCGGGTTCTTGAAGCCGTCGAAGTTCGGCGGCTGGGTGAGGTACTTGGCCGGGAGCACCTTGATGCTCGGCTTGGCGGCCTTGGCGCCCGCCGCGTAGCCGGCCTCGAACTTGTGGATCAGCGGCACGTTGACGCCGCCGATGAACCCGATCGTGCCGGTCTTCGACTTGAGCGCCGCCGCCGCGCCCACGAGGAAGGAGCCCTGCTCCTCGGAGAAGCAGGCGCCGGTGACGTTGGCGCCCTCGACCTTGCACTGGTCCGCGTCGACGACCAGGAACTTCGTGTTCGGGAAGTCCTTAGCGATCTTCAGCACGGAGGCGGTGTAGGCGAAGCCCACGCCGATGACCGGGTTGTAGCCGCTCGAGGCGAGCAGCTTGAGCCGGGCCTCCTTGTCGGTGTCCGGTTCACCCGCCTTGGCCGAGAGCTCCTCGGTCTTGATGTTCAGGTCCGACTTGACCTTGTCGAGCCCGCGAGCGGCCGCGTCGTTGAACGACTGGTCGCCGCGGCCGCCGATGTCGTAGGCCAGACCGACCTTCAGGGTCTTCTTGGTGTCACCACCGCCGCCACCGCCATCGGTGGTCGTCTTCTTGCCACCACAGCCTGCGGCGCTCAGCGCGAGCGCTACGCCGGTCAGCGCGACGGCTGCCATCCTCAGTTCACGGCGCAAGATAGCACCCTCCGTTCACACCCCAGCGGAAAAATACGCATTTGTACACGAAACCGATCGGAGGCTACCTGTTGTGGTGAGCGATCCGTACCGGTCGTACAGTGTCGCAACGGATCCGTTACCGACACGCAAGCGCATCGTCACAGGTCACAGCGGCATTTCAGCCATGATCGTCGTCGCGACGGGACTGTGACGGGGTGTGATGGTGAAGGTGTTTCAGGCGAGCGCGGCACCCTCGACGGGCTCGGCGCCGGCGGGCCGCCGGCCTTCCCAGAGGGCGGTCAGCGCGGTGGCGGCCATCACCCGGACACCGATGGCGATCGACCGCTCGTCCACGTCGAAGTCGCCCCGGTGCAGGTCATAGTCGGCGGCGCCGGGGGTACGGACCCCCAGCCTGGCGAGCGCCCCGGGGATGGACTCGAGGTACCACCCGAAGTCCTCGCCGCCGAGGCTCTGCGGCGTGGGCACGACCGCGTCCTCGCCCAGCATCTGACCGGCGGCGTCCCGGACCATCTGCACGCTGGTGGCCTCGTTGACCGCGGGCGGCACGATCCGGGTGTACTCCAGCTCGGCCTTCACGTCGTACGCGCCCGCGACGGAGTCCAGCAGGGACCTCATCATCTCCGGCGCCTTGTGCCAGGCGTCGTCGTCGAGGCAGCGCACGGTGCCCTCGGCCAGCCCCTCGTCGGGAATGGCGTTGGCCACCGAGCCCGCCACCACCCGGCCCCAGACCAGGCTGAGGCTCGAACGCGGGTCGACCCGGCGGGACAGCGCCGCCGGCAGCTCAGTGACGATCTTGGCGAGGGCGTACACGAGGTCACCGGTGAGGTGCGGGCGGGCGGTGTGGCCGCCGGTGCCGGTGACCTTCACGCTGACCCGGTCGCAGGCCGCGGTGATCGGGCCGACCCGCAGCCCGATCTGGCCGACCTCGAAGCGCGGGTCGCAGTGCAGGGCGAAGATCCGGTCCACGTCGGTGATGCCACCGGCGGCCATGATCGACAGCGCTCCCCCGGCGACCTCCTCGGCCGGCTGGAAGAGCAGCCGTACCCGGCCGGGCAGCAGGCCCTCGGCCGCCTGGTGGGCCAGGAACAGGGCCGCGCCGAGCAGTACGGTCGTGTGCACGTCGTGCCCGCAGGCGTGGCAGACCCGGGTCGTCGTGGAGGCGTACTGCACCCGCTTCTCGTCCTGCAGCGGCAGCGCGTCGATGTCGGCGCGCAGTGCCACCGTGGGACCGTCGCTCGGGCCGATGTCGCAGATCAGGCCGGTGCCCTTGGGCAGCACGACCGGCTGCAGGCCGACCGCGGTGAGCTCGTCGAAAATGCGCTCGGTGGTGCGGTGCTCATGGAAGCCCAGCTCGGGGTGCATGTGCAGATCCCTGCGGAAACCGATCAGCTGGTCTTCGTGCTCACTGAGAAAGGCGTCGAGCTGGATCTGCAGTGCCGCCCCGTCGTTCGCCCGCGGCACCTGTGCCGCCGGCATGGGTTCAGCATCGAGCTCGGGCATCACCCCTTGCCCCGGTTGCCCCATATGTGCTCCCTCCGGTCGGGCGCCGTTCGGCGCCTCCTCGTCCGCGGGGTCATGTCCCGCCATGGGCCACCTCCCGCGGGCTGACGAATCTGTCCTCGCGAAATTCCGTGATCGACGCTGTGACGATGCTCTCCAGGCCGCCGCCCTCGGCGCGGATCGCGCGTTGGCGTTCGTACGGGGCGCCCTGCTCGAGAACGTCGCTCGCCACCTTGAGCTCTTCCGCACAGCCGAGACGGTCGGCGACAGGTTCGAGCTCGCGGATCAATTCATAAAGGTCGTCGCGCAACGGAGCGGTGTTTCCAGTGTCGTCCGTGATGACGATTGCGTCGAGACCATACCTGGTCGCGCGCCACTTGTTGTCCCGTACGACCCAAGCGGCAGGTCTTGGCAACGTGTAGCCGCGGTCAAGCTGTTGGTCGAAGAGCGTGACCAGGCTCTGACAGAGCGCAGCCGCCATACCGACCTCGCGGAGGGTCGGGATTCCGTCGAACATCCGGATCTCGATGGTGCCGAAGTCGGGATGCGGACGGATGTCCCACCAGACCTCTTTGATGCTGCGGATGGTGCCGGCCCGCAGCAGGGTGTCCATGTAGTCCTCGAACGCCGCCCAGTCGTCGAGCAGATGCGGTGGGCCCGCCGTGGGCAGCGAGCCGAAGACCACGGCCCGGCTCGACGCCAGCCCGGTGTCGGCTCCGCTCCAGTACGGGCTGGAGGCGGTCAGGGCGAGGAAGTGCGGGAGGTACGCCGACAGGGCGTTGACGATGGGGATGACCTTTTCCACATTGCGGACGCCGACGTGGACGTGCACACCGAAGGTCTGGATGCGCCGGGCCAGCCACTGCATCTGCTCGATCAACTCGGCGTAGCGCTGCATGGGGGCCATCACGGCGTCGCGCCAGTTGCTGATCGGATGGGTCCCCGTGCAGGCCAGCACCGTGCCGCGGGCCTCCACGACCGACCGCATCTGGGTGATGGTCTGGGCGAGGTCCGCCTTGGCCTCGCCGACGGTGTGGCAGATGCCCGTGACGATCTCTACCTGCGACTCCATCAGCTCGTGGCGGATCTTGTTGATCTCGCTGCCCTCGCTGAGGCCGGGCAGTGCGGCCAGCACCTCGCGGGCATCCTGCCTCAGGTGCATGGTCTCGGCGTCGATGAGCTGCAGCTCCCATTCGACGCCCAACGTCGCCCCGCGCGACGCATTGAAGTCAATGGCCACGGAAACCTCCGCTCTCAATCCTCGCAGGTCGGCGCGTGGCACGTGGCGCGATTGGACCAGCGCGCGTGCTTACCGGACAGACCTTGGATCCGGACAGTCCCTGCCTGCTTGGACCGGTTCCATCATGCCGATACATACCCGCCATCTCGCCCCAGTCTTTGCCCGAAGCCCTGGACTTGACTCTTACGGGGGACGGCCGACCGTGGCCCGTGATCAGATTCGGCCACTATGCGGACGTACCAGACCCCCCAAATGGACTAGTCCCCAAAAGATGTTTGGGACGTTCAAAATTCCCGTCTGTAGATCATCGGGCAGGTCGGCCCGAGGTCTCCGCGTCCCGCGATCTTCTAGGGGAGGACCGCCTGTGCCTGCTGCGTTCGTCCGGGCACCTCCTCTAGTGTTGCCAGGGCCATGGGAATAGTTCGCCGCATCTCCGTCTCCCTGACCGCGCCGCTCGCCGCCGGGTGCCTGCTGGCATCCACGACCGGCGTGAGTCCCGCTCAGGCCGCCCCGCCCCGGGAGCCCGTCGGGGGCCCGCAGCTCGCGGGCTCCGGGGTCATCGTCAACGGAGCCCCGGGGGTACCCGCGCTTCCCAAGATAGACGCCGGGTCGTACATGATCTCCGACGCGGACACCGGCGAGGTGCTGGCGGCGAAGAACCCGCATGGCGCCTTCCTGCCGGCCAGCGCGCTGAAGACCCTCACCTCGATCGCGCTCATCCCCAAGCTGGACCGCAAGGCCCTGATCAGGCCCAGCCAGAAGGCCTGTGACGTCGAGGGCACCAAGGTCGGCATGACCCCGAAGCTGAAGTATCCGGTCGAGGACCTCTTCCGCGCCCTGCTCATGGTGTCGGCCAACGACGCGGCCCTCACCCTGGCCCAGGCGGGCGGCGGGCTGAAGAACACGCTGGCCACCATGAACGCCGAGGCCAAGCGGCTCCAGGCCAACGACACCCTGGCCGGCTCGCCCAACGGCCTCGACGTGGACCTGGGGCTGACCGTCAAGACCCAGCACACCTCCGCCTACGATCTGAGCCTGATCATGAAGCAGGGACTCAGGCTTCCCGACTTCCGCGAGTACGTCGGAACCGTCAACGCGAAGTTCCCCGCCGAGCCGCCCAAGCTTTCCGAAAAGGACAAAAAAGCGGGCAAGAAGCCCAAGAAGACCGCTTCTATGCCAATTTACTCCCACGACCGGCTGCTGCCCACCGAGGGCTACGCCTACCAGGGCATGATCGGCGGCAAGAACGGCTATACCGTGCACGCCGGGCAGACGTTCGTGGGCGCCGCGCGCCGCAACGGGCACACCGTCATCGTCTCGCTGATGCGCGGGGAGGTCCTCTGGGCGAACATCGTCAAGCTGCTCAACTGGGGCTTCGCGGCGGACGGCAAGGTCAAGCCGATCGGCACGCTCGTCGACCCGGTGGACACCGCGAAGAAGGACGAGGGCACCGGCGACGGCGGTGGCATCCTGCCGGTCGGCCCGCTGAAGAGCAAGAGCTCGTCGGTCCAGTGGACGCTCGTCGCCGCCGGAACCGGCCTCGCCCTGGTGGTGGCGGGCGGGCTGGTCGTGCTGGTGAGGCGGCGCCGGAGGCACGCCCCGGCCGGCTCACCGGCGGAGGGCGCCTTCCTGGGAACGGGCGATTCCGGCGAGGCGGCCACGGACGGCTCGATGCCCGGGGACTCCATGCCCGGGGGCAGAGCAGCAGATGACGCATCTCCCAGTAAGTGAGACTTTTCTCCCTACCGGCCGGCGACGGGCAGGCGTAACTTCGCCCCTGTAGGCACCGGTCAGTACGCCGCCGTACGGCCGCGGACCGGGGCCCGGGAGGTCAGCGTGTCCCACGCCCCATCGACCGCCCTGCCGACCCTGGGGCGGGAGCATCCCCACGTGACCGCGCTCCGCGACGGCTACGCCGCCTTCACCAAGGGCGATATGGACTTCATCCGGGAGATCCTGGCCGAGGACGTCGTGCACACCGTCACGGGCCGGAGCCGGATCTCCGGCGACTACCACGGCAAGGACGAGGTCCTGGACTTCTACGTCCGGGTGTTCGAGCTGTCCGGCGGCACCTTCCACTCCGAGCCGTACTGCTTCCTGGCCGACGATCATCACGGAGTGGTGCTCGTCCACGCAACGGCCGAACGCCGCGGCAGGACGCTCGACGATCGCGGCGTGGACGTCCACCGGTTCGTCGAAGGCCGGATCACCGCGATCCGCAGCATGGCCGGCGACCAGCACACCGTGGACGCGTTCTGGTCCTGATCAGGCGGTCCTGATCGGCCGGTCCGGCTCTGGGGACCCCGGCGTGGCGGGCTCGGCGGGCTTGGCCGTCTCCGGTTTGGCCACCTCCAGCTTGCCCCTCTCCGGTTTGGTCACCTCGCTGGTCACCTCGCCCTTGGTCACCTCGGGTTTGGTGGTCACCGGGGGGGCCGTGCACTCGGCGAGCTCGGGGTTCTCGGCGTCGGCCCGCAGGATGGCGGAGCGGGTGGCCGTCCAGGAGGCGGTGAACAGCATGAGCCGGGAGGCGAGGTTGATCCACACCAGCACTCCGACGAGGACCGCGAACGAGGCGTAGACCGGGTTGTGGGTGGTGTGGCCCACCAGGTAGGTACCGACCAGCTTGAGCACCTCGAAGCCGACGGCCCCGAACAGCGTGCCCTTGACCAGCCGCCGCCACGACGCGCGGGTCCCCGACAGCCGCGAGAACATCACGAAGAAGATCACCATGTCCGCCAGGATCGCGGTGGTGATCGACAGCAGCCGGATCATCGTCCCGGCGCCCGCGACGTCGGCGAGCCCCAGCCAGGACAGGACCACCTGCGTGGCGGAGGTGGCGAAGCTCGTCACGATGACGGAGGCGACCAGGGACAGCCCGAGCAGCACCAGGACGAGCAGGTCCCAGACCTTCTTCATGAAGAAGTTGCCGCCGCCGGTGGGATCCACCTGCCAGATGGTGCGCAGCGACTCCCGGAGCGCGCCGATCCAGCCCAGCCCGCCCCACAGCAGGCCGATGAGGCCGATCGCGCCGGCCCCCGCCTTGGCCTGGGCGATCTGGTCGACGTGCAACTGGTCGGCGAGCCCCGGCAGGATCTGCCGGATCGCGTCGGTGACCAGCCCGCGGGCGTGCGGGTCGACCGCCACCGCATAGCCCACGAGCGCGAAGGCCAGCGCGGTCAGCGGGAAGAAGGCCAGGAAGGCGTAGAAGGTGAGGGCGGCCGCGAGCCGATCACCGTGCTGTTCGGAGTAGCGCTCGTACGCCCGGGCCAGGTGGTCGAACCAGGCCCAGCGCCGCCGCATCCACCCCAGCAGCCCGGTGACCCGACCCTGACCCGTCTCGATCCGGCGTTGCACCGAATCGATCACCTTGACCATGTCCGTCCTCTACCCCGAGATGGTGCTTCCTCACGCCGGCGCCCCATCTTCCGGTGATCGTTTCAGCGGCCGTCATCCGGGCGGGAGGCGGCGGCGAAGGCGAAATGGCGTTGCGGGCGCCATACGCCGTCGGACCCGTGCTCGTACAGCGAGAAGCCCCAGACCGCGAACGTCGCCTCGTACCCGGACAGCTCCTTGAAGGCCTGGTCGAGCACGTCCTCGCGGAGGTCGTGGGCGACGGTCACGTGCGGGTGGTAGGGGAACTGCAGCTCGCGGTGGAGCGGACCGCTGCGCACCTTGCTCTCCACCCGTTCGCAGGCGCCGATGCCCTCGGCCAGCGCGACGAACACGACCGGCGACACCGGCCGGAAGGTGGCGGTGCCGCGCAACCTGATCGGGAACGGCTGCTCGGCGGCGGCGACCTCCCGCAGGTGCTCCTCGATCGCCGCGCGGTCCGCGCCGCCCACGGGAGTGGGCGGCAGCAGGGTGATATGCGTCGGTATGGAGGCGGCGAGCGGGTCCCCGAAGGACTTGCGCCATCGCTGCAGCTCGAGGCCGTAGGGATCCGGGATCGGGATGGCCACCCCGATCGTCCGTGCTGGTTCGGTCAGGCTAGACACCACGTCCCAGGAAGCCCACCCGATCACGGACGACCTCCATGGTCTGGGCGGCCACGGCTCCGGCCCGTGCCGCGCCCTGGGCGAGGACCTGCTCGAGCTGGCCCTCGTCGGCGAGCAGCTTCTCGGTGCGCTCCCTGATCGGGGTGAAGGTGTCGAGCACCAACTGGGCGAGATCCTTCTTGAACTGCCCGTAACCCAGGCCGGCGTAGCGCCGCTCCAGGTCCTGGATGGAGGTGCCGTCCAGCGCCGACATGATCCGCAGCAGGTTGGTGACGCCCGGCTTGTGCTCCTCGTCGGCGACGACCTCCGAGCCGGTGTCGGTGATGGCCCGCATGATCTTCTTGCGCATCGGGCCGGGCTCGTCGCGCACGTCCACGATGCCCTGCGGGGAGGACCCGGACTTGCTCATCTTGCTCGTCGGCTCCTGCAGGTCGGTGATCTTCGCCGCGCCCTGCGGGATGTACGGCTCCGGGGCGACGAACGTCTCTCCGTACCGGTGGTTGAACCGCTGTGCCAGGGTCCTGGTGAGCTCCAGGTGCTGGCGCTGGTCCTCGCCCACCGGCACCCGGAAGCCCTGCGAGCCCTGCCCGGGCGTCGGCGTGTAGAGCAGGATGTCGGCCGCCTGCAGGATCGGGTAGGTGAACAGGCCGACGCTGGCCGCCGACGCGCCCTGCTTGGACGACTTGTCCTTGAACTGGGTCATCCGGCCCGCCTCGCCGAAGCCGGTCAGGGTGCCGAGGATCCAGGCGAGCTCGCTGTGCTCACGGACGTGGCTCTGCACGAACAGCGCGCTGCGCTCGGGGTCCACGCCCATCGCCAGGAGCTGCGCGGCGGCCGCCTTCGTGCGACGCCGCAGGTCGGCCGGCTGGTAGTCGACCGTGATCGCGTGCAGGTCCACGATGCAGTAGAACGCCTGGTGGTCATCCTGCAGGGCCACCCACTGGCGCAGTGCGCCCAGGTAGTTGCCGAGGTGGAAGGAGTCGGCGGTGGGCTGGATCCCGGACAGTACCCGGGGCGGCGCTGCTACGGACATACTCACGATCCGATTCTGTCAGGAGTCATCTGGTCCGACCTCACCAGGTGAGACGTCATCAGAAGAGCTCTGGTTGGCGGTTCCGTCGGCGGATGTGGCGCCGACGCGCGGGGGGACGACCCGGATCCGCGCGACCCTCCGGCCGTCCATCTCGCTGATCACGAGCCGGTGGCCCAACGCCTCCACGACCTCCCCCACCTGGGGCAGGTGCCCGAGCACCGCCACCACGTGCCCCGCGACGGTCTCGTACGGTCCCTGGGGCAGCTCGAGGCCGGTCGCGGCGGCGAAGGCGTCGAGGTTGAGCAGGCCGTCGACCTCGACCGCTCCCCCCTGCAACCGGCGGGCCTGCGCTCCTTCGACATCATATTCGTCCCGGATGTCGCCGATCAGTTCCTCGACGAGGTCCTCCAGCGTCACGATGCCCGCGGTCCCGCCGTACTCGTCGACGACGATGGCCAGGTGATGGCCCTCGCGGCGCATCTCCGACAGGACGGCCAGCACCCGCTTGCCGGTCGGCAGGTACTTCACCGGCCGGACGACCTCGGAGATCGGGGTGGAGCGGCCGGAGAACTCGGGGTCGAGCAGGTCGCGCACGTGCACGAACCCGATCACCTCGTCGTGGGAGTCGCGATAGACCGGGAACCGCGAGTGCGGGCTGCCCACGGCGATCCGGGCGGCCTTGGACAGCGGCGTGGCCGCGTCGAGGAACTCGACCTCCGTCCGGGGCACCAGCACCTCGCGCAACTGGCGCTCCCCGGCGGCGAAGACCTCCTCGATGAGCTGCCGCTCGTCCGCGGTGATCTCGGTGTTGCCCGCGACCAGCGCCCGTACCTCCTCGGCGGTGATCTCCTCCCGGCTGGTGTCCGGGTCCCCGCCCAGCATCCGTACGACCACGTTGGTCGACTTCGACAGCAGCCAGATCAGCGGCCGGGAGATGGCGGCCATCCGGTCCAGGAACGGGGCGACCAGCAGGGCCGTGCCCTGGGCGCGCTGCAGGCCGATCCGCTTGGGCGCGAGTTCCCCGACCACCAGCGTGACGTACGAAATGATCAAGGTGACGCCGAGCACGCCGAGGAACCCGGCCGGCCCCTCGCCCATGCCGGTGTGCCTGACCAGGGCGTTCTTGGCCGTGTCCGACAGAGTGATGGCCCCGTAGGCGGACGAGAGCAGCGCGGTCAGCGTGACACCGATCTGCACCACGGCCAGGAAACGGTTGGGATCGCGGACCAGCCGGGCCACCGCGGCCCCGCGGTGGCCCCGCTCGGCCAGCGCGCGCACCTGGCTGTCCCGGAGGGAGACCAGCGAGATCTCGGCCCCGACGAACAGCCCCTCGATGATGATCAGAGCCAGGACGATGGCCGCGCTCTGCAGGGTTTCGTTCACCGAGCCGCGGCCGATCGATCGAGGAGCTCGCCCGGAAGACAGGAGCCGTCTTGATCAATGAGCTCATCTCGGTCGATGAGCCCGTCTCTACTACCGGAGTCGTCCATGTCCCATGCAACGGGTCGGGTGCAACAGGTCGAGTGGTGGATCACCAGCCTACCGCCGCGGAAGCCCGGGTTCGGGGACGCGACGGCTACGCTGAGACCGCCGGTCCGCGACGGATAACCAGACGGATAACCAGGAGGTCTTGTGAAACTGCTCGTCACCGGTGGTGCCGGCTACATCGGTAGCGTCGTCACCGCCGCCCTGCTCGAGGCGGGGCACGAGGTGGTCGTGCTGGACGACCTGTCGACCGGGCACGAGGACGCGGTCCCGGCCGGCGCCCGGTTCGTCCAGGGCACGCTGCGCGCGGCGGCGTTCGGCATTCTCGACGGGGCGGGCTTCGACGCGGTGCTGCACTTCGCCGCCAAGTCCCTGGTGGGCGAGTCGGTGCAGAAGCCCGGCCTGTACTGGGACGGCAACCTCGGCGAGTCGCTGGCCCTGCTGGACGCCATGCGCCGGACCGGCGTGTCCAAGATCGTGTTCTCGTCGACCGCCGCCACCTACGGCGAGCCCGAGTCGACCCCGATCCTGGAGACCGCCCCGACCCGGCCCACCAACCCGTACGGCGCCTCCAAGCTGGCCATCGACACCTCGCTGGCGGAGTACGCCAGGCTGCACGGCCTGGGCGGGGTCTCGCTGCGCTACTTCAACGTCGCCGGCGCCCTGCTCACCGGCGAGACCCGGCTCGGCGAACGCCACACCGTCGAGACGCACCTGATCCCCAACGTGCTCGCCGTGGCGCTGGGCACCCGGGAGTCGGTCAGCGTCTTCGGCACGGACTACCCGACGCCCGACGGCACCTGCGTCCGGGACTACATCCACGTACAGGACCTGGCGGCGGCCCACCTGCTCGCGCTGGAGGCCTGCGCGCCGGGCACCCACCAGATCTTCAACCTCAGCAACGGCGACGGCTACTCGGTCCGCGAGGTCATCGACGTCTGCCGGGAGGTGACCGGCCACCCCATCCCCGCCGTGGTCGCGCCGCCCCGCGCGGGTGACCCCGCGGTGCTGATCGCCTCCTCCGCCAAGATCCAGGCGGAGCTGGGCTGGAAGCCCGAGCGGGGCCTGCGGGACATGGTCAGCGACGCGTGGACCTTCCTCCGGTGATAGTCGCCGAGACGTTCGCCGAGGCCCACGCCCGGCCCGCCGAAGGCGTCTGGCACGCGCCTGGACGGCTCAACCTGATCGGCGAGCACACCGACTACAACGGCGGCCTGGTGCTGCCGTTCGCCCTCGCCGAGGGCGTCACGGTCGCCGCCGCCCGCCGCGACGACGACCTGCTGGAGTTCCGGTCGCTCCAGGCGATCGGCGAGCCGGTCTCCGTCCGCCTCGGCGACCTCACCCCGGGCTCGGTCGGCGGCTGGGGGGCCTACCCGGCCGGCGTGGCCTGGGCACTGCGCGACCTCGGCATCGGCGGCGCGTCACTGCTCTTCGACGCCGACCTGCCGCAGGGCGCCGGGCTGTCGTCCTCCGCCGCGCTGGAATGCGCCACCGCCCTCGCGCTCTCGGACCTGTACGCGTTGTCCGTCGAGCGCCCGGCGCTGGCACTGCTGGCCCAACGGGCCGAGAACGACTTCGCCGGGATGCCCTGCGGGATCATGGACCAGTCGGCCTCGCTGCTGTGCACGGCGGGGAACGCCCTGCTGCTGGACTGCCTCACCGGCCTGTCCAGCCCCGTCCCGCTCGACCTCGGCGGGTTCACCCTGCTGGTCATCGACACCAGGGCGCCCCATCGGCTGGTCGGCGGGGAGTACGCCGACCGCCGCGCCTCCTGTGAACGGGCCGCCGCCGCCCTCGGCATCACCACGCTGCGGGAGGTCAAGGATCTGGCCTCGGCGCTCACCGCCCTGCCGGACCCGGTGCTGCAGCGCCGGGTGCGGCACGTCGTCACCGAGAACCACCGGGTGGAGGCGACCGCCGGGCTGCTCCGCGCCGGTGCCGTGGCGGAGATCGGGGCGCTGCTGACGGCCTCGCACCTGTCGCTGCGGGACCAGTTCGAGGTCTCCTGGCCGGAGGCCGACGTCGCGGTCGAGGAGGCCATCCGGGCCGGTGCCCGGGGCGGCCGCATGGTCGGCGGCGGCTTCGGGGGCTCCGCGCTCGCCCTGGTGCCCTCGCCCCGCGTGCCCGAGGTCGAGGCGGCCGTCACGGCGGCCTTCACCTCCCGCGGCTGGACGTCACCGGCCTTCCTGCACGCCACCCCCTCGCCCGGCGCCCACCGCCTGAGCTAGCGAACACCCACCCGCCCTGATCACGGCGGGTGGGAGCGGGCTTGGGCCTGGGCTTGGGGTTGGGCTGCGTTCAGGTGCGCTGCTGGAGGTCGGTGCGCAGGTCACGGGCGGCTCCGGCGGCGTCGGCCTCGTCCAGGGTCTCGAAGCCCGCGATCGCCTCGTCGGCCCGGGTGATGGCCTGCCGCCAGCGCCCCAGGGCGCCGAGGAGGCGCGCCTCGTCGTAGGACACCAGCGCGGTCTCCCAGGTCAGCGCGGGCGCGTTGTCGGCGGGCAGCTCCGCGAGCCCGTCCCTGGCCAGCTCCATCACCCGCAGTCCCTCCTCGGCCCGGCCCGCCCAGGACAGGCACATCGCCTGGCGGCGCCGGGCCTGTACGACGCCGTACGGCTCGTCCGCCGCGGCGTGCGCCCGTGCGGCGGCGTCGAAGCGCTCGGCCGCGAGCGCGTCCTTGTCCAGCTCGCTCAGCAGGTCGCCGGCCGACCGCAGGAACTCGGCGGCGATCCCGGGGGCGGCCGTCTCCTCCTCGCCGGCCAGCAGGGTGAAGGTCTCCGCGGCCTGTTCCCGCTCACCGAGCTCGCGCTGCGCGTGGGCGAGCAGGAAACGGCAGCGGCGGGCCGCTTCGGGATCGCCCAGCTCGGTGAGCATCGGGACGGCCTCCTCGGCCACCTCCGCGGCCTCCAGGTGCCGTCCGGTGTTGAAGTACGCCACGCACAGGTCCCGGCGCGCGTAGGCCGCCTGCGGGTGGGCGCCCAGGGCCGTGAAGAGGGCGACCGCCTCGATCAGGTCCTCGGCCGCCTGGCCGTCCTCGCCGCGGGAGAGCAGCCAGCCGCCCCGGTGCGCGTACGCGGCCGCGCGCAGTCCCGGGATCTCGGCGGGCGTGTGGACGACGGCCTCGGTGCACAGCTCCCCGATGAGCTTCTGGGCGGCCTCGTCCGAGGGGTCCGACGTGCCGGCGAGCACCTGGGCGAGCGTCAGCGCCGCCTCCGCCAGGGGCCCCGGCCGGTCCGTCCCGCGATAGCCGTCGCAGGCCTGCCGGAGGGCCTCCGCCGCCGGCTCCTCCCGGCCGCCGATCCGCAGCAGCGTCCGGGCCCGCTCCAGATCCACGTCCGCGAGGTCCGCCCGCAGGTCCTCCGCGTCCCCGCCGGGAGTCCCGGCCTCCCCGGTCGTCAGCTCGGCGACGGCCTCGTCCAGCGACGTCAGGGCTTCGGCCCCTCGTCCCGTCGCGGTGTAGGCCGCGGCCAGCCGGAGCCGGGCGGCGAGCGCACGGCGGCGGCGGACCGCGTTCGCCCTCAGGTAGGCCTGCGCGGTCTCCAGCACCTGCAGTCCCTCGTCCTCCCGGCCGGACTGGCACAGCAGCGAGCCGATCCGGCTGAGGGTGGCCTGGCGGCGCTCCTCGTCACCGGCGCGCGCGTAGAGCCCGGCGGCCCGCCGCCACTCCCGCTCGGCGCCCTCCAGGTCACCGTCCAGCGCCCGTTCGAGCCCGTGCCCGTCGGCCCGGCGCCCGGCCCGCAGCAAGGCGGGCCCGGCCTCCGGCCCGGCGTCTCGTCCCTCGTCCAGGCCGGCCTCCGGCCCGGCGGGCCCTCCGGCATCCGGCGCGGAACCGGGTCCGGTCAGCTGGTCGAAGCGGCGCCAGGCGGCCAGTGCCGCGCTGGAGTCCCGGCGGTGCCACGCCTCCTCGGCGGCGTCCAGCCACCCGTCGGGCGTGACCGGGACCTCACCCTCTGACCGAACGGCGGCGGACAGAACGGCGGCGGGCTCACCGGCGAGGGGCTGACCGGTGAGGGGAACGGGCCCTTGGGCAGGCCGCCGGGCGTGCGGGGTCAGCGGCAGGTGGTCGGTCAGGAGCGGGGCGTCCAGCACGGTCCGGACCAGGCGGGTCTGCTCGGCGGTGCCGTTACGGAGGTCGAAGCGGGCCGCCAGCTCCAGGGCCCGCTCGGTCAGCTCGGTCAGCAGCTCCCGGGCGGTCACGGTGCCCGCGGGCCGGTCTCCGTGGGCGGGCCTGCGGACGACCACGGCGTCATGGCCGGCCTCCGTCAGCCGGCGCAGCACCAGCGCCCCACCGGCCGAGAACCACATGGCGGCCGACGGGGTGGGCGCGCGGTCGAGCCAGCCCAGATGCCGCTCCAGGATCTCCAGCCCGCGGACCTCGTTGCCGCTCTGCCCGCAGAACAGCAGATGGTCGCCGATCAGCGCCATGTCACTGAGGTGGGTGCGCAGCAGCCGGTAGGCCCGGCGATGCGCGTCCCTGGCCTCGTCCAGCCGTCCGGTGCGCAGATGGACCGGCAGCAGCTCGGTCAGGATGTCCTGGGGCTGCTCGGTGCAGCTGAACTCCTCCCGGAGCAGCGGCTGCGCGATGGTCAGGGCGTCCTCGTCCCGGCCGCGCCAGGTGAGATAGCGGACCTTGGCGCTCGGGTCACAGCCCATGCAGTCGGAGAGCTCGTCCCGCGGGGCCGCGTGCCACCGGGTGTACCAGTGGTCGGCCGCCTCGGTGTCGCCCAGGTGCTGGGCGACCCACGCCCGGCGCGCGTACACCGCGTGCAGGCTGTGCCCGCCCAGCCGGTAGCGCCGCTCCATGTCGTCGAGCACGGCGTACGTCCGGTCCAGCGGCACCTCGGGGAACTTCGTCAGCGAACTGATGATCCACTTGAAGTGCCAGAGCAGCCGGTGCTCGGCGCCCGCGTCGAACCGGCCGGGGTCCCGGTCGAAGTCGGCCAGGCACCGGCTGAAGGTCGTGAACGTCTTGGCCGGCTCACCGCCGTACTGGTAGGCCGAGCTCAGCTCCATGCGCACGCCGAACGCCAGGGACTCGTCCCGGTCCGCCTCCGCCCGCCGGAGCGCGTCCTCCATCAGGACCGTGCGCGCCTCGCCGTACGGCAGCTCCAGCGCCCGGCTCATGAGGTCATGGACGGTGGTCACGTGGCTCGCTCCACTCAGCTGTGCACGGCCCAGTCGAGGAGGCCGAGGAAGGATCGGTTCAGAACGGCGGTGTCGGCGGCGCGCAGGGGATGGTGGCCCAGCAGCAGCGCCTGGCCGTACAGCCCCTGGACGGCCAGCTCGATCAGGCCCTGCTGACCGGGCTGCCCGGGCCGGCCGTGCTGGGCGGACCGGCCGTCGCCGAAATGATCGCCGTCCTGGCCGCCCTGCCGGTCCTGAGCGTCGTGCGGGTCCTGGGCGGGCAGTGAGGTGATCCGGCGGGTCAGCGGGTTGCGGTGGTTGAGCACCAGTTGCGGCCGGTCCACGGCGGCGGCGCTGTTGAGCGCGCCGAGCACGTCCGACCACAGGTCGCCGGCCACGTCCCTGGCCTGCTCCAGTTCCGCCTGGTGCTCGGCGGAACGGCTGGTCAGATAGAGCGCCGGCAGGGAGGCCGGGTCGAAGTCGCGGACCACGACCTCGCAGCCGAGGGGGTCCAGGGCCCGCTGGGCGGCCGTCAGGAAGGGCCGCAGCGCCAGCTCGGTGCCGGGGTCCAGCACCCCGAAGTGGGTGGTCAGCTCGGCCGGGTCCAGCCGGCGCAGCCGGAGGTCCGGGTCGATGGCGGGCAGCCGCTCGATGATCTCGGCGTCGTACACGTAGCCGCCGTTGACCAGGCCGATGCCCTGCGCCCCGGAGACCGCCGACAGCCGGCGGTACTCGTCCACGTTGGTGGTGTAGCGGCCGTCGGCGTGCCGGGTGCGGAACTCGGCCAGCGTCATCGGGCCGGCACTGGTCTCGAACTCCAGCCAGCGGTAGACGATCCGCAGCATGTCGTCGTCCTGCACCGCCATCGCCTTGACGCCCAGCTGGTGCAGGCGCAGGAACGCCCGCAACCGTGCCGGGTCGGTCTCAGCCAGGCGCACCAGCCACTGCCGGAGCCGCTCGCCCAGGGCCAGCCGCGTGGACTCCAGCAGCTCGTCGTCGTACAGCGCCTCCCGGCTGGCGGTGGGCCGCAGCTCGCCGGCGTCCACCACGCAGCGTACGAAGAACGCCCAGTCCGGCAGGAGGCCCTCGACACCCTCGGCCAGCAGCATCCGCTTGAGATAGACGCGGTGCGAGCCCCGGCTCGTCGGCGTGACGGCCTGCGGCAGGACGAACGCGACACCGGTCAGCCCGGCCTCGGGGACGTCCAGATCGATCACGTCGAACGGGACGAAGCCGTACAGCTCGCGGCAGTAGGCGTCCAGGGCCGCCCGCCGTCGGCCCGGGTCGGGGTGACGCGTGCGCCAGGGCGGCCCGTCGCCGGTGATCTGCTTCCCGTCGACGCTGAGCGTCACCGGAAGGAGCGAGCCGTACGTCCGGGCGAGCTCGGTCACCGTCGCCGGGCTGACCCAGTCGGTGGCGCCGGGGCGCGGCCGCAGCGTCACCGTGGTGCCCGGCTCGTCCGGCTGTTCCCCGTCGCGCAGGGGCTCGACGCGGTAGCGGCCGTCGGCGAATCCGGTCCACCGCACGGCCGGGCCGCCGCGGGCCGAGCGGGTCACGACCTCGATCTCGTCGGCGACCAGGAAGGCCGACAGCAGGCCGATGCCGAACTGGCCGAGGAAGTCGTGCCGGGAGAAGCCCAGCTCGTCGCGCTTGGAGGAGCGGCCGATCGTGGCCAGCAGCTGGTGGACCTCGTCCTCGGTGAGGCCGATGCCGTTGTCGTGGACCCGCAGGGCCGCGCCGGTCTCGATCCGGACCTCGCCGGGTCCCGTGCCGCGGGCCGTGATCGCGTCGACGCCGTTCTGCAGCAGCTCCCGCAGGTAGACCCGGGGGCTGGAGTACAGGTGCCGGCTCAGGAGATCGACCACGCCGCGCAGATCGACCTGGAACGCCTGGTCCACGCGCAATGACCTCCTGATCAGCAAACGCAGCGAACCATCACCTTATCGGCGGTGAGGCCGGCGCCGCCCGCCAATATGGGGCCCGTGCGACGGCCACCGCCCCCCTGGAGGGCCGGTGGCCGTTGCGCTCGGGGCTCAGATCAGGCCGAGCTTGCGGACCGCCTCGCGCTCCTCGGACAGCTCGGCGACGGAGGCGTCGATCAGGCCACGGGAGAAGCCGTCGATCTCGAGGCCCTGGACGATCTCCCAGGAGCCGCCGGAGGTGGTGACCGGGAAGGAGGAGATCAGGCCCTCGGGCACTCCGTAGGAGCCGTCGGAGACGACCGCCATGGAGGTCCAGTCGCCCTCGGCGGTGCCGTTGACCCAGGTGTGCACGTGGTCGATCGCGGCGCTCGCCGCGCTGGCCGCGCTGGAGGCGCCGCGCGCCTCGATGATGGCGGCGCCGCGCTTGGCCACGGTCGGGATGAACGTGCCGGCCAGCCATTCCTGGTCGTTCACGGCCTCGGCGGCGTTCTTGCCGTTGATCTCGGCGTGGAAGATGTCGGGGTACTGGGTCGCGGAGTGGTTGCCCCAGATGGTCAGCTTCCTGATGGCCGAGACCGGCACGCCGGCCTTCTTCGACAGCTGGGCCAGCGCGCGGTTGTGGTCGAGGCGGGTCATCGCGGTGAACCGCTCGGCCGGTACGTCCGGGGCGTGCTGCTGGGCGATGAGGGCGTTGGTGTTGGCGGGGTTGCCGACCACCAGCACCCGGATGTCGTCGGCGGCACCGGCGTTGATCGCCTCGCCCTGGGGCTTGAAGATGCCGCCGTTGGCCTCCAGGAGGTCACCGCGTTCCATGCCCTTGGTGCGGGGGCGGGCGCCGACGAGCAGCGCGACGTTGGTGCCCTCGAACGCCTTGGTGGCGTCGTCGAAGATGTCGATGCCCTGCAGCAGCGGGAAGGCACAGTCGTCGAGCTCCATCGCGGTGCCCTCGGCGGCCTTGACCGCCTGCGGGATCTCCAGCAGGCGCAGGCGCACCGGAGTGTCCGGGCCGAGGAGCTGGCCCGACGCGATGCGGAAGAGCAGTGCGTAGCCGATCTGGCCTGCCGCACCGGTGACGGTGACGTTGACGGTCATTGCGTTCTCCTGCTGGTACGTGATCGAGCTCGGTGCCCGAGGGACTCCGGGGTGGTGAGCCGGTGCGAATGATCTCTCGTCGTCGAGATAATCGGCTGCCAGGCTATCGCGAGGTCTCCGCACCGGGTCCGGCAGGTACGACTCGTACCGGCCGTCTCAGCCGCTCGGGCCGCCCGCACCCGACCGTACTCCGTACGCGCGAAGGCCGCCCCGGAGACTCCGGGGCGGCCTTCGTCACATCTCTCGCCGTACGGGGCGCACCCGCGGTGGGCGCACCCGCCTCAGGCGGACTCGCCTCAGGCGGACTCGGAGATCTTCTTCTGGAGGTTGACGTCCAGAGCGTGCAGGAACTCCTGGGTGGTCAGCCAGGACTGGTCGGGCCCGACCAGCAGAGCCAGGTCCTTGGTCATCTGACCGTTCTCGACGGTCTCGACGCAGACCTGCTCGAGGGTTTCGGCGAACGCGGTGACCTCGGGGGTGTTGTCGAGCTTGCCGCGGTGCGCCAGGCCCCGCGTCCAAGCGAAGATCGACGCGATCGGGTTGGTCGAGGTCGGCTTGCCCTGCTGGTGCTGCCGGAAGTGCCGCGTCACCGTGCCGTGGGCGGCCTCCGCCTCGACGGTCTTGCCGTCGGGGGTCATGAGCACCGACGTCATGAGGCCGAGCGAGCCGAAGCCCTGGGCCACGATGTCGGACTGCACGTCACCGTCGTAGTTCTTGGTCGCCCAGACGAACCCGCCCTCCCACTTGAGCGCCGCGGCGACCATGTCGTCGATGAGCCGGTGCTCGTAGGTCAGGCCGGCCGCGTCGAACTCGGCCTTGAACTCCGCCTCGAAGATCTCCGCGAAGAGGTCCTTGAACCGGCCGTCGTAGGCCTTGAGGATGGTGTTCTTCGTCGACATGTACAGGGGGTACTTCCGGTCCAGCGCGTACCGCATCGTGGCGCGCGCGAAGTCCCGGATGGAGTCGTCGAAGTTGTACATGCCCATCGCGACGCCGCCGCCGTGGAACTTCGCGACCTCCATCTCGATGGGCTGACCGCCGTCCTCGGGGACGTAGGAGATGGTCACCGTGCCGGGGCCGGGGACCACGAAGTCGGAGGCGCGGTACTGGTCACCGTGGGCGTGCCTGCCGATGATGATCGGCTTGGTCCATCCGGGCACCAGCTTGGGCACGTTGGAGACGACGATCGGCTCACGGAACACCACACCACCGAGGATGTTGCGGATCGTTCCATTGGGGGAGCGCCACATCTTCTTGAGGCCGAACTCCTCCACCCTGGCCTCGTCGGGGGTGATGGTCGCGCACTTGACGCCCACGCCGTACTGCTTGATGGCGTTGGCGGCGTCGATCGTGACCTGGTCGTCGGTCGCGTCCCGATGCTCCATACCGAGGTCGTAGTACTTCAGATCCACGTCCAGGTACGGGAGGATCAACTGGTCCTTGATGAACTGCCAGATGATCCGGGTCATCTCGTCGCCGTCGAGTTCGACGACGGGACCCACTACTTTGATCTTGGGCATGCCGTTGCTGTCCCTTTCCTACCACCGGCCAGCAGTCCTTTGTAAAGGCTCACTGCGAGGCTATCCGAGCCCAGGAAAAGGTCTAGACCTGGGCTCCGCTACTCATTGAACACGCAAACAAGGGCATCGGGTACTCAAGGCCCTGGCCTGCGAGATCTTCGCGGGTCATCTCGGCGGCGGGACCACCCAGGCGACCACGGCGATTCCGATCGCGAAGGCGACCATGATCAGTACGTCCGTGCCCTTCTTGCGGGTGGCGAGCATGCCGACCTGCCGGTCGGAGAGCACCAGCCTGGCCAGCGCGCCCAGCAGGGCCGCCGCCGCCAGCAGCACCGACCCGCGCTTGAAGTGGTTCAGCGCGACCAGCACCAGCCCGGCGGCCACCCCGCACAGCACCAGGACATAGGGCAGCTGGGCCAGCCACCCGGCCATCCCGTGGCGCTGGGGCGCCCTGCGCCTCCTGCGGCGTACCTGCGGCTCGGTCACCCGTCCCCGTCCCGCTCGCCGATCGGCGTCCACTTCTGGTCGCGCTCGCCGATGTACTCGCTGTCCGGGCGGATCAGCCGGTTGTCGGCGTGCTGCTCGATCACGTGCGCCGTCCAGCCCGCCATCCTGCTGACCGAGAACACCGGGGTGAACAGGTCCGTCGGGATGCCGAGGTAGTGGTAGACGCTCGCGGCGTAGAAGTCGACGTTGGGATACAGGCCCTTCTCCGCCAGGACGATCTCCTCCATCCGCTTGGACATGCGGAAGTAGGTCTCGTCGCCGCTCGCCTCCGCGAGCTCCTGGGACATCTGCCGCAGGTGCGTCGCCCGCGGGTCCTCGGTCTTGTAGACCCGGTGGCCGAATCCCATGATCTTCTCTCCGGCGGAGAGCTTCGCCCGTACGGCCGCGTCGACGTCGGCGAGCGAGCCGATGGACTCGAGGGTCCGCATGACCTGCTCGTTGGCGCCGCCGTGCAGCGCGCCCTTGAGCGTGCCGATCGCCGCGCAGATCGCCGAGTGCATGTCGGACAGCGTCGCGGCGCACACCCGGGCGGCGAACGTGGAGGCGTTCATGGTGTGGTCGGCGTGCAGCACCAGGCATTCACCGAAGATCTGGGCCTGCCGCGGGCTCGGCGCGGTGCCGGTGATCTGCAGCAGGAAGTTGCCGGCGATCCCCAGGCCGGGGTCCGGGTCGGGGGCGCTGATCCCCTGGCGCGCCGCGTGGTAGCGGGCGACGAGGACGGGCTGCTGGGCGGCGAGCCGGGCCGCCTTGCGCAGATTGGCGTCGTGGTCGTTGGCGGCCTTGTCCGGGTCCTGGGCACTGGCCAGCGAGACGAACGTGCGCAGCGCCTCCATCGGGCTCTGGTAGCGCGCGATCTCGTCGATGTTGTCGACGACCAGGCTGTTGAGCTCGCGTCCGGCGGCCAGCTCGGCGGTGAGCGCGTCGAGGTCGCGCCGGGTCGGGAGGCTCCCCCGCTGGAGCAGGTGGACGCACTCCTCAAAGCTGATCTTGCCGGCGAGGTCGTGGATGTCGTATCCGCGGTAGAAGAGCCGACCGGCCTTTCCGTCGATGTCGCTGAGCGCTGTCGACGCGGCGACGACATCGGCAAGGCCCTTGGACGGTGAGGTGGGGGCCATGTGTTTCCTTCCGACTGTCGACCATGGAGTGTATCCGCGAGCGGCCGGGGCGCGCTCGTGTGGATCACCGGGCCCGCGCTCCTCCGGGGCCTCCGGCGAGTCGCCGGCGGCCCTTCCGGCGCGATCCGGGACGAATTCCGGGGCGACGAATCCCCTGTGCCGTCGGTCCTACCCGCCGGTAGGTGGGTGTGACCCAGTCGCGGCCGGGTAACCGTGCAGACAGGGGTCGCTAACTAGCTGGGAGGAACCGCCGTGGAGGGGCCGTTCATACGGATCGAGGACAGTGGCACGGTGATGCCGCTGCGCCCCGATGTCACGACGGTCGGACGAGGTCGCGGAGTGGACGTCCGTCTCGAAGACCCGAGTGTGTCCCGGTTGCATGCCGAGATCGTGCGGCGCGGTCCATATGTCTACGTCGTGGACATGGGTCTGTCTCGCAACGGCACCCGGGTCAACGGGCGCCCGATCGCCCGCCGAGTGCTGGAGGACGGGGATGTCGTCAGCTTCGGCACATCCCGCTGTCGGCTGGGGGGCATCCCCCGGGAGGAGGTCGACCCGGACGTCGAACTGCGGCGGGCGGTCGCACCCGAGCTCACCCGCCGGGAGGTCGATGTGCTGACCTCGCTGTGCAGGCCCGCGCTGTCCGACGAGGCGTTCGTCGCCCCGGCGACGGCGCGGGACATCGCCACCGATCTGGTCGTCACCGAAGCCGCGGTCAAACAGCACCTGCTGCGGCTCTATCAGAAGTTCCGGATCCCGGAGGGGGCCAACCGGCGCACCCGGCTCGCCAACGAAGTGATCGCGATGGGGCTCGTGCGGCCGCTGCCGCCGGTGCACGTTCCCCAGCAGGGCCGCCCGCCGGCGGAGGGCAGGACGACCGGCGAGCTTCGCCATCCGGCACCAACCTCAGGGCGTGCGCCCCTTCCCGGCCGTACGCCCGCCGCCGGCCGCACACCGGTGCCCGCACCGGCGTCCGGCCACGCACCGGCTCAAGGCCGTCCCGCGACGGGGGCGGGGCGCAGAGCCAGCTGAGCGTGTCCGGGGGTCGCACCGGCACGGGCAGCGCTGCCGGTGCGACTCCCGGGCCACCAGCCGGCACTCCGTGAGTCACCTCACGAGTGCGCGGAGTGCTCGGCGCTTTCCACGACGTTGGACAGCAGCATGGCCCTGGTCATGGGGCCCACGCCGCCGGGGTTGGGGGCGACCCACCCGGCAACCTCGTTGACCTCGGGGGCGACGTCGCCGGTCAGCTTGCCGTCCACCCGGGAGACGCCCACGTCCAGCACCGCCGCACCGGGCCGCACCATGTCGGCGGTGATCAGGCCGGGCACCCCGGCCGCCGCCACGACGATGTCGGCGGTCCTGGTGTGCGCGGCGAGGTCCCTGGTGCCGGTGTGGCAGAGGGTGACGGTCGCGTTCTCGGTGCGGCGGGCGAGCAGCAGGCCGAGCGCCCGGCCGACGGTGATGCCGCGCCCGATGATGGTGACCTCGGCGCCGTTCAGCGGGACCTCGTAGGCCCGCAGCAGGTGCACGATGCCCTTGGGCGTGCAGGGCAGCGGGCCCGGCTGCATCAGGGTGAGCCGGCCGAGGTTGATCGGGTGCAGCCCGTCGGCGTCCTTGAGGGGATCGATCAGCTCCAGCACCCGCTGCTCGTCCAGCCCCTTGGGCAGCGGCAGCTGGACGATGTAGCCGGTGCAGGCGGGGTCGGCGTTCAGCTCGGCGACGGCCCGCTCCACGTCCTGCTGGGTGGCGTCGGCCGGCAGGTCGCGCCGGATGCTCTCGATGCCGACCTCGGCGCAGTCACGGTGCTTCATCCCGACGTACGCGTGGCTGCCCGGGTCGTCGCCCACCAGCACGGTGCCCAGCCCGACCCCGACTCCACGCTCCCGCAGAGCGGCGACCCGCTTCTTGAGGTCGGAACGGATTGCCGCTGCGGTGGCCTTGCCATCCAGGATCTGTGCGCTCACAACCCCCATTGTCTCAGGTCCCGTCCGGGATCCGATCCGGCTCCGGCCGCCTTCTCAGGGCCCGGTCCGCCGGGCCCGATCCTCCCCGGTGCCGGGTCTGCTCAGACTCACGTCTTGAACAGCAGGACGTTGGCGATCTCGACGCCCAGCTCCCGGGCCGCGGAGTTGACCACGCCGGTGCTGCTGCCGACCGCGCCACCGTCGGTCCGGCAGGCGACCGCGTAGACCACGCGGGAGCCCTGCGTCCGGCTGAGCGTCCAGTATCCGACCCCGCTCCGCGGAGGGTTGATCAGCGGCGGGGAGGCCTGCGAGTTGGTGGCGTTACTGATCGCGCGGGCGTCCGTGCTGCTGTCGAACTGCATGATGTAGATGCTCACCCGGACCGACTTGCCGGGGTTGGTGTACAGGGCCCCGGTGACCGGGGCCGAGCACGGATGGGCCTTCAGCGCCTTGCGCAGCGCCGCGTTCGCGTACGACGTGCAGGAACCGTTCCGGGTGCTCAGCCGCGTGTAGGTGTTGCCGCGCAGCGCGGCCTTGACCGTGGGCGAGAGGACCCCGCTGAGGTCGGTCGGCCCGGCCGGGGCGGTGGGCGCCGGCGTGTAGGGGTCGGGGGTGTAGGTCGGCTGTGTGGGAAGGGTGGTCACCGTCGGCAGCGAGAACGTCCGCGCCGCCGGGCCGGCCTTGCCGCCGTCCGAGGAGAGCAGGACCGCCGCGGTGACGACGACCCCGAGCACGGCGACGACGGCGACGATGCCGATCACCCAGAAGATCGCCGCGTTGGAGTTCCGCGGCGGTGGCGGGTACTGCTGCTGCGGCGCGCCGTACGGATTGGCACCGTACGGTCCCTGTGGGCCAGGACCAGGTCCCGGTCCCGGGCCAGGTCCGGGGCCGTACTGGCCCTGGCCCGGCTGCTCGGGTCCGTAGGGTCCCTGCGGAGGCGGCCCGTAGGGATTCTGCCCGTACGGGTCCTGCGGATCGGGGCCGGAAGGCGGACCCTGCCACTGGCTCATCTGACTCCCCCAGTTCACGTGGATTCCCGGAGAGAGTACGGAATCAACCTCTGTCTCCGAAAGCGGACCAGAGACAATAAGTCGTACTAAACGCAGTGAACACGAGGTGTCACCCGATTACGGGCGCCTGGATCAGTCCTCTTCGGGGCGCTGCCGCCAGGCGATCAGCCGGTCGGTGACGTGCCAGCTCGCGTAGGAGGCGAGGATGGCGGCCAGGATGCCCGCCGCCAGGCCGATCAGGGGCCTCACCTGGTTGAGGGAGGTCGAGGTCTGCAGGACATAGGCCAGCAGGATCTCCACTGCGGCTCCTCGGGTCGGGCGCGCCGGACGGCACTCCAGAGGGGGGTACGGATCCGGGACACGGAAGACGAAATCGCCGCGGGCGGCCCTCGGCCGGCCAGCGAACGATCACCTACGGGAAGTCATGAGCGGGACTGCATGACCTCCGCGAGATTATCAGCAGAATCCCGCCAAACCTCCCATGATCAGCAAAAACGGCAGCTTACTGCCATCGAGCGCGCGCCGGTTGCCGGTGGTCTGCCAGCGGAAACACGGCTCTGCACGGCGTCCCGTACCGGCCAGGCCGCGTGCGCCCGGCCAGGCGACGCGCGCCCGCCCAGGCCGCGTCCGCCCGGCCTACCACCGGCCCCATCCACCGGCCGGAGTTAGTGGAAGAAGTGCCGGACCCCGGTGAAGTAGAGGGTGATGCCGGCCTTCTCCGCGGCGGCGATGACCTCGTCGTCACGGATCGAGCCGCCGGGCTCCACGATGGCGCGCACCCCCGCCGAGGTGAGCACCTCCAGGCCGTCCGGGAACGGGAAGTACGCGTCCGAGGCACCCACCGAGGAAGCGGCCCGCTCGCCCGCACGGGACACCGCCAGCCGGGCCGAGTCGACCCGGTTGACCTGGCCCATGCCGACGCCGACCGTGGCCCCGCCGGCGGCCAGCAGGATCGCGTTCGACTTGACCGAGCGGCACGCCTTCCAGGCGAAGGCCAGGTCGCGCAGGGTCGCCTCGTCGGCGGCCTGGCCGGCCTTCAGCTCCCAGCCGTCGGGGTCGTCGCCGGGGGCGTCCACCCGGTCCACGGTCTGCAGCAGCAGGCCGCCGTCGATGCGCCGGAACTCGGCGGTGTTCGCCGGGCCCTCGGGGCAGCGCAGCAGCCGGATGTTCTTCTTCTGCGTGAGGATCCGGACCGCCTCGGGCTCGAAGTCCGGGGCGACGACGACCTCGGTGAAGATGTCGGCGACCTGGGCGGCCATCTCCCCGGTGACCGGCCGGTTGACCGCGATCACCCCGCCGTAGGCGGAGACGGGGTCACAGGCGTGCGCCCTGCGGTGCGCCTCGGCGACGTCCGCCCCGATCGCGATCCCGCACGGGTTGGCGTGCTTGATGATCGCCACACAGGGGTCGGCGAAGTCGTAGGCCGCCCGCCGGGCCGCGTCGGAGTCGACGTAGTTGTTGTACGACATCTCCTTGCCGTGCAGCTGTTCGGCGTCCGCCAGCGCCGAGGCCGCCGGCCGGCCGGAGTCGGTGTACAGCGCGGCCCGCTGGTGCGGGTTCTCGCCGTACCGCAGCACCGCCGAGCGCTGCCAGGTCGCGCCCAGGAAGTCCGGCCACTGCGCCTCGGCGGCGGTCTCGTCCGGGGCGTGCACATTGGCGAACCAGGAGGCGACCGCGACGTCGTACGACGCGGTGTGGGCGAAGGCCAGCGCCGCCAGCCGGCGGCGCTCCTCCAGGGTGAAGCCGCCCGCCCGCACGGCCGTGAGCACGGCGTCGTACGAGGCCGGATCGACGACGACGGCGACGGAGGCGTGGTTCTTGGCGGCGGCCCGCACCATCGTGGGCCCGCCGATGTCGATCTGCTCGACGCACTCGTCCGGATCGGCGCCGGAGGCGACGGTGGCGGTGAAGGGGTAGAGGTTCACGATCGCCAGGTCGAAGGGCTCGACGTGCAGGTCCTCGAGCTGCTGCAGGTGATCGTCCTTGCGCCGGTCGGCGAGCAGGCCCGCGTGCACCTTCGGGTGCAGGGTCTTGACCCGGCCGTCCAGGCACTCGGGGAAGCCGGTGAGCTTCTCCACCCGCATGACGGGGACCCCCGCCGAGGCGATGCGCTCCGCGGTCGACCCGGTGGACACGATCTCGACACCCGCGGCGTGCAGCCCCTGGGCGAGCTCCTCGAGCCCCGTCTTGTCGTACACGCTGATCAGCGCCCGCTTGATCCCGATACGGCTCACTTGCCGATCCTCACCTTCCGGTCGTCAAACGTCCATCCCTCGCGGGCCAGGCGACCCACGGTCCGCACGAACAGCGGATTCTCCACGGCCTTGATCCGCTCGTGCAGCGAGCTCTCGTCGTCCTCGTCACGGACCGGCACCGCCTCCTGGGCGATGATCGGCCCGGTGTCCACCCCGTCGTCGACGAAGTGCACCGTGCAGCCGCTCAGCTTGGCGCCGTACGCCAGCGTGTCCCGGACCGCGTGGGCGCCGGGGAAGGAGGGCAGCAGCGCCGGGTGGGTGTTGACCGTACGGCCGCCGAACCGGTCCAGGAAGCTCTTGCCGAGGATCTTCATGAAGCCGGCCGAGACGACCAGGTCGGGCCGGTGGGCCGTGACGGCCTCGGTCAGGGCCGCGTCCCAGTCCGCGCGGGTGGCGTGATCGGCGACCCGCACCACGAAGGTCGGCAGCCCGGCCCGCTCCGCACGGGCGAGCCCCTCGATGTCATGACGGTCCGCGCCGACGGCGACGATCCGCGCACCGTAGGCTGGATCTGCGCACGCGTCGAGCAGCGCCTGTAGGTTGGTCCCCGCGCCGGAGACGAGCACGACAAGCCGGGCGGACACCGTGACTCCCTTGCGATGGACGAGTACAGAAAGCCTATCGGCACTGCTCCGGCGCAGTTCACGCGACACCGCAGACCGATTCGACGTGGGGAGCAATCAGGGTGAGTGAGGAGCCGGGGCAGGAACCGCGGGTGCGGCTTGACGCTCCGGGCGAGCAACTTGACGCTCCGGGCGAGAAAGAGGCGGGGCAGGGCACCAATCCCATGCAGACGCTCCAGCCGGGCCCCGAGGGCGATCCTCAGGTCACCCGGACGGGCCGCCGCGCGCTGTGGCTCGGGATCGTCGCGATGGTCATGGCGATCATCGTCGCCTACCTGGGCGTGGTGATGGCCGTCGTCGCCCTCTACGTGGGCATCCGTACGCTGCGTGCGGCGCGGCGGACCCGGTCCCGGGCACCCGGCGCGGTGCCCGGCATCGTGCTGGCGTCGATCGCCCTGGTGATCTCCATCATCGGGATGGCCTTCCAGATCTTCTTCTGGAACGAGCTGCAGACCTACAGCAAGTGCATGTCCGCGGCCAACACGATCAGCGACGAGCACGAGTGCAAGGACGCCTTCGCGCGGGACTTCGAGAAGAAGCTGCACCTGCCGAAGGGCAGCTTCAAGGGCAGCAGCTACCTGTGACGCCTCACCGGCGGATGCCTGACCGATCGACGCCTCACCGGTCGACGTCTCACCGATCGACGCCTCACCGGTCGCGGTCGGGCTGCTCCGGCCGCAGCACATGGATGGTCGCGCCCTGATCGTCTGACTGGCCACTGGGCGGGGGCGTCTCCGAGACCCAGTCCGGCAGTCCTCCCTCGTCATCGCCGTCCTCGTCGAACCGGACCGGACGCGGCTGCCTGCGCGGCGCCAGCACCGGCTCCGGATCGACGAACTGCAGCCGGGAGGGCGCCGGAGCCGGCCGCGCGGCCGCCTGGGGCTCCCGCACCGGCGGCGGGGCCGGCTCGGCCGCAGCCCTGCGCCGTCGTCTCAGCCGGCTCCAGATCCCGCCCCGGGTGGTGGTCCCCGACCCGGTCCCGGTCGCGCTCCCGCCGGTGGCCCTGCCCTCGGTTCTGGCCTTGGCGCCGGTCTCGGCCCTGGCGGTCTCCGGCTCGGTTCCGGTCTCGGGCATGGCCGGGTCGGCCTGCGTCGTGTCGGCCTGCGCGGTGCCGATCTGCGTGGTGTCGGCCCGCTCGGCCCCCTCGGCCGGGGCCGGCCGCCGCAGCAGCGCCCAGTTGGTGATCCATGCGGCGATGGCGGCCGAGACGCCCACCTCCAGCGCCGCCATCAGCCCGACCTGCCAGGCGGAGGGTCCCATGGTGATCATCCGGCCCCCGCCCAGCGGGCCACCCGCCAGCGCCGCCAGCACGGCGGTGAGGCAACCGGTCAGCGCACCCGACAAGAACCCCCACAGCGGCGCGGCCTCGTACACCGGACTGGGCATGGAGCGGATCGTGAGCACTCCCCCGGCGGCCCCGGCCACGAACGGCATGGCGAGCGCGATCAGTGACAGGGCGGGCGCGGGCCCCGGCTCGGGCAGCGCGGCCAGCGGCGGGAAGGCGGGGACCGCCCCGAGCAGCACCCCGGTCGGCGAGACGGTGGTGCCCGCGCCGACCGAGAAGCCCGGGCCGATGGTGTAGGCCATGCCCCAGATCACCACGTTGGGCAGATAGACCAGCTCGACGAGCAGCAGCAGGATGCCGCCCACCACCCCCGGCGCGAGCAGGTCGTAGAGGTCCTTCACGTCGTTGAAGCGCACGGCCAGTGAGATGCCGACCAGGACGGCCCCGGATCCGAGCAGCACCGCGGTGGAGGCGACCACTCCCATGACCATCGACCTCGGCCGTTCGGGCAGCAGCCGGAGCAGCGCGCCCAGCCCCGACCGGACCTTGCCCCGGGTGGCCACCAGCGCCCGGGCCGCTCCCAGACCGCCCGCCACGAAGGCCAGCATGAAGCACACCACCAGGGCCTGCCAGGCCGACGGCCGGACCACCGGGGAGCGGACGGCGAGGGCCAGCAGAGCCGCCAGAGCCGCGTACGGCCCGGCCAGGCCGAGCGCCACGTGGATGACCCCGATGCGACGGCGGGCCTGGATCTCGGCGGCCCGGATCATCCAGCCGCCGCTGCGGTAGAGCAGCACCCCGGGCAGCACGGTCAGGCCGAGCGGCAGCAGGCCCACCCGCCCGCTCTCCACCCAGAATCCGGCGTGGTGGGCCACCAGCCAGAAGTTGACCGCCGTGCGGAAGACGCCGGGCAGCCCGGGGCCGAGAGCGGTCCGCGGAGCGGCGATCCAGCCGACGAGCGTGATCGTGGTGAGCACCGCCAGCCCGATGCCGATGGACCAGGCCGCCGCCACCAGCCCGGTCACCGCCAGCGGCCGTGCCCCGTCCGCACCCCTGGGCGGCGCCGGCTTCGGCGGCACCGGCTTGGGGGGCGCGGATTTGGCAGGCGCGGGCTTGGGACGCACGGGCTTGCCGGGCACCGGCTTGGCGGGCGCGGCTTTGGACGGTACGGCCGCCTTCGGGGCACCGGGGGCCTTGGGGGTCGTCGCGTCGCTCACGCTCTCATGCTGGCAGCCCGGACGGTCCCGCCCCCGCCTGACGCCCGGCGTGTCGCCCTTCGCGTCAGATGTTCACGATGGGCGTGTGCGGAGGGGGCCGATGGCCGGACACGCGAACGGGCCGCCCCGGAGGACGGCCCGCTCACGTACCCGCTGTTCAGAGGTTCTGCATGATCTCGCGCATGAGGCGGGCGGTCTCGCTCGGGGTCTTGCCGACGCGGACGCCGACCTTCTCCAGCGCCTCCTTCTTGGCCTGCGCCGTCCCCGCCGAGCCGGACACGATCGCACCCGCGTGGCCCATGGTCTTGCCCTCGGGGGCGGTGAACCCGGCGACGTAGCCCACGACCGGCTTGGTGACGTGCGCCGCGACGTAGTCGGCGGCGCGTTCCTCGGCGTCACCGCCGATCTCACCGATCATCACGATCGCGTCGGTGTCGGGGTCGTCCTGGAAGGCCTGCAGGGCGTCGATGTGCGTGGTGCCGATGATCGGGTCGCCACCGATGCCGACCGCGGTGGAGAAACCGATGTCGCGCAGCTCGTACATCATCTGGTAGGTCAGCGTCCCCGACTTCGAGACCAGCCCGATCCGGCCCGGCGTGGTGATGTCGGCCGGGATGATGCCCGCGTTGGACTTGCCCGGCGAGGCGATACCGGGGCAGTTCGGCCCGATGATCCGGGTCGCGTTGCCCTTCTCCGAGGCGTACGCCCAGAACCAGGCGGAGTCGTGCACCGGCACGCCCTCGGTGATGACGACGCACAGGCCGATCGCCGCGTCGATCGCCTCGACGACGGCGTCCTTGGTGAACTTCGGCGGCACGAAGACCACCGAGACGTCCGCGCCGGTCTGCGCCATCGCCTCGGCGACGGTGCCGAAGACGGGCAGGTCCTTGCCCTCGAAGTTCACGCTCTGCCCGGCCTTGCGGGCGTTGACCCCGCCGACCACGTCGGTGCCGGCCCGCAGCATCCGCGCGGTGTGCTTGGAGCCTTCGGAGCCGGTCATCCCCTGGACGATGACCTTGCTGTTGTCAGTGAGCCAGATGGCCATGCTCATGCACCTGCCGCTGCGAGTTCGGCGGCGCGCTTGGCCGCTTCGTCCATCGTGTCTACCCGCTCGACGCCCGGGAGCGCGGCGTCGGAGAGGATCTGACGCCCGAGTTCGGCGTTGTTGCCGTCCAAGCGTACGACGAGAGGCCGGTCGACGGTCTCTCCCCGGTCGGACAGAAGCTGGTACGCGGAGACGATGCCGTTGGCGACCGCGTCGCAGGCGGTGATGCCGCCGAAGACGTTGACGAACACCGACTTGACCGACGGGTCCGACAGCACGATCTCCAGCCCGTTGGCCATCACCTCCGCCGACGCGCCGCCGCCGATGTCGAGGAAGTTCGCGGGCTTCTGCCCGTTGAACTCCTCACCCGCGTAGGCGACGACGTCCAGCGTGGACATGACCAGGCCGGCGCCGTTGCCGATGATGCCGACGGTGCCGTCCAGCTTGACGTAGTTGAGGTCCTTGGCCTTGGCGGCGGCCTCCAGCGGGTCGGCGGACGCCTTGTCCTCCAGCGCCTCGTGGCCCTCCTGGCGGAAGGAGGCGTTGTCGTCCAGGGTGACCTTGCCGTCCAGCGCCACCACCCGGTCGTCGGCGGTCAGGATCAGCGGGTTGACCTCGACCAGCGTGGCGTCCTCGTCCACGAAGACGGCCCACAGGCGCTCGATCAGCTCCGCGGCCCCGTCGAGGGCCTCCTCCGGCAGCCGGCCCGCGACCGCGATCTCCCGCGCCTTGGCCCGGTCGACGCCCTCCAGCGCCGAGATCGGGATCAGGCCCAGCTTCTCGTGCGGCACGTCCTCGATCTCCATGCCGCCCTCGACCGAGCAGATCGACAAGAACGTCCGGTTGGCACGGTCGAGCAGGAACGAGAAGTAGTACTCCTGCTTGATCGCGCTACCCTGCTCGATCAGCACCTTGTGGACCGTGTGGCCCTTGATGTCCATACCGAGGATCCGGTCGGAGAGCTCTACCGCCTCGTCCGCCGAATCCGCCAGCTTCACACCGCCGGCCTTACCGCGCCCACCGGTCTTCACCTGGGCCTTCACTACGACCTTCGAGCTTCCCCCGGCGATGAGTTCCGCCGCGATCGCCCGTGCTTCCTGGGGAGTATGGGCGACCTTGCCGGCAGGCACCGGCAGCCCATACTCGGCGAACAGTTCCTTCGCCTGGTGTTCGAACAGGTCCACGAGGGTTTCGTCCTTAACGGATCGACAGCCAAAGACCGCTCCATTGGCCACGTGTACAGAGCGCGTGTCACGGGCTGTCCGCGTGGCCACTCAGCGGTCCGCTCCGACCAGGCAGCCTAGTCGGCTCCGCTCCGTGAGCACGCCGGTGGGTCGCCTTCCGGGTGACAGCCGGGTAAATCCAGGGGGCGCACGGGTAAATACCGGGTGACTGCGGGCCGTTTGACCACGTTTGATGTACTGCTCTCACAGTTGTTGATCAGGCATGTCGAGCAGGAAGAGGGAGCCGCCGGTGACCAGCCCCATGGCGAGCGCGGTACGGCGGGTGTCCGTACTGCTGATCGCCGCCTCACTGGTCGCCACCTGCGCGGCGCGGCTGCCCTCCGCGCCCCCCGACTGGGCGAGCCCCGGGCTCATCGGGGGAGGCGGCTGGCCGTACGCCAGCCAGGCGGTCGATCCCGAGACCGCCGAGGGCGCCTCCTACCTGCCGCGGAGCTCGGTGATCGGGCTGCGGGACGGCCGCGCGCTGCTGATCCCCTTCGGCTGGGACGAGGCGATCTCCGTGCCGCGTGACGATCCGCGGGTCGCGGCGGCCGTGCGCAACGACAGCACCTGGCTGGCGAGCGGCGAGGTTCCCGGGCGTACGGGTACGCAGCGTGACATGGCCTCGCGGGCCCTGCTCGACCTGCGTCTGCTGACCCGGCCCAACGGCGCCTCCACGGCCTCCTGGTACGGCGAGTGGAACTACGTCTGGCCCCGGGACGCGGCCTTCACCGCCGCCGCCTTCGACGTGACCGGGCATCCCACCGAGGCACGCCGGATCCTGCAGTTCCTCGCCCGCACCCAGAACCAGCGAGGGCTGTGGGCGGCCCGCTACAACGCCGACGCCACCGCCGTCAGTGACGGGCGGCAGGTCCAGCTGGACGGCCTGGGCTGGGCGCTGTGGGCGACCTGGCTGTCCCACCGCATGGACCCGCCCGGGATTCCCCAGCCCGCGGAGCTGTGGACGATGGTCCGGCGCGCCGCCAACCGGATGTCCCGCTCGCTGGGCGCCGACGGCCTGCCGCCGCGTTCCTCCGACTACTTCGAGCGCAGCCCGCGCACCGAGCAGGACCCGCGCCGTCCCACGCTGGGGGTGGTCGCCCCGATCCTCACCGGGCTGCGGGCCGCGACCTCGCTGGCCATCGACCGGGGCGCGAACGCCGAGGCGCAGCGCTGGCAGAGCGCCGCCCGCCGCCTGGCCGCGGCCGTCGACCGGAAGTTCAGGCCGTACGGCTACCCGCGCTCCCCGATCCGGAACGGCTACATGGACGCCGCGGTGACCTTCCTCGCCCCGCCCTTCGGCCCCTCCGACATCGCGGTGGACACCGCGGTGCTGACGGCCGAGAACCGGCTGGCCCTGCCGGGCGGCGGCGTCCTGCCCGGGGAGCGCTGGCAGGGCAACCGCACCCAGGCGTGGACGCCCGAGACCGCGATGTTCGCGCTGGCCGCGGCCGCCGGCGGCCGCACCGACGAGGCCACCGCACGGCTGGCCTGGCTGGCCGCGCACCGCACCACGCTGGGCGCGCTGCCGGAGAAGGTCGACGAGCACGGACGGCCCGCCTCGGTGGCCCCGCTGGGCTGGACGGCGGCGCTGGTGCTGCTCACCCTGCGGGCCCTGGACCACCCGCTGCCCGTCCCACCGGCCGGCTGACCCCGCGGTCCCCGCCGGACGAGGACCGGTCGCCCGTCAGGGTCGCCCTCGAGAGCCTGCCGTTCAGAGCCTGCCGTTCAGAGCTCGCCGTTCAGAGCCTGCCGGGTCGGCGCGAGCCGTCCAGAGCCTGCCGTCGAGCCTGCCGGGAGCTGAGCTCTGCCGCTCAGAGCTTCTCGACGGGGGCGTACCGCAGGACGAGGCGCTTGACGCCGTAGTCGCCGCCGAAGTCGATGCTGGCGGCGGCCTTCTCCCCCGCCCCGTCCACGGAGACGACGGTGCCGAGGCCGAAGGAGTCGTGGGTCACCTTGTCGCCCGCCGACAGCGCCGGGACGGCCCGGTTGCCCGGCGAACGCACGCCCGGCCGGGAGGCCATCGAGGCCATCGCCGGGCGGGACACGGTCGCGGCGTCCCGCTCCCAGACGATGAGCGAGCCGGGCACCTCGCCGAGGAACCGGGAGGCCGGGTTGACCTGCGGCGCGCCCCAGGAGCTGCGCATCGCGGCCCGTGAGACGTAGAGCCGCTGCCGGGCCCGGGTGATGCCGACATAGGCCAGCCGGCGCTCCTCCTCGAGCTCCTTGGGGTTGCTCATGGCACGCAGGTGCGGGAAGACGCCGTCCTCCATGCCGGTGAGGAACACCACGGGGAACTCCAGGCCCTTGGCGGTGTGCAGGGTCATCAGCGTGACGACTCCCTGCTCGGTCTCCGGGGCCCGCTCGCCCGGCGGCACCGGGGCGCCCTTGGTGCCGGGGATGGAGTCGGCGTCGGCGACCAGCGCCACCTGCTCCAGGAAGTCGACCAGCCGGCCGGCCGCGGACTCGCCGTCCAGACGCTCCTCGAACTCGCGGGCCACCGCCTCGAACTCGTGGAGGTTCTCGATGCGGGTCTCGTCCTGGGGGTCCCGGGAGGCCTGCAGCTCGGCCAGGTAGCCGCTCTTGCCCAGGATCGCCTCGATGAGCTCGGCCGGGGTGAGCGACTCCGCCGAGGCGCGCAGCTCGTCCAGCAGCGCCACGAACTCCCGGACCGCGTTGATCGACCGGGTGGCCATGCCCGGCACGTCCTCGGGCAGCCGCAGGGCCTGCCAGAACGACATCCGCTCGCGGGAGGCGTACGCCTCGACGCACGCCTCGGCGCGGTCGCCGATGCCGCGCTTGGGGACGTTGAGGACCCGGCGCAGCGACACGGTGTCCTCGGGGTTGGCGAGCACCCGGAGGTAGGCCAGCAGGTCGCGGATCTCCTTACGCTCGTAGAAGCGCACGCCGCCGACGACCTTGTAGGGCAGGCCGACCCGGATGAAGACCTCTTCGAAGACCCGGGACTGGGCGTTGGTCCGGTAGAAGATCGCCACCTGACCGGGGGTGAAGTCTCCCGTGTCGGTGAGCCGGTCGACCTCCTGGGCGACGAAGGCCGCCTCGTCGTGCTCGTTGTCGGCGACGTACCCGGTGATCTTCTCGCCCTCGCCCTGGTCGGACCAGAGCCGCTTCGGCTTTCGGTCCGCGTTGCGCTCGATGACCGCGTTGGCCGCCGACAGGATCGTCTGCGTGGAGCGGTAGTTCTGCTCCAGCAGGATCGTGGTGGCCTGCGGGTAGTCGCGCTCGAACTCCAGGATGTTGCGGATGGTCGCGCCGCGGAAGGCGTAGATCGACTGGTCGGCGTCACCGACCACGCACAGCTCGGCCGCGCCGAGGTCCTGCCCGTGAGAGTGCTCCGGGCCGGCCGGCTCCCCGGCACCCCAGGGCTCGGTGGAGATGGGGGCGGTCAGCTCGCGGACGAGCTGGTACTGGGCGTGGTTGGTGTCCTGGTACTCGTCGACCAGCACGTGCCGGAACCGCCGCCGGTAGTGCTCGGCGGCCTCCGGGAAGGCCTGTAGCAGGTTGACCGTGGTCATGATCAGGTCGTCGAAGTCCATCGCGCCGGCCTGCTGCAGCCGGGCCTGGTACATCTCGTAGGCCTCGGCGAGCGTCTGCTCCATGTGCGTCAGCGACCCGCGGCTCTTGAACGTCTCGTAGTCGATGAGCTCGTTCTTGAGGTTGCTGACCTGCGCGGAGAAGGACTTGGGCGGATAGCGCTTGGGGTCGAGGTCGAGCTCCCGGCACACCAGCGCCATCAGCCGCTGGGAGTCGGACTGGTCGTAGATCGAGAAGCTGGACGGGAAGCCCATCCGCTTGGCCTCGCGGCGCAGGATCCGCACGCAGGCCGAGTGGAACGTCATCACCCACATGGCCCTGGCGCGGGGCCCGATGAGGGCGTCGACCCGCTCCTTCATCTCCCCGGCCGCCTTGTTGGTGAAGGTGATGGCCAGGACCTGGCCGGGGTGCACGTCCCGCTCGCTCAGCAGATAGGCGATCCGGTGGGTCAGGACGCGCGTCTTCCCCGAGCCCGCGCCCGCCACGATGAGCAGCGGCCCGCCCTGGTGGACGACGGCGGCCCGCTGCTGCGGGTTGAGGCCCTCGAGGAGGGGATGAGAGGTTTCTGTGGACATCACAGGCGAGTCTACGGGCGGGGGCCGACGCTTTCGCTGACTACCGGCCGTTCCCGTCCTCGCCGGGCCCGGCCCGCCTCGCACGGACCCCCGATCCGGGACACGCCGGGCGAACGGAAGGAAGTGGGGAGCCCGGGCGTTGGCACGGACGGCTCCGACGAAAGAGGATGGTCCCGTGCCGAATGTGGTGGACGACAGTGAGATCAGCCGTGTGCTGGCGGTGATGGCGCATCCCGACGACATCGACTTCAGCGCGGCCGGCACGATCGCCGGGTGGACCGGCCGGGGCATCGAGGTCACCTACCTGATGGTCACCGACGGTGACGCCGGCGGTTTCGACCCCGCGGTGCCGCGGGCGGACATCGCCGGGATCCGGCAGGCCGAACAGCGGGCCGCGGCCAAGTGCGCCGGGGTCGAGGACGTACGGTTCCTCGGCTATCCCGACGGCAGGGTGGAGGCCACCCTGGGCCTGCGCCGCGACCTGGCGCGAGTGATCCGGCAGACCCGGCCGGACCGCGTGATCATCCCCAGCCCGGAGCGCAACTACCAGCGGATCCACGCCGGCCACCCGGACCACCGGGCCGTCGGAGCCGCCGCGCTGGACGCGGTCTATCCCGACGCCCGCAACCCCTTCACGTTCACCGAGCTGCTCCTGGAGGAGCACCTGGAGGCGTGGACGGTCCGCGAGGTGTGGATCAGCGGCGGGCCCACCCCCGACCACTACGTGGACGTCACCGCGACCTTCGACCGCAAGGTCGCGGCGTTGCGGGCGCACGTCAGCCAGACCGCCCACATGGACGGCCTGGAGGACATGCTGCGGGCCTGGCTGGGCGCCGGAGCGCGGGCGGCCGGGCTCCCCGAGGGCACGCTGGCGGAGGCGTTCCAGGTGGTTCCCACCGGGTAGGGCCGAAGCGCGGCTTGCCGGAGAACCGAATGCTGTTCTAGCGTGCGGGGTCTCAACGGCCCCAGGAGCCCCGTATGCCGTACAGCATCGAGATCAACGCCACCTCGGCCGCACCGCCCGAGGTGCTGTTCGAACATCTGGCCGTCGCGGAGGCATGGGGCGTGTGGGCCCGCTTCCCGGTCAAGCCGGTCCGGGAGCGCGCGGGCGACCCCGTCCCCGACGGCGAGGGGGCGATCCGCCGGATCTGGCCGGCCCGCGAGCAGGTGGTGGCCTACGACCCGCCCGGGCACTACTCCTACATCGCGCTGTCCGGCCTGCCGATCAAGGACTACCGGGCCGACGTCACCTTCACCGCGCGGCCGGACGGCGGCACCGCCCTGCGCTGGCAGGGCCGGTTCGAGCCCAGGATCCCCGGCACCGGCCCGCTGTTCCGGCTGTTCCTGACCCGGATGCTGGGCGGTTTCGCCCGGGGCGTGGCCGAGCACTGCGAACGCTGCGAGCCGGGCTGCCCCGCCCACCGCTGAGCCCCGGGCCGGTGCGCCGCTGACGCGTGCGACGGCGTACGAGACACGTGGCCACGGCGCCCGAACGGCGCACGACACGTAAGGCGCGGGCCAAGAATCCGCCCACGGTCGGTAAGGCGCCGCCGATACCGGTCCAGCGGCCGGTGGATTCCGCACTACGTTCGCCGCAGTCATCGATCGGGGGAAAGATGCGGCACGTCAGTGCGATCGGCCTTGCGCTGCTCCTGACGGTCACCGGCTGCCGGGCGGGCCAGGAGAGCTCCGCGGCCGAGGATCGGGAGATCGACCAGGTGGTGTCGGCCATCGAGGCCCAGCGCGACCACCGCACGCTCAGCCGGGCCCGGGCGCACCGGGCCACCCTGAGACGGCTCAACGCGTTCCACCGGTCCATGGCGGCCTATCTGGCCACCCGGCCGGGCCGGGCCTCCGTGCTGGTGGAGGACCTGCGGACCGGGGCCACGTTCGGCTACGACCCGCACAGCCGCTACATCACCGCCAGCGTCATGAAGGTGAACATCCTGACCGGCCTGCTGCTCCAGCGGCAGGACGCGCGCCAGGGCCTGAGCGAGGCGGAGCGGGTGCTGGCCGCGAAGATGATCCGCTACAGCGACAACAAGGCCGCCAACGCGCTGTACCGCGCGGCCGGCGGCGCCCTGGGGATCGGCCTGGTCGACCAGCGGCTCGGGCTGCCGCACACCGTCCCCCATCCCGAGTCGTGGGGCGCCACCTCCACCTGCCCGGCCGACCAGGTGCGGCTGCTGCACGCGCTGACCGATCCGGGCAGCCCGCTCGGCGCCCCCGAACGGCGCTACGTGCTGGGGCTGATGAGCTCCGTCACACCCGGCCAGCGGTGGGGCGTCAGCGCCGCCGCCCTCCCCGGCGACCACGTCGCGACCAAGAACGGCTGGGTCCCGACGCACCGGCGGGGCGTCGGCTGGGCGGTCAACAGCGTCGGCCGGATCACCGGGCACGGCCACGACTTCCTGGTCGCGGTCTTCACCGCGGGCGATCCCCACATGCGGTCCGGCGTCGAGACGGCCGAGCACGTCGCCACGCTCGCGGTGGCCGCGCTGCGCGGGCGGGGCCCCGTCCCGGCGAATCCGGGACGGGCGCCTCATGTACAGGGGACACTCGTTCTGCGACCGTGAGACCTACTCACAGGGGTGCGTGGAGCAGGGGAGAGCGGCGAGATGTACGACCCGTACAACCAGGGCGGCTACCCGCCCGCCAACTACTACGGTCCCCCCGGCGGGCCGGTCTACCAGGCCAGGACCAACGGCCTCGCGATCACGGCGATGATCATGGGCATTCTCGGCTTCCTGACCTGCGGGGTCACCTCGGTGCTCGCCATCATCTTCGGCCACATCGCCAGCGGCCAGATCAAGCGGACCGGTGAGAACGGCCAGGGCATGGCACTGACCGGCATCATCCTCGGCTGGATCCTGACCGGCGTGTGGATCCTCTACTGGGTGCTGGTGCTGGCCGGTGCCGTCGTCGGGGTCGGCACCAGCCTCGGCGAGAGCAGCAACGGCTACTGATCCGGCGAGCCCGTCGCAAGAGCCGATCAGACCAGCCGGCGGGCGGCGGCCCAGCGGGACAGCTCGTGGCGGTTGGAGAGCTGGAGCTTGCGCAGCACCGACGACACATGGGTCTCCACCGTCTTCACCGAGATGAAGAGCTCCTTGGCGATCTCCTTGTACGCGTACCCCCGGGCGATCAGCCGCAGCACCTCGCGTTCCCGCTGGGTGAGCTGGTCCAGCTCGGGATCGGCCGCGGGCGCGTCGGTGGCGGAGAAGGCGTCGAGCACGAACCCGGCCAGGCGGGGTGAGAAGACCGCATCCCCCTCCGCCACCCGCCCGATCGCGCTCGTCAGCTCCGGGCCCGAGATCGTCTTGGTCACGTAGCCCCGCGCCCCGCCGCGGACCACTCCGATGACGTCCTCGGCCGCGTCCGACACCGACAGCGCCAGGAACCGCGAGCGGACCGAGCCCTGCAGCCTGCGCAGGACCTCGATGCCGCCGCCGCCGGGCAGGTGCACGTCCAGCAGCACCACCTCCGGCGCCACCTCCGTGATCACCGCCACGGCCTCGTCGACGTCCCCCGCCTCCCCGACCACCTCGATGGACGGGCCGAGTTCGGCCTTGACGCCCGTGCGGAACATCTGGTGGTCGTCGACCAGCACCACGCGGGTCATTCGCCCGCTCCGGCAGTCACGTGCACGTTCAGGGGCATTCGCTGGCTCCTCGGTCCGGTCACCGCACGCATGGTCACGGTCATTTCTTGATCTCCAAGCGCACTTCGGTGCCTTCTCCCGGGGCCGTGCGCACGGTGGCGGTTCCGCCGTTGCGCTCCATACGGCCGATGATGGACCCTCGTACGCCCATCCGGTCCAGCGGCATGGCCTCCAGGTCGAAGCCCTTGCCGCGGTCCCGTACGAAGATCACGATTTCGTCCCCCTCGACCTCGGCGTAGACCGACACCGAGGTGGCCTCGGCGTACTTGGCCGCGTTGACCATGGCCTCCCTGGCCGCCTGCAGGACCGCGGCCAGCCGTTCGTCCAGCGGGCAGTCGCCCACGCACACCACCTCGATGGGCACCCCGTGGGTGTCCTCGACCTCACCGACGATCTTCTGTACGGCGGCGGCGAACGTCTCGTCGGGGTCGGCGCGCGGCGTGTACAGCCAGGTCCGCAGCTCCCGCTCCTGTGAGCGGGCCAGCCGCTGGACCTCGCGCGGGTCGACGGAGTTGCGCTGGATCAGGGTCAGCGTGTGCAGCACCGAGTCGTGGATGTGCGCCGCGAGCTCCGCGCGCTCCTGCGACCGGATCCGCTCGTGCCGCTCGGCGTCGAGGTCCCGCCAGAGCCGCATCAGCCACGGAGTGGTGATCACCGCCACCCCGGACAGGATGATCGCGGTGGCCATGAGCACCTGGCCGGCCTGGTCGGGCTGGACGCTCTGGGCGAGGAACGTGCCGATGCCGCCGATGACCAGCAGCGCGCCCAGCAGGCTGCGCAGCCACATCCGCTTCAGCGGCATCGTCCGGACCCAGCGCTGCCGCTGCTCCCGGTCGGCCTGCTGATAGAGGATCGCCGCGCCGATACCGGCGATCACGACCGGCCACAGGGCCAGGTGCACGATCCCGGAGCCCCAGGTGACGAAGGACGCGCCGACCATCAGCGCGGCGTACGCCGCCACCTGCGTCCAGTCCCGGCGCCCGGCCGGCTCCTCCCGCGCCGGGACCAGCACCCAGAAGGCCAGGTAGGCCGCGATCCCGGTGCCACCCGCGACGAACAGCAGCACGAACGCGAGCCGCACGACCACCACTTCGAGACCGAGGTGATCGGCCAGGCCACGGCAGACCCCGGCGACCAGCCGGCCGGAGGCCCGGCGGTCCAGCCTGGCCTGGGGCGGCTGGTCCTCGATGGTGGTGGGAGTCGTCACCCGACAAGACTGACACGACCGACGAAATGCGGCATCCGGGCGATACCCCGGTCTTCACCCTGAATTCTCAGGGTCGGCTCAGGGGTCTCCCGGATACCCCCGGCGCGGCCGGACCGCCACGATATGACCATGACCGAGGAGAGCAAGGACCGTCCCGCACCCGCCACGCGGCTGCCACGCTCCCACGACCGCCGTGTCCTCGCGGGGGTCTGCGTGGGGCTGGGCCGCCACACCCAGGTCGACCCGGTGGTGTTCCGGGTCGGCTTCGCCCTGCTGGTGCTGGCCGACGGCTGGGGAGTCCTGCTCTACATCATCGCCGCGCTGCTGATGCCCGCGGACGAGTTCCGGGCCTCCCCGATCGAACAGCTGGTCAAGCGCCGGTTCGACGCCGACTCGGTGCTCGCGATCCTCACCGCGCTGCTGGGCGTGGCGGTGCTGCTGAGCCTGCCGGGCAGCGGCCTGGACGGGCCGTTGACCCTGGTCACCCTGTTCGCGCTGGTCCTGCTGGTCGCGCACGGCCGCGGAGTCGATCTGGTCGGGCTGGCGCGCACGCTGCCCGAGCGCATCCAGGGCAGACCCGCCGAGCCGGAGGAGTCCGCGTCGGCCATGTACGGGCCCGCCGCGGCCGGCGGCGTCCACATGTACAAGTCCCCGACGGCCCCGATCCAGCCAGAGATGATCGACTTGGCCACCCTGCACACCCGGCCCCGGACGGCGGCCACCGGCACCTACGACCTGGCCGACGCACCGGTACGCTCCCAGCCCGCCCCGCCCGCGCCCGGCACGCCGGCGGACCCCGCCGACCCTGCGGACCCCTCCGACCCGTCCGACCCCTTCGACCCCTTCGACCCCGCGGACCCTCTGGCCCCTTCGGTGCCGGCGGCGCCCGCCGCGCCCGCCGTACCCGCGGCACCCCGGCAGCGGTCGGTGCTGGCGCCGCTGACGTTGCTCGTCGCGTTGCTGGTCGCGGCCGTGATGGCCCCGATCGCCTCGGCGTACCCGCAGAACTCCCAGCTCCCGATCGTGCTGGGATCCGGCCTGGCGGTGATCGCCGCCGGCCTGATCGCCGGATCCCGGTACGGCCGGCCGCGCGGGCTCGTCGCGGCGGGGACCCTGCTCTCGCTGGCCCTGGTGACCACCTCGGTGGCGGCGGCGGTGCCCAGCGGCGGCCGGTTCGGAGACGTCACCTGGCGGCCGGTCGACGCCGGCAAGAGCGAGCAGACCTACAAGATCATCGCTGGTCAGGGCGCACTCGACCTCACCGCGCTGCCGCTGCGGCCCGGCCAGCGGATCAAGGTCCAGGCCGAACTCGGCCTCGGCGGGATGCGGGTGCGGCTGCCCCGGACCGCGCGGGTGGAACTGCGTGCCAGGGCCGGGCTCGGCGACGTGACCGTGGACGGCCGGATCACCGGCGGCCCGCGGGCCAAGGTGGACGAGATCCTGCAGCCCGAGGGTGATCCGGTCACCGATCCCCCGACCATCGAGCTCTCCTTCAACGGCAGGGTCGGCGATCTGGAGGTCACCCGTGCGTAAGCATCGATTCGACCCGGGCGCGCTGGTCGCCGGGCTGTTCTTCCTGGCCATTGCCGTGATCTTCCTGGCCGGGGGCTTCTCGGAGACCTCGATCCTCCCGGTCTACGGTCTCGCTCCCGCGGTGGTCGTCGGCCTCGGCGTGGTCGGCCTGGTCCGGGCCCTCACCCGCTCCCGCCGCCGCGAGCCATAGCGCGCGAAGACAGCCGTCCTCTCCAGACGGTGCGGCGAACTCCACCCAGACCTCGCCACGACCGTCGAGCCGGGCGTCCGAGCCCCAGCGACACGACAGTTCCTCGACCAGCCGCAGCCCCCGGCCACCTTCGCCGAGGAGGTCGGTACGGACCTGCAGCTTGGTCCGGGCACCCCCGTCATCGATCACAGCGATCCGTACGACTCCGTCACCGGCCTCGATCACGGCGGTGACCTGGCCACCGCGGCCCGAGGCGGTGTGCGCGACGGCATTGGCGACCAGTTCGTCCACGCACAACTCGAGGTCTGCCAGCGTCTCGGGATCGAGCCGGAGACCGATGGCCGTCAGCCGCCGGCCCACAAGACGCCTGAGGTCCCGGGCCACCGCGGGGTGCCCCGCCATCACGATCGTCGCGAGCAGGTCCACGGCGTCACACAGCCCGGCGCTGCGCGACGGTCCCGGCGATCTCCCGGGCGGCCAGATCGGGCCGTACGGCGGGCACCTCGCCGTGCGTGCTCCAGATGATCAGCCAGCGCCGGTCCTGCTGGGCGGCCAGCACCGGAAGCCGGAAACCGTCCGGGCACCGGACCAGGAGCACCGCCTCACCGTCGGCGGGCAAGGTGACCGCCGAGCCGATCGCGAGGCATCTCAGCTCCCATCCGAGCCTGACCAGAACGGCGAATCGCGCCTCACTCGATGTCATCGGTCAACTCCCCTCCGTGGTGGTCGACCGCCAGCATGGAACGCCTGCTCAGCGGCCACAACCGCCTTGCCCGACAAGGGGAGGCGCGGACCCCGGGAGGCGCGGAAAGCGGGAAATCCCCATCTTGAAACTCTCGCCGAAAAGCCGTAGCCGACTGCTCACAATGAGTTGTATGGCGAAGAACCCCCCGACCATCCGGATGCGTCGACTCGGCTCCCAGCTGCGAAAGATCCGCGAGGAACGCGGTCTCACTCTCGACGAGGCGGCAGACCTTCTCAAGCTCTCCAAATCCGCCCTCAGCCGGATGGAGACCGCCCAGGTCATCACCCGCCGGCACGAGGTGGACTATCTCCTGTTCCGGTACCGGGTGGCCGACAACGGCCTTCGCGAGTCTCTCCTCGGGCTTGCCGCCGCAGGCCGCTCCAAAGATTGGATCAAGCGCCACGGAGCATTGTCGCCTGGTCCCGTGATCGGGGACTTCGTCCGGCTTGAGCAGGATTCTTCGCTGATCAGAGTCTTCCAACCGACCGGCATTCCCGGCCTACTGCAGACGGCAGATTACGCACGCGCGGTCATACAGTCAGCGCCACTCGATCCGGCCAGGCACGTGGAGCGCTCCGTCGCCTTTCGCATGGCCAGGCAAGAGGTCCTCAAGCAACCCAATCCGGTCAGACTGGAGACGGTGATCGGCGAAACCTCACTACGGCAGCGCCTGGGTGACACTGCAGTTCTACGCACGCAACTCCGCAGCCTGCTGGAGTCCTCACGGCGTGGCAACACCACTGTGCAAGTCCTGCCGCATGAGGCGACGAGAAATCCTGGCTTCGACGGGCCGTTCACTCTCTTGGAGGTAGAGAACGGCGACTTCACCGTTGTGGTCATCGATAGCCTGACTCGTAGCATCTATGTAGAAGACGACGATGAGGTCACGCGCTACAGGTTGGTCTTCGAGGACTTGCGCAAGGTAGCCCTCACCGAGGCCGACTCGCGGACTCTGATCGAGCAGGTAATCCAGGACCTACCAGATTCTCCCGGCAGAGGAGCAGGATGATCGCCTGGCGCAAGAGCAGCCGCAGCGGAACCAACGATGACTCCGCATGCGTCGAGGTTGCGGCGCCGTGCGGGTGTGGTGACCGGGTGGTCGGGGTGAGGGACTCCAAGGACCCGGACGGACCCAAGCTCTGGCTTCCCACCACGGCCTGGGCCGCCTTCGTGGCCGACATCAAATCCGGCTCACTCTGACCCTGCCGAGACCTTCGCGGGCACAGGACATACCAGCGGCCCCCAGCCCGTGCGGCGCCGCCCAGTGGCCCAAAAACCCCCAAGTGCTCGGCAAAGCGGACATGCGTCTGTCCCCAGAGCAGGCGGCGGGATGCTGTCTCCCAGCGCATTTGCCCTGACCACCTCCGCGCGGCCGAGCGCATTTGCCCTGACCACCTCCGCGCGGCCGGCGGCAGCGCGAGCGGCGCGCATGAAATGCGCCTGGCATCCCAGGGACCCGGCAAGGTCGCGCGCCCGGTTCAGTAACTCGGGTGCACCCACCTGCGGCACGCCAGGCTTGGCACTGTCGGCGCAACCACGTGATCATGCAATTCGACGATTGACGGCATGATCACGCACGGGAGCGAAGACCCCAGAAACCAGTCGGCCGCGTACGGGTGGTCACGGCAAATAAAACCTGCACCACCATCCCCCCGGACACGGCCCCCGGCCCGACAACCGCAGGCCCGGGCGGGTTGCGGGAAGCGCCTGGAGCTTCTCGAGCCGTTCGGCTCGCTCGGCCCACTCGAACTACCGAAGCGACGCCCCTGAGACCATGCCCTGGGGTTGTGCACGGCCGGATCACCGGCGACCCCTGGGCGGGTCGTCCCGCGGACCGAGGGCGATGTGGCCGCCGATCCCGCCACCTCCGTTGCCGCAGACCGGCGGAGTTATGTCCTAGTTCGTCATCTCTGTGAGGTTTGCCGAGAGTTCATTTACGCCTCATCTTGATGGCCGCGTTTCCGGGCAGGTCCGCCAGAGCAGGCGGAGATGCCCGGGAGGATGGATGGACCACATCTCACTGCTCGTCGTGGTGGTGATCATCACCGCACTGGCCTTCGACTTCACCAACGGCTTCCATGACACCGCCAACGCCATGGCCACGTCCATCGCCACCGGAGCACTGCGGCCCAAGGTCGCGGTGGCCGTCTCCGGGGTGCTCAACCTGGTGGGCGCGTTCCTCTCCGTGGAGGTCGCCAAGACGATCTCCGGTGGCATCGTCGACGAGAAGCTCGTGACGCCCGCCATGGTGTTCGCCGGGCTGGTGGGCGCCATCCTGTGGAACCTGCTCACCTGGCTGCTCGGCCTGCCCTCCAGCTCCTCGCACGCCCTGTTCGGCGGGCTCATCGGTGCCGTGGTCGTCGGCGCCGGCCTGCACGGGGTGCACTTCGACACGGTCGTGGAGAAGATCCTGATCCCCGCCGTCGCCTCACCGCTCATCGCCGGGTTCGTCGCCATGACCGCCACGTACCTGGCGTACGTCATCACCGGCCGGGCCCACGAGAAGACGGTGGGCAGAGGGTTCCGACTCGGGCAGATCGCCTCCGCCTCGCTGGTCTCGCTCGCGCACGGCACCAACGACGCCCAGAAGACCATGGGTGTGATCACGCTGACCCTGATCTCGGCCGGTGCGCTCTCCGCCGGTGCGAGCCCGCCGCTCTGGGTCATCGCGGCGGCGGGAACGGCCATCGCCCTAGGCACCTACCTGGGTGGCTGGCGCATCATCCGTACGCTCGGCAAGGGGCTGACCGACATCGAGTCCCCGCAGGGCTTCGCCGCCGAGGCCGGCGCCACCGCGGTGATCCTCACCTCCTCGCACCTCGGGTTCGCGCTCTCCACCACCCAGGTCTGCTCGGGCTCCATCCTCGGGGCCGGGCTGGGCCGCAGGCTGGCCGAGGTCCGCTGGAGCGTGGCCGCCCGGATGGCGGTGGCCTGGCTGCTCACCCTGCCCGCCGCCGCGGCCGTGGGCGGAGTCGCCGCCGCGGTCGCCACCACCGGCACCCTCGGTGTGATCGTCGCCGGGCTGGCCGCACTGGCCGTGGCCGCGGCGATCTACGTCATCTCCCGCCGTGACCCGGTGCACGCGCGCAACGTCAACGAGGCGCCCGTACGGCGCCGGGAAGCCGTATCGGTCTGAGGAGTCCGGCCATGACCATCAAATGGGATTCGCTCGGCGAGGTCTTCGTCGTCAGCCTCGGCGCCACCGTCACCGTCGTCGTGATCTTCGCCCTCGGCATCATGGCGTTCTCCGCGCGCCAGACGGCGCAGGAGCGGGGCCGGTCCACCGGCCTCGCGACCACGGCGGCCGCCCTGTGCTTCGCCTGCTGCGCGGCGATCGCCGTGTACGGCGTCTATCTGATCGTTCCGCAGTTCCCCAAATGATGGGCGGCGACGGGACGGGCCTGCCCGCCGTGGGATTGGCGGACGCGAACCCGGGGATGGACGGCCACGGCACGCCGTATCCCGTGGACGGAGACCAGCAGAGCATGATTCGCGCAGCCGGTACCGTCCTGTGGCGGCCAGGTGACGAGGGCCCCGAGGTGGCGTTGATCCACCGGCCCCGCAAGAAGGACTGGAGCTTTCCCAAGGGGAAGCTGCGGTCGGGCGAGAGCGTCCGGGAGGCCGCGGTCCGCGAGACCCGCGAGGAGACCGGCATGACGCCGGCCTTCGGCAGCCCGCTCCCGCCGCGCCGCTACGTCAAGGGGTGGCGGCTCAAACGCGTCGACTACTGGGCGGCCACGGTGACCGGCCCGGCGACGTTCGTCCCCAACCACGAGGTCGACCGGCTGGAGTGGCTCTCCCTCCCGGCGGCGCGCCGCCGCCTCACCCACGCGCGCGACCGCCGCCTGCTGGACGCCTTCGCCACGGCGGCACCGGAGATCCGCTGACCCGGCCGGCCGCTCCTCAGGAGCCGAGGCGGGCGTGCAGCGTGATGGCGAACGCGGGGCCCGGGTTGTGCAGCTCGTGGGTGTGGCCGCTGGCGTGCACGCGCACCCGGTTGGCCCGCAGCGGCCGCTCGGTGACGCCGTCGGGAGCGATGGTGAACTCGGTCAGCTCCCCGGCGATCACCGTGGACACCTCGGTGACGCCGTGGTCGTGCCGGTCCGTACGGTGCCCCGGGGGCCAGGTGGTCAGCCACGTGTCCACCTCCCCGGGGCCGGGGAGCATCACCCGGCTGGGACCGGCGGGGTCGAGGCGGACCAGGTGCCACCAGTCCGCGGGACGCCCGGCGAGGTCACCGATCCGGGCGGCCAGCTGCCCCACGGTCGGCGGACGCGGGGTCGTGACGCGGCCGTGCGGGTCGTCCTGACCACGCATCGTGAGATCGGGTATGACGTCGAGGTCCACGGGAGTTCCTTCGTGTCGGGCGCAGGCCACGCCTCAGAGGACGGGTCGGATACCGGAAATGCCGCTGGAAGCAGAGGTGATCAGCGACAACAACACGAAGGACACAGCGCGGCGGCCGAGTGGCGGAAGACCACGAGGCTACGGCGGAAGGCACGCGCTGGCATGAGCAATAGGAGACACTCCGTCACCCTGTGTTGTCAAGTCGATCGGCATTTCCTCCCGAAGGCGTTTTTGCGGTGTTCACCGGCCGGCCACGCCAGTGCCGGGCGGGGCGGCGAGCATGCGGGCTGACCGACCGGTCGACATGATCGAGAGATGGAGCGATCCATGGTGTTTGACAGGCGTACCTTCCTGCGAACCGGGCTCGTCGCGGGTGGCGGCGCGGCCGTGCTCGGCTCGCTGGAATCCGCGGCCGCCGCGACGCCCGGGCTGGTGCGCGCCCGGCCGGCCCTGACCCACGGGGTACAGAGCGGCGACGTGACGGCCGACGGCGCCGTCGTCTGGGCCCGGGCGGACCGGCCGTCCCGGATGCTCGTCGACGTGTGCGCCCGCCCCGACTTCCGCGGAGCCCGTACCGTGCGGGGGCCGCTCCTGACCCCCGACACCGACCTCACCGGCAAGACCCTGCTGCGTCACCTGCCCTGCGGCAACGAGATCCACTACCGCGTGCGGCTGGCCGACCCCGACGGCCGCACCGAGTCGGCGCCCGTGACGGGCCGGTTCCGTACGCCCGCGTCGCCGGACGCGCACAGCGGGCGCGACGTTCGATTCGTCTGGGGCGGCGACCTGGCCGGGCAGGGGTGGGGCATCAACCCCGGCTTCGGCGGATACAAGATCTTCAATGCGATGGCGGCGGCCGACCCCGACTTCTTCCTGTGCAGCGGCGACTGGGTCTACGCCGACGGCGCGCTCACCGAGTCCGTGCCGCTGCCGGACGGCACCACCTGGCACAACCTCGTCACCGCGGAGAAGTCGAAGGTCGCCGAGACGCTGGCGGAGTACCGCGGGCAGTTCCGCTACAACCTGATGGACGGCCCCCTGCGGGCGTTCAACGCCCAGGTGCCGATGATCTACCAGTGGGACGACCACGAGGTGCGCAACAACTGGTACCCGGGGCAGATCCTCGACGACGCCCGGTACACCGAGAAGCGGGTGGACGTGCTCGCGTCCCGGGCCCGCCGCGCGGCCTTCGAGTACACGCCGATCTCGATCCTGCCGCCCAAGGACGGCAAGATCTACCGGAAGATCTCCCATGGCCCGCTGCTGGACGTCTTCGTCCTGGACATGCGGACCTACAAGGACCCCAACGGCCCGGACAACGCCCCCGGCGCCAAGGCCGGGACACTCGGCGCGGAGCAGACCGCGTGGCTCAAGCGGGAACTGCGCCGGTCCACCGCGACCTGGAAGGTCATCTCCAACGACCTGCCGCTGGGACTGATCGTGCCGGACGGCGCCAACCAGGAGGGCGTCGCGCAGGGCGACAACGGCGCCCCGCTGGGCCGTGAGGGCGAGTTCGCCGGGATCCTCTCGTACGCCCGGCGGCACGGCGTCACCAACCTGGTGTTCGTCACCGCCGACGTGCACTACACCGCGGCCCACCACTACGACCCGGCCAAGGCGGCCTTCACCGACTTCGACCCGTTCTGGGAGTTCGTCGCGGGACCGCTCAACGCCGGCACCTTCGGTCCCAACACCCTGGACGGCACCTTCGGGCCCCAGCTGAAGTTCATCAAGACCGGCCCGCGGGCCGGCGCCTCACCCGCCGAGGGCGCCCAGTTCTTCGGGGAGGTCGCCATCGACGGCCGCTCCGGGGTCCTGACTGTCAGGCTGCGCGACCTCGACGGCGCAGTCCTCTACTCGGTGGATCTGCAGCCGCGGCGCTGAGCACTCCGGCCGCGGTGCGCCTCGCGGGGCACACCGCGGCCATCGGAGGGCAACGCCGTCTTAAATGGGCCTGTTCAGGTCTGGTGTGCCGATCCACCTAGGCATACGTTCGTGGGGTCGTACTCCCTCAGGAGGTGGCCCCGATGCAGTGGCCGCACGCCCCTCCTCGGGCCGCCGTGTCCCGATATCACCCCACGCACCGGGGACACCGCCAGTCCTGAGGAGGATGTATGCCACGAATCAAGGTCGAGGTCGACGGAGTGACGTACGAGGACGACGTCCAGCCGCGGCTGCTGCTCGTTCACTACCTGCGCGAACGGCTGGGGAAGGTCGGCACCCCCATCGGTTGCGACACCAGCAACTGCGGCGCCTGCACCGTGCTGCTCGACGGCACCAGCGTGAAGAGCTGTTCGATGCTCGCCGTCCAGGCCGACGACCGCGAGATCACCACCATCGAGGGCATCGGCATCGCCGGAGACCTCCACCCCATGCAGCGCGCCTTCCACGAGGAGCACGCGCTGCAGTGCGGGTTCTGTACCCCCGGCATGATCATGGCGTCCATCGATCTGCTGCGCGAGAACGCCGACCCGTCCGAGGACGAGATCCGCGACGGCCTGGAGGGCAACCTCTGCCGCTGCACCGGCTACCAGAACATCGTCCGGGCCGTCCGCCACGCCGCCGACGAGATGAGGCACAACGGCGGTACGGCCGGCCGGCAGACCCCCGCGGAGGCGACCCATGAGTGAGATCGCACCCGAGGCAGTCGCCGAACAGGTCGCGCAGAGCGATCAGTTGGCCGACCCCGGCACGCGCCGGGAGGTGGGATCGGCCCGGAAGCGGAGCGAGGACGCCCGGCTGATCACCGGCCGCACCCAGTGGACCGACAACCTCCAGCTGCCCGGAATGGTGCACGTGGCCTTCCTGCGCAGCCCGTACGCCCACGCGCGCATCACCAACGTCGACACCACGGCGGCACGGGAGCGGGCCGGGGTCGTCGCGGTGTTCTCCGGCGCCGACCTCGCCGACGAGCAGGGCAGCCTGCCGTGCGCATGGCCGGTGACCGAGGACATGGTGCTGCCCGACCACCCGCCGCTCGCGGTCACCGAGGTGCGCTACGCCGGGGAGCCGGTGGCCTGCGTGGTCGCCCGCGACCGGTACGCCGCCGCCGACGCGCTCGAGGCCATCGACGTGGACTACGAGCCGCTGCCCCCCGTACTCGACATGGAACAGGCCCTCGAAGAGGGCGCCGACACCGTCCACGAGGCGGGCAACAAGTCCTACACCTGGGTGTTCGAGAACGGCGACCTGGACGCGGCCTTCCGCGACGCGCCGGTGCTGCTGGAGCGCAGGTACGTCCAGCAGCGGCTGATCCCGGCCGCCATGGAGCCGCGCGCGGTGGTCTGCGAACCCCGCGGCGACGAGTTCACCCTGTGGTCGGCGACCCAGATCCCGCACATCCTGCGGCTGATGCTGGCCACCGTCACCGGCATCCCGGAGCAGAAGCTGCGGGTGATCGCACCGGACGTCGGCGGCGGCTTCGGCTCCAAGCTCCAGGTGTACGGCGAAGAGGTCATCTGCCTGCTGCTGGCGCGCAGGCTGGGCCGGCCGGTCAAGTGGACCGAGTCGCGCAGCGAGGGCACGATGGCCACGCACCACGGCCGGGACCAGATCCAGCGGATGACCCTCGCCGCCGAGGCCGACGGCACCATCCGCGGCCTCAAGGTCGACCTGCTCGCGGACATGGGCGCCTACCTGATGCTCGTCACCCCGGGCATCCCGCTGCTGGGCGCGTTCATGTTCAACTCGATCTACAAGATGAACGCCTACTCCTTCACCTGCACCGGGGTCTTCACCACCAAGACCCCGACCGACGCCTACCGCGGCGCGGGCAGGCCCGAGGCGACCTTCGCCATCGAGCGGATGATGGACGAGCTGGCGGCCGAGCTGGACCTCGACCCGCTGGAGGTACGGCGCCGCAACTGGATCAGGCACGAGGAGTTCCCGTACGACACGATCGCCGGGCTGACCTACGACTCGGGCAACTACGAGGCGGCCACCGAGAAGGCCATGCAGCTCTTCGAGTACGACAAGCTGCGCGCCGAGCAGGCGGACCGCCGCGAGCGCAACGACTCCGTACAGCTCGGCATCGGCGTCTCCACCTTCACCGAGATGTGCGGGCTGGCGCCCTCACGGGTGCTGGGGTCCCTGTCCTACGGCGCCGGCGGCTGGGAGAACGCGTCCGTACGGATGCTGCCGACCGGCAAGGTGGAGGTGGTCACCGGAAGCTCGGCGCACGGCCAGGGGCACGAGACCGCCTGGGCGCAGATCACCGCGGACGCGCTCGGCGTGCCGTTCGAGGACGTACGGGTACTGCACGGTGACACCGCCATCTCCCCCAAGGGCATGGACACCTACGGCTCCCGGTCGCTGACCGTCGGCGGCATCGCGCTCGTCGGGGCCTGCGACAAGGTGGTGGAGAAGGCCCGCCGGATCGCCGCCCATCTGATGGAGGCCGCCGAGCAGGACATCGAGTTCCGCGACGGCACCTTCTCGGTACGCGGCGTACAGGACGCCTCCACCACCATCCAGCAGGTGGCGCTGGCCACCTTCGCCGCGCACGACCTGCCCGAGGGGGTCGAGCCCTCCCTGGACTCCGACGCGACGTTCGACCCGGACAACTTCTCGTTCCCGCACGGCACCCATCTGTGCGCCACCGAGGTGGACACCGAGACCGGGTTCGTGCGCATCAGGTCGTACGTGGCCGTCGACGACGTCGGCACCGTGGTCAACCCGATGATCGTGGAGGGCCAGGTGCACGGCGGCCTCGCGCAGGGCATCGCGCAGGCGCTCTACGAGGAGGCGGTCTACGACACGGACGGCAACCTCACCACCACCACCCTCGCCGACTACCTGGTGCCGTCGGCCGCCGACCTGCCGACCTTCGTCACCGACCGGACCGAGACCCCGGCCACCACCAACCCGCTGGGGGTCAAGGGCGTCGGCGAGGCCGGCACCATCGCCTCCACCCCCGCCGTCGTCAACGCGATCGTCGACGCGCTCCGCCCGTACGGGGTGCTCGACGTGCCGATGCCCTGCACGCCCGAACGCGTCTGGCAGGCGCTGCGCGGCGGAACAGGCGAACGGTCCGTGCAACCGGGCGCCGGTGGCGGACTGGGCTCTGTCTCCGGAGGTGCCTCATGATCCCCGCCGAGTTCGACTACCTGCGGCCGTCGTCGGTGAACGAGGCGGTCACCGCGCTCGCCGAGGCCGGGGAGGACGCCAAGCTGCTGGCCGGCGGACAGAGCCTGCTGCCGCTGCTGCGGTTGCGGCTCGCCTACCCCGAGGTGCTCATCGACCTCGACCGCGTCCCGGAGCTGCGCGAGATCCGCGACGACGGGGACGCACTGGTGATCGGTGCCATGGCCACGCACCACCAAGTGGTCCACGACCCGCTGGTCCGGGAGCACGCGCCGCTGATCTCACTGGCCGCGGCGACGGTGGCCGATCCGGCCGTACGCCATCGCGGCACGTTCGGCGGGGCACTGGCGCACGCCGATCCGGCCGGGGACCTGCCCGCGGTGGCGGTGGCCCTGGACGCGGTGTTCCTCACCCACCGGCGCCGGATTCCGGCGGCGGAGTTCTTCCAGGACTACCTGACCTCGGCCCTGGAGCCCGACGAGCTGCTCACCGGCATCCGGGTGCCCAAGCTGGGCCCGGGATGGACCTTCCACTACGAGAAGTTCCACCGGACGGCACAGGCCTGGGCGATCGTCGGGGTCGCCTGCGCGGTCCGCCGGGCCAACGGCACCATCGAGGACGCCAGGGTGGCGCTGACCAACATGGGGCCGGCCCCGGTGCGCGCGGTGGCCGTCGAGGACGCGCTGCGGGGCGGCACCGCCTCGGCGAGCACCTTCCGCGCGGTCTCGGCGCACGCCGCCGAGGGCGCCAGTCCGTCCGCGGACCTGCACGGATCGGTCGAATACCGGCTGCATCTCGCCCAGGTGCTGACCGCGCGCGCCCTCACCACCGCCGCCGCGATCTGAGCGGGAACAGGCCCCGCCCGGCGCCACCGGGCGGGGCCTGTTCCGGTGGGTAATTACAATGTGTGTCACGACAAGACCGGTTTGCCCGTCGCCTGTCGCTGGGACACCTGTGGCGGATGGGTGCGAGCGGTCATAGGGTGCCAAGCACGTCACGGCTGACAGGAGGGCAGGCTCTCATGGAGCTCGATCACGAGTTCACCGTTCCCGTGCCGGTGGATCGAGCCTGGCCGGTGCTGCTGGACCTCGAACGAGTGGCGCCCTGCGTCCCGGGCGCGACCCTCGACTCGGTCGACGGCGACGAGTTCACCGGCCGGCTCAAGGTGAAGCTCGGCGCCATGACCATCACCTACAAGGGCAACGCCCATCTCGTCGTCACCGACGAGTCGGCCCGCATCGTCACCATCGAGGGCTCGGCCAAGGAGGCGCGCGGCACCGGTACGGCGGCCGCGACCGTCCAGGCCCAGCTGCACGCCGAGGGCGACGCCACCCGCGTCACCGTGCACACCAAGCTGAACATCACCGGGCGGCCGGCGCAGTTCGGCCGGGGCATCCTGGCCGAGGTGGGCGGCAAGCTCATCTCCCGGTTCGCCAAGGCCCTGTCCGAGGAGCTCCAGGTCTCCGACGAGGAGCGGCGAGCACCTGCCGCGCCGCAGGCCGCCACGGACACACCGGCCCCGGCCGGGAAGCCGCGGGCCGCCGCGGAGAAGCCGGCCACCACCGGAGAGCCCCAGCCGGCCGCGGAGAAGGCGGCCGCCACCGGCGCACCGGAGCAGGCCGCCGCGCCGGCTTCCGCCGGAGAGCCCCAGCCGGCCTCCGCCGGGGCACCTGCCCCGGAAACGGCGATCCCCGCCGCGGCCCCGGAGCCCGCCGTCGAGGCCGCGGGCGCCGCCGGCTCGCCCGTGGAGTCGCCGGCCGGGAGCCCGGCAGGGCGGCAGGACGTGCCCAGCGCCCCGCCGACCATCCCGGACGGGTTCTCCGTCGCCGAGCAGCTCCCGAGCCAGGAGCCCGCGCAGGCGGCGCCCGCCACCGGCGCGGGCACCGAGGCCGCTCCGGAGCCCGCGACCCCGGCCGCTGCTCCCGCCGCCGCCACGAGCCCGGGTGCCGGTGACCGGCAGAGCCCGGTGGCGCCCCGTCCGGTGCGGCAGACCGAAGAGGCCATAGACCTGCTGGAGGTGGCCGGGCCGTCGGTCGTCAAGCGGGCCGCCCCGGTCTTCGGCGGCATCGTCGCGCTGCTGACGGTCCGTTACCTGTTCCGCCGCCGCCGGGGCCGCCACCACCGCTGAACCGCCCGCGCCCCATCGCTGCGACGGCTCAGGCGCCGGCCTCCGGCCAGTCGGCCGCGCCGTACGGGCTCCGGGTGACGGTCGGCGGGCGCCTGGCCGGGCGTGCCCGCCGCGACGACCGGACGGCGGCGCCGAGGCCGGCCAGCTCGCCGCACAGCAGCAGGCCCGAGGCCGCGACGATCATCGGGACGTACGCTCCGGTCTGCGGCGCCAGGACGCAGACGGCCAGACCGTATTCGGCCTCGGTGACGGGCCAGGTCAGCGGTCGTGGACGGGCGATGCGCACCGCTCGGGCGCCCCGGCCCACCCGGGCCCGAAGGGCCGAGGGCCTGCGGGCGAAGCCGGCCGGGAACAGCTCGGCGTGGCCGTCGGTGATCTCCAGCACCGCGCAGCAGATGAGCACCAGCGCGGTGAGGAAGAGGTAGGCCCGGTCGTCGGTGCGGGCGTACTCCCCGGCCAGCAGCGCGGTACCGCACATCATGAGGCGGGCCCGCCCGGCCACCGCGCCGAACCACGCGCCGAGCTCGGTGGCCGTACCGGTGAGGCGGGCCAGCGTGCCGTCCATGCGGTCGGTGAGCAGGCTCAGCTGTAGCAGCAGCGCACCCGCCACCAGCCCGAGCGGGCCGCCCTCCAGCAGCCCGCCCGCGGCCGCCACCGTCAGCATGGCGCTCAACGCGGTGACCTGGTTGGGGGTGGCGGGCGTGTGGTCGGCCAGCAGCCGCACCAGCCGGAAGGCGACCGGCTCGAGCAGCACCGGGGTCCACCAGCCGTCGCTCGGCCGGCCGGCCGCCACCACGTCCCGGTAGGGATGGCGACGCCGCCGGAACGTGGCCGGCATCAACGCACACCGGCGTCGCTCAGCCGCCGTCCCCTGGTGGCGGAGCCCTCGGTGGAGCCGCCCGGCCCGCCCCGCACGGCCGCGGCGAGGTCCCCGACCAGTTCCTCGCACTCACGGGTGGACGACCAGAGCCGGTAGATGGCGATCACTTCGAAGGCCATCAGCAGCCCTCCCGCCGCCAGCGCGACCGGAGCGATCAGTCCCGTCGAGGGCCCGACGACGAACAGCGCCATCTGGAACTCCACCCCGGTCACCATCTGGGTGCGCTCACAGCGGCTCTGCAGCTTGCCGCGGGCCTGGTCGTACCAGCGGGCCCGGCCAGCGGGGATCGGCCCGCTCCGCGCGGCGCGGCCCCCCGCGTGCAGCAGGTCCTCGACGTACCGCAGGCGCTCGTCCTGGCTGGGCAGCGTGTACCGGCCGTCCCCGGCGGGTTCCGGCAGCCCGGCGAGCTCGGCCGCGGCGCCCAGCCGGTGCCGGATCGCCCGCCGGGTCCTGGCCGTGTGCACGGCGTTGAGATGGCGGAACATGTCCAGGGCCAGGATCATGAATCCCAGGTAGAACAGCTCCACCCGGCCGGTCCGCGCGTACTGCCCGCCGACCAGGGCCACCGTGCAGCACAGCATCCGGAGCCGGTCGACGACGTAGTCCAGCCAGGGGCCGAACGGCGTGCCGGTGCCCTTGAGCCGGGCGATCTTGCCGTCGCAGCAGTCGAGGATGAAGCTGACGTGGTACGCCAGCGCGCCCAGTGCCAGCCAGTACGGCGTCGCCGCGGCGAAGCAGCCGGCCGCGGCCAGGCCCACGGCGAAGGACGCCAGGGTGAGGTGGTCGGGAGTGAGGGACGTCCGGTTCGCCAGCAGCCGCGTGAGCCGCACCGCGACCGGGTCGACCAGCAGCACGGTCCACCACGCGTCGCGTTTCCGCCAGACCCCGCGCACGTCGTCGAGTGAGTACGTCGCCATGCGCGCAAGCATGCTCGCGTGCGGTGATCGGCCGGTGTCGATACGTGCGGGGCTGGGCGTCTCATAGCGGAGTCTTTACCGGCGGCCCGGGCCGGACCCCGCGGCCCGGGCGAGGCGGGGGACGCCGATCCGGAGCGCTCCCGATCCGCTGTCGCGCCACCAGGGACGATCGATTTCTCTCAGGCCCGTACCTGCGGCAGTCTGGTGCCCGGTCACCAGCACGGGGGCGGTGTGCCTCCCCTGTCTGCGCGGATCGACATCCGCCCCGCCGAGTTCCAGGGGCGCCACAATCGCTATCAAGGAGGTCATGTGCTCACCGTCGGTGACCACTTCCCCGAGTACGAGCTCACCGCGTGCGTCTCGCTGGACGCCGACAGCGCGTTCCAGACGATCACTCACAAGTCCTACACCGGCAAATGGCGTGTCGTGTTCTTCTGGCCCAAGGACTTCACGTTCGTCTGTCCCACGGAGATCGCAGAGTTCGGCCGGCTCAACGACGAGTTCGCCGACCGTGACGCCCAGGTGCTCGGCGCGTCGGTCGACAACGAGTTCGTGCACCACGCCTGGCGCAAGGACCACCCCGACCTGCGCGACCTGCCCTTCCCGATGCTCTCGGACCTCAACCGGGAGCTGTCCTCGGCGCTGGGCATCCTCACCGAGGACGGCGTGGCCAAACGCGCCACCTTCCTCGTGGACCCGGACAACGAGATCCAGTTCGCCATGGTGACCGCGGGCTCGGTCGGCCGGAACGTCAAGGAGGTCCTACGGGTCCTCGACGCCCTCCAGTCCGACGAGCTCTGCCCCTGCAACTGGAACAAGGGTGATGCCACCCTCGACGCCAAGGCCCTGCTGAACGCCTGACCCACGCCCCCACTCCCCCCTCCGTGATCATGCAATCGTTCGTCGATCGATTGCGTGATCACGGAGGGGGCCGGGATGGGGGTGGGTCAGCGCGCCGGGCCCGGCTCAGTCCGGGCGTGCGAATTCCTGCGGGCCGTGGCCGAGAGCCAAGGAGAAGAGACGAACGATGAGCATTGACGCGTTGAAGCAGGCCCTGCCGGCGTATGCCAAGGACACCAAGCTCAATCTGGGCTCGGTCGTCACGACCTCGGCGCTGTCGGAGCAGCAGCTGTGGGGCGCGGCACTCGCCTGCGCCCTGGCCACCCGGAACGCGCGGGTGATCAGGGAGATCGCCGAGGACGCGGGCGACCTTCTGTCCGCCGAGGCGTTCGAGGCCGCCAAGGCCGCCGCCTCGATCATGGCGATGAACAACGTGTACTACCGGGCCACCCACCTCATCGGAGACGAGACCTACGCCGCCCTCCCCGCGAAGCTGCGGATGAGCGTCATCGGCAGGCCCGGCGTGGACAAGGCCGACTTCGAGCTGTGGTGCCTGGCCGTGTCGGCGGTCAACGGCTGCGGCCGCTGCCTGGAGTCGCACGAGAAGGTGCTCCGGGAGAGCGGGTTCTCCCGCGAGCTGGTCCAGGAGGGCCTGCGGATCGCCGCCGTCGTCATGGCCGTGGCCACCACCCTCGACGCCGAAGCCGCCCTCAGCCCCGCCTGACACCCGTGACCCGCCCCATTCCTCCGTGATCATGCAATCGATCGTCGATCGATTGCATGATCACGGAGGGTGGGGTCGTGAGCACGGGGTGGGTCAGGGGGTGGGGTGGGTCATTCCCATTCGATGGTGCCCGGGGGCTTGCTGGTGATGTCGACGGCGACCCGGTTGACGCCGGGGACCTCGTTGGTGATGCGGGTGGAGATCCGCTGGAGCACGTCGTAGGGCAGCCGGGCCCAGTCGGCGGTCATCGCGTCCTCGCTGGTGACCGGGCGCAGCACGATCGGGTGGCCGTAGGTCCGGCCGTCGCCCTGCACTCCCACCGAGCGCACGTCCGCCAGCAGCACCACCGGGAACTGCCAGATGTCGCGGTCGAGACCGGCTTTGGTGACCTCCTCGCGGGCGATGGCGTCCGCCTCGCGGAGCAGGTCGAGCCGGTCGCGTGAGACCGCGCCGATGATGCGGATGGCCAGACCGGGGCCGGGGAACGGGTGCCGCCAGACGATCTCGGCGGGCAGGCCCAGCTGCTCCCCCAGCGCGCGGACCTCGTCCTTGAACAGGGTCCGCAACGGCTCGACCAGCTGGAACCGCAGGTCGTCGGGGAGCCCGCCCACGTTGTGGTGGGACTTGATGTTGGCCGCGCCGGTGCCGCCGCCCGACTCCACGACATCGGGGTAGAGCGTGCCCTGCACCAGGAACTCCACCGGCCCGGCCGCGGCGCCCCCGCCCAGCGCGGAGGGGGCCGCGCCGCCGTCGCCGGCGTGCACGATGTCACGGGCCGCCGCCTCGAAGACCCGGATGAACTCACGGCCGATGATCTTGCGCTTCTGCTCGGGGTCGGTGACCCCGTCCAGCGCGGCCAGGAAACGCTCGGTCGCCTCGACGACGTGCAGGTTGACGCCGGTGGCGGCGACGTAGTCCTTCTCGACCTGCTCGGCCTCGCCCTTGCGCAGCAGCCCGTGGTCGACGAACACGCAGGTCAGCTGATCGCCGACGGCCCGCTGCACCAGCGCCGCCGCCACCGCGGAGTCGACCCCGCCGGACAGCCCGCAGATCACCCGCTTGCCGCCGATCTGGGCGCGTACGGCCTCGATGGCCTCCTCGGCGATGTTGACCATCGTCCAGTTGGGGCGGCAGCCCGCGGCCTCGTACAGGAAGCGCCGCAGGACCTCCTGGCCGTGCTCGGTGTGCATGACCTCGGGATGGAACTGCACGCCGTACAGCCCGCGGTCGCGGTCCTCCATCGCGGCCACCGGGGTCACGGCGCTGGTGGCCGTCACGGTGAACCCGAGGGGGGCCGTGCTGCAGGAGTCCCGATGGGACATCCACACCGACTGCTCGGCCGGCAGCCCGGCGAACAGCACGGATCCGGGGTCGTCCAGGCCGGGCGCGCCCGCCCCGGCACCCGGCAGGACGGTGACCCTGGTGCCGCCGTACTCGGCGACGTCGGAGTTCTCGACCAGGCCGCCGAGGGCCTGCGCCATCACCTGGAAGCCGTAGCAGATGCCCAGGGTGGGCACCTCGGTCTCGAAGAGCCCGGCCGGAGCCGCGGGAGCGCCCTCCTCGTACACCGAGGACGGCCCGCCCGAAAGGATGATCGCCTTCGGCCGCTTGGCCAGCATTTCGGCGACCGGCATGGTCGACGGAACGATCTCGCTGAAGACATTGCACTCACGCACCCGCCGGGCGATCAGCTGCGCGTACTGCGCGCCGAAGTCGACCACGAGGACGGTGTCGAAGGACTGCTCTGCGGACACCAAGAACGCCTTTCGAAGTCACGGAGAGGTTCCAGTCTATGGCGCCGCTGCCTGCGGGAACGCCTCGGCCCGCGGGCCCGGTGGGATCGGCGTGACCCGGCGCGACCGCCCCATGACCACATGCGGCCACTTCCTGGGCCGCCGACACCATCAGCGAGGTTGAACTCCATTCACCCCGTGGAGATCCTCTTGTAGGTTGTATCACTCCCATACCACCCCCCTTCCCCACAGTTTTCCTCCCGGCTTTCCCCCCATTTCCCCCCGAGGAGTTCCATGAATCGCGCCGGACTGCTCGCCACGATCGGCGCTCTCTCCGCCGTCGCGGCGACGCTGCCCGCCACCTCGCTGGTGAGCGCCTCCGCGGCTCCAGCCGCACCCTCCGCCGTACTGAAGTCCTCGAGGGACTGCGCCGCCCCGCAGTCCGCCGCCCGGGTGCGCGGCGGCCTCAAGAACGTCAAGGAGCCGAACGAGATCACCGCGGCCGCGGCCGCCGCGGTCGAGCAGCAGTCCCAGGCGCTGGCGGCCCAGCAGACCGGAGCCCGCGTCGTCGCCGCCAAGGCCGTCACCCAGATCAAGATCCCGGTGTACTTCCACGTCCTGTACTCCGGCAAGAAGGGCACGGTCTCGACCTGGCGGATGAACAAGCAGATCGAGGTGCTGAATGCCAGCTACGCCGGCAAGACCGGGGGCTACAACACCCACTTCTCCTTCTACCTGAAGGGGAAGAGCTGGACCAACAACGCCAAGTGGTACAACAACCCACTCCCGGCGTCCGAGGGCGGTTACGAAAAGGCGTTCAAGACCGCGCTCCACAAGGGCGGCGCCGGATCGCTGAACATCTACACCGGCAACCTCGGTGACCAGCTGCTGGGCTACGCCACCTTCCCGTGGAACTACAAGAAGTCCCCCAAGCTGGACGGCGTGGTCGTGCACACCGGCAGCCTGCCCGGTAACTCGATCAAGAACTACAACAAGGGTTACAGCGCCACCCACGAGGTCGGCCACTGGCTCGGGCTCTACCACACCTTCCAGGGCTACGACCCGTCCAACCCGGCCGGCGCCGGAGGCTGCGGAGGCAACGGGGACCTGGTCAAGGACACCCCGGCCGAGAGGGAGCCCGCCTCGGGCTGCCCGACCGGATCCGACACCTGCCCCACGGCCGGCGTCGACCCGATCCACAACTTCATGGATTACTCGTACGACACCTGCATGACCCAGTTCACTAAAGGGCAAAGCGATCGTATGAGAACGAAGTGGTGGATCTACCACTAGATCGTTCTTCACAGACGGAGGCTGCGGCGCCCACCCCCCGGTGCCGCAGCCTCCCTGTGTGCCGGCGGTGTGTACGGGCCCGCGGGCGGGATGCGCCGGGCCCCCGGTCAGCGGCTCCGGTACGACTCCAGCAGCCGGGCCGCGTCGGCCTCCGGCAGGCGGCGTACCGCCTCCCGCATCGTCACCCCTGAAATGACCTTCACCCGGGGGGCCACCCAGGCGATCACCCACTCCGGGTCGCGTACGGCCAGCTCCCGCAGCACCCAGCCGAGCGCCTTGCGGATGAAGAACTCCCGCTCCTCGATGAGCGCGTCGCCGTAGCGGGCGAGCCGGTCCAGGTCGCCCCGGCCGGCCCGGATCCCCGGCAGGAGCGCGAGCAGCGCGGTCCGGCGGATCCAGAAGTTCGCGTCGCCCGCCCAGCGGTCGAGCACTCCCCCGAGCGCGGGCGTCCCGGTGAGCAGACCACCGACGATCTTCACCGCGATGCCGTCGACGTACGCCCAGGAGCGGGAGTCACGGATCAGCCGTTCGGCGAAGGAGAGATCGCCGGCCTCCAGCAGCGTCACCCGGCGGCTCAGTACCTCGATGGCCGCCATCCGCAGTTCGTGCACCGGCACGCCGCCGTCGGTGGCGGCCCAGAGCCCGTCCGCCAACGCGAGCAGGTCCGCGCGGGACGGTTCCCGCCGTACGGCTCCGTTCGCGATCTTGCGGATCGCCGGCAGCGGGACACCCAGATGGACGAGATCGCTTTTGAGATAGCTCCGCTCGCTCGTGGCCCGAGCCGGGTCCGCCAGCGCCCTGAGCTCGCTCTCAACGTGCCGCAGGGCCCCTTCCACGTCCATCCGCCCACCCTAGGACGTGGTCGGCCACACGTGCGGCCACCGGGCGCGCCCCGGGGCGGGGGGACGGGCCGGGGGCTCAGGTGATGCCGACGATGGGCAGCCGGAGCGCGCCGGGAGCGCTGACCGGCACGACGGGGTTCTTCGGCGCGACGGCGGCGAGCCGCGCGTACGCGGAGCCGACCGCGGGACGCGGGTCCTCCTCGCCCTTGTTGGGCCACAGCGACATGGCCCGCTCGGCCTGCGCAGTGATCGTCAGCGAGGGGTTGACCCCGAGGTTGGCCGAGACGGCCGAGCCGTCCACGATGTGCAGGCCCTCGTGGCCGTACACCCGGTGGTAGGCGTCGATGACGCCCCGCTCCGGCGAGTCCCCGATCGCGCAGCCACCGAGGAAGTGCGCGGTCATCGGGATGTCGAACAGGTCGCCCCAGGTGCCGCCGGCCATGCCGCCGGTCTCCTCGGACATGATCCGTACGGCGTCGTGGGCCTCCGGGATCCAGATCGGGTTGGGCTCGCCGTGCCCCCGGCCGGCCCGCACGCTCCAGCCGAACAGCCCCTTCTTCGGCCGCAGGGTGATCGAGTTGTCCCGGACCTGCATGACCAGGGCGATGACGGTGCGCTCCGACCAGCCGCGCACGCTGAGCAGCCGCACCGCCTCCCACGGACGGCGGGCGAGTTCACCTCCGAACTTGACCCAGCGCGGCAGGCCCTTCGGCGCCCCGGGCCGGTCACCGTCGATCAGCAGGGTCTGCAGCAGCGCCATCGCGTTGGAACCCTTGCCGTAGCGCACCGGTTCGATGTGGGTGTCCGCGGAGGGGTGGAACGACGAGGTGATCGCGACGCCCTTGGAGAAGTCGTCGGGGCCCCTGCGCAGCCGCCCGGCGCCCAGGATCGCCTCGGAGTTGGTGCGGGTGAGCACGCCGAGCCGGTCGGAGATCCCCGGCAGGTCACCGGTGGCCTTCAGCTTGTGCAGCAGCTTCTGCGTGCCGTAGGTGCCCGCGGCGAACACCACCTGACCGGCGGTGAGGGTCCTGCGGTTCCGGCGGAACGACCCGGTCCGTACGATCTGGACCTCGTAGCCGCCCCCGGCCCGCGGCGTGACCCGGGTGGCCCGGCTGAGCGGCAGCACGCGGGCCCCCGCCTTCTCGGCCAGGTAGAGGTAGTTCTCGGTCAGCATGTTCTTGGCGCCGTGCCGGCAGCCGGTCATGCACTCGCCGCACTCGGTGCAGCCGCGCCGCCGCGGGCCCTCCCCGCCGAAGTACGGGTCGTCGACCTCCACGCCGGGGCCGTCGCCGAAGTGCACCCCCACCGGGGTGAGCCGGAAGGTGTCGGCCCGGCCCATCCGCCCGGCCACCTTCTTGATCACCTCGTCGGCCGCGGTCACGGTCGGGTTCCGCACCACCCCGAGCATGCGCTTGGCCTGGTCGTAGTAGGGGGCCAGCTCGCTCCGCCAGTCGGTGATGTGCGCCCACTGCGGGTCGTCGAAGAAGGGGTCCAGCGGGACGTACAGCGTGTTGGCGTAGTTCAGCGAGCCGCCGCCGACCCCGGCCCCGGCCAGCACCAGGACCCGGCTGCCCTTGTCGCCGCGGATCAGATGGGTCCGCTGGATCCCGGTGAGGCCCAGCGCGGGGGCCCACAGGTAGCGGGCCAGCCGCCAGTTGGTCCTGGGCAGCTCGGGATAGCGCTCGCCCGGCCGGGCGGCCCCGGTGTCGAAACGGCGGCCGGCCTCGACAACTCCGACTTTGTATCCCTTTTCGGTCAATCTGAGCGCGGAGACGCTCCCGCCGAATCCGGAGCCAATGATCAATACGTCGAAATCCATCGATCGTCCTTACTTCAGCCGAAGGCGCTTCATGACCTTGATGGCGCCCGCGAGCATATTCGCGTACTTCTGGTACGAGATCGATGGCGGTGGCTCGAGATCCATGAAGTGCTGACTCGCGATGGTCTGCACCTCGGTGTATTTGAGGAGCCCTTCGGCGCCGTGCCGGCGGCCGACGCCGGACTGCTTCATGCCGCCCATCGGGGCGTCGTACGAGGCGAAGGCGGCGCCGTAGCCCTCGTTGATGTTGACCGTGCCCGCCTGGATCCTGGCCGCGACCCGGCGGCCGTGCGCGACGTCCTTGGTCCAGACGCTGGCGTTGAGACCGTACGGGGTGTCGTTGGCGCGGCCGATGACCTCGTCCTCGTCGCGGAAGGAGTAGACGCTGACCACCGGGCCGAAGGTCTCCCCGGCGCACAGGTCCATGTCGGTGGTGACGCCGGTCAGCACGGTGGGCTCGTAGAACAGCGGCCCCAGGTCCGGGCGCGCCTTGCCGCCGGTCAGCACCGTGGCGCCCTGCTCGACGGCCTGGTCGACGTGCCGGGTGACCGCCTCGAGCTGCCGCACGTAGGTCATCGAGCCCATGTCGGACGCGAAGGTGAGATCGGTGCCCAGCTTCATGGCCTCGACCAGCTCGACGAACCTGGCGACGAAGGCGTCGTGGACGTCCTCGTGCACGTACAGCCGCTCGATCGAGATGCACAGCTGGCCGGCGTTGGTGAAGCAGGCCCGTACGGCGCCGCGGGCGGTCCGCTCCAGGTCGGCGTCCGCGAGCACGATCATCGGGTTCTTGCCGCCCAGCTCCAGCGAGTAGCCGACCAGCCGGGGCGCGACCTTCTCCGCGATGGCCCGGCCGCCCCGGGTGGAACCCGTGAACGCCAGATAGTCGGCGTTCTCCAGCAGCGGGTCGCCGATCTCCGCCGGGTCGCCGAGCACGATCTGCCAGAGGTCCTTGGGCAGCCCCAGCTCCACCAGCAGGTCCAGCGCCCAGAGACTGGACAGCGACGTCTGGGTGTCGGGCTTGTGCACCACCGCGTTGCCCGCCAGCAGCGCCGGCACGATGTCGCTGACCCCCAGGCTGAAGGGGTAGTTCCACGGCGAGATCAGGCCGACGACGCCCTTGGGCTGGCGGTACTCGTGCGCCCGGGTGGCCAGCGGGAAGGCCCCCTGGCGGCGCTTGGGCCTGAGCAGCCGGCCGGCCCGGCGGGCGTAGTAGAGCGAGCACAGCGCCACGTCGAGGAACTCCTCGTACGCGTGCCGGCGCGCCTTGCCCGTCTCCAGCTGGATGACGTCGAGGATCTCCTCCCTGCGGTCGACGAGCGCGTCGACCATCGCCAGGAAGGGCTTGACCCGCTGCTGCACCGGAACCGCGGCCCATCTGCGCTGCGCCTCACGCGCCGAGTCGTACGCCTTGCGCACGTCGTCGGCGGAGGACAGCCGCAGTGTGGCCAGCGGTTCGCCGGTGAACGGGGTCGGGATCGTGGTGCTGCCTCCGCTGGAGGTGACGCGGGAGGCGAGCCGCTCGATCAGAGCGGGTGCGAGCGTACGCTCCGGGACCGTCTGGTTGCCCGTCGAGAGTGCCATGGGCGCAGCTTATGACCGCCCGGCCACTCATGGCTACCCGCAAGTAACCCATGATTTTTCACGGTTTGACGCACTTGGATGAGTGGTCATCGCAGAAAGGTGGATCGCTCCACAAAGCCTTTGTGACACAACGTATTGAATGACCATGCTTTCGCGGTGTATTCCGGAACAAGAGGTAGCCGGTCCCTGTCGAGGAGGCCGAATCGGGTCGGAGCTGAAACGGAGAGGGACCGCAATGATCAACAGCGACGATCGGGCGGACAAGCGTCAGGAGAGACGAGAACAGACGCGCGCCGCCCTGCTGGACGCGGCGGAACGGCTGTGGGCGGAGCGCGGTATCCACGGGGTCTCGCTCGACGAGATCGCCGGGACCGCCGGGCTGACCAAGGGCGCCGTCTATTCCAACTTCACCGGGAAGACCGATCTGCTGCTCGCGCTGCTCGATCGCCACGCCCAGCACGATCACGACCTCGACCTGTGCGAAGAGCTCCGCGGCAGCCGCCAGGACCGCCTCGAGCAGGCCGGTCACCACTACACGAGCCGGCTCGAGGGTGAGGACGCCCGGCTGCCGGCACTGCTGCTGGTGGAGTTCTGGCTCTACGGGATGCGGGACTTCGCGGCCGGCTGGCGGATCGCCGACTGGTACCACGCCCGGCGCGACAACCTGACCCGCGAGCTCACCGACGCGGACGGCATCAGCGCGACCGACCGCGCCGCGATGGCGATGGCGATGGACCTGGGGCTGGCGATCCAGCATCTGCTGGACCCCGAGCGCGTCCCCGCCGAGACCTGCGCTTCCGGTATCCGCCTGGTCCTGGGCCCCGCCCTCCCTGACGATCTTTCTTGACAGGATTAAATGCAGCTCGGTCCGCTTTTCACGTTTCACCGAGTGCCGTTCACCGGCATTTTCCCGCCGCAAAATGGGCTTTCCCCGGTGGCCCCGGGTCTCAGGGAGAGCGCACCGGGGCGGCGGTCGGGACGATCTCGGGCACGCCCCGGCGGCGGGCGTCGGCCTCCTCGTCGCCCTCCTGCCGCTGGGACTCCCGCTCCGCCTCCACCCGCCTGCGGTAGTACTCGATCTCCTGGTCCCGCTGCTCCTTGGTCCAGCCGAGTTCGCCGGCCATCAGTTCGGCGACCTCCTCCGCGGCCCCCAGGCCGCGGTCCCAGACCTCGATGGAGATGCGGGTCCGCCGGGTGAGGACGTCGTTGAGGTGCCGCGCGCCCTCATGGCTCGCCGCGTACACCGCCTCCGCGCGCAGGTAGTCGTCCGCACCGGTGAGCGGTTTGGCCAGGTCGGGCCGCTCGGCGATGAGCTCCAGCAGCTCGTCGATGAGCGTGCCGTACCGGTGGAGCAGGTGCTCGATCCGCGCGACGTGCAGCTTGGAGGACCGCGCCAGCCGGTGCCGGGCGTTCCACAGCGCCTGGAAGCCCTCGCCGCCGACCAGGGCGATCCGGTCGGTGCACGACTCGGCGATCCTGCCGTCCAGCCCGTGCGCCACCGCGTCCACGGCGTCCTTGGCCATCACGCGGTAGGTCGTGTACTTGCCGCCGGCGACCAGCACCAGACCGGGGACGGGGTGCGCCACCACATGCTCGCGGGAGAGCTTGGAGGTCTCCTCGGACTCACCGGACAGCAACGGCCGCAGCCCCGCGTAGACGCCCTCCACGTCGTCCGGGGTCAGCGGCACGTTGAGCATGGCGTTGATGTGCTCGAGCACGTAGTCGATGTCGGCCTTCGAGGCGGACGGGTGCTCCTTGTCCAGGCTCCACTCGGTGTCGGTGGTGCCGAGGATCCAGTGCCGCCCCCAGGGGATCACGAACAGCACGGACTTCTCGGTCCGCAGGATGATCCCGGAGGAGGAGTGGATGCGGTCGCGCGGCACCACCAGGTGCACGCCCTTGGACGCCTTCACGTGGATCTGCCCACGTCCGCCGACGAGCTCCTGGATGTCGTCGGTCCACACCCCGGTGGCGTTGACCACCTGCTTGGCGCGGACCTCGATGGAGTCGCCCGCCTCCAGGTCGCGGACCCGTACCCCGGTGACCCGCTCCCCCTCGCGCAGGAACCCGGTGCACTGGGCCCGGGTGGCGACCTGGGCCCCGTACTCGGCGGCGGTGCGCAGCGCCATCATCACGTAGCGGGCGTCGTCGACCTGGGCGTCCCAGTACTGGATCGCGCCCACGAAGGAGTCCTTGCGCAGCGCCGGCGCCACCCGGAGCGACTTGCGGCGGGTCAGGTGCCGGTGGTGCGGCACCCCGCGGGTACTGCCCATCTGCAGGGACAGCGCGTCGTAGAGGGCGACCCCCGCTCCGACGTACGCCCGCTCCCAGGCATGCCGGGTCAGCGGGAACAGGAACGGGACGGGACGGACCAGGTGCGGCGCGATCCGCTGCAGCAGCAGGCCGCGCTCGGTCAGCGCCTCGCGTACGAGATCGAAGTTGAACTGCTCCAGGTAGCGCAGGCCGCCGTGGATGAGCTTGGACGACCGCGACGAGGTCCCGGAGGCCATGTCCCGGGCCTCCACCACGGCCACCGACAGGCCCCGGGTGGCGGCGTCGAGCGCCACGCCGGCGCCTACGATCCCGCCTCCCACCACGACGACGTCGAACTCCTCCGTCGCCATCCGGGCCAGCGCGAGCTCGCGTTCGGCCGGACCCAGCTGGGAGGTCCCCAGGGCCGTGGCGGCCGAGTCCGCCCCGTGACTTCCGAATATGGCTCCCTCGCCGGTGCCGGACCCGGTCGCCGATCCGTTGGTCGAACCTCGAACTGACATCGCGCTCTCCCCCGCAGGACAGATGGCTACTCTCCAGTAATGCCCACGCTACGGCGTTTCCAGTGCGGTGTCCGCCACACAAACCTGCCCCCGTCGTGATCGGGCGAGGAACGTGTCCTCCATCACCTGATCACGACGGGTCGGCGATATGTCGTTATAAGCCCGGTACGGTCGCGCGGGAGCTCGCCCGATCAGTGCGGGGTGACGACCACCTGCACGCGCTGGAACTCCTTGAGATCGGAGTAACCCGAGGTCGCCATGGCCCGGCGGAGCGCGCCGATGAGGTTCATGGAGCCGTCGGAGACGTGGGCCGGGCCGTACAGGATCTGCTCCAGGCTGCCGATCGTGCCCAGGTTGACCCGGGTGCCGCGCGGCACCTCACTGTGGTGCGCCTCACTCCCCCAGTGATGGCCGCCGCCGGGCGCCTCCTGGGAACGGGCGAAGGGCGAGCCGACCATGACGGCGTCGGAGCCGCAGGCGAAGGCCTTGGCGATGTCACCGCTGTTGGTCATGCCGCCGTCCGCGATGACGTGGACGTAGCGGCCGCCCGACTCGTCCATGTAGTCACGACGGGCCGCCGCGACGTCGGCGATCGCCGTCGCCATCGGCACCGCGACCCCCAGCACGGTACGGGTGGTGTGCCCGGAACCGCCGCCGAAGCCCACGAGCACGCCGGCGGCGCCGGTCCGCATGAGGTGCAACGCGGCCGTGTACGTCGTGCAGCCGCCGACGATCACCGGCACGTCCAGCTCGTAGATGAACTGCTTGAGGTTGAGCGGCTCCGCCCTTCCAGAAACGTGCTCCGCCGACACCGTCGTACCGCGGATCACGAACAGGTCGACCCCGGCGTCGACGACCGCCTTGTAGTACTTGGCGGTGCGCTGCGGTGACAGGCTGGCCGCCACGGTGACCCCGGCCTCCCGCACCTCCTGGATGCGGCGGCCGATCAGCTCCTCCTTGATGGGCTCGGCGTAGAGCTCCTGCAACCGGCGGGTCGACCGGCCGTCGTCCAGCGAGGAGATCTCGGCCAGCAGCGACTGGGGGTTCTCATAGCGCGTCCACAGGCCCTCCAGGTCGAGCACCGCGAGCCCGCCCAGCCTGCCGATCGCGATCGCCGTGGCCGGGCTCACCACACTGTCCATCGGCGCGACGACCAGCGGGATCTCGAAGCGGTAGGCGTCGATCTGCCACGCGACGCTGACCTCCTCGGGGTCGCGGGTGCGGCGCGAGGGCACGATGCCGATCTCCTCGAGCGCGTACGCCCGCCGGCCGCTCTTGCCCCGCCCTATCTCAACCTCAGCAGCCACTGGTCACTTTCCTCTCGAAACTCAGCCGTGATCATGCAATCGTTCGACGAACGATTGCATGATCACGGCTGTGACCGGTGTGCACCGGCCACTGGATCACGCTGGTCAGCGGCCCTGGTAGTTGGGGGCCTCGATGGTCATCTGGATGTCGTGCGGATGGCTCTCCTTGAGCCCCGCCGCGGTGATCTGCATGAGCGTGCCGGTCTCCTGCAGCTCGGCGACCGTCCGGGTGCCCGCGTACCACATCGCCTGGTGCAGGCCGCCGACCAGCTGGTGCGCGACGTTGGAGAGGGGGCCGCGGTAGGGCACCTGGCCCTCGACGCCCTCGGGGATCAGCTTCTCCTCGCTGTTCACGTCGGCCTGCGAGTAACGGTCCTTGGAGTACGACCTGCCCCGCTCGCGGTTGCGCATCGCGCCCAGCGAACCCATGCCGCGGTAGGTCTTGTACTGCTTGCCATGGACGAAGATCAGCTCTCCCGGGCTCTCCTCGACCCCGGCGAGCAGGCTGCCCAGCATCACCGTGCTGGCACCGGCCGCGATCGCCTTGGCGATGTCGCCGGAGTACTGCAGGCCGCCGTCGCCGATGACGGGGATCCCGGCCGGGCCGGCCGCCCGGGCCGCCTCGTAGATCGCGGTCACCTGGGGCACCCCGACTCCGGCGACCACCCGGGTGGTACAGATCGAGCCCGGGCCGACACCGACCTTGATGCCGTCGACGCCCGCGTCGATCAGCGCCTTGGCACCCGCGTACGTCGCGATGTTGCCGCCGATGACGTCGACCCCGGAGTTGGCCTTGATCTTGGCGACGGTGTCGACGACGCCCTTGGAGTGGCCCTGTGCCACGTCCACGACGATGGCGTCGACGCCCGCCTCGATCAGGGCCTGCGCCCGGGTGAAGCCGTCCTCGCCCACGCCGACCGCGGCGCCGACGACGAGCCGCCCGTCGCCGTCCTTGGTGGAGTCGGGGTAGCGCTCGCTCTTGGTGAAGTCCTTGACGGTGATCAGCCCGCGCAGCCTGCCCTGAGCGTCGATCAACGGCAGCTTCTCGATCTTGTTGTCGGCGAGCAGCCGGAAGGCCTCGTCCCGGGAGACGTCCACCGGCGCGGTGATCAGCGGCATCGGGGTCATCACCTCCCGCACCGGACGGGAGTGGTCGGACTCGAACCGGGTGTCACGGTTGGTCACGATGCCCAGCAGCACGCCGCGCTCGTCGGTGACCGGGACCCCGGAGAAGCGGTAGCGGGCGCACAGCTCCTCGACGTCGGCGAGGGTCGCGTCCGGTCCGCACGTCACCGGGTTGGTGATCATGCCCGCCTCGGACCTCTTGACCATGTCGACCTGCTGGGCCTGCTCCTCGATCGGCATGTTGCGGTGCAGTATGCCGATCCCGCCCTGACGGGCCATGGCGATCGCCATGCGCGCCTCGGTGACGGTGTCCATCGCCGAGGACACCAGCGGGATGCGCAGCGTGATGCCGCGCGAGAGCCGGGTCCTGGTGTCGGCCTCCCCCGGCTGCAGGTCCGAGTAGGCGGGCAGCAGCAGCACATCGTCGAAGGTCAAGCCCGGCGGAAGGAACTTGGCTGACTGAGAGGAGAACCCGGCGGCGGAGCTCATGAACAACCTTCCATCGGAGGTCGAGGGCGTCTGGGCAGGTCACGGCGTCCCTCACTATCTTATGGCGCCTCCCTGGCCGACGTGCCTGACAGAGGTTTTATGGCGATATCTTCCCTCACGGGCAGTCTTTTTCCCCACCGCGCCGGCCCGCCGATGGCCGGAGCGGGCGGCATCGTGGCACGTCCCGGCCCCCGGTCCCGCCCGGGGGCATCGCTCCGGGCAAAGGATCTTTCCGCGACTTGGCGCTACTTCGCTGGGCGTGGTTGCCCTGCACCTGGTACGGCGCAGTAGCGTGGGGGGGTGCACGACGAAGCCCCGCTCGACCCGTTCGCCGGCGACCCGGACGACCCGGCCGCGGCACTCGGCGACCCCGATGAGGAGACCGCCCCGCTGAACGCGGCGGAGCGGGACGACGTGCTCGCCGACCTCGCCGACCTCGAGGTCTTCAGGGCCCTGCTGGAGCCCCTGGGGGTCCGGGGGCTGACCGTCGAGTGCGGCGACTGCGGCAAGACCCACTACATCGACTGGGATCTGCTGCACGGAAATCTGCGCCACCTGCTCGACGAGGGGCTGCCGCGGGTCCACGAACCCGCCCTGGCCCCCGATCCCATCGACTACGTGAGCTGGGAATACGCTCGCGGCTACGTCGACGGCGTGATCGACAGCGAAGAGGGCCGCAGCAGCTGAGCGGCCGCACCGGCAGGACGCACGGCCCTCAGGGCACCGCGCCCTGACCCGACGCCGGCTGGCCCGGCCGGTCCTCTCCCTGGCCCTGCCCCGGAGACTGCTCGGGGCTCCCCGACGGATCCACGAGGGGCGCGGGGGACCCGCTCGTGCCCGGCGCCGGATCCGGTGAGTCCGGGGTTCCCGCGTACAGGTCGTACGGCGTGGGCTCCGGGCTGGGGCTCACCGTGACCGGCTTGGTCGGCCGCGGATCCGGCTGCTGGTCGCCGTAGGTCCCGGCCGCTTCACCGCCGCGCGGGAACACCACCTGACGGCGCTTCAGCTCCGTCGGCACCGCCGTGGGAGAGCCGCTCACGCCACCGGTCGCGGCGCCCCGCGACTCCGGCAGGTCGGGCCGGGACCGGATGTGCGGCTCCGAACCACCCGGAGTCGGTGCGAACGGGCTGAGCGCACCCCCCGCCGCGGCCACCCCGGTGGTCATCAGCACGGTGGTCGCCACGCAGAGGGAGACCAGCGTGCGCGGCACCCGGCGGCGGGACGCCCGCCTGCCGCGGTCCTCCCTGGCCGGCCGGGACAGCGGCGGCGCACCGGCGTCCACGTCGTCGACGAGCGCCTTCAGCAACGCGAACGCAGGATCGTCCGCATCGTCAGAGGAGACATCGCGACGTTCCGACAGCGCGTCGAAGAGCTCGTCGCTGCGCCGCAGCGCGCCGAGGTCCGGCGGTCGACGATCGTCGGTTCCGTGGGATGAATCGCCGATCGGCTCCGGGTGCGTTCCCGTCAAACGATCGACTCCTCACTCGCCATCGCCCGAAGCCGAGCGAGAGCCCGGTGCTGGGCGACCCGTACCGCACCCGCGGACATGCCGAGTACATTACCGGTCTCCTCCGCCGACAGGCCCGCGACCACCCTGAGCAGCACCAGCTCCCGCTGGTGATCGGGCAAACGGTCCAGCAGGCTCTTGGCTCGTTCGGTCTCGATGTAGCGGACGACCGTCTCCTCCGGGCCGGGCCGGTCATCGGGCCCGTCCGGCAGGTCCTCGGTCGGCACCGCCGCCCGGATGGCGCTGCGCAGCGCGTCCGCGATCTTGTGAGCGGCGATGCCGAAGACGAAGGACGCGAACGGCCGCCCCATGTCCCGGTAGCGGGGCAGCGCGGACAGCACCGCGATGCACACCTCCTGGGCCACGTCGTCCGCTATGTGGTACTGGCCCGACACCCGCCCCAGACGTGCCCTGCAGTAGCGGACCACCATCGGGCGCACCTGCCCGATCAGCACCTCGATGGCCGCCGGATCCCCCTGAACGGCAAGGCTCGTCACGTCTTTCAGCTCGTCACGCAGCCTGCCCTGATCGGCCTTCGCCGTACGCATCACCCGCATATCACTGGTAGCAAGCGCAGTCGTGGTCCCCGCGAAGCATCCCTCGGTCACGTAGAGCATGATGCCCAGGGAGATCGGGCCTGTCTCCACTGTCCACGACAACGGAATGGTCACAGTGCGGGAGTCGGGTAACAGAAATCACAGAGTGCGATAGCGCAACTACTGTACGTAGAAGCCAATTCCGTAGCGGTGTCATATTGGGCGCCGAACCGCACACGGTGGCCGCAAAACGACAGAACCCTTAATCGTCTGAAAATACACCGAGCCCCCTGCCGGTGATCGGCAGGGGGCTCGGTGTGCCGCGTCCGGGACGCGGCTCGTCACTCAGTGACCGTGACCGTGGCCGTGACCACCGGCGGCAGGGGCCTCCTGCTCCTCCGGCTTCTCGACCACGAGGACCTCGGTGGTGAGCAGCATGCCCGCGATGGAGGCGGCATTGGTGACCGCCGAGCGGGTGACCTTCACCGGGTCGATGACGCCCTGGCCGACCAGGTCGCCGTACTCGCCGGTCGCGGCGTTGTAGCCGTGACCGACCGGCAGCTCCTGCACCTTGGAGACCACGACGTAGCCCTCGGCGCCCGCGTTCTCGGCGATCCACCGCAGTGGCTCGACGAGCGCGCGCCGCAGCGCCTGGGCTCCGACGGCCTCGTCGCCGGAGAGCCCGAGCGCGTCGAAGCCCTCCTTGGCGACGTGCACGAGGGCGCTGCCGCCGCCGGCGACGATGCCCTCCTCGATGGCCGCGCGGGTCGCGGAGATGGCGTCCTCGAGGCGGTGCTTCTTCTCCTTGAGCTCCACCTCGGTGGCCGCTCCGACGCGCAGCACGCTGACGCCGCCGGACAGCTTGGCCAGCCGCTCCTGCAGCTTCTCGCGGTCCCAGTCGGAGTCGCTGTTCTCCAGCTCGACCCTGATCTGGCGGATGCGGTCGTTGATCTCCTGCTGGTCGCCGGCACCGTCCACGACGGTGGTCGTGTCCTTGGTGACGGTGATCCGGCGGGCGCTGCCGAGCACCTCCAGGCCGACGCTGTCGAGCTTGAGGCCGATGGCCTCGCTGACGACCTGGCCGCCGGTGAGGGCGGCGATGTCGCCGAGCATCGCCTTGCGGCGGTCGCCGAAGCCGGGGGCCTTGACCGCGACGCTGGTGAAGGTGCCGCGGATCTTGTTGGCCACCAGCAGCGCCAGGGCCTCACCCTCGACGTCCTCGGCGATGACCAGCAGCTGGCGCTTGCTCTGCGCCACCTGCTCGGCCAGCGGCAGGAACTCCTGCACGTTGGAGATCTTGCCTTCGACGATGAGCACGTAGGCGTCGTCGAGGACGGCCTCCATGCGCTCGGGGTCGGTCACCATGTGCGGCGACAGGTAGCCCTTGTCGAACTGCAGGCCCTCGGTGAACTCCAGCTCGAGCCCCATGGTGTGGGACTCCTCGACGGTGATGACACCGTCCTTGCCGACCTTCTCGAACGCCTCCGCGATCAGCTCGCCGATCTGCGCGTCCTGAGCGGAGATCGTCGCGACGTGCGCGATCTCACCCCGCTCCTCGACCTCACGCGCCGACTTCAGCAGCAGGTCGGAGACGTACTGCGCCGCGGCGTCGAGCCCCCGCTTGAGCGAGAGCGGCGAGGCGCCGGCGGCCACGTTGCGCAGGCCTTCGCGCACCATCGCCTGGGCGAGCACGGTGGCGGTGGTGGTGCCGTCACCCGCGACGTCGTTGGTCTTGGTCGCCACCTCTTTGGCCAGCTGGGCGCCCAGGTTCTCGCGGGGGTTCTCCAGCTCGATCTCACGCGCGATGGTCACGCCATCGTTGGTGATGGTGGGTGCGCCGAACTTCTTGTCGATGACGACGTTGCGGCCGCGCGGGCCGATCGTCACCTTCACGGCGTCCGCGAGGGCGTTGACGCCGCGCTCGAGGGCCCGGCGAGCGTCCTCTTCGAACTCCAGGATCTTCGCCATGCTCAACTCCTTTCAGCTTCATTGACGCGCTGCGCGCGCCGGCTCACGGACGCTTGCAGGCGGCCCCGTCCGGCGGTGCCCGGCACGGCCCGGTCCCCGGTCGTGTCCGCGCTCCGCGTGGCCGCGCGCCCGTTCACGCAGCCGCCCCGGCCCGTTGCCACAGGGGCCGGACCGGGGCGGTGCATCACGTCTCGGGTGATTACTTCTCGACGATCGCGAGCACGTCGCGGGCCGAGAGCACGAGGTAGTCCTCGCTGTTGTACCTCACCTCGGTGCCGCCGTACTTGCTGTACAGCACGACATCGCCGACGGAGACGTCGAGCGCAACGCGCTGACCCTTGTCGTCGACGCGGCCCGGGCCTACCGCCAGGACGGTGCCCTCCTGGGGCTTCTCCTTGGCGGTGTCCGGAATGACAAGGCCAGACGCGGTGGTCTGCTCTGCCTCAAGCGGCTTGACCACGATGCGGTCCTCGAGCGGCTTGAGAACAACCTTGGTGGCGGTCGTCACGATCTGACCTCCCCTTCGATTGCGATCCTCGACCGGCCAGATTGACCGGTCGCACATGAGAGAGGCGACCCTGGCGGCCTGCCGTCGCGGGTGTCAGACCGACCGTGTCGCTGATTGGCACTCTCCGATTGAGAGTGCCAATTACGGAGGTTATGCCGTGCCGGGAACGTCGTCAACCTGGTCCGGTACAAGGCTCCGGCATGGCGGTGTTCTCGCACGTCGCAGCCTCCCACTCGGCCGTACGGGACACGCCCACCGGGGTGTGCGCGGCGATGACGGACCGATGACAGGAGGATGGCGGACCGGCGGCCGGACGGTGGCGAGCCGGTGCCCGCGGCGGGCCGGGGACACGGGGCCGGGGCCGCGGCGGACGGCTGGTCCATGCCTGGCCAGGTGGTCCCTCGAGGGTGCGGCGGTGGGCTCACGGTGGGACGGGGTGGTCGACGGTGGTCGGTAACGTGGCCGCCGTGGACATCGAGGGGTTCCAGGCCCTGCTCGGCCGGACCGGCCAGGCGATTCTGGCCGAGGCCGCCGACGCGGACCTGAGCGAGGCCGGGCTGCTGGCGACGGCGTCGCGGCTGCGCTCCCGGCACCCCGCGGATCTCGTGGCGGCCGCGCTGACCCAGCTGCGGCTGCGGGCACGGGCCCGCGACAAGTTCGGCCCCGACGCCGCGCGGATGTACTTCACGCCCGCGGGGCTGGAGCAGTCCACCCGGTCGAGCGTCGCGGCGCACCGGGCCCGCCGCTTCGCCGCCCACCTGGGCACGCTCTCCGCGCACGGGCCGGCCGGTGCGCCGCCCGCCCGGCGGCCCCGGCTGCCGCACCCGAGGAGACCCGACCTGGAGCTCACCGGCCCCGAGCCGGAGCTGGAGCTGGAGCCCGCCTGGGGCCCCGGCCTGGAGCCCGTCCCGCAGCCCGGACCGCGCGCCGGCTCCGCGCCCCTCCTGGGATCCGTCCCGGAACCCCTCTGGGCACCGGCCTCGGAGGCGCGGGTCCTGGAGCTGTGCTGCGGGATCGGGGCCGATCTGGTCGCCCGGGCCCGGGCCGGCTGCCCCGGCGACGGCGTCGAGCTCGATCCGCTGACCGCCGCCGTGGCGCGCGCCAACCTGGACGCGCTGGGGCTGGCCGGGCCGGCGACCGTACGGGAGGGTGACGCCGCCCGTCAGGATCCCGCCGGATACGCGGCGGTCTTCGCCGATCCCGGCCGCCGGAACGCCCGGGGCCGCGTCTTCGACCCCCGGGCCTACGAACCGCCGCTCGACGTACTGCTCGCGCTGGCGCGGCGCGCCCCGGCCGCGTGCCTGAAGGTCGCCCCGGGGATCCCGTACGAGGCCATACCGGCGGACGCGGAGGCCGAATGGATCTCCGACCGCGGCGAGGTCAAGGAGGCCGCGCTCTGGCTGGGCGGGCTCAGCGGCCTCGACGGCTCCGCCGGGCGGGGCGGTTCGGACGCGCCGGCCGGAGGAGGCGGGCCGGGCCTGCGGCGTGCCACGGTGCTCAACCCGCCGGGGTCCGGCCGCTCCGGCGACCCGGGCGGGCCCGCGACGCTCGTGCCCGAGCCCGGGCTGGGCACGCCGCCGGTGGGGCCGTGGCGGCGTTATCTGTACGAGCCCGACGGCGCGGTGATCCGGGCCCACCTGGTGGCCGAGGTGGCGGCCCTGACCGGCGGCGTCCTGGCGGACCCGAACATCGCCTACGTGACCAGCGACACCCTGCTGGCGACCCCGTTCGCGAGCGCGTACGAGATCGACGACGTGCTGCCCTTCTCGCTGAAGAGGCTGCGGGCGGAGCTGCGCAGGAGGCAGGTCGGCATCCTGACGATCAAGAAACGCGGTTCGGCGGTCGACGTCGAACGGCTGCGCCGGGATCTGCGGCTCGGCGGCCCGCACGAACTGACGCTGGTCCTCACCCGGATCGGCGCGGCGCCCTTCGCACTCCTGTGCCGGCCCGCGCACGCCATCCGCTGACACGCGACGCGCCAGGACTTAGCAAATCCTGCGCCTTTTCCAGCATTCAATTCACCGGCATTGGTGGATCGTCGGAGCGCGGGGCGGGCGTTCCCGTAACGAATTGACGTGGTGCAGGGGATGAGCGAGTGATGATGCCCGCGAAGCCCGCGCGGGTGTGCTCACGGCGTCGCACAGAATGGCGTTTCATGATCGAGCAATGTGCCGGTCGCCGCGCGGAAACGGCCGCGAACACCGGCCTCCGAGCGGTCGACCACCAGGAAAGCGACAAGCTAGACGACCCGGATAACCATCGCATTCAACAGAACTGAGCACGTTTTCTGCTCCATGTATTACCCACCTTCCAGAGCCACTAAGGTTGGCCCTTCAGCATCACTGCCACTCGCATATATCTGAGGGACAGATATTTGCGGGCGGGCATACGAAGGAGCATCGGGTGGAAACGAATCACAACTTCCTGCAGGCGGGGGGTCAGCCGGTCTCGGACCGGATGCGGGAGTTGCTCGCCCGGGCGGCGCAGGACCACGTCTACGAACAGCGCTCTCAGGGTCAGGTCCTGGACGAGATACGCCAGCGGCTGGAAGGCATGGAGTGGCTGCTACGCGAGGTCCGGGAGCGTGAGCTCAGCGGGCTGACCGGCGACCTGAACACCGTGCGGGGGCAGGTAGACGAACTCTCCAGCAAACCGCCCGAGTGGGCCGAGGGGCTGGCCGAGCACATCGAGGCGGTCGGGGAGCGGGTCAAGCCGGTCGCCGAGCTCCCGGCGCTGTGGGCGGACGTAGGGGTCGTCGCGGAGAACGTCGACGAGGGCCTCACCCGATTGCAGTCCGTCCTGGATTCGGCGCAGCAGATCGCGGACGCCACACAGCTGACATCGCAGCGGCTGGAGGAGATGACCAAGCGCCTGGACAAGCTCCAGGGCAGCATGGAGGCCGCCTCCGTCCGGTTCAACCGGCTGGACAAGTCACTGGCCGAGCTGGGCCACCGCTCGGAGAAGCTCGAGCACTCGATCACCGGGGTCACGACGCGGGTGGATCAGTCGCTCACCGAGATGGGCGACCGGGTCGACCAGGGACTCGAGGCGGTCAGCGGCCGGGTCGAGGGCGTGGGCGGCCGGCTCGACGGGCTGGACGGGCGCCTGGAAGGGCTGGACGGCCGGCTCAAGGGGCTGGGGGGCAAGCTGGACGGGCTCGACCGCCGGTTCGGAGGGGTCGACGAACGGATCGAGACCACCAACGAGCGCATCTCCCAGCTCCCCGCCGCGCCGGAGATCAGCGAGCTGCACCGGAAGCTGACCGAGCTCGCACAGCGGCCGTCCGTCGATCACACCGACCGCTTCGACGCGCTGGAGAAGCGGCTCGTCGAGGCCGTGGAGCCGCTCATCCTGGAGCTGCGCACCCGCCCCGATCGCGGCGAGGTCGAGGAGACCATGTCGAAGATCGTGGAATCGGCGCACAATGACGTGATCAAGCGGGTCGAGGAGGTCACCCGGCAGGTCGACGGCATCCACGCGGACGTCGCCAGGAAGGTCGACTCCGCGATGCACGGCTTCACCAAACAGGTCGACGCCGTCACCAGGCACATGGAGTCCATGAACGCCGATGTGACCAAGCAGGTCGGCGTCGCCAACGAGGAGGTCGTCCAGCGCATGGGCATCTTCCGCGAGGACGTCGGCAAGAGGGTCGACGGCATCCTCGGGGACGTCCTGAGGCGCGTGGACGGGGTGAACGAAGAGGTCGCCAAACGGACCGAGTCCGTGCAGATCGACGTGGCGCGGAAATTCGACGGCATCCATGACGACGTGCTGAAGCGGGTCGACTCGGTACAGGACGAGGTCGGCAAGAAGGTCGACAGCGTGCACGACGACGTCTCCAGGAAGGTCGCCAGCGTGCACGAGGACGTCCTCAAACGGCTCGGTACTCTGGAGGAGACCATGCTCGCGCTCGCGGAGGCGTTGCTGCGTCCGCGCCGTGAGGGCGAGAAGTAGCGCCGTCGGGCGCCGGTGACCGCTCAGGCATGGGTCATGTAGCTTCCCGGATCCGGGAAGCTACATGACCATGTTCGGCACGCCCAAAGGACTTGCAACCTCTGTGCCGATTTGTACGGGAAAGTTGCCGGTGGTCGGTACAGGCACGCTAATGACGTGCAATCTGTTACGTTCCGTCTTCGCAAAATCACTCCCCATACCGTTCGGAATCCGTTTACATGGATCGCGTGACCCACACCCAGGTGCCCACTCTTGCCCACGGTGATCCCCCCACCGTCGCGACGTTACGCTGGGTGGAGCGCTGCCTCGGGCCGGGCAGTGAAGTCAAGATGGTGCGCCCGCTGGCCGGCGGCATCTCGCACGCCAACCACGCGATGCTGGTGGAGAGCCGCTCCGGCACCGTGCACCGGCTGGTGCTGCGCCGCTGGTGCCGCCGGGACTGGTCGGTGACCGATCCGGAGTTCTCCCCGGAGCGTGAGATCGCCGCTCTGGCGCTGCTGGCCGGCTGTGAGATCCCGACCCCCTCCCTCGTCGCCGCCGACCCGGCCGGCGCCTACTGCGACGTCCCCACCCTGCTGATCACCAGGCTGGTCGGGCACCCGCCCCGCCCGGCCCCCGACGACCTGCCGGAGTACCTCATCCAGCTGGCCGCCGCGCTGCTGTCGGTGCACTCGCTGCACGGTGCGTCGACGATGCCGCCGTACAGCCCGTACAACCTGCTCACCTCCCGCAAACCGCCCCGGCTGGCGCTCCGCCCCGAGCTGTGGGAGCGCGCGTTCGACGTGGTCAGCGGCCCGTCTCCCGAGGCGACGCTGCACTTCATCCACCGCGACTACCACCCGGACAACACGCTGTGGTCCTACGGCCGGCTCACCGGGATCGTCGACTGGTCCAACGCGTCGTACGGCCCGATCGCGATCGACATCGCGCACATGCGCTGGAACCTCGCGCTGCGCTACGGAGCGGCGACCGCGGACCGGTTCCTGACCGCCTTCGACCAGGTGCACGGCGGGTACGACCACCATCCCTACTGGGATCTGCGGTGCGTGCTGGATCTGCTGCCCGAGGAGCCCGGCTGGACCATCAGCGAGGCCCAGGTGCCGCTCTTCGAGAACTACCTCGCCGGTGTGCTGGCCCGGCTGGGCAGCAACGCGCGCTGAGCACCGCCCGGCGTGCCTCAGACGGTGATCGAGGTGACGGGCAGGTACGCGTCCGCGGGCAGGTCCAGCGCCGAGGGCTGCAGCCCGGCGATCATCAGCTCCGCGCCCAGCGTGGCCACCATCGCGCCGTTGTCATCGCACAGGCCGGGCTCCGGCAGCCGCAGCCGGATCCCGGCGACGTCGCACCGCTGCCGAGCCGGCTCGCGCAGCCGGGCGCCGGCCGCCGCGCCGCCGCCGATCAGCAGATCGCGGACCCCGTGCTCGCGGCACACGGCGATCGCCTTCCTGGTGAGCACGTCGACCACCGCGTCCTGGAACGCCGCGGCCACGTCGGCGGCCGGGACCGGGCCGCCCGCGCGTTCCCGGGCCTCGGCCCGGCGCACCACGGCGGTCCGCAGCCCGGCCAGGGAGAAGTCGTAGGCTTCGCCGTCGCCCGTGCCCGGGGGGAACACGATCGCGTCCGGGAGACCGTCACGCGCCACCCGGTCGATGCCCGCCCCCTCGGGGAAGCCCAGGCCGGGTGTCCCGGCCACTTTGGCGAACACCTCGCCGACCGCCTCGTCCATGGCCGCGTCGAGCGGCCGTACCTCCGTGGCGACGTCCGGGACCAACAGGAGCGACGAGTGCTCGTCCGACATCAGCAGCGCGGCGCACGGCTGGGGCAGCGCCCCGTGTTCGAGCCGGCCGGCGGCGACGTGCGCGGCGAGATGGTTCACGCCGTACAGCGGCCTGCCGAGCGCGAGCGCGTACGCCTTGGCGGCCGCCACCCCGACCATCAGCGACCCGGCCAGCCCGGGACCGGCGGTCACCGCGATGGCGTCCAGGTCGGGCAGTCCCACCCCGGCGCGCGAGAGCGCGCGGTTCACGGTCGGCGTCATGGCCTCCAGATGGGCCCGTGCGACGTCCTCGGGCCCGGCCTCGCCCGACCTGGCCCGCTCGGCCACGCCCGGGGCGACGGCGTGGGCGAGCAGCGTGTGCCCGCGCACGACACCGATCCCGGTCTCGTGACAGGAGGTCTCGATGCCGAGGACCAGCGCCCCGTCAGGCCCGCTCACGGCCGCGCCTCCGCGGCCCCTCGCTCGGTCACCGGCCCCCCTCAGATGCCCTTGGTCATGACGATCGCGTCCACCCCGGACGGCTGGTAGTAGCGCTTGCGGACGCCGATCCGCTCGAAGCCGAACCGCTCGTAGAGCTTCTGGGCACGTTCGTTGTCCGCCCGCACCTCGAGGTACACGGTGGTGCACCCGCGGGCGGCCGCCTCGGTGATCAACGCCGTCAGCAGCGCCGCGCCCACCCCGTGCCCCCAGCGGTCCGCGCGGACGCCGATCGTCTGCACGTCGCCGGCATCGCCCACGGCGCACAGCCCCGCGTAACCGACGATCTCCTCGTGCGGTTCGAGCTCGTACGCGACCACGTAGTGGCGGGTGGCGGGCTGCTCGGCCAGCTCGCCGCGGAGCATGTTCTCGCTCCAGGCGTCGTCGGGGAACAGCGCCCGCTCGATCCGCATGACCGCGGGCAGGTCCTGCTCGGTCATGACGCGCAGCCGGGACTCGCGCCGCTCGCCGTCGGGACTCACCGGGCCACCTTCTGGTCCGGGCCGGGCTCACGGGTGTCCGGACGGCCCAGGTACAGCGGTTCGGGTGACAGCAGCGGCAGCCCCCCGGGCCCGCCGTTCAACCGGGTCACGGTCAGGTCGGCGATCGCGGCGGCGGACGGATGGCCCGGCTGCGACGGCTCGCCCAGCACGTCGGGGTACAGGGTCGCGGCCTCGCCGAGCACGGGGAGCCCGGCGGCCGCCGCATCGGCCGGTGGACCCACCCGGGGTGCCCCCTCGGCGCCGGAGGCGCGCCGGTCCGCGGAGTCGTAACGCGCCCAGTACACCTGCTTGCCGCGGGCGTCCGTGGCCACCACGAACGGCTTGGTACGGCCGGAGGCCCAGGCGATCGCGTCGAGCGTGCACACTCCGTGCACGGGCACCCGCAGTGCGTTGCCGAGCGCGCCGGCCGTGGCCAGCCCCACCCGCAGCCCGGTCCAGGGCCCGGGGCCCACCCCCACGGAGATCACGCTGAGGTCGTGCTGTGCCACCCCCGCCTCGGCGAGCACGGTGGCGATCGAGGGGGCCAGCAGCTCGGCATGCCGGCACCGGTCGGGATTGTCCATGATCGCGCGCATGTGCGCCCCCTCGCCGGGAGCCCATTCGTAGAGCGCGACGGTGACCACGGCGGTGGCGGTGTCGAAAGCCAAGACCAGCACGGATGTCAAGCGTAGTCCAGTGCGCCCGGTCCGGTGGACGGACGCCCGGCGGACCGCCCGGGGAGGTCCGGCTCGCTCAGGGGGCCGCGGCGAGCGCGCGGATCAGGTTCTTGGCGGTCTCCGTCGCTCCGGCCGTCGCCTGGTCGGCCCCCATCGGGCCGCCCTTCTCGCTGCCGCCGTAGTGCACGGTGATGAGCACGTTGGCGACCCGGGTGCTGAACCCGGCGTCACCGAATCCCTGGGATCCCAGGTCCTTGGAGTCGTCGACGCTGTAGGCGACGTAGGCGGCGTCGCCCACGCCCTTCACCGCCTGGTGCGCGGTGATGCGCTGGGTGGTGGACAGCCCGCCCTTGCCTGCGTCGTCGCTGGCCTCCTCCGCATCGAAGGTCTGCTTGGCCACCGCGGTGGCGGATTGGCCACCCGACGCGGCGATGACGCGGAGCTCGACGGTGAGCTGATGTCCGGAGTTGGTGGAGAACAGGGTCCACGCGCACTGGCTGTGGGTGTCGGTGTTGGAGGCCGAGTTGAGCTGGTTGCGGTCGAAGTGCGGCACCAGCTTCTCCGCCTGCTGGTCCGTCACGAGGGAGCAGGCGTCGGGAACGGCGGCGCGCTCTCCGCGGGTGGAGCCCTGCTGGGCGCCGGGCTGCTGCGCGGACACCCGCCCCGAGGCTCCGGTGGAGGACCGGTCGCCGAGCATCAGCACGACCACCGCGGAGACCGCGCACACGGCGACGCCGGCCGTCACCCCCGCCAGAACGAGAAACAGCCGCCACTTGGACGGCGCCCCCTGATCCACTCGGTGGCTGCCACTGGCTGAGCGGTGGGCGCCGCTGGCAGTGCGGTACTCACCGCTCGGGGTCCGATAACCACCACTCGCGGTGCGGTACTCACCGCTGGGGGTTCGATAACCGCCGGTGGGCGTGCGGTGATTACCACTCACCGATGCCACCCCTTGTCGGTCTAGGTCCTGTTATGCCAGGAAGGTGAGGTTCATTGCGGAAAGGGTACGACACGCGATCGTAACTTGACAGGCCGAACAGAAGGTGGACCGCTTCAGGTCCATCCGGTCAAGGCAATCGAGCCAGGCCCTTATCCGCCTATCGGGCCTCGGCAGGTGTCAACCGTACCGCCGCCCCCACATCCGTGTTTGCGCAGGGCGATCAGATCGGGAGGCGATCGCCGGCCGGGCTCCCGGCCGTTCCGAGCCCTCCGTCACGCCGGACGCTCCGTGGCGGCCGAGCCGGCCCGCCCGATCAGCCGGCGGATCGCCGCCGTCACGATCCCGGGATACTCCAGCGGCAGCAGGTGCCCCGCCTCGGCGACCTCCACCAGCTCCGTGTCGCGGATGGCCTCGGCGATGGCCCGGCCGTGCGCGGCCGGGGTGAGCCGGTCCGCGCCGCCGGTCAGCACCACCGCGGGCACCCGCCCGAGCACCTCCAGGGCCTTGATCTTGTCGTGGCCCATGAGGGTCGGATAGAACTCGGCGATCACGTCGATCGTGGTCCCTCTGATCATCTGCTCCACGAAGTCGACCATCGTGGGGCTGACGTGCTTGTCGGCGAAGCCCATCCGGCGGATCATGATGAACGCCAGGTCGGCGCCGGCCTGACGGGTCCGGTCCACGAACTCCGCCCGGCGGCTGAGGCTCCGGATCACACCCGGCGCGAGCGGCAGCACCACCTTGGCCAGGATCAGCGGCAGCCCCAGCGTCATCTCGGACAGCTCGCCGGACGAGGTGTTGGCCATGACGACCCCGGTCACCCGCACCCCCTCCCCGCGGCTCCCCGGCACCACCTGCGGGTCCCCGAACAGCTCGGGATGCTGGTCGGCCAGGGCCATGATCGTCATTCCGCCCATGGAGTGCCCGACCAGCACGACGGGTTCGCCCTGCCGCACGGTCGCCTTGAGCACCGCGTGCAGGTCCGCGCCGGTCTGGTCGATGGTGGCGTGCGTGGGCTTGCTGTGCCCGGACCGGCCATGGCTGCGCTGATCCCAGAAGACCATCCGGAGCCCGGTGGCGTCCGTGCCGAGATCGCGGCGCTGGTAGTGCCAGGAGTCCTGGTTGAGGCAGTAGCCGTGGCTGAACACCACGGTCAGCGGCGCGTCGTCGGCGCCTTCGATCTCCACATGGAGCGGCAGCCCGTCGTCGGCGAGCACGGTCAGCGGCCGGCCGCGCAGCGAGCCGAACGGCTCGGCGGCGTCCGGGTCCGGGCGGAGCCGGACCCGGCCCACCGCGAACTTCCGGATGCCCACCGCGGCGCCGAGCCCCGCCGCGCCGAGCCCGGCCGCGGCGCCGACGATCCCGATCCGCCGCCTGCGCCTACTGTCCATGCCCAGTCCCCTCGCGCCCGGCGTACGACCGCGGAACCCGGCCTCCGATCCGGGTGACGATCTCGTAGGAGATCGTGCCCAGGGCCTCCGCCCACTCCTGCGCCGTGGGCTCCCCATGATCGCCCGGACCGAACAAGATCACTTCATCTCCGGCCTCGATCTGGTCGTCTCCGACGTCGACCATGAACTGGTCCATGCACACCCGGCCGGCGATGCGCCGCCGGCGGCCGGCCACGAGAACCTCCAGCAGGTTGGAGCCGTGCCGGGGCACTCCGTCGCCGTAACCGGCCGGGACCAGCGCGAGCGTCGTCTCCGCCGAGGTGATGTAGGCGTGCCCGTAGGACACCCCGCTGCCCTCGGGGACCCGCTTGGCCAGCGCCAGCCGGGCGGTCAGGGTCATCGCGGGCCGCAGGCCGTACGTGCCCAGCGCCGGCACGGGCGTGAGCCCGTAGATCGCGATCCCCGGCCGGACGAGGTCGTAGCGCGCCTCCGGCAGGGTCAGGATCGCCGCCGAGTTGGACAGGTGCCGCACCTCGGGCCGCACCCCTGCCTTCTCGGCGAGCTCCACCGCCTCGGCGAAGACCGACAGCTGACGCTGGATGGAGGGATGACCGGGCTCATCGGCGACGGCGAAGTGCGACGACAGCCCGACGATCTTCAGGTGTCCCTCGGACTGCGCGGCCAGCGCCGCGTCGACGAGATCCGGCCAGTCGTCCGGGCCCGCGCCCCCGCGCGACATTCCGGTGTCGGCCTTGAGGTGCACCCGGGCCGCACGCCCGGCGGTGAGTGCCGCCGCCGCGAACTCCGCGATCATCCGGACGGAGCCCGCGGTGAGGTCGATGTCCGCCGCGATCGCCCGGTCGTACGGCTCCCCCGGAGCCGTCACCCCGACGAGCACCGGCACCTCGGCGCCGATCCCCGCCGCGCGCAGCCGCAGCGCCTCGGACAGCTTGGCCACGCCCAGCGAGGTGGCTCCCCCGGCCAGTGCGGCCCGTCCCGCCCGCACCATGCCGTGGCCGTAACCCTCCGCCTTGACCATGGCCATGACGGGGGTGCCTCCGGCCCGTTCCTTCAGCAGCGCGACGTTGTCGCTGATCGCCTGAAGATCGACCCGGGCCACGACCGGATGCGCCATGGCGTCCACGTCCGCCGACTCCTCTGCCCACATCACGGCATTACCACTTTCCCCGAAATTCCTGTCCTCATAGGACGATCCGGCGGCCGTCCCGGTTCGGCCCGTCACCGACCACCTGTCTGCCCGGCGATCCCCGCGGATCACCTCCCGCCGCATCGCCGCAGGCCGTGGGCGGTTCGCCGCCCTACCGTGTATACCGCCTCACCGTGGGTGACCTCACCACGAGTCACCACACCGCTCTGTCACGGCCGGGTCACCGGCCCGGGTCATCTCACCGCGTCGAACGCCTGCGGAAGCGCCGCGACGACGTCGTGGGCGCCGATCGGTGCGCCCTCCGGTGCGGCGAGCCGCGCCGCCAGGCCGTGCAGGAAGGCCCCGGCGGTGGCCGCGTCGAGCGCCGGCAGACCGCCTGCCAGCAGCGCGCCGATCAGTCCGGAGAGTACGTCACCGGTCCCCGCCGTGGCCAGCCGCGGGGTTCCGGTCGGATTGGCCCGCACCGGCCGGTCCGGCTCGGCAATCAGCGTGGTCGACCCCTTCAGCAGCACGGTGGCCGACAGCTCGGCCGCCGCCCGGCGTACGTGCTCCAGCCGCCGGGCCTCGACGTCCTCCCGCTGCGCGCCGAGCAGCCGGGCCAGCTCACCGGCGTGCGGGGTGAGCACGGTCGGCGCGGCACGCCGCTGGAGCTCGCGCCGGCGCGCCCCGCGTTCCGCCAGCACGGTGAGCCCGTCGGCGTCGATCAGCACCGGAAGATCGGTGTTCAGCACGGCCGCGACCAACGCCTCGGCGTGCTCGTCGGTGCCCAGTCCGGGCCCCGCGATCCACGCCTGGACCCGGCCCATGTCCATCGCCGACCGCGCGTCCCCGGGCTCGATCACGGTGGTGACGGCCTCCGGCCACCACTGCCGGACCAGGTCCACGACGTTCTGCACGGAGGCGAAGCGCACCATGCCGGCGCCCGCGCGGACGGCCCCGCCGGTGCTCAGCACCGCCGCGCCCGGATAGCGCTCGCTGCCGGCGAGGACTCCCACCACCCCGCGGCGGTACTTGTCGGACTCCGCGGTCGCCACGGGAGGACGGACGTCCTCGAACTGGAACGCGACCACGTCCGGATCAGGCAGCTCCGGGCCGAGCCCGATGTCGACCAGCTCGACGACACCGCTGTAGGCGGCGCCGGGATCGATCAGCAGGCCGGGCTTGTAGGTACCGAACGTGACCGTGACGTCCGCCCGGACCGCCGCGCCCGCGACCTCACCGGTGCTCGCGTCGACCCCGCTCGGCACGTCGCACGCCACCACGAGGGCGCCGGAGCCGGCGGCGCGCGCCGCCAGCCGCGCGTAGGGCTCGCGCAGCCCGCCCTGGCCGCCGATGCCGGTCAGCCCGTCGATCACCAGGTCCGCGGTCTCGATCGCCGCGTCCTTCGCCGCGTCGTCCGCGGCCTCCGCGAGGACCCGGCCACCGGCCTTCCGCAGGGCGGCCAGGCCCTCCTGGTGCACCCGGGAGCCCGCCAGGATCGCCTCGACCCCGGCCCCCCGCCGGGCCAGCGCGGCTCCGGCGTAGAGGGCGTCGCCGCCGTTGTCGCCGCTGCCGACCAGCAGCACCACGGCCGACCCGTACAGGGCGGGCAGGAGGCCGGCGCAGACGGAGGCCAGCCCCGTGGCGGCCCGCCGCATCAGGGCGCCTTCGGGCAGCCGGGCCATCAGCGCCCGTTCGGCGGTCCTGACCCTGTCCACCTCATGCGCGTGTCTCATGGCCCGCTCCGATGATCAATTCGGTGATCGATTCGTTCAAGGGTGCCACGGGCTGCCGCGGCCACCTCAGCGTTGCTCGGCGATGACCACGGCGGTGGCGATTCCGCCATCGTGGCTGAGCGAGAGGTGCCAGTGATTGACGCCGCGCGCCTCGGCGGCCGTGGCGATCGTGCCGGAGACGTGCAGGCTGGGGCGGCCGTCGTCGGCCCGGCGGATCTCGGCGTCGGTCCACAGCAGGCCGCGCGGTGCGCCGAGCGCCTTGGCCAGCGCCTCCTTCGCGGCGAACCTGGCCGCGAGCGACCGCGGCGGGAGATCGCGCTCGGTCTCGGTGAACAGCCGGGCCCGCAGCCCCGGAGTCCGTTGCATGGACCGCGCGAACCGGGCGATGTCCACCACGTCAATGCCCACACCCACGATCACACCCCGATCGTACGAGTTCCCGGCACCGGAGCGGAGCGAGCACAGCGGTGAGCGGCCCGCACACACAAAATGTTGCCTGCGGCACGAACACCGCAGGCAACATTTTATGCGAACCGGATGAATTCCGAATATGTTGACTAGATGGCTCGAAGGCAAACCATCCAGGTTAACCGAGCCTAGGCCAAGTCCAGCCGTCCTGCCTTGACCTCACCGACGAAGGCCCGCCATGCGCCTGGCCCAAAGGAAAGAACCGGACTCGCGACCACGTCCTTGCTATCCCGTACGCCAATGCGTTCGACGGACAGCCGAGCGGTCTCGACACATCCGTAGTTGGCGCCGGAGCGTACGCTCTTCCTCCACTGGGCACCGGAGCTGGCGTCACTAGATGGCATGGTTCATCTCCTTGTGGGCTCGCCCATGCGAGAAAGGGCATGGGCGAGGTCGCTGAATCCAATGGGCGACCGCCCCCGCTGCCGCAATCCCGGCCCGGACGATCAAGGCATCTTAAACCGAGGCGGAGCCGGGTAGTTCCAGTTGTGCCACAAAAGAAGCTGAGATCTCAGTCATCCATTGTTAAGTGGATCGTCAACGCCAGACGCTCTTGGCGATGCGGGTGATGCACTCTATCGACCCGGCCCGGTCGAGCGCCGCCTCGTGCAGCCAGTCGAAGGCGAGCCGATAGCGGTAGGTGTCCGACTCCTCTTCGAAGTAAAAGTTACTGAATAGTTGCTCTACATAGATCACATCGTGAAAAGTGATGTCGTAAACGGGCTCGAAACGCAGCAGGGTGAAAGACCCCGCGTCGACCGGATGGGGTCCCTTCAGCGGCAGGATGTGCAGCGCGACGTTGGGCAGCTCCGCCAGCTCCACGAGTTTCATCAGCTGAGCGTGCATGGTGCGCTGGTCGCCGCGCTCCCGCCGGAGCACGGACTCGTCGAGCACCACGGTGAACTGGAGTGGCTTCTCCCGGGTCAGGACCTCCTGCCGGCGCAGCCGGGCCCCCACCCGGGTCGCGAGCTGGCCCGGCGGGATCCGGTCCAGTGACTGCATCGCGAGCATGGTCTGCCGGGCGTACTCCTCGGTCTGGAACAGCCCCGGGATGGCGAGCGTCTCCCACTGCCAGGCGGCCTCGGCCTCGGCCTCCATGCTGACGAACGTCGCGAACTTCTCCGGAAGGGCGTCGGAGTAGGCCTCCCACCAGCCCTTCCGCTCCGCCTCCCGGGCGAGCGCCAGGAGCTCTCCCGCGTAGGTGCCGTCCACCTCGTACAGCTCGAGCAGCCGGCGGACATCGACGATCTTGACGCCCGTCTTCGCCGTCTCGATCCGGCTTATCTTCGCGGCGGACCAGCCCAGGCTCCGGGCGACCTCGTCGCCGGTGTAGTCGGCCCGCTCCCGCAACCGCCGTAGCTCGGCGGCGAGACGGCGGCGACGAACGGTCGGACTCACAGGTGGCGGCACCGCTGCCCTCCTCCGGACCCAAGGAGTGGATATTCCCTTCAGCAGTGTGCCTCACGCGTGCCGACGACGGTACGGATATGTGCATTGAAAGATGTAGATAAATGTCCACGGCATCTAACGGTGCAACTTGCAGTGAAAGACGCGAAAGTTCACAATCAGGGAGACTGCTCAGCCTCACCAGGACCTGCGGCAGCACGTGCCCGGACGGCAAGGACGCCGGCGGGCCGACCGGTCACGACGCGGTGACCCCCACCTCCCCTCCCCGCGACCAGGCGGGGCCGCCTCACGGCAAGGGACCACCGGCCCACCGGCCGGAGAACAGGAGGGTACCGTGCAGAGCCTTCCCATCCACCGGAGCATCCTCGCGGTCGACATCGAGAAGTCGACCGGCCCGCTGCGCACCAACCCCGTCAAGGAAGAGCTACGACGCCAGGTCTACCGGCTGCTGGAGACGGCCATGGCGAGCGCCGGCATCGAGCGCCGGCATCTGGATCCCTTCGAGGACCGCGGCGACGGCGTGCTCGCACTGATCCATCCGGTCGACGAGATCCCCAAGACCCTGCTGCTCAATCCGTTCGTCCCCGAGCTCACCCGGCTGCTGCTGGACTACAACGCCGATCTGCCGCCGGGCGAGGCCGCCCGGCTGGGGCTGCGGTTGCGCGTCGTCGTCCACGCGGGAGAGGTCCACTACGACGGGCGCGGCCACTTCGGTGAGGAGCTCGACGTGGCGTGCCGGCTCCTGGACGCGCCGCGGGTGAAGAAGTCCCTGCGGGAGACCACCGCACCGCTGGTGCTGGTCGTCTCGGAGGACATCTACTGGGCGATCGTGCGGCACGACTACGACGGCATCCGGGGCGAGACCTTCCTGCCGCTGGTGCGCCTGCAGGTCTCCGGGCGCCGCAGGCTCGGCTACGTGCAGACCCCGCACGTGGCTCCCCACGAGGCTCCGTACGAACTCGTCCCCGAGGTCCCGTACGAGCTCCCGAGGCAGCCGCCGTACGAGCTCGCGCGGGAGGTCCCGCGGATCGCGGCGATCGGCACGCCGGCGCCGGCGTTCGCACGGCGGCTGGGCACCGGCCCGTCGGCCGCCTGAACGACCCGGTCCGCGGGGAGCCGGCGAGGCCGCCCCGGCCTCACTCCACGGTCACGGACTTGGCGAGGTTGCGCGGCTGGTCCACGTCATGCCCCTTGGCGGCGGCCAGCTCGCAGGCGAACACCTGGAGCGGCACGGTGGCGACCAGGGGCTGCAGCAGGGTCGGCACGGCGGGCACCCGCAACAGCGTGTCGGCGTACGGCACGACCGACTCGTCGCCGTCCTCGGCGATCACGATGGTGCGGGCGCCGCGGGCCCGGATCTCCTGGATGTTGGAGACGATCTTGTCGTGCAGTACGTCGCGGGCGCGCGGCGGCACCACCACGACGACCGGCAGTCCCTCGTCGATGAGCGCGATCGGGCCGTGCTTGAGCTCACCGGCGGCGAACCCCTCGGCGTGCATGTAGGCGAGTTCCTTGAGCTTGAGCGCCCCCTCCAGGGCGACCGGGAAGCCCACATGGCGGCCGAGGAAGAGCACGCACCGCTCGCCGGCCAGCGAGCGCGCCAGCGCGCGCACCGGCTCCATGGTCTCCAGGACCTTCTCCACCTTCTCCGGCATGCCGTTGAGCAACTGGATGACGGCGAAGACCTCGTCGCCCCACTTGGTGCCGCGGACCTGCGCGAGGTACAGCGCGACGAGGTAGACCGCCACCAGCTGGGTGAGGAACGCCTTGGTGGAGGCCACCGCGATCTCCGGGCCGGCGTGGGTGTAGAGCACCCCGTCGCACTCCCGCGGGATCGTCGAGCCGTTGACGTTGCAGATGCCCAGCACCCGGGCGCGCTGTTCGCGGGCGTGCCGTACGGCCATCAGGGTGTCCATCGTCTCGCCGGACTGCGAGATGGCGATGACCAGCGTGGTGCGGGTGAGCACCGGGTCCCGGTAGCGGAACTCGCTGGCCAGCTCCACCTCGCAGGGCAGCTGGGCCCAGTGCTCGATGGCGTACTTGGCGATCAGCCCCGCGTGGTAGGCCGTCCCGCAGGCCACGATGATGATCTTGTCTACGTCGCGCAGCTCCTCCCCGGAGATGCGCATCTCGTCCAGGATGAGCCGGCCGTCCGTGCCGACCCGGCCCAGCAGGGTGTCGGCCACCGCCTGCGGCTGCTCCGCGATCTCCTTGAGCATGAAGTAGTCGTAGCCGCCCTTCTCGGCGGCGGACACGTCCCAGTCGACGTGGTACTCCTTCACCTCGGCCGGCCGGCCGTCGAAACCGGTGATCGTCACCCCGTCCCGGCGCAGCTCGACCACCTGGTCCTGCCCCAGCTCGATCGCGTCCCGGGTGTGCTCGATGAAGGCCGACACGTCGCTGGCGAGGAAGTTCTCCCCCTCGCCCCGCCCCACGACCAGCGGGGAGTTGCGGCGCGCGCCGACCACCACCTCCGGGTCCGCCGCGTGCACGGCGACCAGGGTGAACGCGCCCTCCAGCCGGCGGCAGACCCGCCGCATCGCCTCGCCGAGCCCGCCGGCCGGCTCGTCCCCGGCCGCCAGCTCGTCCTCGATGAGATGCGCGACGACCTCGGTGTCGGTGTCGGAGGTCAGCTCGTGGCCGCGCCGCTCGAGCCCCTTCCGCAGGGCGGCGAAGTTCTCGATGATCCCGTTGTGCACGACCGCGACCGCGCCGGTGCAGTCCGTGTGCGGGTGGGCGTTGCGGTCGTTGGGCGCCCCGTGCGTGGCCCACCGGGTGTGCCCGAGGCCCAGCGTCCCCTCGGGAGGCGACTGCTCGGCCAGCGCGTTGCGCAGGTTGACGAGCTTGCCCGCCCGTCTGACCGTCCTGAGCTTGTCATCGGCCAGCACGGCCACCCCGGCGGAGTCGTACCCCCGGTACTCCAACCGCGCGAGGCCCTCGGTCACGACCTTGAGGGCCGACTGCGACCCGATGTAACCCACGATTCCGCACATGGGCGACAGGTTAGCCGTCAGAACTCCACCCAATGCCAAAGGCACTGATCAACCATTTAAGGTCGTGACCATGACCACTGGCTGGGAAGGCGCGCCGAGCCCCTACGTGGAGCTCGACCGCGAGGCCTGGCGGGCGCTGCGCGCGAACACCCCGCTGCCGCTCGGCGCGGAGGAGCTCGACGCGCTGCGCGGCCTGCACGAGCCGATCGATCTCGGCGAGGTCGAGGAGGTCTACCTGCCGCTGTCCCGGCTGCTCAACCTCTTCGCCACCTCCGACGACCGGCTGCGCGGCACCGTGAGCTCCTTCCTGGGCGGGCCGGTGCGGCCCACGCCGTTCGTCATCGGCGTGGCGGGCAGCGTCGCGGTCGGCAAGTCGACGATCTCCCGGTTGCTGCGCGCGCTGCTGGCCCGGTGGCCGGAGCATCCGACCGTCCAGTTGGTGACCACCGACAGCTTCCTGTACCCCAACCGGGTGCTCACCGAGCGCGGGCTGATGGACCGCAAGGGCTTCCCGGAGTCCTACGACCGCCGCGCGCTCGTGCGGTTCGTGGCCGCGGTCAAGGCCTGCGCCGAGGAGCTGTCGGTGCCCGTCTACTCGCATCTGTCGTACGACATCGTGCCGGAGGCCCGTCAGGTCGTGGACCGCCCCGACATCCTGATCGTCGAAGGGCTCAACGTGCTCCAGGTCCCACCGCCGGGATCGCTGGCGGTCTCCGACTTCTTCGACTTCTCGATCTACGTCGACGCCCAGGTGGAGCACATCCGGCAGTGGTTCGTGGACCGGTTGCTCGCGCTGCGCGAGACCGCGTTCACCGACCCGCAGTCGTACTTCCACGAGTTCGCCACGCGGTTCGACCGGGAGCAGACCGCCGCGTTCGCCCGCGACATCTGGCGGGACATCAACGAGGTCAACCTGGTCGACAACATCCTGCCGACCCGCGCCCGGGCGACGCTGGTCCTCCGCAAGGGCGAGGAGCACGACGTCCAGCGCGTCCGCCTCCGCCGCATCTGACCCGGGCCCGGCGCCGGGACCCGGCCCCGACCCCGGCCCAGGTCGAGACCCGGGCCGGGCCGGAGCCGGGCGTCAGTCGGCGCCGGTGACGGCCAGGGAACGCAGCCGCGCGACGGCCGCCAGGGTGCCGCCGCCGGCGACGATCGAGAGCAGCACCACCGCGACCCCCAGCGACACGTCCGACCTCACCGCCACGGCGGAGGTCAGCGCGTCGGTGACCGACAGCGCCCACTGCTGGACCGACAGCGACTTGGCCCCCGGCGCGAAGTTGCCGATCAGGACCTCCCACACCAGGACGTACAGCAGGCCGATCACGACGGCGAACCGGCTGGCGACCGCAAGCGCCACGAACACCGCGCAGTAGGCCACCCCGCCGACCAGCGTGCCGATGGCGAACGCCAGCGCGAGCTGCGCGGTGAAGCCGGTCAGGATCGCCCCGGCCACCAGCGTGGGCAGCACGCCGAAGAGCACCATGAGCAGGATCGCGACGGCCAGCTTGGTCAGCACGATGACCTGCCGGGGCACCGGCTTGGTCAGCACGTACATGATCTGGCCGTCGTCGATCTCGGGGCCGATCACCCCGGTGCCCGCGATCAGCCCGAGCAGGGGCAGCAGCGTGCCGAGGGCGAACTTCTCCAGGACGCCCGTCGAGATCTCCAGGTCGTTGTTGCCGGTGAACCGCAGGATCACCGCGAGCAGCAACAGGATGGCCGGCAGCGCGAACAACAGCAGCGCGCGCCTTCGCCCGAGCATGGCCCGGAGGGTGATGTACGCGATCGTGGTGTTCATTGCACTCGCTCCCGCTCGCCCAGGCTCGCTCCAGGCTCGCCGGTTGCCGTACCCGGGCGCCCCGCCGTCCGCCCGGAAGTGTTCGTGGACGCAGCCGTGTTCATGTGCCCACCAGGTAGGAGAAGACGCTCTCCAGCGACTCGTCGGACGGGGAGACCTCCCACAGCCGTACGCCCGCGTCCCGCGCCACCTGCGGCAGCAGCCAGGTGAAGCGCCGGAAGTCCACCGCCTCGACCTGGAGGCCGCCGTCGGTGAGCTGCACGCTCCGCGCGGACCCGTCGGCGATGATCGCGGCGGCCAGCCTCCGGTCGTCTCCGGACCGCACGACGAACACGTGCGGGCGGTCGGTCATCAGCCGCCGGATCTCCCGGAAGTCGCCGGAGGCCGCGTGCCGGCCGGCCACGACGACCTCGATGTGCCCGGCCAGCCGCTCCACCTCTTCGAGGATGTGCGAGCTGAACAGGATGGTCCTGCCCTCCGCCGCCATGCCCCGGATCAGGTCCATCAGCTGCAACCGCTGCCGGGGGTCCATTCCGTTGAACGGCTCGTCGAGCAGCAGCACCGGCGGGTCGTGCACCAGCGCCGAGGCCATCTTGATCCGCTGCTTCATGCCCTTGGAGTACGTGCCGATCGCCCGGTCCTTGGCGTAGTCCATCTCGACCAGGCCGATCGCACGCTGCGCCGCGGCACCCGGCTGGGGCAGCTTGTGCAGCTTGGCCATGGCCAGGACGAACTGGCCGCCGGTCAGGAAGTCGTACGCCGCCTCGCGCTCGGGCACCAGGCCCATCCGCCGGTAGACCTCGGGGTTCTTCCAGATCCGGGTGCCCTCCAGGGTGACCGAACCCGAGGAGGCGGGCAGGAAGCCGCCCATCATGTGGATGAGCGTCGACTTTCCGGCACCGTTGGGGCCGAGCAGGCCGGTCACCCCGGGGCCGATCGTCATGGAGATGCCGTTGACCGCCACCACGTTGCCGTACCAGCGTGACACCTGCTGAAGTTCGAGCTTCACGACTCCACCCGCTGTTCGTACCGCCGCGGCTCGAGGCCCGCGCGTCTCATGAGGTGCCCGCCTTCTGGAAGCGAGCGGACAGGATCGTGATCGAGCCCGCGATGAGGGCGACGCAGATCAGCGCCGCCACCGGGCCGCCGAGCCACGACGAGGGCACGAACGGGGCCGCCCGCTCCGCGCCGAGCAGTTTCACCTGCACGATGTCGACGAGGTTGAACGGGGTGAACAACCCCATCCACCCCGCGAGGCCGTAGTTGCCGGTGGCCTCCGCGATGCCCTGGACGATGAGGACCGTCGCGCTGGTCACCATGTACACCGCCATCACGGCGGCCACCCCGAACCCGCGCCGCGGTGTGAAGGCCGCCACGACCAGGCCGATGCCCGCCAGCACCAGCGCGAACACCACGCACCCGGTGAGGCCGCCGAGGAAGTGCAGCGTGTGCTCACCGATGCTGGGCCCCTGCTGCCCGCCACCGTCCACCGGGCCGCCCGGCGCCGCGGGGTCCGGCTTCTGGTCCCGGGTCACCAGCGCGCCGACGTACAGCAGCGTCACCGGTGCGGCCATGAGCAGGAACAGCGCGGTCGTGAGCGCCGTGTACTTCGCCACCACGAAGTCCAGCCGTCCCACCGGCCGGGAGAAGTACAGCGGTACGACGTGGGAGCGCAGCTCGCGGGCCGCCAGCACCGGCGCCTGGCTGGCCAGGAAGATGGCGATGAGGACCTGGAGGAACACCGCGTACTTGGAGTAGCTGATGAGCAGATCGGGCCGCTTGGTGAGTGCCACCACCGCGATGCTGCCCGCCGCCGGGACCAGCATGAACGCGCACAGCAGGAACGGCATCACCTTCGCCTTGGCGGGCCGGCCCAGTCCGTAGGCCGCGCGCAGATTGTGGACGAACAGCGACCTCAGGACGTACGCCCTGCCCAGCCGGGGCCCGTCGTAATGCCGGTAACCGATGTCATGAATCGCCGTGCTCATGCTTCTTGCCTCGCTTCGCGGCCGCTCGCGCTCATGTCGCCGCCCCGCTCGGCGTGGCCCCGGTGGGGACCGGGGGTGGGGCGGGGGTGGTGAAGACCTCTTCGATGTGGTGGCGGCGCTGCTCCAGCCGGATGAGGCGGAGCCCGAGGTCGGCGACGCCGTCACGGATCAGGTCGTAGGTCTTCTCACCGTCGATGTCGATGAGCAGGAACCGGCCGTCCGGGCGGACCGCCAGCCCGCCTTCGGCCAGCCGCCGTCCCAGGGCGTCCAGGCCCTCCTCGACCTCCACCAGCAGCACTCCGCTGACCTCGGTGAACGCGGCCACCGCCTGTGAGCGGAGCAGCCGCCCGCCGTCGATGATCACCACGTGGTCGCAGATGCGTTCGAGCTCGCCCAGCAGGTGGGAGGTGACCAGGACGCTGATCCCGAAGTCGGCGCCGATCCGGCGGATCAGCGCGAGCATCTCGTCCCGGCCGGCCGGGTCGAGGCCGTTCGTCGGCTCGTCCAGGAAGATCAGTTGGGGGTCGTGCACCAGCGCCTGGGCGAGCTTGACGCGCTGCCGCATCCCGGTCGAGTAACCCCCGATCGGCCGGTAGCGCTCCTCGTACAGCCCGACGTGCCGCAGCGTGTCGGCGGCGCGTTCACGGGCGGCGGTGGCCGGCAGGCCCGAGATCCGCGCCATGTGCACGACGAACTCGGTGGCCGACACGTCCGGCGGCAGGCATTCGTACTCGGGCATGTAGCCGACCCGCTCCCGGATCAGCGCGCCCTGGTGGGCGATGTCCAGGCCGAGCACGGCCGCCTGACCGCTGGTCGGCGGAAGCAGGCCGAGCAGGATCTTGATGAGCGTCGACTTGCCGGCGCCGTTGGCTCCGACCAGGCCGACGACCCCTGGTTCCACACCGACGTTGAGGTCATCGAGTGCGGCGACACCTCGCGGACCGCCGTACCGCATGGTGAGGCCCTGGGTGGTGATGATGGGCATGCCCCGAACCTAGTGGAACCATCCCATCGCAGTCGTCACCCTGACGGGGGACAACCAACTCCACGCCACCCCTTCTTTCGGACGATGCCCCCGCCGACTAACGGGCAAAGGGTTTCAAACTGCCTCATAGCGGCTCGTCCGCACACAATTGCGCCCGGTGGCGATCGTAACGACCGCAACAGCTCGTACTCTGTTCGGCGTTTACCAACCGCATAGCGGGCATTTACCAACAAAAAACATGGACTCCCCGACATTGCGCGCGGGACAAGGCAGAACGGTGGCGTGCATGAGGCAGCGCAGAGTGGCCGGTGCGGCGGTGACGGCGGCTGCCGTGCTGGTACTGGGCTCGGGGGTGGCGGGCTGCGAGCCCACCACCGTGGGCGCCGGCGAGACACCCGGCCCGACCGGGAAGAAGCCGGCATCGCAGCATCAGGCCGGGAAGGCCGAGGTGAGCAAGGCCCGCCGGGAGCTCAGCGGGCTGCGGATCGCGCCGGAGGGCAGCCAGAGCGGGTACGCGCGCACGAAGTTCGGCCAGGCCTGGAAGGACGTCGACCACAACGGCTGCGACACCCGCAACGACATCCTCAGCCGGGACCTGAAGAGCATCAAGAAGCGCGGCCGGTGCGTGGTGATCGGCGGCGAGCTACAGGACCCGTACACCGGCAAGGCCATCCACTTCGTCAAGGCCGACGCCTCCGAGGTGCAGATCGACCACGTCTATCCGCTGGCCCTCGCCTGGCGGGACGGCGCGAAGAGCTGGCCCGAGACCGAGCGCGAGCAGTTCGCCAACGATCCCGGCAACCTGCTCGCCGTGTGGGGCAGGCCCAACCAGCAGAAGAGCGACAAGGGCCCGGCGGAATGGAAGCCGCAGAAGAGCTTCCAGTGCACCTACGCGGTCAAGTTCATCGGAGTCGCCGACAAGTACAAGCTCTCGGTGACCAGCGCCGACCACGACGCCCTGCAGGACTTCCTGGCCCTCTGCTGACGGCCGGTCCCCGGCGGCCGCCGGACCACGTCGGGCACGACGCCGCCGGGGCCGCCACAGGGGCCGCCGGTCAGAGGCCGCGGACGACCTGGGCGAGCCGCTCGGCGACCGACTGGGCCTGCTCCTCGACGGCCGCCTCGACCATGACGCGGACCATCGGCTCGGTCCCGCTCGGCCGGATCAGCACCCGGCCGGTCGCGCCGAGCTCGGCCTCGGCGGACGCGATCGCGGTCATCAGCTCGACCGACGTCTGGGCCTTGGCCTTGTCGACCCCGCGTACGTTGATGAGCACCTGCGGGAGCCGGGTCATGATCTTGGCCAGCTCGTCCAGCGGGCGCCCCCTGCGGACCATCGCGGCGAGCAGGTGCAGCCCGGTGAGGACGCCGTCGCCGGTGGTCGCGTGATCCAGCATGATTACATGACCGGACTGCTCACCGCCGAAGGTGAAGCCGCCCTCCTTCATGGCCTCGAGCACGTAACGGTCGCCCACCGCGGTCTCGATCACGGTCAGTCCCGCTTCCCGCATGGCCAGCTTGAAGCCGAGGTTGGACATCACGGTGGCGACCACCGTGTCGTCCCGCAGCCGCCCGGCCTCCCGCAGTTCGAGGGCGAGGATGGCCATGATCTGGTCACCGTCGATGGCCTCACCGGAACCGGTGACGGCCAGGCACCGGTCGGCGTCGCCGTCGTGGGCGATGCCCGCGTCGGCCCCGTGCTCGATCACCGCGGCCTGCAGCGCCTCGAGGTGGGTCGAGCCGCAGCCCTCGTTGATGTTGAGCCCGTCCGGCTCGGTGCCGATCTCGATCACGGTGGCACCGGCCCGCCGCAGGACCTCCGGGCCGACGACGGACGCCGCGCCGTGCGCGCAGTCGAGCACGACGCGTACGCCGTCCAGGGAGCCGGGCACCGTCGCCAGCACATGCTCCACGTAGCGCTCGGCCTCGCCGTGCGCGTCTCGCACCCGGCCCACCCCGGCGCCGACCGGGCCCTGCCAGGATTCACCGAGGTGCGACTCGATGGCGTTCTCGATCTCGTCGGCCAGTTTGTAGCCGCTGCGGTCGAAGAACTTGATGCCGTTGTCCGGGGCCGGGTTGTGGGAGGCCGACAGCATGACGCCGAGATCGGCGTCCAGCGCGTGGGTGAGATAGGCCACCGCGGGGGTGGGCAGCACGCCGAGCCGGAGCACGTCGACGCCCGCGCCGGCCAGCCCGGCCACCACCGCCGCCTCCAGGAACTCACCCGACGCCCGGGGGTCGCGCCCGACCACCGCGACCGGCCGATGGCCCTCGAACGCCCCGACCTCGCCGAGCACCCTGGCCGCGGCCACCGAGAGGTCGAGCGCCAACCGGGCGGTGAGGTCGCGGTTGGCGACTCCACGCACGCCATCGGTTCCGAAGAGACGGCCCATAACTCACTCCTGACGAGTCACTCTTGCTTCGAACGGAGGCGCCGGCTCTGGATACGCCGGGGGGCGGCCGAAAGGCGGGCGCTGGGGGGCGGAGCGGGTGCGAGGGGACGGGGCCGGTGTTCCGGACGGGGCCGGAGACGGCCGCCCGTGAGGGCCACCGCGCCGCGTGCTTCCGGCCGTTCACCGAGTACGGGTCGGGGGTGACACCGAGAACCCCTGTCGCCCGAAAACACGTATGGGCCGCCGCGGACTCGCGGCGGCCCATACGTGTGCCGAGGCTAGCGCTTGCTGTACTGCGGAGCCTTACGGGCCTTCTTGAGACCGGCCTTCTTGCGTTCCTTGGCCCGCGGGTCACGGGTGAGGAAGCCGGCCTTCTTCAGGGCCGGGCGGTTCTCCGGGTCGACCAGCTGCAGCGAACGGGCGATGCCCATGCGCAGCGCACCCGCCTGTCCGGTGACGCCGCCACCGCTGATGCGGCAGATGACGTCGAACTGGTCCTCGGCACCCAGCGTCACGAACGGCTCGTTCACGATCTGCTGGTGCACCTTGTTGGGGAAGTAGCTGTCCAGCGAGCGGCCGTTGATCGTCCACTGGCCGGAGCCGGGAACGATGCGGACCCGTGCGATGGCCTGCTTGCGGCGGCCGGTGGCACCCGCGGCGCCGGTCACGATCGACGGTACGGCGACCTCTTCGGCTGCCTGCGGGGTCTCGCTGGTGTACTCCGACGGGGCGTCCTCGACGAACGAGTCGGGTTCGACGCCGTCCACGTGCGTCTCGGTGCCGGTGGTCTCAGCCACGGTTCTCCTAGGGTCTTCTAGCCAAGGCGGCGGGCCCGGAGATCGGGTGCCCTGGCGGCCACGGGTGTTGAAAAGGTCTTACTGAGCGATCTGCTTGATCTCGAAGGGCACGGGCGACTGGGCCTGGTGCGGGTGGTCGGGGCCGGCGTAGACCTTGACCTTGCTGAACATTTTGCGGCCGAGCGTGTTCTTGGGCAGCATGCCCTTGATGGCCTTCTCGACCGCGCGCTCGGGGTGCTTGTCCAGCAGGTCGCCGTAGGCCATCGAGCGCAGGCCGCCGGGGTAGCCCGAGTGGCGGTAGGCCCGCTTCTGCTCGCGCTTCTTACCGGACAGCGCCACCTTGTCGGCGTTCACGATGATGACGAAGTCACCCGTGTCGAGATGCGGCGCGTAGATCGGCTTGTGCTTGCCCCGCAGCACGGTCGCGACCTGGCTGGCGAGCCGACCGAGCACGACATCGGTCGCGTCGATGACGTACCACTGACGCTGCACGTCAGCGGGCTTAGGGGTGTACGTGCGCACGGTCGTAGGCCTTCGTTTCTTGTCTTGGTCTTGGCAGAGCCAAGCATTTGGACACTTTGCGGAATCCAGGTCGCGCCGATCGGAAGCTGGTCCGATCTCGTGGCCCGGGAGCGGCCGGTCACCTCGAGGCGCACCGGCACACAGCGAACTGGCAGAATACCCAGCCCAAGGGGCACGGGTCAAAGCGGGTCGTCAGAGACCACTTGATCTATTGGTGCTACCGCTCGTTCTACCACGACCAGTATGCCTTACCCGCCGGGATGCGCGGGCCGCTCGGGCCCGGGACGGCCTCGTACCGATCTTCCCCGGCCCCCGTCGCCGGCCTTGAGAATCCCCGGACGCCGGGTGCATTCCGTGCAATCGTAGTGATTTGGCGACGTCCGGATCTACGCAATCCCGAGGATAGGGTCCTGATATGGGTTACCCGGGTGATCAAAGCCAATCCGGCGGCTGGCCTCCTGAGCAGCCGTCGCAGTCCCCGTCTCCGTACGATCCAGGCCAGGACGCCCCGACCTCTCGCTACAGGCCGGGTCCCTTCAGCCCCCCGCCGGACGGGCCGCCGTCGGCCGACCCCGCGGGGGACGACGGACCACCCCCCGGCCTGGTCCTGGGTGCGGGTCCGTACGAGCCGGGCCCCGGTCCCTACACCGGCCGGGACTCCTACGACCCGGGCCAGAGCGCCTACGAGCCCCGTCCGGGCGCCTACGAGCCGAGCTCGGGATCGTACGAGCCGGCCACGAGTCCGTACGAGCCGGGCCAGGGTGGTTACGAACCGGGCCAGGGCTCGTACGAGCCGAGCCAGGGCGCCTACGAACCGGCGCCGGGTTCCTACGAGCCGGGACCGGGTTCCTACGACTCCGGTCAGGACTCCTTCCAGCCCCGCGCGGGCGCCTACGAGCCGGGCCCGGGATCGTACGAGCCCTACGCGCCGTACGACTCACCCGGTGACGCGGACGGCAGGCCGAGCAACCCGTACGCCTTCGGCGGCTCCGGTGCCAACGGGACCTCCGGTGGGTTCTCCGGTCTCGCCGCCACTCCGTACCCGATGGGAGGCTCCGGAGCGGCGAGCGACCCCTTCGCGGGCCCCGGGCCCTACGACGGGCCGGCCGGGCCGTACGAGGACGCCCCCGGCTCGTATGATTCCGGTCACGACGGGCAGGCTCAGCACCGGGGCGGCCCCCTGCCGCCCGAGCGGTCCAAGATGCCACTGATCATCGGGGCTATCGTCGGCGCGATCGTGCTCGTCGCCGGCGGGTTCATGGTCTTCAGCGTCCTCGGTGGCGACTCCGGCAAGAAGACCGCGAGCGGCACGCCGTCAGGGGACACCAACCCGCAGGGCACCGGTGCGCCGACCGCGCCCACCTCACCGGCCGCCAAGCCGACGGCCGCCACCGGCCCGCTGGGCGCGAAGCTCAAGAACCGCGCGACCGACCCACAGCCCCTGACGCTCGCGGAGGTCTTCAAGCACCGCCGGTTCGGCAGATACGTCATGACGGCCAAGCGCCAGGACGGTAACTGCGCCAAGGTCGTGCACGGCACCAGGTTCGCGGCCGCTCTGAAGTCCGGTGGCTGCACCCAGATGCTGCGGGCCACGTTCTCCACCACGGACGGCAAGCTGATCGGCTCCATCGGCGTCGCCAACCTGCGGACCGACAGCGCGGCCAAGAAGGTCCAGGCGGCCGGCGCCGGCAAGGACGCCTGGCTGCTGCCGCTGCCCGGTACCGGCAGCACCAAGAAGATCGGCAAGGGCAGTGCGCTGGGCACCGCCGAAGCCCGTGGGCACTACGTCCTGCTCAGCTGGGTCCAGCGTCCGGACGGCAAGGAGATGACGGCCGGGCAACGCGGCACCGTCTCGACATTCGTCTCGCAGGTGATCCTCGGCAGCAACCTGTCGCCGGCCCTCCAGTACCGCGGAATTTCCGGCAAGCCGTACGGAACCTGACGTAGCGCATACCCTGTTTGACTATGTCTGGTCGTATGGAGAGCTCCGAGCCCGACGGGACCCCTGGGGCGGAACACGTGGAGAGCGCGGAGACCGCGCCTTTCCCGCAGTTCACCCAGCCCCCGCAGTCACCGACGCCGGCCCCGCCGAGCTTCGGTCACGCCGGCCCGGTCCAAACCCCCGCCACGGCCGGAGACGAAGCGGCGAGCCTCGAAACCCCGCCTTTCTGGGACCACCCCGGCGACCCCGCACAGCGACAGGATCTCGGGCCCGTCCCCGGCGGTTTCAGTGCCGTCTCGTCCCCGGCCGCCTACCCGCCACCACCCGGCCCGTCCGCACCACCGTCCGCACCACCCGCCGAGACCTTTACCGAGACCTTTGCCGAGACGGCTGAGCCGGACGGCCCGGCGAGCCCGGCGGAGGACGAGCCCGTGGTGGAGGCCGGGTCCCCCGGCATCCCGCCGGCGCTCCTGGAGCGGCCGAAGTCGCCGTGGTGGGCGGAGATCCCCGAGGACCCCGACCCCGTCTTCCCGTCCGCAGGGCCCGGTCATGACGCGACCGGACGCCCGGACGGCGCGGGCGACCCGGACCAGCCCGTCGCGGAGGCCGCCGACGGGAGCACGATGGGCCTGGAAGAGGCCCAGGACGACGATGAGGCCGCCGCACGCCGTACGGCCTATGTGGTGCCACCGACGCCGGGAACGCTCGTCGCGGGCCCTGGGGTGCCCACCGTGGACACCCGCCGGGCCGTACCGCCGGAGCCGCTCGTGGACCGGCGCCGCAGCCACCCCGACACCAAACCGGACGGCCTGCCCGTCATGGGCGCACCGGACGCCACCGTGACGGACACGACCGGAGCAGTGGCCGGAGCAGACGCGGCCGGAGCAGCACGGACCCGAGTGGACGGGCCCCGGGTGAACTGGTTCCGGCCAGGAGGGGCGGAGGGGGCCCCGGCGGACGAGGCCAAGGCCCACGAAACGGCCCACGAGACCGAGGCGGACGCGGCCGGCTCCGCCGCCTCGGCACCCACCGCGCAGGACCGCCCCGACGTCACCCGTCCGGAGGGCTTCGCCACAGCGGCGTTCTGGGCTCCCCCGGAGGGTTCCGGGAACGGTCCGGACGCCGGCGCCGAGACCGGCTCCCAGGCCGATCCCGAATCCGTACCCCAGAGTGACCCGTCCGAGAGCGACCCGTCCCGGACCGGCTCGGAGACCGGCTCGGAGGCGGGCTCCGGGACCGGCTCCGAACAGGACGCGTCCGTGACACCGGAAGGCGCCGAAGAGGGCGCCGAGGAAGCCTCACAGAGCGCCGTCGGGGCGAGTGCCGCGGAGACCGTGACCGACGCGGCGGCATGGAACGTCGCCGGGCAGGCACAGCCCGGCGCGGCGCAGCAGGCGGACGGCGAACCGGCCGGAGTCTCCTTCCAGAGCCTGGCCGGGCACGGCCCGGTGACGGTCACCATGCCCGTCGCGGAGCCGTCCACCGACTCCCCGGCGCCCGCGCCCTGGCCCATGATGAGCGGGGCGTTCACGTCGCCGACGACCTCGCCCGGACCGCACCCGGTCGCGGCACCGCCGTTCGGCACCGGGCACGACCCCTCGGGTCCCCCGCCCGGCATCCTGGCCTCCGCCTACCAGCCTCCGGCCTGGCCACCCCCCGAGCCGGACGCCCCCGGCGGACCCGCGAGCGCCGGGGACACCGGGGCCAAGGGTTCCGGCTCCGCCGGGCGGCAGCGGCTGCTGCTGGTCGGCGGCGGCGTGGTGGGCATGGCCCTGATCGCGGCCGTCGCCCTCCTGGTGATCTCGATGTCCGGGCCATCGGCCAAGAAGCCCGTCGCCCAGTCCGCGCCGTCAACGGCACCGCCGCCCAGCGCGGCGCCCAGCAGCCCGCCCGCCCGCTCGCCCGCCGCGCAGCCGGGACCGAAGGCGCCCAGCATCGACAGTGAGAAGACCGATCCCAAGGCCCTCGCCCTCACCGAGGTGTTCCCCTCGGCGAAGCTGGCGCTGGGCGGCCGTACGTACGTCCAGGACCGGACCTCGGTCAACCACCGCTGTGCGCTGGCGGCCCGGGGCGCGATGGCCAAGGCGCTGCAGCAGGGCCGCTGCAGCAGCGTCGTCCGGGCCACCTACGTCGACAGCACCAAGAAGTACGCCGTGACCACCGGCATCGCCGTGCTCCCGACCCGGGTGACGGCCGTGACGGTGAGCAAGGCGGGCGACCCGAGCCGGTACGAATGGTTCCGCGGCCTGCAGGGCAAGGTGGCCACGAAGATCGACCAGGCCGGTGGCTGGGCGGCGAGCACCGTGCGCGGCCGGTACATCGTGTACGCGTACGCGCAGTACGCCGACGGCACCAAGCCGCAGCCGGACGACGCCGCGCTGAAGGCCCTGTCCCGCCAGTTCATCGGCTACGCGGTCCGGCCCATCAACAAGCGCGCCCAGTGAGCGCGGCCCATGGCGGTGAGCCGCGCCCCGCTCACCGCCCTGGGCCGCCCAGCCGATCCATCGCGTGGAGCCCTCGGTGAGCCACGAGCCGTGAACCACGGCCGGTGAGCCGGGGGCAGTGCGCCACCGTCACAGCGTGCGGACGCGCCTGGTCTCCTGGGCCCGCTGCGCCAGATCCTCGTCGCCCGGGTAACGGATCTCCTCGAGCGAGAGCCCCAGGGCCGGCGCGACGTTGACGGCCGAGTCGCGCACCCGGGCGGCCAGCACGTCGGCCGGCCAGGTGACGTCCCGGCGCCCGTCACCGACCACGAGCAGCGCGCCCACCAGGGCACGCACCATCGAGTGGCAGAAGGCGTCCGCCTCGACGGTCGCCACCGCGTGTCTCGGCTCGACCCTGGTCCACTCGTACCGCAGCAGCCGCCGGATCGTGGTGGCGCCCTCGCGCTTACGGCAGTACGCGGCGAAGTCGTGCTCGCCGACGAGCAGGGCCGCGGCGGCGTTCATCCGGTCCAGGTTGAGGGGCCGGGGATGCCAGAGCACCTCGTGCCGGCGCAACGGCTCGACCCCCACCGGGTCATCGCAGACCCGGTAGACGTAGCGCCGGGACAGCGCCGAGAAACGGGCGTCGAAACCGTCGGGGGCCACCGCGACCCGGCAGACCCGGATGTCGGTCGGCAGCAGACCCGCCAGCCGCCGCGGCAGGGTGCCGTTGACGGCCGAGTAGGCGGCGACGGGTACCACGACGTGGGCGACCTGACCACGCGCGTGCACACCGGCGTCCGTACGGCCCGCCACGGTGAGCATCGGCGCCGGATCCAGGCGCAGCACCCGCGCCAGTGCGTCTTCGATGGTGGCTTGAACGGTCCTCTGGCCGGGCTGACGAGCCCATCCTGCGAAATCCGACCCGTCATAGCTGATGTCGAGCCGGAGTCTTACCAGCGCGGTCATGTCAGCGGGCGCTCGTTTCTCCACTTCGACAGCCTCTCGGCCGGTCCGTGTTCTCCGGGAACCGCCCCTGCGCGTTCCCCGCGGCCCTGGACCCGTTCCGGCACCACACCCCCGAAAATGACAACCCCCTGAGTACCGGCCATGCGAGCAGTCTTTCAAAGATCGAGCCCGCCGTCCCGTATCGGGACGGCGGGCTCTCGCGTGTTCGTCCGGCCTCACCGTACGAGACCGGCTCGCGGGCCGGCACCCGGTGATCACCTACCGGTGGTCACCATCCCGCGCACACACCGATCGCTACTTCTTCTCGGCCTCGCCGGCCTCGTCGGACTCCGCCTCGGCCTTGGTGTCGGCCTTGGTGTCGGCGGTGTCGGCCTCGGTGGCCTCCGACGCGGTGTCCTCGGTGCCGGCCTCGACGGCCGGCTCCTCGGTGACCGGGGTCTGGCCGGCCGTACGGGTCGTCACCTGACCGGACAGCGGCTCCTGGACCAGCTCGATGATGGCCATCGGAGCGTTGTCGCCCTTACGCGGCCCGATCTTGGTGATCCGGGTGTAGCCACCGGGCCGGTCCGCGAACTGCGGGCCGATCTCAGCGAACAGCGTGTGGACGACGCCCTTGTCCCGGACCACCTGGAGAACCTGACGCCGGGCGGCGAGGTCGCCCCGGCGGGCCTTGGTGATCAGCTTCTCGGCCAGCGGGCGGACCCGCCGGGCCTTGGCCTCGGTGGTGGTGATGCGGCCGTGCTCGAACAGCTGAGTGGCGAGGTTCGACAGGATCAGCTTTTCGTGCGCGGGGCCTCCACCGAGGCGGGGACCCTTAGTGGGCTTCGGCATGGTTCTCCCTCTCTGCGCTGGCCGTACGAGGTACCAGCGTCAGTCCGGCGGAGCCCCGGACGAGGCCCCGCCGCTCTCTCAACGAAATCCTCCGTGATCATGCAATCGTTCGACGATTGATTGCATGATCACGGAGGGGTGTATCAGTACTGCTCGGTCTCGGCGTAGCTCTGGTCGTCGTCGCCGTAGTTGTCCGCCGCCGCGCTCGGGTCGAACCCGGGCGGGGAGTCCTTGAGGGACAGACCCATGTCGATGAGCTTCTGCTTGACCTCTTCGATCGACTTGGCGCCGAAGTTCCTGATGTCGAGAAGGTCCTGCTCGCTGCGGGCCACGAGCTCGCCCACCGAGTGGATGCCCTCGCGCTTGAGGCAGTTGTACGACCGGACCGTGAGGTTGAGCTCCTCGATCGGCAGCGCCAGATCGGCCGCCAGGGCGGCGTCGGTCGGCGACGGGCCCATGTCGATGCCCTCGGCCTCGACGTTGAGCTCGCGGGCCAGCCCGAACAGCTCGACCAGCGTCTTGCCGGCGCTGGCCACCGCGTCACGCGGCAGCATCGAGTGCTTGGTCTCGACGTCCACGATGAGCCGGTCGAAGTCGGTGCGCTGCTCGACTCGGGTCGCCTCGACCTTGTAGGTGACCTTCAGGACCGGGGAGTAGATCGAGTCGATCGGGATGCGCCCGATCTCCTGGCCGACCTGCTTGTTCTGCGCCGCCGAGACATAGCCACGGCCACGCTCGACGGTGAGCTCCATCTCGAGCTTCGCCTTGTTGTTCAGCGTGGCGATGTGCAGGTCCGGGTTGTGCACCTCGACACCGGCCGGCGGCGCGATGTCGGCCGCGGTGACCTCACCGGGGCCCTGCTTGCGCAGGTACATCACGACGGGCTCGTCGTGCTCCGAGGAGACCACCAGCTCCTTGAGGTTCAGGATGATGTCGGTGAGATCCTCCTTCACCCCCGGAACGGTGGAGAACTCGTGCAGCACGCCCTCGACCCGGATGCTGGTGACCGCGGCACCGGGGATCGAGGAGAGGAGGGTCCGGCGCAGCGAGTTGCCGATCGTGTAACCGAAGCCCGGCTCCAGCGGCTCGATGGTGAACCGGGACCGGAATTCGTCGACCTGCTCTTCGGCGAGGGTCGGACGCTGTGCGATGAGCATGGTTGTGCTCCTTTACTTTCCGCGGCGCCCGCTATTTGACGACCGCGAGTAGTTCCAGTGCCATATCTACCCAGAACGGGTGATACGCCACCATCCACGGATCCCCGGACGGTGGGAGACCACCGCCCGGGGACTGCAGAGCCCTACTTGGAGTAGAGCTCGACGATCAGCTGCTCCTGGACCAGGGTGTCGATCTGCTGCCGCACCGGCAGCGAGTGGACCAGGATGTTCATCTTGTCGCCGTCGACCGTGATCCAGGCCGGGACCTGACGGTCGCCGACCTCGGCCGCGGCCACCTGGAACGGGGTGTCCTCGAGGGACTTCTTGCGGACCCCGATGATGTCGGACTCGCTGACGAGGAAGGACGGGATGTCGACCTTCCGGCCGTTGACCGTGATGTGACCGTGGCGGACCAGCTGCCGGGCCATGTCACGGCTCTTGGCGAAGCCGCCGCGGTACACGACGTTGTCGAGACGGCGCTCGAGCAGGGTGAGCAGGTTCTCACCGGTCTTGCCCTGCTTGCGGCTGGCCTCGGCGTAGTAGTTGCGGAACTGCTTCTCGAGCACTCCGTAGATGCGGCGGGTCTTCTGCTTCTCCCGCAGCTGGAGGAGGTACTCGGTCTCCTTGGGACGGCCACGACCGTGCTCGCCCGGCGGGTAGGGCCGGATCTCGATCGGGCACTTCGGCCCCATGCACTTGCTGCCCTTGAGGAACAGCTTCATCTTCTCGCGACGGCACAGCTTGCAGTCGGCGCCGGTGTATCGAGCCATATCTCCGTTACCTCTCAGACCCTGCGGCGCTTCGGTGGGCGGCAGCCGTTGTGCGGCACCGGCGTGACGTCCTGGATCGAGCCCACCTCGAGCCCGGTCGCCTGCAGCGATCGGATGGCGGTCTCACGACCCGAACCCGGGCCCTTCACGAAGACGTCGACCTTGCGCATGCCGTGCTCCATGGCACGGCGCGCGGCGGCCTCGGCCGCCATCTGGGCGGCGAACGGCGTCGACTTGCGCGAGCCCTTGAAGCCCACGTGGCCGGCGGAGGCCCACGCGATCACGGCGCCGGACGGGTCCGAGATCGTGACGATCGTGTTGTTGAACGTGCTCTTGATGTGGGCGTGCCCATGAGCGACGTTCTTCTTCTCTTTGCGGCGCACCTTCTTGGCGCCGACGCGACTCTTTGGAGGCATCTGCTCTCTAAACTCCTGAGGTCATCGGTCCATGCGGGGGACTCCGCCCCCACAGGGCTACTTCTTGCCGGCCTTCTTCTTGCCGGCCACGGTCTTCTTCTTGCCCTTGCGGGTGCGTGCGTTGGTCTGCGTGCGCTGACCGTGCACGGGAAGACCGCGGCGATGCCGGATGCCCTGGTAGCAACCGATCTCGATCTTGCGGCGGATGTCGGCCTGGATCTCACGGCGCAGATCACCCTCGATCTGGTAGTGCGCGTCGATCCAGTCGCGCAGCTTCACCAGCTCTTCGTCCCCGAGCTGGTGGACCCGGAGGTCACCGCTGATCTCGGTCTCCCTCAGGGTCTCGAGCGCACGGGTGCGTCCAATGCCGAAGATGTACGTGAGTGCGACCTCTAGGCGCTTGTCGCGCGGGAGGTCGACGCCAACGAGGCGTGCCATCGTCGGACGGTTTCCCTTCATTTCACGGAGGTCCTACGCATCGCGACCCTCACCCGGGCGCCCCGCGAGGGGCACTGCCGGGGTTCGGCCCCGGCCTCCGACCGGGGGTCCCCTTCACACAGCCATGCCGTACGACCTCGAGGGGTCATACGGCGACCGTGCGACGGCTTGCGATACGCGCGTTCTGTTGTGGCTGGTACTGCGGGTCCTACTGGTACTGCTGGTCTTACGGGTACTGCTGGTCTTGCGGTAAGCCCGTCGGGCCGTCTCAGCCCTGCCGCTGCTTGTGACGCGGGTCAGAGCAGATCACCATGACCCGACCATGACGGCGGATCACACGGCACTTCATGCAGATCTTCTTGACGCTCGGCTTGACCTTCACTGGGTCTCCTCACCTGCGGAGGCGATGGCCCCCGCATCCCCCCCGGAGAGATCCCCCAGGGGCCAGGGTCGTCCCTGCGCAGCCGTGCGCAGAGAAGGCAACCCCAGTGCGTTTTACTTGTACCGGTAGACGATCCGACCGCGAGTGAGGTCGTACGGGCTCAGTTCCACGACCACGCGGTCATCCGGCAGGATCCGGATGTAGTGCATCCGCATCTTGCCGCTGATGTGGGCGAGAACCTTGTGCCCGTTGTCCAGCTGCACCCGGAACATGGCGTTCGGGAGCGACTCGACGACGACGCCTTCGATCTCGATGGCCCCTTCTTTCTTGGCCATGTCCTCCGCGTTTCGCTGCTCGGCTCGTCTGGATTCGGTCCGCTGCGAGGGCGTGAAACCCTGGCGCCTGCCACCCCAAGGCGCAGACGCGCCACTCATTCGGGAGTCGACACAGGACCGACTAGGGAGTCTACGTCACCGGGCGCGGTAATGCGAAATCCTTACACACTCCATGAGAGACCGGTTGCCGTACCTGCCGGTTTTCCAAGCCACAGACTGGTTGTACGTTTCCAACAGTAAGGTTTTCTCAGGGGGTGTCGCAGGAACCCGGAGGGAGGGCGAGATGCCGGTCTACGGCTTCGAGCTGGTCCTCAGCCGACCGTTCTTCGAACCCGAGCTCGATCAGCTCTTCCAGCGTACCCGCGGTGAGGTGACGGTCGGCTTCGTCCGTGACGCCCAGTCGGCGGACCATCCCGGCCAGGCCGGCTGCTCCTGGGAGGCGCACTCCCTGGCCGCGGCGGTCCTGGAGGTGGTCGGGCACCTCGAGGCCAGCGCGCCCGGCCTCACGGTGCTGCGGGTGGAGGCCGATCCCCTGCTGTCCATGCGTGAGATCGCCGAGCGGGTCGGGCGCACCATCGAGTCCGTCCGCCTGTCGATCAAGGGAGCGCGCGGCCCGGGTCACTTCCCCGCCTCCGAGACCTCCACGCCGCGGCACCGGCTGTGGCGATGGTCCCAGGTGGCGCAGTGGTACGGCATCGACGACCCGCAGATCCAGGAGGCCGGCCCCACCGCCCGCGCGATCAACGGCTGGCTCGCCCTGCGAGAGGTCATCCCCGACGTGGCGCCGGATCCCCGCACCGTCGTGGCCGCCCTCAGCACCGCCGTCCGCGCCACCGCCTGACCCGCCACCGCCTGACGCACCGCCACCGGACGCCGTACCGGGCATCCCGCGGGCGTCACCTGCGCGGCTTGGGGCCGAAGATCTGGCCGGCCAGGATCACCGCCGCCCACGGGCCGGCCACCCAGACGAACCAGGGGTACTGCATCCCGTGGCCGCCCGCCACGGTGCCGATGGTGGTCAACAGCCAGATGACGAAGCAGACGAGGTTGACCGAGGCCCACGAGGCCCAGGCGGCCCGTACGCCCTTCTGGTAGACGTCGTGCGGATGCCGGTTGGCGGGCGCCGAGCGGGAGCGCTGCGTCGCCGGGATCGGCAGCTGGTAGGCGTCGTGCTCGGGCAGATCGGAGGTCACGGCCTGCAGCTCACCGAGCGTCTTGGCGCTGTAGGTGGCCTCCAGCCGCTCGTTGAGCTCGTCCAGCGTGATGCGGCCTTCGACGGAATGCTCACGCAGCGCCGCTGCCACCCGGTCCCGGTCGGCATCGGACGCTCGTATGTCGGGGTTCAACGCCATCGGGGTCCCTCCAACCAGGCTTCACCCTTAGGACGAGCCTACGCGCTGCGGAGTTCCGCGATCCGTTCTCTGCCGCCGTCCAGTGCGGTCAGCACCCACGGGCCGTCCTCGGTCACCGCGAAGGAATGCTCGAAGTGCGCGGACTGCCGCCCGTCCGAGGTGACCACGGTCCAGCCGTCGCCCAGCTCGTCGGTGCCCTTGGCGCCCAGGTTGACCATCGGCTCGATCGCCAGGCACACCCCGGGGATCAGCTCGGGCCCGTAGCCGGGGGCCCCGTGGTTGGGAACCAGCGGCTCCATGTGCATCTCCGTGCCGATGCCGTGCCCGCCGTAGCCCTCGACGATGCCGTACCGGCCCTGGCTGTGGATGTAGGTCTCGATCGCGTGGCTGATGTCGGTGAGCCGGGCCCCGGCCTGTCCGGCCGCCAGGCCGCGCCACAGGGACTCCTCGGTGACGTCCAGCAGCGTCTGCAGTTCCGGGGTGATCTCCCCCACCGGCACCGTGATCGCCGCGTCCCCGTGCCAGCCGTCGACGATGGCACCGCAGTCGATGGAGATGATGTCGCCCTCGTTCAGCACCCGCTGCACGCTGGGGATGCCGTGCACGATCTCCTCGTTCACCGAGGCGCAGATGACCGCGGGAAAGGGGGTCAGCGGCCCCGGGACGCCCCGGAACGACGGGATCCCGCCCTGGTCCCGGATGGACTCCTCGGCGAGCTGGTCCAGGTCGGCGGTGGTCACGCCGGGCTTGACGGCCTCGCGGAGCCGCTCCAGGGTGCGCCCGACCACGAGTCCGGCGGCCCGCATGAGCTCGATCTGGTCCGGACTCTTGACCTGAATCAACGGCCTACGCCTCTTCCACACGTGTTGCTCCTGCTCTGTTGCCCATGTGCCCCGGGCGCTCACGCCGGACGGCGACCCACGGACCGATCATCGGCATCGGCCCGGAGGGCCGGCCGGTGCCCCCGATCCGATCAGGATCAGATCAGGAGTTGAACGGGCGCAGCGTGGCCAGCGCCCGCTCTGTGACCTCGTCCACCGGACCGGTGGCGTCCAGGCCTACCAGAATGCCCTCATCGGCATAGAACGACACCAGCGGGGCGGTCTGTTCCTGGTAGACCTCCAGCCGATGCCGGACGGTCTCCTCCTGGTCGTCGTCACGCTGGAAGAGCTGCCCACCGCAGTGGTCGCACTTGTCGTCGCGCTTCTCGTCGAAGAGCACGTGCGAGATCCGCCCGCACTGCGCGCAGGTACGGCGGCCGGAGAGGCGGCGTACGACCTCGTCCTCATCGACCACCAGTTCGAGCACGAGATCGAGCTTTTCGTCCCATTTGGCGAGGATCTCTTTGAGCGTCTCCGCCTGTGGGACGTTTCGTGGGAACCCGTCGAGCAGGAAGCCCTCCTGGGCGTCGTCCTCGGCGAGCCGGTCCTGCACCATCGCGATGGTCACCTCGTCGGGAACCAGGTCACCGCGGTCCATGTACTGCTTGGCGAGCAGACCGAGATCGGTGCCGCCGCTGACATTGGCGCGGAAGATGTCACCTGTCGAGATCTTCGGGATGGACAGGTGAGATGCGATGAATTGGGCCTGCGTCCCCTTGCCCGCTCCGGGGGGACCCACGAGCACGATACGCACTACCGCAGGAAACCTTCGTAGTTGCGTTGCTGAAGTTGGCTCTCGATCTGCTTCACGGTATCCAGCCCCACGCCGACGACGATCAGAATGCTCGTACCGCCGAACGGGAAGTTCTCGGTCGCCCCCATCAACGCAAAGGCGATCATCGGTATGAGCGCGATCAGACCCAGGTAGAGCGCACCGGGGGTGGTGATCCGGGTGAGCACGTAGTCGAGGTATTCGGCGGTCGGCCTGCCCGGACGGATACCTGGGATGAAGCCACCATACTTCTTCATGTTGTCGGCCACTTCAGTGGGGTTGAAGGTGATCGCGACGTAGAAGTACGTGAAGAACACGATGAGCAAGAAGTACGCGCCCATGTGCCAGGGATTGTCCTGCTTGAGGTACGGGGCGACCGTGTTGGCCAGGAACTTGTTGTCCGACCACAGCTGCGCGGCCAGCGCGGGCAGGTACATCAGCGACGAGGCGAAGATCACCGGGATGATGCCGGCCTGGTTCACCTTCAGCGGGATGTAGGTCGAGGTCCCGCCGTACATGCGGCGGCCGACCATGCGCTTGGCGTACTGCACAGGGATCCGGCGCTGCGCCTGCTCGACGAAGACCACCCCGGCCACGATCGCGATGCCCACGATGAGCACCATGGCGAAGGTGAAGCCGCCCTTGCTCTTGTAGATGCCCCAGAACTCGGCCGGGAAGACCGCGACGACCTGGGTGAAGATCAGGATCGACATGCCGTTGCCGATGCCCTTGTCGGTGACGAGCTCACCGAGCCACATGATCACAGCGGTGCCGGCGGTCATGCAGACCACCATGGTGGCGATCGTGAAGACCTTGTTGTCGTGCAGGATCTGCTGCTGGCACTGGGGGAACAGGTTGCCGGTGCTCGCCATCGCGACGATGCCGGTCGACTGCAGGATCGCCAGGCCGATGGTCAGATACCGTGTGTACTGTGTGATCTTGGTGGTGCCCGCCTGGCCTTCCTTCTTCAAGGTCTCCAGGCGTGGGATCACCACGGTGAGCAGCTGCAGGATGATGCTCGCGGTGATGTACGGCATGATGCCGAGCGCGAAGATCGAGAGCTTGAGCAACGCACCGCCGCTGAACAAGTTGACCAGGCCGTAGACGCCCGCCTGGTTGCCCTTGCTCGCACCGTCGATACACGTCTTCACCGCTGAGATGTCCACGCCCGGCGTCGGCAACTGCGCGCCGAGGCGGAACACCGCGATGATGAAGAGCGTGAACAGCAGCTTCTTGCGCAGGTCGGGCGTACGGAAAGCCCGAATGAACGCGGTCAGCACCATTCCTCCTGCGCGAATTCCCGACCTACGGCCGCCGGCGGCCCCGGGTAGATGGTGGGCGGAGCCGGAAATTCGGCCACCGCCCGTCGAACTCTAACAGCACCAGCGGGGGGCAAGCCCCAAGCCGAACCCACGGTCTTGCCGACCGGAGTCCAGCGAAGGCCGACCCCCCGCTCCCTCATCTACAGCTCGTCGGCGGATCCGCCGACAGCGACGATCTTCTCTTTGGCGGATGAGGAGAAGCGATTGACCTTCACCTGAACCGCCACCGAGATCTCACCGTTGCCGAGGATCTTGACCGGCTGGTTGGGACGCACCGCGCCCTTCGCCACCAGGCCCTCGACGGTGACCTCGCCGCCCTCCGGGTAGAGCTCGGCCAGCCTGCCCAGGTTCACGACCTGGTACTCGACCCGGAACGGGTTGGTGAAGCCTCGCTGCTTCGGAACCCGCCGGATGAGCGGCATCTGGCCACCCTCGAACCCGGCCGGGACGCTACCGCGGGCCTTGGTGCCCTTGGTGCCGCGACCCGCCGTCTTGCCCTTCGAAGCCTCACCGCGGCCCTTGCGCACCTTGGCCTTGTTGGCCCCGGGCGCCGGGCGCAGGTGGTGCAGCTTCAGAGGTGCCGCCATCTCAGTCCACCTCCTCGACGGTGACCAGATGCGCCACCGTCCGGATCATGCCGCGTACCTCGGGCCGGTCCTCACGGACGACCGACTGGCCGATGCGGCGCAGGCCCAGCGTACGCAGCGTGTCACGCTGGTTCTGCTTCTCAGTGATCTTGCCCTTGATCTGGGTGATCTTCAGTTGGCTCATGCCGTGGCCTCCGCCCTGGGCTCCGAGCCGGCGGCACGCGCCCGCAGCATGGCCGCGGGAGCGACGTCCTCGATCGGCAGGCCGCGCTTGGCCGCGATCTCCTCGGGCCGGCTCAGCTGCTTGAGCGCCGCCACGGTCGCGTGCACGATGTTGATCGCGTTCGACGACCCCAGGGACTTCGACAGCACGTCATGAATGCCCGCGCACTCCAGGACGGCGCGCACCGGGCCACCCGCGATCACACCGGTACCGGGGCTGGCAGGCTTGAGCAGGACCACGCCCGCCGCCTCCTCACCCTGGGAGGTGTGCGGGATGGTGCCCTGGATGCGCGGCACCTTGAAGAAGTGCTTCTTGGCCTCTTCGACGCCCTTGGCGATCGCCGCGGGCACTTCCTTGGCCTTGCCGTAGCCGACACCGACCGTGCCGTTGCCGTCGCCGACGATGACCAGCGCGGTGAAGCTGAAGCGCCGGCCGCCCTTGACGACCTTCGCGACACGGTTGATCGCGACGACCCGCTCGATGTACGACGTGCCCTTGTCGGCGCCACCGCGGCGGTCGTCGCGCTTACCGTCGCGCCGCTCGCCGCCCTGGCCGCCGCCTCGACGTGGAGCTGCCATCAGTGGTTCCTCTTCTCATTTGCGTCGTGTCGCAGACGCGCCTTGCCAGGCTGCGTGGAGGTCATCAGAAGTCCAGACCTCCCTCGCGCGCGCTGTCGGCCAGCGCGGCGATGCGACCGTGGTACTTGTTGCCGGCGCGATCGAACACGACCGAGTTGACGCCGGCCGCCTTGGCCCGGTCGGCCAGCAGTGCGCCGACCTTCTTGGCCTTGGCCGTCTTGTCGCCGGACTCGGCGCGCAGGTCTGCTTCGAGGGTCGACGCGTACGCGAGGGTGTGGCCGACCGTGTCGTCGATGATCTGAGCGAAAACGTGCTTGGCCGAACGAGTCACGACCAGCCGCGGCCGCACGGCGGTGCCGACGACCTTCTTGCGGACCCGAAGGTGCCGGCGGGTCCTCGAAAGGGTCCGCGCCGACGTGGCCTTGCGGGCCAGGGTCTTGGTGCCAGCCATGACTACTTACCAGCCTTTCCGACCTTGCGGCGGATCTGCTCGCCTTGGTACCGCACGCCCTTGCCCTTGTACGGGTCGGGCTTACGGAGCTTGCGGATGTTGGCGGCGACCTCGCCGACCTTCTGCTTGTCGATGCCCTCGACCTTGAAGACCGTGGGCCGCTCGACGGTGAAGGTGATGCCCTCCGGCGCCTGGACGGGCACCGGGTGGCTGTAGCCGAGCGCGAACTCGAGGTCCTTGCCCTTGGCGGTGACCCGGTAGCCGACGCCGACGATCTCCAGCGTCTTGCTGTAACCCTGGGTCACGCCGACGACCATGTTGTGGATCAGCGTCCGGGTCAGGCCGTGCAGAGCCCGGTTGGTGTTCTCGTCGTTGGGACGGGTCACCGTGACGGTGCCGTCCTTGAGCTCGGCGACGATCGGCTCGGCGATCGTGTGCGAGAGCTCGCCCTTGGGACCCTTGACCGTGACGGCCTGGCCCTCGATCTTGATGTCCACACCACCGGGCACGGAGATGGGCAGACGTCCAATGCGCGACATTCTGTGGTCCCTCCCCTCTACCAGACGTAGGCGAGGACTTCCCCACCTACGCCTCTCTTGCCGGCCTGCTTGTCGGTCATGAGCCCGGAGGACGTCGAAATGATCGCGACGCCCAGTCCGCCCAGGACCTTCGGCAGGTTGTCCTTCTTCGCGTACACCCGGAGACCGGGCTTCGACACGCGCTTGATTCCGGCGATCGAACGCTCACGCGTCGGCCCGAACTTCAGGTCGACGACGAGCTTCTTGCCGACCTCCGCGTCCTCCACATGCCAGGCGGAGATGTACCCCTCCTGCTGGAGGATCTCGGCGATGTGTGCCTTGATCTTCGAATACGGCATGCCCACGGTGTCGTGGTACGCCGAGTTCGCGTTACGCAGACGGGTCAGCATGTCTGCGATCGGGTCGGTCATCGTCATGGCCTACAGGCCCTCCCTCGCCACGGTTTCCGTACGGACCTTTGGCGCGGTCATGGGCGCCTTCGTCAGGCACCCGGTGGTTATTTCCCTGGCCTTCCCCACCGCGATCACGCGAGTCGCGCGATCAGGCGGGAGGTCGGCTACCAGCTCGACTTGGTGATACCGGGCAGCTCGCCGCGGTGCGCCATCTCCCGGAAGCAGATCCGGCACAGGCCGAACTTCCGGTAGACCGCGCGCGGGCGGCCACAACGCGAGCACCGAGTGTACGCGCGCACGCCGAACTTCGACTTCCGGCCCGCCTTGGCGATCAATGCCTTCTTCGCCATCAGTTCTCCTTGTTGCGATCGTCAGTCGCCGCAAGCGACAACTGCCACGAAGCCATCAGGCTTCCTTGAAGGGGAAGCCCAGGAGCTTCAGCAGCGCCCGGCCCTCGTCGTTCGTCTTCGCGGTCGTGACCACGGTGATGTCCATGCCCCGCTGACGATCCGTCTTGTCGGGGTCGATCTCGTGGAACATCACCTGCTCGGTCAGGCCGAAGGTGTAGTTACCGTGGCCGTCGAACTGCTTGGGCGACAGGCCGCGGAAGTCACGGATCCGGGGCAGTGCCAGCGACAGCAGCCGGTCCAGGAACTCCCACATGCGGTCGCCGCGCAGCGTGACGTGCGCGCCGATCGGCATGCCCTCGCGGAGCTTGAACTGCGCGATGGACTTCTTGGCCCGGTTCACGGCCGGCTTCTGACCGGTGATCAGGGTGAGGTCGCGCACCGCGCCCTCGATGAGCTTGGCGTCCCGCGCCGCCTCACCGACACCCATGTTGACCACGATCTTGGTCAGCCCGGGAATCTGCATGACGTTGGCGTAGCCGAACTGCTCCTGCATCGCCTTCGCGATCTCTTCGCGGTAGCGGAGCTTGAGCCGCGGCTGCGGGATCTCCTGAGGCTGCGCCTCGGTGGTGGTCTCGGTCATCAGATTTCCTTGCCGGTGCGGCGCGAAACACGGACCTTCGTGCCGTCGTCCTTGATCAGGTAGCCGACCCTGGTCGGCTTGCCGTCCACGGAGATCTGCACGTTGCTCACGTGCAGCGGCGCTTCCACGGTGATGACCCCGCCGCCCTTGCCCTGGGCATCGGCCTTGGTGTTCTTCTTCACCAGGTTGCAGCCCTCGACGGTGACCCGCTGGCGGACCCGGTCAACAGAGATGACCTTGCCCGAGGCGCCCTTGTCCTTGCCTGCGATGACGATCACTTCGTCACCCTTTTTGATCTTCATCACAGCACCTCCGGCGCAAGCGAGATGATGCGCATGAACTTCTTCTCCCGAAGCTCCCGGCCCACCGGGCCGAAGATGCGCGTGCCGCGCGGGTCCCCGCCGTCCTTGATGAGCACAGCCGCGTTCTCGTCGAAGCGGATGTAGGAGCCGTCGGCGCGCCGGCGCTCCTTGCGGGTCCGCACCACGACCGCCTTCACGACGTCACCCTTTTTGACGCCGGCACCGGGAAGGGCGTCCTTCACCGTCCCGACGATGATGTCGCCGATTCCCGCGTAGCGCCGACCCGAACCGCCGAGCACACGGATGCAAAGAATCTCCTTGGCACCCGTGTTGTCGGCGACCCTGAGTCGCGACTCCTGCTGAATCACGTCCAACTCCTGTGTGTCACACCGGTTCTCTTGCGAGCCTGGCGGATTTGCCCCTGCTGGGTGGTCTCAGCCCCCGGTCAGGGGGGAGTGCGGGGGGCGTCGCCCCCCGCAGTTCCTCTTACTTGGCCTTCTCGAGCACCTCGATGACGCGCCAGCGCTTGGTGGCCGACAGCGGACGGGTCTCCATCAGGCGGACCCGGTCGCCGATGCCACATTCATTGGCCTCGTCGTGTGCCTTGTACTTCGTCGTACGACGAATGATCTTGCCGTACAGCGCGTGCTTCACGCGGTCCTCGACGGCGACGACGACGGTCTTGTCCATCTTGTCGCTGACGACGAGGCCCTCGCGGACCTTGCGGTTGCCACGCACGTGCGTCTGCTGCTCAGTCATCGTTCTTGTCCTCCACGGGCTCCTCGGCGACCGTGACGATGCCGAGCTCCCGCTCCCGCATCACGGTGTAGATGCGGGCGATCTCGCGCTTCACGGCCCGGAGCCGCCCGTGGCTTTCGAGCTGACCGGTCGCGCCCTGGAAGCGGAGGTTGAACAGCTCCTCCTTGGCTTCCTTCAGCTTGGAGACCAGCTCTTCCTCGGGCTGCGTCCGCAGGTCGTCGGCGGTAAGAGCCTTGGCCATTACTCACCCACCTCACGCTTCACGAACTTGCACTTCATGGGAAGCTTGTGCATCGCGCGGCGCATGGCCTCGCGAGCCAGCGGCTCCGGAACTCCGGCCAGCTCGAACATGACCCGGCCGGGCTTGACGTTGGCGATCCACCACTCGGGCGAACCCTTACCGGAACCCATGCGGGTCTCGGCCGGCTTCTTGGTGAGCGGACGGTCCGGGAAGATGTTGATCCAGACCTTTCCGCCACGCTTGATGTGCCGGGTCATCGCGATACGAGCGGCTTCGATCTGCCGGTTGGTGACATAGGCGGGCTCGACGGCCTGAATGCCGAACTCACCGAATGTTACCTTGGTGCCACCCTTGGCCATGCCACGACGGCGGGGGTGGTGCTGCTTACGGTGCTTGACCTTGCGAGGGATCAGCATTGGTCACTCAGCTCCCCTCACCAGTCGGGGCGGTCGCCGAAGCGGTCACGTCGGACGCCGGAGACTCGGGACTCTGCTTGGGCGCGGCACCGCGGTCGCCACCGCGGCCACCGCCACGGGCGCCGCCGGCACCGCCACGACGCTGCGGACGGTCACCACCGCGGCCACCGCCACGACGGTCCGCGCCGCCACCGCCGCCGGATCCGGCACCCGCGCGCTGCGCGGCGGCCTTGGCCTCGCGCTCCGCCCGGGTCGCCGGGGCGATGCCCTTGTAGATCCACACCTTGACGCCGATGCGGCCGAAGGTCGTACGCGCCTCGTAGAAGCCGTAGTCGATGTCGGCGCGCAGCGTGTGCAGCGGGACCTGGCCCTCGCGGTAGAACTCCGAACGGGACATCTCCGCCCCACCCAGCCGGCCACCGCACTGGACCTTGATGCCCTTGGCACCGCTCTTCATCGCGCTCTGGATCGCCTTGCGCATGGCACGGCGGAACGCGACGCGGCTGGACAGCTGCTCGGCCACGCCCTGGGCGACGAGCTGCGCGTCGATCTCCGGGTTCTTGACCTCGAGGATGTTCAGCTGGACCTGCTTGCCGGTCAGCTTCTCGAGGTCGCCACGGATCCGGTCGGCCTCCGCACCGCGCCGGCCGATGACGATGCCGGGACGGGCCGTGTGGATGTCCACGCGGACCCGGTCACGGGTGCGCTCGATCTCGACCTTGGAGATGCCCGCCCGGTCCATGCCCTTCTGGAGCATGCGCCGGATCGCGACGTCTTCCTTGACGTACTCCTTGTAGAGCTTGTCGGCGTACCAGCGGCTCTTGAAGTCCGTGGTGATGCCCAGACGGAACCCGTATGGGTTGATCTTTTGGCCCATTATCGGGTCCTCCTCGCCTTACTCGTGCCCGAGGCACGCTCAGACGCTCGTCCGGCGCCGGCCGAGGCCTTGTCCGGCTTCGGCTCCACGATCACGGTGATGTGGCTGGTGCGCTTGTTGATGCGGTATGCCCGGCCCTGTGCGCGCGGCCGGAACCGCTTCAGCGTCGGGCCCTCGTCGACCCAGGCACGGCTCACGACGAGCGTGTCGGTGTCGAGCTTGAAGTTGTGCCCGGCGTTGGCGATGGCGCTGTCGAGCACCTTGCCGACCGGCTCGCTCGCGGCCTGGGGGGCGAAACGCAGCACCGCCTGAGCCTCCGTGGCCGACATGCCACGGATGAGGTCCACCACGCGGCGGGCCTTCCTGGGCGTGACGCGAATGAATCGCGCCTGGGCCCTGGCTTCCATCGCTGTTCCCTCTCTCCTACGGTGCGCGCTCAGCCTCGGCGGCTGCGGCGGTCTTCCTTGACGTGACCCCGGTACGTACGGGTCGGGGCGAACTCCCCGAGCTTGTGCCCGACCATGGCGTCGTTGATGAACACCGGGACGTGCTTGCGGCCGTCGTGCACGGCGATCGTGTGACCGATCATCTCCGGCACGATCATGGAGCGCCGCGACCACGTCTTGATGACGGACTTGGTGCCCTTGTCGTTTTGGACATCCACCTTCTTCATGAGGTGGTCGTCCACGAACGGGCCCTTCTTAAGGCTACGTGGCATGACAGGCGACTCCTACCGCTTCTTCTTGCTGCGCCGACGGATGATGAGCCGGTCGCTGGCCTTGTTGGCCTGGCGCGTGCGGCCTTCCTTCTGGCCCCACGGGCTGACCGGGTGGCGTCCGCCGGACGTCTTGCCCTCACCACCACCGTGCGGGTGGTCGATCGGGTTCATGGCGACTCCGCGGACGGTCGGGCGCTTGCCCTTCCACCGCATCCGGCCGGCCTTGCCCCAGTTGATGTTCGACTGCTCGGCGTTGCCGACCTCGCCGATGGTGGCGCGGCAGCGCGCGTCGACCAGGCGCATCTCGCCCGAGGGCATCCGGAGGGTGACGTACTTGCCCTCCTTGGCCAGCAGCTGGCAGCCGGAGCCCGCCGAGCGGGCCAGCTTCGCGCCGCCACCAGGCTTCAGCTCGATGGCGTGCACGACCGTACCCGTCGGGATGTTGCGCAGCGGCAGGCAGTTGCCGGGCTTGATGTCCGAGCCCACGCCGTTCTCGACCCGGTCGCCCTGCTTGAGGCCGGACGGGCAGAGGATGTAGCGCTTCTCCCCGTCGGCGTAGTGCAGCAGCGCGATGCGAGCGGTGCGGTTCGGGTCGTACTCGATGTGCGCGACCTTCGCCGGCACGCCGTCCTTGTCATGGCGCCGGAAGTCGATCACTCGGTACGCGCGCTTGTGACCGCCACCCTGGTGACGGGTGGTGATCCGGCCGTGCGCGTTCCGGCCGCCCTTCTTCGGGAGCGGCCGCAGCAGCGACTTCTCGGGCTCGCGGCGGGTGACTTCGACGAAGTCGGCCACGCTCGAGCCTCGACGACCCGGGGTCGTCGGCTTGTACTTACGGATGCCCATCTTATTCGTTCATCCCTTATCTACCTCGGTGCTGCCGGCCTAGGCGGCCGGGCCGCCGAAGATGTCGATGCGCTCGCCCTCGGCCAGGCTGACGATGGCGCGCCGGGTGTCCGGACGCTTTCCATAGCCGTACTTGGTCCGCTTGCGCTTGCCAGGCCGGTTGATCGTGTTCACGCTCACGACCTTGACCCCGAACACCGACTCGACCGCCTGCTTGATCTGGGTCTTGTTGGCGTGCAGTGCCACGAGGAACGTGTACTTGTTCTCGTCCAGCAGTCCGTAGCTCTTCTCCGAGACGACCGGCGCGAGGAGGATGTCCCGGGGGTCAGCGATCTTGTTCACTTGTCGCTCCCCTGCTTCGTCTTCGTCGCGTGGGCGAGGAAGTCCTCGTACGCCTTCTCGGTGAAGACGACCTCGTCGTTGACGAGGACGTCGTAGGTGTTGAGCTGGTCGGACATGATCACATGCACGCTCGGCTCGTTGCGCAGGCTCTTCCAGGTCACCTCGTCCTCCCGGTCCAGGACCAGGAGCACACGGTTGGCCTCGATCACCGAACGCAGAGCGGTCAGAGCGTCCTTGGTCTTGGGCGCGTCGCCCTCGAGCAGAGCGCTGACCACGTGCACGCGGCCGTGCGAAGCCCGGTCCGAGAGCGCACCGCGCAGCGCGGCCGCCTTCATCTTCTTGGGCGTCCGCTGGCTGTAGTCACGCGGCTGCGGGCCGTGGACGACGCCACCGCCGGCGAACTGCGGGGCTCGCGTGGAGCCCTGGCGCGCCCGGCCGGTGCCCTTCTGCCGGTACGGCTTCCTGCCGCCACCGGAGACCTCGCCGCGGGTCTTGGCCTTGTGCGTGCCCTGACGGGCCGCGGCCAGCTGCGCGACGACGACCTGGTGGATCAACGGAATGTTGACCTTCTGGTCGAAGATCCCGGGGGCCAGCTCGATGTCCAGCTTGCTGGTCACTTGCCCGCTCCCTTCACCGAGGTACGGACCAGAACCAGGCCGCCGTTCGGACCGGGGATAGCGCCCTTGATGAGCAGCAGGCCCTTCTCCGCGTCGATGGCGTGGACGGTCAGGTTCTGGACGGTCGTGCGGGCGTTGCCGTGCCGCCCGGCCATGCGCATGCCCTTGAAGACGCGACCCGGGGTCGCGCAACCGCCGATGGAGCCGGGCGAACGGTGCTTGCGCTGCGTGCCGTGCGAAGCGCCGAGGCCCTTGAACCCGTGGCGCTTCATGACACCCGCGGTGCCCTTGCCCTTGCTGGTGCCTGTGACGTCGATCCTGGCGCCGGCCTCGAAGACCTCAACGGTGATCTCCTGGCCGAGGTCGTACTCGGAGGCGTCGTCGGTCCGCAGTTCGACGAGGTAGCGGCGTGGGGTCACGCCCGCCTTCTCGAAGTGACCCGTGCGCGGCTTGTTCACCTTGCGCGGGTCGATCTGCCCATAACCGAGCTGGACGGCCTGGTAGCCGTCGGACTCGGCGGTACGGACCTTGGTGACGACACACGGCCCGGCCTGGACGACGGTCACCGGAACCATCCGGCCCTCATCGTCGAAGACCTGGGTCATTCCGAGCTTCTCGCCCAGGACGCCCTTCCTGTTGTTACTCATCTCTGGCGCGTCCTTAGAGCTTGATCTCGATGTCGACGCCGGCCGGAAGGTCGAGCCGCATGAGCGAGTCGACCGTCTTGGGCGTCGGATCGATGATGTCGATCAGCCGCTTGTGCGTGCGCATCTCGAAGTGCTCGCGCGAGTCCTTGTACTTGTGCGGCGAGCGGATGACGCAGTACACGTTCTTCTCGGTCGGCAGCGGCACCGGGCCCGCGACCTTGGCGCCCGTCCGCGTCACCGTCTCGACGATCTTCTTCGCCGAGGAGTCAATGACCTCGTGGTCGTAGGCCTTGAGCCGGATGCGGATCTTCTGTCCCGCCATGGTGGCCTCGGTGTCCTTTACTGGTAGTGCCGCTGGTTACTTCGGAGATCGTGCCGCGGACCCGCGGGGGGCCTTGGCCCCGTCCGCCCCTGAGGACGGTGGGGGCATGCCCCCCGCGGGTCCGTGACGACGACCGGTTGCTGCTGTTACTACTTGAGGATCTTGATGACCCGGCCGGCGCCGACGGTGCGGCCACCCTCCCGGATCGCGAACTTCAGGCCCTCTTCCATGGCGATGGGCTGGATGAGCTCGACGCGCATCTCGGTGTTGTCGCCCGGCATGACCATCTCCGTGCCCTCGGGGAGGTGCACGACGCCGGTCACGTCCGTGGTGCGGAAGTAGAACTGCGGGCGGTAGTTGTTGAAGAACGGCGTGTGGCGGCCGCCCTCGTCCTTGGACAGGATGTAGACCTGCGCCTCGAACTCGGTGTGCGGGGTGTTGGTGCCCGGCTTGATGATGCACTGGCCGCGCTCGACGTCCTCACGCTTGATGCCGCGCAGCAGCAGACCGACGTTGTCGCCGGCCATGCCCTGGTCGAGCAGCTTGCGGAACATCTCGACGCCGGTGACGGTCGTCGTGGTGGCCTTCTCCTTGATGCCGATGATGTCGACGGTCTCGTTGACGTTCACGACACCGCGCTCGATCCGGCCGGTGACGACGGTGCCACGACCGGTGATCGAGAAAACGTCCTCGATCGGCATCAGGAAGGGCTTCTCGGTGTCACGAACCGGCTCGGGGACGTTCTCGTCCACGGCGGTCATGAGCTCGATGATCTTCTCGCCCCACTCGGCGTCGCCCTCGAGGGCCTTCAGCGCCGAGACGCGCACGACCGGCAGGTCGTCGCCCGGGAACTCGTACTCCGACAGCAGCTCACGGACCTCCAGCTCGACGAGCTCGAGGATCTCCTCGTCGTCGACCATGTCGGCCTTGTTGAGCGCCACGACGATGTAGGGAACACCGACCTGGCGGGCCAGGAGCACGTGCTCCTTGGTCTGCGGCATCGGGCCGTCGGTCGCGGCCACGACCAGGATCGCGCCGTCCATCTGCGCGGCACCCGTGATCATGTTCTTGATGTAGTCCGCGTGACCGGGGCAGTCCACGTGCGCGTAGTGACGCTTCTCGGTCTGGTACTCGACGTGCGCGATCGAGATGGTGATACCGCGCTCGCGCTCCTCCGGCGCCTTGTCGATGTCCTCGAAGGCGGAGGCGGCGTTGAGGTTCGGGTACCGGTCGTGGAGCACCTTGGTGATCGCTGCGGTAAGGGTGGTCTTACCGTGGTCAATGTGCCCAATGGTGCCGATGTTTACGTGCGGCTTCGTCCGCTCGAACTTGGCCTTGCCCACTGGTGTCTCCTTGAGAATCTGACGCCCTGCGACGTTCGTCTTTGATGGTTCTGGCTATTTGTCTGGCTGGTCTGCGGCAGCAGCGCTTATTCGCCCCGCGCCTTCGCGATGATCTCCTGCGCGACGTTCCCGGGAACCTCCGCGTAGGAGTCGAACTGCATGGTGAAAACAGCCCGGCCCTGGGTCTTGCTGCGCAGATCACCCACGTAGCCGAACATCTCGGAGAGGGGAACGATGGCCTTGACGACCCGTGCGCCGTGCACTTCGTCCATGGCCTGGATCTGGCCCCGGCGGCTGTTGAGGTCGCCGATCACATCCCCCATGTTGTCCTCGGGCGTGGTGACCTCCACCGCCATCATGGGCTCCAGCAGCGCCGGGTCGGCCTTGCGGGCCGCTTCCTTGAACGCCATGGAGCCGGCCACCTTGAACGCCATTTCCGAGGAGTCGACCTCGTGGTAGGCGCCGTCCAGCAGAGTGACCTTGATGCCGACCATCGGGTAGCCCGCGAGGACCCCGAACTCGGCGGCGTCCTGGCAGCCCGCGTCCACGGACGGGATGTACTCCCGCGGGATACGGCCACCGGTCACCTTGTTCTCGAACTCGTAGGCGTCGCTGCCGCCGCCGAGGGGCTCGAGCTTGATGATGACCCGGCCGAACTGGCCGGAGCCACCCGTCTGCTTCTTGTGGGTGTACTCGAGCTTGTCCACCGTGCGGCGGATGGTCTCGCGGTACGCCACCTGCGGACGGCCGACGTTGGCGTCGACCTTGAACTCGCGCTTCATCCGGTCGACGAGGATCTCCAGGTGGAGCTCGCCCATGCCCGCGATGATGGTCTGCCCGGTCTCCTCGTCCGTACGGACCTGGAAGGACGGGTCCTCCTCGGCGAGCCGCTGGATCGCGGTGCCCAGCTTCTGCTGGTCGACCTTGGTCTTCGGCTCGATCGCGACGTGGATGACCGGCGCGGGGAAGGTCATGGACTCCAGGATCACCGGGTTGCCCGGGTCGCACAGCGTCTCACCGGTGGTGGTCTGCTTGAGGCCCATGACGGCGACGATGTCGCCGGCGCCCACGCGCTCGATCTCCTCACGCTTGTTCGCGTGCATCCGGTAGATCTTGCCGATGCGCTCCTTGCGGTCGCGCACGCTGTTGAGCACCGCCGTGCCGGTCTCGAGCACGCCCGAGTAGACCCGGACGAAGGTGAGCTTGCCCAGGTGGGGGTCGCTCATGATCTTGAATGCCAGACCGGCGAAGGGCTCGTCCTCGCTCGGCTTGCGGGCGATGACGACGTCCTCGTTGCCCATCTTGTGGCCCTCGATGGCGTCCACGTCGACCGGCGAGGGGAGGTAACGCACGATGGCGTCGAGCAGCGGCTGCACGCCCTTGTTCTTGAAGGCCGTGCCGCACAGCACCGGAGTGAGCTTGGCCGCGAGAGTGGCCCGCCGGATCGCCGGGATCACCTGCTCCTCGGTGGGCTCGTTGCCCTCGAGGTACAGCTCCATGATCTCGTCGTCGGCCTCGGCCAGCGTCTCGATCAGCTTGTCGTGCCACTCACGCGCGACGTCGGCGTGGCTGTCGGGGATGTCGACGCTGTCGTACATCTCGCCCAGCTTGGCCTCGGCGTTCCAGACCAGGGCCTTCATGCCGACCAGGTCGATGACGCCCTTGAAGTCCGCCTCGGCGCCGATCGGCAGCTGCAGCACCAGCGGCACCGCGCTCAGCCGGTTGACGATCATGTCGACGCAGCGGTGGAACTCAGCGCCGACCCGGTCGAGCTTGTTAACGAAGCAGATCCGCGGCACGCCGTACCGGTCGGCCTGACGCCACACGGTCTCGGACTGCGGCTCGACACCGGCGACGCCGTCGAACACGGCGACCGCGCCGTCGAGCACCCGGAGCGACCGCTCCACCTCAACGGTGAAGTCGACGTGCCCGGGGGTGTCGATGATGTTGATGGTGTGCTCGACCTTGTCGACCGGCCACTTGCAGGTCACCGCGGCAGACGTGATCGTGATGCCGCGCTCCTGCTCCTGTTCCATCCAGTCGGTGGTCGCAGCTCCGTCGTGGACCTCGCCGATCTTGTAGCTCATCCCCGTGTAGTAGAGGATGCGCTCGGTCGTCGTGGTCTTGCCCGCGTCGATGTGAGCCATGATCCCGATGTTGCGGACCTTGGACAGGTCCACACCGGTGTGAGTAGCCACTGTGCTCGCGTTCCTTGCGTCGTCTCGTACGTCGTCTGCCGCTGATTACCAGCGGTAGTGGGCGAAGGCCTTGTTGGAGTCGGCCATCTTGTGCATGTCCTCGCGCTTCTTCACGCTCGCGCCGAGGCCATTGCTCGCGTCGAGCAGCTCGTTCATCAGCCGCTCGGTCATCGTCTTCTCACGGCGCGCACGGGAGTACAGCACCAGCCACCGCAGCGCGAGGGTGGTGCTGCGCGCCGGGCGCACCTCGACCGGCACCTGGTAGGTCGCGCCACCCACACGGCGGCTGCGGACCTCGAGGGTCGGCTTCACATTGTCGAGCGCGCGCTTGAGCGTCACGACCGGGTCGTTGCCGCTCTTCTCACGAGCGCCTTCGAGGGCGTCGTACACGATGCTCTGGGCGATCGAGCGCTTGCCGTCGAGGAGCACCTTGTTGATCAGCGCGGTGACCAGCGGCGAGTTGTACACCGGGTCGGCGATCAGCGGGCGCTTGCCAGCGGGTCCCTTGCGCGGCATCAGCTCTTCTCCTTCTTCGCGCCGTAGCGGCTGCGAGCCTGCTTGCGGTTCCGGACGCCCTGGGTGTCCAGGGAACCGCGGATGATCTTGTATCGAACACCCGGGAGGTCCTTCACACGGCCACCACGCACGAGCACGATCGAGTGCTCCTGCAGGTTGTGCCCGACGCCGGGGATGTAGGCCGTGACCTCTATCCCGCTCGTCAGCCGGACACGAGCGACCTTGCGAAGCGCAGAGTTCGGCTTCTTCGGCGTCGTCGTGTAGACCCGCGTGCAGACACCCCGACGCTGCGGGCTCCCCTTGAGCGCCGGCGTCTTGTTCTTGGTCACCTTGTCCTGGCGGCCCTTGCGGACCAGCTGCTGGATCGTGGGCACCGCGTCTCCGTCTTCCTCGTACGAGCCGGTAAGTCTTATCTGTTCAATCACGACCTCTTGCGAAGCTGTGACCTGCCGGTTTCCCGACCTCTCCGACCCCCGCGGTCGGGCGTGTCGCGCCCTCCGCAATGCGCCCGGCTCCCCACGAAGAGGGGCCGGATCGAGCCGGGGAGTTGAGCTGCGGCGCGCGGCAAGTGCCAGCACGCACGCAGACTGACCCGCGAACCGCGGGCACGAAGGGAGAGACTACCTAACCCTTGCGTCAAAGGTCAAAACGAAGGGCAGGAGTGCCCGTCGCGACGACCTTCCCGGCCATCATAACGGCAGAACGCCGACGGGATGCTCCCGTCGGCATTCTGTCCTGTCCTGGTGCGATTAGGGAAGAGGCCACGCGGACATGGGCCCGGCCGGGGCCGGAGCCGGGCTCAGCCGGAGAGCAGGAAGAACACCAGGATCGCCACCACGACGAGCACGATGACGGCTCCGATGCCGAAGACCATCAGCTTGTTGGAGCCCGACTTGGCCGAGTCCTCGTGGTACTCGCCCACCGTGCCGTAGCCCGGGTAGCCCTCGGCGCCCTGCCGGCCCTGGTGCTGACCACCTTGGTACTGCCCCTGGTGCTGACCGCCCTGGTACTGGCCGCCCTGCTGCTGATCGCCCTGCTGACCGTAGGCGTGCTGGCCGTAGCCCTGCTGACCCTGCTGCTGGCCCTGCTGCTGACCGTGGTGCCGGCCTTCGGGCTGCGCGTAGGCCTGCTGGCCCTCCTGGCCGTACCCCTGCTGGGCGGCGGCGTGCCGGCCCTCCTGGCCGTAGCCCTGCTGGCCTTCCTGGCCGTAGCCCTGCTGGCCCTCCTGGGCGTAGCCCGGCCGGCCCTCCTGGCCGTACTGCTGCTGCTGGCCGTACTGCTGGCCGTAGCCCGGCCGGCCGTCCTGGCCGTACTGCTGCTCCTGGCCGTACTGCTGCTGGCCGTATTCCTGCTGCTGGCCGTAGGGCTGCTGGGGGTACTGCTGACCCTCGGGCCGGCCATAGGGCTGCTGCTGGTCGTGGCCCTGAGTCGCGTCCTGCTGGCCGTACGCGGGGTAGCCACCCTGGGCGTAGGGCTGCTGCTCCGCGGCGGGCTCCGACCGGCTCTGCCACGGCTGGCCGGCATCGGCCCGGGTGGCGTCGTCGGCGGCCGGCGTCGAGGCGCGGAACGCCTGGGTCGCCATGGAGTCCTCGTCCTGAGCCCCCGGCGTGGCCTGACCCTGGCCGTACGACGGCTGCTGCTCGCCGTAGGACTGCTGCTCACCGTAGGACGGCTGCTGCCCGTACGCGGGCGGTTCGTCGGCGGCGGCACCGAACCCGCCGCCCTGCGCGGGCGGCGGCACGATCATGGTCCGGTCTCCGTCGGCGGCGTCCTCCGCCCGCGAACCGGACGTGGCGCCCGCGTCGGAGCCGCCCGGGTCGAGCCCGAACGACGACAGCGGCCGGTCCAGCGCGGTGGCCGGCGGAGCGTTCACCGGCGTGGCCGGGCCCGGGTCGGGCTCACCGGACGACGACCGGCCGCCCGCAGCCGCTCTCGGCGTCTCGGGGGCGGCGGGAGCCTGCCATGGATCGACGGAGCTCTCCCCCGCCACCAGGCGGTCGTTGGTCGGCGTGACCTGGATGTCGTCGGTGGGCGTCCAGGCCGCGGTGGCCTGCTCGTCCCCGGGAGTCCACGCCGCGGTGGCCGGGCCGCCGGAAGCGGCCTGCTGCTCGTGGGACGGCTGGTCGCGCTGCTCCCGGGCCTCCGGCGAGCGGTCATAGGACGGCTGCCCGTACGACTGCGGCGTGGCGCCCTCCTGGCCGCCTCCGTAGCCCGGAGCCGGCTGCTGACCGTACGGGTCCGGTGCCGTCTGCCCGTACGGCTGCTCGGTCCGGCCGGGGGCACCCGGCTGGGCGTACGGCTGGTACTGCTCCGGCTGGCCGTACTGCTGCCCGTAGGTCTGGTCCGGCTGCGCGTAGGAGCCCGGCTGCTGGGCGTGCCTCGGCTGCCGGCCCGCGTCCTGGCCGTGCTCGTACCCGGCCTGCGGCTCCTGCGGGTAGCCGGGCTGCTCACCGTACGGCTGGCCCTGCTGGGGCTGCTGGGGCTGGCTCTGCTGCGGCTGACCGTAGAGGTCCTGCGGCTGCGCGGGCGGCTGTCCGTAGGCTCCCGGCGACTCGGCCTGGCGGCCGTACGGCTGCTGCTCCTGCGGGGCCGGCTGCCGGCCGTACTCGGGCTGACCGTACTGGCCGCCCGGCTGCTGACCGGGCTGCTGGCCGTACTGCTGCTGGCCGTACTGGGGCTGGCCGTACTGCTGCGGCTCCTGGGGCGACTGGCCGGGCTGCGTGTCGTAGTGCTGCTGCCCGTACCCAGGCTGGCCGTACTGCTGCTGGCCGGGCTGCTGGCCGTACTGCTGCTGCCCGTACTCGGGCTGGCCGGCCGGTGCCTGGCCGTACTGCTGCTGCCCGTACTGCTGGCCCGGCTGCTGGCCGTAGGGGGCCTGCGGCTGCGCGGGCCGGCCGTAGGGCTCCTGGGCGCCGGGCGGCTGGGCGTAAGGGTCCTGGGGCGCCGCGGGCTGCGCGTACGGATCCGCGGGCTGCCCGTAGGGGGCCGCGGAGACCGGAGGCTGCCCGTACGCGGGTGCCGCCGGCGCCTGGCCGTACGGCGCCGCGGGGCTCTCCGCGGGCGGCTCGGGTGACCTGGGCGCCGGCGCGCCGGCGGGCGCGGACCCACCGAGCTGCGGTGCGCCGAATACCACGGTGCGATCACCCGGCGGCCGGACAGGCGGGTCGATCTTCGCGCCCTCGGCGTCCTTGTTGTCGTCGGCGCCCTTGTTCTCGTCGCTCTGGCCGCTCACCGGCGCGCCCGTCCCGGACTCATCCGGCAACGGCCACTGCGGTCCCTGCGTGCCGCCCTGCTCGGTCATCGTCAGGCTCCTTCAGTGCCATCACCCCAGACCCCCGTCCGGGCGTGCGGGTATCACCCCGCTGGGTTTTCTTCATACAGCCTGCCGTGCACCTTGTCACACCGCAAATCACCGCGCTTCCGTGAGCACCGGCAGGTCACCACCGGTTACCGCACGGTCACCTCATCCGTCGATCGCCCGGACGCCGCCCGGCCGCGGTGCGGCCCGTCCCCCTCTCGGCAAGCCGGCCCCGAAGAGCTCCCACCGACCACCGTCCGGCCCTCGCCCGGAGGAGCAACCGGCGACCTTCGAAGGACCGTGGGGGTGGGCCGACCCCGCCGCCCGCACGCGACTCGTCCGGACCCGTCAGCCGGACGTCCCGGTCTCGCACCGGGCGGCTGAGGGCTCACCGTGGTGGAACCAGGCGGCGGGTATCACCCGCCCGTCGGAGAGGCGGTGCTCCCTGGGTCCCTCGACGAACCGGAATCCCGCAGACGCCAGCGCCCGGCTACTGGCCTTGTTGGCCGGCTCGGCACCGGCCCAGATGTCGGGGAGGCCGAGATGCCGGTGCGCGAACCGGGCACCCCCGGCGAACAGCTCGGTCCCGAGGCCCCGGCCTCGATAGCCGGACGCCAGCCAGCCGCCCATCTCGAGACGCTCCAGGTCGATCGAGACCAGACCCGCGTAGCGGCGGCCGGCCGGATCGATGGCGAGCAGCTGGCCGGGGCAGGGATCGGCCGACTCGAGCCAGAGGGTGCCCACCCGCCGGACCCGCTTGGCCAGCAACCGTTTCCGCTCGTGGGAGGACATGAGCTGGTCAGGCCTCCAGCCCAGCCAGCGCTGGGCTTCCGGGTCGCTGCCACCGGCGGCGGCCAGGCTGAACTCCCAGGACATCAGCGTCCGCAGGAGCAGGTTTCCCGTCCAGATCTGGTGCGTTCCGTCCGCGCACCTCGCGATCCCGTCCCACCACGGCCGACGGCCCCACATCATGCGCACCTCGGTAGTCGCGGACCATGATCGGCGAAGAATATCCCGTCTTGCCCGTGATCCGTCGCCGGCGGGGCCCCGGTAACGCCAGAGGCCCTTCCCGAAAAGCTCGGGAAGGGCCTCTGAGCTGCTGAGCCCGGTGGTCAGCGGTGCCGTACGGCACCCTGACCGACCTCGCTAGCGGTTGTACTGACCGAAGTCGTACTCCTCCAGCGGCACTGCCTCGCCGGAGCCCGTGCCGAAGGCGTACTCGGCGCCGTCGTCGTAGGAACCGACGGAGTAGACCGCCGCCTTGGCCTCTTCGGTCGGCTCGACCCGGATGTTGCGGTACTGCGGCATGCCGGTACCGGCCGGGATGAGCTTTCCGAGGATGACGTTCTCCTTGAGACCCAGCAGCGAGTCGCTCTTGGAGTGCATGGCCGCCTCGGTGAGCACCCGGGTCGTCTCCTGGAAGGACGCCGCCGACAGCCAGGACTCGGTGGCCAGCGACGCCTTGGTGATACCCATGAGCACCGGACGACCGGCAGCCGGGGTACCGCCCTCGGCGACGACGGACCGGTTGGTCCGCTCGAAGATCGGCCGCTCGATCAGGTCGCCCGGCAGCAGGTCGGTCTCCCCGGCCTCGAGGATGTTCACCCGCTTGAGCATCTGCCGAACGATGATCTCGATGTGCTTGTCGTGGATCGACACACCCTGCGAGCGGTAGACCTCCTGCACCTCGCTGACGAGGTGCAGCTGGACCGCGCGCGGGCCGAGGATCCGCAGCACCTCGTGCGGGTTGATCGCACCCACGATGAGCTGCTGGCCGACGTCGACGTGCTGACCGTCCTTGACCAGCAGGCGGGACCGCATGGAGACCGGGTAGGCGATCTCCTCGGACCCGTCGTCCGGCACAATGATGATCTTGCGCGTCTTCTCGGTCTCGTCGATCTTGACGCGGCCGGCGACCTCGCTGATCGGGGCGACACCCTTGGGGATGCGCGCCTCGAACAGCTCCTGGACACGCGGCAGACCGTGCGTGATGTCCGCACCGGCGACACCGCCGGTGTGGAACGTACGCATGGTCAGCTGGGTGCCGGGCTCACCGATGGACTGGGCGGCGATGATGCCGACGGCCTCACCGACGTCCACCCGCTTGCCGGTGGCCAGCGAACGGCCGTAGCAGGCGGCGCAGACGCCGACCTTGGCCTCGCAGACCAGGGCGCTGCGCGTCCTGACCTCCTCGACCCCCGCCTCGACGAGCTTGGTGATGACCGGGTCGCTGAGGTCGGTGTCGGCCGGGAAGATGACCGTCCCGTCGACCACGATGTCCTCGGCGATGGTCCGGCCGACCAGGGCCGTCTCCGACGTCGTCGGCTTGACCAGCGTGCCGTCGGCGGTCTTGTCGGCCACCCGGAAGGGGATGGTGCGGTCGGTGCCGCAGTCCTCTTCACGGACGATGACGTCCTGGGCGACGTCGACCAGACGACGCGTCAGGTAACCGGAGTCGGCGGTACGCAGAGCGGTGTCGGCCAGACCCTTCCGGGCGCCGTGCGTCGAGATGAAGTACTCGACGACCGACAGACCCTCACGGAACGACGACTTGATCGGCCGCGGGATGGTCTCACCCTTGGGGTTGGACACCAGACCGCGCATACCGGCGATCTGCCGGATCTGCAGCGGGTTACCACGGGCACCGGAGTTGACCATCATCCAGACCGGGTTGGTCTTGGGGAAGGCCGCTTCCATGTCCTTGGCGACGTCCGCGGTCGCGTGGTTCCAGATCTCGATGAGCTCCTGACGGCGCTCGTCGTCGGTGATCAGACCACGGTCGTACTCCCGCTGGACCTTGTCGGCGCGCTTCTCGTACCCCGACAGGATCTCGGCCTTGTTCGGCGGCGCGATGACGTCCTCGATGGAGATCGTCACGCCGGACCGGGTGGCCCAGTGGAAACCGGTGCTCTTGAGTGCGTCGAGCGCGTTGGCGACGGTGACCTTCGGGTACGTCTCCGCCAGCTCGTTGACGATCACCGAGAGCTGCTTCTTGCCCACCTCGTAGTTCACGAAGGGGTAGTCGGGCGGCAGCGTCTCGTTGAACAGCGCCCGGCCGAGGGTGGTCTCCAGCCGGTACGGCTGACCGGCCTCGTAGCCCTCCGGCGCCTGCCAGCCGCGCGGCGGCGGGACGTCGGTGAGCCGGAGCTGGATCTTGGCCTGCAGATCCAGCTTCCCCTGGTCGTACGCCATGATCGCCTCGGGGATGGAGCCGAACGAACGGCCCGCCCCCTCGGCCTCGTCCTTGTCGGTCGTCAGCCAGTAGAGGCCGATCACCATGTCCTGGGTGGGCATGGTGACGGGCTTGCCGTCCGACGGCTTGAGGATGTTGTTGGTCGAGAGCATCAGGATGCGCGCCTCGGCCTGGGCCTCGGCCGACAGCGGCAGGTGCACGGCCATCTGGTCACCGTCGAAGTCCGCGTTGAACGCGGTGCAGACGAGCGGGTGGATCTGGATGGCCTTGCCCTCGACCAGCTGCGGCTCGAAGGCCTGGATGCCGAGACGGTGCAGGGTCGGTGCCCGGTTGAGCAGCACCGGGTGCTCGGTGATGACCTCTTCGAGCACGTCCCACACGACCGCGCGGGCGCGCTCCACCATGCGCTTGGCACTCTTGATGTTCTGCGCGTGGTTGAGGTCGACCAGCCGCTTCATCACGAACGGCTTGAACAGCTCCAGCGCCATCTGCTTGGGCAGACCGCACTGGTGCAGCTTCAGCTGCGGGCCGACGACGATGACCGAACGGCCGGAGTAGTCGACGCGCTTACCGAGCAGGTTCTGCCGGAACCGTCCCTGCTTGCCCTTGAGCATGTCCGACAGCGACTTGAGCGGGCGGTTGCCCGGGCCGGTGACCGGCCGGCCGCGGCGGCCGTTGTCGAACAGCGCGTCGACGGCCTCCTGCAGCATCCGCTTCTCGTTGTTGACGATGATCTCGGGCGCGCCCAGGTCGAGCAGGCGCTTGAGCCGGTTGTTCCGGTTGATGACCCTGCGGTACAGGTCGTTCAGGTCGGACGTGGCGAACCGGCCACCGTCGAGCTGCACCATCGGGCGCAGGTCCGGCGGGATGACCGGGATGCAGTCCAGCACCATCCCGAGCGGTGTGTTGGTGGTGTTGAGGAACGCGGAGACGACCTTGAGCCGCTTGAGCGACCGGGCCTTCTTCTGTCCCTTGCCAGTACGGATGATCTCGCGAAGCTTCTCCGCCTCGGCTTCGAGGTCGAAGTTCTCCAGGCGAGCCTGGATCGCGCGAGCGCCCATGCCGCCCTGGAAGTACTTCCCGAAGCGGTCGCGCATCTCGCGGTACAGCATCTCGTCGCCCTCGAGGTCCTGGACCTTGAGGCTCTTGAAGCGGCTCCAGACCTCGTCGAGCCGGTCCAGCTCGCGCTGGGCACGGTCGCGGATCTGCTTCATCTCGCGCTCGGCACTCTCGCGTACCTTGCGGCGCTGGTCGGCCTTGGCGCCGGCGGCCTCGAGCTCGGCCAGGTCGGCCTCGAGCTTCTGCTGCCGTGCCTCGAGCTCCGCGTCGCGCCGCTGCTCGATCTGCTGGCGCTCCACCGAGATGTGCGCCTCGAGCGTGGGAAGATCCCGCTCGCGCTTCTCGGTGTCGACGCTGGTGATCATGTAGGCCGCGAAGTAGATGATCTTTTCGAGATCCTTCGGAGCCAGGTCGAGCAGGTAGCCGAGACGGCTGGGCACGCCCTTGAAGTACCAGATGTGCGTGACCGGGGCGGCCAGTTCGATATGGCCCATCCGCTCACGACGCACCTTGGCACGGGTCACCTCGACGCCGCAGCGCTCACAGATGATGCCCTTGAACCGGACGCGCTTGTACTTACCGCAGTAGCACTCCCAGTCGCGGGTCGGGCCGAAGATCTTCTCGCAGAAGAGTCCGTCCTTTTCCGGCTTGAGAGTCCGGTAGTTGATCGTCTCCGGCTTCTTGACCTCGCCGTGGGACCACTGGCGAATGTCGTCTGCGGTCGCCAGGCCGATCCGAAGCTCGTCGAAGAAGTTGACGTCAAGCAACTTGTTTCCCCTTGAGTTGATCAGACCTCTTCGACACTGCTCGGCTCACGCCGGGACAGGTCGATGCCGAGCTCTTCCGCAGCGCGGAAGACGTCCTCGTCGGTGTCGCGCATCTCGATGGACATGCCGTCACTTGAGAGCACCTCAACGTTCAGGCACAGCGACTGCATTTCCTTGATGAGCACCTTGAAGGATTCCGGGATGCCCGGCTCCGGGATGTTCTCGCCCTTGACGATGGCCTCGTACACCTTCACGCGGCCGAGGACGTCGTCGGACTTGATGGTGAGCAGCTCCTGCAGGGCATAGGCGGCGCCGTACGCCTCCAGTGCCCACACCTCCATCTCACCGAACCGCTGGCCACCGAACTGGGCCTTACCGCCGAGCGGCTGCTGGGTGATCATGGAGTACGGACCCGTCGAACGAGCGTGGATCTTGTCGTCGACCAGGTGGAGCAGCTTCAGAATATAAATGTATCCGACGGAGATCGGGTCCTTGAAGGGCTCACCGGTCCGGCCATCGAACATCCGTGCCTTACCGCCCGGACCGACCATGCGCTGGCCGTCCCGGTTGGGCAGGGTGTGCTCGATCAGCCCGGTGACGTCGTCCTCGCGGGCGCCGTCGAAGACCGGGGTCGCTGCCTTGGTCCACGGCGGAGCCTCGTCGGCGCCGATCGCCTTGAGCGCCTTCTTCCAGTCGGCGTCGTCGCCCTCGACCTTCCAGCCACGGCTGGCCACCCATCCGAGGTGGGTCTCGAGCACCTGGCCGACGTTCATCCGGCCGGGCACACCGAGCGGGTTGAGCACGATGTCGACCGGGGTGCCGTCCTCGAGGAACGGCATGTCCTCGACCGGCAGCACCTTGGAGATGACACCCTTGTTACCGTGCCGGCCGGCCAGCTTGTCACCGTCGGTGATCTTCCGCTTCTGGGCCACGTACACGCGGACCAGCTCGTTCACGCCCGGCGGGAGCTCGTCGCCCTCGTCCCGGCTGAACACGCGGACACCGATGACCTTGCCGGACTCACCGTGCGGCACCTTCAGCGAGGTGTCGCGGACCTCACGGGCCTTCTCCCCGAAGATCGCCCGAAGCAGGCGCTCCTCCGGGGTCAGCTCGGTCTCGCCCTTGGGCGTGACCTTGCCGACCAGGATGTCGCCGGTGACGACATCGGCGCCGATGCGGATGATGCCGCGCTCGTCCAGGTCGGCGAGGACCTCTTCGGAGACGTTCGGGATGTCCCGGGTGATCTCCTCCGGGCCCAGCTTGGTGTCCCGGGCATCGACCTCGTGCTCCTCGATGTGGATCGAGGAGAGGACGTCGTCCTGGACCAGCCGCTGGCTGAGGATGATCGCGTCTTCGTAGTTGTGGCCCTCCCACGGCATGAACGCCACGAGCAGGTTCTTGCCGAGCGCCATCTCGCCCTGGTCGGTGCAGGGTCCGTCTGCCAGGACCTGCCCGACCTCGACGCGCGCTCCCTCGTCCACGATGGGCTTCTGGTTGAAGCACGTGCCCTGGTTGGAGCGCTTGAACTTGGCGACCCGGTAGGTGTTGCGCGTGCCGTCATCGTTCATGATCGTCACGTAGTCGGCCGAGACCTCCTCGACCACGCCCGCCTTCTCCGCGGTGATGACGTCGCCGGCGTCGGTCGCGGCACGGTACTCCATGCCGGTGCCGACCAGCGGCGCCTCACTGCGCAGCAGCGGTACGGACTGACGCTGCATGTTCGAGCCCATCAGGGCCCGGTTGGCGTCGTCGTGCTCGAGGAAGGGGATCATGGCCGTGGCCACAGACACCATCTGGCGCGGCGAGACGTCCATGTAGTCGACCTCGGTGGGCCGGATGAACTCGACCTCACCGCCCTTACGGCGGGCGAGGACGCGCTCCTCCACGAACGTGCCGTCGTCGTTGATCGGCGAGTTGGCCTGAGCCTTGATGTGCCGGTCTTCTTCGTCGGCCGTCAGGTAGTCGATCTGGTCGGTGACGATGCCGTCGACGACCTTCCGGTACGGCGTCTCGACGAACCCGAACGGGTTGATCCGCCCGAAGCTCGCGAGCGAGCCGATCAGGCCGATGTTCGGGCCTTCCGGGGTCTCGATCGGGCACATCCGGCCGTAGTGGGACGGGTGAACGTCACGGACCTCGAAGCCGGCCCGCTCACGGGACAGACCACCGGGACCCAGCGCGGACAGACGCCGCTTGTGCGTCAGGCCGGCCAGCGGGTTGGTCTGGTCCATGAACTGGGACAGCTGGCTGGTGCCGAAGAACTCCTTGATGGAGGCGACGACCGGCCGGATGTTGATCAGGGTCTGCGGCGTGATCGCCTCGACGTCCTGAGTGGTCATCCGCTCCCGTACGACGCGCTCCATCCGGGCCAGGCCCAGGCGGACCTGGTTCTGGATGAGCTCGCCGACCGAGCGCAGCCGGCGGTTGCCGAAGTGGTCGATGTCGTCGACCTCGACCGGTACGGGGGCGCCACCGACGGTGCCCTCCTCCTCACCGGCGTGCAGCCGGACGAGGTAGTCGATCGTGGCGACGATGTCGTCCTCGGTCAGCGTGCCCTGACGGACGCCCAGGTCGAGCCCCAGCTTCTTGTTCACCTTGTAACGGCCGACCTTCGCGAGGTCGTACCGCTTGGAGTTGAAGTAGAGGTTCTCCAGCAGCGTCTGCGCCGACTCCTTCGTGGGCGGCTCGCCCGGGCGCAGCTTGCGGTAGATATCGAGCAGAGCGTCGTCCTGGCCGGTGGTGTGATCCTTGTCCAGGGTGATGCGCATCGACTCGTAGTCACCGAAACGCTCGAGGATCCGGGCCTCGTCCCAGCCAAGCGCCTTGAGCAGGACGGTCACGCCCTGCTTGCGCTTGCGGTCGATCCGGACCCCGACGTTGTCGCGCTTGTCGATCTCGAACTCGAGCCATGCACCGCGCGACGGGATCACCTTGCAGCCGTAGATGTCCTTGTCGGACGCCTTGTCGAGCTGCCGGTCGAAGTACACGCCGGGCGAACGGACGAGCTGTGAGACGACGACACGCTCGGTGCCGTTGATGATGAAGGTGCCCTTCGGGGTCATGAGCGGGAAGTCGCCCATGAACACCGTCTGGCTCTTGATTTCTCCAGTGGAGTTGTTGATGAACTCCGCGGTCACGAACATCGGCGCGGAGTAGGTCATGTCCTTGTCCTTGCACTCCTCGACGGAGTACTTGGGCGGCTCGAACCGGTGATCGCGGAACGAGAGGGACATGGTCCCGGAGAAGTCCTCGATGGGACTGATCTCCTCGAAGATCTCCTCGAGACCCGACTGGGTCGGGACGCTCTTGCTACCGGCTTCCTGGGCCGCCTCGACCCGGGACTTCCACCTCTCATTGCCCAGCAGCCAGTCAAAGGACTCGGTCTGCAGCGCGAGGAGGTCCGGGACTTCGAGCGGCTCCTTGATGCGCGCGAAAGATACGCGGTTCGGACCGGTTGCGGGTTTCGAGGCGTTGCGCGAGGCTGCCAAGAGTGGTCCTTCCGAGGGCTCGCGGCGGGCTGACGACGCGCAGGCCAGACCTTCCATGGCAAGGCCGTGAGCAGGAAGCTCAGAGGTGGCACTCGCGCGTGAAAAGTCAGAAGGCAGCGCAAAGGGGCAGTGTAGCCGACCGGCACACTGCACGCAACTCTAGCCCCGCAGTATGCATCACAGTTGCCTCGTAGGATTGCTCGTCAGCGCCGCCCAGTCAAGGGCTGACGTGGACATTTCGTGCACGGATCAGCAGTGAGTAACGCCACAGTTTAGAGACCTGGATCACACGGTACCGGTCCTGGACCCCCGAAAACGGACCTAAAAGATCAAGCGGCCGGCCCCCGTGGGGGCCGGCCGCTCGAACGTCCGGATCCTGGTCGCGTGTCCGGTCAGAGGGCCTCGACCTTGGAGACCAGCCAGCGGCTCCCCACCTTGTCCACGGTGAGCCGCAGCCGGTACTGGTCGGTGCCGCGCGGCTGGTTCAGCCTGCTGGTCTCCTGGTTGAGGAAGACCACCGCGACGACCTGCTTCGCGCCGACCTGCTCGACCCCGGCCTTGAGCACGGTGCCGACCACGACGATCTGCTGCTGCATGGCCGTCTCGCGGACCCGGCCCATCATGTCCATGTACTGCTGCCGGAAGGCCCCGGTGGCGGCGTTCGCGGACGTCTTGAAATTGGACTCCAGGGTCCGGTAGTCGTACGACGAGAAGTCCTGGGCGGCGCTGGTGGCCGCGTTGAGACCGTCCTTCGCCGCGCTCTCCTTGGCGTTCAGGTCCTTCTGCCAGGACCACAGCAGCACCACCGTGGCGGTCAGCGCGATCGCGACCACCGACAGCACGGCGACGATCAGCACCGGGCCCCGGCGGGAACCGGCGGGCTCGTCGTCGTCCTCGTCCTCGACCGGTTCGGGCCGGGCGGTCTTGACGACCCTAGCCTGCCTGCCCTTGGCCGGCTTGCTCTGGGCCTGTACGCCCTTGGCCTGCTTGCCCTTGACCGGCTTGGACCCGGCCTGCTCCTCGGGCTCGTCCAGCTCGTCCTGCTCGTCCTGGTCGGCTTCCTCGTCGGCTTCCTCGCCGGCCGAGTCCTCCTCGTCGGCGAGCTCCTCGTCCGCAGGGTCCTCGTCGGCCAGATCATCCTCGGCCAGGTCCTGGTCCGCCACGTCCACGGCGTCCGCGGCGTCGTCCTCGGCGGACTCGTCCTCGGCCTGGGCCTCGGTGGCCGTGGTCTCCTCGTCGGCCGCGGCCTCTTTGGCCCTCTTGTCGCGCTTGCGACGACCCAGCATCGTCATGGGACCAGCACCACCTTCGACACGAGCCAGCGATCGCCGACCCGCGTGAGCTCCATCGAGTATCGGTAATTGCGCTGAACGCCCTTGGACACCTGCGGTGTGACCACCAGGGCCGTGACGGAGACGATGGTCTCCGCCGAGTCGGAGTCGAAGTTCACGACCCCGGCGTGGACCGTCTGGACCGTCTGCACGGCCTTGCCCTTGGTCATGACGTCCAGGAACTGCTTGGAGACCGTGCTGCCCCACTGGTCCTTGAACTCACCGGTGGCGCCGCTGAGAATGCGGTCCGAGGCCTGCTGAGCCTGCCTGTAGTCGACGTTGACGAGGTTGACGGCCTCCTGCCGGGCGGCGCGCTCGATCTGGGTACGGCGGTCCACGGCGTCCTGCGCGTGGCCCACTCCCAGCCCGAGCACGATCGCCGTCGCCGACAGGCCGACGATCAGCACCCCCAGCAGAGCGGCGGCGATCCACATCCCGCGCCCGGCGGTGGCCCGGGCGGGTACCGTCTCGGACTCGTCTGACGTCACTTCGTCAGCGGTCCTAGCAAGAGCCACTTCCACGAGGCATCCCCCAATAGGCGCTGTTGTCCTCCGGTCGCCCCGACGACGTACCGCTTACCGTCCGGCCCGACGTATGCGCCGGTCACGGGATCGTAGCCGGTCATATAGACCGAATTAGTCGACGCAGCCTGGTACGGCAGGATCTTGGAGTCTGATTCCTTGCTCTGGCCGCTCGCCTGGCTCCGCCCGGAGGAGGAGCCGGAGGAGCCGTACGCCCCGCCGGGGGGCGCACCGGCGGCGTCCGTGGCACCGGCGGGGAGCGCCGGGCCGGGCCGGGGCGCGGGAGCGTTGCGAGCACCCCGGACGACCAGATTCGAGCTCTTCGGCAGGGTACAGCCGAGGTTGAGGTTCGCGGGCGGATTACTGGTGACCTGTGGATAGCGGACCCGGGCCTTCTCGTAGCCCTTGGTGCACGGCGGCGGCGCGTCGAAGTTCAGGACCAGGCCGAAGTGCTCGGTGCCGTCTCCGGGAGTGACGGTGAAGGCGCCGCCCAGGGTCGCCGGGTAGAGGATCAGCAGCGACCGCAGCCCGTCGATGCGCTGGGCGATCACCTGCCCGGTCGCGGTCAGGTTCGACAGCAGCACCGGCAGGGTCGGGCCCAGGTCGTCGATCAGCTTGCTCACCTGGACCACGGTGGGCCCGGTGGCACTGATCGCCGAGCGGATGCTCGGGTCGTCCTTGCGGATCTCCTCGGTGAGGACGGAGAGGTTGCGGGCGAAAGTCTTGATCGCCGCGCCCTTGTCCCGCTGGGTGGCCAGCACGGTCTTGCTGTTGTCGAGCAGCTCGGACGTGGAGTCGTAGTTGTCGTCGAGCTCCTTGACCAGCTTGTCGCTGGAATCGAGGATCGTCTGCAGGTCCGCGGCCGAGCCGGCGAACCCCTTGTTCAGCTCGTCCACGATGGTGCCCAGGTCCTTGGGATCGACCGAGGTGACGAGCTTGTCGATGTTCTTGAGCAGCTCGGAGGTCTGGACCGGGACCCGGGTCTCCTTGATCGTGTAGGCGGGGCCGCTGTCGAGGTAGGGGCCCTTGTCGGTCCGCGGCTGCAGGTCGATGTACTGCTCGCCGACCGCCGAGCGGTTGGCCACCACCGCGATGGTGTCCCGGGAGATGTGCCGCCCGCGGTCGAGCTTCAGCTCGATGCGCACGCCGTCCCGGGTCAGTTTGATCGGCCCGACCCGGCCCACCCGTACGCCGCGGTAGGTCACCTCGGAGTTGGTGAACGCGCCGCCCGAGTCGGCCATCTCGACGTACGCCGTGTACCGGGTGTTGAACAGCCCCGAGCCGAAGCCGAGGTAGTGCACGAGCGTGTAGCCGACCCCCAGCACTGTGATCATCGCGAAGGCGATCAGCTGGAGCTTGACACCAGGCTTGATCATGACAGCCCTCCCGTGATCAGCGTCTGCACGCCGGGTTCGGCACTGCCCGCCGGCGGGAGCGCCCCGCCCGTGTTGGTGCCGCCGGTGCCGCCGGTCGACCCGCCGGACTGCCCGGTGGCCGAGGTCAGCCCGGCCGGGAGCACGCCCAGCGGCGACTGCGGAATGATGATCTGCGGCGGCTTGAGCTGGGACCGCAGCTGGTCGCCCTGCTTGGCGAGCTGCCCGTCGAGGGCGGTGCCGCCGAGCAGGTTGTGCGCCAGGTTCTTCAGATCGAGGTCGATCGTCATGTGGATGTTGGCGTAGTCGCCGACCTGGGTGTTGGTGTAGGTCGGCGGGAACGGATACGACAACAGCAGTTCCAGCCCCTTGGGCAGGTTCGCGCCCGCCCGGTTCAGGTTGATCAGGAGCGGTTCCAGCGCCTTGAGGTTGGCCAGCAGGTCGGCCCGCGACTTGTTGATCACGTTCGTGGTGACGTCGCCGAGCCTGCCGAGGCTGACCAGCATCTGCGTGAGGTCCGCCCGGTTCTGCTTGAGGACCTGGACGGCCGGGCCGGTCTTGTCGATGGTGTCGGCGATCGTCTTCTTCTCCGCCGCGAGCTTGCCCGAGAGCCGGTCGATGCTGTCGAGCGCCCGGGTGATGTCGGCCTTCTGCCGGTCCAGGGTGCCGACGAAGGTGTTGACCCGCCGCAGCACGTCCTTGATGGTGTCCTCACGCCCGTGCAGGGCCGCGTTGAGCTCCTGGGTGATGGTCGACACCTGCTCGATGCCACCGCCGTTGAGCAGCAGCGACAGCGCCGACAGCACCTCTTCCACCTCGGTCGTACGGGTCGTGCGCGACAGCGGGATCTCGTCGCCCTGACTGAGCGTGCCGGACGGGGCCTCCTGGGTCGGCGCCGACAGGGCGACGTACTTCTCACCCAGCAGGCTGGTCTGGCCGATGGTGGCGACGGCGTTGTCCGGGAGCTTCACGTCCCTGCGCAGCTTGCACACGACCTGCGCGTGCCAGCCCTGCAGCCGGATCTTGGTGACCTTGCCGACCGAGACGTCGTTGACCTTGCAGGTGGACTGCGGCACCAGGTCCAGCACGTTGGCGAAGTCGACCTTCACCTCGTACGGGTTGCTGCCGGTGTCCGGGCCGCCGGGCAGCGGCAGTGAGGAGATGCCGCCGAACGAGCACCCCGACAGGGCGAGCAGCCCGGTGAACGCCGCGGCCGCGGTCACCGCCTTGCCCCCGTGCCGGGTGGGCAGCACACGGCGCTTCATCGGGTACCTCCAGGGAAGAGCCCGCCGAGGGTCTTGTTCGGGTCGGTGCCGCCCGTCCGGGCCGTCGTGCCCGCCTTGGCACCCTTGCCGGCCTTGGCCTTGCCGCCCTTGCCGTTGGGGCCGTAGGCGTCCGGGGGCGGCAGTACGGGGTCGTAGGTGGTGGTCAGCGCCGTGATCCAGGACAGGTCCAGGTTCAGGTTGATGCCGGCGGCCGCCTTGTTCAGCGGAGCCAGCATCGCCTCGCACTGCTTGGGCGGGGAGCCCAGCGAGTAGGCCAGCGAACAGATCCACATGGCCGGGTTCTTGAACTGGCGGAGGTCCGCGCGGGTGCCCAGGGTGCCGCTGATCGGGTCGTAGGCGTGCGCCAGGTTGGCGATGCCGACCGGCGCCGTGCTCAGGAACTCGCCCAGCGCGTCCTTCTGCTTGACCAGCACCGCCGTCACCTGGGCGAGCTGCCGTACGTTGGCGGCCAGCTCGGTGCGGTTGCCCTTGACGAACTGGGTGACGTTGCGCAGCGTCGGCCCGAGGGTCTCCAGGGCGGCCCCCAGCTCGTCCTTCTCGCCGGCCAGCTGTCCCGAGACCCCCGCCAGGTTGTCGGTGAAGCTGCGGACCTGCTGGTCGTTGGCCGCCAGCGCCGCGGTGATCTTGCGCAGGTTCTCCACCGTCGCGGTGATGTCCTTGCGGTCCTCGCTGAGCGTGCTGAGCACCGTCGCGGTGTCCTTGATGGTGCCGCGGATGTCCTCTCCCTGCCCGCTGAGGTTGCTCGCGCCGACCTGGAGCAGCCGGGAGAGCGCCCCGCTGGAGTTGGCGCCCTCCGGCCCGAGCGCCTTGTTGAGGCCGTTCAGGCTGCCGGTGACGTCGTCGACCTCCACCGGCACGACCGTACGGGTCACCGGCAGCGTCGTGCCGTCCGCCAGCACGCCGCCGCCCCGGTAGACGGGGGTGAGCTGGATGTAGCGGTCGGAGACCAGCGTCTGGCTGACGATCACGGCTTGGGCGTTCGCGGGGATCTTCTGGTCGGCGTCGTACTTCATGTCGATCCGGACCGAGGCGCCGGCCGGGTTCACGCTGGTCACCTGGCCGACCTTGATGCCGAGCACCCGGACGTCGGCGCCCGGGTAGAGCCCGACGGCGCTGGTGAAGTACGCCGTGAGGTGGCGGTCCTTGCCGTCGGGCCAGAGCACGACGACGGCGCCCACGACCAGGGCTGCGATGACGAGCACGACACCGAGGCCGAGGATGGGCCGGCTGCGGCGTGGGGGGGAAGTGGGGGACGTCACGTCTACCTGCCTGCTCACGGGAGGGCTCACGGGAGGAACGGCAACGGGTTGGTGGACTGCTTGCCCTGGTTGCCGGATGGCGTCTTGCTCGTCCCTCCGGACTTCTGCGATGTCCCGTTCGAGGGGACCTGGCCGATGGAGGCCGGGATCGGGATCAGGTTCTGGATGTAGCTGTCGAACCAGCGGCCGGTGCCGGTCGCGTCGGTGAACTGCCGGGCGAAGGGGGCCATCAGCTGGATCGTGCGATCGAGGTTGCCCTGGTTCTTCAGCAGGATCTTGTTGACCCGCTGGAGGTTCGCCAGCATCGGGCCGATCTGGGCCTGGTTCTCCCCGATCACCGCGTTGATCTGGGCGGACAGTGCCACCGTGTTCACCAGCAGCTGGTGGATCACCGCGCGCCGGGCCGAGACCGCCTGGAGGATCTTGTCGCCGTCGGTGATCAGCTTGGCGAACTCCTGGTTCCGGTCCGCGAGCACCTGGGTGACCCGGGTGGACCGGCCGAGCAGCTGGTGCAGCTCGTCGTCGCGCGAGGAGATGGTGGCCGACAGCCGCCGCAGGCCGCGCAGCGAGGCCTTGATCTCCTCAGGGGAGTTCTTGAACGTGTCCGAGAGCACGTTGAACGACTGGGCCAGTTGCGCGGTGTCGATGCCGCCGGCCTCCGGGTTGAGCTTCTGGCTGAGCTCGTTGATCGCCGGCACGACCTCGAACGGCGTCGAGGTACGGGAGACCGGGATGGTCTTGTCCGGGTCCTGCCGGCTCGGGCCACGCGGGTCGATCGCCAGGTAGTGCGCGCCGAGCAGCGTCTTGATCTTGATCTCGACGCGGCTCAGGTCGCCGACGCGAACCCCGTCGTCGACCTGGAAGTCGACCTTCACGTGGTCGTCCTCGAGACCGAGGCCGGTCACCTTACCGACCTTGACCCCCGCGATCCGGACCTCTTCCCCGCTCTTCAGCCCGGCCGCCTCGGCGAACGCGGCGTGGTAGGTCTTGCCGCCCGAGATGAAGGGCAGGCTCTGCAGGTTCAGGGCCAGCGCGAGGACGATCACGATCACCGCCAGCGCGGCCAGTCCGAGGGGCAGCGGATTCCGCTCCCGGAAGGGAACTCTCATCTACTTGCACCTCGCGTTGTCGTTGATGATCGCGGGCGTCTGGTACGCGGGCCCGCCCGGCAGCACGACCCGGGCGTCGAGGGCGCACAGGTAGAAGTTGAACCAGGAGCCGTAGGACGAGGCGTTCACCGCCTTGTTCAGCCGCTCCGGGGCCTCCCGCAGTGCCTTGTCGACGCTTCCGCCGTTGTCGGCGAGGGTGTCGGCGACCTTGTTGAGCCCGGCGATGTCCTGCTTGACCGACGGCCGCGCCTTGACCAGCAGGTCCGCGGTGACCCCGGTCAGGTCGTTGATGGCGCCGATCGAGTCGAAGATCGCCTCACGGTCGGAGGCCACCCCGCTGACGAAGCTCTGCAGGTTGGCGATGAGTGTGCTGACCTGCTCGTGCCGCTGGTCGATGGTGCCCAGCACCTGGTTGAGGTTGGTGATGACGTCACCGATGACCTTGTCCCGGTCGGCGAGCGTGTTGGTGAGGGACGCCACGTGCGACAGCAGCCCGTTGACCGTGCCCGCCTCCCCCTGCAGGGTCTGCACGATCTCGAAGGAGAGCTTGTTGACGTCCTCCGGGGCGACCGCCTTGAACAGCGGGCGGAAGCCGTTGAACAGCACGGTCAGATCGAGCGCGGGCGTGGTCTGCGAGACCGGGATGGTGCCGCCCGGGGGCAGCACGTCGCCCGCCGCGCCGGGCCCCTCCGACAGCGAGAGATAGCGCTGGCCGGCGAGGTTGCGGTAGCGGACCTGGGCGGTGACCGACTTGGGCAGCCCGCCGGCGAAGATGCCCTCCTTGGCCACGGTGAAGGTCACCCGGGCCTTGTCGCCCTGGAAGAGGTCGATCTTCTTGACCTCCCCGACCCGGACACCGGCGACCCGCACGTCGTCGCCGGTCAGCACCCCGGCCACGTCAGTGAAGATCGCCCGGTAGCTCCGGGCGTCCTGGAAGCTCCGGTTGGAGATCGTGACCGCCAGCATGCCGGTGGCCAGCGACGTCAGCACGACGAAGATCAGCAGCTTGATGCCGGCACTGGCCGTACGCGTGTTCTCGCTCATTTGACCGTCACCACCCCGCCGTGCATGACCGGGCCGAAGATCAGCGCCGCGGCGTCGGGAACCTGGTCGGCCGGCACCCGCATCAGCGGCGCGACCACGTTCTTGATCATCTCTTCGTCGGTCGTGTCACTACCCGGCTGCAGGAAGATCGCCGACAGCGTGCGGCCCCGGTATCCCGGGGTCGTGGCGATCGGGTCCGTGTTGGGCACGCCGCTGTTGGCGGCGTCCTTCCACCACAGGTCGTCCTCGGTGCCGTCGAGCGCGATGTAGTCCGGGAACGGCACCTTGGGGTTGGGCAGCCCGTAGCAGCGCGGCTTTCGGTAGTCCTTGGCCTCGGGCAGGTCGATCCTCTTGTACGCCGGCCGCGGCTTCACGATCTCGACCGTGAGGTTCAGCATCGGGTTGCGCCCGCCGACCGCCGACTCGACCCGTGGCTTGAACTTCATCAGCCCGTCGAACACGCAGGGCAGTTCGGGCGAGTACGTCGCCGCCAGCTCCAGCCCGGCCCGGCTCGCGATGTTCACCCCGATGATCTTGTTGGTGTTGTCCCCGACGAAGCGCGTGCCCTTGCCCGAGACCGCGGTGACCGCGGGGATGAGAGCTTCGATCTCGGTCCTCTTGTCGACGATCGTCTGGCTGGTGACGTTGAGGTTGCGCAGCGTCTGCAGCAGATCGGGGGCGGCCTCGTCGTAGATGTCGGAGACGTCGGCGAGCGCGCGGATGTCGTACATCAGCGTCGGCAGCTTGGGGTTGATCTTCTTCAGCAGGTAGTCGACCTGCTCGAGGTTGCGCCCGAGCTGGTCGCCCCGGCCCTGCAACGCGGTGGCCAGGGCGTTCAGCGTCGCGTTGAGCTTCTCCGGCTGCACCGCCTGGAGCACGGGCAGGAGGTCGTCGAGGACCTTGCCCACCTCGACCGCGGCCTGTGTCCTGTCCTGCTCCAGCACCTGGCCCTCGCGGATGGCCGAGCCCGGCTGCGCGGGCGTCTCCAGGGCGACGTACTTCTCACCGAAGAGCGTCTTGGGCAGCAGGCGGGCCTGGGAGTTGTCGGGGACCAGCTTGGCCTTGTCGGAGTCGATCGCCAGGTCGATCTCGGCACCGTTCGCGGTGGCCCTGATCCCCCGGACCTCACCCACGATCAGGCCGCGCACCTTGACGTCCGAGCGGTTGAGCAACTGGAGCCCGGCGCGGTCGGTCCGCACCTTCACGCTGACGACGTCGTTGAACGTCTTCTGGTACAGCGCGATCGTCAGGGCGACGGCCAGCGCCACCACCAGCAGGAACGCCAGGCCGTAGAACCTGTAACGAACCCGCTGGCTGATTCCTGAGGGCGCGCTCGCATGAGTCATCGTGAGGTCACCCCGCAATCCGGACAGTGGTCGAGGCGCCCCAGATGGCCATCCCGAGCAGCAGGTCGGTGATGTTGATGACCACGATGCTGGTCCGTACGGCCCGGCCGACCGCGACACCGACGCCCGCGGGGCCGCCGCTCGCGTTGTAGCCGTAGTAGCAGTGGATCAGCATGACCAGGGTGGCGAAGACCAGCACCTTGCCGAACGACCAGAGGATGTCGGTCGGTGGCAGGAACAGGTTGAAGTAGTGGTCGTAGGTGCCGGTCGACTGCTCGAAGAAGATCGTCACCATCAGCCGGGTCGCGAAGTAGGACGCGAGCAGTCCGATGACGTACAGCGGGATGACCGCCAGCAGGCCGGCCACCATCCGGGTGGTCACCAGGAAGGGCAGCGACGGGACCGCCATCACCTCGAGCGCGTCGATCTCGTCGGAGATGCGCATGGCACCGAGCTGGGCGGTGAAACCACAGCCCACGGTCGCCGACAGCGCCAGCGCCGAGATGACGGGAGCGAGCTCCCGGGTGTTGAAGTACGACGACACGAACCCGGTGAACGCCGCGGTGCCGATCTGGTTGAGGGCGTTGTAGCCCTGCAGGCCGACCTCGGTGCCGGTGAAGAAGGTCATGAAGCCGACGATCGCGACGCTGCCGCCGATCACCGCCAGGCCGCCCGTACCCAGGCTGACCTCGGCGAGCAGCCGCAGCACCTCGGTGCGGTACCGGCGTAGCACGCGGAAGGTCCAGGCGAAGGTGCGCGCGTAGAACGCGAGCTGGTGACCGAGGTCGTCCAGCACCTCCACCGGGCGGCCGACCACCCTGTTCGCCACCTTGGTGACGCCCCGGCGCTCAGCCATCACATCCCCTTCTGCGGAACGAACTGGAAGTACAGCGCGCTGATCAGGAAGTTCTCCAGGAAGAGCAGCATGAAGGTGATGACCACGGTCTGGTTCACCGCGTCGCCCACGCCCTTCGGCCCGCCCTTGGCGTTGAGGCCCTTGTAGGCGGCCACCAGCCCGGCGGTGATGCCGAAGACGAACGCCTTGATCTCGGCCTGGTAGAGGTCGGGAAGCTGCGCCACCGCGCTGAACGAGGAGAGGTACGAACCGGGCGTGCCGCCCTGCAGCACGACGTTGAAGATGTAGCCGCCGGCGATGCCCACGACCGAGACCAGGCCGTTGAGGAACAGGGCGACGAAGGCACAGGCCAGCATGCGGGGCACCACGAGGCGGTGCAGGGGATTGATCCCCAGCACCTCCATCGCGTCGATCTCTTCCCGGATCTTCCGTGCGCCGAGGTCGGCGCACATGGCCGAACCGGCCGCACCGGCGATCAGCAGCGCGGTCACGATGGGGCTCGCCTCACGGACGATCGCGACCACCGCGGTCGCACCGGTGAACGACTGCGCACCCAGCTGGCGGATGAGGTTCCCGACCTGCAGCGAGAGGATCGCGCCGAACGGGATCGCCACGAGCGCCGTGGGGACCACGGTCACCCCGACGATGAACCAGGCCTGCTGGATGAACTCCCGCCACTGGAACGGGAACTTGAACATCGCGCGGAAGGTGTCAAGGCAGAGCGCGAAGAAGCGACCGGGCTCCTTCACGGTGAGGTTCACGAAACCGTCACCGACGGGACGAAGCCGCTGCCCCGCCCCGCCGTTCCTCGCCTTGATCTTCCCCCCCTCGCGCCTTGTGGGGGTGGTCATTAGCGTGGGCCTCCAGGCGGTGGGCCGCCGGCGACGGGAGCCGCCGAAGCCACATAGCGCGGCCACTCGTCGATCCAGTTGCGTCCGACGTCGTCGATGAACGAGCCGGGGGGCGCCTGGATGCCCTGCTGGCGCAGCCAGGCGCCGGGCGGATGCTGGGCGGGACGGACCCGTCCGTCGCTCGGCATCAGCTGCGGCGGGATGGGGGGCAGCCCGCCGGGGTCGTGGCCCAGCTTGGCCTCGGCCTCGAGCTCGGAGATGTCCTTCTCCTCCGACATCCCGATCGGGCCGACCTTGCGGGCGTTGAGGAACTGCCGGACGACGGCCTCCTCGCTGGACAACAGCATCTCCCGCGACCCGAACATGATCAGTTCACGGCGGAACAGCAGGCCGATGTTGTCGGGGACGGTACGCGCCGTGTTGATGTCATGGGTGACGATCAGGAACGTCGCCCCGATCTGCGCGTTGAGGTCCACGATCAGCTGGTTGAGGTACGCGGTGCGCACCGGGTCCAGACCGGAGTCGGGCTCGTCGCAAAGGATGATCTCAGGGTCGAGCACCAGGGCCCGGGCCAGACCCGCCCGCTTGCGCATACCGCCGGAGATCTCGCCCGGCAGCTTGCCCTCGGCCCCGATAAGGCCGACCATCTCCATTTTCTCCATGACGATGCGCTTGACCTCGCTCTCACCCTTCTTCGTGTGCTCGCGAAGGGGAAAGGCGATGTTGTCGAACAGGTTCATGGAGCCGAAGAGCGCACCGTCCTGGAACAGGACGCCGAACAACTTGCGGGTCTCGTACAGCAGGTTCTCCGACAGATACGGAAGGTCCCTGTCACCGACCCAGATGTGGCCGCGCTCGGGCTTGAGCAGTCCGACGAGTGTCTTCAGGAACACGGACTTGCCCGTGCCCGACGGCCCCAGCAGAACGGAGATCTCTCCGGCGGGAAGGGTTAGCGATACGTCTTGCCAGATGACCTGTCGTCCGAAGGCTTTCGTCAATCCTTCGACCCTGATCTCAACGCCCACGCGCAACCTTTCGTCCGGCCGGGGGTGGTTTCCGGAACAGCGAACGGGGACTCAAGCCGTAACGGAGTGTCACTAGCTTGCAACTACTGGCCAGTAGTAAGTACTGAGTTCCACTAAGGTAGCGGTAGATCCAAGAAAAGGAAGAGGTAGGGCATAGGTTCCCGGCCCAAACCCCCGCGTCGTAAGCGGATCGTTACTAAAGCCGCAGATGAGACTAGCGTTACAGCAGAGGCACCGACAAGGTCCCGGCGCCGCTTCCACCCTCCCCGAGGCCACGATTCGACCGTGCTCACGGCCCGCGATCGAGCCCCGCGACCGGCCGGGAACGCCGAAGAGGCGGCCACCCGAGATCGGGTGACCGCCCCTTCGCGGAGCAGCGGCGGGCGGGCCGGGAAGGCGTCCCCCGGCATCGCCCGCGCAGGCGCGGTGGTTACTTGACGGTGACCGTCGCGCCGGCCTTCTCCAGGGCCTCCTTGGCCTTGTCGGCCGCTTCCTTGTTGACCTTCTCCAGGACGGGCTTGGGCGCACCGTCGACCAGGTCCTTGGCCTCCTTGAGGCCCAGGCTGGTGAGCGAGCGCACCTCCTTGATGACCTGGATCTTCTTGTCGCCGGCACCCTCGAGGATGACGTCGAACTCGTCCTGCTCCGGCTCGGCCTCGGCGGTCGCGGCCGGGCCCGCCGGGCCGGCGACGGCCACAGGCGCGGCGGCCTTGACGTCGAAGGTGCTCTCGAACTCCTTGACGAACTCGGAGAGCTCGAGAAGGGTCATCTCCTTGAATACGTCGAGCAGCTCGCCATTGCTGAGCTTCGCCATGATGTGTTTCCTCCGCTATCGCGTTTCCCGGCCGTTCACAACGGCCGCAAGCCATGTCGTACTAACTGCGGGTCTCTCAGTGCAGCCCCGGGCTCAGGTGGCCTGGGGCTCCTCGGCGGGTGCCTCGTCCGCGGCAGCCTCGGGGGCTGCGGCGGCCGGCGCCTCGCTCGTCTCGCCGGACTCCTCGCGCTTGGCCCGGAGGGCGTCGGCGAGCAGCGCCATCTGAGTCGGCAGCGCGTTGAACGTCGCGGCCGCACCGGCCATCGACGCCTTCATCGCGCCGGCCAGCTTCGCGAGGAGCACCTCGCGAGACTCGAGATCGGCAAGCTTGGTGATCTCGGTGGAGCTCATCGACTTGCCGTCGATGACCCCGCCCTTGATCACCAGGAGCGGGTTGGCCTTGGCGAAGTCACGCAGGCCCTTGGCGGCCTCGACCACATCGCCCTTGACGAACGCGATCGCCGACGGGCCCTGGAGCAGTTCGCTCAGCCCCTCGTCGACCCCGGCATCGCGTGCGGCGATCTTGGTAAGCGTGTTCTTCACCACGGCGAACTTCGCATTGGCACCGAGGTTGTGGCGCAGCTCCGTGAGCTGAGCCACCGTGAGCCCGCGGTACTCGGTCAGTACGGCGCCGTTCGAGCTCTCGAAATCGGTCTTGAGCTCGGCAACCGCAGCTGCCTTGTCCGCCCTCGCCATGGGCCTCCTTCCGGCTGAAAAGGTGAAACTGCGAGATCACGCCGATGGGGTGCGTCGCACCCGTGCGTGGTCTTGCACTTCCGCCGATTGGTGGAGCCACCGGCCATGAAGGTCCCGAAAATGGACAAACGCCCCGGCGCAGGCGCACGGGGCGTCGAACACGATCGTCATATCGTGGAGAACGGCTCTCGTATCACCTGCGCGGGCCGCCCACTTCCGTGAGCCTTCGGCCATCCTCGCGAATGGCGACCGGCGGTCTTCGGCAGTCCACAGAGTACGCGCTCGCGGCCATTACCGCAAAACCGCGCCCCGGGGTAGCCCCGGAGCGCGGTTTCACCGGCAGGGATCGCTCAGGCGCGGGGCTGACCCGCGCCGCCGAGGCTCGGCATCACGCCGACCTCACCGGCGGGCGGTGCGGTGATCGTGACCGGCTTGCCGTAGTCGCTGAAGAGCATGGTGGTGTTCACCTGCCCCTGGGAGGTGTTGACCTTGTTGATCATCTTGCGGGTCAGGGAGTCACCGTCCACCCAGACGTCGAAGCCGATCTTGTCGGTGCCGAGCTTCTGGTAGAGCTGCTGGAACTGATCCCGGGTCTTGGCGTCGAACTTGCCCAGCCCCTCCTGGACGTTGACCGTGCCGGTGTAGTGCGTGGTCCGCACGCCGTCGATGGTCTCGGTCCCCACCTTGGTGACGTCCTTGGACGCGGTGAGCAGCTTGGTCTGGTCGGCCGGGTTGTTCTGCTGGGCCTGCTTGATGACCGAGTCGAAGTTGATCCCCGACTTGCTGCCGAGTTCGGTCAGCGAGAGCTTCACCCAGGGCTTGCCGTTGGCGAGCTGCTGGAAGGCCGGGCTCTTCATGTACAACACGTCGTCGACCAGCACGACCTGGACCTGGCCGCCGGCGCCGGAGTCGACGGTCAGCGACTCGGCCAGGGTGGGCCGGAACCTGAGCTGGCCGGTCATGTGCGTCTTCGTCGGGCGCTGGGCGATCGTCGCGTCGATGGACAGGTCCATCTTCACGGTGTCGGCCTTGCCGCTCTGCTGGGAACTCCGCTCGAGCACCTGGACGGCGGACACGGTGCCCGCGGCACCGGCCCCGCCCGTCCCATTGCCGGATCCGCCCGCCCCCTTGGTGCCGATGTCACCGGAGCACCCGGTGAGGGAGAGCACCAGCGCGGTCGCGGCCGCGGTCCCGGTGGCGAATCTATTGATCATGAGCAGGATTCCTTCCATAGTGCACGAATCGGGGGCTGCGCCCCCGATCGGCGGCGACCAGCGAGGAGTCTGACGCGTGAACCGTTGATCTGGTTCACCCTCCGCGCCGGCCGCCGCGCACGATGGCCCGCTCAGTGCCCGCCGAGGAGTCCTTGAAACCCGGTGACGTCTCCCACCTGGTCAGCGGGCGGAGGCGTCACGTTGACGGTCTTGCCGAAGCCGGAGTACACGATGGACAGCGTGCCGGCCTCACCGGACGCCGTGGCCATCTTGACCGTCAGCTTGCGGGCCTGGTCCTTGCCGTCCACCCACACATCGAAGTTGATCTTCTGGGTGCCCGCCTCGGTGTAGACCCGCTGGAGCTTCGCCCGGGTCTGCGCGTCCAGGGTGTCCAGGGCGTCCTTGACCGTGATCGCACCCGTGTAGTGCGTGGTCTTCGTGCCGTCGATGGTCTCCTCGCCGACCTTGCGGGCGTCCTTGGAGGCCGTGAACGTCTTGGTCTGCTGACCAGGATCGATCAGCTCGGCGTGCTGGACCACCGAGTCGAGGTTGACTCCGGCCTGCCGGCCGGCCTGGTTCAAGTCGATCTTGGCCCACTGCTTGCCGCCCACGAAGGTCGCGAACTGCTGCGGGACCTTGCCGTACAGCGTGCCGCGGAGGTAGCGCACGGGGACGCTGCTGCTGAGCGTGAAGCCGCCCACGGACAGCTTGTCGACCGTGCCGGTCAGCGCGACGTCGGGCTGCAGCCGGACCTGGGCGGTGAAGTGCGTGACCCCGCTGCCTCCCTTGCCGCTGCCGTTGAGGGTGACGTCCGCGGCGAACGAGTGGACCTGCGCGGACTTCTGTGAGGTCTTCTGCAGCACCTCGGCGGCCGTGAGCCGGATGCCTCCGGTTCCGCTGTCGGCGCTCTTCCCGCCGGACTCGCCGAGACAGGCGGTGAGGGAGAGGACGAGGGTGGTGCCCACCGCCGTCGCGGCGGCCAATCTGCGACTCATTGCTGGCTCCTTTCAGCTGACCATCAGTCTGGCCGGAGCCGGTTCGGGCCACATCCCCCGCTGGTACCACTGGCCTCCGGCCCGGTACGCCGCCAGTCGTAGGCCGTTCAGCGCGGCCCTGGCGGGCCCTGCCGCAGCCTTCCTACCCGCCGGGAGCGACGCTCACCTGTAGTCGCGGAAGACCATGACGAGGTTGGCCGAGCCGACCGCCGGCATCGACTCGGCGACGGAGAACCAGGACGGCCGGGCGGCCTTGTCGGCGTAGAGGTCCACCGCCACCCCGGTCTCCGGCGGGACGTACTTGGTGATCTCAGCGGCCGCGTCCTTCGGCAGGTACGGCAGGATCACGCTCAGCGTGAGGTTGATCTGGTAGTGCGTGGAGCCCAGTGCGTCGATCTTCTTGCTCACCCCGGGCACCGAGCGCAGCACGTAGGTGATCTTCCGGGGATCGGAGTCCGCGGTGTACCGGGCCAGCTCCTGGGCGGTCAGCCGCCGCTGCTGCCAGGTCTTGCCACCGTCGGTGGAGGTGGACTCGATGTTCCCCTTGACCTTGATGCGCGACGTCGAGGGCGTCTCGACGCCGGCCTGGAGCGAGGTGCCGGCCGCGTTGACGTCGAGGGCGAACTTGGGCAGCAGGACGACCTTGGTGGTCTCCTTGACCTTGTCGGCGTCCCCGCTCGCCAGCTTGACCTGGACATCGGTCACCCGGGTGTAGGAGGTGGTGCCGGTGGGGCCCGGAGGCGGCTTCTGGAGGTTCGGTATCGACGTCGCCAGCGGCCGCGTCCCGTGGCCCTGCGGCGTGACGCCCTTCGGCTTCGCGGTCCTGCCCTTCGGCGTCGGGCTGCGCCTGCCCTGCGGGTCCCGGCCGGCCGCGGCGGTCGTCGCCGGGTCGCCCGGATCACCGGTGAAGTCCATGTTGCCGACCTTGACGACGGCGAGCAGGACGGTGGGCACGATGGCCACGGCCGCGACGCTGCCGATGGCGATGAGCTGGTCCGTGCGCCGCTTCACGAATCCTCCGCATGGTCGCGCCCGACAGTGTGAGCCGACAAGGCGACACCAAGCAGTAACTTAGCCCAACGCACCAACAGTGGTATCCACAATCAACCGCCACACCAGCGAATATCTGTCCCAATGCGGACACCCCGCCAGGTATCCGCTACGGGGCCGTACGCAGCGGCGATGCGATGCCCAGTGACGGTACGACTCCCGGAACGGGCGCCGGCGGGGACGCCCGGACGAACGCCGAGGGGCGCCCCGGATGGAGCGCCCCTCGGTCGGTCGAGCAGGTGGTGCGAGCCGGCCGGAGCCGGCGGATCGAACGGTGGATCAGGCGGTGGCCTCGTCGAGCTCGGCGGTGAGGTTGCGGACCGCGTTGGGGTCGACCGGGATGCTCGGGCCCATCGAGGTCGTCAGCACGGCCTTCTTCACGTAACGGCCCTTGGCGACCGTCGGCTTGAGCCGCTGGATCTCGTCGATCGCCGCCGCGTAGTTCTCCACCAGCTGACGCTCGCCGAACGAGGCCTTCCCGATGATGAAGTGCAGGTTCGCGTGCCGGTCGACCCGGAACTCGATCTTGCCGCCCTTGATCTCGGTGACGGCCTTGGTCACGTCGGTGGTGACGGTGCCGACCTTCGGGTTGGGCATCAGGCCACGCGGGCCGAGCACCCGGCCCAGCCGGCCGACCTTGCCCATCATGTCCGGGGTGGCGACGACCGCGTCGAAGTCCAGGAATCCGCCCTGGATCTGCTCGATCAGCTCGTCGGAGCCGACGATGTCGGCGCCGGCCTCACGGGCCTCGTCCGCCTTCGCGCCGCCCGCGAAGACCAGCACGCGGGCGGTCTTACCGGTGCCGTGCGGCAGGTTCACGGTGCCACGGACCATCTGGTCGGCCTTGCGTGGGTCGACACCCAGGCGCAGCGCCACCTCGACGGTCGGGTCGAACTTCGTGGTCACCGAGTCCTTGGCGATCTTGACGGCTTCCAGCGGGCTGTAGAGCCGGTCGCGGTCGATCTTCTCGGCTGCGCTCTTGTAAGCCTTGCTGCGCTTCATGTGCGCTCCTTCTCATTGCGTAGGAGGTGTGGTGTGGGCCAGCGCCTGGCCCTCCCACGTATCTATTGCCGCGCCTTCGGCGCGGCGGTTCGCGGGCGCTTTCACGCGGCGTCTTCCCTCGTCGCGTTCGGGCGCAGAACGCCCTCTCGCTCCTCGGTCCAGACGCCGCGCGCCCGCTCACGTACCGGGATCGTCGTGATGACCCGGTCAACCGTGGCGACACCGGTGACGCCGGTGAAGCTGTGGAGTTAGTGGACCTCGATGCCCATGGAGCGGGCGGTGCCGGAGATGATCTTCTCGGCGGTGTCCAGGTCCTTGGCGTTGAGGTCCGGCATCTTGGTCGTGGCGATCTCACGGATCTGGTCGCGGGTGACCGAGCCGACCTTGGTCTTGTGCGGGACGCCGCTGCCCTTCTCGATCCCGGCGGCCTTGAGGATCAGCTGCGCGGCCGGCGGGGTCTTGGTGACGAAGGTGAACGAACGGTCCTCGTAGATGGTGATCTCTACGGGGATGACGTTGCCGCGCTGGGACTCGGTGGCCGCGTTGTACTGCTTGCAGAAGTCCATGATGTTGACGCCGTGCGGGCCGAGCGCGGTACCCACGGGCGGGGCCGGGGTCGCGGCGCCGGCGTTGAGCTGCACCTTGACGACGGCGGAGATCTTCTTCTTCTTGGGCGGCATGGCGTTGTGTCCTCTCGTTCCTGTTACGTGTGGTCCCTACTCCCGAATTCACGGGCAACACCGCAGCCGGAACGTGAGCCTTGGTGTTGGGACCCTAGAACCCCGCGGGCATGGCCCCCTGCCGCAGCCCGGCCACTGTCGTGACCACTGCGGAGACCGGGCCCGCCGCGGGGCGGAACCCCCGTACGCGACGGGGACGTCTCTAAGGATACGGCTAGATCTTGGAGACCTGGTTGAACGAGAGCTCGACCGGGGTCTCCCTACCGAAGATCGACACCAGCACCTTGAGCTTCTGGGTGTCGGCGTTGATCTCGTTGACGGTGGCGGGCAGCGTCGCGAAGGGGCCGTCCATGACGGTGACCGACTCGCCGACCTCGAAGTCGACGGTCGCGGCGACCTTGGCGGCCTCCTTGGCCTTGGCCTGCTCCTCCGGCTCCGGAGCGAGCAGGTTGGCGACCTCCTGCAGGCTGAGCGGCGACGGCTTGTTGGACAGGCCGACGAAACCGGTCACTCCCGGGGTGTTGCGCACCGCGGCCCAGGACTCGTCGGTCAGCTCCATCCGGACGAGGATGTAGCCGGGCAGGACCTTCTCGTTGACCTTCTGCCGCTTGCCACCCTTGATCTCGGTGACCTCGTGCTGAGGCACCTCGATCTGGAAGATGTAGTCCTCCATGTTGAGGGTGGTCGTACGGGTCTCGATGTTGGTCTTGACCCGGTTCTCGTAACCGGCGTACGAGTGCACGACGTACCAGTCGCCGGGCTGCAGCCGCAGCTGCGTCTTGAATTCGAGCAGCGGGTCGAGCTCGACCTCGGGCTCCGCCTCGTCGGCGTCGGCGCCCTCTGCCGGGGTCTCGTCGGCCGCGACGTCGTCGTCGGCCTTCAGCTCGGCGGGGAGCTCCGGCTCCGCGGGGGTCTCCTCGAGAGTCTCCTCGGGAACCTCGTCGGTCTCGACCGCAGCCGCTTCCTCCGACTGGGCCTCTTCGATGGCCTCGTCGTGGGGCTGTGGGGACTCGGGCACGGTGACTCTTTCTCTCAGACGACTGGGTGTGGTGGAGCGGGCGGCGGCTCTCAGCTGAAGAGCGCGAAAATGCCCTTCTGGAGAGCCCAGTCGAGAACGGAGACGATCGCAACCAAGATCACCACGAACGTGAGAGACACGATCGTGTAGGTGATGAGCTCACTGCGGGTCGGCCAGATGACCTTCCGCAGCTCCGCGATGACCTGGCGCACGAACAGAACGGGCGTCGTCCGCTTCCGAGCGGGCTTGCCCTTGTCCTCTGTCGCGGCATCGCCGCGGGTCTCAGTCGCCATCTGTGCCGCCGTTCACCTCATGGATCGTGTCAACCACTCCGTGGTACTCGCAGCATCGCCGCCCGTAGGCGTGCGCCACGTGCGGGAACCGCGTTCCCACAGTACGTGCGGGATTCGCACAACGCACATACTCCGCAGGGCAGGAGGGACTCGAACCCCCAACCGCCGGTTTTGGAGACCGGGACTCTACCAATTGAGCTACTGCCCTTAGCTCGCGGCAGGGCCCGTCAGGACATGTTCTCAGACCACGTCACCGACCGACACCCGCCACTAGTTGACGCAGTGTACGTGTCCAACCGCCTCCGCGTCGAACCAACTGATCCGTACGCGATGAATCGGCCTGTGACCAGCGCCTCGATCTCCCATGCTAATCGGTGATGTCCCCCCGAACCGTCCCCGGGGAGTCTGCGACGATGGAGTCATGAGCCGTATCTCCGCGCGCGTCGCCGCGATCTCCGAATCCGCCACGCTGGCCGTCGACGCCAAGGCCAAGGCGCTGAAGGCCGCGGGCCGGCCCGTCATCGGATTCGGCGCGGGCGAGCCCGACTTCCCGACGCCGGACTACATCGTCGAGGCGGCCGCACAGGCCTGCCGGGAGCCGCGCTTCCACAAGTACACCCCGGCCGGGGGGCTGCCCGAGCTGCGGGCGGCGATCGCCGCCAAGACCCTGCGCGACTCCGGCCTCCAGGTCGAGGCCGCCCAGGTGCTGGTCACCAACGGCGGCAAGCAGGCGGTGTACGAGGCGTTCGCCACCCTGCTGGACCCGGGCGACGAGGTCATCCTGCCCGCGCCGTACTGGACGACCTACCCGGAGTCGATCAAGCTGGCGGGCGGGGTGCCCATCGAGGTCCGGACCGACGAGACCGCCGGCTACCTGGTGAGCGTCGAGCAGCTCGAGGCGGCCCGTACGGACCGCACGAAGGTGCTGTTGCTCTGCTCCCCGTCCAACCCGACCGGCGGGGTCTACTCCCGCGACCAGCTCGAGGCGATCGGCCGCTGGGCCCTCGAGCACGGCCTGTGGGTCGTCGCCGACGAGATCTACGAGCATCTGGTGTACGGCGGCGCGGAGTTCCACTCGCTGCCGGTGGTGGTCCCCGAGATCGCCGACCGCACGGTCGTTCTGAACGGCGTGGCGAAGACGTACGCGATGACCGGCTGGCGGGTCGGGTGGCTGATCGGCCCCGCCGACGTGGTCAAGGCGGCACAGAACCTCCAGTCGCACGCCACCTCGAACGTCTGCAACGTCGCCCAGGCCGCGGCCCTCGCCGCGGTGAGCGGCGACCTGTCCGCGGTGGCGATGATGCGCACCGCCTTCGACCGGCGCCGGCTGGCCGTCGTCCGGGCGCTCAACGAGATCCCGGGGGTGCTCTGCCCGGAGCCGCACGGCGCGTTCTACGTCTACCCCTCGGTCCGGGAGCTGCTCGGCAGGCAGATCCGGGGCCGGCGCCCGCGGACCTCGGTGGAGCTGGCCTCGCTGGTCCTCGACGAGGCCGAGGTGGCGGTCGTGCCGGGCGAGGCCTTCGGCACCCCCGGCTACTTCCGGCTGTCGTACGCGCTCGGTGACGAGGATCTGGCCGAGGGCGTGGGCCGGATGGCCAAGCTGCTCGGCGAAGCCGTCTGAGGCCCCCTCCGCACCCCTGGGCCCCTCCGGCCCCGGGCCGTCCCGCGGCCACGCGCAGGCGCGCCGTGGCCACCCTCGGGCACCATCCTGAGACGAGATAGGGCAGAGTTACGTCATGGAGGCCCGTCCCGCTTCGCCGCCACCGAGATCACTCGTGGCGCTGCCGAAAGCGCACCTGCACCTGCACTTCACCGGCTCCATGCGGCATTCCACGCTCGTGGAGCTCGCCCTGGAGCACGGTGTCCATCTGCCCGACGCGCTCGTGGAGGACTGGCCGCCCAAGCTGCGCGCCACCGACGAACGCGGCTGGTTCCGGTTCCAGCGGCTGTACGACATCGCCCGCTCGGTGCTGCGGACCGAGGGGGACCTGCGGCGGCTGCTGCGGGAGGCGGCCGAGGACGAGGCGGCGGAGGGCTCGGGCTGGCTGGAGATCCAGGTGGATCCCTCGGGCTACGCGCACCGCTTCGGCGGGCTCACCCCCACGATGGAGCTGGTGCTGGACGCGGCGCGGGAGGCCGAGAAGGCCTCCGGGGTCGGCATCGGCGTGATCGTCGCCGCCAACCGGACGCGCCATCCACTGGACGCCCGGACCCTGGCCCGGCTGGCCGCCGGCTACGCCGGAAAGGGCGTGGTCGGCTTCGGGCTGTCCAACGACGAGCGCCGCGGCCGGGCGTACGACTTCGAGGCCGCCTTCCGGATCGCGCGCCGCGCCGGGCTGCTGTCGGATCCGCACGGCGGCGAGCTGCAGGGGCCGGACAGCGTACGGGAATGCCTGGACCTGCTGCGGGCCGACCGGATCGGGCACGGGGTGCGCGCGGTGGAGAACCCCCGGCTGGTCGAGAAGATCGCCTCCCGGGGGGTCACGCTGGAGGTCTGCCCGGCGTCCAACGTCAGCCTGGGCGTGGCCGAGTCCGCCGCCTCGGTCCCGGTGCGGCAGCTGTTCGAGGCGGGGGTGCCGATGGCGCTGGGAGCCGACGACCCGCTGCTGTTCGGCTCGCGGCTGACGCGGCAGTACGAGCTGACCCGTGCCGAGCACGGCTTCTCCGACGCCGAGCTGGCCGAACTCGCCCGGCAGTCCGTCCGCGGCTCCGCGGCCCCCGCCGACCTGCAGAAGCGGCTGCTGGAGGGCATCGACACCTGGCTCACGCCCTGACGGCCGTCCGGCGCCCCGCTACCGCCCGCGCGGGCGCTTCCCCGGTGCTGGTTCGTCCCACAGCCCCTGCCGCTGGAGGTGCTTGAGCAGCAGCTCGCCGGCGACCGTGATGTGCATCCGCATCGCGCCGCTCGCCGCGTGCCGGTTCCCCCGGCGCAGCGCGTCCAGGATCCGCTGGTGCTCCCTGACGCAGGACCCGGGCCAGTCCGGGATCCGGCCGTACAGCCCGCGCGGGACGTACCTGCTGACGGCGCCGAGGGTCCAGGCGAGCTTGGCGGAGTCCGCCGCCAGGTTGATCGCCCGGTGGAAGGCGTGGTTGAACTCCTCCACCTGGTCGATGTGCCCCTCGTCGGCCGCGCGCTCCATCCCCCGCTGGATCTCCTCCAGCTTGCGCAGCGTGGGTGCCGGCAGGTTGAGCGCGGCACGGGAGGTCAGCTCCGCCGCGATCACCGCCTGCACCCAGAACAGATCCTTGACGTCCTGCTGGGACAGATCGGCGACGACGAACCCGCGCCGGGGCTCGAGCACGACGAAGCCCTCGCTGCGCAGGGACTGCAGCGCCTCTCTGACCGGGGTGACGCTGATGCCGAACTGGGCTGCCAGCCGCTCCAGCCGAAGGAACTCCCCCGGCCGCACCTGACCAGCCATGATCAATTCACGGATTCGCGCCGCGACCTCATCGCTCAGCTGGGGCCGCAGACCCAGCCCTGACTCTGAACGGGGTATGGCCACTCTTGATACCGGCCCATCCGGGTCCTCTCACGCAGGGGGCTCCGCGAACCAAGAGGACCTCCTCCCGTTCATCATGCGCTTCCAAAACCGATGCGGGTAGCGGACATAATGTTCAGTATTTGACGGCAGACCCGATTTATTCGGCAACGATCCACATACGGAGAGCCACCGGATCAGAGCCGGACGCCGACGAAGACGGGCTCGTTGACGAGTTCCACGGCGAACGCCTCGCGGACCCCGTCCCGTACCTCCCGTGCCAGGGACAGCAGATCCGCGGTGCGGCCGCCGTCGGGGTTGGTCAGCGCCAGGGTGTGCTTGGTGGAGATCCGCACCGGCCCGCGCTCGTGCCCCTTGGCGAAGCCGGCGTGCTCGATCAGCCAGGCGGCGGAGGTCTTGGTCCGGCCGCCGTCGTCCGGGTAGCGGGGGAAGGTCGCATCGGCACCCAGCCGGCCGGCCACCCGCCGCTCGAGCTCGGCCAGCTGTGCGGGGTCCAGGATCGGGTTGGTGAAGAACGAGCCCGCGCTGCGGGTGTCCGGGTCCGCCTGGTCCAGGACCATGCCCTTACGGCGGCGCAGACCGAGCACCGCCTCCCGCGCGGCGGCGAGCGGGACGGTGGCCCCCACCTCGACGCCGAGCGTACGGGCCAGTTCCGCGTAGCGGATGGGCCTGGACTCCTCGGTGTCGGCGAGGGAGAACGTCACCTCGAGGACCACGTGCCGGTCCGACCCCTTGAAGACGCTGTTGCGGTAGGTGAACGCGCAGGCCGCCCGGTCGAGGGTGACGATCTCGCCGCGCTCGCGGTCGTAGGCGCGTACCTCGGTGATGGTCTCGCTGACGTCCTGCCCGTACGCCCCGATGTTCTGGATCGGCGAGGCGCCGACCCGGCCGGGAATGCCGGACAGGCACTCGATGCCGGACAGCCCCTCGTCCACGCAGCGGGCGACGAAGGACTCCCATTCCTCACCGGCCTGGACCCGTACCGGGACGCGCCCGTCGCCGGCCGCCTCGCGCGTGACGCCCCGGGTCGCGACGTGCACGACCGTGCCCGGGAATCCGTCGTCGGCCACGACGAGGTTGCTGCCCCCGCCGAGCACCAGCACGGGCTCGCCGTCCCTGTCGGCTCCGCGCACGGCCGACAGCAGGTCCTCCTCGGTGGCCACCTCGATGAAACGGCTGGCCGGGCCGCCCAGCCGCAGCGTCGTGTAGCCCGCCAGGTTCACCTGCTCGCACAGCACGGCCATTGCTCTCTCCCCGCTCGGGCCTTGACGTGAAACGTGCCGGGGGTCCCCGCCCCCATGCATAGCAGGGCCGGGGCCTCCCGGCACGTTCCGCTCTCGTTCACTCAGGCGAGCTGGACGGTCGCCTTGGCCCGGGTGAGGACCTTCTGGTCGTTGCTGCGGGCGGTGAGGTTCACCACGACCTTGTCGTCGTCGAGCTTCTGCTCGACCGTGCCGCTGATCACCAGGGTGGCGCCGCCCTCGTTGGGGACCACGACCATGCCGGAGAACCGCACGCCGTAGTCCAGGACCGCGCCCGGGTCACCCGCCCAGTCGGTGATGAAGCGCCCCGCCTGGGCCATGGTGTACATGCCGTGGGCGATCACGTCCGGCAGGAACACCGACTTGGCGACGGCCTCGTTCCAGTGGATCGGGTTGAAGTCGCCGGACGCGCCGGCGTACCTGACCAGGTCGAGCCGGGACACGTGGTACGTCTGCGCCGGGATCTCGGTGCCGACCTCCACCTCGTCGTACTTCACCTGTGCGGCCATCAGGCACCCCGCTCCACGATCGAGTTGTACGCCGTGCAGACCTGCTCGCCGTCGACCGTCTTGATCACGGTCTCGATGTTCATCACCTCGTTGTTGCCGGCCGACCGGATCCCGGTGATGGTCGACTCGGTCAGCAGGACGTCGCCCGCGTGGATCGGCCGGGTGTAGCTGAAGCGCTGCTCGCCGTGCACGACCATCGCGTAGTTCAGCCCGAGCTCGGGGTCGCTCAGCGCGGACGCGCCGAGCGAGATGGCGATCGGGAAGGTGGGGGGCGCGATGACGTCCGGGTGGCCGGCGGCCTTCGCCGCGTCCTGGTTCACGTAGATGGGGTTGGAGTCGCCGATCGCGGTCGCGAACTCCTTGATCTTGACCCGGCTGACCTCGTACGGCTCGGTGGACGGAAAGCTCCGCCCGATGAAGTCGCGGTTAAGTGCCATGCAATCCGTCCCTCTGCGTTTCCGGGGATGCCTTACGGGGTGGGGATCGGCCGGTCGAGCGCCCGCACCCGCTCATCCCGCCGTCGTCCGTGACGTTAACAGAACGACGTTCAGCCCGCCCTCGCCGGGTCTGGCGGGGACGGGCCGAACGATGAGGGCAAGCGATACGCGAGTCTCGCGGACTGTCACGCCCGCGGACTACCAGCGGAGTCCCACGGCGGGCCCACGCTCAGCGGGCCGCACAGGGGCTCGGTGAGTCCTGCCGCCTGGGGGAACGCGGCGGCAGTACTTCCAGCGCCTAGCGAGTCTCGCGGTGGGCTCGGTGAGTCCTGCAGTTCGGGCAGTACTTCTTGAGCTCCAGGCGGTCAGGGTCGTTCCGCCGGTTCTTCCGCGTGATGTAGTTGCGGTGCTTGCACTCCTGGCAGGCCAGCGTGATCTTGGGCCGTACGTCGGTGGCAGCCACGATGGAGTGCCTTTCTGAGCTAGGGACATGGACATGCGGTGCGTTCCACGGCCGTCCTGGGACGGTCGCCGGTGCGCGCCCTGCCGTCCCGTCCCGCGAGGGGAACGGGAGGACAAGGTAGTAGCGAGGGCCGGACTTGAACCGGCGACACAGCGATTATGAGCCGCTTGCTCTGCCTGACTGAGCTACCCCGCCGTGATGGCCGATGCGCACCGGTTTGCAGAATACCCGACCGCCGCACCGCCCCGGAAACAAGAGTGCCCGGCCCACGGTCATCGGCTGGCACAGTGGACCGGGTCTCGGGTTTCCTTGAGCCCCTTTACGGAATCGAACCGTAGACCTTCTCCTTACCATGGAGACGCTCTGCCGACTGAGCTAAAGGGGCCTCGCACCCGTGGGCGCGGTGGTAACCATACACGGCCCGGACTGCGGATGTGAAATCAGATTCCCCGCACGTGGGCGCAGGCGAATGGCCGTACCGGCGGCCCCGCGCAACCGGCCGGGCGGGGCCGCGGACGCGGGCCCGGGGACCGTACGGCCGGGTCAGCCGAGCAGCCGTTTGGCGATCACGACCTGCTGGATCTGGCTGGTGCCCTCGTAGATCCGGAAGAGCCGCACGTCCCGGTAGAAGCGCTCCACCGCCACCCCGCGCATGTAGCCCATACCGCCGAAGATCTGCACCGCCCGGTCGGCGACCCTGCCGACCATCTCCGAGCAGAAGTACTTGGCGCAGGAGGGCCCGAGCTTGGTGTCCTCACCGGCGTCGTAGGCCCGCGCGGCCTCCAGCACCATGGCGCGGCCGGCGTACAGCTCGGTCTGGGAGTCCGCGATGAGGCCCTGGATCAGCTGGTACTCGCCGATCTTGTGGCCGCCCTGGCTCCGCTCCCTGGCCCACGCCACGGTCTCGTCCAGGATCCGCTGGGCGAGGCCCACGCAGACCGCGGAGATGCTCAGCCGGCCGTGCGCGAGCGAGGCCATGGCGGTGCGGAAGCCGGTGCCCTCGGCGCCGACCATGGCGTCCGCGCCGACCCGTACGCCGTCGAAGAAGACCTCCGCGGTGTGCGCTCCGCGCTGGCCCATCTTCTGGTCCGCGGGCCCCACGCTGAGCCCGGGCGTATCGCGCTCGACGAGGAAGGTGGAGACGCCCCGGCCGCCGGGGCCGCCGGTCCGCGCGAACACCATGAAGACGTCGGCCTCGGGGGCGTTGGTGATGAACCGCTTCGCGCCGTCGAGGACGTAGTGCTCGCCGTCCCGGGTGGCGGTGGTGCTGAGCGTGCTGGGGTCCGAGCCGGCCTCGGCCTCGGTGAGCGCGAAGGCGCCCACGACCTCGCCGCCGGCCAGCTTCGGCAGCCAGTGCTCCTTCTGCTCGGCGGAACCCGAGTTGACGATCACCTGACCGGCGATGCCGTTGCTGGTGCCGAACATCGAGCGGAAGGCGGGGCTGGCGTAGCCGAGCTCGAAGGCCAGCCTGACCTCCTCACTCAGGTTGAGCCCCAGGCCGCCGTACTCCTCGGGCAGCGCGTAGCCGAACAGCCCCATGTCCCGGGAGACCTGCCTCAGGTCGGCGGGGATCTCGTCCTTCTCCTCGATCTCCTCCTCCCGCGGGATCACCTGCTCCCGCACGAAGGTCCGTACCGCGGCGAGCACGTCCGAGAAGTCCTGAGCGTCCATCCGTTATCCCTCCCTGGGGCGGCTGAGGTGAACCGAATCCTATTCGAGTTGAATGCCGGAGTTAACGGCGACCTCCGTGATCATCCGGTATGCGGCGGGCATGGGCCCGGGCATGCGGGAACCCGCGCGAACGCAAGATCATCACCCGCCGAACACGAGGATTCACGGGAAGTGGCCGATACACGCCATCACCATCTGCTCTCATGTCTGGTGGGAAAGGAAATGCAGTCGACAGAAGGGCAGTGCGTTGGCTGGCGAAGCTTCGTCATATCGCCGCACCAATGATCTCCACCATGTCCACTATGTGGCATTAGGGAGAGATCGGAGATTCGGTAGGCTCCACAAGCGGTTCGTGTACTTCTCACTCGCCATCTTGGCGGTCTTCTTCGCCTGGTACTCCCTTTATGTGGCCATGTCGGCATTTGGTCGGGACATCATGGACCACCGGCTGGTCGGCAATATCAACGTCGGCCTGGTCTTCGGCGTCCTGGAGTTCGCCTCGACCTTCGCCTTCGCCTGGTTCTACGCGCGCTACGCCCGGATCTCGCTCGATCCCCTCGCGGACCGCATCCGGGATGAGATCGACGCCGCGATCGGCGCCCCCCGGTCCCTGCGGACCGGGCAGCGCCCCGAGCTCGGCAAACCGCAGGCACGCCCCGAGCCCGGGAACGCGAGATGGTGACCGCCACCGCCACCGGGACGGAGACCTTCGGCAGCGGCCAGATCCTGACGTTCTCGCTGTTCGCCGTACTCGTCTGCATCACGCTGGGCATCACCGTGTGGGCCCGGCGCAACACCAAGGGCGCGGACGACTTCTACGCCGGCGGCCGGACCTTCTCGGGCGTGCAGAACGGATTCGCGCTGGCCGGTGACTACATGTCGGCCGCCTCCTTCCTCGGCATCGCGGGCATCATCGCACTCTCCGGCTACGACGGATTCCTTTATTCGATCGGCTTCCTCGTCGCCTGGATCCCCGCACTTCTGATCGTCGAGTTGATGCGCAACACCGGCCGTTTCACCATGGCCGACGTGCTCGCCTACCGGGCCCCGAAACAGCCCCCGGTACGGACCGCCGCGGCGATATCCACGGTCACCGTCTCGGTCTTCTATCTGCTCGCGCAAATGGTGGGAGCCGGTGCGCTGATCTCACTGCTGCTCGGCATCAAGCCGGGACAGGCGTTTCTCGGCATTCCGGCGGGCGCCGCCGAGGTCATAGCAATCATCATCGTCGGAATTCTGATGATCTGCTATGTCATGTTCGGCGGCATGAAAGGCACCACCTGGGTACAGATCGTCAAAGCCGCGCTGCTGATGTTCGGCGCCACGCTGATGACCGTGCTCGTGCTGCGTCATTTCGGTTTCGACATCAGCTCGATGCTGGGAACGGCCGCCGACGCCAGCGGTAAAGGCCGCGAGTTCCTCCAGCCCGGCCTGAAATACGGCAAGGAGGTGCCGGGCGACCCCGGTGCGACCCTGCTCAACAAGCTCGACTTCATCAGCCTGGCGCTCGCCCTCGTGCTGGGCACCGCCGGGCTCCCGCACGTCGTCACCCGGTTCTTCACCGTCCCCGACGGCCGCGCCGCCCGCACCTCGGTCAACTGGGCGATCGGCCTGGTCGGCGCCTTCTACCTGATGACCCTGGCGCTCGGCTTCGGCGCGACCGCGCTGGTCGGGCGGAGCAACATCCTCGCCCAGGACCCCTCCGGCAACACCGCCGCGCCGCAGCTCGCCCGGGCTCTCGGCGAGGAGCTCGCGGGCCGGATCGGCGGCGAGATCATGCTGGCGTTCGTCGCCTCGGTGGCCTTCGCGACCATCCTCGCCGTCGTGGCGGGGCTCGTGATGGCCTCGTCGACGTCGATCGCCCATGACTACTTCGGGCACGTGCTCATGCTGGGGCGCCCGCGTGAGTCGCAGGAGGTGAGCGTGGCCCGGTTCGCGGCGTTCCTGATCGGCTCGCTGGCCATCCTGCTGGCGGTCTTCGCCAAGAACCTCAACGTGGCCTTCCTGGTGGCGCTGGCCTTCGCCATGGCGGCCTCGGCCAACCTGCCCGCCATCGTGTTCTCGCTCTTCTGGCGGCGGTTCAACGCCGTGGGCACGGTCGCGGGCATCTACGGCGGGCTGCTGAGCTCACTGATCCTGGTGATCCTCTCGCCCGTGGTCTCCGGCAAGGTCGATCCGGTCACCGGGCAGAACCTCTCACTGTTCCCGGCCGGCGTCGACTTCCATGTCTTCCCGCTGGAGAACCCCGGCCTGATCTCCATCCCGTTCGGGTTCCTGTGCGCCGTCCTCGGCACCCTGCTCAGCCGGGAGAAGAGCGACCCCGCTCGCTTCACGGCGCTGGCCGTGCGTTCCCTGACCGGCGGCGGCATCCGGTGACACCGCCACCACGGTCGCGTCGTCGTGCCTCTTGCCCCGGCGGGCCGCCCGCTCGCCGTCGGTCTCGGCGCGCTCGGCCGTACGCGTCCGCTCGATCAGCCGTACGGGTCCCAGCCGGTCGAGCAGGTCGAGCAGTCCCCTCCAGTCGGTGACCCCGAAGCGTTCGACCAGACGGGCGGCTCCGTCGCTGAACAGAGCCGCCCGTCGCACCCGAGCCGTCTCGGCCGAGCCGGTCATCGCCTCGTAGGCCGCCTCGGGCCTGGTGCTCGCCACCCAGAAGCCGCCCGGGCTGTTACGGGCCGCCCGTACGTCCTCGACCGTGTAACCGGGCAGGTGCGCGACCCGGTCGTCCACCATGGCTCGTACCGTGCCGTCAAGATCGAGCACCACCGCCGAATCGGCCAGCACCAGCCACTCCAGCGTCGCACCGGTCGTACGCAGCATGGCGACCGCCGCCGAGGGGCTGTCCGGGTTGCCCAGGTCGCAGGTGCCCGAGTGCCGCCCGGCCGTCGTCGCGATCGCCTCCGCGAGGACGTCCCGCAACGGCTCCCCGGTCTCCTCCGCGAGGAGCTGGGCCAGCCGGCCGCCGAGCCGCCGGACCAGCCAGGCGGGCCCGTGGGCGCACCCGCCGTCCACATCGGCCCGAGGCGTGGCCCCGTCGAGCACCAGCGCCCAGTCCGCACCCGCCGCCACGAAGTCCTCGTTCACCCGGCCGGGGGTGGCTTCGGTCGCAAAAGTGATCTGCACGGACACCATCCTGGCCGCTCGGGCACCTCACGACCTCGGCCGCCCCGCGTCTGGATCACGTCTCACCGCTCTTGGCGGCCGCACAGCTCGCACACAGTGCGTACGCGACCCCGTCGGCGTCCTTGTAGACGTCCGCCGAGCCGTCCGAGCACTCCTCGCACTCCAGCTCGTCCTCGTCGCCAAAGCACGCGCTCACGCGGCCCTCCCTCGCCCGGCCTGTTGCAGCACCCAAAGCGGTATCCACCGTCCCTCCAAAGTGCTCTCACCTCTCAGACGCTTAGGGCAGGCCACTGATATGTCCCCGCGGACCGACTTTTCGGAAAGGCGCACGCGCGTCCGGCGACACGGACACCATCCGATTTACCCAATTCATGGGATTACGGGAAATAGGTCGTTTTCTTACTTGAACGGGCAGTAACCGGCCGCCGGGGTGGAGAGACTCTGATCAGGCACAGGTGGGAGGCGTAATGACCGAGCGTGAAGACGAGGTCTCGCGGGTGGCCGTCGACGCCTGGCTGTTCGGCTATCCGCTCGTGCTGATGGAGCTCACCCGGCGGGTGATGACCGGCACCCCCCGCTCGGCCGATGACGAGCGGGCGCCGATGAACCGGTTCCACCACCTGCGGACCGTGCCCGACGCGACGTTCACCAAGGTGGTGGCACCCAACGTCGACACGTTGTACTCCTCCGCCTGGCTGGACGTCGGGCCCGAGCCCATCGTCCTGTCGGTCCCCGACATGGGAGACCGGTACTGGATGATGCCGATGCTCAGCGGATGGACCGACGTCTTCGCCGCCCCCGGATCCCGTACCACCGGGCAGGCCGGCGGGCACTTCACGATCACCGGCCCGGGATGGTCCGGGACCGTCCCCGCGGGATCACGGCAGGTGAGATCGCCGACCTCGCTGGTGTGGATCATCGGCCGTACCACCATCGCGGGGATCAAGGACTACCTGGCGGTTCACGCGCTGCAGGACCAGATGCACCTGACGCCGCTGTCGGCCTGGACCGGTGACCCGACGGAGTACGTGCCGCCCGGCACGCCACCGGCCTCGATGGCCTCGACCCCGGCCATGGAGACACCTCCCGTCGACCAGATCGCCGCCCTCGACGGGATCACGTTCTTCACCCGGCTCAACCAGCTCATGGTGGCCAACCCGCCGCACCCGGGCGACGCCGCGGCACTCGAACGCTTCGGCACGCTGGGCATCGTCCCCGGCGGAGGGCCCGGCCCGCTCAGCACCGCTGAGTCGATCAACGCCGTCCACAGGGCCCCCGAAGGCGGCCGGGCGGCGCTGCGGCGGATCGTCGGCGACGCCGCGGACGACTCCGTCAACGGCTGGACCATCTACCGCGACCTGGGCGACTACGGCACCGACTACGCCAAGCGGGTCCTGGTGGCCGCCCTCGGCCTGGGCGCGAATCTCGACGCCGACGCCCTCTACCCCCGTGCCACCGTCGACGCGACCGGCGCCCCCCTCAGCGGAGAGCACCGCTACCTGCTGCACTTCGACGCGGGCGAGCGGCCACCGGTGAACGGGTTCTGGTCACTGACGATGTACGACGACAAGCAGTTCTTCGTGGCGAACCCGATCCGGCGTTATGCCGTGGGCGACCGCGACCCGCTGCAGCTCAACCCGGACGGATCCCTGGACATCCTCGTCCAGCACGACCCGCCCGAGGCCGGGCCCGAGGCGAACTGGCTGCCCGCGCCCACCGGCTCCTTCAACGTCTGCCTTCGCTGCTACTGGCCGAAGCCGTCCGCCCTCAGCGGCGAGTGGACTCCCCCGCCCCTTCGGCGAACCGGCTAGCGACGCCGTACCCGGCCTGGGGCCGTCCCTTCTGGGGCCGTCCTTTCTCTGGGGTCGTCCGGGCGAGGAAGCTCGTGGATCCTCATCCGAGGCAACCTTTTCCTGCCCCGGCCGCATTAGAGAGGCGTCGAGCAACCCCACGAGAGGACGGCTGTGTGACACCTGATGAGAAGTACACGGCCTACGTGACCGCGCGGCTGACCTGGCTGCACAAGGTCGCCTTCCTCCTCTGCCAGGACTGGGCACGGGCCGACGACCTCGTGCAGGTCGCCATCACCCGGCTGTACGTGAACTGGCGGCGGGCCGCCGCCGTCGACAACCTCGACGGCTACACCCGGACCATCCTGGTCCGGGTGTTCCTCGCCGAGCAGCGCACCGGCTGGCGTAAACGGGTCACCTCGCTCCGGCAGCTGCCCGACACTCCCGCCGTCACGGCCGACCCGGACATGACCCTGGATCTCCGTGCCGCGCTGGCCGCCCTGCCACCACGCCAGCGCGCCGCCGTCGTGCTGCGCTTCTACTGCGACCTGTCGGTCGAGCAGACCGCCGACGTCCTCAACTGCTCCACCGGAACCATCAAAAGCCAGACCGCGCGCGCCCTCGCGACCCTCCGAAGCGACCTGCGGCGGTCATCTGTGAAGGAACACCTGTCATGAGCGTGGAAGAGACCGACCTGCGGACCAGGCTGCACCGGCTCACCGACCAGCCGCACCCGGTGAACGCCTCGGTGGAGGCCGCCCGGGCGAAGGGCCGCCGGATCATCCGATGGCGCCGTGCGGGCACCGTCGCGGGAACGGCCATCGCCGTCGGCGCCGTCGTGTTCGGCACGGTGGCCGTACTGCCGGGCGGCAAGAAGGCCACCGGCGACAACATCGCGGGCTCGTCCTCCAGCACCGCCCGGCCCAATCCGTACGTGCAGAGGGCGTCCTTCGGCTGGCTTCCCCACGGGTACGGGCCGGTGACGACCAACTACGAGAACGGTGTCTTCTCCATGGCCGCGCTAAAGGGAGGCGCGGCCACCGGGACCCAGTTCTACTTCCAGCTGTTCCCGGCCGGACCGGAGCCGGCCCTGGGCAACATGCGGGGTGGAGTGCCCGCCAAGGCGATCACGGCCCCGCGGGTCAACGGCCGCGCCGCCCACTGGATGCAGCCGCCCCCGCCCGGCCCCGGGACCGCGCCCGGCGAGGCGCGGCTGCGCATCCAGTTCGGCCCGAAGCAGTGGGGCGAGCTGGAGTACGACGCGGCCCCGGCGGGCACCGACCTCAAGACCGTCCTCTACCAGGTCGCCCGCGCGATAAGGATCCAGGACACCCCGCAGGCGTTCCCCTTCCAGCTCAAGGGGCTGCCGGCCGGCTTCAAGGCCGGGAACGCCTCGATCTCCACCAACCCGCGGAGCGGCGGTGGCGGCTGGCAGACGTCCGTGGGTTTCGCGCCCGGCCTGTCGATCCTCGTCTCCCTGCCCGGCCAGGCCGAGGGGCCCTTGAAGCTCGGACGGGACGCACCCAACACCACGATCGACGGGCACCCGGCCTTCCACGAGGTCGGCACCTCCACCGGCCCGGCGCACTCCAAGCGGAGCCCGGAGAAGGCCACAGGGAAGGACCGGAAGTCACTGGCCGCGCTCGGCAGCGAACGCCTCTGCGTGTACGGCGTACACGGCCTGGACCTCTGCTACTCCTCGACCGCCCCGGCCGGCGAGCTGCTGAAGCCCTCCGGCGGCCTCCTCGCCCTCTACAAGAGGACCACCGTCTTCACCCCGAACCCCTCGACCTGGACCACCGACCCCCTCGGCTGATCCCGTGAAAGGAGCCGCCGTCGCCGCCCGGCCGACACGGTGCGGAGGCGGACCTCCCCACCGCCCGTGCACTGTCCTACCTGCCGCGTCGGCCTGCGAAATCGAAACCGGCCCTCACCCCCTGGGGGGTGAGGGCCGGCGGGTTGTTACGAAGTGGCCTTGCCGGCCTGGGCGCTACCGCCCTGAGCGGCTGCTGCGGCTGCGGCTGCTGCCGCCGCGGCGGCCTGGGCCGCTGCTGCGGCTGCGGCTGCTGCCGCCTGGGCTGCCATGTCGGCGGCAGCCTGAGCGTCCGGCGTTATTTCGCTGGCCATATGATCATCTCCTGAGAGAGTTCTCGTTTGTTTGTTCTGCGGTCGTTCACCGCGGCCGTCACCGTCCGGCCGTAACCCTCCGTGTCAAGCAAGGTGCCCGCCCGTCTTCCGCACGGCCCACGCCGTGCCACGTCTGTGCAGGACCACCGCGGCACAGTCCCGGCCCGTCCTGACCCCTGAGGGCGGGCCCGCGTGGCGGCCCCGAATGCGGACGAGAAATGGTCGGTACAGCGGGAATGGTGCGCGTCCATGGCACGTGCCCCGACGGTCTGTCCGGGGACGGTACTGGCCGTAAGGCACAAACCAGATCTCACGAAAGGAATCTCGCATGGTCGAGATCCCAAGGCCGACACTGCCGGACGGTGTCGACTCAGCAGCACGAGCGGCATTCCAGGAGTACGTCGAAAGGCGTGACTCCCTGCTCCGGACGGTCGCCGCGCAGTTCGACTCCCTCTTCTGGACGGTCGCCGCGGAGTGCGAGTCCCCTCAGGCCAGGGCCACGTGGTGGGACTCCTTCTTCCGGGACGTCACCGGGAAGGCCGACTCCTTCTTCAAGAAGTACGGCAGGGAGGGAGCCTGGCGCAGCGTGCGGCGCGACGCCTTCGGCCAGGAGTACGACGCCGCTGATGGCAATGCCGGTCCCGACCGGAACATCTACATCTGGGCGCGGGAGTTGTCCTCTTACGAGGAAATCATGGAGGCCGTCGCCGAGCTCAGCCGCCTGGACGAGTACGCATGCGCCCGGCGGTGGGGAGGCGCCTCCCACGACGAGGCCCTCGAGGCCGCCGCCAAGCTCGGCCCCCTTGAGGAGTACGAGACGGCCAGGCGGTGGGGAGGTGCCTCCCACCAGGAGATCATGGAGGCCGTCGCCGAAGGCGTCCGCCTGCCGGCCTACGCGCAGGCACGGTGCGGCGCCAAGCAGCGGTCCCGGCACGAACCGCGAGACACGAGCGCTTCCCACGAGGAAGTCATGGAGATCCACGCACTGGGACTCAACACGGCCGGCAAGCTGCGGGCCTACGTGGCGGTTCGGGTGTGGGCCTCTCACATGGAGGTCAAGGAAGCCATCGCCACCGGCGGGACCACAGTTGCCTTTCTGCGGGCCTATGCCAAAGCACTGAAGAACAGTGGGGCTTCCCACGGCCAGATCATGGAAGCCCTCGCCAAGGGCGAGGACCTCTCCGTCCTCACCTCGCAGCAGGGCTAAGGCATGCTCTGAGCGCTAGCCGAGCAAGCCGACACCGGACCGGCCCCCCGCACAGGGGGGCCGGCCCTTTTCGCCTTCGAGTGCCCACGGCATCGCTCACTGCATCACGAACTACTCACCCCCGCATCCGGCGCGGCCACCCAGTGGCTATCCCGGCCGCCGGCGGTTCAGGTCGGCGCAGTCGTCCTCGTTGGGCAACAGCGGCCGGATGAGGACGACGACGCCGCCGGACCGCTTCTCCCCGCTTGGCCAGTGGGTGCCCAGGGGGGTGCCGCGGCCGAGCGCCTCGATGCCCGGCACCGCCGCGCCGCTGCGGGTCGTGCACTCGCCGAGGTCGGTCCGTACGCCGGCCAGGAGATCGCCGTTCGGCCATTGCCGCTCGGGGATCCGGCTGACGTCCCCGCCGAACCAGCCGCCGGTCGCGAGCACGGCGACCCGGTCCGGTCGGTAGTCGGTGGTCCGGGCCGGATCGGTGGAGCCGGTGAGCTGCCGTACGGTCCGACGGAACTCGGCGATCCGACGGCGCGCCCCGATCTCGGACCTCCGCCCCAGGGAGACCACGGTGGTGGCGTGCAGACGCCCAGCCGACCGCAGCTCGGCGACCAACAGTGTCCCGTCGGTGGTCTCCTCCGGCTCGGGAAGATGTCGGGAGCGGGCGAGCCCGGCGGCGTGCGCGAGACGGTAGATCTGCCGGTACCGGTCCGGGCTGAGGGTGTACTCCCGGGCCCGGTGCAGCGAGCCGTCCCAGGCGTTCCCGACGATCACCCGGCCGCCGCCGTACAGGCTGAACTCCGGCAGTTCCGCCAGCTCTGGCGGCCCGCTCATACTCCGCCATAGGTGAAGCTGAAGCACCAGAGTGTTCGGGTCGGACGGAGGTTCGGGGACGTCCGATCCGGTGAAGTTCGGTGTCGAGCCGGTCAGCACGCCGACCGAGATGATAGCCACGACAACGGAGAACAAACCGGACAGGCGCCCCAGTGATCGCACCCGAATGTGACGCCGGCTCACCGGCGCCGGTTCCATGATCTCGTCCGGCGCGATCCGTCGTGTTCCAGTCGCCGACGGTGCCGCCCCGCTTCCCTTCCTCGGGCCGTGGCCGACCCTGCGGTACGGGGTCGGGGTCGCCCTCGAATCACGGGGGTACTGCCGCAGGTTAGAGCCACTGCGGTACAGCACGGACTGTGCCTCCCGTGTACGGGCATGTGGCCCGCCGCGCGCTATTCAGGGAAGTATTCAGGGAAGGAAGACCGTGCCCCGCGCGTGCCCGTACCAGCGGTCAATGACGGAGATCCCAGGGCAGCAGATGCAGGTGCCGGCCCCGCGATCCGCGCAGCAGCCGACCCGCGCTAAGTACATGGACGTGACCATAATCAGCGGGATACTTTCATCAATGGTGAAAACAAAGCTTCTGCCGCTGTTAGTGGCAGTCATCCTCATGGGTAGCCAAACGGCCTGTTCAGCGGGTCGGCCGACGGTAAAACAGGCAACGCCTAGCGTGCTCACCTGGACGAGCCCCGTCTCGCCGCCCGCTACGCCGAAGGACGGTGTGCCCTGCCTCGACGCCGACGGGGCAGGGGAGCAGGGCGCGGCGGCGGGCGGCGTACGCGTCGGCCCCTTCGGCGCGGCGCTTCGGAACCAGCGCGGCGGCGTGGCCAAGCTCTGGGTCGCCCAGGACCCTTACAAGCGACCGCTGGAGGCGCTGATCAAGATCGACCACGTGGAGTCGGGCACGATCGCCTACTACGTCCGCGACGCCGCGGCGACGTCCACCCCGCTCAACGACGACGGTACGCCGTCCCGTGATCGCATCTACCCCGGCTCGGTTCTCCTGCCCGCCGACGGCCACATCCGCATCATCATCACCATCGGGAACGCCTCCGCCTGCTTCGCGGCGACGCTATAAGGCAGGCCCGGCTCGCGCGGGGGTCACGTGCCGATGGCGGCGGTGCTCATCATGACCCACAACCCGCCGCGCGTCTGCGCCCGGACAGGGCGTACCAACCCGGAGGCCACCCCGTGACCAAGCCACCCGCCGGCCTGCGGCTGGTCGAGTCCGCTCAAGCCGATCTCGACTTCCTTCGCCCGGTGCCGCACAACATCGAGGCCGAACAGCGAGTGCTCGGCTCGGCGATGCTCGCCCCGTCCGCCCTGGCCGAGGTCCGCGAGCTGCGGACGGCAGCGAGTTCTACCGGCCCGCGCACACCCTGATCTGGGACACCATCACCGGGCCTGGCCGACCGTGGCGCACCGTATGACCCGCTCGCCGTCAGTGCCGCCCTGGACCGCGAGATCGCTCACGCTGGGGGAGGCCCGTACCAGGGGGGCGCGACATGCCCCGGTTAACAAGGTCGGCCGCAGCCCAACGCAAGTTTAAGGGCGGTCGATCCCGCCTGACCTATACCTCCGGGGTCTAACCGCGCCCTGGGCTGCACATCGGGTTACCCCGTTGAGGCCTTAACCCTGCACCAAGGAGGCCACCCTCCATGACGCCTTAACCCTGCACCAAGGAGGCCACCCTCCATGACGCCTTAACCCTGCACCAAGGAGGCCACCCTCCATGACGCCTTAACCCTGCACCAAGGAGGCCACCCCGGAGAGGGTATAAGTCGCCTGAGGTGAGACACGCGCGATGGAGAGCTTGCATCACGGGTCTCATAGGGGGCAACGTGTACACGTACCGAGTAATGTTAGTTAAGACGCGTCAGTGGTCTGACTAAAGCAAGAGGCCCCGCCCGTGTAACCACAAAGCCAAGGCGAGGCCCCTCGCTACCGGCGTGTCAGGGTCCGGCCCACACGTTAGCCGTGGTGGCCGGGCCCTCCGTCAGTCCACAGCGACTCCAGCACCCAGCGCAACAGCGCCGCGAGCAGGACGCCACCGTAACGGCGAAGGGATTTCCTGACGCGCTTGGTGGTGCGGGACCAGTCCATACTGGATCCTTCCTGTCGGGAGATCTTGTCGCACGCAACCGCCTCTCAGTTGAGAGGTTGTGACGTGCGCGCATCGCAGCAACCTCAGGGGAGAGGCGCGGAGCGTGCAGTACCTCCGACAGGCCGGACTCCGGCCAGTCGTCACACCATCCAGAACAGACGGTAGTGCGGTCGATCCGCCACGTCCCGGAAGATTCGCGGCGTGTCGCACTACTGATCGGGCGGCTACGGAATGGAGCCATGCACCATGGCCGTGGTGAATACACGGAAATCTTGGGTCGTTCCCAGAAAAGGCCAGGTCAGTGGGGTCGAGTCCCGACGGTCGGAAGGTTAATGGCTCCGTCCGCGTTCGATTGCCCTCCAGCCGCACGCGCAACAGAACGCTCACGCACAAGTGAAGATCGACAGAGGGAATTCTCAGCGTGAAGCCCTTTGTCTCTCGTAAGTCACCGTCGTTGAGCGCTCTTCGAGCACATCAGCAGTGTCGTATCTTGGTTGTCGAGACTTACAGCTGTCAGGGCTGGCCGGGGGCAACCAAACTAGGTGCGTTGCCCAACCGCCAAGGAGATCATCTCGAGCCTGTATGCGCTCTTCACGCTGGCCTGTCTCAGGCCGGACGGCCGGGATCCGGGGTGACCAGTCGCGTCTGGTGATCCATCAGCTCAAGGCGCTGCGTCGGATCGGGTCGGTCCGGAGAGGCCGTATGCCGTCCCGCAACCGGACATACGTCGACGTGTACCCGGCGCACTAAGGCGAGCCACATCCGCCTCAGTTGAGCAGTGCTTCGCCGCCCTCCAGCTTGAGCGCGTATTCAGCGCAGCCCGCCGCAGACGGCCGGATCCGACCGCAACCAGCCGGACACAACGCGAACGGCCCGCCACTAGGTTTCCCCTGGTGACGGGCCGTTCGCCGTGCTGTGGCGGCTGTTGGGTTCGAACCAACGTAGGCTGAGCCGGCAGATTTACAGTCTGCTCCCTTTGGCCACTCGGGCAAACCGCCATGTCTTCGCTCTCGCGAAGGCAGTAGCAAGAATAGCGGACGCCAGAGGTGGCCGTGACATCAGTTCAGCCACCCGGACCCGAGGGCCGGCACCGCCTCCCGGCCCCGGCCCCATGGCAGGTCAGCGTGGGTCCGTGGGCCCGTCCGGCCTACACCCCGGGCCGCGTTCATGGGCATAACCGAGATCTGTCCGCCGACCGGCTGATACGACATACCGGTGCGCAGGGCGGGCCTGTCGGCCGGGCGGCCCGCCGATGGGGGCTGCGACACTGGAGAGTGCGCCCCGCGCGCACCACAGCTCACTACGCTCTTCCCTATCTTGATCGTCACAATCTGTAAGGACAAGAACCGTGGCCTCAGAGAGCTCTTTCGACATCGTCTCCAAGATCGACCGGCAGGAGGTCGACAACGCTTTGAACCAGGCCGTCAAGGAGGTCGGCCACCGCTTCGACTTCAAGGGCACCGGCGCGTCGATCGCCTGGTCCGGGGACAGCATCGAGATCAGGGCCAACAGCGAGGAGCGCGCCGCCGCGGTCTTGGACGTCTTCAGGGACAAGCTGGTCAAGCGCAGCGTCTCTCTGAAGGTCCTGGACCCCGGTGAGGCGAAGCTGTCCGGCAAGGAATACCGGCTGCCGGTCGACCTCAAGGAGGGCATCTCCCAGGAGGACGCCAAGAAGATCAGCAAGATCATCCGGGATGAGGGCCCGAAGGGCATCAAGGCGCAGATCCAGGGCGAGGAGCTGCGGGTGAGCTCCAAGAAGAAGGACGACCTGCAGGACGTCATGAGCCTGCTCAAGGGCAAGGACCTCGACCTCGCCCTGCAGTTCACCAACTACCGCTGACGGACGCTCCGAGTGGGCGGGCCGACCTCCCCGCCAAGACAAATCGACCCGCCCACATTTCCTTTGACGAACGAGCCGACCCGGAAGTTCAACGTAGATCGCGAATGCTGAAAGTTCAGGCGTCGCGGGTCAGCACGACCACAGGGATGTCGCGGCCCGCCCTGGCGGCGAAGCCGGCGAAGGTCTGGCTTCGCTCCATCTGCAGGCCCCAGAGCCGCTCGCGCTCCTCCCCGGTGGCGACGGCCGCGGTCGCCTCGAACCGCTGTGTCCCCACCTCGACCACGACCCGGGGGTCGGCGAGCACGTTGTGGTACCAGCCGGGATTGGCCGGCCGCCCGCCGTTGGCGCCGAAGACCACCAGGCGATCGCCGTCCGGCAGGTAGGCCAGCGGGTTGATGCGGGCATCGCCCGACTTCGCGCCCTTGGTGATCAGCAGGAGCAGAGGTGTGCCGGCGAACTGCGCCACCTCACCACCGTTGGCGCGGAACTCTTCGATGATCTTCTGGTTCAGTTCCTGTCGCTCTGTCACGATCGAACACTAACGCCGGTTACCGGCCATCCGCTCGAGTCTGGCCACGCGCTCCGCGGTGGGCGGATGGGTCGAGAAGAGCCGCACCAGGCCCGCGCCGCGGAACGGGTTCGCGATCATCAGGGGGCTGGTCGCGGCGATCTGACTGTCGGGCGGCAGCGGCATGGCCTGCACGCCGGCCTCGATCTTGATCAGGGCGTCCGCGAGCGCCTGGGGGTCGCCGGTCAGGCGGGCACCCGAGGCGTCGGCCTGGAATTCACGGGTACGGCTGATCGCCATCTGGATGACCCCGGCGGCGAGGGGCCCGAGGACGAGCATCAGCAGCGCGCCCAGCACGCCGGGCCCGTCATCGTCGTCCGACCTGCCGATCGGCACGAAGACCGCCAGATAGGACAGGTACGTGATCACGGTGGCGAGTGCCGCCGCGACCGAGGAGATCAGGATGTCCCGGTTGTAGACATGGGAGAGCTCGTGGCCCAGCACCGCCCGCAGCTCCCGCTCGTCGAGCATCCGCAGGATCCCCCGGGTGCAGCAGACCGCGGCGCGGCGTGGATTGCGGCCGGTCGCGAAGGCGTTCGGCTGCGGGGTCTCCGAGACGTACAGCCGGGGCATCGGCTGCCGGGCGGACGTCGCGAGTTCCCGGACGATCCGGTAGAGCGCCGGGGCCTCGACCTCGCTCACCGGGTGGGCCCGCATCGAACGCAACGCGATCTGGTCGCTGAAGAAGAAGGCGATGCCGTTGGCCCCCAGCGCGATGAGGAGCGCGATGGTCAGCCCGGCCCCACCGCCGAACGCCCAGCCCGCGGCCAGCACCACGGCCGAGAGTGCGCCTATCAGCACCGCCGTCTTCAGACCGTTGCTCCGCACCGCTGCTTGCCTCCCCATGACCGCTGAACGGCCTCCCACCCTGGGAACGGCATGACCTGGAGAAACGTTCCCGGGCTAGGTGACGGCCGACACCGTCTGCAGAACGAGCTGCGGAGCCACCGACAGGAGCACCGCCCCGGCGGCCGCCGCGCCGATGGCCAGGCCGACCGTCACGCTTGTTCTGATCTTGTACGTCTCGGTGCCCGGCGCGGCGAAGAGCCGCACGACCCAGGCCAGGTAGTAGTACAGGCCGATCACCGTGTTGAGGGCCATGATGACCGCCAGCCAGGCCGCACCCCCGGCCACGGTCGCCCGGAAGACCACGATTTTGGCGAACAATCCCATGATGCCCGGCGGCAGGCCCGCCAGGCAGATCAGGAAGAAGGCCAGCGCCGCCGCGAGCAGGGGGCTCCGGCGCCCCAGCCCCCGATAGTCCTCCAGGTCTGCCGCGGCCGCGGGGGGACCGCCGGGGGGTACGGTGCGCCGGGCGACGGCGGTCACGACGGCGAACGCGCCGAGGTTCATGACCGCGTACAACGTCACGTACGCGGCGGTCGCCGCCACCGCCTCCGGCAGCCGTTTCGCGCCGACCGCGAGCGGCGCCAGCATGTAGCCCGACTGGGCCACCGACGACCAGGCCAGCAGCCGTACGGGATGCCGCTGCCACAGTGCGACGAGGTTCCCGAGCGTCATGGTGACGGCCGCCAGTACGCCGAGCAGCGGCCCCCACACGTGGCCGTAGGACGGGAAGCCGAGCGACACCGTGATCGCCAGGCCGGCGAACCCGGCCGCCTTCGACACCACCGAGAGGAAGGCCGCGACCGGCAGCGGAGCACCCTGGTAGACGTCGGGCGCCCAGAAGTGGAAGGGCACGGCCGCGACCTTGAACGCGAACCCGGCCAGCACCAGGACGACCCCGGCCGAGGCGACCGGCCGCAGGTCCGTCGGGGTGTGGGCCAGCGCCGCGGCCATCCGGTCGAGGTGCATGGCCCCGGTCACGCCGTACATCAGGCTGATCCCGAAGAGCATGACCGCGGTGGAGATCACCGAGATCAGCAGCAGCTTGACCGCCGCCTCGGTCGCCACCCCGTCGTACCGCCGCAGGGCGACCAGCGCGAACACCGGCAGCGAGAGGGTCTCCAGCGCCACCACCAGGGTGATGAGGTCGCGGGCGGCCACCAGGGTCAGCGCCCCGGTGATCGCGGCGAGCAGGAGGAAGTGGTACTCCCCCGCGGGTACGGCCCGTGACGAGCCCCCGGAAGAGCCTCCTCCGGACGGGACCGAGGTCGGCAGCAGGTCGAGCGACAGCAGCAGGACGACCACGGCGGCGCCCAGCACGACCACCTGGAAGAGCAGGGTGAAGTCGTCCGCGACGTACGAACAGGACGGCGGCCCGCCCGCCCGCAACCTGCCGGGCATGCAGAAGGTGGCCCGCCGGTCCCCCGCCACCAGCGCGAGCGCCGCGATCAGCGCCGCCCCGAGGGAGCCGGCGCTGATCCACGAGACCGTCCTCCGCGGCACGTCGAAGGCGTCCGCCACCAGGACCGCGACCGCGGCCAGCGCCACGATCAGCGCCGGCGAGATCGCCGCGTAGTCGATCCCCTGGATCACGGAGCTCATCGGCCGCCTCCGAGCAGGGCCTGTACGGGGACCGTGGTCAGGTCGAGCAGGGCCTTGGGCCACAGGCCGACCACGAGGATGAGGGCGACCAGCGGGACCCACGCGGCGTACTCGTACCGGGTGGGCGCCGCGATCGGGGGGACCTGCACGGACAGCTGTGTGGAGGCCTCCAGGGACACCTCCGGGGAGCCTTCGGCGAGCACGCGAGCGGGTTCGGGGCGCTCCGCCCGCACGGGCCCGACCGGCCCGTGGGTGATCGTGGACAGCAGGCGGAGGAAGTAGGCGGCGGTGAGCACCGCGCCGAGGCCGCCGAAGACCATGAAGGTCACGAAGGTCTCGCGGGGCAGGCCGGCGGCGGGCCGGTAGGCGCCGAGCATGGCCAGCATCTCGCCCCAGAACCCGGCCAGCCCGGGGAGCCCCAGCCCGGCGATGGCGGCGAACGTCAGGAAGGAGGCGAGCCGGGGGGCGCGGGCGAGCATCCCGCCGCCGAGCTCCGCCAGGTCACCGGTGCCGTACCGCTCCTTGACCGATCCGGCGAGGAAGAACAGCAGCCCGGTGATGAGGCCGTGCGCGATGTTGCCGAACAGCGCCGCGTTGACCCCGATCGGGGTGAGGGTGGCGATGCCGAGCAGCACGAACCCCATGTGCCCGACCGAGGAGTAGGCGATCATCCGCTTGAGATCGCGCTGGGCGAGGCAGGCCAGCGCGCCGTAGATGATCCCGATGACCGCCAGGAAGCCGAGCCACGGCGCCCAGGTCGTGGCGCCCTCCGGGGCCATCGGGAGGGCGATCCGGACGAATCCGTACGTGCCCATCTTGAGCAGCACCCCGGCCAGCAGCACCGAGCCGACGGTCGGGGCCTCGGTGTGCGCGTCCGGCAGCCAGGTGTGCAGCGGCCACATCGGCGCCTTGACCGCCAGCCCCAGCCCGACGAACAGGAACGCGGCGACCTGCACGCCGCGCGAGAGCCCGTCGCCGTGCCGGGCGGCCAGCGCCACCATGTCGAGGGTCCCCGCGTTGACCGCGATGAGCAGCAGCCCGACCAGCAGCACCCCGGAGCCCAGCAGCGTGTAGAGGATGAACTTGTACGCGGCCGCGCGCCGGCCCGGACCCCCCCAGAGCGCGATCACGACGTACATCGGGATCAGCACGACCTCGAAGAACACGAAGAACAGCACCAGGTCGAGGGCGGCGAAGGTGCCGAGCATGCCGACCTCGAGCGCCAGCAGCAACCCGGTGAACAACCGGTCCGCGTCCCGCACGGGCAGCGGATCCGCGCCGGCGGCGGAGCCCGCGTCGCGGCCGGGAAGGACCCGGGCCGAAGGCGGGTGCTTGATCGTGTAGAGGAAGCACAGGAACGTGAGCAGCGCGGTCAGGGCGACCAGCGGCAGCGACACGCCGTCGAGGCCGAGGTGGAAGCGGAGGCCGATCGCCGAAGCCCACGCCCAGTCGACCCCGAGCTGCATGTGCGAGGGCCGGTCGTGGTCGAACAGCAGCGCCGCGACCAGCGCCAGCACCAGCGTCAGTCCGGAGGTCAGCAGGCCGAGCGCGCGGGCGAACCAGGTCCGCGCCTCGTCGTCCTTGAAGCCCAGCCGGTCCGGTGGCGCGAGCGAGGCCAGCGCGCCGAGCAGCGGCACCGCCAACAGGGCGATCAGCATCATGTGAAGATCACCACCGCGAGCACGATGACCACGACGCCGGTGAGGAGCCCGGTGAGATAGCTCTGCGGGTTTCCGTTCTGGGGCAGCCGCAGCAGGCCGCCGAGCCTGCGGGCGGCGGTGGCCGAGCCCTCGACCCCCGCGTCGATGCCCTTGTCGTCCGCCGTCAGTACCGTGCCGGCCAGCGCCCGTACGGGTCGTACGAACGCCAGGTCGTAGACCTCGTCGACGTGGAACGCGCGCTCGAAGGCCGGCTGGGCGCGGCCGAGCACGCGCGCCGGGTCGAGGGCCGGGTCGCCGTTCCAGATCAGGAAGGCGGCCCCCGCGCCGACGGTGACCAGCAGCAGGGACAGCGCGGCCGAGCCGAAGTGCGGCCGCAGGCCGGGGTCGGCGAGGGAGACGACCAGGCCCAGGAGCAGCGCGGGGACGGCCAGCGCGGCGACCGGCCAGCTCATCAGGGGCGAGGCCTCCCGCGCCTCCGCGCCGGAGCGGGGCTCCCCGAAGAACGTCATCAGCCAGGCCCGCATGGCGTACGCCGCCGTCACCGCGACCGTCACCAGCAGCGCGAGGTAGATGAGCCAGGCCGTCCAGACCGGAAGGTCGATGCCCTCCCGGACGTAGTGCCCGGAGGTGCCCACCTGGCCGGTGTAGAGCTTTGTCTTCGACCCGGCCAGGGCGTGCTGTGCGGCCTCGATGACGGAGTCCTTGCTGAAGAAGCCACTGGCCGGCGGGATGCCGGCGAGCGCGGCGAAGCCGATCGTCATCGACCAGAAGGTGACCGGCATCCGGTCTCTCAGCCCGCCGTAGTCGCGCAGCAGGTTGGAGCCGACCGCGGTGATCACACAGCCCGCCCCGAGGAACAGCACCGCCTTGAACGCCCCGTGGGTGAGCAGGTGGAACATCGCGCCGTCGCGGGACCCCACGGCCAGCCCGGCCGCCATGTAGGCGAGCTGGCTGATCGTGGAGTAGGCCAGCACCCGTTTGAGATCCTGCTGCGCGAGTGCCGCCAGCGCGGCTCCCAGCATGGAGATCACCGCCATCACCCCGAGGACGGCGAGCGAGGCGGGCGCCGCGAGGAACGCCGGGTAGAGGCGCGCCACGACGTAGACCCCGGCCGCGACCATGGTGGCGGCGTGGATCAGGGCGCTGATCGGGGTCGGGCCGGCCATGGCGTCCGGCAGCCAGGTGTGCAGCGGGAACTGCGCGCTCTTGCCGGCTACCCCGGCGAGCAGCAGCAGCGTCCCGGCCACCAGGGTGCCGTGCGGCAGGCGGGGGACGGCGTCCAGGACGCCCGCGAGCGAGAAGGTGCGCGCGCCCATGCCCAGGACGAAGATCCCGAACAGGAAGCCGACGTCGCCGATCCGGGTGACGAGGAACGCCTTGACCGCGGCCCGCGAGCTGGTCCGGTCCTCCCAGTGGTGACCGATGAGGAAGTACGAGCAGACGCCCATGACCTCCCAGCCGGCGTAGAGCACCAGCAGGTCCCCGGCGTAGACCACCAGCAGCATCGCCGCGGTGAACAGCGAGATGAAGGCGGCGTAGGAGGAGTACCGGTTGTCGTGCCCGCCGCCGGGGAGTCCCCGGCCCGTCTCGGCCGGCTCGTGCCGCATGTAGGCGACGGAGTAGATCTGTACGGCCAGCGCGACGCAGCAGACCATGAACGCCACGGCGGCCGCCAGCCCGTCCACCGAGAGCCCGATGCCGATCCGGACGCCGCCGGTGGGAATCGTGGTGAGCGTTCCGGTGCGTACCCCGGGATCGCCCCACTGGACGAGCGCCACGATGGCGCTGAGCACCGTGGCGATCGCCATCGGCAGCACCGCGATCGGCGCCGGGGGGAGCCGCCGGCCCAGCAGCATCCCCGCGAACGCCGCGGCGAAGGGCAACAGGATCGTGGCGGCGGCCAGTGCGATCACTCGCCGCCTCCCGAGGTGGAGACGGCCGGGGCGGAGCCGGTCGCTGAGGCGATCTCCGCGCCGGACGCCCCGTCGTCCGGAGCGGCGGCGGGCCGGGCGTCCCGGTCGGACAGCGTGGTCAGGGTGTCGATGTCGATGGTCTGCCGGTTACGGAAGACCAGCAGGACGATCGCCAGCCCGAGGCCGATCTCGGCCGCCGCGATGACGATGGTGAACAGCGCGAGGGCCTGGCCGCCGTGCAGCCTGTCCTTCAGCCAGATGTCGAAGGCGACCAGGTTGAGGTTGACGGCGTTGAGCATCAGCTCGACCGACATCAGCACCAGGATCGCGTTGCGCCGGGCCAGCACGCCGTACACCCCGACCGAGAACAGCAGGGCGGCGGTCACCAGCGGATAGACGATGTGCATCAGTCGCCCCCGCCACGGGAGAGCACGATGGCGCCGACCAGCGCCGCCAGCAGGAGCACCGAGAGGATCTCGAAGGGCAGCACCCAGTTGCCGAACAGCGCCGCTCCGAGCGCGTCCGCCGAGCCTCCGCCGCTCTTCAGCGGCGTGTAGGCCTGGCGGAAGCCGCGGACCAGGACGGTCACCAGCACCCCGGCCGTGGCCAGGGCGACCGCCAGCGCGACCCAGCGGTTGCCCGAGTCCAGATCGGACGAGCGGCCGATCGGCGCCCGGGTCAGCATGATCCCGAAGAGCAGCAGCACCACCACCGCGCCGACGTAGATCAGCACCTGTACCCAGGCGACGAACTCCGCGGTCAGCACCAGGTAGGCGGCCGCCAGCGCCCCGAACGACACCACCAGCCACAGGGCGGCGTGCACCATCTGCTTGGTGGTGACCACCAGCACACCGGCGCCCACGGCGACCAGCCCGAGCAGCACGAAGACCACGTCGGGGGCGGTCACGGCCGACTCCGGCAGGCCGTGCCCACGGCAGGCTCCGCGACGCCCGGCTCGTACGCCTCCCGAGGGCTCACGGCGCGAAGCCCTTCGCCTCTTTCGGCGTCTCGGCGCCCGGGTCGTGGGCCGGCGGCGGCGGAACCGTCCACATCCACTCGCGCAGCCTGTCCTTCTCGTGGGTCAGCTCGGCGATGTCGTACTCGGCGTACTCGAACTCGGGCGACCAGAACAGCGCGTCGAACGGGCAGACCTCGATACAGATCCCGCAGTACATGCACAGGGCGAAGTCGATCGCGAACCGGTCGAGCACGTTGCGGGTCCGGGGCCGGCCGCCCTCGGGGGCGGGCATCGTCTCCTTGTGGGAGTCGATGTAGATGCACCAGTCCGGGCACTCCCGGGCGCAGAGCATGCAGACCGTGCAGTTCTCCTCGAACAGTGCGATGACGCCCCGGCTGCGCGGGGGCAGGTCGGGCTGGACCTCGGGGTACTGACGCGTGATCGATCGACGGGTCATCGTCCGCAACGTAACGGCGAGACCCTTCGCCAGACCGCCTCCTGGTAGCCGTGCCACGAGACCCCATGATTCCTTACGACGGGCGGCAGGGGAACCGGCGCCGGTCGCCGACCGTCCTTATCCATTATGGAACCCATGCCGGATCAAGGCCCACAGTGGAGGGGTTCTGGCCGGGGCCCAGGTCACGGTGCGGATTCCGGCACGGGTAGCCGATCCCGGCCGTTTCACGCTTACCATCCTGGTATGGCCAGGCCGGCACATGACCCCTCCCGACGGCCGCCCCATCCCGTTCAGCCGGGGTGGCGGCCGGTGCCGCCGGTGCCGATGCCCCAGCCGATGGTGGAGCCGCAGGGCGTCGTCTGGTCCGTCGTGCCGCTGCTGACCATGGGGCTCGGCGCACCGTTCTCCTTCGTCTACGCCGCGAACAAGAGCCGGTCCTGGCAGCTCGCCGCGGCTGGGGCGGGCTACGGAGCGGCCTATCTCCTGGACTTCTCCACGCTGCTCACGAGCTCGTCCACGTCCGCGATCGTCCTCGGGCTGCTGCTCTTCCTGGTCCTGTGGGTCACGACCTCGATCCACGCCTTCGTGGCGCGCCCCCGCGTCTTCCCCCGCCGGACACCGCGCGACCGGCTCAACCAGCACGCCGTGGAGGTGGCCAGGTACCGCCGGATGCTCCGGGACGAGGCCCGCCGGCTGCTGGCCGAGGATCCCGCGCTCGCCCACGAGCTGCGCATCGGCCGGCCCGATCTGCCGCGCGCCTACGACGACGGCGGGCTGATCGACGTCAACCACGTGCCGGCGCCCACGCTGGGCCTGCTGCCCGGGATGACCGAGGAGCTCGTCCAGAAGGTCATCCGGGTACGTACGGAGACCGGCACGTTCGTGTCGGTGGAGGAACTGGCCGTGGACGCCGACCTTCCCCCGGACCTCATCCACCGGCTCGCCGAGTACGCGATCTTCCTGCCCTAGGGTCCCGGCGCTTTGCGGCCCGGTGTCCACCGGGCGAGGCGTCCCCCGGGCCCGGCGGTCAGCGGGCCCGGCGGTCAGCCGGAGATCAGCACCTTGATGACGCCGGTGAGGCCGAGCTGGAGCAGGGCCAGCGGGACCAGGCAGGCCCAGGCGAACCTCTGCAGCTGGTCCTCGCGCAGCCGCGGATAGCTGACCCGCAGCCAGATCACCACGAACGACAGCGCGAACACCTTGGTCAGCGTCCACACGAAGCCGAGCTGGGTGTCCAGGAACGGCCCCTTCCAGCCACCGAGGAACAGCACGGTGGTCAGCGCGCACAGCACGACGATCCCGGCGTACTCGGCCAGCAGGAACAGGGCGAAGCGCAGCCCGCCGTACTCGGTGTAGGGACCGAAGATGATCTCCGAGTCGGCGACCGGCATGTCGAAGGGCGGGCGCCGCAGCTCGGCCAGGCCGGCCACGAAGAACACGAACCCGCCGATCGCCTGCCAGGGCAGCCACCACCAGCGCCACTCGTCGACGATGCCCGGCAGCGAGAGCGTGCCGGCCGCCATCGCCACCGACGACGCGGCGAACACCATCGGCAGCTCGTAGGACATCAGCTGGGCCGCCACCCGCATGCCACCGAGCAGGGAGTACTTGTTGGCGCTGGACCAGCCGGCCATGATCGCGCCGAGCACCCCGATGCCCATCACCGCGAGGGCGAAGAACAGGCCGATGCCGAGAGGCAGGCCCACCTGGCCGTCCGGCCCGACGGGGATCACGCTCAGCACCACCAGGTACGGCAGCAACGCGACCCCGGGGGCCAGCGAGAAGATCCACCGGTCGGCGGCCGCGGGGATCACGTCCTCCTTCTGGACGAACTTCACCCCGTCGGCGACGAGCTGCGCCCAGCCGTGGAAGCCGCCCGCGTACATCGGGCCCAGCCGCGCCTGCATATGGGCCATGACCTTGTGCTCGGCCTGGCCGACGAGCAGCGGCAGCGTCAGGAACGCCCCGGTGATCAGCAGCAGTTTGAGCGCGACGACCAGGAGTTCAGGCATCGCCGCTCTCCTCCGGGCCCTCGGGAGCCGGCCCGCGCGGTGGCCGGGCGGCAGGCGGCGGCGCCTGCTCCCGGCCCCAGTCCTCGGGTACTCCGGGCGGGAGCACCCGGCGGCGGCTCGGCGCGCTCTGCCGGTCGGCCCCGCCGCCCTCGCCCGGCTCCCGGGCGCCCGGCCAGGGCTTGGCGACCCGGGAGGCGAGCACGAACTCCTTGCGCAGTGGGTGCCCCTCGAAGCCCTCGGGCAGCAGCAGCGGCTTGAGCCCGGGATGCCCCTCGAAGATCACGCCGAACATCTCGCCGGTCTCCCGCTCGTGCCAGTCGGCCCCCCGGTAGACGGCGGTCACCGTTGGCAGTACGGGGTCGGCACGGGGCACCCGGGTGCGCAGCAGCACATGGTGCCCGCCCGTCAGCGAGAAGACATGGGCGACGACGGCGAACCCGTCCTCCAGCTCGTCCACGCCGGTCAGCCAGTCGAAGAACTCGCAGCCCAGGTCGTCGCGGGCGAAGGAGACCGCCTCGACCCACAGCTGGGCCGACACCGACAGGGTCAGCGTGCCGAAGGACTCCTCGGTGGCCGCGTCGTCCCCGAACCGCTCGTGGACCGCGGCGGCGACCTCCTCGGGAGTCACGCTCGCCCCTCGTCCCCGCCGCGCTTCCCGGGCTCACCGGGAGGGCCCGCCTCACCGGGCGCTCCGGGCTCGGCCGGCTCGGTCGGCTCGGCCAGCTCGCCGAAGCCGGGGATGATCGTGGGGTCGGTCGGGGAGGTGTCCTGCGGGCCGCCGAGCCGCCTGATGCGGTCCGCGAACCGCCCGGCCGGCTCCGCCCCCGAGTCACGCCTGCGATCCCGGGCCCTCCGGGGCACCGGCGGATCGGCCACCGGCCCGCCGGTGACCACCGGGAGCGCCTCGGTCTCCTGGTCCGGATCCACCGGTTCCGGAGCCGCGTGTGCCGGATCCGCCGGGTGGGCCGGATCCGCCGGGACCACCGGCAGCTTGCGCGTCGAGCCGTCCTGGGTGCCGGCCGGACCGTCCGCGGCGCCGGCGGGAAGGGGCTGCGGCCGGGTCCGCGCCGACGTCTCCGGGGACGCCTCCGTGGGTGCCTCCGTGGAGGCCTGGGGACGCGCCGGGCCGTTCACCGGCGGCAGCGGGGCGGTCTCCAGGGACCGGAAGGACTGCGTCGGCTCGTCGGCCGCCGCCAGGACCTCCGAGACGGGCGGCTCGACGACGGGCGGTGGCGGCAGGGGCGGCCGTCGCAGCACGGTCGCCGACATGGGCGGCCTGCGCGGCGGCGTGGCACCGATCGCCTCCCCGCCGCCGGTGTAGCGGTCGCCCAGCGACTCGGCCGCGATCTTCTCCTGCAGCTTGACGATGCCGTGCAGCAGCGCCTCCGGCCGGGGCGGGCACCCCGGCACGTAGACGTCCACCGGGATGATCTGGTCGACGCCCTTGGTCACGCAGTACGAGTCCCAGTACGGACCGCCGCAGTTGGAGCAGGCCCCGAAGGAGATGACGTACTTGGGCTCTGGCATCTGCTCGTACAGCCGCTTGATCGCGGGAGCCATCTTGTCGGTGACCGTGCCGGAGACCACCATGAGGTCCGCCTGCCGCGGGCCGGGCGCGAAGGGGATGACCCCGAGCCGGATGAAGTCGTGCCGCGACATGGAGGTGGCGATGAACTCGATCGCGCAGCAGGCCAGGCCGAAGTTGAACACCCACAGCGAGTAGCGCCGGCCCCAGTTGAGCACGAACTTGATCGGCTTCGGCGCCATCTTCGACAGCGCGCCGATGCGGGGCTCGGGGAGATCGACGGTACTCACATCTGCATTCTTACCCGCCCGCCGTGAGGACGGCCACCGCGGGCCGTACGGCAACGGTCACGGAGGGGCCGCGGCCTCACACCCAGGAGAGCACGCCCTTGCGCCATGCGTAGACGAGCCCGGCGGAGAGGAAGCCCAGGAAGACGAACATCTCCGCCAGCGTGACCCCGCCGAAGCCCTTGGCGGCGAACACCGTCGCCCAGGGGAACAGGAAGACGGCATCGGCCGCGAAAACCACATAGAGGTAGGCGAAGACGTAATAGCGGACATACGACTGGGCCCAGCCCTCACCGACGGGGTCGACCCCGCACTCGTAGGTCGTCAGTTTGGCCGGAGTCGGCCGATGCGGGCGGAGCAGCCGGTTGGCGCCCAGCGCTCCCGCGACGACCCCGCCGCCCACCAGGAACAACACGCCGACGACGAGGTAACGGCTGAAGTACTCCTGCATGCCTGCCTCCTCCCCACCTGCGGCCCGAGGGCGGCCGGAGGTGGCCGTCGACGATTCACAGTCAGATTACGACCTGGAGAACGGAACCACCTGGGCGCGTTGACGTCTGAGCTTTACGACACACTATGGACTTATTGCGGTGCTTTTAGGGAAGGACAGGGGCGATGGAGAACAACGGGCCGTACCCGCCGGCCGGCGAGCCCGGCCAGCCAGCGAACAACCCCCAGCCGGGCTGGGCCCCTGAGTGGGCATCGCCGGGCACTCCCCAGGACCAGGGCCCGGCCTACCCGGGTGGCGGTGCGTATCCCGGACCGGGCATGCCGCCCGCCGGGCCGGCCACCCCTCCGCCCTTCGCACAGCCGAACTACCAGCCCGGCTACGGACAGCCGCAGCCCGGTTACGGTCAGCCGCAGCAGCCGGGCTGGCCCCAGGGCGGGCAGCCCGGCTTCGGCGGCCCGGGCGCGCCCCCGCCGCCCAAGCGCTCGAACACCGGCTTGATCATCGGTGGCATCGTGGGCGGCGGCGTCCTGATCGTGGTGATCGTCGTGGTGGTGCTGATCGTGATCGGCAGTGTCGCCACCGACCCGAAGGCCGACGCCGTCAAGAAGCTCACCGCGGCCGCCACCAAGCTGTCCTCCGCGCCGGGCCTGAAGTACCACGGCACGGTGGCCTCGACCTCGGACACCCTGGACGGTGACTTCAAGGTCACCTCGGGCGGCCGGACGAGCGCGACCGCCTCCTGGGGCGGCAGCAAGGTCGACCTGCTCTCGCTCGACGACAAGCTGTTCGTCAAGGGCGACACGTCGTTCTGGAGCACCAAGGCCAGCTACACGCCGAAGTGGAACTACATCGACGGCAACCGCTGGGGCAAGCTCGCCTCGTACAACTTCAGCTTCGACTTCAAGCGGTACCTCAGCCCGTCCGCGATGGCGCAGAAGCTCCGCCAGGTCTCCAAGTACTCCATCACCTCGCAGACGAAGACCACGGTGGGCAGCACCTCGGCCACCAAGGTCGTCACCTACGGCAACACCTACTACGTCACCGACGACTCCCGGCTGGTCCGGGTCGAGAGCACGTCCTACCCGCGCTTCAGCGTGGACGTGAGCACGCTGGGCGCCGGTGAGGCCACCAGCGACATCCGCGCCGGGGTCAGCGCGCTCAAGGACTCCTTCGACTCCTCGCGCACCGCCAGCATCGAGAAGGTGCGGTTCGGCACGTGCAACACCTCGAGCTGCACCATCTTCACGAAGGTGTGGTCCACCGGGGTCTCCACCTCGCCGGTGCCGGTGAGCGTGTTCACCACGATCAGCTCGGAGAAGGGCAAGGCCGGGACTCACTACGGCGACTGCTCCACCACGGGCACCGTCACCTCGTACACTGCGATCGAGGTGTCGTGCACGGTTTCGGGCGGCGACTGGCCCAAGGCGCGCGGCGGCGGTGGCTCGTGGGCGCACTCCGACGCCTTCACGGCCGGCGCCTCGAGCGCCGAAATCCAGACCATGCTCGACGGCATCTCCCGGGAGTGATCCCCGGGCGAACGGATCAGGCAACTCCGCAGGTCAGGCTTACCAGTCGGTAGCAGCCTGGCTGACCGAATAAAATTCGGCACGCGTATAGTGCTGCCCGGAATCGTCGTCCTCGCGTGAAGTCCCGGCCAATGTGATACGCCGTCTGTGTCGGGACTCACGTCGGGGGACACCGGTTTTTCATGTCGTCCCGGACGTAACATGTAAGGCAAGCCTAAGTAGCATCCCCACTTCGGATACCTCCCCCGAGGTGGGGTGCTGCGTGTCGAGGAGGTCTTCTCCTGTGACCAAACAGGTCCAGCAGCTCGACCGTGTCATCATCCGTTTCGCCGGGGACTCCGGTGACGGCATGCAGTTGACCGGTGATCGGTTCACCCAGGAGACGGCGTCGTTCGGCAACGACCTGTCTACATGGCCGAACTTCCCCGCGGAGATCCGCGCGCCCGCAGGGACCCTTCCCGGGGTCTCGAGCTTCCAGCTGCACTTCGCCGACCACGACATCGTCACGCCGGGGGACGCCCCGAACGTGCTGGTCGCGATGAATCCCGCGGCCCTCAAGGCCAACCTTCCGGATCTGCCCCGCGGGGCCGACCTGATCATCAACACCGATGAGTTCACCAAGCGCAACCTGACCAAGGTCGGCTACGCGACCAACCCGCTCGACGACGACTCGCTCGACGCCTACCACGTGCACGCGGTACGGCTGACCTCGCTGACGGTCGGGGCCCTCGCGGACTTCGAGATCTCCAAGAAGGACGCCGAGCGGGCCAAGAACATGTTCGCGCTCGGCCTGCTCTCGTGGCTGTACCACCGGCCGACCGAGGCGACGGTCGCGTTCCTCGAGCAGAAGTTCGCCAAGAAGCCCGACATCATGAAGGCCAACATCGCGGCCTTCCAGGCGGGCTGGAACTACGGCGAGACCACCGAGGACTTCTCGGTCTCCTACGAGATCAAGCCGGCCGACCAGCCGGCCGGTCTCTACCGGAACATCACCGGTAACACCGCCCTGTCCTACGGCCTCATCGCGGCCGGCGTGCAGAGCGGGCTGCCGCTGTTCCTCGGCTCGTACCCCATCACGCCTGCCTCGGACATCCTGCACGAGCTGTCCAAGCACAAGCGGTTCGGGGTGCGCACCTTCCAGGCCGAGGACGAGATCGCCGCCGTGGGCGCGGCGCTCGGCGCCTCGTTCGGCGGGTCGCTGGGCATCACCACCACCTCGGGTCCGGGCATCGCGCTCAAGGGCGAGACCATCGGCCTCGGGGTCGCCACCGAGCTGCCGCTGCTGGTCATCAACGTGCAGCGGGCGGGTCCCTCCACCGGGCTGCCGACCAAGACCGAGCAGGCCGACCTGCTGCAGGCCCTGTTCGGCCGCAACGGCGAAGCTCCCGTGCCGGTCGTGGCCCCGCGGTCACCGAGCGACTGCTTCGACGCGGCGATCGAGGCGGCCAGGATCGCGGTGAAGTACCGCACCCCGGTGATGCTGCTGTCGGACGGCTACCTGGCCAACGGCTCCGAGCCGTGGCGGCTGCCCGACGTCGACTCGCTGCCGACGATCTCACCGTCCTTCGCGGAGGCCGTCGAGGGCGAGGAGTTCCAGCCGTTCCTGCGGGATCCCGAGACCCTCGCGCGCCCGTGGGCGATTCCCGGCACGCCGGGTCTGGAGCACCGCATCGGTGGTCTGGAGAAGGCCGACGGCACCGGCAACATCTCCTACGCCGCCGACAACCACGACCTGATGGTGCGGTTGCGCCAGGCCAAGATCGACGGCATCGCCGGCGACATCGCGCCGCTGGAGGTGGACGATCCGCCGGGACCCGACGGCGCCACGGCCAAGGTCCTCGTGCTCGGCTGGGGCTCGACCTATGGGGCGATCACCGCGGCCGTACGGCGGGTCCGCCGTGCGGGTGGCCAGGTCGCACAGACTCATTTCCGTCATCTAAACCCCTTCCCGGCCAACGTCGCCGAAGTGCTCCGGTCGTACGACAAGGTCATCGTGCCGGAGATCAACCTTGGTCAGCTCGCGCTTCTGCTGCGGGGCAGGTTCCTCGTCGACGTCATCAGCTACAACCGCGTACGCGGGCTTCCGTTCAAGTCGGAAGAGCTCGCCGGTGTGATCCAGGATGTGATCGACAGTGAGTGAGTTCGCTCTCAACAGCGGTCTGGCGCTCGTCCCGCGGGACGACGCCAAGCAGACCATGAAGGATTTCAAGACCGACCAGGAGGTGCGCTGGTGCCCCGGCTGCGGTGACTACGCCGTGCTCGCCGCGGTCCAGGGCTTCCTGCCGGAGCTGGGGCTGCGCCGCGAGAACATCGTCTTCGTCTCCGGCATCGGCTGCTCGTCCCGGTTCCCGTACTACATGAACACCTACGGGTTCCACTCGATCCACGGCCGGGCCCCGGCGATCGCCACCGGCCTGGCGGCGTCGCGTCCCGACCTGTCGGTGTGGGTGGTGACCGGTGACGGCGACTCGCTGTCGATCGGCGGCAACCACCTGATCCACGCCCTGCGCCGCAACGTCAATCTGAAGATCCTGATGTTCAACAACCGGATCTACGGCCTGACCAAGGGGCAATACTCACCGACCTCCGAGGTCGGGAAGATCACCAAGTCGACGCCGATGGGATCGCTGGACGCCCCGTTCAACCCGATGTCGCTGGCGATCGGGGCGGAGGGCACGTTCGTCGCCCGCACCATCGACTCCGACCGCAAGCACCTGCAGTCGGTGCTGCGGGAGGCCGCGCAGCACAAGGGCACGGCGCTGGTGGAGATCTACCAGAACTGCAACATCTTCAACGACGGTGCCTTCGAGCCGATGAAGGACCCCCAGGTCCGCGACGACGTCACCGTCCGCCTCGAGCACGGTCAGCCCATCCTGTTCGGCGCGGACGGCGACAAGGCGCTGATCCGCTCGGACTCCGGCGGCTTCGAGGTGGCTCGCACGGCCGACGTCGACATCTCGCGCGTGGTCGTCCATGACGCGAAGAACCCGGACCCGTCGCAGGCGTTCGCCCTGTCGCGGCTGGACTCGCCGTCGTTCGAGCACACCCCGATCGGCATCTTCCGCCAGGTCGAGCGCCCGTCCTACGACGAGCAGCTGCGCCACCAGCTCGACGAGGCCGTCGCGACGCAGGGCAAGGGCGACCTCGCCGCCCTGCTCGGCAGCGGAGACACCTGGCGCATCGACTGATCCCCCACCCTCCGTGATCATGCAATCGTTCGTCGAACGATTGCATGATCACGGAGGAGCCGGGGGCGCCCCTCGTGGAGTTCTTCCGCGAGGGGCGCGCCGCGTCAGCGGCCCCGTAGCTCGCGGAGGGTCCGCTCGGCGTCGGCGCGGGTGGCCGGGCCGGTGATGAGGATCTGTCCCTTGGTGATCGGCATGTCGACCCGGGGGGCGGTCACCAGCCGGCCCCGCACGACGAACGCGAGATTCTGCCCGACCATCCGCCGGGTGAGATCGGCGAAGGCCTTGGCGTCGGCGTTCAGCAGCTTGATGGACACGTCGTAGCCCCTGGTTCCGTGCTGTACGTGCAGGTCGCCGACCCGGTGGATGGCGATGCCCTGGGACACCTGGTAGCAGACCGGGCCGGAGGCCGCCAGCGCGCTGACGCCCTGGACCCCGGGCAGGCACTGCCCGGGCGTCGTCTGGGAGACCGGATACACCAGGAGCGGCGAGGCCAGCGGGGTCTGGCGGGCCGTCATCGAGGTGGCGGCCACCGTCCCGGTCACCGTCACGGCGATGATGACCAGGGCGAGCATGATGACACCGGCGAGCAGGGCGGATCTCGGCGTGACGGCCCGCGATGCGCCACGCCGGGCGACACCGTGGGCCGCCCGCCGGGCGGCGCGGTCCACGCCCCGGCGGGCCGCCCGCCGGGCCGCATGCGCGGCGGCACGGTCGTCGGACGTCACGATGGTGGCCGGGATCGTCGCCGCGGCGCGGTGACCGGGGGGGTTGCGGGTCCTTTTCCGCAGGGGGGAGCGCACGTCACCTCCTGTTAGACGTGATCTCCAGTCTTCCAGGCCGCGTGAGTGAGATGAGACACCGATCCCCGCGTGTACGGCCGATCCCGGCCACTTTCCCGAGGGCCCGGACGTTTCGGCTGGCGCCGGCCGGAGCCCGATCTTCTAGCTGGGGAACATCCCGCTCGTGACGTTGACGAAGGTGCCGGTGATGGCGCCCGCCTGGTCGGAGGCGAGGAAGGCGGCGGTGGCCGCGACCTCGCCCAGGCTGGGCGACCGGTGCAGCATCCTCATCTGCGCCAGCCGGTCGAGCAGCCCCTGGAAGGCGGCCTCGTCCAGTCGCAGGTCGCCGTTGACCGCGGCGAGCTTCTCCGGCGACAGCGTCTCGGGGATCCCGGCCGTCCACAGGCCGACGACGCGGACGCCACGCGGCCCGACCTCGGCCGCCAGGTTGCGGACGAGCAGGTCGGTGGCCGCGTCGGCGGGGCCGGTGCCGCCCATCATCGGGCTTCCGACGGCGGAACTGCTGTCCAGTGCCAGGATGACGCCGGATCCCTGCTCGGCCATCTGACGTGCCGCCGCCCTCGCGGTGATGAAGTTGGTGGTGATGCCGGTCGTGATGGGCCGGGTGAAGTCGGCCGTCGTCATGTCGACCAGCGGAATCCCCTGGACGTCCCCGCGCGAGACGAGGTTCAGGGAGACGTCGATCGTGCCCGCCGTGGCGACCACGGCCCGGGCGTGCTCGTCGACGGCCTGCTCGTCGAGCGCGTCGACCACGGCGACGTCGGCTGAGCCGCCGGCGGCCGCGATCTCCTCGGCCACCTTGTCGAGCTTCTCGCGGGTGCGGCCGGTCAGGAAGACCCTGGCCCCCTCGCGGGCGAAGGTACGGGCGACGGCGCCGCCGATCGACCCGCCCGCTCCGTAGATGACGGCGTTCTTGTTCTCGAGCAGCATGGTGACTTCTCCTGTCATCGGTCGTGTGCGATGTGAAGTTGCGCGCGGGTGGGCCCGCACGACGGGTGGTCGGGCGATGACGCCCAGGCCCGCGGCTGGATCCCGGTCAGCGGGGGTCGCGCCCGCCGAAGGCCGCGAGCCGGTCGTACAGCGGGGCGTCGTCGGGCACGGTCACCTGCGGGGCGATGTGGTTTCCGCTCGCCTCGTCGCCACGGAACTCGGGCTTGAGGTTGTCGAGGCCCCACTGCAGGGCCAGCCGCCCCAGCTCGGGGTCGAGGTCGGTCGGCTGCCCGGTCGCCTTGGCGATGTCCCAGGCGTGGATCACCAGTTCGGTGATCTGCTGGCCGACGGTCCAGGCGGCCGGGACCTCCCCGAAGGGCAGCCGCTGCGTCCGGTCCAGGGCACCCGGCTGCCGCCACGCGGTCAGCAGCGCGTCCGCCTCCGCGCGGTAGGCACCGGCCCAGTCGTCGCCGAGCACGTCGAGGCCGAGGTGCTCGCGCTTGCCGCCACCGGTCACCACGGCGAACTGGTGCACCTCGTCCACCACGTGATCGACCAGCGCCCGTACGTCCCAGGAACGGCACGGGGTGGGCAGCGCCGCCTGCTCCGGCCGGACCCGGGCGATGACGGTGCCGGCCTGGTCGAGCGCCCGCGCCAGCAGGTCGATGGGGGTCTCGGATCGGCTCATGTGTTCCCTCCTCCTCGCGGTCCGCGTGTGCTCTCCACGCGAAAGTCACCCGTAGAACGCACCCGGGCGGCGCAACTCATCGGTCCGCCGCGCAGAAGTTTCGGGAACGCCGCTAGGCCGGCAGGAGGGGCACGAGTGCGGCTGCGGCTGCGGCTGCGGCTGCGGAGGGTACGGCTAGGAAGGCAGGGCGGCGCTGCCGGCCTGCGGGCTCTCCGAAGCCCGCGAGACGTCCGGAGAGTCCGCCGCAGTCGGAGAGCCCGGAGAGCCCGAGGTCAGGGAGGACTCAGCCGCGCCGGGCTCGGCGGGAAAGACCTCCACCGAGCCCGGGGAGGACCGCAACGGCAGTTCCTTGAGCGCCAGCACGACCAGGAAGCCCGCCAGCGCGACCGGCACTCCCACCAGGAACACCGTCTGCATCGCGTCGGTGAACGACGCGACCACGATGGCCCTGATCGGGCCGGGCAGCCGCTGGACGGCCTCCGGCGAGCCCAGCTCGGATGCGCCTTCGACCCGCAGGTGCGCGGCGCGCAGCCGGTCGGCCATGCCGCCGCTCACCCGGTCGGCGAGGATCGCGCCGAAGGCCGCGACGCCGACCGCGCCGCCGAGGTTGCGGAAGAACGACACGCCCGAGGTGGTGGACGCCAGGTCGCGGTGGGCGGCGGCGTTCTGCGCGGCGAGGATCAGGATCTGCATCGTCAGCCCGAGCCCGATCCCCACCACGGCGATGTCGACGCCGATGACCAGCTTGCCGGACCCGACATGCAGCCGGGCCAGCAGCGCCAGCCCGACGGCGACACAGAGCAGGCCCAGGACGGGGAAGATCTTCCACCGCCCGGTCCTGGTCGCGACCCGGCCGGCCAGGGTGGAGGCGACGAACAGGCCGAGCACCATCGGCAGTGTCATGAGCCCGGACGCGGTCGGCCGCATGCCCTTCACGATCTGCAGGTACTGCGGCAGGAAGATGAGCACCCCGAACATCGCCACTCCGACGAAGAGCGAGGCCAGCGCGGTCAAGACGAAGGTCCGGTCGCGGAACAGGCGGGGCGGCAGGATGGGCTCGGCCGCGGTCCGCTCGGCCAGGACCGCCAGGCCCAGCAGCACCAGGCACAGCCCGGCGAGCCCGTACGTCCACGCCGAGTTCCACGCGAACTCCTGGCCCCCCAGGGACAGCAGCAGCATGACGGTGGCGGCGGCTCCGGTGATGGTGAACGCGCCGAACCAGTCGAGGCGTGAATCGCGGGGAACCCGGGGCAGCTTGAGGACCCGCTGGATCATCACCGCGGCGATGATCGCCAGGGGCACGCAGACGTAGAAGCACCAGCGCCAGCCCAGCCAGCTCGTGTCCACGATGAACCCGCCGAGCAGCGGGCCCGCCACGGTCGAGATCCCGAAGACGGCGCCCACGAATCCCGAGTACCGGCCGCGCTCGCGGGGTTCGACGATGTCACCGAGGATCACCTGGGTGAGGGAAGACAGCCCGCCGACGCCGAGGCCCTGCACGGCCCGGGCGGCGATCAGGAAGCCGATGTTCTGCGACAGGCCGGCGGCCATCGAACCGGCGACGAAGATGCCGAGGGCGGTCTGGAACATGAGCTTGCGCCCGAACAGGTCGGAGAGCTTGCCCCAGAGCGGGGTGGAGGCGGTCATGGTCAGCAACGCCGCGCTGGCCACCCATGCCAGCTGATCCTGCCCGCCGAGCTCCCCGACGATGGTCGGCAACGCGGTGCTGACCACGGAGGTCGAGATCATCGACGTCAGCAACGCCATGAGCAGCCCGGTCATGATCTTGAAGATCTGCTGCTGCGTGTAATGCCGCGTCACTCAAGCGCCCCTTTAGATGTATATTGCACATAAAAGTAGTACGCGCTTGTTTACTTGTCAATGATCTCTGTCGTCGTGAGGCTCGTTGCCGTGGCCACAATCTCCGTACGCACCCCTCCTGCCGGCGCCGCCCCTGCGGGCAGCACCACTGGGGCCACCCTCCCGACGGGCACCCTCCCCGCAGGCACCCTGCCGACGGGCACCGCGCGGGTACGGGACCGGGAGGCGACCCGGCGGCGGATGCTGGAGGCCGCGCGCGGGCTGTTCGCCGAGCACGGCTACGACCACGTCACCGTGCGCATGATCGCGGCGGCCTCCGCCGCCAACGTGGCGCTGATCAGCCGCTACTTCGGCTCCAAGGCGGCGTTGTTCGGTGAGGTGGTCGGCAGTGAGTCGACGGTCCGCCAGGTCGTCGAGGGCGATCCGGGCGGGCTGCCCCGGCGGCTCGCCGAGCACCTCGTACGGCAGATCCGCACCGGACCGGAGAGCGCGGTGCTGCGCGCGCTCGACCGTTCGGTGGGCAGCCGCGAGGTGCAGCCGGTGCTGCGAGAGTCGCTCGAGAAGGCACTGGTCGGGCCGCTGACCGCGCAGCTCACCGGTCCGGACGCGCGCCAGCGGGCCCTGCTCGCCACCTCGGTGCTGATGGGGCCGAGGACGCTGCGCCGGTTGCTCATGATCGACGACTTGCAGGCGGCGGACCCCGCCATGCTGACCGAACGGCTCACCGCGATCTTCGAGATCTGCCTGAGCTGATCGTTCCGGCCGCGTGATCTCCCCCGTACGGCGTAGGACAAGTGCCTCCCCTGGGCGTACGAATGCACACCTGGCGCACGACTAGGGTCAAGCCATGAAGCTACGGGGGCGGCCGGCCGCCATCGCGGCGGCGGTGGCCGTCCTGGCGGGCGGCGGGATCGTCTGGGGAGTGACCGCGGACGACACGCCGAAGGTACGGGCGGACGTCCAGCGGATCCAGGTCGTGGACGGCCCGAAGGACGATCAGCACATCACGCTGGACACCACGTACTTCCATCCGGTCTTCCGGGACGGCGACGGCGGCAAGGCCCCGGCCGTCCTGCTGGCGCACGGATTCGGCGGCAGCAAGCAGGACACCCGGGCCCAGGCCGAGGAGCTGGCCCGTTCGGGCTACGCGGTGCTGACCTGGTCGGCGCGCGGCTTCGGGACCTCGACCGGGGAGATCGCGCTCGACTCCCCCGACTACGAGGTCAAGGACGTACGCCAGTTGATCGACTGGCTGGCCCGCCGTCCCGAGGTGAAGCTCGACCGGCCGGGCGACCCGAAGGTGGGCCTGGCCGGTGAGTCCTACGGCGGCGGCATCTCACTGATGACGGCCGCCTACGACCCGCGGGTGGACGCGATCGCCCCGCAGATCACCTGGAACGACCTGGCGGACTCGCTGTTCCCCCAGGCCACCGGGGCCGGGGCGCAGACCGGGGTGTTCAAGAAGCTGTGGGCGGGGATCTTCTTCACCGGAGCCAACGACCCGGGCCGTAAGACCACCGGCGCCTGTGGCCGGTTCCAGCCGTCGCTGTGCGCCATGTACCAGAAGATCGCCGAGACGGGTCTGCCCACCCCGGAGGCGCTGGCCACCCTGCGCAGGTCCAGTCCCTCGTCGGTGGCCGGCCGGATCAAGGCACCCGCCCTGCTGATCCAGGGCCAGTCCGACTCGCTCTTCCCGCTCGACCAGGCGGACGCCAACGCCGCGGCCATCCGCAAGAACGGCACCCCGGTCTCAGTGGTCTGGTTCCAGGGCGGGCACGACGGCGGCGAACCGGAGACCGGTCGCGTCCAGCGGCTGGTCCGGAACTGGTTCGACCAGTGGCTGCGCGGCGGCTCCTCCCGCACTCCCGCCTTCACCGTGACGCGCACCGGCGGCATCGACTCCTCCAGCCAGCGGGTGGTGATCGAGGCCGCGACCGCCCGTGCCTACTCCGGCCTGGGCGCCGCGCCCCGTACGATCCCGCTGACCGGCGGCCGGCAGACGGTCAACAATCCGGCGGGCGGCTCGCCCGCCTCCATCTCGGCACTGCCCGGGCTGGGCGGGCTGGCCGCGCTGAGCGCGCTGGGAGGCGGGTCCGGCGGGCTGTCCCTCGACATGACCGGGCAGTCCGCGACCTTCGACTCGGCACCGCTCACCGCTCCGCTGCGGGTCACCGGTGCCCCGCGGGTGCGGATCAAGGTGGAGGGCCCGGCGACGCTGTTCGCCAAGCTGTACGACGTCGCTCCCGGCGCCGACGGGCGGGCGGGCCCCACCCGCCGGATCGCCGCCCCGCTGCGGCTGACCGCGGCCGGTGAGGCCGACGTGACCCTGCCCGCCGTCGACTACGAGTTCGACCGGGGGCACCGGCTGCGCGTGGTCCTGGCCAGCACCGACATGGGCTTCGCCACCCCGGTCAAGCCCGCCGCCTACACGGTGTCGGTGGTCTCCGGGCTCTCCGTGCCGACCGCCCCGGCGCTGCGCAGTCCCGCGCCGTCGCCGCCGTGGTGGACCTGGGCGATGCCGCTCGCCGCGCTGGTCATCGCGGTGGCCATCGTGCTGGCCGGACGCCGCCGCGCCACCGGATCGTACGACCCGGCGCTGGCCGAGGTGCCGCTGCAGATCACCGGGCTGACCAAGGCGTACGGCAACGGGCATCTCGCCGTCGATGATCTGTCGTTCCGGATCGAGAAGGGGCAGGTGCTGGGTCTGCTCGGGCCCAACGGCGCGGGCAAGACGACCACGCTGCGGATGCTCATGGGGCTGATCCACCCGGACGCGGGCGAGATCCGGATCTTCGGCCGGCGGATCACTCCGGGCGCGCCCGTGCTGGCCCGTCTCGGGTCGTTCGTCGAGGGGCCGGGGTTCCTCCCGCACCTCACCGGGCGGGTCAACCTCGACCTGTACTGGCGGGCCACCGGCCGGCCCGCGGCGGAGTCGCACGTCGATGAGGCGGTGGCGATCGCCGACCTCGGCGCGGCCCTCGATCGCCCGGTGCGCACGTACTCCCAGGGCATGCGGCAGCGGCTGGCGATCGCCCAGGCCATGCTGGGGCTGCCCGACCTGCTGGTGCTCGACGAGCCGACCAACGGGCTGGACCCGCCGCAGATCCGGGAGATGCGCGATGTCCTCACCCGGTACGCGACCGGGGAGGCGGCCGGCGGCGGCCAGGCCGGGAGACGGCGAACCGTGATCGTCTCCAGCCATCTGCTGGCCGAGGTCGAGCAGACCTGTACCCACGTCGTGGTGATGTTCCGCGGCCGCAAGGTCGCCGACGGACCGGTCGCCGAGATCACCGGCGAGGGCCGGCGGCTCGAGGACGCGTTCCTCGCGATCATCGGAGAGGGGGCCTGATGACGACCTATCAGGTACGCCGGACCCTGCCCCTGCGGGTGGAGGCGATCCGCCAGCTACGGCGGCGCCGCACGATGGTGGCCTTCGGCTTCCTGCTGGTGCTGCCCTGGATCCTGGCCGCGGCCTTCCAGCTCGGTGGCGGCGGCCGGGGCCAGAACGACAACTTCCCCAGCCTGGTGGACGTCGCCACCGACAGCGCGCTGAACTTCGCACTGTTCACGCTGTTCGTCTCGGCGGGCTTCCTGCTGGTGGTCGCGGTGGCGCTGTTCTGCGGTGACACCGTCGCCAGCGAGGCGAACTGGTCCTCCCTGCGCTACCTGCTCGCCGCCCCGGTGCCCCGGTCCCGGCTGCTGCGGCAGAAACTGATCGTCGCGCTGACCTACGCGACGGTGGCCGTGATCTCGCTGCCGCTGATGTCCCTGCTCGCCGGCACGCTCGTCTTCGGCTGGGACGACGTCAGATTGCCGACCGGCGGTACGGTCCCGACCGGCACGGCGCTCGGCCGCATGGTGATCATCATCGTGTATGCGCTGCTCAGCGAGCTGGTGGTGGCGGCGCTGGCGTTCCTGCTCTCGGTGGTGACCGACTCGCCGCTCGGCGCCGTGGGCGGCGCAGTCGGCCTGGTGATCGTCGGGAACATCCTGGACGCGGTGACCGCGCTGGGCTCCTGGCGGGAACTGCTGCCGGCCCACTGGACGTACTCGTGGACCGACGCGCTGCAGCCCACCATCCAGTGGACCGGCATGGCGAAGGGCGCCGCGATCTCGGTGTCGTACGCCGTGGTCCTGCTGGCCCTGGCCTTCCGCCGCTTCCGGAGCAAGGACATCGTCTCCTAGATCACCGAGGACCCTGCAGAGACGGCGGGCCGCCGCTCGCCGGGCGTTCCGGCGTCTCAGTGGCCCTGCGGTCAGAGCTGCGCGGCGACCTTCACCGCCCGGACGATCGGGTCGTCGGGATCGAGGCGGGCGGAGATGATCGCGTCCAGCAGGCCCGGGAACCGGGCGTTGAGGACGTCGAAGCGCAGGCTGGTGTAGCGGCGTGCGCCGACCACCCGGGTGCTGGTGATGCCGGCCTCGCGCAGCACGCGCATGTGGTGGGAGACCGTCGACTTGCTGACGTTGAACCCGGCCTCCAGCATCAGCTGGCCGCAGTAGACGGGGTCCTCGACCTCGGCGAGCGCGCGGACGGCCGCCAGCCGCCAGCGGTCGGCCAGTGCCGCCAGCACGGTCACCAGGTCGAGTCGCTCTGCGGGCGGCTCGGGAAGCGTCGTCACCTCGGTCATGACTGGAGGATATATCCGATTGCGGTAAGTTCGACATCTGTCGTACTGTTCGGGAATCATCAAACAGTTCGATGGTTCTCGAACCCCTGGAGTGCGCGTGACGTCCCCCGATCCACAGCGCTGGCGGATGCTGCCGGTGATCCTTTCTGCCACCTTCATGGCCCTGTTCGACTTCTTCGTCGTCAACGTCGCCGCACCGTCCCTGCAGTCCGACCTGCACGCGGGCGAGGCCGCCCTGGAACTGATCGTCGGCGGCTACGCCTTCAGCTATGCCAGCGGGCTGGTGAGCGGCGGCCGACTGGGCGACCTGTTCGGCTACCGCCGGATGTTCCTCATCGGGATGGCCGGCTTCACCGTCGCGTCCGGGCTGTGCGGGCTCGCACAGTCGCCCGGCCAGCTCGTCGCGGCCCGGCTGCTGCAGGGCTTCACCGCGGCCGCCATGGTGCCGCAGGTCCTCGCCCTGATCACCTCGGTGTTCCCGGCCGCCGAGCGCCCGCGGGCGGTGGCCTGGTTCGGCGTCGCGATCGGCGCCGGCTCGGTCGCCGGGCAGGTGCTCGGCGGGCTGCTGCTGGACGCCGATCTCTTCGGCCTGGGCTGGCGCGCGATCTTCCTGGTGAACGTACCGGTCGGCGCCGTCGCGCTGGCCGCCGCGGCCCGGCTGCTCCCCCACCACCGGGGGATCAACCGGCCCCGGCTCGACCCGCTGGGCGCCGCCGGACTGGCCGCCGCGGTCGCGCTCGCCCTGGTCCCGCTGACGCTGGGCCGGACCGCCGGCTGGCCGCTGTGGACCTGGGTCTCCATGGCCTCCTCGGTGCCCGTGCTGGCTCTCGTACTGTGGTGGGAACGCCGGCTGACCCGGCGCGGCGGCGAGCCGCTGCTGGATCTGACGCTCTTCCTCAGCCGGTTCTTCGTGGCCGGGCTAGTGATCAACATGGCGTTCATGGGGTTCTTCGCCAGCTTCATGCTGGGGCTCACCCTGTTCCTGCAAGGCGGCCTGCACCTGGAGCCGCTCGAGTCCGGGCTGACCTTCGGCCCGCTGGGCATCGTGTTCGCGGTGACCTCCGTCGCGGCACAGCGGCTCACCGCCCGCTACGGCGCCAAGGTGATCACTGCCGGCTGCCTGATCATCCTGGTCGGGCTGACCGCTCTCCTCGTCCAGCTGGAGATCTCCGGGACGAGCGTCGAAGCCTGGGAGCTGATTCCGGCCATGGTGGTCGTCGGCCTGGGCAACGGGCTGTCCTTCCCCGCGCTGATCGGCGCGGTCCTCGCCGGGATCCACCCCCGGCAGGCGGGCGGCGCGGCCGGCATCCTCACCACCGCGCAGCAGTTCTCCAGCGCCCTCGGGGTGGCGGTGCTCGGCGTGCTGTTCTTTTCGGCCATCGGCGACCGGCCGGACCGGGCCGATTTCGTCACGGCACTCGAACTGGTGACACTCCTCGGACTCGGCCTCACTTTGCTCGCCACGGGACTTACAGTGCTGCTACGAGCACGGAAGGCGACCGAAGCGGCACCAAAATCGGTCGAAGCAGTGGAACTAGTGTCATAAGCTCAGCCAACTCCTGGTACAGCGGGAGCGTCGAACGAAGTACGGCACGAAGAAGAGAGTGAGACATCACGTCGATCGGCCGGTTAACGGTCAGCAGAAGGGGGGACATGATCACAATGGCACGGCAACAGCTGGTCAAGCGCCCCAAGCCCCCGCGTCAGCCCATCACGCCCGACCTGCGGTCCCCTTCCGGGCGGGTACTCCCCTACTGAACCCATCACCGAGCCGACCTGCGTACGGTCACTCCCCCTGACTCAGGGCACGATCGTCGGGCGCGCCACGGAAGACCTCGAGCGAGTGCGCGACCAGGTCGCGCACTCGCTCTCTTCATCTCCGGCGCTCGCCACCTGTGTCGAAGTGCCGGTGCGAGGTAGTCGTCGGAGCCGAGAGGGCGGCCGTGTCTCCACGGGATCGGCTTGCAGGACGGCCCAGGCGGCCGCCTGTTCAGCCATCTGCCGGGGCGACTCCGATGGGGCAGGACAGGCCGGTGCCGCCGATGCCGCAGTAGCCGTTGGGGTTCTTCGTCGCGGACAGGTACTGCTGGTGGTAGTCCTCGGCGAAGTAGAACTCGCCGGCCTGGGTGATCTCGGTGGTGATCTTGTCGTAGCCCGCCGCGGTCAGTACCGCCTGGTAAGAGTCCCGGGAGGCCTCGGCGGCGACCCGCTGGTCTTCGTTGCGGTAGAAGATCGCGGAGCGGTACTGCGTGCCGACGTCGTTGCCCTGGCGCATGCCCTGGGTCGGGTCGTGGGTCTCCCAGAAGACCCGTAGCAGGTCGGTGTAGGAGATCTGGGCGGGGTCGTAGACCACCCGTACGGCCTCGGTGTGACCGGTCAGCCCGGAGCAGACCTCTTCGTAGGTGGGGTTGGGCGTGTAGCCGCCCGCATAGCCGGCGGCGGTCGAGAGCACGCCGGGCGTCTCCCAGAACTTCCGCTCCGCGCCCCAGAAACAGCCCAGGGCGAACTCGGCGATCTCCGCGCCCTCGGGGTAGGGGGGCGCCAGCGGGCCGCCCAGCACTTCATGACGCGGTGGGACCGGCAGAGGCACGTCCCGGCCTGGGAGCGCCTTCTCCGGAGAGACCATCTGTGACTTCGCGAATCCGAACACGCTCCCAGGCTAACTCGCCGACCGGCCTGCCATGCGCGTAGCCAGGTGCATGTAAGGCTTTCGTTCGGTATAGCCGGTGCCCGGCGAGCAGGACGACGACCTGGGGCGGCGCGGTCAGGGCCGGCGGGCGAGAACGTACGCCCGGGTGGTCGCGACCTCGCTCTCGTAGGGCTTCCGCTCGACGTAGGCGTCGGCGGAGAGGCCGGCCTCCTCCAGAGCGCCCTCCACGACATCGCGCCGATAGAACTGGAAGTCCAGCGAGACCTCATGGCCCCAGAGCTCGTCGAAATGCCGGAGCTCGTCGCCGAGATGGAACGACAGCAGGAGGGACCCGCCCGGACGCAGCACCCGGAAGAACTCGGCGAAGACCCCTTCGAGCTGCGAAGGCGGCACATGGATGATCGAGTAGAACGCCGCGATCCCGCCCCAGGACCGGTCGGGCACCGGCAGCGCGCGCATGTCGCCCACCTGGAAGCCGATGCCCGGATGCCGCTGTGCGGCGATCTCCACCATGCGCGGCGAGAGGTCCATCCCCAGCGACGGCGCGCCGTGGTCGTGGAGATGGCGGGCCACCTGACCGGGGCCGCAACCCAGGTCCGCGATCGGCCCCAGGCCTCCGACCCGTTCGGCGAGCAGCCCCAGCAGCAGCCGGTCGAGGGGTTTGCCCGCCAGCTCCCCCAGGAAACGGTCGGCGTAGTCGAGGGCCAGCCGGTCATAGCTCTCCGCCGTCATCCGGCCCTCCTTGATCGACATTACCGTGGAGCCAGTTGACTACTTACGCCCTGATATTCTACCGATCATGGTGGATCGTCGCGGAATGTTGTTCGGAGTCGCGGCATACGTCATGTGGGGGGTCTTCCCGCTCTACTTCCCCCTGTTGAAGCCCGCCGGGCCGTCGGAGATCCTGGCGCAGCGGATCATCTGGTCACTGGTCGCCGTGCTGCTGATGCTGGCCGTACGGCGGCACTGGTCGTGGGTACGGGACCTCGTCCGGCGGCCGAAGAAGCTGATGCTGCTCGCGCTGGCCGCAGTGGTGATCACCGTCAACTGGGGCATCTTCATCTACGCCGTCAACAACGACCGCACGCTCGAAGCCTCGCTGGGTTACTTCATCAACCCGCTGCTCAGCGTGCTGTTCGGAGTAGTGATCTTCCGGGAGCGGCTGCGGCCGTGGCAGTGGGCCGCCATCGGGCTGGGCGTGCTCTCCGTGGTGGTATTGACCATCGGCTACGGTCGGCTGCCGTGGATCGCGTTGCTCCTGGCCGCCTCGTTCGGGACGTACGGCCTGATCAAGAAGTTCGTGAACATGCCGTCGGCGGAGAGCCTCGCCACCGAGACCTTCATCATCTTCCTGCCCGCGCTCGCCTACGCGGTGTACGTCCAGTCGCAGGGCACCGCCGACTTCGGCCACCACGGCGCCGGGCACGCACTGCTGATCGTGGGCACCGGGCTGGTCACGGCGGTGCCGCTGATGCTGTTCAACGCCGCGGCCATCCGCATCCCGATGAGCACCCTCGGGATGCTGCAGTACCTCGCGCCGGTCCTGCAGTTCCTCATCGGCCTGCTGGTCCAGCACGAGGCCATGCCCGCCACCCGCTGGGCGGGCTTCCTGCTGGTCTGGGCCGCCCTGGTCACCTTGAGCGTGGACGGCCTGCGCAACGCCCACCGCAACCGCGCGAACCTGCCCCGCCCGCTGCCGGAACCGGCACTCCAGCGAGGCTAGACCCCCCTCAGACCACGACCCGGACACCCCGACCTTCCGTGATCATGCAATCAATCGTCGATTGATTGCATGATCACGGCGGGTGAGGGATGGGGCGGGCGGGTGGCGGGCGCGCCGGTGGGACGTGCGTGCCGGTGGGGGCGGTGCGGGGGTGGGTGGGGTCAGCGGGTGGGGTCAGCGGGTGGGGTCAGCCGGTACGGGAGACCACGTAGTCGCACAGGCCCTCGAAGGCGGCCCGCACCGGTACGTCCGGCAGGGTGAGCAGCTCGCCGCGGGCGTCCTCGGCCCACTGGCGCAGGTCGGTGTTCGCCCGGTCCATCGCGGGGTGGGCGCGCAGCAGCGCCAGCGCCTCGGCGTGCAGGGCGTCGTCGGTGAGGTCGGTGACCAGCAGCTCGCGCAGCCGGGCGTCGCCGGGGCTCCCGGCGCCCAGCCCGGACAGCACATGGTGCATCGGCAGGGTGCGGATGCCCTCGCGGAGGTCGGTGCCGGGGGTCTTCCCCGACTGGTCGGCCTCGGAGGTGATGTCCAGGATGTCGTCGGAGAGCTGGAAGGCCACACCGATCTTCTCGCAGGCCGAGGTGATCGTGTCGACGACGTGCGAGGGGGCACCGGACAGCAGCGACCCGAACTGCCCGGAGGTGGCGATCAGCGACGCGGTCTTGTCCGCCACCACCTGCAGGTAGTGCTTGAGCGGATCGGCGTCCGAGGTGGGCCCCACCGTCTCCTGGATCTGGCCGCGGACCAGCCGCGCGAAGGAACGGGCCTGGATGCGCACCGACTCGGGGCCGAGGTCGGCCAACAGGTCCGAGGCGCGGGCGAAGAGGTAGTCGCCGGTGAGGATGGCCACGGTGTTGGTCCACCGGTTGTTGGCCGACTCCTGGCCCCGGCGCATGACCGCCTCGTCCATGACGTCATCGTGGTAGAGCGTGGCCAGATGGGTCAGCTCCACCACGACCGCCGCGGGAACGATCCCGGGTGCGGAGGGGTCGCCGAAGTGGGAGGCGAGCAGCACCAGCATCGGCCGGAACCGCTTGCCTCCGGCGTCGACCAGATGCCGTGAGGCGTCGGCGAGGAGAGCGTCGTCGCTGGACACCGAGTCGAGCAGCAGCTCCTCCACCTCGGCGAGCCGCCCCTGCATGTCCGCGGCGAGCGCATCGTCAACGGTCAGCCCGAACGGAATCGCGCTACTCACCCAAACCCCCTGCTCGACCCATCGGCCTCTACCGCACGAAAAGCTGCGAAGCCGCTTGCTCGGCAAGGTCGAGCATCGGCTGCGGCAGCACACCGAGTACAACAGTAGCCGTCGCTCCGAGGGCCACCGCCGCCGCGGTCGGCACGCTGGCGACGACGACGGGGCCGTCCGCCTCCGGCTCGCTGAAGAACATCACCACGATGACCCGGAGGTAGAAGAAGGCCGCGATCGCGGACGAGACCACACCGATGATCACCAGCGGAGTGGCGCCGGCCTCGATGGCCGCCTGGAACACCGCGAACTTACCGGTGAACCCGCTGGTCAGCGGGATACCGGCGAAGGCCAGCAGGAAGAAGGCGAAGACGCCGGCGATGAGCGGCGAACGCTTGCCCAGCCCGGCCCACCGGCTCAGGTGACCGGCCTCGCCACCGGCGTCGCGCACCATGGTGATCACCGCGAACGCGCCGATCGTGGTGAAACCGTACGCCGCCAGGTAGAACAACGTGCCCGACAGGCCGGCCTTGGAGACGGCGATCACACCGGTCAGCAGGAAGCCCGCGTGCGCGATGGAGGAGTAGGCCAGCATCCGCTTCACGTCGGTCTGGGTGATGGCGATCACAGCACCGACGATCATGGTGATGATCGCGACGCCCCACATCATGGGCCGCCAGTCCCACTTGAGGTTCTCCAGCGCCACGTAGAACACCCGGAGCGTGGCGCCGAAGGCCGCCACCATGGTGCAGGAGGCCATCAGCGCGGTGATCGGGGTGGGAGCGCCCTGGTAGACGTCCGGCTTCCAGGCCTGGAAGGGCACCGCGCCGATCTTGAACAGCAGGCCCACCGCCAGCAGCGCCACTCCGGCCAGCAGCAGGATCTCGCTGCCGGCGTTCCGCGAGGTGGCGGCCGCGATGTCGGAGAACCGCACCGATCCGGCGTAGCCGTACAGCAGCGCCGTGCCGTAGAGGAAGAAGGCCGAGGAGAACGCGCCCAGCAGGAAGTACTTGACCGAGGCCTCCTGCGAGAGCAGCCGGCGCCGGCGGGCCAGCCCGCACATGATGTACAGCGGGAGGGACAGCACCTCGAGGGCGACGAACATGGTCAGCAGGTCGTTGGCCGCCGGGAACAGCAGCATTCCGCCCACCGCGAACAGCATCAGCGGGTAGACCTCGGTCTGGAAGGCGCCCGAGGCCAGGCTCTCCCGCTCGGCCTCACTGCCCGGCAGCGCGGACGCCTGCGGGGTGAACGCGCTGTTCTCGCGCTCGGCGATGAGCAGCAGGCTCACCAGCGCGAGCACCAGGATCGTCCCCTGGAGGAACAGCGTGGGCCCGTCGATGCCGACCGCGCCCTCGGCCGCCACGTGGAACGGCTTGTCCTTGAAACCCAGCACGAGGGTCCACACGAAGGCGCCGGCCAGGCCGAAGAAGGCCAGCGGGACCTGGATCGGCTGCCGCCAGTCCCGGTTGGCCAGCGCCTCGACCAGCACCCCGGCGATGGCCACGCCGAACACCAGCAGCATCGGGCCCAGTTGCCCGTACTCGATGTGCGGGGAGGGGATCTCCCCTTGCGCGACCGTGTTGATCACTACCTGGCCGGTCACGGGCGTACTCCCTTTTCAGCGAGCTTCACAGTGGGATTGGGATCCTGCATCTGGACCCGCTCCAGCGTCTTCGAGACCGACGGATTGATCACGTCGAGCACCGGCTTGGGGAAGAAGCCGAGGGCCACGATGATCGCGATGACGGGGGCCACCACGACCAGCTCGCGCCACGACAGGTCCTTCATGCCCTTGACCCGCTCGGCCGTGGGGCCGTTCATGGTCCGCTGGTACATCCACAGGATGTAGACGGCCGCGAGGATCATGCCCAACGTGGCGATCACGGCCGGCACCCTGTAGCGGGTGAACGTGCCCACCAGCACCAGGAACTCCGACACGAACGACGACAGCCCGGGCAGCGAGAGCCCCGACAGCCCGGCTACCAGGAAGGTGCCCGCCAGCAGCGGGGCGACCTTCTGTACGCCGCCGTACGCGTCGATCCGGGCCGAACCGCGCCGGGAGATCATGAACCCGGCGACCAGGAACAGCGCCGCGGTGGAGAAGCCGTGGTTGACCATGTAGAGCGTCGCGCCGGACTGCCCCTGCGAGGTCATCGCGAAGACGCCCAGGATGATGAACCCGAAGTGCGAGATCGAGGTGTAGGCGATCAGGCGCTTGAGATCGACCTGGCCGATGGCCAGCACCGCGCCGTAGATGATGCCGACCACCGCGAGCGTTATCACGACCGGGGTGGCCCACTTGGCGGCACCGGGGAAGAGCTCCAGGCAGAACCGCAGCATGCCGTACGTGCCGACCTTGTCCAGCACTCCGACGATCAGCACCGCCGCACCCGCGGGCGCCTGCCCGGCCGCGTCCGGCAGCCAGGTGTGGAAGGGCACCATCGGGGCCTTGATCGCGAAGGCGATGAAGAAGCCCAGGAACAGCCACTTGGCGGTGGTGGGGTCGATGTTCGCCTTGATCAGGTCGCCGAACATGAAGCTGGCTATGTGCTCGCCAGGCTTACCGGTTTTGCCACCCAGGTTCTGCTGGGCCGACAGCACGTACAGCCAGATCACCGCGACGAGCATGAGCAGCCCGCCGAACAGCGAATAGAGCAGGAACTTGACCGCGGCGTACGAGCGCTGCAAACCGCCGAAGGACCCGATGATGAAGTACACCGGGATCAGCATGGCCTCGAAGAACACGTAGAACAGGAAGACGTCGGTCGCCGCGAAGACGCCGATCATCATCGCCTCGAGGATGAGCAGCAGCGCGAAGTAGGTCTTCACCGACCGCTTCGGCGCCACCTCGGCGGCACCGCCCGAACGATCCGCGTCGTGCCACGACGCCAGGATGACCACCGGTACGAGGATGACCGACAGCAGGATGAGCACCAGGGAGAGGCCGTCGACGCCGAGCCCCCAGTGCACTCCGAACTGGCTGATCCAGTCGTACTTCTCTTCGAGCTGGAAGCGATGCCCGTTCGCGGGGCCGTTCGTGGCGAACTGCGTGGTCATCGCCAGGGTCAGCACCGCGACCACCGAGGACACGACGAGCGCGCTGATCTTGGCCAGCTCGTCACTGCCCTTGGGCAGGAGGGCGACCCCGAAGGCGCCCAGTACGGGCAGCGCGATGAGGACGCTCAGCCAGGGAAACTGGTGCACGTCAGATCCTCACCAGGAGCAGGGCGCCGACCAGGACGGCGGCACCGAGGAACATGGACAGGGCATAGGTACGGGCGAAACCGGTCTGGACCTTGCGAAGCCGCCCGGACGAACCGCCGATGGTGGCGGCGAGGCCGTTGACCACCCCGTCCACCCCCTTGTTGTCGAAGAACACCGCGAGCCGGGTCAGCCACTGCCCGGGACGCATGACCAGCGACTCGTTGAGCGCGTCGCCGTAGAGGTCCCTGCGGGCGAAGGTGGTGACCGGCGACCCCTGGGGCGCCTCGCGCGGCACCGGCCGGGAGCCGTACAGCCGCCAGGCGATCAGCAGGCCGATGACCACCAGCACCAGCGTGGCGATCCCGTACGGGGTGACCAGGTGGTGGGCCTCCTCCTGCTCGCCCACGACGGGCGCGAGGAAGTCACCGAACCGGTTGCCCAGGATCAGGAAGCCACCGGAGGCGACCGAGCCGACCGCCAGGATCCACAGCGGGACGGTCATCACCTTGGGCGACTCGTGCGGGTGCGCGTCCTCGTCCCAGCGCTTCTCGCCGAAGAAGGTCATGAAGATCAGGCGGGACATGTAGAAGGCGGTGATGGCGGCGCCCAGCATGGCCGCGCCGCCGAGGATCATCCCGGAGGTGCCGCCCTTCTCGAAGGCGGCGTCGATGATGCCGTCCTTGGTGAAGAAGCCGGCGAACGGCGGGACGCCCAGGATGGCGAGGTAGCCCAGCAGGAACGTGATGAACGTGGCCGGCATGACCTTGCGCAGCGCGCCGTATTTGCGCATGTTCACGTCGTCGTTCATGGCGTGCATGACCGACCCGGCGCCCAGGAACATCCCGGCCTTGAAGAAGCCGTGGGTGATCAGGTGCGCGATGGCGAAGACGTAGCCGGCCTTGCCGAGACCGGCGGCCAGCATCATGTAGCCGATCTGCGACATCGTCGATCCGGCCAGGGCCTTCTTGATGTCGTCCTTGGCGCAACCGATGATCGCACCGGCCAGCAGCGTGGCGGCGCCGACGATGGTGACCGCCAGCCGGGCCTCCGGCGACAGGTCGAAGATCGCGTGGGACCGGACGACCAGGTAGACACCGGCGGTGACCATCGTCGCGGCGTGGATGAGGGCCGACACCGGGGTCGGGCCCTCCATCGCGTCCAGGAGCCAGGACTGCAGCGGGAGCTGGGCGGACTTGCCGCAGGCGCCGAGCAGCAGCAGCAGGCCCATCGCGGTGACGACGTTGGGCGACGCCTGGCCGACCGCGCCGAACACCCCGGTGAAGCCGACCGTGCCGAAGGTGGCGAACATCAGCAGGATCGCGATCGACAGGCCGAAGTCACCGACCCGGTTGACGATGAAGGCCTTCTTGGCGGCGACCGCGGCGCTGGGCTTGTACTGCCAGAAGCCGATCAGCAGGTACGAGGCGAGACCGACGCCCTCCCAGCCGATGTAGAGCCCCAGGTAGTTGTCGGCCAGCACCAGCAGGAGCATCGCCGCCACGAACAGGTTGAGGTAGGCGAAGAAGCGCCGCCGGTCCGGGTCGTGCTCCATGTAGCCGATCGAGTAGATGTGGATCAGTGATCCCACACCGGTGATCAGCAGCACGAAGCTGATGGACAGCGGGTCGATGAGCAGGCCCATGTCCAGCTTGAAGGAGCCGACCACGAAGTACTCGTAGAGGTGCAGCGACCGCACCCGCTCCTCACCGGAGTAACCCAGCATCTGCACGAACGCCGCCACTCCGACGACGAACGAGCCCAGCGCCATCGCGCAGGCGAACAGATGACCCCACTTGTCCGTCCGGCGGCCACCCAGCAACAGGACAGCGGCACCGGCCAGAGGCAGGGCGATGAGGAGCCAAGCCAGGGACTGCACGCCCTCGGCACTCAACACGGCCTTCATTGACACACGTCCTAGTACTTCAGCAGGTTCGCGTCGTCGACCGACGAGGACCTGCGGCTTCGGAAGATCGCCATGATGATCGCCAGACCCACCACGACTTCGGCTGCGGCCACGACCATCACGAAGAAGGCGATGATCTGGCCGTCGAGGTTGCCGTGCTGGCGGGAGAACGTCACGAACGCGAGATTGGTCGCGTTGAGCATCAGCTCGACGCACATGAACACCACGATGGCGTTGCGGCGGATGAGCACGCCCACCGCGCCGATGGAGAACAGGATCGCCGAGAGGATCAGGTAGTTCACTTCTCTGCCTCCGCCTTCTCGACCTCCGCCTTGACGGCCGCGACGTCCTCGTCGATCGCCTCCTGCACGGTGTGGCCGTACAGGTCGGCGTGCCGCTCCGGAGTGTCCGGGCGCCGGGCGATGACGGGGTTGACCGACAGCTCCGAGACGGTGCCGTCGGGCAGCAGCGCGGGCATGTCCACGGCGTTGTGCCGGGCGTAGGTGCCCGGCCCGGGAAGCGGCGCCGGGTGCCCGCCGACCTTGAAGCGCTCCTCGGACAGCTGCCGCTGGGTGGCCTTCGGCGAGGTCCGCTCGCGGTGTGCCAGCACCATCGCGCCCAGCGCCGCGGTGATCAGCAGCGCGCTGGTCACCTCGAAGGCGAAGACGTACTTGGTGAAGATCAGCGTGGCCAGGCCGAAGACGTTGCCCTCGGCGTTGGCCTGCTTGAGACCCCGGGCGCCGCCCAGCGCGACATGACCGAAGCCGGTGACCAGCAGCACCACGAACGCGAGACCCGCGACGCCGGCCAGCAGCCGCTGCCCGCGGATGGTCTCGACCAGCGAGTCCGTCGAGCTCACCCCGACCAGCATGATCACGAACAGGAAGAGCATCAGCACCGCGCCGGTGTAGACGATCACCTGGACGAAGGCCAGGAACGGCGCGTCCTGCGCGGCGTAGGCGAGGGCCAGCGAGAGCATCACCACCGCCAGCATCAGTGCCGAGTGGACGGCCTTGCGCATGAAGATCATGCCCATGGCCGCCGGCACCGACAGGATGGTGACCAACCAGAAGATCACTTTTTCTCAGCCTCCTTGCGGACCGCCTCGTCCACACCGGCCCGGCCGCCGCCCTCGGAGGGGATCTTCGGAGCCGCCGCGTCGTCGCTGAGGCCGAGACGGTAGTAGTCCTCCTCGGTCTCCCCGAGCCGCATGGCGTGCGGCGGCGGCTCCATGCCCTCGCGCAACGGCGCGAGCAGCATGTCCTTGGTGTAGATCAGGCTCTCCCGGCTGTCGTCGGCGAGCTCGTACTCGTTGGTCATCGTGAGCGCCCGGGTCGGGCACGCCTCGATGCACAGCCCGCACAGGATGCAGCGCAGGTAGTTGATCTGGTAGACGCGGCCGTAGCGCTCGCCCGGCGAGAACCGCGCCTCCTCGGAGTTGTCGCCGCCCTCGACGTAGATCGCGTCCGCCGGGCAGGCCCAGGCGCACAGCTCGCAGCCGATGCACTTCTCCAGCCCGTCCGGCCAGCGGTTGAGCTGGTGCCGGCCGTGGAAGCGCGGCGCCGGCGGCAGCTTCTGCTCCGGGTACTGGACCGTCTCCGGCTTGGTCAGCAGCTGGTGGAAGGCGACCCCGAAGCCCTTGACGGGGTTCAGGAAATCAGTGAAGCCCACTGGGGACCTCCTTGTGGGTCGTGCCGGGAGTCCCGGACACGACACCGTGGTAGTGGGGTGCGTCGAGTGGCGGTACGGGGAACCCGCCGGCGGCGGGATCCACGGCATCCGCCGCGGGGAGATCCGCTTCGGTCTCCTGGCGCCTGTCCTTCCCGGAGAACGCGTCCCAGGCGAAGGAGAGCGCCAGCAGGGCGAGGATGGCCGCACCGCCCCAGAACCAGATCTGCTGCTGACTGGCCCCCTGCCGGCCGGCCGTCTTGATGGTGGCCACGAGCAGGATCCAGCCGAGCGAGATCGGCATCAGGACCTTCCAGCCCAGCTTCATCAGCTGGTCGTAGCGCACCCGCGGCAGCGAGGCGCGCAGCCAGATGAAGAAGAAGATGAACAGCCAGATCTTGACCAGGAACCACAGGACCGGCCACCAGCCCTCGTTGGCGCCCGACCAGACCGTGGAGATCGGCGGCGGCGCCCGCCAGCCGCCCAGGAACAGCGTGGTGGCCAGCGCCGACAGGGTGGCCAGGTTGATGTACTCGGCCAGGAAGAACATCGCGAACTTCAGCGAGGAGTACTCGGTGTGGAAGCCGCCGACGAGCTCGCCCTCGCCCTCGGGCAGGTCGAAGGGGATCCGGTTCGACTCGCCCATCATCGTGATGATGTAGATCACGAACGACGGGGCGAGCAGCACCGCGTACCAGATGTGCTGCTGACCGGCCACGATCTGCGAGGTCGACAGCGACCCGGCGAACATGAACACCGCCACGAAGGACAGGCCCATCGCGATCTCGTAGGAGATCACCTGCGCGCTGGACCGGAGCCCGCCGAGCAGGGAGTACGGCGACATCGACGACCAGCCGGCCAGCACGATCCCGTAGACGCCCATCGAGGACATCGCCAGCACCAGCAGCACCGCGACCGGGAGGTCGGTGCCCTGGAGCTGCGTCTGGTGACCGAAGATCGACACGCTCGGGCCGAACGGGATGATGATGAAGGAGATGAAGGCGGGGACCGCCGACACCACCGGCGCCAGCCAGAACACGGTCTTGTCGACCTGGCTGGGGACGATGTCCTCCTTGAGCGCCAGCTTGACGCCGTCCGCGAGGCCCTGGAGCAGGCCGAAGGGCCCGGCCCGGTTGGGCCCGATCCGCAGCTGCATCCGGCCGATGACCCGCCGCTCCACCCACATGGACAGCAGGACGGTCACGACCAGGAAGACGAAGACGACCAGGACCTTGGCGAGGATCAGCCACCAGGGGTCGCAGCCGAACCCTGCCAGGCCGTCCGTGGTGCACTTCACGCGGCACCTCCAGAGGAGAGCTTCACGACTGCTCCGGCGTCCACCCCGAGGTCGCGGTGGACCGCGCAGCCCAGAGAGTTGGCCGGCAGCCAGACCACCCGGTCGGGCATGTCCGGGACGATTTCGAACGGCACGGTCACCGAGCCGTGGTCGGTCGCGACCGTCACGGTGTCCGAGGCCACGATCTCCAGCGCGGTGGCGGCCGACAGCCGGGCGACCGGCGCCTTGGCCGTGCCGGCCAGGTGCGGCTCACCGTCCTGCAGCCGGCCCGCGTCCAGCAGCAGCCGCCAGGTGGCCAGCAGTGCCTCACCCCGCTCAGGGTGCGGCCGCAGCCTGCCGGACACGCTGGGCGGCTCCGGCCGGGTGCCCTTGTAGCCGCCCAGCTCGGTGAGCTCGGCTCGGGCCACCTCGGGACCGGGCAGGCCCAGGTGCACGTCCATCTCGGCGGCGAGCGCGTCCAGCACCCGCAGGTCCGACATGGCGCCCGGGACCCGCAGCGCGACGTCGAAGGGACGGCCGCGGCCCTCCCAGTTGACGAACGTGCCGGCCTTCTGGTCGACGGTCGCGACCGGGAAGACCACGTCGGCCCGGTCGGTGACCGCGCTGACCCGCTGCTCCAGGCTCACCACGAACGGGGTCGCCTCGATGGCGGCCAGCGTCGCCGCCGGGTCGGGCAGGTCGTAGGGGTCGACGCCGCCGATGACCAGCGCCCCCAGCTCCCCGGCCGCCGCGGCGGCGAGGATCTGGGCGGTGTCGCGGCCCGGCTGGGCCGGCAGGTCGCTGACGTTCCACACCCGGGCGACCTCGGCCCGTGCGGCCGGGTCGGTGACCGGGCGGCCGATCGGCAGCAGGCCCGGCAGGGCGCCCGCCTCGATGGCCCCCCGCTCGCCCGCGCGCCGGGGCACCCAGCAGAGCCGGGCGCCGGTGACGTGCGCCAGCCGTACCGCGCTGGACAGCGCGCCGGGGCTGGCGGCCAGCCGCTCACCGACGAGGATGACCGATCCGGGCAGCTTGAGCGCCTCGGCGGCGTCCGACGGCTCGGTCACCAGTGACCCGAGCGCCTCGGCCTCGCCGCCCGGGAGCGCCGGGAGCAGCGTGCCGCTCACCTTCTCCAGGCCGCGGGTGGCGTACGGGGCGATCCCGTACACCTTCAGGCCGTGCTGCCGGGCCGCCTTGCGGAGCCGCAGGAAGACGATCGGCGACTCCTCCTCCGGCTCGAAGCCGGCCAGCAGCACCGCCGGTGCCTTCTCGAGGTCGCGGTAGGAGACCTCGATGCCACGGCCCGCCACCGAGGAGGCCAAGAACTCGGCCTCCTCACGGGAGTGCGACCGGGCCCGGAAGTCGACGTCGTTGCCGGCCAGCGCCAGCCGGGTGAACTTGGCGTAGGCGTAGGAGTCCTCCAGGGGCAGCCGGCCACCGGCCAGCACCCCCGCCGAGCCGCGGGCGGCGGCCAGGCCGCGGGCCGCGATGGTCAGCGCCTCCGGCCACGAGGTCGGCTCCAGCACGCCCTCCTCGTTGCGGACCAGCGGGGAGGTGAGCCGGTCGGGCAGGGTCGCGTAGGCGAACGCCCACCGCCCCTTGTCGCAGTTCCACTCCTCGTTGACCTGCGGGTCGTCCCCGGCGAGCCGCCTGGTGACCTTGCCCCGCCGGTGGTCGGTACGCTGCGCGCAGCCCGACGAGCAGTGCTCGCAGATGCTCGGCACCGAGACCAGGTCGAACGGCCGGGCCCGGAAGCGGTAGGCGGCACCGGTCAGCGCGCCGACCGGGCAGATCTGCACGGTGTTGCCGGAGAAGTACGACTGGAACGGCTTGCCGTCGGCGATGCCGACCTGCTCCTTGGCACCGCGCTCGAACAGGTCGATGAAGGCGTCACCGGCGACCTGCGCGGAGAACCGGGTGCAGCGGGCGCACTGGATGCAGCGTTCCCGGTCCAGCAGCACCTCGGAGGACAGCGGCAGCGGCTTGGGGAAGGTGCGCTTGGTCTCGATGAAGCGCGTCTCGCCCCGGCCGTTGGACATCGCCTGGTTCTGCAGGGGGCACTCGCCGCCCTTGTCGCAGACCGGGCAGTCCAGCGGGTGGTTGATCAGCAGCATCTCCATGACGCCGTGCTGGGCCTTGTCGGCCACCTCCGACGTGAGCTGGGTCTTGACCACCATGCCCTGCGCCACCGTGATGGTGCAGGACGCCTGCGGCTTGGGCATCCCGCGCCCGTTGCCGGCGTCCGGGATCTCGACCAGGCACTGGCGGCAGGCGCCGACCGGGTCGAGCAGGGGGTGGTCGCAGAACCGGGGGATCTGGATCCCGAGCAGCTCCGCCGCCCGGATGATCAGAGTGCCCTCGGGCACCTCGATCTCGAAACCGTCGATGGTGAGGCCCACCATCGGCACGGCCACTTCCTGCGGCTCCTCCGCGGCGGCAGAGCCACCGCTGACCGTCACCGTCATCAGGCGTTACCCCCTGCCCAAACCGTGGACTTGGCGGGGTCGAAGGGACAGCCGCCGTGCTCGAAGTGCCGGAGGTACTCGTCGCGGAAGTACCTGATCGACGAGTGGATCGGGCTGGTCGCGCCGTCGCCCAGCGCGCAGAACGACCGGCCGAGGATGTTGTCGGCGATGTCGTTGAGGGTGCCGAGGTCCTCCTCGGACCCCTGGCCCTTCTCCAGCCGGGCCAGCACCTGCTTCAGCCAGTACGTGCCCTCCCGGCAGGGAGTGCACTTGCCGCAGGACTCGTGCTCGTAGAACGCCGTCCACCGCAGCACGGCCCGCAGCACGCAGGTCGTCTCGTCGAAGATCTGCAGTGCCCGGGTGCCGAGCATGGAGCCGGCCGCCGCGACGCTCTCGAAGTCGAGCGGCACGTCGAGATGCTCCGGCGTGAGGATGGGGGTGGACGAGCCACCGGGGGTCCAGAACTTCAGCTGGTGCCCGGCCCGGATCCCGCCGGCCATGTCGAGCAGCTCGCGCAGCGTGATGCCGAGCGGTGCCTCGTACTGGCCGGGGCGGGTGACGTGCCCGGAGAGCGAGAAGATCCCGAATCCCTTGGACTTCTCGGTGCCCAGCGACGCGAACCAGTCGGCGCCGCTGTCGACGATCGAGGGAACGCTGGCGATCGACTCGACGTTGTTGATGACAGTGGGGCCGCCGTAGAGGCCCGCCACCGCGGGGAAGGGGGGCTTGAGCCTGGGCTGGCCCCGGTATCCCTCCAGCGAGTCGAGCAGCGCCGTCTCCTCGCCGCAGATGTAGGCGCCGGCTCCGCAGTGCACGATCAGTTCCAGGTCGTAGCCGGAGCCGAGGATGTCCGTGCCGAGGTAACCGGCCGCGTACGCGTCCGCCACCGCCTGCTGGACCCGGCGGATGACGTGCAGGACCTCGCCCCGGATGTAGATGAAGGCGTGGTTGGCGCGGATGGCGTACGCGCTGATCACGCAGCCCTCGATGAGGGCGTGCGGATCGGCCATCATCAGCGGGATGTCCTTGCACGTGCCCGGCTCGGACTCGTCCGCGTTGACGACCAGGTAGGTCGGCTTGGTGCTGCCCTTGGGGATGAAGCTCCACTTCATGCCGGTGGGAAAGCCCGCGCCGCCGCGGCCGCGGAGGCCGGAGTCCTTGACCGAGGCGATCAGGTCGTCCGGGGTCATGCCGAGCGCCTTGCGCAGGGCCCGGTAGCCGCCGTTGCGCTCGTACGCCTCCAGGGTGAAGGAGTCCGGCTGATCCCAGTTCCTGGTGAGGATGGGAGTGAGAGTGGTCACAGGTTCACGTCCTCCTGGTTCCCGGAGGCCATCGGGCCGGTGGCCGGCTCGTGCGGCTCCGGGTGTCCTTCCGCCGGCGGTGCCTGCCAGCCCTGCTCCTTGGCCAGCTCCAGGCCGACCAGGGATCGCGGTCCGGCCTGCGGGCCCTCCAGCGCCTTGCCGTCGGGGAAGCCCGCCAGCACCCGGGAGGCGGCCTTCCAGGTGGAGAGGCTGTCCGGCCCGCGGGAGGGCAGGACCTCCTTGCCCACGCGCAGGTCGTCGACCAGCCGCTTGGCCTTCTCCGGGGTCATGTTGTCGTAGAACTCCCAGTTGACCGTCATCACGGGCGCGTAGTCGCAGGCGGCGTTGCACTCGATCCGCTCGAGGCTGATCTTGCCGTCCTCGGTGGCCTCGTTCTGGCCCACTCCGACATGTTCCGACAGCTCCGACCAGATCTGGTCACCGCCCATCACCGCGCACAGCGTGTTGATGCAGACGCCGACGTGGTAGTCGCCGACGGGCCGGCGCTTGTACTGGGTGTAGAAGGTCACCACACCCGTCACTTCGGCCTCGGTGATGCCCAGCACCTGCGCGCAGAAGGCGACACCGTTCCTGGTGACGTAGCCCTCCTCGGACTGCACCAGGTGCAGCAGCGGCAGCAGCGCCGAACGCGGCCTGGGATAGCGCGCGATGATGTCCTTGGCGTCTCGCTCGAGACGCTCCATGACCTCGGGTTCGAAGCCAGTGCTCACGGTCGTGCTCCCCCTATCACTCGCAAGCTCGCTCGGCTGCTCGCCGCTCATCGGTCCACACCCCCCATCACGGGGTCGATGCTGGCCACGGCGGCGATGACGTCGGCCACCATGCCCCCTTCGCACATGGCGGCGGTGGCCTGCAGGTTGGTGAAGGACGGCTCCCGGAAGTGCACGCGGTACGGCCGGGTGCCGCCGTCGCTGACGATGTGCGCCGCGAGCTCCCCGCGGGGCGACTCCACGGCGGTGTAGACCTGCCCGGCCGGGACCCGGAAGCCCTCGGTCACCAGCTTGAAGTGGTGGATGAGCGCCTCCATCGAGGTCCCCATGATGTGCGCGATGTGCGCCGGGGAGTTGCCCATGCCGTCGGCGCCGATCGCGAGCTGCGCCGGCCAGCCGATCTTCTTGTCCTCGATCATCACCGGGCCCGATTTGGCCGACCCGGTGGTCAGCCGCTCCAGGCACTGCTCGATGATCTTGAGCGACTCGTCCATCTCGGCCATCCGGACGAGATAACGGCCGTAGACGTCGCAGGAGGTCTCGGTCGGGACGTCGAAGTCGTAGGTCTCGTACCCGCTGTACGGCTCGGTCTTGCGCAGGTCCCAGGGCAGCCCGGCCGAGCGCAGGATCGGGCCGGTGATGCCCAGCGCCATGCACCCGGTCAGGTCCAGGTGGGCGATGCCCTGCGTACGAGCCTTGTAGACCGGGTTGTCGTCCAGGAGCTTGCGCATCGCCTGCAGGCGCCCCGGCATCCGCTCCAGATACTCACGGATCTTGTCGCTGGACCCGGGCGGCAGGTCCTGGGCCACCCCGCCCGGCCGGATGTAGGCCATGTTCATCCGCAGGCCGGTCACCAGCTCGAAGATGTCGAGGGTGTACTCCCGCTCGATGAAGCCGTTGAGCATGACGGTGGTGGCGCCCAGCTCCAGGCCGAACGTCGCGATCGCGACCAGGTGCGAGGAGATCCGGTTGAGCTCCATCATCATCACCCGGATCACCTGCGCCCGCTCCGGGATCCGGTCGGTGATGCCGAGCAGCTTCTCCACGCCCATGCTGTAGGCGGCCTCGTTGAACAGCGGCGCCAGGTAGTCCATCCGGGTGCAGAACGTGCTGCCCTGCGTCCAGGTCCGGAACTCCATGTTCTTCTCGATGCCGGTGTGCAGGTAGCCGATCCCGACCCGGGCCTCTTTGCAGGTCTCGCCGTCGAGGGTGAGGACCAGCCGGAGCACCCCGTGCGTGGAGGGGTGCTGCGGGCCCATGTTGATGACCAGCAGTTCCTCGGGGGAGTCCGCGGCGCCCTTGACGACGTTGTCCCAGTCCTGCCCGGCCACGTTGAGGACCGTGCCCTCGGCGGTGCCGTCGTCGGTGGCGGCCGCGGCGTAGGCGTCATAGGTGGTACTCATACGTACGTCCTCCGCTCGTCCGGCGGCGGAACCTCGGCGCCGCGGTACTCGACGGGGATGCCGCCGAGCGGGTAGTCCTTGCGCTGGGGGTGCCCCACCCAGTCGTCCGGCATCTGGATCCGGGTCAGCGCGGGGTGACCGTCGAAGACGATGCCGAAGAAGTCGTAGGTCTCGCGCTCGTGCCAGTCGTTGGTCGGATAGATCGACACGATGGAGGGGATGTGCGGATCCTCGTCGGGGCAGCTGACCTCGAACCGGATCCGCCGGTTGTGGGTCATCGACAGGAAGTGGTAGACGGCGCGCAGCTCGGCGCCGGTCTCCTGGGGGTAGTGCACACCGGAGACCCCGGTGCACAGCTCGAACCGGAGCTTCAGGTCGTCCCGCAGGGTCTGCGCCGCCTGTGGCAGGAAGGCCCGCCGGACATGGAAGGTCAGCTCGCCGCGGTCGACGACCACGCGCTCGATCGCGTCACCGAACTCGGGGAAGGCACGCTCCAGCTCGTCGTGGACCTCGTCGAACCAGCCGGGCTCGCCGGCGCCGTTCGGGTCGCCGAAGGGCCGGGGGGACGACACCTGGGCGGCCCGCCGGACGACCAGGCGGCCGTAGCCGGAGGTGTCGCCGGTCGTCTTCGCGCCGAACATGCCGGTGCGGGTGATCGGCCGCTCCGGCTGGGCCGCGTCGGGCGTGGCCGGCAACTGGTCGGCGGCCTGCTCGGCCTGCTGCTCGGGGTGCTGGGAGCTCATGAGGACACCCCCGTCTGGTTGAGCAGCGGCAACTGCCTGACCTTGGAAAGCTCGAGTTCCTGGATCTGCTTGGCACGGTGCGGGCCCAGCTTGGTGTTCTGGATCTTGTCGTGCAGCTTCAGGATGGCGTCCAGCAGCATCTCGGGCCGCGGCGGGCAGCCGGGCAGGTAGATGTCCACCGGGACGATGTGGTCGACGCCCTGGACGATGGCGTAGTTGTTGAACATGCCGCCGCTGGAGGCGCACACGCCCATCGCGATGACCCACTTGGGCTCGGACATCTGGTCGTAGATCTGCCGCAGCACCGGCGCCATCTTCTGGCTGACCCGGCCCGCGACGATCATCAGGTCGGCCTGCCGGGGGGTGGCCGATGCCCGCTCCATCCCGAACCGGGCGAAGTCGTGCCGGGGGTCGCCCGTGGCCATCATCTCGATCGCACAGCAGGCGAGGCCGAACGTCGCCGGCCACACCGAACTCTTACGCGCCCATCCGGCGACCTGCTCGACCGTGCTCAGCAGGAAGCCGCTCGGGAGCTTCTCCTCTAGACCCATTTCAGTCCCACTCCAGACCGCCACGCCGCCAGATATAGGCGTACGCGACCAGAACGGTGAAGATGAACAGCACCATCTCGATGAGACCGAACCACCCCGCGAACCTGTTGAACGCCACGGCCCACGGGTAGAGGAAGATGATCTCGATGTCGAAGACGATGAACAGCATCGCCGTGAGGTAGTACTTCACCGGGAAGCGCCCGCCGCCGGGAGGCTGCGGTGTCGGCTCGATCCCGCACTCGTAGGCTTCGAGCTTGGCCCGGTTCCAGCGCTTGGGGCCGGTGAACGCGGCCATCACCACCGAGCCGGCGGCGAAGGCGAACGCCAGCACGCCCAGCACGACGATCGGAACATAGAGATCCATCAGCCTCTACACCCCCTTCTCAAAACGTACGGTGTTGATCCCGGTGCCCGTGACGGAGGGGCTTCGCCCCTCGGCGCCGCAAAGGGCGCGCACGGAGTGTACCTGCGGGATGCCCCAGGTCACGGCCCGGAGAGTCACCCTAGTCAGAGCCAACATCGCCTATCCTCTCGGGGTCTCCGTTCGGGAGGACCCAACAAGGTCGGCCCTGTGGTGGGTCGGCCCAGTGCAGCGGTGTCATGTCATGCGGCCGGGGCCACCTTCGACATGGCATTGATGATCCGGTCCATCGCGTCGCCACCCCGCGGATCCGTGAGGTTCGCGAGGAGTTTCAGCGTGAAGCGCATCAGCGTGGGGTGCGGCAGGCCGTGCCTGGTCGCGAACTTCATCACCCGGGGGTCCCCGATGGCCTTCACGAACACCCGGCCGATCGTGAAGTACCCTCCGTGCGTCTCCTTCAGGATGCGCGGGTACTCGTACAGCGCCCGCTCCCGCTGGGCGGGGGTGGGCCGGGCCAGCGCCTGCACGATGATGTCGGCGGCGAGGTGCCCCGACTCCATGGCGTAGTCGATGCCCTCGCCGTTGAACGGGTTGATCATGCCTCCGGCGTCGCCGACCAGCAGCATGCCCCGGGCGTAGTGCGGCTGCCGGTTGAAGCCCATCGGCAGCGCGGCGCCCCGGATCGGGCCGGTGGCGTGTTCCTCGTCGAACTGCCACTCCTCCGGCAGCCCGGCGCACCAGCGCTTGAGCATCCCCCGGTAGTCGGTGTTCTGGAACGACTTGCTGGTGTTGAGCAGGCCGAGCCCGACGTTGGAGGTGCCGTTGCCGACCCCGAAGACCCAGCCGTAGCCGGGGAGCAGCCGCTCGCCGTCCCACAGCTCCAGCCACGACTCGAGGTAGTCGTCGTCGTGCCGCGGGTTTGTGTAGTAGCGGCGTACCGCGACCCCCATCGGGCGGTCATCGCGCTTGCGCACGCCCATGGCGAGGGAGAGCCGGGTGGAGTTGCCGTCGGCGGCCACCACCAGCGGGGCGCGGTACTCGTTGCCCTGCTTGTCGACGACACCGATGATCCGGTCCGTGCGCTCGTCCAGGATGGGGCCGGTCACGTTGACGCCCTGGAGCAGCTGGGCGCCGACCTTCGCGGCACGATCGGCGAGCAGCTGGTCGAGATCGAGCCGGGCGCGCACCAGGCCGAAGTCCGGGAAGCTGGCCAGCTCGGGCCAGGGCAGCTCGAGCTTGACCCCGCCGCCGTAGATGCGCAGCCCCTTGTTGCGGATCCAGCCGGGCGCGTCGATGTCGACGCCCATGGCGATCAGCTGCTTCACGGCCCGGGGGGTCAGGCCGTCGCCGCAGACCTTGTCCCGGGGGAAGGTGGCCTTCTCCAGCAAGAGGACGTTCAGGCCCGCCTGGGCGAGGTAATAGGCCGTCGTGGAGCCGGCAGGCCCGGCCCCTACGACGATGACGTCGGCCTCACGTGTCTCGGTCACGAGTTTCCTCTTCGCGCTCGTTCGCTTGTGAAGTACTTCACAAAGGCCCTCAGGGAGTCTATTCCTTTACGGGGACCACTGGGTACCCGATGACTTGCTTGGTTTGGACCGTTTCATCCAGATTCGGGCGGGACTTATGTCCGTACGGCGTGATGCAGGGCCACCACCCCGAAGGAGAGGTTGCGCCAGCGGACCTTCTCCCACCCCGCCCGGCGCAGCACCCCGGAGAGTTCCCGCTGGTCAGGCCAGGCGAGGGTGGACTCCCCCAGGTACCGGTAGGAGTCCGGATTGGAGCTCACCCTGCCCAGCAGCGGCAGCCCGTACCGCAGGTGCAGCCGGTGGCCGCGGTCCAGCAGCCCGTTCGGCGGGTGGCTGACCTCGCAGACCAGCAGGCGGCCGCCCGGCTTGGTCACCCGGAGGAGCTCCCGCAGCGCCAGGTCCGTGTCCGCGACGTTGCGCAGCCCGAACGAGATCGTGACCGCGTCGAACGAGGCGTCGGCGAACGGCAGCCGCAGCGCGTCGCCCGCGACGAACTCCAGCCCCTCGGTGCCCGCCTGGCGGCGGACCCCGACCCGGAGCATGCCCAGGGAGAAGTCGCAGGCCACGACCTGTGCCCCCGCCTCGACGAAGGGGATCGACGACGTGCCCGTGCCGGCCGCGAGATCGAGGATGCGCTCACCGGGGCGGGCGTCCAGCGCCGCGACGACGGCATGCCGCCAGCGCCGGTCCAGCCCGCCCGTCATCAGGGCGTTGAGCAGGTCGTAACGCTCGGCGGTGCGGTCGAACATCGCCGCGACGTCGGCGGGCTGCTTGTCGAGAGAAGCGCGGGTCATGCTCGCAAGCCTCGCAGATCCGCGGCGCTCCCCCGACGTCGAGGGTCGCCGCTACTCGGGAGCGTCTTCCTTGGCACGGGCCCGCTCGAACCCGCGCCGCCGGGCGGCGGCCACGGACACCAGGGCCGCGGACATGCGGTCCCGCTGCCGGGAGAGCAGCACGTAGCTGACGACGCCGCTGATCAGGATCGATGCCGCCAGCAGCAGCGCCGGAGACTCTCTCATCGGCGTGGTCACCCAGAGCACGCCGCAGGTGGCGGCGAAGATCAGGATTCGCGCGGAGGAATAGGCGAGTACGGAACGCATGGTGACTCCGAGGTTATCCGGTGCCCGGGGAAGCATCGTCCACGGCCTCCGTGGCGGCGGCCGGCTCCTCCGGGGAGGTCTCCTCCGGGTCGTCCGCCGGCGGGTCGCCGGCGAGGATCTCCAGGAACAGGGCCGGGTCGACGTTGCCGCCGGAGAGCACGGAGACGAACGAGTCGCCCCGGGGCAGTTCGTCCCGGTGGAAGAGGTAGGCGGCGGTGGCCACCGCGCCGGCCGGCTCGGCGATGAGCTTGGGCCCGCGGGCCAGCCGCCGCATGGCCTCGCGGATCTCGTCCTCGCTCACCACGACGATGTCGTCGACGTACTCGGTGAGGTGGGCGAACGGCAGGTTGCCCACCTGCTGCACCCGGAGCGCGTCGGCGATGGTGCGCGCGGTCTGCTCCGGCGTCCAGCCCACCCGGACGCCGCCGCGCAGCGACTGCCGGGCGTCCGCGGCCAGCGCCGGCTCCACGCCGACGACCTTGGCGTCCGGGCAGAGCGTCTTGACCGCGGTGGCGATACCGGAGATCAGGCCACCGCCGCCGACCGGCACCAGCACGACGTCGACCTCGGGGGCGTCCGCCACGATCTCCAGCCCGACGGTGCCCTGCCCGGCGATCACCCGCGCGTCGTCGAAGGGCGGGATCAGCGAGAGCGCGTGCGCCTCCGCCAGCCGGTCCGCGGTGCCGATCCGGGCCTCCATGCTGGGCTCCACGAAGACGATGTCGGCCCCCAGCGCCGCACAGGCGTCCACCTTCACGGCCGGGGTGGTGTGCGGGATGACCAGCACCGACGGGATACCGAGAGCACGCGCGGCATAGGCCACCGCCTGCGCGTGGTTGCCGCTGGAATGGGTGATCACGCCCCGCCGCCGCACGCTCCGGGGCAGTGCGGTGATCGCCGCGTAGGCGCCGCGCAGCTTGAAGGCCCCGACCGGCTGCAGCGACTCGGGCTTGATCAGCAAGGGCGGTCCGGAGGACGGCAACGAGAAGGAAACCAGCGGCGTGCGCACGATGACGTCACGCAGCCGGGCGGCCGCCCCCTCGATCTCCCCCAGAGTTACGAGATCGGACACAGCTCAGAGTGTAGTTTTCCCCTGCCACATCCGGGCCATGGAACCACTCCCGAATCCTACTGACCCGTAACTGGGGGTTCCGAGCACTACACGGCGGGTGTATGGAGATCATCGTGACGGGTGTGACGAATGCCCTGTTCACTTGCCGTTATAGTCCCAGCTCAGGGAACTACGTACGGTGATGTTTTCCGAAAACAAGGGAGAAACCGGTCTTGACCCGGCACACTTAGAAACAGTCCACCCGCACCGAGAGCGGGACAAAGGGGGAGAGAACGTGGAGAGTACGAGCGAGCGCCTGCTGACCCCCGGAGAGGTCGCTGCGCTCTTCCGAGTGGACCCGAAGACCGTGACCCGATGGGCCGCGGCGGGTCGCATCAGCAGCATACGGACTCCGGGTGGTCACCGCCGTTTCCGTGAGTCGGAAGTACACGCACTCCTGCGCGGCGAAGAGCCGCTCTCCGAGCTCACCCGATAGCGGTAGCTCACAGTTCCACCGCTTTACAGCGTGAGAAACTCCATAGTGCATTTGCACCACCTAGCCGGTTAGGGCGGGACGCACAGACAGCCGGGAATGCCCGACTCAATCCCCCTGGGCATCCTCTTGCTGGGCCTTCCAATCCTCGAACTGACGCAGCAGCGCTTCGTCTTCGTCCCGCCACCGGCTGCGTTTCACCGCCATCTCCTCCTCGGTGAGCGCCTGATCGGCCAGCCGTGAGTAGTCGGGGTCGTCCGGGCCGATCTCGATGTACGCCTGCCCGATGATGCGGCCGTCCTCGGTGGTCGCGCTGTGCGGCACCCGCAGGTTCCCGTTGTCGAGCTTGATCACGTACATGTCTGGGTCACCTACATTCCGTACCGGCGGTTGAAGAACAGCATCACGTTGAGCGCCGTCCGGGTGTCGCCGCCCAGCATGTCGACCAGCGCCGGGCGCTGCCGCGCCGCGATGGCGGCGAAGGCGTCGGCGAAGAACTCCTTGCGCCCCAGAGCGTCCGGCTGCAGATGGAAGTCGCTGGCCAGATGTGGCAGGCACTGTTCGTAGAGGGCGCGGAACTCCGGGCTGTCGGACTGCCAGCCGTCGGCCTCCGCGTCCAGGTCGTCCAGCGAGTGCCCCACCTCGTGCATCATCACGTCCGGCGTGGGCGACGGCCGGTCCCCCACCACGATCTTCCGATCCCCGTACGCCCCGGCGCAGATGTCCCAGGTCGCCTTGCCCGAGGGCAGCTCGCGGCCCTTGAGATGGCCCATGTCGTCGAGATCGGGCACTCCGCCTGGGCCGACATAGATCCCGTCGAGTCCGCGCGCCAGAAGCTCTTTCAGCGGCTCGGGCAGCGCGGCGAGGCTGTCGATGGCCCGGACGACCTCCGGGGTGGGCGGACCGAGCTCGCCGTCCCACTGCCGGTAGAGGATGCCCTCCAGCGGCCCGCAGTGCCGCCGCCCGTCCGGCGGCCCGGGCCGATCCGGTGAGCCGGGCGCGTCCGGCGGCCTGGCCTGGGTACGGGGCAGCTCGTCGTCGAGCTCGAAGTCGCGCCAGCGGAAGGCCGGCTTGGCCGGGGCCTGCCGGGCCGGCTGATCGCCCCCGGTCCGGAGCGCGAAGTCGTCGTCGCGTCCCGCCTTGCGGAACCGGCCCAGCGCGTCCCGCGGCTGGGTGCGCCGCGGCCTCGTCGTGGGGTGCTCCGCCCGCTGGTCGGAGGGGGACGAGGCATGGCTCCCCTCCTTGGAATCGCGGTGCTTGCGGTGTATGCCCCAGTACCGCATCGCGCTCCGTTCTCGGCCGGCCACGAGGCCCGGACCCCTACGGGTATTGCCTCTGTCTTGACTCCGCCATGGCAGAGTAAGCCGCGAGGCGGTTAACCTGCCAGCATGTTCTATGTCCTTGTCGCCCTGATTGCGCTCGGCGTCTGGCTGTACTGCCTGTTCGACGTGCTGACGACCGACGAGGCGGAGATCCGGGGGCTGCCGAAGTTCGGCTGGTTCCTGGTCGTGCTGCTGACGATGAACCTCGGCGCCATCGCGTGGCTGCTGTTCGGACGGCCGCGCGACGCACGGATCGGCCCGGACGGGCGGATCGGCCTGGACGGGCGCATCGGCCGGGAGGAGCGGATCGGCCGGGAGGGGCGGGGGCTCGAGCCGACCGGCGAGAACCGGTTCGCCGGCCCGCCTGCGCCGGTGCCGCCGGGCGTCGACCTCCCCCGCGGCCCCGACGACGACCCCGACTTCCTCAAGAGCCTCGACCGCCGCATCCGCGGCGAGGACTGACCCCCCGAATCCTCACCCCCCACTCCCCGCCCCTCACCCCATGACCCGCTCGGGCGCTTGGGGCGCTCGCGCTGGGGCCGCTTGGGTTCGGCTGGGGTTGGGGCGCGGGATTCGGTCGGGTCGCGGGTCACTTGTAGGAGTGCATGCCCGAGACCAGGTAGTTGATCCCGAAGAAGTTGAACAGCAGGCACGCGAAGGCGATCAGCGCGATGACCGCCGCCTTGTTGCCCTTCCAGCCCGCGGTGGCGCGAGCGTGCAGGTACCCGGCGTAGACCACCCAGGTGATGAACGACCACGTCTCCTTGGGGTCCCAGCCCCAGTAGCGGCCCCACGCCGAGTCGGCCCAGATCGCGCCCGCGATGATGGCGAAGGTCCAGATCGGGAAGCCGAACATCGTGATGCGGTTGGAGAGCCGGTCCAGCCGGTCCGCGGACGGGAACCTGCTGAGGAACCCGGTCGCGGGGGCGCCGGCCGGTGTCGCGGCACCGGTCACCGCCGCGGCACGGCCCTCCCGGCGGGCCACGGCCACGTAGAGCAGCGTGGTGACGGCGGCGACGCTGAAGGTGCCGGTGGCGATGATGGCGGCCGTGACGTGGATGCCGATCCAGTACGACTGGAGCGCGGGCCGCAGCGGGCCCGGGGCGTCGTACAGCCAGATGGTGGCGATGCCCAGCCCGATCACCACGGCGACCATGAGGAAGGCACCGAGGAACCGGACGTTCTGGCGGACCAGCAGGACGAGGTACGCGGTCACCGCGGCGAAGCAGATCGCCGAGACGAACTCGTACATGTTCCCCCACGGCAGCCGCTCGGCGGCCATGCCCCGGGTGACGAGCTCGCCCAGGTGGGCGCCCCAGCCGAGCACGTTGATCAGGACCGCGAAACGGCCCCAGTCGACCTCCCGCCGTTCCTCGTCCACCGCCGTGCCGTCCGACGCTCTGCCGTCCGACGCTGTGCCGTCCGGTCCGGCTTCGGCCGTCTCCGGGCCCCCGGCACCGGCCAGGACCTTGGCCCGGACGGCGGCCGCCGTCCGGCGGCGGTCGCCGAAGGCGAGATCCGCGGCGTAGCCGACCATGGCGACCACGTACAGAAGCACGGTGCCGACCATGAGCTGATTGCTCAGATCGGCGAGATGGGCGTCCACACTCGTCACTCCTCGTTCTGATCGCCGGGGGTTCCGGCACCGCTGTTGGACCCGGCGCCGGAGGCGCTACCGGGGCTTTCGCCGGCGGGGGTCTCCGGACCGGAGGCCTCATCGCCGGAGGACTCACCGGCCGGCTCCTCCACGGCGGGGACCCGCTGACGCAGATCCGCCACGATGTCGTCGAACTCGGCAGTGGCGTTGCCGAGGGCGAGTCCACCGACCTCGACCACCGTACGCCCCCCGTCCGCGGCACTCGCACGGACCCACACCCGGCGACGGCGGATCAGGAAGGAGGTCACGATGCCGAAGATCGCGATCACCGCGGCGGCCAGCGCGGGGACCCGTCCCGGGTCGTGGTTGAGCGCGAGGCTGACCCACTGCTGGTAGCCGGTGAAGGTGATCGATCCCGCCCCGTCCGGCAGGGTGAGCGTCTGCCCCACTTGCAGGCCCTGTGCCTTCCCCACCGGGAAGAGCGTCTTGCCGAGCCCCTCGAGCTTGTAGACCGACTGCGGGACCCCGGTGTCGAGGCCGAGGTCGCCCTTGAAGGGAACGATCGACACCCGCGGGTTGAGCGGCGCGGGGAAGGCGGAGATGGTCTTGCCGGCCTGGTCGGGCGCGGCGGACGGGAAGAAGATCCCGTAGAACCCCAGTTGGGTGGGCTGCGCGTCGGGCGCCTTGATGACGCCCTCGGAGGTGAAGGTCCTCTCCTCCATCGGCAGGAACGGCACCGAGCCCTGGAACGCGATCTGTCCCTTGCCGTCCTTGACGGTGAAGGTGGGCGCGTACCCATGGCCGAGAAGGTAGACCTTGGTGCCGCCGACGCCGAGCGGATGGTTGACCCGCAGGTCGTACGGCTTCTCCGGCCCCGAGCCGTCCTTGTAGCGGACCTTGGCGTAGAAGCTGGTGGGCTGGCCGATGTTCTTGCCCGAGGTGATGTACGAGGCGTGGAACTCGTCCAGGCTGATCGTGAACGGCGCGAGCTCGTCGGCCGAGAACTCCCGGCCCGGCTTGAACGCGTCGTAGTTGGTCAGGGTGTTGGAGAAGGCGCCGCCCTCGGTCACCAGGACGTTGCCCTTGTAGCCGAAGGCCGCGCCGCTGCCCACCGAGAACAGCAGCACCAGCAGCGCCAGGTGGAAGATCAGGTTGCCGGTCTCACCGAGATGGCCCTTCTCCGCCGCCACCGAGCCCTCGTGGGCGTCGACCCGGAACCGGCGGCCCTTGAGCAGGTCGCGCGCCCCGCCGAGCGCCTCCTCTGGGGTGGCGTCGGTCCGGTACGACGCCGACTGCGGCAGCCGGCCCAGGTTGCGGGGCGCCGCGGGCGGGCGGGCCCGTACGTTCTGGCCGTGCTTGAGGATGCGCGGGATCACGCAGCCGGCCAGCGACACGAACAGCAGGATGTAGATCGCGGCGAACCACGGGGCGGCGAAGACGTCGAACAGCGAGAACCGGTCCATCCAGGAGCCCAGCGACCCGTGGTCGGCGATGTAGGCGGCGACCTGCTCCGGGGCCTGCCCGCGCTGGGGCAGCAGCCCGCCGGGGATCGAGCCCAGGGCGACCAGGAACAGCAGGATCAGCGCGGTGCGCATCGAGGTGAGCTGCCGCCACCCCCACCGCAGCCACCCGATCGGTCCCAGCCCCTTGGGCTTCACCACCGGAGCGGTCTCGTCCTCGCCGGTCCGTACGTCGGCCGCCTGCACGTCGGCCACCTCAGATCACCACCCCGAACCCGCTCACCCAGGTCTGCAGGTGAGCGATCATTTGTCCCCAAAGCCCGGTCACCAGCAGCACGCCGATCGCGACCAGCATGCCTCCGCCGATCCGCGTGACCAGCTGGTAGTGGCGCTTGACCAGGGCGAAGACCCCGAGCGCCTTACGGTAGGCGAGCGCCGTCACGATGAACGGAAGGCCCAGCCCGATGCAGTATCCGAACGACAGTACCGCGCCTCTGGTGGCGCTCCCCTGGTCGTAGGCCAGGGTCAGGATGGCGCTCAGGGTCGGGCCGATGCACGGCGTCCAGCCGATCCCGAACAGCACGCCCAGCACCGGTGCCCCGGCCAGCCCGGCGGCGGGCAGCCGGCCGGACTTGAACGTCCGCTGCAGCCCCGGCACGAAGCCCATGAAGGCCAGCCCGAAGATGATCGTGACGGCCCCCAGCACGCGGGTGATGACCTGCTCGTACTCCTTGAGCCAGACGCCCAGGCCGCCGAAGGCGAACCCGTAGGAGATGAACACGAGGGTGAAGCCGAGCACGAACAGCGCGCAGCCCAGCAGTAGCCTGCCGCGCCGCTGCTCGGCGAGGTCCACCCCGGACAACCCGGTGACGTACGAGAGGTAACCGGGCACCAGCGGCAGCACGCACGGCGACAGGAACGACACCAGCCCGGCCAGCGCCGCCAGCGGCAACGCCACCAGCAGCGACCCGCTGGTCACCGTGTCGGCCGCGTTCACGGCCTCGCTCCGCTCGGCGGCTCGGGGCGCTTCGAGGCGGTGCCTTCCCTCGTCGCGTGCTCGCTCGTACCTCGCTGCGCGCGCTCCTCAGTCCAGACACCGCCGCGCCCCTCGCGAGCGCTCCTCGGTCCGGACACCGCGCGCGTGCTCACTTCTCCGCCGCCACCTGGTCGATGAGGGGACCGAGCTTGGAGTACGTCGTGGAGCCGATGATCCGGGCGGCCACCCTGCCCTGCCGGTCGAGGATCAGCGTGCTCGGGACCGCGCTCGGCGGGATGACCCGGAAGGCCAGCGTGACCTGGCCGTCGGGGTCGTAGATGCTCGGGTAGCCGATCTTGAAGGTGCGCTCGAAGGCCAGGGCGGCCTCCTTGCCGGAGTCCTTGATGTCGATGCCGACGAACTCGACGCCCTTGCCCTTGTGCTCTTCGTAGAGCTTCTGCAGCGCGGGTGCCTCACCCCGGCAGGGCGCACACCAGGAGGCCCAGAAGTTCACCACGACGACCTTGCCCCCGGCGCCGCCGCCGGGCGCCCCGGTCAGGTCGGCGAGGCTCAGCGGCTTGCCGTCCAGGGTCGTGCCCTTGGCCTGCGGGCCGGGCTTCCGGTCCTTGATCAACTGGCTGCTGCCGTCACCGGCGACGTAGCGGTTGTCGGCGCCGTCGGGGCCGGTCGGGTTCGCGTTGGTCCCCGCGCAGCCGGCCAGCAGCGTCATGGACAGGACGCCGCCCGCCAGGGCGCGTACGGACACGGCACGGGCACTCAACGGTTCTCCTACTGCGATCAGTACTGCTCCGAGCCACTACTTCTCAGCCGCTGCGTCTCAGCCGCTACTTCAGCCACTGCGTCTCAGCCACTGGTTCTCAGCTACTACGAGTCGTAGTTCTCGACTGTATTGCAGGCTCAGGCGCCCGGCACAACCGGACCGCTGATCAACGCCGCGGCGGGCTCGGCGTAGTCGACCCGGACGATCTCGTCGCCCTCGTAGACCAGGCTGGTCACGCTGGCCAGTCCGCACTGGCGATGGGAGGGGTTGTGCCACAGTCGCTTGCGCTCGGCCGCGCGCCGGGCGATCCAGATCGGCAGCTGGTGGCTGACGCACACCGCCTCGTGTCCCCGCGCGGCGTCCCGGGCGGTGGCCGCGGCGGCGAGCATCCGGCGGGCGAGCTCGTCGTAGGGCTCCCCCCAGGAGGGCCGGAACGGGTTGCGCAGCAGCGGCCAGGTGGCGGGGTTCTTCAGCGAGGCCTCGCCCTGGCCGAACCTCATGCCCTCGAACCGGTTGGCCGCCTCGATCAGTCCCTCGACGATCGACACCTCCAGGCCGAACGCCTCGGCCAGCGGGGCGGCGGTCTCCTGGGCGCGCTCCATCGGGGAGGAGAACAGCGCGGTGACGTCCCGCCCGCTGAACCACTTGGTCGCGGCCTTCGCCATGAGCACCCCGTTCTCGCTGAGGTGATAGTCGGGCAGCCGGCCGTACAGAACGCCCAGGGGGTTGTGCACCTCACCGTGCCGCAGCAGGTGAACGATGGTCTTCTGGGTCATGAAGTCTTCTCAGTCATGGCCGCCTCAGACTACCCGCGGGCCCCGGAGGTCGTGCCGCCACCCTCTGGTCACCGATGACCGGCGCCGGAGGGCCGGCCGGCGCTGCCTTGACAGCCGGTTTCCCGGAGGGCCTCGAGGGTGGCGCGGATGGCGGGGCGGCGGGCGGCCTCGGCCCGCCAGACCGCGTAGATCCGCCGGGTGAGCGGCGGGCGCAGCGGCACGATCCGGACGTCCGGCGGCACGTCGCAGCGGCCCAGCCTCGGCAGGATCGAGACGCCCAGCCCGGCCGCGACCAGTGCCAGCTGGGTGGCGTACTCGTACACGTAGTGGTCGATGGCCGGCTCCACCCCGGTGGAGCGGAGCGTGTAGGTGAGCCACTCATGGCAGATCGAGCCCGGAGTGGAGCTGATCCAGCGATCCCCGGCGAGCTCCTTGAGCGCGATGTCGGCCCGGTCGGTGAGCGGATGGCCGGGGGGCAGCGCGACGTCGGCGATGTCCTCGCAGATAGTGCTGCGGGCCAGGCCGTCGGGCAGGGCCAGCGGGTCGTTGTCCCAGTCCTGGACGATGGCCAGGTCGAGGTCCCCGCGCAGCGCCCGGGGGATGCTCTCGGTCGGGTCGGACTCGCTCAGCAGGATCCGCAGCTGCGGATGCCGGTGGCGCAGCAGGGCCAGCGCCCCCGGCCCCAGCCCGCGGACGGCGGTGGGAAAGGACGCCACGGTCAGCTCCCCGACCACCGCGCCGCGGTGCGCCTCCAGGTCGGACTTGGCCTCCTCGACCAGGGACAGGATGCGTCCGGCATGGCCGACCAGCAGCTCGGCGGCGTCGGTCAGGCGTACGCCCCGGCCTTTGCGCTCGAACAGCTTCTGGCCGGTCTCCCGCTCCAGCTTGGCCACCTGCTGGGAGACGGCCGAGGTGGTGACGTGCAGCGCGTCGGCCGCGGCGCTCACCGAGCCGTGGGTCGCCACCGCGTGCAGGGCGCGTAGCCGCTCCAGGTCCAGCATGTAAGCGATGCTACGCGCTCAGCCGGTGTTTCGTTAAGTAGCTAACGGGTCAGAGCGCGGTGGACGCCGCGCGGGCGGCGTGCGGCATGGCCTCGGCGATGCGGTCGAGGGCGGCGTCGTCGTGGGACGCGGACAGGAACCACACCTCGTAGGCCGAAGGCGGGAGGTAGACCCCGTGCTCCAGGGCCGCGTGGAAGAACGCCGCGTAGGCCTTGCCGTTCTGCTCCTGGGCGGCGTCGAAGTCGCGGACCTCCTCCTCGCGGAAGAACACCGAGAACAGGTTGCCGGCGGTCTGCAGCCGGTGCGGCACGCCCTCCTTCGACAGTGCCTCGGAGGCCAGCCGCCCGACGATCGAGGCGGCCCGGTCGACGGCGGCGTAGACCTCGTCGGTGGCCTCGCGCAGGGTCGCCAGGCCCGCCGCGGTCGCCAGCGGGTTCCCGGACAGGGTGCCGGCCTGGTAGACCGGCCCGGCCGGTGCCAGGTGGTCCATGACGTCGGCGCGTCCGCCGAAGGCCGCGGCGGGCAGCCCGCCGCCCATGACCTTGCCGAATGTGGTCAGGTCCGCGGCCACGCCCTCCCTGCCGTACCACCCGGACCGGGTCACCCGGAAACCGGTGAGCACCTCATCGATGATCAGCAGCGCGCCGTGCCGCTCGCAGAGCGACTTGAGCAGCGCGTTGAAGCCGTCGTCCGGAGGCACCACCCCCATGTTGGACGGGCTGGCCTCGGTGATGACGCAGGCGATCTCGTGGCCGTGGTCGGCGAAGGCCCGCTCCACCGCGGACGCGTCGTTGTAGCGCAGCACCAGGGTGTCCGCGGTCGTCGCGCCCGTCACCCCGGGGGTGTCGGGCAGCCCCAGCGTGACGACCCCGGAGCCGGCGGCGGCCAGCAGCGCGTCGACGTGCCCGTGGTAGCACCCCGCGAACTTGACGATCTTCGAGCGGCCGGTGAAGCCGCGGGCCAGCCGGATCGCCGACATCGTCGCCTCGGTGCCCGAGCTCACCAGCCGGACCTTGTCCACCGGGGTACGGCCGACGATCTCCTCGGCCAGCTCGACCTCACCCTGCGTCGGCGTGCCGTACGAGGTGCCGTGTGCCGCGGCGGCCTGGACCGCCTCCACCACCCGGGGGTGGGCGTGCCCCAGGATCATGGGCCCCCACGAGCAGACGAGGTCGACGTACTCGTTGCCGTCGGCATCGGTGAGGTACGGTCCCCGGGCAGAGGCCATGAAGCGGGGCGTGCCGCCCACCGCGCGGAAGGCGCGCACCGGTGAGTTGACTCCGCCCGGCACGACGGCATTGGCCCGGTCGAAGAGCTGCTGAGAGCGATCCGTGGATGTCACGACACTAGTCTGTCAGCCCTTGATTCCGATCCGGTGAATACCCTTGACCGCGCATGCCGGTGCCCGATATTCCACCAGTACGACTAGGGGGATGTGAAGGTGACGGACGGTTGGACGGCCCCGGGGTTCTTCCATGTGCGGGAGTTGGGCGGGGGAGCCACCGGGCAGATCGTTCAGGCCGTCGACGACGTCACCGGCAGTGAAGTCGCGATCAAGTACCTGAGCGACCGGCTGCTGGCCGACCATGCGTTCGTCACCCGCTTCCGGGAGGAGTCCCGGCTGCTGGCGCACCTGGAGGACCCCAACCTCGTCGACTTCTACGACTACGTGGAGTCGCCGACCGAGGGCCGGGCGGCGGTCATCATGGAGCTGGTCGACGGCGTCAGCCTGCGCAAGGTCCTGGCCACCCAGGGACCGGCGGGACCGCTGGGCGCGCTCGCGGTCCTCAGTGGCTCGCTGCTGGCCATGGCCGCCGTGCACCAGGCCGGGATCGCGCATCGCGACTACAAGCCCGCGAACGTCCTGATCCGCCGGGACGGGGTCAGCAAGGTGCTCGACGTCGGCATCGCGTCCAGGGCGGGCGGCGCCCCGCTGTATCTCGCCCCCGAGCAGTGGCTCGGCGCACCGCCCGACCAGGCCGCCGACCTGTACGCGGCCACCGCCGTCTTCTTCGAGTGCCTCACCGGCGGCCCGCCCTTCCCCGAGCGGTCCTCGATGGCGCTGGAGAAGGCCCACCGCTCCGGGCCCGTTCCGATCGAGTCGGTCCCCGGCCCGCTGCGTCACCTGGTCGCCGCCGGTCTGGCCAAGAACCCCGCGGACAGACCGGCCTCGGCCGCCGAGTTCCTCGGCCACCTCGAGGACGCGGCCGTCGAGGCGTACGGGCCCGCCTGGGAGGCCCAGGGGCGCGGCCGGCTGGCCGAGATGACCGCGCTCGCGTCGATGACCGACTGGACCCCGCCCGCACCGGCTCCCAGCTCGCCGCAGCCGGCCACCTCGCTCCGCTCCGGGAAGCGTGGTGCACACCGGGGCAGCATCGTGCTCGGGGTGAGCGCGGTGACCGCCATCGCGGTCGCCGCCGGGGTGGCCCTGTGGGCCACCAGCGGCGGCTCCGGTCACCAGGCCACCGACACCGGCCGGACCCTCTCGCCGGCGCCGGCGTCGAGCGGTACGCGGACGAAGGCGCCGCGCCGCCCGGTCACGCCCGACGGGGTGGCGGCCCAGATCTCCCGGGCGGTCGCCGAGAAGAAGACCGCCTCCTTCGCGTACCGCCGCACGGCCACGGCCACCGACGCCACCTCCGCGACCGGGGTCTTCCGGGTGACTTCCAAGACCACCACCGTCTACGACATGACGGTGTGGAATCCGGCCGGGGGGCCGGAGTCGAACAAGAAGCTCCGTACGATCCTCGTCGGCGGCGTCGCCTATGTGGCCTCGGGCGGCTGGCATTCCGCACCCGCGGTCCGGGTGCCCGCCCGCAGGGACGCCCCGCACCTCTACGGCTCGCTGGCGGCCAACACCCGGTGGGCCACCTCGACCTCCAACATCCTGGCGTTGCTGCGCGCCAGCACGAGCGTGAAGGTCGCCCCGTGGACCCCGCCGGGCGGCACCGCGACCGGCACCAGCTACACCGGCGTCGCCGCGGCGGCCAAGCTGGGACGGGAACAGACCATCGCCCCGCTCTACGACCAGTACCCCGACGGCCGCTTCCGCGTCAGCTACATCCTCAGGGTCGGCGCGGACCATCTGCCGCAACGGCTGGACGTCAAGCTGCAGCCGGTCGCCGCACCGGGCAAGCCGACGGCCTTCCACATCGTCTACTCACGCTGGGGCCGTAAGGCCGCGATCACGGCACCCGTCTGACCCGTCCCATGCGCCGAGACTTCCGGCGGACCGCCCGCCGGACGGCGGGGTCGCCGCCACGGTGCCTTGCCCGCCCTGTCGCAGATCGCCCTGCCCCGCCTGCCCTGCCCTGCCCCGCTCGCCCTGGCCGATCGCCACGGGAGGCGTCAGAGGGTCAGAAGTCGTAGGTGTCGGCGAGGACTTCCAGCAGCCGCAGGGGGTCGGGCAGCGGGGAGCCGTCCGGCGGCCGGATCCAGCCGACCTCACGGCCGTAGGGAAGCACCGACGGCGGGGCGACCACGTAGCTCTCCCGGCAGTGCCAGCGCATCCCGGGGGTCTCGGCGATGTTCTCCGGGGAGCAGTCCAGATGGCAGGACCACCATTCGTCCTCGTCGTCGGGAGCGCCACGGGTGGCCACGAAGAACAAGTACCGGTCCGCGCCGAACGCGGCGACCGGACCACCCTGGCCGCCGTCCCGGACTATCCGGTCGAGCGCCAGCGCACCCACCTCGGCGGGTACGTCGATGACGTCGAAGACCCGGCCGGTCGGCAGGATGACGTTGGCGGCGGGGTCCTCCGCCCACCATCGGTTCACCACCTCGACGTCGGTGGTGGCCTGCATCGCCCACGCCGCCGAGACCGGGTGGGCGGCCGGATCCGGACAACCGAGCCGGTCACAGGAACACGCCCGGTCACCGTCCACGGTGGCCTGTGCGCCCCGGACACAGGCCCATCCCAGCCCGGCGTAGCCTCGCGCCGCCGTGGCCAAGCGATCGCGCGTGCGCTGTCGCCTGCTCCCTCCGACCGTCAGCATCATCGCTCCCCCTCGATTAGGCGGCCGACCAGCACCACGGGCCACCCTCTGCACTGGCGGTCGAGGCGGCACGGTCAGCTGAGAGCCGCAAGGCCCTTAGTAACCGATGATGACGGGCGCGGTCGACGGCCCACGCGCCAACCCCCGGAAAACGACCCCAAGTGACTAGACGCCCATGATCAACGTCACTAATTCACGGACCCCAGCCGCACCTGGACCGAGCCGCCGAGCTCAGCTCGGCAATGAACAGGCCAGGAACACGTGAGCAGGCGCGCGGCGTCTGGACTGAGGAGCGCGCGCAGCGAGGAACGAGCGAGCACGCGACGAAGGAAGGCGCCGCGTAAAGGCGCCTGCTCACCGCCGAGCGAAGCTCGGCAATCAAATACGCCGTGCGACCTCGGTGGCCCAGTAGGTGAGGACGATGTCGGCGCCGGCCCGGCGGATCGAGGTCAGCGACTCCATGATGATCCGGTCCCGGTCGACCCAGCCCTGTGCGGCAGCGGCCTCGACCATCGCGTACTCCCCGCTCACCTGGTAGGCGGCGACCGGCACGTCGACCGTGTCGCGCACCCGGCGGACGATGTCGAGGTAGGCGCCGGCCGGCTTGACCAACACCATGTCGGCTCCCTCGTCGAGGTCGAGCAGGACCTCGCGGAGCGACTCGTCGGCGTTGGCGGGGTCCTGCTGGTAGGCCGACCGGTCGCCGAACTGCGGGGCGCACTCCGCGGCCTCCCGGAACGGGCCGTAGAAGGCGGAGGCGTACTTGACGGAGTAGGCCAGGATGGCCACGTCCTCGTACCCTGCCTGGTCGAGAGCGGTCCGGATGGCGCGCACCTGACCGTCCATCATGCCGCTGGGCGCGACCACGTCGGCGCCCGCGGCGGCCTGGGCCACGGCGATCGAGGCGTAGCGCTCCAGGGTGGCGTCGTTGTCGACCTCACCGGACGGGGTGAGCAGGCCGCAGTGCCCGTGGTCGGTGTACTCGTCCAGGCACAGGTCGGCCATGATCACGGTGCTGTCGCCCAGCTCGGCCGTCAGGTCGCGGAGCGCCTTCTGGACGATGCCCTCGGGGTCGTCGGCGGCCGAGCCCCGGCCGTCCTTCTCCGCCGGGATGCCGAACAGGATGAGGCCGCCGACCCCGGCCTCGACGGCGTCGTGCGCGGCCTTGCGCAGCGTGTCGGGGGTGTGCTGGAAGACCCCGGGCATCGAGCCGACGGGCTGGGGCTCGCTGATGCCCTCCTTGACGAACATCGGCAGCACCAGGTCGGCCGGGCTGAGCCTGGTCTCGGCCACGAGCCGGCGCAGCGCGCTGTTGCGGCGCAGTCTCCGGGGTCGGACGATGGGGAACTCAGCACTCATGAACGGACCTCGTCATTCCCTCCGTGATCATGCACTCGATCGACGATCGATTACATGATCACGCTGGAGTGGTGTCTTATCTGCGTTTCTTGGCGCCGCGACGCATCTGGCTGGGCTTGCGCAGTGGCTCACCGGCGGCGATCTGAGCGTCCCTGCGCTTGGTACCGTACTCCGCCAGCGCTTCGGCCAGGGCCGATACCGAGGGCTTGTCGGCCATCACGTCGACGCGCAGCCCGTACTCCTCGGCGGTCTTGGCGGTCTGCGGGCCGATGACCGCGATCACCGTCACGTTGTGCGGCTTGCCCGCGATCCCGATGAGGTTGCGCACCGTGGAGGACGAGGTGAACAGCACCGCGTCGAATCCGCCGCCCTTGATGGCCACCCGGATCTCCTCGGGCGGCGGCGCGGCCCGTACGGTCCGGTAGGCGGTGACGTCGTCGCACTCCCAGCCCAGCTCGGTGAGCCCGGCGATCAGGGCGTCGGTGGCGATGTCGGCGCGCGGCAGCAGCACCCGGTTGATCGGGTCCAGATCCTCGTCGTAGGGCGGCCAGACCTCCAGCAGGCCCTCGCTGGACTGGTTCTCGCCGGGCACGAGGTCAGGCGTGACGCCGAAGTCCACCAGCGCGGCGGCGGTCTGCTCGCCGACCGCCGCGACCTTGAGGCCGGCGTAGGCCCGCGCGTCCAGGCCGTACTCCACGAACTTCTCGCGTACGGCCCGTACCGCGTTGGTGGAGGTGAACACCACCCATTCGTACCGGCCGGTGACCAGGCCCTTGATGGCGCGGTCCATCTGCTGCGGGGTGCGCGGCGGTTCGACGGAGATCGTGGGGACCTCCTCGGGCACCGCGCCGTACGACCTCAGCTGGTCGGAGAGGCTGACCGCCTGTTCCTTGGTGCGGGGCACCAGCACCCGCCAGCCGAACAGCGCCTTGGTCTCGAACCAGGAGAGCTGGTCGCGCCGGCCGACGACGTCCCCCACGATGATCATCGCGGGGCTCTCCATGCCCTTGGTCTCGGCGTAGAGCCGGTTGAGGGTGGTGACGACGGTCTCCTGCTCGGTGGTCGTGCCCAGGCTGGTCATCGCGACCGGGGTGGAGTCCCGGCGGCCGACCGCCATGAGGCCCTTGGCGACGTCGCTGACCGCGCCCTCGGCCCCGAGGATGACCAGGGTGGCGTCCTGCGAGGAGTAGTCCTCCCAGTCCACCCCGCCCGCGGCGGCGTCGATGACCCGTACCTCACGGGTCTTGCCGTCGGTCAGCGGGATCCCGGCGTACCCGGGCACGGCCGTCACGGCCGAGACGCCCGGGACCACTTCGAAGGGCAGGCCGGCCTTGGCGCAGGCGGCTGCCTCGGCCGCGATGTCGCCGGCGACCCCGGGATCCCCCGGCGAGAGCCGGACCACCGTCCGGCCCGCTCTGGCCGCCTTGGTGACCAGCTTGATCGGGTCCACGTCGGTGGAGTCGAGGATCTCGGTGCCGGGGCGGCAGTGCGTCAGGAACTCCGGGTCGCATCCCGTGCGGTCGAGGACGACCACGTCGGCCTGGGCGAGCTTGGTCACGGCGCGCAGGGTCAGCAGGCCGGGATCGCCCGGTCCGATGCCGACGAACGAAACGAGAGGACTACTCACGGGGTTCAAGGTGCGTGCTCCCCATCAACTGGTCGGCCCCCTCGGCGAGAAGCCGGTCCGCGAGTTCGCGTCCCACCTTCTCGGCCTCCTGCGGGTGGCCGCTTGCGGACAGCCTTACCTGACGTGCGCCGTCGTATCCGATGACGGCGGCGGTCAGATGCAGCTTCTTCTCAATCTCAAGATCATTAACTGTGGCGTAGGCACCGACCGGGGCCGAGCAGCCCGCCTCGAGCGCGGCCAGGACCGTGCGCTCGGCGGTGACGACGGCCCGGGTCGTGGCGTCGTCCAGCGCCCCGAGCAGCTCCACCAGATCGGCCCGGTCCGCCCGGCACTCGAGCGCGAGCGCCCCCTGGCCGGGGGCGGGCAGCATCTGGTCCGGCTCGAAGACCTCCGCGACGGCCTCCAGCCGCCCGATCCGACCCAGTCCCGCGTAGGCCAGGACGACCGCGTCCAGTTCGCCGTCCGAGACCTTGCGGAGCCTGGTGTCGGCGTTGCCGCGGATCGGTACGACATCCAGATCCGGGCGAAGCGCCCGCAACTGGGCCATCCGGCGCGGCGAGCCCGTGCCGATGCGCGCCCCCCTCCGCAGATCGGCCAGCTTCGCGGGACCGCACAGCGCGTCTCGTGGATCATCACGTACCGGCACCGCGGCGAGCGCGATACCGGGAGCGGGCGTGGTCGGCAGATCCTTCAGCGAGTGCACGGCGAAGTCGATCTCACCGGAGGCGAGCCGGTCCCGGAGCCCGTTGACGAAGACCCCGGTGCCGCCGATCTGTGCGAGCAGTGCCTTTGATACATCACCCTCGGTCGTTACCCCAACCAAGTTTACGACATGCCCAGTAACCTGCGTGAACATGTCAGCGACCCGTTGAGATTGGCTGGTCGCCATCAGGCTCTTACGGGTCCCGAGCCGCAGTGCGCTCATCGGTCACTCGCCTTCGGCTCGCCCAGTGGAATCACGATTCGGTTCCTTTGAGGTCGGCTTCGAGGTCGGCTTCGAGGTCGGCGCGGGCCACGGCCTCGGGCCCCTTCGGATCGAGGTCGAACAGTTCGCGCAGGGCGGTGGCGTAGGTGTCACCGCCCGGGGCGGCGGCCAGTTCCTTGACCCGCACGGTCGGCGCGTGCAGGAGCTTGTCCACGACCCGGCGTACGGTCTGGGCGACCTCCCCGCGGACCTTGTCCTCGAGTTCCTGATCGCCGAGCCCGGGCAGCCGGCCGGTCAGCCGGGCCAGCTCCGCCTCGACGACCTCGGCGGCCTTGCTGCGCAACGCCACCACGGTCGGCGCTACGGCGGCGGCACGGGCGGCACCCAGGAACCCGGCGACCTCCTCGGCCACGATCCGGCGGACCGCCTCGACCGCGTCGGTACCGACCGCCCGGGTGGCCTGCTGGGCGACACGAAGATCATCAAGCCCGGCCAGCGCCACTCCGGGCAGCACCCGGACGGCCCGGTCGACGTCGTGCGGCAGGGCGAGGTCCAGCAGGAAGACCGGGGCGTCGGCCGACGCCCGGTCGGCCAGCATGTCCGCGGTGATCACCACTCCGGCCGCGCCGATGCAGGAGATCACCAGGTCGGTCTCGCAGAGCGCGTCGCCGAGCTCGGCCAGGTCGATCGCGCGGGCCGGCATCTGGAGGCTCTTGGCCAGCCGGGACCCGCGGGCGAAGGTGCGGTTGGCGATGACGATCTCGGCCACGCCCGCCCGGTCGAGGGTGGCGGCGGCCAGCCCGCTCATGGAGCCCGCGCCGACCACCAGCGCGCGCTTGCCGGTCAGCGGCCCGAGATGCCCGGCGGCGATCTCGAGCCCGACGCTGACCAGCGAGGCACCGGCCTGGTCGATGCCGGTGTCGGTGTGCGCCCGCTTGCCCACCCGCAGGGCCCGCTGGACGACCTCGTTGACGTCACGCCCGACGCTGCCCTGCTCCTGGGCCAGCCGCAGCGCCTGCCGCACCTGCCCGAGGATCTGCCCCTCGCCGACGACCATCGACTCGAGCCCGCACGTGACGGCGAAGATGTGCTGGACCGCGCGGTCCTCGTAGTGGACGTACAGGTGCTCGCAGAGTTCGTCGAGGGGGACTCCGGAGTGGCGGGCCAGCAGCTCCGACACCGAGGAGACGCCGCCGTGGAACTTGTCGACCGCGGCGTAGATCTCGACCCGGTTGCAGGTCGACACGATCATCGCCTCCGCGATGTGCGCCGACTCGTGCACCTCGTGCAGCAGCTTGACCAGGTCGTCCCCGGCCACCACGGCGCGCTCCAGCATCGCGACCGGGGCACTCCGGTGACTCAGCCCCACGACCAGCAGGCTCATGTGGTGCCACCCCACTCGCTCACAGCTCGACCGCCTCGATGTAATCGCGTTCTGTGGGCCCCCCGGCCTTGCGCTGCTCATGGAACGCGAGGATCTGCAGCTCGATGGAGAGATCGACCTTACGCACGTCCACACCCTCTGGTACGGATAGTACGACCGGGGCGAAATTGAGCACACTCGTCACACCCGCCGCCACCACCCGGTCGCACAGCTCCTGAGCCGCCCCCGCCGGTGTCGCGATCACGGCGATGGAGACCCCGCGCTCCTCGATGATGGATTCCAGCTTGTCGACGTGCTCCACGAGCATGCCGCCCAGGTGCTGGCCGACCGTCGCCTCGTCCGCGTCCAGCAGCCCTGCCACCCGGAAGCCACGGGAGGCGAATCCCCCGTAGCCGGCCAGGGCGCGGCCCAGGTTGCCGACCCCGATGATGGCCACCACCCAGTCCTGGGTGAGGCCCAGCTCCCGGGAGATCTGGTAGAGGAGGTACTCCACCTCGTAGCCCACGCCGCGGGTGCCGTACGACCCGAGGTGGGACAGGTCCTTGCGCAGCTTGGCGGAGTTGACCCCGGCCGCGGCGGCGAGCTCCTCCGACGACACCGTGTCGATGCCCCGCTCCGCAAGGCTGTTGAGCGCCCGCAGGTAGACCGGCAGCCGGGCCACAGTGGCCTCGGGAATGCCGCGGTCGGCGCGGTCACGGGGGCGCATCTCTCGTCGGGTCACGGGCCTGCTCTTCGGGGGCTCTGGTGTGGGCCGAGGGCTGAACTTTCCATGCTGAACAACCAGGTTATGCCTTTGTGAATGTATGCACAAAGTGACCTCACGAGCACGGACCGGGGCCGTCAGGAGCCCTGCACCCGCGTATCCCCAGGTCAGAGGGGTTATAACGTCCTTAAGCGACACCAGGTGTCAGCGCAACCCGAACGACTGGGATGTGACTTAGGAGACATTCACCATTTTACCTGTGGTTCACGAAAGCCAGGTACGGGGGCCGCTCTCAGCGGGCCGCCAGCGCGGCCCGCAGCCGCTTCTCGTCCACCCGCCAGAAGTCGTGCTGCACCCCGTCGACGAGGGTCACCGGGATCTGCTCCCAGTAGAGCCGGGTGTCCTCCTCGGAACGGGTGATGTCGCGTTCTTCCCACGGCTCGCCCACCTCCGCCGCGACCCGTGCGATCACCTCCCGCGCGTCGTCGCACAGATGGCAGCCCGGCTTGCTCAGCAATGTGATCATCAGCGGCCCATCAGCGAGGGCAGCGGCAGCACCTTGGCGTCCTTGAGCTTGATCTCGATGACGTTGGTGGCCAGCACGTGGGCGCGGCTGTCGCCGAGGAAGCGCAGGACGTACGACTGCCGCTGGTGGTCCTGGAAGGCGGCCTGGTCGCGGAAGAGCTGATAGAAGATCCGTTGCGTCGAGCCGCCGACCACCTCGTGGCAGGTGTAGATGATCAGGTCGGGCTCGGTGTCCCGGGCCGCGCGCACGGCCTCGCGCGCCAGCCGGTCGAAGGCGCTCTCCCGCCCCTCCAGCAAGGTGAACACGGTGATCTGGCCGTACATCTCCGGCGCGGTGGACGCCGGGCCCGGCGGGGCCGGCATCGACATGGAGGCCGCCGGCGGGGCCGCGGGCGGCGCGGACAGCGGGACCGCGGCCGGGACGGGTGCCGGAGGATAGGCGGCGGGCGGCTGAGCCGGCCGGGGGCTCGGGCCGGGCTGCGCCGTGAGGCCCTGGTCGTAACCGGTGTGCGGCTCCTCGTAGAGATCGTCGTCCGCGGCGTCGGCGGCGTAGGGCGCGGTCCGGATGCCGCCGAAGGCGACCAGGCCCGCGGCGGCGCCCAGCACCAGGGGCGTCAGGGGCCCCGGCAGGTAGCCGCCGGCCCCGGTGACGATGAGCACCCCGGCCAGCGCGACCAGCGCGATCGGCATCAGGTTGTCGTAGGCCTCGCGTTGGTTGTTGCGGACCTGGAGCGCGCACACCGCGGCACAGACCACCAGCACGATCACCACGACCACATGGGCGGTGTTGAGCAGCGAGGAGGGCAGCACGTTGTAGTGGTCCTTGGCCTTCGGCAGGCTCTTGCCGAAGGTGCCCTTCACCGGATCCAGCAGCAGGACGACCACGGCGACGATCGAGTACGAGATCGCCCCCAGCCACGCCGCGAAGCGGACCTGGACGAACTGCGCGATCAGCACGATGACGCCGACGGCCAGCCAGACCGGCGCCAGCAGCGCTCCGCCGATCTCCACCGCCCGGAACAGCGTCGCCCCGAAGCCGGACACGAAACCGGCCGCCATGGCGGCCAGCGCGACGGTCAGCGCGAACGCGGTCACGGACCAGGCGACCAGATGCGGGCGCCGCTCGTTGTAGGTGCGCAGGGCCAGCAACCCGGTGGACACCAGTCCGCCCAGGGTCGCCAGCAGCGCTATCAGGAATCCGGCCATCGGCCACCATGGTGCCCGATGGACGGCGTACATGCGTAACCGGCCATCCCACACCCTCCCCCAGGCAATGCGCACCCCACCCCTTGTTCCCCAAATCAGGCATCGCCGGAAGTACCAGGGCAACACCATTGCCACCGTACTCACCGGTATCTACCATGGCCTTCCGAGTCGGAGGTCGCGCCCATCCCCCCTGTGGGCGCCCCCGAGGATGTCGCCCCGAGGAGACTGCATGCGCAGCGTGACCCTCGACACCCCCCGTCAACAGCCCGTCTCGCCCGAGACGGGCTCGTACGAGACGGGCTCGCTCAAGACGGGCTCGCTCGAGACGGGGCGCAGCGGCGACACGATCAAGAACCTGGTCCTGTGCGCGACGGCGGGCGACGCCGAGGCCTTCGGCCTGCTGTACGACCACTACGTCGAGCTGGTGTACCGGTACGTCTACTATCGGGTCGGCTCACATGCGCTGGCCGAGGATCTGGCCAGCGACACGTTCCTGCGCGCGCTGCGGCGCATCGGCGACTACAGCTGGCAGGGCAAGGACTTCGGCGCGTGGCTCATCACGATCGCCCGCAACCTGATCGCCGACCACTTCAAGTCCAGCCGCTACCGGTTGGAGATCTCCACTCCCGAGCTGCTCGACGGCGACCGGCAGCAGGAGAGCCCGGAGCGTACGGTGCTGGACTCGATGACCAATCGGATGCTGTTCACGGCGATCCGGAGGCTCGGCTCTGAACAGCAGGAATGTGTGGTTCTGCGCTTTCTGCACGGTCTTTCCGTCGCGGAAACGGCACTGGTGATGGGCAAGAAATCCGGCGCCATCAAGGCATTGCAGTATCGCGCCGTGCGGTCACTCGCGCGAATGCTGCCCAGTGACCTGGCCACCACCTGAGCCGTAACCACCTGCCACCTTCAATCGTTTTCAACTCGGGGTGGGATGGGCACATGAGAACAGGTCAGAGCAAGTCAGCGGCACGAGCCAGGCTGCTGGCGGCGCTACGCGCGGAGTCACGACGGCCACCGCGGCCCGACCCGGTCTTCCGCGCCGCGTTGCGGCAACGGCTCACCAGCACCGCAAGGTCCGCCCCATCGGCCCGATGATCTCGGAGCCCGGTGCCGCCTGCGCGCGGCACGGCGACCGTACGGTGCGACCGGACGACTCTGGTCAGGGCACATCAAGGTGAGTACGGTCGCAATTCGGGGCGTGTCCCCGAGGCAGGGACGGAGCGGGGACCTGAGATGAATAGGGTCGATGTATGCGGCGACTGTGGCAAAGGCGTGACGAGGGTGACCCGGTGAGCGCCGGAGAGGCCGCAGCGGCGGCGGCGGAGCGAGATTCGATACTTCCCACACCCGATCCGTCCGCGGCCGCGTTCTTCGATGTCGACAACACCATGATGCGCGGCGCATCGATCTATTACTTCGCCCGCGGACTGGCCTCCCGCAAGCTGTTCACCATGCGTGACCTGGCCATGTTCGCCTGGGGGCAGGCGGCCTTCCGCATCCGGGGCACCGAGAACGCCGACCACATCGGCACCGCCAAGGAGGCCGCGCTGGCCTTCGTGGCCGGCCAGAAGGTCACCGACCTCGTCAAGCTCTGCGAGGAGATCTACGACGACGTGCTGGCGGACCGGATCTGGACCGGCACCCGCGCGCTCGCCCTGCAGCACCTGGACGCCGGCCAGCAGGTCTGGCTGGTGACCGCGACCCCGGTGGAGCTGGCCAGGGTCATCGCCCACCGGCTGGGCCTCACCGGCGCGCTCGGCACGGTGGCCGAGACCGTCGACGGCGTCTACACCGGCCGGCTGGTCGGCAACCTGCTGCACGGCCCGGCGAAGTCCGAGGCCGTACGCGCGCTCGCGGCCCGGGAGGGGCTCGACCTGGCGCGCTGCTTCGCCTACAGCGACTCCTCCAACGACCTGCCGATGCTGACGACCGTGGGCAACCCGCACGCGGTCAACCCCGACGCCGATCTGCGCGACCACGCCAGGGAGCACGCCTGGCCCGTCCACGACTTCCGTACCGGCCGTAAGGTCACCATGATCGCGCTGCCCGCCGCGGCGGGCGCGGGTGCCCTGGCGGGCGGCGTCGCCGCCGGAGTGGCCCTGCGCAGGCACTACCGGAGCCAGTAGGGCATCCGTACGACCCGGTCGGGGTGCGGCCGGGGGTCGGCGGACCCGTCAGAAGAAGGCCGGGCCCCGCCGCAGCAGCGTGTCGTAGAGCATCTGCTGGATGGTCTCGCGCACCTGGTCGGTCAGGTTGAAGACCGTCATCGGATCGTCCGCGGCGCCCTCGTCGACGTCCGCCATCACGACCGGCTCACCGAACTGGATGATCCACTTCGACGGCAGCGGGATCAGCCCCAGCAGGCCGAACAGCGGGAACGTGGGCGTCACCGGGAAGTACGGGACCCCGAACAGCCGGGCCAGCGGAGCCAGATCGGCGATCTTGGGATAGATCTCCTCGGCCCCGACGATGGCGCACGGGATGATGGGCACGTCGGCCCGCAGCGCCGTGGCCACGAAACCGCCCCGGCCGAACCGCTGCAGCTTGTAGCGCTCGCTGAAGGGCTTGCCGACGCCCTTGAAGCCCTCGGGGAAGACCCCCACCAGCTCGCCCTTGCCCAGCAGCCGGGCCGCGTCGGCCTGGCAGGCCAGGGTGTGGCCGCTCTTGCGGGACAGATGGCCGAGCATCGGCACCTGGTAGACGAGATCGGCACCGAGCAGCCGCAGGTTGCGGTGGACGTGGTCGTGCACGCCGACCTGCAGCATCACGCCGTCGATCGGCACCGTCCCGGAGTGGTTGGCGACGATCAGGGCTCCGCCCTCGGCCGGGATGTGCTCCAGGCCCCGCACCTCCACCCGGAACCAGCGCTCGTAGACGGCCCGGGCCAGCGGCATGAGCAGGGTCTCGTTGAACTCGGGGTCGAAGCCGAACTCGTCGACCTCGTACTCGCCGGCCAGCCGGCGGCGCAGGAATCTCAGCCCGGACGCGATCTTGCGTTCGATCATCGGGCGCTCGGGCCGGGTGTCGTGCTGGCCCGCGTTCAGCGGGATGACCTGTGCGTCCTCGCCGTGAACGCCACTGTGCAGATCACGCACGTTGATCACCGGTGGCCTCCAGAGGGACCGCTCAAGGGTCCGGTCAGTCGATCGAACAGGTCCAGCGGCAGGTTGTGGCCCAGCCCCTGCGAGTGCAGGAAGTCGGTGAACGCCGCCTCCGAGGAGTACTTCGGCCGCCAGCTCAGCTCGGTCGCCAGCCGGGCCGGGTCGATGACCCGGCCATAGGTCAGCCAGCGCAGCAGCTCGGGCGAGAACCCCGAGAGCCCGACCACGCGCTTGCCGAAGTCGCCCAGCGCGCTCATGGCGGGCGCGGGCAGCGGGAGGCTGGGCCGGCCGGCCCGCCGGATGGCCTGGGACAGCAGCAGCACCCCGTCCCCGGCCACGTTGAACGTGCCGGGGTGGTCCTCGAGCGTCATCCGCCGGAGCACCTCGACGCCGTCGTCCTCGTGCACGAACTGCAACCGCGGATCGAAGCCCAGCACGGTCGGGATGACGAGCATGCGGAGATACCGGGTCAGCGGTGAGTCCACCCCCGGCCCGAGGAAGTTCGCGAACCGCAGCAACGACACCTGGAGATCCGACCGGCGCCGCCGCAGGCCCCGCACATAGCCCTCGACCTCGACCGCGTCCTTGGCGTACCCCGAGGACGGCGCCTCGACCGGCTCCTCGTCCTCGGTGAAGACCGCGGGATCGCGCGGCGAGGAGCCGTAGACGGCAGCCGACGACCGCACCACGAGCTTGCGCATGTCCGGCGACCGCTGGCACGCGGCCAGCAGTTGCATGGTGCCGATGACGTTGAGCTCCTTCATCGACGACCGCGGACCGGCCGGAGCCGTCACCAGGTTGAGGTGGACGACCGTGTCCACCCCGGCCGAGGCGATGACCTTGGCGATGCTCGGGGTGCGTATGTCGACCCGCACGAACTCCGTGCGGCCGAGTGACGTCGTAGGTGGGACCGTGTCCACGCCGATGACCCGCTCAATGCCCGGCTCGGCCTGGAGACTGTTGGCGACCCGCGCCCCCAGGAAGCGGGAGACTCCGGTGACCAGGACGACACGGGCCGCAGCGGAGGGCATAGAGGACACTGTGCGCCCCATCCCTTACGGCTAGTTGAGCTGGGCGTTTACTTCTTGTTACGACGCTGAACGCGCGTCTTCTTGAGCAGCTTGCGGTGCTTCTTCTTCGCCATCCGCTTACGGCGCTTCTTGATAACGGAGCCCACGAAGCCTCACTCGACCAATCGATTTGCGTGCAGGAGACGGGCATTCGTGCCTCACCAGGAGGGTGCGCGCACAGCCCGGAGCCCAAGACTACCGCTGGACCGGCGGCCCTCAGGCCGCCGGCCTGCCTCATCCCCGTGTTGCCACAGCGGAGTTCCCCGCACGACCGGGTCGGATCAGGGCTCGAAATCACGCACGAGCCCTGCCCTCACCCCGCTTCGATGTACGCGTCGCGCAGGTAGTCATGGACGGCCTGCTCCGGCACCCGGAACGAACGGCCGACCCGGATCGCCGGCAGTTCCCCGGAATGAACGAGGCGGTAGACCGTCATCTTGGACACCCGCATCACCGCCGCCACTTCGGACACTGTCAGGAATCTGACCTCGCTCAGAGGTCGCTCGCCTGAGCCCATCGGACGCCCTCTTCCACACGCGCATGTCACCAGACCTTTAGGTGACTTTGCTCACGCACGTGTACTTTCCCCCAGCGTAAATCGTGTATCCCTCGTCGCAAGAGGAGAGTTCAGGCAATCAGGCGCGCGCGTGACAACAGGTAGGCGGTCATCGGCGTGTAGTGGTGTGGCAGTACGTTGTCGTCCAGCGGCACAACGGCGGCGATTTTACCTTCGACTTCCCCTGCGAACAGGGCAGGGTCGTTGCAGTCCGCGAATCCGACAGTGGCGATTCCGGCCTCGCCGGCCGCTCCGGCCCACCCGTGGTCGGCTATGGCCAGATCCGGCCAATCACTCGATTCGGCTGCGAGATCGGCGAGCATCGCCTCCATCGGGGCCGGGTCGTGCGTGTGATGGAGCGAACCCCCATCGGCGAGCATGGCCACCCCGTCGACGTACCGGATGTGCCGCCTACGCGGGCCCTGTCCCGTCTCGATCTCGTACGACCAGCCCTCGGCCGGGGTCAGCACCCGGCAGCCGCGGGCGTGCAGTGCCCGCGCGATCGCCAGATGGACCGGGAGGAGCCCGGTCGGGTGCCCGGTGGCGATCACGACGCTCGCCCGGTCGTCGGCGGCCTCCGCCAGCCGCAGCGCCATCGCGTCGAGCGCGTCCAGGGTCAGGTCGGGGTCGATCGTGTCGTCGCCGTAGAAGTGCGCCGGGTCGGGATCGACCCCGCAGCGCTCGGCCATCGTGGCCAGGATCTCCTCGAACGTCCAGGAACGCTTCAGGTTCAGCCCGAAGAGGTAGTGCGGGTTCCCTGCGGCCATCCGCCGGTAGTGCAGCAGGTTGTTCTGCCGTGGAGTCGCCACCTCCCCCGCGATGAACGTGCGGACCAGATGCTCGCGCAGTTCCTCCCTGCTCGGTGGAGGGCCGAGGCTCACGGCTCCGTCAGCGGGTCCAGACCATGTTCCGGAAACACCGCGCGCCGCGTCGCCAGCACCGCCTGGTCCAGCGGATTCGCCGGGTCGTAGCCCGTCCCCCACGTCCGTACCTCCGTCGTGATGTCGGTCGTATCCCCGCCGCCCCGCCCCGGGACATCGGTCATCCGTCTCGGCGCGATCTCCCCGGTCCGCTCGCGCACGTACTCGCGCCAGCTCTCCGGGATCGCGGTGTCCACCGGGATCGCGTGGCCCGCCGCCTCGGCGATCAGGTGCGTCCAGGCCCGTGGCACCACCTGCACGAGCTCGTACCCGCCGCCCCCGGTCAGGAGCCAGCGGCCGCCGGCGGTCTCGTGCGCCAGCCGGTGCAGCGCCCGGTACGCCGCCCGCTGGCCGTCGACGGTCAGCGACAGGTGCGCCAACGGGTCGAGCGCGTGCGCGTCGCAGCCCTGCTGGGTCACCAGCATCTGGGGGCCGAAGGCCTGGAGCAGCGGCGGCACGACGGCGTCGAAGGCCCTTAGCCATGCCGCGTCACCGGTGCCGGGAGGCAGCGCCACGTTGACGGCCGTGCCCTCGGCGCCGGGACCGCCGCTCTCCTGCGGATAGCCGGTGCCTGGGAAGAGCGTGCGGGGGGTCTCGTGCAGGCTGATGGTGAGCACCCGCGGATCGTCGTAGAAGGCCGCCTGGACCCCGTCACCGTGGTGCACGTCGATGTCGACGTAGGCCACCCGCTCGGCGCCGTGGTCGAGCAGCCACGCGATCGCTATCGCCGGGTCGTTGTAGACGCAGAAGCCCGAGGCCGCGCCGGGCATGGCGTGGTGCAGCCCGCCGGCGACGTTGGCGGCGTGGTCGGCCGCGCCCTCCCAGACCGCCCGCGCGGCGGCGGCCGACGCTCCCGCGATCAGCGCGGAGGCCTGGTGCATACCGAGGAAGACGGGGTTGTCGGCCGTGCCCAGCCCTCGCTCCAGCGCGGGCAACCCGGTGTCACCGCACTGCTTGACCGCCTCGAGGTAGGCGAGCTCGTGGACCTTCAGCAGCAGGTCGTCGTCGGCCGGCTCGAAGCCCTCGACCTTCACGTTGGGGTGGGCGAGCACTCCGAAATCACGGGCCAGTTCCATGGTGAGCTCGACGCGCACGGGATTGAGCGGGTGACTGGGACCGAAATCGTACGAGATGAGCCTGTCGTCCCACAGGACCTTCAGCGAGCAGGCGCCGGAGGAACATTCCTCCTCGGATGACAACGAACGGCTCATGCAGGTCACGCTACCGCTCCCACCGCCGCAACCCTGAGTGGCCCAGCTCACAAGGCACCCGAATGACAACCAATACTTTAAAAACTCTACAAAATTGCCATGTGAACTACCGCACTCGCCGGGGCATCTTAGTAACACACAGGAAATAAATGTCAGGTGGGTGCACATGGCTGCAGACATCCCGTCGGAGCCCGCGGTAACGGCACTTCCGGTCGCGCCGCTCCCCGTGGCCGCCTACGAGCCCGACTCCGGCTGGATCCTGACGCCGTACGGACGGTCACCGAGCCGGCAGAGCCGCGCGCTGTCGCGCATGCTGCGGCTCGGCGTGCGCCCCCTGGTCAACCGGATGCGCGGCACCCCGGCCTCCATCCGGACGCTGCGGACCGCGATCGACGCCGCCGCCCGGCTCGTGCGGGTGGACCCCCGGGTGCGCGTCGAGACCCTGCTGGACCCGCAGGTGGAGGCGGCCGGACCGGCCCGCCCGATCTCCGGCGAATGGGTCTTCCCCACCGACCGTACGGCCAGCGGCCCGGCACCGGACGGCGCGATCCTCTACCTCCACGGCGGCGGCTACGTGCTCTGCTCGCCGCAGACGCACCGGCCGATCACGGCCCGGCTGGCGATCGACACCGGGCTGCCCGTGCTGGTCCCGCACTACCGGCTGGCCCCCGAGCATCCGTTCCCGGCCGCGCTCGAGGACGCCCTCGACGCGTACCGGTGGCTGCTGGCCCGGGGCATCCCCGCCTCCCGCATCGTGATCGCGGGCGACTCGGCCGGCGGCCACCTGTCGGCCTCCCTCGCCGGTGAGATCTGCCGTACGGGCCTGCCCTCCCCCGCGGGCGTGGTGCTGTACTCGCCCTGGGTGGACCTGACCTGCGAGCTGTCCATCGAGTGGGACGGGCGGGTGGCCGACCCGTACATCAGCCCGGCCGCGGCCCGCCACCTCGGCCGTCTCGTGGTGGGCACGGGCGACTTCGACGACCCCCGGCTGGCCCTGCTGACCTGCTCATGGGCCGACACCCCGCCGTTCCTCATCCAGGTCGGCGGCGCCGAGGTGCTGCGGCCCGAGGCCGAGCGGCTGGCCGAGATCCTGACCGAGGCGGGCGCCGCCTGCGAGCTCCAGGTCTGGCCCGGCCAGATGCACGTCTTCCAGATGCTCAACAGGTTCCTCCCGGAGTCCCGCGCCGCCATGCGGGAGACCGCCCGTTTCATCTCCTCCGTCATCACCACCACCCCCATGGAAGCCGTCGCCTGAGAAGTGTTCAATTGCCTCGCTGCGCTCGGCGGCTCGGGGCAACTCAACACCGCGAGGGGCGCGGCGGCGTCTGGACTGAGGAGCGCGCGCAGCGAGGAACGAGCGAGCACGCGACGAGGGAAGACGCCGCCTCGAAGCGCCCCGAGCCGCCGAGCGGAGCGAGGCCATTTACTCCGTACGGAGGGCTATGACGGGGTCGAGCTTGCCGGCGCGGCGGGCGGGGACGACCCCGAAGAAGACCCCCACAGCGACCGACACGGCGAACGCCAGCACGGGTGACCACCAGGTGATGGCGGCGGGGACCGGTGAGACCGAGGAGATGCCCAGCGCCGCCCCGATGCCGAGCGCGATGCCCAGCGTGCCGCCCAGCGTGGTGAGCAGGACGGCCTCCACCAGGAACTGCGACAGCACGTCGCGCTGCCGGGCGCCCAGGGCCTTGCGCAGGCCGATCTCCCGGGTTCGCTCCCGGACGCTCACCAGCATGATGTTGGAGACCCCCACCCCGCCGACCAGCAGGGAGATCGCCGCGATGGCGGCGAGCACCCCGGTCAGCGCTCCCAGCACCGTGCCGATGGTGCCCAGCAACTGGGTCTGAGTGATCGCGGAGAACTGCTCGCCCTGGTACTTGCGCTGGAGGGCGTCGACCAGCTGGGTCTGCAGGACGGGGATGGCCTCCGCCGTGGGCGCCTTCACGGCGATGAAGTCGATCCGGTCCACCCCGAACAGGCGCTGGGCCGTGGTCACCGGGATGTGCATCTCGGCGTCCCTGGCCTGCCCGAAGGTCTGGCCGACCTCGTCGAAGACCCCCACCACGCGGAACCGGGTGCCCGAGGCGATGGCCACCTGCCGTCCGATCGGGTCCACGTCGCCGAACAGCTTCCGGGCGACGTCGGAGCCCAGCACGACCACCCTTCGGCGGGTCTCGATGTCGATCCGGGTGAGGTAGCGGCCACGGCGCAGCGGCCGGTTGAAGACGTTGGGGAAGTTCTCGTTGGAGCCGACCACGGTGGTGAACGTCTGCACCCGCCCGGCCCGTACGCTCTCGCCCGAGTTGACCGCGACGGCGATGCCCCGCTCGTCCCCGATCACCCGGCCCAGGTAGCCTACGTCGGCGAGCTGCATCCGGCTGACCGAGGGCGCCGATCCCAGCGAGAACTGCCCCGGCGCCACGAAGATGATGTTGGAGCCCAGTCCCTCGATCTCGTCCTGCACCAGGTTCTTCGCACCGCTGCCGATGGCGACCAGCACCACGACCGCGGACACCCCCACCACCACGCCGAACATCGTCAGGGCGCTGCGCAGCCGGTTGACCCGCAGCGCCTCCAGTGCCACCCGGAACGACTCGGCCAGCTTCATTCGGGGGTCCCCGTGTCCTTCTCCACGAGGCCGTCCCGGATGTGGATCTGGCGGCGGGCGCGCTCGGCCACGTCGGGCTCGTGGGTGACGAGCACCACCGCGACGCCCTGCTCCTGGTTGAGCCGGGTGAGCAGGTCCATCACCTCGTGCCCGGTCTTGGTGTCGAGGTTGCCGGTGGGCTCGTCGGCCAGCACCACCTGGGGATCGCCCACCAGGGCACGGGCGATGGCGACCCGCTGCTGCTCGCCACCGGAGAGCTGGCTGGGCCGGTGGTCGAGCCGGTGCGCCAGCCCGACGGTCGCCAGCGCGGCGGTGGCCCGCCGGCGCCGCTCGGCCCGCGAGGTGCCGCGGTAGACCAGCGGCAGCCCGACGTTCTCCCGGGCGCTGGTGCGGGCCAGCAGGTGGAACGACTGGAACACAAAGCCGATCATGGTGTTGCGCAGCTCCGCCAGCTCGCCCTCGGTGAGCCGGGCCACCTCCCGGCCGCCGATGTTCAAAGTCCCCGCCGTGGGCCGGTCGAGGCATCCGAGCAGGTGCATGAGGGTCGACTTGCCCGAGCCGGACGGCCCCACGATCGCGACGAACTCGCCCTGGTCGATGCGGAGGCTGACCCCCCGCAGCGCCCGGACCTCGACGCCCTCCATCTGGTAGGTCCGCACGACGTCCCTGGCCTCGAACGCCGGAGTCACGTCGCCCACCACCCGTGATCATGCAATCGTTCGACGAACGATTGCATGATCACGGAAGGAGTGGGGGGTGTCATCGGGCGGGCAGCTCCTGGCCCGGCTTGACGCTGTCGGCGCCGCGGACCACGACCCGGTCCCCGTCCCTGAGACCGGACACGACCTGCACCATCGCGTCGCCCTGGGCGCCCAGCCGGACCACCCGGCGCTGGGCCTTCCCGCCGGCCAGCACCCAGACCGTGGAGTCCCGGCCGCTGGTGACGATGGCCGAGGACGGCACCGACAGCGCTCCGGGCACGTTGCGCACCCGCAGGTCGACCACCGCGCTCATGCCGGGCTTGGGCCACGGTGCCCGGCTCCCGTCCGCGTTGGTGCCGCGCTGCAGGGCGAGCGTCACCCGGTAGGTCACCCCGCCGCCGTTGGACTCCTTGGGCGTCACCCCGATGCCGGTGACCTCGGCGGTGTAGGCGCCGCCCGGAACCGCGTCGAACTCCACGGTGGCCTGCACCCCGCGCTTGATCTGGAGGACGTCGGTCTCGTCGACGTCCGCGGACAGCGTCAGCTTGGAGACGTCGGTGACGGTGACCACCGCGTCTCCGCCGGCCACCGGGGCGCCCTCGGCGACGGACGCGGCGTCCTTCGCGCCGCCTCCGCCGGACGATGATCCGCCGATGCCCGCCTGCGCGGCCTGGCCCTGCAGCTGAGGCGGCAGCTGACCGGCCAGCCCGGAGAGCCCCGGCAGGCCGCCGGAGGGGCCGCCCAGGCTCACCACGCCGGAGAAGGGCGCCTTGATGGTCAGGCCCCGTACGAGCCGCTCCGCGGAGCGTACGGCCGCGTGGGTCTGTACCCGCTGGGCACTGGCGATGGAGGCCATCGCGGTCGTCACGCTGCCCAGACCCGCGTTGAGCCGGGAGACGGCGCTCTGCGCGGCCGCGGCCGCCGCCGCGTACTCCGCCTGGGCCTTGGCGATCTCCGCCAGCACCGAGGCCCGCTGCTTGAGGTCGGGGATCTTGGCCGCGACCTTCTTCGCGGCGTCGAACCCGCTCTTGGCCGTCCGGTCCGACTGCTTCCGGAAGGCGGACAGGTTCACGCCCGCCGGGACCGCGCCGGTGCCGCCGCCGGTGTCGGCCTGGCGGGCCTGCTCGAGCTGCTCACGGGCGGAGGGCGAGTCGATGCGCGCGAGGACCTCGCCCGCGCGGACGGTGTCCCCGTCGGAGACGTACAGCGTCTCGATGGTGCCCTCGGCCGGCGACCGCAGGGTCGCCGTCGCCCGGGCGGCCACGGTCGCGGGGGCCTCGACCACCTCTGCGACGTCCGAGCGGCCGACCGCGCTCACCTGGATCTTGGTGGACGTGCCACCGCCACCCGAGCAGGCGCTCACCAAGGTGGGAATCAGCAGCAGGGGGAGAAATCGCCGCATTGCCACCGCGCCATAGTAGGCGCACACTTACTGCGCCGATAGGCGAATGGCACCGAAGCAGTTGTTCAGCCGGCCTGCCGGCCCGCCGGTTCGGGTACCCGTGCGGGCGCCGACGGCGATCCGACCAGCCATCCGAGCAGGGCGGCCACCGCGGCGACGGCCTCGCCGATGAGACTGATCACTTTTTCGGTGGTCCAGATCGGCTCGTACATTCCCGGCATGATCCCGAGGATCGCGCCGGGGTCCACGTACCGGTAGAACACCACGGCGGCGACTCCGGCCGCCGCCACCACGAACGCGACGAGGTAGCTGGCCCGGCCGGGGCGCACGAGCACCAGCAGCGCGGCGATCGCCGCGGCCGCGGCCTCCAGCCAGAACAGCTGCTCGCCGGTGACGAGACCGTCGTTGTTGTAATGGAAGTCCTTGGCCAGATGGACGTGAACGTAGACGTCGATGGCGAGACCCACGACGACGAGCAATCGGATCAGAACCCTCATACCTACTACTCGTCCTCACGACCGTTTTGGTTCAATTTTTAGTTAAAACGTAAATCACACGGGTGCCCGGCCCGCCGCCGGCTCAGCCGGAGGCGAGCTCCCGGCCCCGGTTGCGGGCGGCCTCGATCGCCTCGATGACCGCCGACCGCACCCCGTGCCGCTCCAGCTCACGGATGGCCGCGATGGTCGTGCCCCCCGGCGAGGTGACCGCCTCGCGCAGCAGCACCGGGTGCTCCCCGGAGTCGCGCAGCATGACGGCCGCGCCCACGGCCGACTGGACGACCATCTCCAGCGCGGCGGCGCGGGGCATGCCGAGCAGGATCCCGGCGTCGACCATGGCCTCGACCAGGTAGTAGAAGTAGGCCGGCCCGCTGCCGGACAGTGCGGTGGCGCCGTCCTGGAGCGACTCGGGAATGCGCAGCACCTTGCCGACCGGGGAGAGCAGCTCCTCGGTCAGCGCGAGATGCTCCTCCCCGGCGTGCGACCCGGCGGAGATGACGCTCATCGCCTCGTCGACGTGGACGGGGGTGTTGGACATGACCCGCACCACCGGGACGGAGCCCGACAGCCGGGCCTCGATGAAGCCGGTGGTGATGCCCGCCGCCATGGAGATCACCAGGGTGCCCGCCGGCACCAGCTGGCCGATCTCCTCCAGCAGCTTGGCCATGTCCTGCGGCTTGACCGCGAGCACCAGCGTGCCGGCCGACTTGGCCGCCTCGGCGTTGCTGCCGCTCTCGACGCCGTACCGCTCCCGGAGCAGCGCCGCGCGCTCCTCCCGCCGGGCGGTCACCATCAGCTCGGCCGGACGGCGGCCGGCCCGGAGCACGCCGGACAGCAGCGCCTCGCCCATCTTGCCGGCCCCGAGAATCGCGATCATTTGACGCACCCTGCAGTCGCTGGTCACTGGAGTGTGCCCAGCCTACCGACCCCGCGCGGCCCGGCGGTGAGTACGGACCCGGCGGCGGACCAGCCGCCTAGGACCTGCTCGCCAGCGAGCGCATGAAGAACATCAGGTTGGCGGGGCGCTCGGCCAGTCGCCGCATCATGTAGCCGTACCACTGCTCGCCGTACGGCACGTAGACGCGCACCTGCGAGCCCTGCTCGGCCAGCCTCCGCTGCTCCTGCGGCCGGATGCCGTACAGCATCTGGTACTCGAAGCCGTCCGCCGCGCGGTCGTTGATCAACGCCAGCGACGCGGCGATGTCGATGAGCCGGGGGTCGTGGGTGGCCAGCATCGGGTAGCCCCGGCCGGCCAGCAGGACCTTCATGCAGCGGACGTACGACCGGTCGATCTCGTCCCTGCCGCTGAAGGCCACCGACTCCGGCGCCGCGTACGCGCCCTTGCACAGCCGCACCCGGGAGCCCTCACCGGCGAGGTCGGCGCAGTACTCCTCGGCCCGCCGCAGGTAGGACTGGATCACCGCGCCGGTGTCCGGGTGGTCGGTGCGCAGCTCGCCGAGGATCCGCAGCGTCGAGGCGACCGTGGTGTGGTCCTCCATGTCGAGGGTGACCGTGGTGCCGGCCGCCTCCGCCGCCGCGCAGATGCGCCGGGCGTTGCCCAGGGCCAGGTCCTCGTCGAACGCCTGGCCGAGCGCGGTCAGCTTCACCGAGACCTCGGCCCGCGAGGCCAGCCCGGCCTCGGCCAGCCGCTCGAGCAGGGTCACGTAGGCCCGTACGGTCGCCGTCGCCTGCCCGGCGTCGAGGGTGTCCTCGCCGAGGTGGTCCAGGGTGACCGAGAGCCCCTGCCCGACCAGCCGCGCGGTGACCTCGAGCGCGTCACCGGTGGCCTCACCGGCGATGAACCGGCGCACCACGTCCCGGCTGTACGGCGCGGTCTCGACGAGCTTGCGCGTCCGCCCACTGCGGGAGGTCGCCAAGAGGACCTGACGGAGCACTGTTCCCCCTTTCCCTGCGGGACGACGTTGTCCCGCTTGCATAGGTTATGCCGGGGGACGCTCACCTCGATCCACACCGCCCACCTGCGCGATCATCCGCCTGTCCACCTGCCCGCCCACCCGCCCGGCGGGACGCCGGCGAGCGGTGGGGACGCCTGGCGACCGGCGGGACGGGGCCGGGCGGCCGGCGGGACGGGTGGTACGGGATCGGGCGGGCGTGGTCAGCCGGTGCGGCGCGGCAGGGTGGCGGCTCCCAGGACCAGGGCCAGCAGCGTGCAGGCCGCGATCACGGCGGTGTCCCGGACCAGGGTGCCGGTCAGATCGGTGTTGCGGCTGAGCTCCTGCATCGCCTCCACCGCGTACGAGAGCGGCAGCGCGTTCGAGATCCATTGCAGCACCGTGGTCATCTGGTCGCGGGCCACCAGCAGCCCGCACAGCAGCGCCTGGGGCAGCACGAACGCGGGCATGAACTGCACCGCCTGGAACTCGGTCCGGGCGAACGCGCTGGCGAACAGGCCCAGTGCCATGCCGAGCAGCGCGTCCAGCACCGACAGCAGCACCAGGGCCCACAGCGGGCCCCGCACGTTCAGCCCCAGCCAGGTCAGCGAGATGGTCAGCACCACTCCGATCTGGACCAGGGCGACCAGGCCGAAGGCGAGCGCGTACCCGAACAGCAGGTCGAGCTTGCCGAGCGGGGTGGTCATCAGCCGTTCGAGAGTGCCGGTGGTGCGCTCCCGCAGGGTGGCGACGGAGGTCACGATGAACATGACCACGAAGGGGAAGATGCACAGCAGCAGCGGCCCGATCCGGTCGAACGCGGCCGGCTGGTCGAAGACGTAGCGCAGCAGGATCATCAGCAGGGCCGGCACCCCGATGAGCAGGCCTACGGTGCGGTGGTCGTGCCTGAGCTGGGCCAGAATGCGCCGGGTCGTGGCGAGCGTGATCGCGAGATTCATGCCGAGGCCTCCTGCTTCTTCTCGCCGATGAGACGCAGGAACGCCGCGTCGAGGTCGTCGGTGGCGGTCCGGGCGCGCAGCCCGTCCGGGGTGTCGTCGGCCAGGAGGTGGCCGTCGCGCAGGAGCAGCAGCCGCTCGCAGCGGGCGGCCTCGTCCATGACGTGGCTGGAGACCAGCAGGGTGGCGTCGTTGCGGGCCAGTTCGTGGAACATCTCCCACAGCTCCTCGCGCAGCACCGGATCGAGCCCCACCGTGGGCTCGTCCAGCACCAGCAGCTCGGGGGCGCCCAGGAGCGCGACCGCCAGGCTGGCCCGGCTGCGCTGACCGCCCGACAGCGACCCGACCAGCTGGTCGCGGGACTCTCCCAGGCCGACCTCGTCGATGACCCGGTCGGCGTCGCCACGGGGGGCGCCCAGCACGGAGGCGAAGTAGCGCAGGTTCTCCAGCACGGTCAGATCGACGTAGACCGCGGGGTTCTGGGTGGCGTACCCGACCTTTCGCCGCAGCTCCTTGCTGCCCGCCGGATGGCCCAGCACGGTGACGTCGCCCGCCTGGACGATCTGTACGCCGACGAGGGCCCGCATGAGGGTGGTCTTGCCGCAGCCGCTCGGCCCGAGCAGGCCGACGACGGAGCCGCGTGGCACCTCGAAATCGAGGCCGTGCAACACTTCGCGGCCGCCTCGCTCCACGCGCAGGCCCGCGACGCTCACCGCTGAACTCATCATGCGGTGAATTTAAGCCGACAGGCCATCCCCGTCAAGGCATCCAGCACCCCCAACCCAACGTGATCATGCAATCGTTCGTCGATTGATCGCATGATCACGGCGTATGGGGGGTGGAACGGGGGTCGGGCGGTGAGGGAGTGGGAGATCAGGGGGCTTTAGGCGGGGGGTGAAGGGTCAAGCGGTGAAGGGGGTCAGGGGGTGAAGTAGCGCTGGAGGGTCGGGGCGAGGAGCTCGACGAGCTCCTCCTCGCCGGCCGAGGCCATCGGCTCGACGGCCAGTACGTAGCGCATGATCATCACGCCGATCATCTGGCCGGCCGCGGCGTTGATCTGCAGCCGGGGCACGCCCGCGCCCTCGGCGACCCTGCCGAGCAGCGCGGAGCTGGCGAACTCGCGCAGCATGGTGGCGCCCTGCTCGCTGGTGGCGGCGGACCGCAGGATGGCCAGTGCCCGGGCCCGCAGCTGCGGGTCCCCCCAGACGGTGAGGAAGACCCGGACGATCCGCTCGCCGATCTCCTCCCGGGGGCCGACCACGACCAGCGGCACCAACCGGGCGGGATCGAAGGGGAACTCCATCGCCGCGACGAAGAGCCCTTCCTTGCTGCCGAAGAAATGATGGATCAGAGCCGGGTCGACGCCGGCCGAACGGGCGATCGCGCGGGCGGAGGCGCCGTCGTACCCCTTCTCGGCGAACAGCTCACGAGCCGCCGCGAGGATGGCGTCGCGGGTCTCGGTCGGTCCGGGTCGGCGACCCGGCCGGCGTCCGGACGGTGCCGCCACCATCAGCGACCGCTCCGGGGAGACACCTCACCGGTCGCCGATACCTCCCACACCGGGCTGCCGTTGGCCCTCGCCCCCGCCGCGGGGTTGGCGGTCGCCAGGTGGAGCCGGGTGAAGGCGAGCGCCTCGGCCAGGTCCTCGGTGCGCTCGGCGCGGTTGGCGGCCCGGCGGGTGTTGACCTCCAGCACGATGTGACCGCGGTAGCCGTCGACCGCGAGGTTCTCCAGCATCTCCTCGCACGGCTGGCCGCCGCGGCCGGGCACCAGGTGCTCGTCGCGGTTGGAGATGCCCACCCCGTCGGCCAGGTGCACGTGCCGGAGCCGGTCACCGAGCTGCGCGGCCATGTCGAGCGGGTCCGACCCGGACAGGGCCGTGTGGGAGAGGTCGAGGGTGACGTACGGGAAGTCCTGGTCGATCGGGTTCCAGTCGGGCGCGTACATGCCCATCTCGGCGCCGCGCGCCCGTACCGGGAACATGTTCTCGACCGCGAAGAGGACGTCGGTCTCCTCCTGCATGCGCGCCAGGCCGGTCTCGAACTCCCGGGCGTACTCGCGCTGCCAGCGGAACGGCGGATGCACCACCACGACGGAGGCGCCGAGCTCCTCGGCCACCTCCTTGGAGCGCACCAGCTTGCCCCAGGGCTCGCGGCCCCAGACCCGCTGGGTCAGCAGCAGGCAGGGCGCGTGCACCGACATGATGGGGATCTCGTGGTAGTCCGACAGCCGTCGCAGCACGCTGAGGTCCTGCGACGAGGCGTCCAGGGAGACCATGACCTCGATGCCGTCATAGCCCAGCGTGGCGGCGATCTCGAACGCCACAGGCACTTTCTCCGGATAGACCGACGCCGTCGAGAGCGTGATCGGGGCATCCGGCACCCGGATCTCCCGTGCGATGGCGTCGTTGTAGTCCGGTGTCAAAGCTCCCTCGCCTGTTGCTCGCTCGGCAAGTGTCAACGTGTGCTCCGCGGGCCTCGGACCCGTGCTTCGCTACACGCAAGTAGAAAGCCTATGCGTTACCAGCAAGGAACCGATCCCCTCGGCCACGGTGTTTCGCGCGATCGGTCCCCGCCGCTGACTACGCTCGGTCAGGTGGTCGAGATAGCCCCCGGGGCCGTGCCCAGCCCCAATATCTGGAATTCCCCCCGGCTCTACGAGGTGGAGAACCGCGCCGTCGATCCCGACGGCCGCATCGAGGAGGCCATGCGCGCCCTGCGCTCCTGGGACGGCGCCACCGTGCTCGACGTCGGCTGCGGCACCGGTTTCCACCTGCCGCTCTTCGCCCGTACGGCGGCGCGCGTGATCGGCGTGGAGCCGCACGCCGGACTGGCCGCCGCGGCCCGCGAGCGGGTCCGGGCGCTGGGCAACGTGGCCGTCCGCACCGGCGCCGCCCAGGCGCTCCCGCTGCCGGCCGCCTCGGTGGACGTCGTTCACGCACGGTGGGCATATTTCTTCGGACCGGGCTGCGAACCGGGGCTGGCGGAGCTGCGCCGGGTGCTGCGCCGGGGCGGTGTGGCGTTCGTCATAGACAACGACGCGACCGCGTCCACCTTCGGCGGCTGGTTCCGGCGGTGGCTGCCTGCGTACGATCCCGGCGCGGTCGAGCGGTTCTGGGCCCGGCAGGGCTTCACCCGCCGGCCCCTCACGATCCGCTGGTCGTTCCAGAGCCGGGCCGATCTCGCGGCGGTGCTGCGGATCGAGTTCCCCGCCGAGCTCGCGGAGGCCTTCGAAGCCGAGCACGAGGGCACCGAGGTGGACTACGCGGTCAACCTCTGGTGGCGGCGGTACTGACCCGTACCGACTGACCCGTACCGACTGACCCGTACCGACTGACCCGTACCGACTGACCCGTACCGACTGGCCCGGCCCGGCGGATCGGCGCTGACTGGTCGGTCACACCCCCTGGCCGCTATTGGACGGTATGCAGAACAATGGCGGACACCGGCCCTGCCCTGCGCGGGCCGCCCCCCGGCCCCCCTGGAGGCACACAGATGAGACGACGCAGCACGATCGCCGCCGCCACCGCGCTCGCCGCGGGCGCCGTCCTCGCCGGCCGGACCGCCGGGCGCCGGGCGGTGCGCAGGCTCGAACTGCGTCCCGACCCGCATGTCACCGAGCCGTTCGGCTCGCTGCGCGGGACGGTCGTCCCGGTGCGGGCCGATGACGGCACCCGGCTCTACGCCGAGGTCGACGGTACGGACCGTACGGACCTCGCGATCGTCTTCTCGCACGGCTGGACGCTCACCCAGGACTCCTGGCACTTCCAGCGCAAGGCACTGCGGGGGCTCGGCCGGCTGGTCTTCTGGGACCAGCGCGGGCACGGCCGCTCGGGCGGCGCGGACCGGCCCACCTACGGCATCCCCCAGCTTGCCCACGACCTGGCCGCCGTCATCGAGCAGACCGTGCCCGAGGGCACGCCGGTCGTGCTGATCGGCCACTCCATGGGCGGCATGACGATCATGCGGTACGCCGACGAGCATCCCGGGGCGTTCGGCCACAAGGTCATGGCCGTGGGGCTGCTGAACACCTCCTCGGGAGGGCTCGGCCAGGTGTCCCTGGGCCTGCCGGCCACGCTGGCCCGGCTCACCCAGCGGGTGATCCCGCACGGCCTGCGCGCGGCGGGCCTGGGCGCACCGGTGATCGAGCGGCTGCGGCATCTCGGCCGGGACGGGGCCATGCTGATCGAGGACTACATCGCGTTCGGCCCGGACGCCAGCCCCGCCGCCGTCCGCTTCTGCGAGCAGATGATGGCCGACACCCGGCTGGAGGCGATGGTCGACTTCTTCGGCTCGATGATCTCCCACGAAACGATCGGCAGCTGTACGGCGCTCGCGCACACCGACACGCTGGTGATCGGCTCGGAGAACGACGTCCTCACCCCGCTGGGGCACAGCCTCGAGATAGTGACCAAGTGCCCGACGGCCCGGCTGGAGATCGTCCCGGTGGCCGGGCACATGGCCATGCTGGAGCGGCCGAGCACCGTCTCCGACCACCTCGGCGACCTGATCGGCCGGGCGCACAAGGCCATCTGAGGGCCGCCCGCACTCCTCACCTGCCCTGGAGGACCGAGGGCCGCCCGCACCGACCCCTCATCTGCCCGGCGTGGGGAGGACACGGACCTTGCCGGGGGGCGGCACGACGCGGACCTTGCCGGGGGGCGGCACGACGCGGACCTTGCCGGGGGCCTGTATGACGCGGACCCTCCCGGGAAGCGCGACCGCCGGACCCTTGCCGAGAGCCGCGGGCGCCGGGCCCTTGGCGGAGTGCGCGACCGCCGGGCCCCTGCCGCCGACGGGCTCCCTGACCAACGGCGGCGCCTTGACCGGAGCCGTCATCTGGACCGGAGCCGTCACCTTTGCCGCCGGCATGGGCCTGACCGGAGCCGGGAGGATGCGGATCTTCGGCTGCGCGGGGCGGCCGGGAACGCCGGTGCCGGTGGCCGGGAGGGGGCCCTTCCCCGCGACCGGCACGGCCTTGTTCGGCGCCTGGACCAACGGGGCGGGGGCCGGAGCGGAGAGCACGGGAGCGCTCAGCGGGACCTGCTGGGGGCGGGGCCGGCTGAGCACGGCCAGCACCCGGGCGGCGACGACCCGCATGCCCCGGGCGTTGGAGTGCAGCGGCGCGGCCGGAGACGTGGGCACGACGCCCTCGACCCAGCGCTGCCGGGAGTCCGCGCACATGTCGTGGCCGCCGCTCCCGGCATAGGCGTCGACGAACTCGGCGCCGCCGGCCAGCGCCCGCGCTCGCAGCATCGCGTTGAGGCTGCGCTCGACCCCGTCCAGGTAAATCGTGTCGGCCGGTCCGAGCGGGACGCTGGGCCAGCAGCCGGCCCCGGTGGGAAGCAGCCTCGGGTAGCCGACCACCAGCACCCGCGCCCTGGGCGCCCGCTGGTGGATCGCCTGCAGCACCGCGGTCACCCTGGGCCCGGTGGCGGCGATCCGCTGGTCGAGTTCACGGCTGTATCGCTTCGCGCACGGCGCGCCGGACGGGTTGAGCAGGCCCATCGTGCCGCAGCTGATCGCGATGTCGATGTAGCCGATGTCGTTGCCGCCGATGCCCAGCGTGACCAGGGCGGTGGCGGGGGTGAGCGCGTCGAGCTGCGGCGGGTTCCGCCAGCCGAACGGCACCCGCTGGGAGGCCGTCATGTCGGCGGTCTTGGCACCGCTGCAGCTCACGTCCACCAGCGCGACGGCCTTCAGCCCGTCGGCGACCAGCGAGGGATAGTTGTGGTCCGAGCGCAGGCAGCCGCGCGGATCGCCGTGCTGGTGAGGGATGAACGGTCCCGCCACGAAGGAGTCCCCGAGCGCCACGTAGCGACCGGCGACCTCGGCCCGCGCCGGGGTGGGGGTCGCTCCGGCCACCAGCGGAAGCAGCGCCGCCGCAATCGTCAAGGAAACTCGCATGCCCCTGTCCTCCCGGTGCACTCGGCTCAGCACGGGCGCCCCGATGACGCCGCGTCAACAGTGCCGTCCGGAGCGGATCGTCACCACCTCATCACCCGGCGTCACGAAAGACTTTGCGAGCTTCTGGGCTGAGAGCGGTCTCGCGCGCCGACGCCGGCACCGGAAACGTCGGCGCCGGGCCGTACGCTGCGCAGCATGGCGAAGACGACGAAGGCCGCGGCTTTCCGCTGCTCAGAGTGCGGCTGGCAGACCTCCAAGTGGGTGGGGCGCTGCGGCGAGTGCCAGACCTGGGGCACCGTCGGCGAGGCCGGCGCCCCGGCCGCTCCGCCCCGCGTGGTGAGCGCCACGGCCGTGGCCACCCCGGCACGGCCGATCGGTGAGGTGGACGTGCGGACCGCCCAGTCCCAGCCGACCGGGCTGGACGAGCTCGACCGGGTCCTCGGCGGCGGCGTGGTGCCCGGCGCGGTCATCCTGCTGGCCGGCGAGCCCGGCATCGGCAAGTCCACGCTGCTGCTCGAGGCCGCGGCGCTGTGCGCCGACACCGGGCCGGTGCTCTACATCACCGGTGAGGAGTCGGCCGAGCAGGTGCGGCTGCGCGCCGACCGGGTCGGGGCAGTGGCCCCGAAGCTCTACCTCGCCGCGGAGACCGAGCTGGGCGCCGTGCTGGGCCAGGTCGACGCGGTGGGGCCCAAGATGCTCATCGTCGACTCGATCCAGACGATCGGCGCGGCCGACGTCGACGGGGCACCGGGCGGGGTCACCCAGATCCGGGAGGTCACGGCCAACCTCATCCGCGTGTCCAAGGAGCGCGGCATCACCACCGTGCTGGTCGGCCACGTCACCAAGGACGGGGCGATCGCCGGGCCGCGGCTGCTGGAGCACCTGGTGGACGTCGTGCTGTACTTCGAGGGCGACCGGCACAGCCGGCTCCGCATGATCCGGGCGGTGAAGAACCGCTACGGCCCCACCGACGAGCTGGGCTGCTTCGACCTCTCGGAGATGGGCATCGTGGGGCTGCCCGACCCGAGCGGGCTGTTCCTGACCCGCCGGGAGGAGCCGGTGCCGGGCACCTGCGTCACCGTCACCCTGGAGGGGCGGCGGCCGCTGGTGACCGAGGTGCAGGCCCTGGTCGCCAAGTCGTTCCTGCCCCAGCCCCGGCGGGCCACCTCGGGCCTGGACTCCTCGCGGGTGCCCATGGTGCTGGCCGTGCTGGCCAGGCACTCCGGCTTCAAGGCCCATGAGCAGGACATCTACGTCTCCACGGTCGGCGGCGTACGCCTCAGCGAGACCTCGGTCGACCTCGCGATCGCGCTGGCCGTCGCGGGGTCCGCCACCGAGCAGACCCTCTCCAGCACCCTGATCGCGCTCGGCGAGGTGGGCCTGGCCGGGGAGGTCAGAGCCGTTCCCGGAGTACGCCGCCGGCTTGCCGAGGCAGGTAGGCTCGGCTTTAGGTCGGCTGTCGTGCCGCGCGGCGCGCTGGAGCTGGGCGAGGCGACGCCGCTCAAGAAGGCCCAGAAGTCGCAGGCGGTGAATCTCGGCGGGCTCGCCCCGGCGGTCAAGTACGAAGGCATGACCGTCATCGAGGTCGACAGCCTCTCCCAGGCACTTCAGGTGGCGTTCACCGCGCCCTGATCGCACCCACATGCAAATTGCGACTCTCGGAGGAGCCCTGCCGCGGGCCCTCCTCGGTAAACTAAGCGCCGTCCAGCGACCTCCGGGGGTCACGTGCCAGCACATGAAAAGGGTCAAGACGAGCGACGCCGCGCCACTCTCGCCGCGGTCGCTCCAGGCACAGCCATCCGTGATGGCCTGGAGCGGATCTTGCGAGGCCACACGGGTGGCCTGATCGTGCTCGGTTACGACAAGACCGTCGAGGAGCTCTGCACCGGCGGTTTCGAGCTCGACGTCGAGTTCTCCGCCACGCGGCTGCGGGAGCTGGCGAAGATGGACGGGGCCATCGTCCTCGACAGCGACCACTCGCACATCGTCCGGGCCGCCGTGCACCTGGTGCCCGACTCCACCATCCGCACCGAGGAGTCCGGCACCCGGCACCGCACAGCCGAGCGGGTCGCCAAGCAGACCGGCTGCCCCGTCATCTCGGTCAGCCAGTCCATGCGCATGATCGCGCTCTACCTCGACGGCACCCGTTACGTCCTCGAGGACTCCGCGACGATCCTGTCCAAGGCCAACCAGGCCCTGGCGACCCTCGAGCGTTACAAGCTCCGTCTCGACGAGGTCTCCGGCACGCTGTCCGCGCTGGAGATCGAGGATCTGGTGACGGTCCGCGACGTCACGGCGGTGGTGCAGCGGCTGGAGATGGTGCGCCGCATCGCCGACGAGATCGAGGGTTACGTCGTCGAGCTCGGCACCGACGGCCGGCTGCTGTCCCTGCAGCTCGACGAGCTGGTGTCCGGGGTCGACGCCGACCGTGAGCTGAGCGTCCGCGACTACCAGCCGGGGGACGTACGGATCCGCACCGTCGAGGCGGTGCTGGGCGCGCTCGACGCCCTCTCCGCGACCGAGCTGCTCGACCTCTCCACGGTCGCCGACGTGCTCGGCTTCCCCGGCAACGACGCCCTCGACCTGCCGGTCAGCCCCAAGGGCTTCCGGCTGCTGGCCAAGGTGCCCCGGTTGCCCGCCCTGGTCGTCGACCGGCTGGTGGAGCACTTCGGTGGCCTGCAGAAGCTCCTCGCCGCCAGCATCGACGACCTGCAGGCCGTCGGCGGTGTCGGTGAGTCCCGGGCCCGCAGCGTCCGTGAGGGCCTGTCCCGCCTCGCCGAGTCCTCGATCCTGGAGCGCTACGTCTGACCGGGTCTCGAGACCGCGTCCCCCAGACGGCCGGTCTCCAGACGGCCGCTCCCCAGACGGCCGGTCCCCAGAACGCCGGTCTCCAGACGGCCGCAGCGGGCGGGCGGGCGGGATCAGCGCAGGTGGAACACCTGGCGCTTGCTCTTGATCTTCCCTTCCCGGGCGACGACCCGGTAGGTGCCGGGCACGGCCTTGTCCCGGTGCCCGGTGCAGGCCCCCGCCGGGGAACGCGTCCGGTCCCACTCGACGTCGGTGACATACGGGATGCCCCGGGGCAGCAACTGGATCGAGGATCCCGAGCCGTCCGCGCAGCGCGCCGAGGACCACACCCGCCCCGCCGGGGAGCCGATCAGGATTTCCAGCTCCTTCGGGCCGACCCCGAGCGTGCAGGCCCGCTCGCCGGTGTTGACCACGCTCATCCTGAACTGCGGATGTTCCTTCCGGGCGTAGATGTCCTTGCTCTCCACCAGGTTCACCACCACGTCGCGGGGGTCGCAGGCGTCCCCGGCCTTCCTGGGCGCGGCGGGGACCACGGTGACCCTCGCCGTGACGGTGATCGTCGGCAGCGCCGCTCCCGGCGAGCCGTTCGCACCGGGCGTGCCGGCGACCGCTCCGCCGGCCGTGGCGCTGGGGCTGGTGATCGCGGCGGCGTTGCGGACCGGGTGGCTCTTCTTGCCATCAGAGCCCGAGCACGCCCAGGCCAGCAGGCCGACCGAGGCGAGCACGCCACCGAGCGCGATGGCGCGCCGGCGCCAGTACGCATCGACCTCGCCGCTACCTTCAGTGTCCGGTTCCATGCGGACAGTATGCTTTTTGGATCATGGCAGGCCTCGCCGACCCGCCGTGAAAGGATCGCACTCGTTATGCGTCCGTCCCTTTACACCGACCCGATCCTGGGCTGGTACGCCGAAAACGCCCGTGACCTGCCCTGGCGCCGGCCCGACGCGACCCCCTGGGGCGTCCTGGTCAGCGAGTTCATGCTCCAGCAGACCCCGGTCGGCCGGGTCCTCCCGATCTGGCAGGAATGGCTGGCGCGCTGGCCCGACCCGGCGGCGCTGGCCGCCGTCCCGTCCGGCGAGGCGGTACGGGCGTGGGGCCGCCTCGGGTATCCCCGCCGGGCCCTGCGGCTGCACGCCAGCGCCGTCGCCATCGTCGACCGGCATGACGGCCGGGTACCGGAGTCGTACGAATCGCTGCTCGCCCTTCCCGGTGTGGGCGCCTACACGGCGGCCGCGGTGGCCAGCTTCGCCTTCCGGCAGCGGCATGCGGTGCTCGACACCAACGTGCGCCGCGTGCTCGCCCGGATGATCGGCGGGGTGGAGTTCCCGCCCAACGCCCAGACGGCCGCCGAGCTGCGGGTGGCGGAGTCGCTGCTGCCGCTGGAGCCCTCGGTCGCGGCGCGCTGGGCGGTCGCGGTCATGGAGCTGGGCGCTCTGGTCTGCACGGCCCGGACACCGCGCTGCGCCGACTGCCCGGTGCTTGAGTCGTGCGCCTGGCGGCTCGCCGGCAAGCCCGGATACGACGGCCCGCCGCGCCGGGGCCAGACGTACGCGGGCACCGACCGGCAGTGCCGCGGCCGGCTGCTGGCGGTGCTGCGGCACGCCACCGGCCCGGTGGGCAAACCGGAGCTGGACATCGTCTGGGCCGATCCGATCCAGCGCGAGCGCGCCCTCGACGGCCTGGTCTCCGACGGCCTCGTCGAACCGCTCGACGACGGCCGTTACGCCCTGCCCGGCTGACCCCGGCCGTTCCCCCGTACCCGCTCTCCCGGCCCGGCCGATCCCCCGGGTCCCCGCGCGGGAGGGGCCGGAGCCGTACGGCAGAATTCGGGATGTCGTCGTGCGGGGGCGGAGGGGCCGGGCAGTGAGCGGATCAGTGATCGCGGTGAGCCGCAGCGGGACGCACACCTTCAGCAAGCCCAATGCGGAGGGCATCCGGCTGCTGGCCGGCCTTGGGGTGGAGGGCGACGCACACCTGGGCGAGACGGTGAAGCACCGGTCCCGGGTCGCCCGCGATCCCAGCCGGCCGAACCTGCGCCAGGTGCACCTGATCCACGCCGAACTGCACGACGAGCTGCGGGCTCAGGGCTTCACCGTGTCGCCCGGCGACATGGGAGAGAACCTCACCACCCGCGGAGTCGACCTGCTCGGCCTGCCCACCGGCACCCTGCTGCATCTCGGCGACACCGCGGTGGTCGAGGTGACCGGCCTGCGCAACCCGTGCCTCCAGCTCGACCGCTTTCAGCAAGGCCTCATGGCGGCGACCCTGGACCGCGACGAGAACGGCACCCTCGTCCGCAAGGCCGGGATCATGGCCATCGTGCTGACCGGCGGCGAGATCCGCCCCGAGGATCCCGTCCGGATCGAGCTGCCCCGGGGACCACACCGCCCGCTCGCACCCGTCTGAGACCACCACCCCCCGACGTCACCATTCCGGCGACGGCACCCGCTACTTTTATCCCGCTTCCGCCCATGGCACGCTGACGGGATGCGCGTGGCCGTCGGTGACATCCGCCTGTACTTCGACGTCGACGGCTGCGGGCTGGTCCCCGACGGCGCGGCGATGGCCGAACGGCCGACCATCATCGCGCTTCACGGCGGGCCGGGCGCCGACCATACGCTGTTCAAGCCGGCCCTCTCGCCTGCGGCCGAGTTCGCGCAGGTCGTCTATCTCGATCAGCGAGGAAGCGGCCGCTCGGACCGGAGCACCTCCGAGCTGTGGACCTGGGAACGCTGGGCCGACGACGTCGTCGACTTCTGCGACGCCCTCGACATCACCGACCCCGTCCTGGTCGGCACCTCCAGCGGCGGCTGGGTCGCCCTGATCACCGCCATCCGCCACCCGGACCGTCTCGGCGGGCTGGTGCTGGACAGCGTCATGCCCGGCGAGCCCGAGGAGAGACTGGCCATCTTCGAACGGCTCGGCGGAGTGCGCGCGCGCGAGATCGCCCGCCGCTACTGGAACGGCGAGGCCACCGAGGAGATCCGGCAGGACTGGGCCCGGGTCTGCCTCCCGTTGTACTCCCAGCGACCCGGGGGTGATCCGGAAGCCGAGCACAGAATGCGGCGCATCTCCTGGAATCCCGACGTCATCGAGCACTTCCGGCAGGTCATCGCCGCCCTGTTCGACCCCTGGGACCGGCTGGACCAGGTGATTTGCCCGACGCTCATCCTGGCCGGCGAACACGATCCCGTGGCCACCGCCGCGCAGGCCCGGCGCCTCGCGGGGGCGCTCACCAACGCCGACGTGCGGCTGCATGTCCTCCCCGAGACCGGCCACGGGGTCTTCCGCGAGACACCCGAGGGCTCCCTCGCGCTGCTCCGCGACTTCGTGACGCAAGCCTCCTGAGTTCCGCCGTCCTGAATTCCGCCGTCCTGAGTTCCGCGAGGACCAGGACCGCCCGCCCGTCTCCTACGGGCGCGCAGATGTGATTCACGAACGGAGCCCCTGGACCCACTGGTTCACGCACGCCGCGGGCGGGCGTCGTCAACCAGGGTTGACAAATATGCCCGAGTCAACCTACGTTGACGGCATGAGCGATGGAGTACAGCTCGCCCAGGAGGCGAGCAGCCGTGACCCGGCGGTGGGGCTGCGGGCCGTGCGCGCACTGCGCGAGCTGGCCGAGCGGCTCGAGACGCTGCAGGTCGGCAACGCGCGCGACGAAGGCTGGTCCTGGCAGGAGATCGCGATCTGCCTGGGGGTCAGCAAACAGGCGGTTCACAAGAAGTACGGCGGCGGCCGGCGGATTCTCGGAAGGGAGAAGTAAACGATGTTCGAACGGTTCACCCAGGAAGCGCGCCAGGCCGTGACCGGTGCCCAGGAGGAGGCCAGGCGACTGCACCACACCCATATCGGCACCGAGCACCTCCTGCTGTCGCTGCTGGCCACCGGTGACGGATCGGCCAACGAGGCGCTGCGTGCCTGCGGCCTGGAGCTCGCCGACCTGCGTGCCCGCGTCCTGCGCTACGTCGGCTCAGGCGAGGAGGGTCTCGATCCGGAGGCGCTCGCCGCCATCGGCATCGACCTGGACCAGGTCAGGCGGGCGACGGAGGCCAGCTTCGGGGAGGGCGCGCTCGCCCCCAAGTCGCGGCGCCGCCCGAGCGGTCACATTCCCTTCAGCCCCCGGGCCAAGAAGGTGCTCGAACTGTCACTGCGCGAGGCGGTCCGCCTCAAGCACAACCACATCGGCTCCGGGCACGTCCTGCTCGGGCTCATCCGCGAGGGAGAGGGCCTGGCCTGCAAGGTGCTCGTGGACGCCGGAGCGGATCTGGAGGCCCTGCGCACCGACGTCATCCGCCGCATCAGCGCCGAGGCCGCCTGAGGTCCAGGGCTCCCGTCCTGTGATCCTCCTTGATCATTCACCCGTACGCCGGGAGACGGCTGAAACTGGACCCGGCCCAGTTTCAGCCGGCGGCCTTGTATCGGTTCAGCAGGTCGATCACCTCGCGCTTGAGGTCACCGACGAACTCTTCGGCCGGGAGCTCCCCGAACTCCTCTTCGGTGACCCAGAGGAGGGCGGAGTGGTTGGCCGAAGTGGGTTTCGCGGATCCCACATTCCTGCAGAGGAAGCGGATTCCGGGAATGAGAGACTCCTCGGGCTCATTGATCGCGTAAAAGGAGTGCAGGTCCTCCAGCACCTCGACATCGAGCCCTAGTTCCTGGGTGAAATGCCGCCGGACACCACTTGCAAAGGTCTCGGATCTTCTTAGCTGACCGCCGCAGCCTTCGTACAGGTTCGGAAAGAGCTTGCGCTGCGCCGAGCGCCTGGCGATGAGAAGCCGGATCCGGCCCGCAGAGTCCTCTGCGAAGCACGTTCCGGCGACATGGACCTCCGGGGTCTCCCGCAGATGCTCTCGCGGAACGAACTGCGAAGCGATCTCCGGCGTGACCCAGACTCGGACCTCACCGACATTGCGCAGAATCCGCACTTGATTGATCAGGCGTGGCGCTTCTTTGGGCAGGTCGGGGAAGTCATCCCGATCGATGATGATGCCGTACGGCCTGGCCTCCGAACAGAGGCGTGCACTTTTGTTGATGTTGTGTCCGGCCAGGTCACCGTCGACGGGTATGGCCCGCCCCCGTACGACGCCCCACCCGAGATGCAGGTCGGCGGCGTGCCCCACACGGCGTCCGAATTCGGAGCAGTGCCGCGCGAAGTCACCCTCCACCTGCTGGATCGCCTTGAGCGTCCTGGCCAGCAGACGGGTGACGTCGCGCCGGGAGAGGTCAGCCTCCACGGATGCATAGATCAACGCACCGTCCCCGCGTGACCTGATCTCGAACTCAGGTGCCTTGAAGCGGGCACGAAGAATCTTCATGAAACCGTCGACGAAGTCGCGCAGGTTGACGAACACCTCGTTCGCCTCAGACCACTTGGTGAACCCGCGTACGTCGGTGAAGAGTACGAGCACGGTGACGTCCTCCGCCATCAGTCCTCCCTGACCCTGTTGTCGGTCGGATCTGTTCCCGGGCTTGGCCGGCTTCAATGATCCGAGGCACTTCACGGTCGCACGCATCGGCACGTCCCCGGCCAACTGGCACGATCCGGCCGCACCGCCGAGCCCATTGCCCAGCCGCAGGCGGCCCGGCAGAAGAGCACCCCGCGGCCGGTCCGTCAGGGGATCCACGGCTCTCGTCCGCGGCGGTACGGTACGCCGCCAAGGTGATCGGGCTCCTCGACTCCCAGCGGAGACGGTCCCGGCACCGATTCCTTAGTGCCTGCCTGGTGTTCGGTACCGGCTGTCGTAGCTCTGGCCATCCGGGTGGGAGGCCGGTACCGACGATCCCCGGTGTCACCGGACTCGCTCTGCTGACCGGACCCGCCCGTGGGCGGCAGGCGATCAGCGGATCATCCGGCGGCTCTGAACGGTGACAGTACGGCGGTCAGGATCCGGTGGCTTGGCGGTCACCGGTTGTGGGCTGTTGGTGGTCGCCGGTGGTGGGTTGTTGAGGGGGGCGTGGGGTGTGGTGGGTGTTGCGGGGGGTTTTCCATAGGGGTTGGATTTTGAGGATTGTGCGGCCGTGGGTGTCGGTGGTGTGGGTGATGTGGTCGGGGTGGTGGTCGATCCATCTGTTGTGCCAGCCGCAGGCGGGGGCGAGTTGGTCGATGTCGGTGGGGGTGCCGAGTTTCCAGCCGCCGCTCAGGTGGTGGATTTCGCAGAGGTGGGCGGGGATTTGGCAGCCGTGCACGATGCAGGTTTCGTAGAGGGCGAGTAGGACTTTGCGTTGTGCGGGGGTGGCGAAGCGGACGGTGCGGCCGAGGTAGAGCGGTGCTCCGGTGGGGCCGAGGATGAGGGTGCTGATGCCGGCGTTGAGTGCGATCCGGCGGGCGTCTTGTGGGGAGATCGGGGTGCCGTTGAGCAGCCGTGCGGGCACCCGCCTGGCCCGGTCGCCCGTTGCGGGGCTGCTTCGTTTCGGTGTCGGAGTTGGACTTGGCGGCACCTTCGGTGCGGTGTCGTACTGCCCGCCGCCGGGGTCGGGTCCGCTCTCTGCCTCGCGGAAGGCGCCTGCCTCAGGGTCTGCCTCAGGGGAGGTGTCCTGGGGCACGGCGTGGTCATGGCCGGTGTCCTGGGCTGTGGGCTCACAGCCGGCCTCTTGCGCCGTGCTGCGCTCAGCGCCGGTGTCCGCCGTGGTGCGTTCAGAGCCGGTCTGCTGGGCTGTGAAGTGCTCGGAATCGGCGTGCTCGGATTCCGGGTGCTCGGAGGCCGCGTGCTCGGAGGCCGCGTGCTCAGCGTCGGCGTCAGGCTTCGTGGGCGCTGTGGCGTGCCCTGGACCGGTGTCGGTCGTGTCCGCTGCGGCGTCGGGAGCCCCAGAGCCGGCGGCCCCAGCGGGGGGTGTGGAGTCGGCGGGTGGGTGGGGCCGGGGGACGGTGTCGCCGGTGGCCTGGAGGTAGGCGGCCAGGTCCACGATCAGGGTGAGACCGGCGCCCTTGTTGCCTTCGGAGATGACCGAGAACAAGGCATCGGCGGTGCGCTGGGCCAGGTCCCGGTCATCACCCTGAGCTCTGGGTTTGGCCAGCGGGCCGATGATCTGATCGAACATCGCGGTGTGCTCGGCATTGAGCCAGCCCTTGAACCACGTGCCCTCATCCAGCGACCGGGACCGCGCAAACCACGACCGGCAAAACCCACGCCGCGCCTCGGCCGGCTCGGCCTCGGTGCCCTGATGCTCGGCGATCAGATCGGTGATCCGGTCACCGGCCTTGATGACCTGCTGGACCGTCAGACCCTCCTCGGCCATGCCCAGCAGAATCTCCTCCGCCACCGGCGTCTGCTCCTGGTCCAGACGCGGCACCGCCTGGCAGATCGCCGCGGCATACCCCCACGACAACCCCCCACCGGCCAGCAGCTTGCCGACCCGGGGCAGCCGCGGTAACTGCCGGGCCACCGTGACGCGCTCGGCCGCCCGCCCATGACGCATCCCCAGCGCGCCCCGCAACCACGCCGCCGGAGAGGAGAACCCGCCCTCCCGGCAGACGCCCGTTTCATCCACCCGGGCCACCAGCACGGCCAGCGCCGCCTCCGCCACATCCAGACACCGGCCCAGCGATTCGGCCAGCTCCATCGCCGCAGCCCCCGACCGCGGAGCCGCACGCACCGCCAGCTCACCCACGATCGCCTCCACAGCACCGACCAGCTCCGCGCTGGAGGCACCCGCGAGCTCTGCAACGACCGACCGCATACAACCGAAACTACGCTCCGTACCCACTTGGTCACCATGACCGTGTAGTGACAACAATCGAACTGACGAACGAACGACTGTCACCCCCAACACCGACCCAGCCCTCACACGACCCCAGCAACCCGACCCACCCTCACACGACCCGGCAAGCACACGACGGCCGCGAAGCGGCGACGACCGACAATCCGCCGCGCGAGCGCAGTCCTCCCACTCACCGAGCCGTCAGGAAACCCCGGTCCCCGCCAGCCCGGCAGCCCAGGCCACCGCCACAGCCCGGCCACGGCCACCCCCACAGCCACAGCCACAGCCACAGCCACAGCCACAGCCACAGCCATGCCACCACCACCACCACCGCCACCACCACCGCCACCACCACCACCGCCACCACCACCACCGCCACCACCACCGCCACCGCCACAGCCACCGACAGCAACCGCCCCGCCGGGGCGACCGTGGTCCCGGATCGAGGAGACCGAAGACGCCACCGTTACCCGCATGGTCCGATGTACGCCCCGGCTCGGACCACGCACCAGGGACGGCGAGCTCAGGTCCAGCGTCAACGACCTGTCCCCGCCGCGATCATGACCGGATCACACCTCGTACCGGTAATGTCCGTCCAGGCCGGAGAGCGCGAGGGAGTGCAGGCGGTGGCGGTGTTGATCGACAAGGTGGCGTGGGTGCGGCTGGAGGACGGCCTGATCCTCAGTACGCGCTCGCGGGGCAAGGACGTCTACTACCTCCCGGGCGGTAAGCGGGAAGCCGGGGAGAGCGACGCTGAAACCCTGCTCCGCGAGATCGAGGAGGAGTTGACCGTGGCGGTCCTGCCCGAGACCGTCGCCCCGATGGGCATCTACGAGGCCCAGGCGCACGGCCATCCGGACGGGGTGGTGGTCCGTATGACCTGCTACACCGGCGACTACCGGGGCACGCTCGCTCCCAGCAGTGAGATCGAGGAGGTCGTCTGGCTTTCGTACGCCGACCGCGACCGGGTGGCCCCCGTAGACCAACTGATCTTCGACGACCTCAAGGCCGCCGGCCGCCTGACCTGAGCGGCCCCTCCGCCCGGTCACCGCGCCAGGCGACGAACTCGAACCACACGGCCTTGCCCGTCGGTCTCGGGTAGGCCCCGTGCGCGTCGGACAACGTGGTGACCAGGAGATAACCGCGCCCCGACTCGTCATCGGCACCGGCCTGTCGTAACCGGGGCAGCTCCCGGCCGGAGTCGTGCACCTCCACGCGGTACCTGTCGTCGAGCCGGACGATGATCAACCGCAGCGTACGGCCCGGCAGATCCGGAACGTGCACGACCGCGTTGGTGACGGTCTCGCTGGTGCACAGCTCGGCGTTCTCCACGATCCCCGCGGGAACGCCCCAGGCCCGGGCACTCAGGCTCACCTCGCGGCGGGCGATGGCGGCCGACTCGGGCTCGTTGCGCAGCCGTACCTCCTTGAGCAGCACCCCACGGGCACCACCGGTCATGCGCTCCCGGTACCGATCGGCAGACCCCTCTACAGGTCTCTCAGCAGGCACTGTCATGGGCCCTCCCGCCTGGGCTCTTGGATTTCCCGTTGCGGACCCAGCCTTCTCTCCCCAGCGTTACGGTGAGTATGCAAGTAACTGTCCGTACACGCGTGGTACGGATTCCGGCGTCCGCGTGAAACCCGTGACGAACGGGAGGCCCCCGTGCCCGCAGCCAAGAACCTCGACCCCAGCAGCCCCCTCGCCGTCTGGGGAGCCGAGCTGCGCTTCTACCGCGATCGGGCGAGCCTCAGCCAGGACCAGCTCGCCAGGCAGATCGGCTTCAGCCTGGCGCAGGTCAGCTCGCTGGAGACCGCCCGCCGCAGACCCACCCAGCAGGTCGCCACCCTCTGCGACAGTGTCCTGGACACCGGCGGCGCGTTACTACGGCTGCTGGACCACCTCAAGCGACTGCTCATCCGGGCCGGACATCCGACTTGGTTCGGCGAATGGCTGGAGATCGAACGCGCAGCGATGTTGCTCCGGGCGTTCGAGCCGTCGATGGTGCCCGGATTGCTCCAGACCCCGGCGTACGCACGGGCCGTCCTCCGCGCCGACCGACCTGCGGACAGTGAGGAGGACATCGAGGCGCTCGTCTCGGCCAGAACTGAGCGACAAGCCGTTCTTGACGCGGAAGATGCGCCCAGACTGGTCGTAATGCTGGACGAAATGGCTTTGCACCGGCCAGTAGGCGGCCCGATCGTGATGGCTGAACAACTCGACAAGCTAGCCGAGGCGACAGATCGCCGACTGATCACCGTGCAGGTCGTCCCACTCGATGTCGGAGCGCATCCTGGGTTGGGCGGAGCCTTCGTCATCGCTTCTCTTCCCGACGCGCCGGACATCGTTTACCGAGATAGCATCGGCGCAGGGGAGGTCATCGACAGCCCCGACTTCGTCACCACTCTCACTGGTTTGTGGGAGTCCATACGTGCCGACGCGCTTCCCCAGCGCACCTCCAGAGAGCTCGTGAGGTCATGGGCAGAGAAATGGAAGGCCAGCAACTGACCCCCTGGCGTAAGAGCATCCGCAGCGGCAACGGCGGCAACACCTGCGTCGAAGTCGCGCTGTGGCGAAAGGGCACCCGCAGTGCTAACGGCGGTGACACCTGTGTGGAAGTGGCCCCGATGGGCCGGGTGATCGCCGTACGCGACAGCAAGGATCCCGACGGGCCTCGGCTGCGCTTCTCCCCCGCCGTCTGGGGCACCTTCACCGACCGCGTCAAGCACGGCGGGCCGTCCACGCCCCGGAGCTGAGCTCACGGCGCGCGGCCTGGCTCCGCGCGGCCCGACTCCGGGCGGCCTGCCGGTACAGGTGAGGGAACCGCGTGCCGCTCAGGCCCGCCGGCCGAAGGCACCGATCGAGGCGTGGAAGAGGGCCATCAGCAGGACGCCGAGAGCACCGGAGGCCGCCACCGCGCCGGGGTCGCGGTCGGCGTGCGCCCAGTAGAGCAGCGACCCCGCCAGCAGGAACATCGCCCACCCCCCGATCACGTTCACGACGGGCGAGGGCCCGAACGGCGTCGGAAAGGGCTCCTTGGTGATGCCCTTCACGAAATGCGGAACGGCGTTCGCACCGAACACCCCGGCGAGGAAACCGAACATCACCGACTGCCACATGGCTGCTCCTAGGTCGTTCCCAGTACTTCCCGATCACCCCGGCGGCGGCACCGGTTCGAGCCCGTACCGGACCGGGTCACCCTCCGGCCGGGCTGTGCGCGGTCAGGCTGCGGACGGTCAGGTCCACCATCTGGCGCAGGCGGTGCCGCAGGACCTCCGGGGACTCCCCGGCCTGCGAGATCCCGGTGAGCGCGTCGACCAGCAGCAGCGCCGCGTCGCGGGCCGACAGCACCACGTCGAGGAGTTCGAGCTCCCCGGCGGCGGATTCGAGCAACGCCTCGACGAGGGCGAGGTGCCCCTCCTTGAAGGACTTCACCAGGTCGTCGGCGACGGCACCCGCCTCCGCGAGCAACTCGGCGCGGAACTCCGCGTCCACCGAGGCGACGAGGAAGTCCAGCTTGACCGCCAGCACGCCGTACAACCGATCCCGGACGGTCCCGTCGGCGTCCCGCGCGGTCTGGGCGGCGGCGAGCACCTCGTCCAGCAACCGCCTGCCCATGGCCCGGAAGACGTCTTCCTTCCCGTGGAAGTGCAGGTAGAGAGCCGGGCGGGAGACGCCGGCGGACTGGGCGAGCAACTCCATCGAGGTGCGCCGGTAGCCGTAGCGCCCGAAGACGCCGAGGGCCGCGTCGAGGATCTGATCCCGCTTGGCGGCCGCAGTATCTGACATGCTGACAATTTAGACATCATTTGTCAGACCGTCAATCCCTACGGGCATGTCGGAACTCTGCACGGAAACCGCGAAATTTCTCTACTTTACGTAGTACTACTTAACGTAGAGGGGTCTCCGGATGCGGGTTCTGATCGTCGGGGCGGGCGTCGGCGGGCTGGCCGCGGCCCAGGGGCTGGTGGCCGATGGACACGACGTCACGGTCTTCGAGCGGGCACCCGCCCTCCCGCGCGGCGGTGCGGCCGTCACCATCTGGCCGGGCGGCGGGACGGCGCTCGCCGGCCTCGGGCTGACGCTGGTGGGCGCGGGCCGCCGGATCCACACACTGGAGGTCCGCAGCAGCACCGGCCGTCCAGCGGCCACCGTCGGCCTGGCCGAGCTCACCGGGCGACCTGGCGCACCGGTGGTGGCCCTTCCCCTGCGGCTGCTGCTGGACCGGCTGAGCGCCGATCTGCCCGCTGAAGTCGTACGGTTCCGGACGCGCTTCGTCGGGCTCTCCGTGACCGGAGAACGGGTGGTGGCCCGGTTCGAGGACGGCAGCACGACCGAGGGGGACCTCCTGATCGGGGCCGACGGACGCCACTCGGCGGTCCGCGCGGCCCTCGGCGCGGGAGAACCGGCCGTTCCGACCGGCAGGGCGACCTGGCAGGGTCTGAGCCCGGTCCCCATCGATCTCACCGACGGGCGCCTCGCGGTCACCATCACCGGGCCGGAGGGCGACTGCGGGCTCATGCCCGCCGGGGAGGGCCTGCTGCACTGGTGGTTCGACGTGCCCTGGACGCCCGGCGAGGCACCGCCCGCCGCCCCCGTGGCCGAGCTGCGGCGGCGTTTCGGCGGCTGGGCGGATCCACTGCCGCAGGTGCTGGCCGCCCTGCGCGACGAGGACGCCGAACTCTTCCCGCACCACCCGCACCGGGCACCGGGCGGCCGGGCACAGGACGTTCAGGGACAGCCCGGACAGAGACTCTGCACCCTCGTGGGTGATTCCGTAGCCACCACGCCTCCGGTGCCGGCGCAGGGCGCGAGCGAGGCCCTGGAGGACGCATGGCAGCTCGTACGCTCGCTCCGTACCGCTCCCGCCGACGTACCGCGGGCGTTGCGAGGCTACGAACAGGCCCGCCGATCCCGGCCGGCGCGCATCTCCTGGCCGCCCACCCGGGCGACGGCCCGGCGAGAGGACTCATTGAAGATCTTCGGCCGGATCCCCGAGTCGTTCGCCGCCTGGGGACATGGTGCCTTCTTCAAGGCCGTCGGCGACCACCCGGCCACCTGACGGCCGTGAGCCCGCCGACCTACCAGGTGGGGCCGGAGGTAGGGCGATGGCCGGTTCACCGGCCGGGGTCGGGCAGGGCACGGTGGTCGACGATCTGTTTCATGACGAGAGTGGACGTCAGCCGCTGGATGCCGGGAAGAGCGGCGAGGTGGTCGTCCTCGAGGCGCTGGTAGGCGCCCAGGTCCGCGGTGACGACGCGCAGAAGGTAGTCGGGGTCGCCGAACAGGCGTTGCGCCTGGACGACCTGGGGGATCGCGGCGACGGCCTTCTCGAACCCCAGGAGGGTGTCGCGGTCCTCCTGCCGCATGGTCACGAAGACGAGCGCCTGGAAGGTCAGTCCCACGGCCTCGGCGTCGATGATCGCCCGGTAGCCGCGGATCGTCCTGGTGCGCTCCAGTTCGCGGAGCCTGCGGTGGCAGGGCGACACGCTCAGCCCGACGCGGGCGGCGAGTTCGGTGATGGTGAGACGGCCGTCCTCCTGGAGCACAGCAAGAATCTTCCGGTCGATGGCGTCCATGAGGTGGATCCTTCTCTTCCAGTGCCCGTACGAGCAAGAAGTCGGAACCATCTCCCGGCCGTTCGCAGGTAGTTTCCCGCACAGAGCCCGATTCTCTGAGGAGATCCGAGAGGAGACGCCGATGCCCGCCGGTTCCCTCGTCGCCTTCTGGGGTGTCGCCCTGCTCCTCATCGTCGTACCGGGCGCGGACTGGGCGTTCACCCTCAGCGCGGGACTGGGCGGCCGGTCCGTGGTCCCCGCCGTGGCCGGGCTCGTGCTCGGCTACGCGGGCATGACCGTCGTCGTCGCGGCCGGCGTCGGCGCCATGGTCGCGGAGAACCCCCAGGCGCTCACGACGCTCACGGTCCTCGGCGGCGGATACCTGATGTGGCACGGCGCACGGACCCTCGTCACACCTGCCATCCCGGCCAGCGCCGCGATCATGGAGGGCTCAGCCGGGGCGGCGCCCAGGACGGGCTGGGCGACGCTCGCGCGAGGTGTCGGGGTCAGCGGACTCAACCCCAAGGGCCTGCTGATCTTCCTCGCCCTGCTGCCGCAGTTCACCAGCCCCGGCCGTACCTGGCCGCTCGCCGTCCAGATGAGCGCACTCGGCCTGGTCTTCGTGTCCACCTGCGCCGTGTTCTACCTCGCCCTCGGCTCGGTGGCGCGATCCATCCTGCACTCCCGGCCGGCCGCCGCACGCGCCGTCAGCCGCCTGTCCGGCGCCGGAATGATCATCGTCGGCGCCTTCTTGATCATCGACTGGTCGGCGCTGCCGAGCACTATCTAGAGTTCTGGGCATGTCCGCCGTACGACCTGCCACCACCGACGACATTCCCGAGCTCGTACGCCATCGCGCGCTGCTGTTCTCGGCCCTGGGGCGGGAGGCGGCCGGGCCGGCCGAGTGGCGAGAGGCGGCCGCTCGCACCCTCGAGGAACTGATCGGCGGCGACTCCATGGCGTGTTCGTCGTGGACGGCCACATCTGCGGTGACGGCCAGGTCGGGGACGGCCAGGTCGGGGACGGCCACATCTGCGGTGACGGCCAGGTCGGGGATGACCAGGTCGGGGACGGCCAAGTCGGGGACGGCCGGGCGGGCCTGGCCGCCTCCGGCGTCGGAGTGATCGACCAGCGGCTTCCCGGACCGCGTACGCCCAACGGCCGGTGGGGCCACATCTCCGGCATGGTCACCGATCCGGGGCATCGGCGCCAGGGCCACGCGCGGGCGATCATGACCGAGCTGCTCGCCTGGTTCCACGCTCACGAGGTCCGCCGGATCGACCTGCACGCCAGCCCGGACGGCGAGGCGCTCTACCGCGCGCTGGGCTTCACCGAGCACCACGGCACCGCGCTCACCTGGACGGCGTCGCAGGTCCCGGTCGGCGAGCCCGTCCTGGCGAATGAGCCGGTGCCGCCCGGCGAGTCGATGCCGGTCAGCGAATCGGTCCGGGTCAGCGAGTGAGGTAGGCGGTCAGCCCGGCGGCCAGGGCCTGGGCCGCCCGCTGCCGCCAGGCGGGGTCCGACAGCCGGGCGGCGTCCGCGCGGTTGTGCATGTTGCCGCACTCGATGAACACCGCGGGCACCCTGGCCAGGTTGAGACCGCCGAGGTCGTCGCGGACGTCGAGGCCCCGGCGGCCGACATAGTTCGAGTACGGCTGGCCGGTGCCGGAGTGGAAGGCGTCCCGGACGGCGTCGCCGAGCCGCCGCGACGGCCCGACGATCGGCCCGGTGTAGCCCGGGATCGGGGCCGGCACGATGACGTGGAAGCCATGATCGCGCGCGGGCGCGCCGTCCGCGTGGATGGACAGCGCCGCGTCGGAGTGCGCCTTGTTGGCGATGGCCGCGCGCTGGTCGACGCAGGGGCCCACACCATGGTCGTTCGGGCGGGTCAGCACCACGGTGGCCCCCCGCGCCCGGAGGATCGCGGCCAGCCGGGTGCCCACATCGAAGGTGTAGGCGTGCTCGGAGTAGCCCGCGTCGGTGGCGGTCCCGGTGGTGTTGCACGGCTTCCGGGAGGGGCCGGCCGGCACGAGCCGGTTGATGATCTCCGGGTGGGCGCCGTTGGCGCCGTTGTGCCCGGGATCCACCGTGATCACCTTGCCGGCGAGAGGGCCGGTGCGGGGCTTGCCTCGAGGCGGCGTGGCGCCGGGGCTCGCCCCGTCCGCCGGGGCGGAGGCGGTGCCCGCCGGGGCGGCGCTCCCCGTGGAAGAGGCGACCGGCGGCGGCACGGCGGTGGACCGCCCCGCGCTCGGAGCGGCTCCCGCCTGCCCGCACGCGACGAGCAGCGCCGCCCACGGCAGCAGCGCCGCGGCCGTACGGAGCCTGCGTCGCACGTCCTCGCACCTTCCCTCAGCCGACCGGCTCACCACCCTTCCACGCCCCGCCTCCGGGCCGAGCCGCGCCCCCAGGACACGACCGTGCCCCCGGACCCGGAAAGGGCGGGGAACACGCGAGGGGCCCGCACCGGATGGTGCGGGCCCCTCGTCACGTTGAACCGCCGGGACCGGTCAGTCCTTCTTGAAGTTGACCGGCTCGCCCTCGACCGGCAGCGGGGTGTCCGGCACGGTCGACGGCTTCGGCACACCCTGGAAGGTGAACTTGGCCGTCTCGCCCTGACCCTCGACGCCGACGATGATGATCTGACCCGACTTGAGCTCGCCGTACAGGATCTTCTCGGACAGGCTGTCCTCGATCTCCCGCTGGATCGTGCGGCGCAGCGGCCGGGCGCCCAGCACCGGGTCGTAGCCGCGCTCGGCCAGCAGGTCCTTGGCCTCCTGACGCAGCTCCAGGCCCATGTCCCGGTCCTTCAGCCGCTCGTCCAGCTTGGCGATCATCAGATCCACGATCTGGATGATCTCCTTCGGGGTGAGCTGGTGGAAGACCACGGTGTCGTCGACACGGTTGAGGAACTCCGGCCGGAAGTGCTGCTTGAGCTCCTCCTTGACCTTCGCCTTCATCCGGTCGTAGTCGCCCTGCTCGTTGTTCTGGGCGGCGAAACCGATCGACAGGCCCTTGGAGATGTCCCTGGTGCCGAGGTTCGTCGTCATGATGATGACGGTGTTCTTGAAGTCCACGACCCGGCCCTGGGCGTCGGTCAGCCGACCGTCCTCCAGGATCTGCAGCAGCGAGTTGAAGATATCCGGGTGTGCCTTCTCGATCTCGTCGAACAGCACGACGGAGAACGGCTTACGGCGCACCTTCTCGGTGAGCTGGCCGCCTTCCTCGTAACCGACGTAGCCGGGGGGAGAACCGAACAGCCGGCTGACGGTGTGCTTCTCCATGTACTCGCTCATGTCGAGCTGGATCAGCGCGTCCTCGTCGCCGAACAGGAATTCGGCGAGCGTCTTGGACAGCTCGGTCTTTCCGACGCCGGACGGGCCGGCGAAGATGAACGAACCACCGGGCCGCTTGGGGTCCTTCAGACCGGCGCGGGTACGCCGGATGGACTGGGAGAGCGCCTTGATGGCGTCCTCCTGCCCGATGACCCGCCGGTGCAGCTCGCCCTCCATGCGGAGCAGCCGGGTGGTCTCCTCCTCGGTGAGCTTGAAGACCGGAATGCCGGTGGCGGTGGCGAGGACTTCGGCGATCAGTTCCTCGGTCACCTCGGCGACGACGTCCATGTCGCCGGCCTTCCATTCCTTCTCGCGCTGTGCCTTCTGGCCGAGAAGCTGCTTTTCCTTGTCCCGCAGCGCCGCGGCCTTCTCGAAGTCCTGCGCGTCGATCGCGGATTCCTTCTCCCGACGCACATCGGCGATCTTCTCGTCGAACTCGCGGAGGTCCGGCGGCGCCGTCATGCGGCGGATGCGCATGCGCGAACCGGCCTCGTCGATGAGGTCGATGGCCTTGTCGGGCAGGAACCGGTCGCTGATGTAGCGGTCCGCCAGCTGGGCGGCCGCGACCAGGGCGCCATCGGTGATGGAGACCCGGTGGTGCGCCTCGTAGCGGTCGCGGAGACCCTTGAGGATCTCGATGGTGTGGCTGAGCGACGGCTCGGCGACCTGGATCGGCTGGAACCGGCGCTCGAGCGCGGCGTCCTTCTCCAGGTGCTTGCGGTACTCGTCGAGAGTGGTGGCACCGATGGTCTGCAGCTCACCGCGGGCCAGCATGGGCTTGAGGATCGATGCGGCGTCGATGGCGCCCTCGGCGGCGCCCGCCCCGACCAGGGTGTGCAGCTCGTCGATGAACAGGATGATGTCGCCGCGGGTGCGGATCTCCTTGAGGACCTTCTTCAGCCGTTCCTCGAAGTCACCGCGGTAGCGGCTGCCCGCCACCAGGGCGCCCAGGTCCAGGGTGTAGAGCTGCTTGTCCTTGAGCGTCTCGGGCACCTCGCCCTTGACGATCTTCTGGGCAAGGCCCTCGACCACGGCCGTCTTACCGACGCCGGGCTCACCGACCAGGACGGGGTTGTTCTTGGTGCGCCGGGACAGCACCTGCATTACCCGCTCGATCTCCTTGTCCCGGCCGATCACCGGGTCGAGCTTGCCCTCGCGGGCGGCCTGGGTCAGGTTGCGGCCGAACTGGTCGAGCACGAGCGACGTGGAGGGAGCGGACTCCGACGTCCCGCCGGAGGCGGCCGGCTCCTTGCCCTGGTAGCCGTGCAGCAACTGGATGACCTGCTGGCGCACTCTGTTGAGATCAGCACCCAGCTTGACCAGCACCTGGGCGGCCACGCCCTCACCCTCGCGGATAAGACCCAGAAGGATGTGCTCGGTGCCGATGTAGTTGTGGCCGAGCTGCAGAGCCTCCCGAAGTGAAAGCTCAAGTACCTTCTTGGCCCGCGGAGTGAACGGGATATGACCGGACGGCGCCTGCTGCCCCTGACCAATGATCTCTTCGACCTGCTGGCGTACGGCCTCGAGGCTGATGCCCAGACTCTCCAGAGCCTTGGCCGCAACACCTTCACCCTCGTGTATCAAGCCCAGGAGGATGTGCTCGGTGCCGATGTAGTTGTGGTTGAGCATCCGGGCCTCTTCTTGAGCCAGGACGACAACCCGCCGCGCGCGGTCGGTAAACCTCTCGAACATCTCGTCGCTCCTCACAGAGCGGTCGGTCAAGATCCGGGATGTCCGGCCCTGTCCTTCCGCATGCTAGCCCGCCACGAGGAGGCCGCCCCGGTGCACTCCCACCGAGAGACGTTCCCCGCCTAGGGCTGTTCATCCTCATCCAACTACCGCATCGGGCCGTAGTGTTCCCGCTACGCCCCAAGCGAACGGCGCTTTTACCGTACGCCCCGGTGACGGGAACTCACTCGAGCACACCAACGAGCGAGGTGAGGCCTTGCCATGGGGGCGAAACCCCGTCCCTGGAAACGACCGGCCGGGCGCTCTACGCCACAAGCGAACGGCCCGCCACCCTTTCCCGGACGACGGGCCGATCATCAACTCTCAACGACGAGTCAAACGGGAAGACCACTCCCTGAACCTCGCACTCCGCCAGTTAGTGCGCAGCCTCATACTGCTCGACCACGGAGGCGGGGATGCGGCCGCGCTCGTTGACCTTGATGCCGCGCTGCTTGGCCCAGGCGCGGATGTCCGCGCTGCGCTCCCGGCTGGACGCGCCGCGGGTGCGGGTCGCGCCACGGCGCCGGCCGGCGCTCGCCTTCTGCGCGTGGTCTACGAACGGCTGCAGTGAATCGCGCAGCTTCTTTGCGTTGGCGCTGCTGAGATCGATCTCATAGGTGGCGCCATCGAGGGAGAACGACACGGTCTCGTCCGCCTCGCCACCGTCGAGGTCGTCGACGAGAAGCACTTGAACCTTGCGTGCCATGGGGACAGACCTTTCGCCGGAGCAAACTACATTCGGTTGACAAAGATATACCCCGTCTCTTGCTGATGACAATTCAACACCCACCAAGAGTTACTCCCGAAGTACCCGTTACGCAGCGTAATCACCGGTCGAAGGGCGCTCTGCAAGTGCAATCCGGCCTGTGTTGGAGCGCGGGTCCAACAGTCCCCTATTCGGCACCACCCCTCAGGAGGCGCTCCACGTACCGGATTCACGGCATCGGACGTCGAAATACCGGGCCCGCCCGGGCGGCTTAGGGGCGGCCAACGGTCACCACCCGATCCCCGATTAACCCTGACGTAACGGCGCTAAGCGGTTACCTGCCACGGAATGCGTATGGGGCGAAGAGCCATGTGGCTCATGGACGGATGGCATGTCAAGGGTTGACGTCTTGGTCTGCGGCAACGAAATCCGTTGCCCCCGCTAGGCAAAAAAGGCCCAAAAGTTCCACCAAGGGGAACCCATACCGTCCGGGATGGTCAATTGCGGATGGACACCACGGCGGTACCGGCGATCCGGTCGTGCAAGGCCTGCCGGCGCGGCCGTTCCAGAAGCAGGCCGGCATTCGTCACCCAGAAGATGCCGGCGATCGCGCCCAGGACGGGCACGGACCGCGCGGCGATCGGCACGGCGTACACCGCGGCGCGCAGCAGCGCCTGGGCCGGGCGCGGGCGGCCGGGCGCACCGCCGGTCCCCTCCGCCGGCACCGAGACCACCCGGATCCCGGTGAGCCGCTTGCCCACGGTCTGCCCCCAGCGGGCGTGCTGGACTGAGTCGTAGACGACCAGCAGGAACGCCAGCCCGACCGAGGCCACGATCTCCGCGGTCACGCGGGGCAGCGTGGCCCGCGTGACCAGCACCACCGGCAGGGCGACCAGCAGGGTGTCGATGATCCGCGCGACCAGCCGTTGCGCGGGCTCCGCCGGTGCCCCGTCCCGCGGGCCGGCGGCCATCGCCGCCTACTCCTCTTCGTACTCGACCCGGTCGTCGATGACGACCGTGCCGGCGAACCTGTCGTGCAGCGCCTGGTGCAGCGGCTGGTCCCAGATCGCCCAGAGGTAGGACACCAGCACGCCGATGGCGGCGAAGAAGATGCCCAGCAGGGCGTAGACGAAGGGCGTGGCCACACCGATCAGCAGGAAGAAGAAAATGCCGAGCTGATAAACGACATTGTTGATCGCGGATCGCCAGACGGCCTTGGTCATGCCGATCGGCTCACCCGCCGGATCGACGTCCACCACGCTCAGTCCGAGCAGCCGCTTGCCGAGCGTCTGCCCGGACATGGTCAGCAGGACCGCTTCATAGATGAACGGAAGAACGGACATGACGATGAAGGTCGTCACCAGAATCGGGGTCGACCAGGGATCGCCCTCCTTCTGAACCCCGATGGCGCCGAGCGTGATGGGAAACACGACTGCGAAACCGGCGGCCCAGGTCAGTCCGGCATCGGCGAGCCGGGCCCCGGCACGGCGCCAGATCGACGCCAGCGGGAGATCTGCCGCCTCCGAAGGCACGTGTACATAGCCGCCGTCGTAGGAGTCGTACGAGGGCTGCCCGTAGGGCTGATTTCCATAGGGCTGCTGCCCATAAGAAGACGGACCCGACCGCTCTGGGGGGTACGGCCCGCCATAGGGGGTTTGGCTCACAGTTGTGTCTCCTCCAGACGGAGCAGCATTCGGGTGTTGCCAAGCGTGTTCGGCTTGACCCGGTCGAGGTCCAGAAACTCCGCGACGCCTTCGTCATAAGAGCGGAGAAGCTCTTCATACACCTCGGGGGAAACCGGAGTCCCCAAGATCGGCTGGAAGCCGTGCCGCGCGAAGAACTCCACCTCGAAGGTCAGACAGAACACGCGGCGCACACCCAGTTCTCGTGCGGTCTCCAGAAGCCGGCCGACGATATGGTGCCCCACCCCGTGTCCCCTGGAGGCGGGATCGACCGTGACGGTACGGACTTCCGCCAAATCCTCCCACATGATGTGCAAGGCCCCACAGCCCACGAGGCGGTCTTCGGCGTCCACCGCCACCCAGAACTCCTGGACGTCCTCGTACAGCGTCACCGTGCTCTTGGCGAGCAGCCGGCGGCCCTGTCCGGACTGCATACCGACCAGCCGCCGTATCGAGCGAACATCTGCGGTCCGGGCCCGCCTGATGGTGAAGTCCACAATCACCCGAGGGTATTGGGTCCGGTGACCGGCCTTCGCCCCGGAGCCCGGATGAGCCCGGATGAGCCCGAGGGGGCGGCCGATCCCATCACAGGACGGTTTCGTTATCAGCACCCCTTGATCACTGAACTGCTTCCACCTGCGAGTTCGCATGTTCCGGTTGGCATCCACGCCAGACTCCGTTAATGTCCGACGCTGATGTCCGCAGTCGCTCTCGAGATTGCGGACCCGCCGAGTCCAGGGGGCGCACCCAGCGTCCTGGGAGCCGGGGACCCACCTTCCCTGGGGTGAATCCGTGACAGCGCCTCCGGTGTTCCCCGCACCGGTCGCGTCCAGCGGTAGGGCTAACTCCGGCCCGAACCCGACAGCTAACCCGGTAGGCGGACGAGGAGAGGAGCTTTTGTGGAGCCTGCACGCCCAGCTACGGAATCGGGTGGCCATCACCGGCCCCCGCGTTTCCGCACCCGGGTCGGTGCCGTCGTCGGTGCCTTCTGTGCGATCTCGTTGGTCCTTCCCGTCACGGCCGGCCACGCCAAGCCGAAGCCGCCACCGGAGAGCATCAAGGACCTGAAGGGTCAGGCTTCCAAGCTGCACGACCAGATGGAGCAGCTCACCGAGCAGTACAACGGCCTCAAGGTGCGCTACCAGCAGGCCACCCGGGCCGCCAAAGTCGCCCAGGACAACGCCAAGCGGCAGGACGCCGCGCTGCAGACCGTGCAGCAGCGGGTCGGCCAGCTCGCCGCCACGAGCTACATGAACGGCGGGGTGGACCCCTCGGTGGCGTTCGCCACCGCCAAGGACCCGCAGGCGATGCTCGACCAGGCCTCCACGCTGAACTACTTCGCCGCCCAGGACGGGACCAAGGTCCAGACGCTCGCCCAGGCGATGCAGGGCGCCGTCCGGGCGCACAAGGCCGCACAGGACCGTGCCAACCAGGTCAAGACCCTGCAGAGCCAGCTGGACCAGCGCAAGAAGAAGCTCTCGGACCTGTACGGCGGCATCCGCGACAAGATCGCGAAGAAGGACCCGACCCAGCTCGCCGACCTGCCGCCGATCGTCGGTGGATCGAGCAAGGCCCAGCGGGCCCTGGCGCTGGCCCTCGCGCAGCGGGGCAAGCCCTACGTCTGGGGGGCCGCGGGGCCGAGCACCTTCGACTGCTCCGGGCTGACCATGTGGGCCTACGGGAAGGTGGGCATCAACCTGCCGCACTACACCGGCAGCCAGTGGAACTCGGGGACGCACATCTCGTCGATCTCGCAGTTGCAGCCCGGGGACCTGGTGTTCTTCTACGCCGACCTGCACCACATGGGGATGTACGTCGGTAACGGCATGATGGTGCACGCACCGCACACGGGAGACGTCGTCAGGATGGCCCCGCTGGCCGGCCGGCCGTTCGCCGGTGGGGTACGGGTCGCCTGAGCCCGCTCCGCACGAGCGTCACCGCCGAGGCCGTCTCCCCGCCGGATGGGAGACGAGCCTGTCGGAGGCTCAGATGAGCTGTCTCCGCGCGGCCCAGACCACGGCCTCGATGGGGGTGTTCACCTCGAGACGATCGCAGATGGCCCGCAATCGCCGTCTCAGTGTTCGTGCACTCAGTTCCAGTTTGCGCGCCGCGACGTCCGCGGTCACACCGCTCGCGATCTGGGCGAGCAGTTTCAGATCCTCCTCACATAGTCGAGGTTCGTCAGTGCCACGGCGCATGAGCGTGGCCTGTTCCACTCCGTCCTCCCTCGTCCGTGGTGATGACCGCGGGGATGTGGCTGGCGGCTGCGTCAGGCCGGGAGCCCCGGTGGTCCGGGGTGGGGCTACCGCCATGTGCTCTTGGCCGATGTCGGCCGGTGTGTCGTTTGCCGGGCGCGATGGGGGAACTCCCAGTAACGATTCACTCGTTGACGCGATCGGAGGCGAGGCTCTAAAGGCACTGGGGTCCGCCAGGGGGGAAGGGCCCCCCGGGTAGGTCCCCGACACGCGAAATGCCCCGGCGGCACCGGGGATGGTGGTCTCGTGCCCGGGATGGGTCATGATGCTGCCCCCTTTCACCCATCCCTTCACGTCTTCGCGTGCTTGGTCCGCGAATGGGACGTGAATCGTTTCAAGCTACGCTTCGGTCCGGAACGCTAGGCGGCCGGATCCGGACCGTCAAGCGCACAAAGATAACGATGCGTGCACCTAACATGGCGATCAGTTACATACCGCATCCCAGGTCTCCGGCCACACGTCGGCGACCTGCGGAAACCCTATGGAGTGCGGGTGGGAAGCGAGTTGGCGCGGACCAGTATCCGCGAGGTTGCAAAACGCGCGGGAGTCTCAGTTGGGACAGTTTCGAATGTCCTAAACCGGCCAGATCTGGTGGCCGAAGCAACCCGTACCCGGGTGCGCTCGGTGATCGACGAACTGGGATTCATCCGCAACGAGTCGGCCCGGCGGCTCCGCCAGGGGCCGGCGGACGCGGGCGGGCGGCCCGTGCGCGGCCGCACGCTCGGGGTGGTGGTCGGCGACATCGGCGACCCCCGCCACAGTGAGCTGGCCCGCGGCGCCGAGGCCGCGATGCACGCCGACGGGTTCGACGCGCTCTGGTGCGCCGGCGGGGGCTCGGCCGACAGGGAGAGCCGCTGCCTGGACCTGCTGGAGGAGCAGCGGGCCTCCGGAGTGCTGATCACCCCGACCGGCCTGCCCGCCGGGCGGATTGCCCGCCTCCAGCGGCGCGGCATGGCCGTCGTCCTGATCGACCGGACGCTGGCCGGGCTCTGCTCGGTCCGCGTCGATCACATCGCGGGGGGTGAGCTGGCGGTCTCGCACCTGCTCTCCCGTGGCCACCACCGCATCGCCCTGGTGACCGGCGCACCCGAGCTGGAGTCCTGCCGCCAGCGCCGGCTGGGAGCCGAGCGCACCCTGCACCGCGCCACCGTCCAGGAACGCCGTGGAAGGCCGGGAGAGCTCCTCCACGTGCCCCGACCCGCCATGACCGCCACCGAGGGGAAGCTGGCGGCACGCAGGCTGCTGGAGCGGGCCACCCCGCCCTCGGCCGTCTTCTGCGCCAACGACCTCCTGGCCATCGGGATGGTGAACGAGCTGCTGCGGCTCGGGGTCAAGATCCCCGGAGAGATCGCGGTCGTCGGCTACGACGACCTCGAGCTGGCCTCCACCGCCGCGGTCCCGCTCACCACGGTGCGGCTGCCCCTGCACGAGCTGGGCTGGACCGCCGCCGAGCTGGCGCTCAACGAGATCGCCCAGCGCGAGGAGCACCGGCACCGTCATCTGACGCTCGCCCCCGAGCTGGTGGTCCGCGAATCCACCTGAGCCTCCAGTGCGATCCAGGCCTGTGAGGTCCAGGCCGGCGAGATCCAGACCGGTGAGGTGCAGGCGGGTGAGGTGCACGCCGGTGAGCTCCAGGCCATTGACATCACGCGGGCTATTTGACTGACTGTCAACTGAGATGAGTGCAGACGTACAGCCGGATGCGCTGGCGATCCTGGGGTTCGACCCCTTTCACCGGGCCTTCCACGCCGACCCCTACGCGCAGTACCGCAGGCTGAGCGCCGCCGGCCCCCTGCAGCACACGCCCTACGGCCTGTGGGTGACGACGTCGTACGAGCTGTGCCAGCGGGTCCTGCGCGACCCGCGGTTCGGTCACCAGCCGGACGACGGCGACAGCTGGCGGGGCCGGCAGGCCGCCAGGCGGTCGTTCCTGACCCTGGACCCGCCCGACCACACCCGGCTGCGGCGGCTGGTCAGCAAGGCCTTCACGGCCCGCCTGATCGAGCGGCTGCGGCCCCGGATCGAGCAGCTGGTGGACGAGTTGCTGGCCGGTGCCTCCGGCGAGGTCGATCTGATCGCCACGCTGGCCTACCCGCTGCCGGTGATCCTCATCAGTGAGCTGCTCGGCGTGCCGCCGGAGGACCGGGACCGGTTCAGGCGCTGGTCGCAGGCACTGGCCCGCGGGCTCGATCCCGGCTTCCTGCTGCCCGCGACCGACATCGCCGAGCGCGACCAGGCCCGGCTGGAGTTCGCGGCCTACTTCCGGGAGCTGAGCGCGCTGCGGCGGGCCGACCCGCGTGACGACCTGCTGAGCGCCCTGGTCGCCGTGTCCGACGGCGGGGACGCGCTGACCGAGGAGGAACTCCTCGCCACCTGCGTCCTGCTGCTCGTCGCGGGCCATGAGACGACCGTCAACCTGATCGGCAACGGGGCGCTGGCCCTGCTGCGCCACCCCGCCCAGCTGGCCTGGATGCGGGCGCACCCGGAGGCGGCCTCCGAGGCCGTCGAGGAACTGCTGCGGTACGACCCGCCGGTGCAGCTGACCCTGCGGGCGGCCCTCGAGGACATCGAGCTGGCCGGGGCCACCGTCAAGCGCGGCGAGCTGGTGCTGCTGCTCACCGGGGCCGCCAACCGCGATCCCGCGGTCTTCCCCGATCCCGACCGGCTCGACCTGCGCCGGCCGCCGTCCGGGCACCTGTCCTTCGGGCTGGGCATCCATTTCTGCCTGGGCGCCCCGCTGGCCCGCCTGGAGGGCGAGATCGCGCTCACCCGGCTCTTCCGCCGCGAGGTGACCCTGACCGGCCGGGCCCTCGCCTACCGCGACAACCTCGTCCTGCGCGGCCTGGCCGCCCTGCCCGTCCACATCCCCTGACCATCCCCTGCCCCCGTCCGTGATCACGCCACCCCTCCGTGATCACGCATACCCTTCGTGATCATGCAATCAACCGACTGGTTGCGGCCGTGAGATGCAGCAACGTTTGTGCGTTGGTTTGAGCGACGGTTGCGGGTTCGCGTGGACGGCGATGTCGATGAGGTTCAGCGACGGTGAAGTGTCGATGGATAGGTGAAGGCCCTCTTCTCCCGAACGTGACCCCGGTCGCAGGGTAGGCCTGCGATCCCAGGGGCCCGTCCTGCGCCGCATCCTCTGACGTGGATGGGGCACTGGGTCGGCTGTCTTGGCTGTGGCAGCGCCGGGCGAGGAATCACGGTTCTGGAGCATGGTCGTCCTGGCCAAGGCTGTCCGGGCAGCCCGAGCCTTCCGCAGGGGCGGTGCAGAGTTGGGCGGTCAACGTGGCGTAGGCCCACTCTTCCCACCTGTTCGGCGACCAGCCGCGGTCCTGGACGAAGAGCAGGTACAGCTGTGGGCTGAGCAGCCCGAACAGCAGGTCGGCGGCCGTCGCGACGGAGACGTCGGGACGGACGCCGGGCTTGCCGGCCAGTGTCTGGGCCGCGGCGTGCTGCACGGTGTAGCGCGGATCGGGACCGTCGGGCCACTGCGCGGCGATCTGCGGGTCGGTGGCCGCGGCGGCCGCGATCAGCGGCATGATCGGGGCCACCCGGCCCAGGATCTCGTGGGTGCCGCGGACGTGCGCGCGCAGCTGGTCGGCCGCGGTGGGCGCGGCGCATGCGGCGCGGAACCATTCGCGGTCCATGGTGGCCACCGGTTCGGTGTCACCGGCGATGGACGAGTCGACGACGTCCTTGAACAGCGTGCGCTTGTTGCCGAAGACGAAGTAGATCGTCTGCACGGCCACGCCCGCCCGGTCGGCGACCTCCTGCAGGCTCGTCGCCCCGTAGCCCTGCGCGAGGAACAACTCCCGCGCCGCCTGGATGACTTTCTCGCGGGTGCGGCGTGAGCGCTCGGCCCGCTTGTCCGGCCGTTTGACAGTGTCCATGCCACGAGTCTATATCTAGAGTTCAACACTAGAGAGCAACTCTAGTTTCTCTGGAGGAAACCATGGACCAGGCGAACACCGCTCAGCGACCGGACGCGGACCAGATCCGTACGGAGCACGACCAGGAACAGGCCGTCCGCCGCGAACTGGAGGGCTACTACCGCGCCGGCAAGCCGCCATGGGACACCGATGTGACGCCGCCCGAGCTGGTCGCCCTGGTCGAGGGGCACGGCGCGCTGCCACCCGGCCGCGCCCTCGAACTCGGCTGCGGCACCGGAACCAACGCCGTCTATCTGGCCCGGCATGGCTGGGACGTCGTGGCCGTCGATCTGATCGATCGGGCGGTCGATCAGGCCCGGGCCAAGGCCGCCGCGGCGGGAAAGGCGGTACGGCTGCTGTGCGGGGACGCCACCCGGCTCGATGACCTGGACGCCCCCGGCCCCTACGACCTGTTCTTCGACCTGAGCTGCTATTGCGGCATCCCGCCGCACCGCCGCGACGCCTACGCCGCCGGACTCACCCACCGCGCCGCCTCCGGCGCACGGCTGCTGATGTTCGGGTACGGCCCCGAGGCGTTCGACGACCCGATCTCCGGCGTCACCGCCGACGAGCTGCGCGCCAGGTTCGCCGACTGGGAGCTGGCCGACGCCACACCCGGCACAAACCCGGTGCCCACCTTCTGGTTCACGCTGCGCCGCAACCCCTAGGAGGCATCACCCGGCTGGTGTTCTCCCGAGGCCACGAGCCCGCCGTAGCTGCGGGCGGACGCCGGCCGGCATCACGCGCGCCACGTCGGCTCACAAGACAACGGCTGGACGGTGGTTCGCGACCTGCTGCACAGTGCGGCTGCACCGCGGGGCCGACGTCAGCGGCCGACCCTGGGCGCAGACGGGCACGACGATTCATGGCCCGCAATCGTCAAGCCGCGCCACACGGGGGCCGGCGACCGGCTCCAGCCCCCTCCCGAACGCCACCATCCGGTGTTCCCGCCTCTCTGAACCCCCTGAACGATGAGGAAACCCAGACATGAACCTGCTGTTGTGGATTCTGCAAGCGGCACTCGCAGCGCTGTTCGGCGCCGCGGGCGTGATGACCTCGACCCAGCCCGTGGACAAGCTCGAACCCAAGCTGCCCTGGACGGCCGACTTCTCCACCCACGCCGTCCGCTTCATCGGGCTCGCCGAACTGGTCGGCGCGCTCGGACTCATCCTGCCCGCCGCCACCGGCCTCACCCCGATCCTCACCCCACTGGCGGCCACTGGCCTGGCTCTGCTGATGGCGCTGGCCGCGCTCACCCACTTGCGACGCAAAGAGTCCACAGCGATCGCACTCAACGCGGTACTGCTGATCGCAGCGGCAGTCATCGCCTGGGGCCGCTTCGGCCCCCACTCGCTATAGAAGCCCGGCTCCATCTTCTTGCGCGGCTTCGGCCACGCCGAGTCCAGCGCCTGACGCACCGTCGGGTGCGAGACGCCGTGCTTGCGCATCACCGCCCGGATCGACAGCCCGTCCCGCACATCGCGGCGGATGGCCGCGTACAGCTCGGTCTTGGACTGCCGCACCATCCGAGCCCCCTCACGGTGGGTGACACAGCAGATACGCCCACCGCAAGCCCCGAGGTGTTGCTGAAACTCGTGAACACGGCAACCCGAGGATCAGGGGTGTTGCTCAAACTCATCGACAAACGTCGCCGCTAGACGCGGACGAAAACCAACCGACGATTGATTGCATGATCACGAAAACGGGATGGGTTGTGGGTGGGACGGGGGTGGGTGGTTGCAGTCTGGGCGGGATGGGTCAGGGCTGGGTTATTCGGGCTTGACCAGCGGGAAGAGGATGGTCTCGCGGATGTTCTTGCCGGTGAAGGCCATGATCATCCGGTCGATGCCCGCGCCCATGCCGCCGGTGGGGGGCATCGCGTATTCCAGGGCGCGCAGGAAGTCCTCGTCCAGCTGCATGGCCTCGGGGTCCCCGCCGGCCGCCAGCAGCGACTGCTCGGTGAGCCGGCGGCGCTGCTCGACGGGGTCGACCAGCTCGGAGTAGGCGGTGCCCAGCTCGGTGCCGAACCCGATGAGGTCCCACTTCTCGGTGAGCAGGGGCTCGGTCCGGTGCTGCCGGGTGAGCGGCGAGGTCTCCAGCGGGTAGTCCATGACGAACGTGGGCTGCCGCAGCGTGTGCTCGACGAGCTCCTCGAAGATCTCCTGAACGATCTTGCCCTGGCCCCAGGTGGGCTTCCAGTGGATCTCCCGGGCGTCGGCCTGCTTGCGCACCGCCTCGATCGGCGTGTGCGGCGTGACCTCCTCGCCCAGCGCCTCCGAGACCGCGCCGTACAGGGTGATCCGCGGCCACTCGGGCAGCCCCAGGTCGTACTCCTGGCCCTCGTGCACGACCACCGACGTGCCCAGCGCGGCCACCACGGCCTTCTGGTACATCCGCTGGGTCAGGTCGGCCATGTCGTTGTAGTCGAGGTAGGTCCCGTAGGCCTCGAGCATGGTGAACTCGGGGTTGTGCGTGGAGTCCGCGCCCTCGTTGCGGAAGTTCCGGTTGATCTCGAAGACCTTCTCGATGCCCCCGACGACCAGCCGCTTGAGGTAGAGCTCGATCGCGATCCGCAGATAGAGCTCCATGTCGTAGGCGTTGATGTGGGTCCGGAACGGCCGGGCCGCCGCGCCTCCGTGGATCGGCTGCAGCATGGGCGTCTCGACCTCGAGGTAGCCCTCCTCGTGCCAGAAGTCGCGCACCGCCCGTACGGTGTCGCTGCGCACCCGGGCCATCTTGCGCGCCTCGTCGTTGACGATGAGGTCGACGTAGCGCTGGCGTACCCGGGCCTCGGGGTCGGTCAGCCCGGCGTGCTTGTCGGGCAGCGGGCGCAGGCACTTGGAGGTGAGCGCGTACCGGTCCGCCATGACCGACAGCTCGCCGCGCCTGGAGGTGATGACCTCGCCCTCGACCCCGATGTGATCACCGAGGTCGACGTCGCGCTTCCAGGAGGCCAGCGCGTCCTCGCCGGCCTTGGCCAGCGACAGCATGATCTGGATGTCGCCGCTGCCGTCCCGGATGGTGGCGAAACACAGCTTGCCGGTGTTGCGGATCAGCATGACCCGGCCCGCGACGCCGACCTTGTCGCCGGTCTCGGTCCCCGGTTCGAGATCGGGGTAGCGCTCGCGTACCTCACTGATCGTCGCCGTCCGCGGGAAGCCGACCGGGTAGGGGTCGATGCCGCTCGCGCGGATCCGGTCGAGCTTCTCCCGCCGGACCCGCATCTGCTCCGGGAGCCCGTCCCGCGGGCCGCCCGAGGGTACGGCGGGACCGTCCGCCCTGCTCGATGCGTCGTACATCTCGTCACTCACGGTTCAAAGGGTATCCATCACGCGAGGGGCGCGGCGTGGGCTGGACTGAGGAGCGCGCGCAGCGAGGAACGAGCGAGCACGCGACGAGGGAAGGCACCGCCAAAAAGGCGCCCCGAGCCGCCGAGCGCAGCGAGGCCATTGAACACAGCGAGGCAATTAACCAGACACGCTGATGTTGCGTTCGTAGATGAGGCGGAGGCCGATGAGGGTCAGCCAGGGCTCGAACACGTCGATGCTGCGCGCCTCGTCCAGGACGAGGGGGGCCAGGCCGCCGGTGGCCACGACGGTGACGTCGTCGGGGTTGTCGGTGAGCTCCTCGGTCATCCGGTCCACGATGCCGTCGACCTGGCCAGCGAAGCCGTAGATGATCCCGGACTGCAGGGCCTCAACGGTGTTCTTGGCGATCACGTTGCGGGGCCGGACCAGCTCGATCTTGTGTAGCTGGGCGCCGCGGCTGGACAGCGCGTCCACAGAGATCTCGATGCCGGGAGCGATGGCCCCGCCGACGTACTCGCCCTTGGGGGAGATCGCGTCGAAGGTGGTGGCGGTGCCGAAGTCGACGACCAGGGCGGGGCCGCCGTAGAGGTGGATGGCGGCCAGGGCGTTGACGATGCGGTCGGACCCGACCTCCTTGGGGTTGTCCATCCGTACCGGCACGCCGGTCTTCACACCGGGCTCCACGATGACGGCGGCCACGTCGCCGTAGTAGCGGCGGCACATCTCCCGCATCTCGTGCAGTACGGAGGGCACCGTCGAGCAGAGGGCGATGCCGCTGATGTCGGTGTCGGCCAGCAGCGGGCTCTGCTGTACGAGTCCTTGCAGGACCACCGCGATCTCGTCGGCGGTACGGCGCGCGTCGGTGTTGATCCGCCAGTGTTCGATCACCTCGTCGCCCTCGAACAGGCCGAGGACGGTGTGGGTGTTGCCGACGTCGATGGTGAGCAGCATCAGGTCCCCGCCGTGGAGTGAAAGTCAAGGCCGATGTCGAGCGCGGACGCCGAATGTGTCAGCGCGCCGACGGCAAGATAGTCGACGCCGGTCACGGCCACATCTCGGGCCCGGTCCACAGTAAGCCCCCCGCTCGCCTCGAGTTCCGCCCGCCCCGCGGTCAGGCGGACCGCCCGCGTCATCTCGGCGGGGCTCATGTTGTCCAGCAGGATAGAGGTGGCGCCCACAGCGAGGGCCTCTTCCACCTGAGCCAGGGTGTCGCACTCGATCTGCACGTGCAGGTCGGGGTGGCGGGCGCGGACCGCCTCGTAGGCCTTGGTCACCGAGCCCGCGGCGGCGACGTGGTTGTCCTTGATCAGCGCGGCGTCCTGGAGGCCCATCCGGTGGTTGACCCCGCCGCCCTGCCGGACGGCGTACTTCTGCAGGCGGCGCAGCCCCGGGAGCGTCTTGCGGGTGTCGCGCACCCGGGCCTTGGTGCCCTCGACGGCGTCCACCCAGCGCCGGGTGGCCGTCGCCACCCCGGACAGGTGGGTGAGCAGGTTGAGGGCGGTCCGCTCGGCGCGCAGCAGCGCCCGGGTGGGCCCCTCGACCGTCAGCAGCACCTGCCCGGCCGTCACGGCGTCCCCATCGGCCACGTGCGCCCGTACGACCCGTACGCCCAGCAGTTCGAAGACCACCTCGGCCACCGGGACGCCGGCGACCACCCCCGCCTGGCGGGCGGTGAAGTCCGCGGTCGCGGTGGCCTCCGTGATGATCGGCTCGCTGGTGACGTCGACCTCGCCGTCCTCGGCCAGGGCCGCCCGTACCAGGTCTTCCACAGCCTGTGGATCGAGGCCGGCCGCGCGCAGCCGCCGCTCCAGCTCCGGCGTCATGGTGATGCTCCTTGCTGTCGTGGTGTTGATGGCGAGTGGTGATGGTGGGTGGTGATCGTGCCGGGGTCGGGTCAGGGGGCCGTGGCCGCGGGCACCCGGGTGAGGGGCGTGTAATCGGTGGTCAGCCCGTCGCCGAGCCGGGTGACGAGGTGGCCGAGCCAGGCCTGGTCGTCGCGGTCGGGGAAGTCCTCGCGCCAGTGGCTGCCACGGGTCTCCTCGCGGAGCTGGGCGGCCGCGACGATCGCGGTGGCCACCGTGTGCAGGTTGGTGGCCTCCCACGCCTCCACGCACGGCTGACGGGTCCTGCGGGCCGCCAGCCCGGCGAGCTCCTTGCGCGCGACGGCCAGTCCCTCGGCGCTGCGCAGCACGCCGGAGTACGCCGACATGATCCGTTGCACCTCCTCGCGCACGGCGGGATCGAGCAGCCCCCCGGTCCCAGGGGTGAGCCGTGCCTCGTGCCCGCGGCGGGCCGGGAGCGGGTCGGTACGGATGGCCTCGGCGATGCGCTCGGCGAAGACCAGGCCCTCCAGCAGCGAGTTGGACGCGAGCCGGTTGGCGCCGTGCACCCCGGTGCAGGCGACCTCCCCGCAGGCGTAGAGGCCGGGCAGCGAGGTCCGGCCGGCCAGGTCGGTCCGGACCCCGCCGCTGGCGTAGTGCGCGGCCGGTACGACCGGGATCGGCTCGGTGACGGGGTCCACGCCGTGCGCCCGGCAGCTGGCCAGGATGGTCGGGAACCGGTGCTCCCAGGTCGCCGCGCCGAGATGCCGCCCGTCCAGGAAGACGTGCGAGGCCCCGGTCTCCTGCATCCGGGCCATGATGCCCTTGGCTACCACGTCGCGCGGGGCGAGCTCGGCGAGCTCGTGCCGGCCGGTCATGAACCTGACCCCGTCGGCGTCGACGAGGTGGGCGCCCTCGCCGCGGACCGCCTCGGAGATCAGCGGCTGCTGGCCCCGGGCACCCTCGCCCAGCCAGAACACGGTGGGATGGAACTGTACGAACTCCAGGTCGGTGACGGCGGCCCCGCCCCGCAGGGCCAGCGCCACCCCGTCGCCGGTGGAGACCTCGGGATTGGTGGTCGCGGCGAACACCTGACCGAGGCCGCCGGTGGCCAGCACCACGGCCCGGGCGTGCACGGCGCCCACTCCGTCCCGGCTGCCCTCCCCCATGACGTGCAGGGTGACCCCGGCCGCACGGCCGTCCGCGGAGTGCAGCAGGTCGAGCACCAGCGCGTGCTCGATGACCTCGATGCTCCCCGCCCCGCCCCCGGCCCCGGTGAGCGCCGTCTCGGTGAGCCCGGTGTCAGCAAGCGCCGTGTCGGTGAGCGCGGCGAGCAGGGCCCGGCTGATCTCGGCGCCGGTGGCGTCCCCGCCGGCGTGCGCGATGCGCCGTTTGAGATGGCCGCCCTCGCGGGTCAGCGCCACACCTCCACCGGGGGCCTGGTCGAAGCGGGCACCGAGCTCCATCAGCCGCCGCACGGCGTCCGGCCCCTCGGTCACCAGCGCGCGTACGGCGTCGACGTCGCAGAGCCCGGCACCGGCGGTGAGGGTGTCGCGCAGATGGTCCTGCGGGCTGTCGTCCGGGGCCAGGGCGGCGGCGATGCCGCCCTGGGCCCAGCGCGTGGAGCCCTCGTCGAGCAGCGCCTTGGTGACCAGCAGCACCCGGCAGCGGCCTCCGGAGCCGCTCGCCGAACCGGGGTTCGCCCCGGGCCCGGAGCCGTTCGGGGAGCCCGCGCCGACCGGGAATCCGGAGCCGTCCAGCGGGATCGAGGCGATGCGGAGTGCGGCGACCAGCCCGGCGATGCCGGAGCCGATCACGACGACGTCGGTCTCCCGGATCCAGCCGGGCTCCGCGGGGGTCAGCCGCGTGGGCAGGGAAAACTGAGTGGGGCTCACGTGCCCTCCTCGGGGGTGGCATTTCTCGTCATATTGACATTAACCCCGTGGGGCCCGCTTTCGCGCCACCGCCCCCGCCGGAGGGGGCTCAGTGGACGAGGTCGCCGCGGACCGCCGCGGTGCCGCGCACCGGCTCGGCCGGGTCGGCCCCGAGGGCGATGATCTCGTTGGAGGCGCCGACATGGACCACGGCAGGCCGGAACGTCCGGGCCTCCGCGTCGCTCATCGACGCGTAGCTGATGATGATCACCAGATCGCCGGGGTGGACCAGATGGGCGGCCGCGCCGTTGATTCCGATCACACCACTGCCGCGCGGTCCCTCGATGACGTAGGTCTCCAGCCGGGCGCCGTTGGTGATGTCGACGATCTGTACCTGCTCGCCGGGCAGCAGGTCCGCGGCGTCCATGAGGTCCTGGTCGATGGTGACCGAGCCGACGTAGTGCAGGTCGGCCTGGGTCACCGTGCAGCGGTGGATCTTCGATTTGAACATGGTCCGGAACATCCGGGTCTCCTCGGGGTCGGCGGCCGGGTGTGGACGCTCGCGAGAGTCGCCCCACCCGTCGCGCGTACGGCTGCGGATTCAGTCAGCCGGGGAAAACTCGATGATCATGTTGTCGATCAGATGGGTGGTACCGACCCGGCCGGCGACGGCCAGGACGGCGGTGCCCGTGCAGGTCTCGGTCACCTCGGTGAAGGTGGCCTGGTCGACCAGCACGAGATAGTCGAGCCGCAGCGGCGGGTCGGCCCGCACCGCCTCGTCGAGCACGGCCCGCGCGGCCTGGAGGACCTTCTGCGGGCCGGCGGGGGCGGCCTCCGAACCGGCCCGCAGCGCCCGGGACAGGGCCAGCCCGGTCGCCCGCTCGGCGGCGGACAGGTAGCGGTTGCGGCTGGACAGCGCCAGCCCGTCCGGTTCGCGGACCGTCGGGCAGCCGACGACCCGCACCGGCACCCCGAGGTCGGCGACCATCCGGCGGATGACGGCCAGCTGCTGGGCGTCCTTCTCGCCGAACACCGCGACGTCGGGCTGCACCAGGTTGAACAGCTTCATCACGACCGTCAGGACGCCGTCGAAATGGCCCGGGCGGCAGGCACCCTCGACGATCGTGCCCATCCGGCCCGAGCTGACCCGTACCTCCGGCTCGGTCGGATAGATCATGCTCCGGGTCGGCACGAACACGACCTCGGCGCCCTCCTCACCGCAGGCGGCCAGATCGGCCGCCAGCGTCCGGGGGTAGCGGTCGAGGTCCTCGCCCGGCCCGAACTGCAGCGGGTTGACGAAGATGCTCACGAACACCACGTCGCCCAGCTCCCGGGCCCGGCGGATCAGCGAGCGATGTCCCTCGTGCAGGGCTCCCATGGTGGGCACGAACGCCACCCGCCGCCCGTCGGCGCGCGCCCGGGCCCGCGCCGCCGCGAGCTTGTCCAGATCGTCCGCGAGGAACACGGCACCGGTCCGCTCATCCACTGTCATGGGTCGGTTCCCTTCAGTCCGCCAGCACGTCGAGCAGCCGCTCGGCGTCCTCGGGCTTGAGCAGTCCGGCCGCGAGGGCCCGGTCGGCGGTCAGCCGGGCCAGCGCGACGTAGGCCCGCAGTCCTTCGGGCGAGACGCGGCCGAGCTCGGCGATGTGCTCGGCGATCGTGCCCGCGTCACCGCGTGCGACCGGGCCGGTCAGCCCGGACATCCCGAGCCGCAGCGCGTTGTCGAGGGCGGCGCCGAGCAGCGGCCCCAGCATGCCGCCCGGATTCTCGACCCCGATGGTGCGCAGCAGGTCCATCGACTCCACGACCAGCGTGACCAGGTGGTTGGCACCCCCGGTCAGCGCCGCGTGGTACAGGGTGCGCTTGTCCTCGGCTATCCAGACCGGCTCGCCGCCCATCTCCATGACCAGCGCCTCGGCCACGGGCCGGAGCGGGTCCGGCGAGGTGATCCCGAAGGAGATGCCGGCCAGCCGGTCCACGTCGTCGGCGCGGCCGGTGAAGGTCATCACGGGATGCAGCGCCAGCGGCAGCCCACCGGCCCGGGTGGCCGGGGCGAGCACGGTCACGCCGTGCCGGCCGCTGGCATGCGCGATCAGCTTGCCCGCGACCGAGACCTCGGTCGCGACCAGGCCGGTGACCAGATCGGGCAGCACGTCGTCGGGCACGGTGAGCAGCACCAGATCGGCGGCGGCCACGACCTCCTGCGGGGTCACCAGGGCGACGCCGGGAAGGCGTTCCACGGCCCGCGCCCGGGAGACGTCGGACACCGCGGCGGCCGCCACCACGCGATGCCCGGCGAGGTTCAGGGCGGCTCCGAGCGCGGTGCCGACCCGCCCCGCGCCCACGACGCCCACCGTCAGCCGGCCTGGCCGGTCCTCGGGCGACATGGCGGAAGGCATGGCGTATGAGTCCAATTCGTTCCAGTCCTCATCAGGGGTACCGGACGGTGCGGGGACCAGAGTACCCGCGGCCCGAACCGGCGCTGCTCGGCGGGCGGTCCACCACGCGTAACGTACCGCCTTCCGCCTGGACCGGGCGGGGACCGACGACCGGAGCGCCGGAGTCTCCTCGGGGACTCCGGCGCTCCGGCCTCCGGCTCAGCGGGCACGCGGGCGGCGTGCCCGGTGATCAGTGATGGCCGCCGACCGACGCCCCGCCCTTGCAGCCGGCGCCCGCCAGGCCGATGACCGCCACGGCGTTGCCGCAGACGTTGATCGGGGCCGTGATCGGGATGATGATCTGGTTGCCGCCCAGCACGCTGTGCTTCCCGCTCGTACCGCCGCCACCGGCCGCGAAGGCAGGTGCGGACATCATCATCACGCCGCCGGCGGCCAGCGCCGCCACCCCGGTCGCCGCGAGCTTCTTGAGCATGTGATCCTCCGTATGCGGGGGGCCGGAGTCCTCCGGTCCGCGTCCTCGTGGGCGGCATCCGTCACCGGCACCACATACGGTAGCTATGCAGTTACTTTCTGGTAGGTAAATGACACGCGCGGTATCGGTGATGAAGCGTAATGCTCTTGTTACTCTTCGTAGTCGTTTTGCCCGCTCTTGATGAGGCCGGTCTCGTATGCGTAGACGACCGCCTGGACCCGGTCCCGCAAGCCCAGTTTGGCCAGAATCCGACCGACATGCGTCTTCACCGTCGCCTCGGAGACGAACAGGCGCGCCCCGACCTCGGCGTTCGACAGCCCGCGCGCCACCAGATGCAGCACCTCGGTCTCGCGCGCCGTCAGCGTCGCGAGGGCCTTGTCGGGCGCCCGTTCCTCGTCCGGCAGGTGGAGGGCGAACCGGTCGAGCAGCCGGCGGGTCGTGCTGGGCGCGACGACCGCGTCACCGGAGTGCACCGCCCGGATCGCCTCGATCAGCTGCACCGGGCCGGCGTCCTTGAGCAGGAATCCACCGGCCCCGGCCTTGAGCGCCGAGAACGCGTACTCGTCCAGGTCGAACGTGGTCAGGATGATCACTTTCGGCCCGTCCGGGCCGAGCCGGCGGGTGGCCGCGATGCCGTCCATCCGCGGCATGCGCACGTCCATGAGGACCACGTCGGCCCGGGTGCGGCGCAGCAGGTCCACGGCCTGCAGGCCGTCCCCGGCCTCGCCCACCACCTCGATGTCGGCCTGCGCGTCGAGGACCATCCGGAACCCGGCGCGCACCAGTTCCTGGTCGTCCACCAAGACCACCCTGATCATGCGCGTGCTCCTTCGCGTAGGGGGAGCCGGGCCACGACCTCGAAGCCGCCGCCCGCTCCGGGGCCGGTCCTGACGGTCCCGCCGAAGAGCGCGACGCGTTCGCGCATGCCGACCAGGCCGTGGCCGAGGCCGTCCCCGGCCGCCGCGCCGCCGAGCCCGTCGTCGGTGACGCACACCTCGATCGCATCGTCACCGTAGTGCAGCCGGACGTGTCCCGCCGCGGCCGGACCCGCGTGCTTCAGCGTGTTGGTCAGTGCCTCCTGGACCACCCGGAAGAGCGTCAGCTGCATGCCCGGCTCCAGCGGCCGCGGCACTCCGCCGATGGTGAGCTCCAGCGGCAGCCCGGCCGCGCGTACCTGGTCGACGAGGTCGGTGAGCTGCTCCATGCCGGGTTGGGGGGCGTACGGGCCGGAATCGCCGTTGTCCCGGAGCACCCCGAGCAGCCGCCGCATCTCGGTGAGCGCCTGCCGCCCGGTGAGGGAGATCGCCTCCAGTGCCCGCTTGGCCCGCAGCGGGTCGGTGTCGATGGTGTACGTCGCGCCGTCCGCCTGCACCACGATCACGCTCACGTTGTGCGCCACCACGTCGTGCAACTCGCGGGCGATCCGGGCGCGTTCGGCCGCCATCGCGATCTCTACCTGGATGTCGCGCTCGCGTTCCAGCCGGGCGGCCCGCTCCTCCAGGCCGCGCAGGTACGCCCGGCGGATGCTGGTGTAGATGCCCAGCACCCAGATGCCGACGCTGAGGACCGTGATGGCCAGCAGGGCGTCGCGGTTGAGCTCCCAGTTGCGCGGCCACCCGCCGACCCAGTTCTGCAGGACCTCCATCACCCCGCCGGCCAGAGTGACGCACAGCGCCGCCAGCCCCCAGCGGAACGCGCACTCCGCCGCCACCGTGTACAGCGCCACCAGCACCGCGAGATCGGACGCGCCGGTCGTCACGCCGGCCAGCCACTGGGCGAAACAGACCAGGGCGATGAAGGCGAACACCGCCCTCGGCCGGCGGCGACGCCAGATCAGCGGCAGGCAGAGCGCCAGATCGAGCGGAGACAGGGCGAACAGCCGGGGTTGCAGCCCCGGGTTGTTCAGCGAGGACAGGAACAGCAGCGGGCACACGAGGAGCGCGTCCATGAGCCGCTGCCGACGGCGCGACCACGCCCACAGTGCCCTCAGCATCCCCACAGCGTACGTTCGCCGAGGTCAGCTGACGTCCCCCGATGGTCGGACCCGGCGTACGACCACAGAATGGCATCGGGAAACACCGGCCGCGCGCGGTAACCTCGGCTTCGTGGGCAGTGCGAACGCGACGACCTGGCGCACGGCCATGGATCTGGCGCTCTACGGCGAGACCGGTTTCTACCGCAGGGAACGACCCGCCACGCACTTCCGCACCTCCGTGCACGCCTCCGCCCGCTTCGCGGTCGCGTTCGCCCGGCTGCTGGAATCGGTGGACGAGACGCTCGGCCACCCGCCCCGGCTGGACCTGGTCGACATCGGGGCCGGCTGCGGCAGCCTGCTCACCGGGATCCGCTCCGCCGTCCCCGCCGAGCTGGCCGTACGGCTCGCGCCGGTGGCCGTCGAGGTCTCGGCGCGCCCGGCGGACCTGCCCGCCGGGATCGGCTGGCTGACGGAACCACCCGAGGAGATCACCGGCCTGGTGGTGGCCAACGAGTGGCTCGACAACATCCCCCTCGATGTGGTCGAGCTGACCCCCGCCGGGCCCCGGCTGGTGCTCGTCGACCCCCGTACCGGCGCGGAGCGGGCCGGCCCGCCGCCCGCCCCCGAGGACGTCGCGTGGCTGGACCGCTGGTGGCCGCTACGGGAGCCGGGCGACCGCGCGGAGGTGGGGCGCACCCGCTGCGCGGCCTGGACGTCGGTGATCGGCCGGATGCGGCGGGGCCTGGCGGTGGCCGTCGACTACTCCCACCAGCGGAGCGACCGCCCGGTCTGCGGAAGCCTGACCGGCTACCGGGACGGCCATGTGGTGCCCGCGGTCCCCGACGGGTCCTGTGACGTGACCGCTCATGTGGCCCTGGACGCCTGCGCCTCGGCGGGGGTGGACGCGGGGGCGACCGCGAGCCTGCTGACCACCCAGCGCGCGGCTCTGCGCGCCCTGGGGCTCACCGGAGCGCGGCCGTCGATCGAACTGGCCGGGCGCGACCCCCGGGAGTACGTCTCCGCCCTCTGCGCCGCCGGCGAGGAGGCCGAGCTCATCGACCCCGCCGGGCTCGGCGGCTTCGGCTGGCTGGTCCAGTCCGCCGGCATCCCCATCCCCCCGCCGCTGCCCGTCGACTGAACGGCTGCACTGAACGACTGGGCTGAACGGCCGGCTGGACGAGCGCCGGCCGGTGCGGAAGATCGGCCTATCCGCTTGACGCGAACCCAGCTTGATCATCAGACTTCACCCCTGTTAATTCCGCATAAACGGGGAGCAAATGCATATTCGAACCTCGTCCGTCATCGGAGTGACGCTCCTGTCTGCAGGAGCGGTCACCGCGGGCGTTGGCACCGCGAACGCGGCGGTGAAGCACGGTATCTCCGTTCAGGCCATCGATCGCGGTGGCCGGTCCATCGCCGTCGACGCCCATCTGGTCAACGTCCAGACCAGCGACGGCTACGACGTCGGTCCGGGCCGCACCGTACAGGTCCCGGCCGGCACCTACAGCGTCGCCTCGACGATCTGGAGTGAGGACGGCACCGAGACCCTGGGCGTGCGGGTCATCTCGCTGTCCCGCGACACCAAGGTCGTGTTCGACGCCCGGCAGGGCCACAAGGTGCGGTTCTCGATCGACGACCCCACGGCCGAGACCCGGCTCCTGCAGCTGGTGCCGCTGGTCGGCCCGACGTGGGCACTCAATCCGATCGCCGATCAGGTGCCGGTCGACCAGACCTATCTCATCCCCACCACCAGCAAATATCTGACTCTCTTCGCCTACGCCGAACTCGAGAAGCAGGGGTCGTCACCTCAGCAGCCGAGCCCCTACCGGTACGACCTCACCCGAACGGTCAAGGGAAGCCTTCCCGCCAATCCCAGCTTCGCCTTCGCCAAGTCCAAACTGGCGCGGGTCGGCGTCACCATCCGCTCGTCCGGTGCGGGTGAGGCCGGGAGGCTGGGGCTGACCGCCGCGACGCAGTCGGGCGGCAGCCTGCCCGCCACCGCGACGACCGAGTTCGGGGCGCTGCCCGCCCGCATCACGAGCTACCGTTCCCCGGGCATGTGGCACACGCTGATCCAGTCCTCGGGCCCGTACGGCTCCGGCGGCAAGCGGATCTACGCCGGCTCCCCGTACAAGGCCGCCTCCTCCAGCGAGACCTACCGGGCCGCCGCCTGGGAGCCCGCGATCGGCACCGGGCTGGACGGGCGGTATCTCTGGCTCTGGCCGCGGACCGTGCTCAGCTCGCCCGGTCTGGGCGGAGGGCTCTCCGCCGCGACCAAACAGGTCCGGCTCTACCGGGGCGCCAAGCTGATCGCCCAGAGCACGGGCGACAAGAAGGTGCTGCTGTCCACGACGCCGTACTGGTACACGCTCAAGCTCAACGCGGCCAGGAAGCCCGGCCCCGGCCTCTCGAGCAAGGTCTCGGCGGTCTGGAATTTCAAGACCCACGGGTACGCCGACGGTCTCTCGCACGGCTCTCCGCGGCTCATCTGGGCGGGTCTGGCCCCCTGGGGACTCGACGGGAACAACAGCGCGGCGCGGGGCTCCGCCACCACCGTGGCACTGTCGGTCTCCGGGCCCGGCGCCAAGAGCCCGGTGAAGGCCCTCTCCCTCGAGGCGTCCTTCAACGGCGGCACGACCTGGAGGAAGGTGCAGCTCAAGCAGAGCGGCGCCCGCTGGCTGGCCAAGGTGACCAACCCCGGCGGGCCGGGCTTCGTGTCGCTGCGCGCCAAGGTCAAGGACACCAAGGGCAACGGCGTGACCGAGACGGTCGTCAACGCCTACGCCATCCGCTAGCCGGGTGGGCACGGCGGGTCCCCGGAGCGGGGATCCGCCGTGCGGCGGAAGTCAGACCGTGACGCGCAGGGACTCCAGGCCGCGCAGCACGAAGCCGGGCTTCCACGCGGGCTCCTCGGCGAGGGCCAGGCCGGGGGCCAGCCGGAGGACGGCGCGCATGGACTCGGCCAGCTCGATACGGGCCAGCGGGGCGCCCAGGCAGTAGTGGATGCCCAGGCCGAAGCTGATGTGCGGGTTGGGATCGCGGGCGACGTCCAGCCGGTCAGGGTCCGCGAAGACCGCCGGGTCCCGGTTGGCCGAGGCGAACTGCAGCGCCACCTCCGAACCACGCGGGATGCGCACTCCGGCGACCTCGATGTCCTCCAGGACCCAGCGCTCGAACATCGGCGCGGGGGTGTCGTATCGCAGCAGCTCGTCCACCGCCGTGGGCACGAGCGCGGGGTCCTCGCGCAGCCGGGCCAGCTCCGCCGGCTCATGCAGCAGCGACCGCCAGCCGTTTCCGGTCGCGTTGACGGTGGCCTCGTGGCCGGCGTTGAGCAGCAGCACGCAGGTGCCGATCAGCTCGTCCTCGGTCAGCCGGTCGCCGTCGTCCATCACCTGGGCCAGCGCGCTGATCAGGTCGTCGCGCGGGTTCGCGCGCCGATCCGAGGCCAGCGCGCGCAGATAGTCCGAGAACTCGGTGGCCGCCCGGACGGCGAGCTCCTGCGTCCGCGGCGACGGGTCGAGCTCGTACATCCCGCAGATGTCGCGCGACCACGGCCGCAACCGGGCCCGGTCGACCTCGGGCACCCCCAGCATCTCCGCGATGACCGTCACCGGCAGGGGCTCGGCGACCTCGGCCAGCAGGTCGCCGCCGCCCTTGGCCACCAGCCCGCCGACGAGTTCGCCGGCCAGCCGCCCGATCATCGGCCGCAGGCCCTCGACCATGCGCGGGGTGAAGGCCTTGGCGACCAGCCGGCGGAGCCGGGTGTGCACGGGCGGTTCGACGTCGAGCATCCCGGCCCTGATCAGGTCCCAGAACGGCCGCAGGAACTCGGGCTCGGCGAGCCGCCCGAACTCCTCGTGCGAGGCGACGTGCAGGTAGGAACGGCCCAGCCGCCGATCCCGCAGCAGCGCGTTCACGTCGGCGTACCGAGTGATCACCCATTGGCCCGTCGGCTCGTGGAAGAAGACCGGACGCTCCTGCCGGAGCACCGCGTACGCCGGGTACGGATTCGCTACGAACTCCGGAGAAAACGGGTCATAAGCCACATCGCCCATGTCGCCACCATATTTCCCTGGAGGATCACGCGGGGAGACGGGGCCAGCGGCCGGGGCCGGCACCGGCACGAGCGGCGCGGGCACGGCCGACGGTGGAGTCGAGGATGGCGCGGGCCTCGGCCAGCTCCCGGTCTACCGCCGCCACCTGCACCGGGCCGGGCGGGGCGTCGACGTGCACGGTGCCCACCTTCAGCAGCCGCTGGAGCGGGCCGGCGGTGAGCCGTACGCTCTGCGCCCGGGCGTGCGCGATCACGTCGAGACTCCGGCAGACTGCTCCGCGCCGGGAGACGAAAACGACGTCGTCGGTGCCCGCGGCGGTCATGGAGAACCGCCTGGTCGAGGCCGGCAGCAGCGGTACGGCGCCCACCCGCGCACCGGGGAAGACCAGGTCGGCCAGGTAGAGGGCGACATGGCGCGGGGCGACCGGCAGCAGCACCGATGACAGGGCCTGGCGCTCCCCCGCGTAGCCGGCGACGGTGACCTCCACCCGGGCCCAGCCGAACGACCGCCACAGCAGCGGCTCCACGATGCGCACCGCCTGCACCCGGCCCGGCGGCACCGTCTGCATCCGGGTCTCCAGCAGCCCGTACCGCAGCCGCAGGCCGTCCGGCGAGGTGGCCGCCGTGAAGTTGCCGTACATGATCAAGGGGGCCACCAGGGCCCTCAGCAGGCCCAGCAGGGCCGGGACGGCGGCACCGAGCACGCCCGGCTCGGCGTAGGCGATGCCGCCGACGAGCAGGACCAGGAACAGCAGGCCCGTGCCGATCACCGGGAGCCGCAGGATCAGCGCACCGAGCAGCGAGCCGAACCCCACCCGCCAGAACGGCCGCTCCGGCGCCTCCGGGGTGTGGCCGGGCAGCCCGGCCGCGCGGGCGAGCAGCTCGGCGCGCAGCTGGTGGGCGGCGGACTTGCCCAGGTACCGCAGCGCGATCTCGCCCTGGTCACCACCGGCCATCTCCACCCGCACCTCGGCCAGGCCGAACACCCGGGTGATGAGCGGCCGCACCACGTCGATGGCCTGGATGCGCGACACCGGCACCTGCCGCTTGCGCCTGCGTACGATCCCGGTCTCGACGATCAGATCGTCCCCGCCGATCCAGAACCGCAGCGCCCCCCACACCCACAGCCCGGTCAGCATGGCGATCACGGCCACCGGAACCGTCACGATCATGAAGCGCAGGAGCACCTCCGGGGTGATGTCCAGCGTCACCCCGTCCTCCGACCGCGACAGCAGCAGGGAGAACCCGATCAGCACGAAGTAGATGACCAGGATGGTGAACGAGCGCAGCGGGGCGGTGGCCCAGTGCAGCCGGTGCGTGCCCACCCCGAACCGCACCGGGGCCGGCCCATGCCACGGCGGCCGCCCGCCGGGCGGCACGAAGCCCTGCGGCCCGTATCCAGGCCGTCCATACCCAGGGGGCCCTCCGCCAGCGGGCCCATACCCAGATGGTCCAGAACCCGGCTGTCCGTATCCAGGTCGCCCGTACCCGGCTGGTCCCTGCCCTGAGGGCCGATGCCCGGGCTGTCCGTACCCCGGGCGTCCGTACCCCGGTGGAGGACCCCCGGGTGAAGGGCCGCCGGGCGGGCCGTACCCGCCGAGGCCGTAACCGGGCGGCATGAAGGTCGGCCGGCCCGGCCCCGGTGAGCCCTGGCCGGGCACTCCCTGACCGGGGGCTCCATGGCCGGGGGCTCCATGGCCGGGGGCTCCATGGCCGGGCGGACCCGTGCCCGGCGCGTCCGGCGCGGGCGGGCCGGGGGGCGGGCGCTGCGGGTCGGGGGGATGGGGCTCGGTCACAGTCCGCCGGCCCTGGCTTCACCGCGCTGTGCCAGCCGGTCGCGGAGCCCGGCGGCCTCCGCGGCCGGCAGCCCGGGGATGCGGGCGTCGGTGGCCGCCGCCGCGGTGTGCAGGCGTACGGTCGCCACGCCGAGCCACTGCTCCAGCAGGCCCGCGGTCACGTCCACGAACTGCATCCGGCCGTAGGGCACGACGACCAGGCGCCTGACGAAGACCCCGTTGGTCACCAGCAGGTCGTCCGGGCGTTCGGCGAAGCCCCAGGAGCGGTACGCCAGCTCGGTCACGATCCAGCCGAGCCCGCAGGAGATGACCACCGCCAGCAGCCAGACGCCCGCCCCCACCGGTCCCCCGCTCTGCGCGACGATCAGGGCCCCGACGAGCGCGATCGGCACCGCCCACAGCACGACCGTGATCCGGCGGTGCCAGGTGTAGCGCCTGGAGACCCGATACCAGGCCGTGCCCTCCGGTGGTGCGAACGCCGCGTCCGGCGACCCGCCGCCCGCCTCCCCGCCGTGATCATGCAATCGTTCGTCGAACGATTGCATGATCATGGCGGAGGGTGGGGGCGCCTCGGGCGCCTCGGGCGCGGCGGGGGGTTCGGCGGGCGGCTCGGCCGCCGGTCCGGCGGGCGGCTCGGGCGGCACGGACCGGTCTGGGGGAGGCTCACGCCGGCTGGAATCCATCGGGGGACAGTCAACCGGAAACCCATGGGGTATTGCGACACCTGATCGTGGCACGATGAAGTGTGACCACGCCGAGCGGACGCCCATGACGACGACACGCACAGTCGGGATCGGGGTGGGGGCCAAGGAGCTCGCCACCGAGGACATGATCCTCAACATCGGCCCGCAGCATCCGTCCACGCACGGAGTGCTGCGGCTGCGGCTGCTCCTGGACGGTGAGCGCATCTCGGCGGCCGAGCCGATGATCGGTTACATGCACCGGGGCGCCGAGAAGCTGTTCGAGGTGCGCGACTTCCGCCAGATCATCATGCTCGCCAACCGGCACGACTGGCTGAGCGCCTTCTCCAGCGAGCTGGGCGTGGTCCTGGCGGCGGAGCGCATGCTCGGCATGGAGGTGCCCGAGCGCGCCGTCTGGGCGCGGACGCTGCTGGCCGAGCTCAACCGGGTGCTCAGCCATCTGATGTTCCTGGGCAGCTACCCGCTCGAGGTCGGCGCGATCACCCCGATCTTCTTCGCCTTCCGGGAGCGCGAGGAACTGCAGCGCGTCATGGAGGAGATCTCCGGCGGCCGCATGCACTACATGTTCAACCGGGTCGGCGGTCTCAAGGAGGACCTGCCCGCCGGCTGGCTCGGCCGTGCCCGCACGACGGTGCACGGCGTACGGGCCCGGATGGGCAAGATCGCCGACCTCATCATGGGCAACGAGATCTTCCGGGCCCGCACCCGCGGGGTCGGGGTGCTCACCCGCGAGCAGATCCTGCAGTACGGCGTGTCCGGACCCATCGCGCGCGCCTCCGGCGTGGACTTCGATCTGCGCCGCGACGAGCCGTACCTCGCCTATGGGGACCTCGACGTGCGGGTCGTCACCCGCACCGACGGCGACTGCCTGTCCCGCTTCGAGTGCCTGCTCGACCAGGTCCACGCCTCGCTGGACCTCGCCGACGCCTGTCTGGACCGGCTGGCCGAGCTGCCCCCCGGGCCGATCAACGTACGGCTGCCGAAGGTGCTGAAGGTGCCCGAGGGCCACATCTACACCTGGACCGAGAACCCGCTCGGCATCAACGGCTACTACCTGGTCTCGCGCGGCGAGAAGACCCCGTGGCGGATGAAGCTCCGCTCCGCCTCGTACAACAACATCCAGGTGCTGTCGGAGTTGCTGCCCGGCACGCTGATCGCCGACATGATCGCGATTCTGGGCTCGATGTTCTTCGTCGTGGGGGACATCGACAAATAGCGTGAACCACTCGGGCTTCCCTCACGTCTTATGTCTGAGAGACCAACAAGGGAGCGAACGTGGCGGCCGTGGACGAATGGGCATCCCCCACCGATGCGGCCGTGCCGCCGTACACCAGCTTCCACGGCAGCTGGGACGCCTCCCAGCCGTGGGACGCCTCCCAGCCCTGGTCCACCGCGCCGCGCACCGGGCGGTCGGGTGCCCGGCGAGCGGTGTTCGGCGTGGTCGCGGCCCTCGCCACCCTGGCCGTGATCATGGCCGGGGTCATCGGGTTCGTGCTGTTCGTCGCCGGCCCCGCGGGGGCGGCCGGCGGCTGCGGCGGAGGCTGACCCGGCACGGGCCACCGCCGGTGCCCGTCAGGGCCGTAGCAGGTACGGCAGGTTGGCCGTGAGGAACCGGCGGGGGAACTCGTCACGCAGCCGCCAGAGCCCCGCGTCGATGACGAAGTGCGCCATCACCGCGCCCAGGTACGCCCCGTACAGCGCCCGTTCCAGGGCCATCGGCGAACCGTGCAGGTGCGAGGCGTAGCTCAGCGCCAGCCCGCCGGCGAGCGCCACGCTCAACATGACCGCCAGCCCGATCAGCCCGGACCGCCCCCGCCGCGGCGCCCCGGCGACCAGGCCGACGATCAGCAGGTACTGGTAGCCGTGTGCCACGACCAGCCCGGCCACGGCCGCGTACGGGGACGTGAAGAGGAAGACCGGCCCGAAGAACAGCAGCGAGATCAGATAGATGATCAGGAAGCCGGGCGGCCGCCGGTCCCGCCGGGTCAGGGCGTAGAGGCCGATCGCGACCCCGGCCACGAAGACCGCGCCCGCCACCGGGAACAGGAATCGGACGTGCGCGTCGAGGGCGAGCTGGAGCAGGTCCGGGTGGACCACCAGCCCGGCGATGCCGCCGACCCCGGCGATCACGATGCCCTGGCGTTCCGGCCGCCGCAGGGACCCGCTGCCCTGGGCCACTCCGGCCAGCGCCGCCAGCCCCAGGTTCTGCTTCTGGAAGTGGAAGAACTGCCAGGCGAAGTAGGCGAGCAGGGCCCAGGTGACCCACCCGGCCGGCACCACGGCCGCGGCCAGCGCCGTACCGAGGATCAGCGCGATCGGCGCGATGACGTACCGGCCCTTGTGCGCCCGGGCATGGCCGCGGATCTCCGGTAGCAGGTAGAACCAGGCCGTGGCGGCGACGTGCACCGACGAGCCGAGGAAGAGCAGCAGGGCCAGCGAGCGGCCGGGCGCCGCGGACCCCTCCGGCGCCAGCGCGATGGCCGCGGCGAAGGCGGCTGCCGAGAGCAGCGCCGTGCCCGCCAGCCAGACCCCCCGCAGCACCCCGAACACGCGTACGGGTGCGTACGCCGGCGCCACCATACGGCCCCCTCTGTCGTGCCCGCACGCCCTCGGTAACGCGGATGGCACGAAGGATGCCATACCGGGCGATCGGGCGGGGAGCCCTCAGGGGAGCCGGTTCTCCTCCTCTTCGGGCCGCTTGGGGACCCGGCAGGAGTACTCCAGGAAGAGGGCGGCACCGACCAGGACCAGGGCGGCCAGGAAGGTCCCCGTGCAGACGAAGAAGTCGCTGCGCGGGGTGGGCTTGTCCAGGGACGACCCGAGGTAGCCCACGAAGCCGCCGAAGAGCCCGACCAGCGCCGCGGCGGCGTGCGCACTGGCCTTGCCGAGCGCCGCCATCCGTACGACGACCAGCGGCTCCACCGGTTTGGTGTCGGGTTTGCGCTGGATGCGCGCCCGGATGTTCACCCCGGTCGCGGCCTCGCCCAGCGCGAGCAGCAGCAGCGTCGGCACGGCGGTCCAGGGCATCGGGGGCAGCGACACGTACGTGAAACCCAGTACCGCCCACGTGACCGCCGCGACGGCGACCGCGAGGACGACCAGGATCACGGGCCTGGTGGGCTTCACGCCGGCGGCTGCAAGGTCAGCTCGTCCCGGCGGGTGACGCCGCCGGTGCCGACCGCGGCGACCAGCTCGGTCACGGACCCGCGTCCGGGCAGGACCGCGTCGGGGTCGATGGCCGCCCACGGCACCAGCACGAACGCCCGTTCGTGGGCGTGCGGATGCGGCAGGGTGAGTTCGGGATCGTCGGAGACGATGTCGCCGAAGGTCACGATGTCGATGTCGAGCGTCCGGGGACCCCAGCGGATCACCCGTTCGCGCCGCATCGCGTCCTCGATGCTGAGCACCCGCTCGAGCAGCCGCTCCGGCGGGATCCGGGTGTCGGCCAGCACCACGACGTTGAGGAAGTCGGACTGCTCGATGCCGCCCCACGGCGCGGTCTCGTAGACCGGCGACAGGGCCACGAAGGTCAGGCCGGGCGCGTCGAAGAGCGCGTCGATGGCCTCCTGCAGGTTGTCCATGCGGTCACCGAGATTGCTGCCGAGGGACAGCACGGTGCGCTGCCGGGACAGCAGGTGCCCACCGGTCGGGGTGCGGTCGGGCTGAGGCGGATCGGACGCTGTCATGGGCGGCTCCTGGCTGTACTGGCCTCGTGCTGTTTCTGCGGTCTGTTCTCGGCCTGCGGTCTCTGGGGTCTCGTGGGTCTGTGGGGTCTCGTGGGTTCTAGGTCTCGTGGGGCTCTGGCGACGTTCGGTGCGGTGTCCCGGGCCGGTCCGCCGCGGTCTCAGGACCGCGTGCGGTGGATCGACACGGCCACGTCCGCGAACGGATGGGCGATGGGGGCGCTCGGTTTGTGCACCGTCACCTCCACCTGCTCCACCTTGGGATCATCCAGGCATACGCCCGCCAGCCGCTCGGCGAGCGTCTCGAGAAGATCCACCGGATCTCCCTCGACCACTCCGACCAGCCGACCGGCAAGTGTCCCATAATCGACGGTACGCGACAGATCATCCCCGGCCGCGGCCGGACGGACGTCCAGCCCGAGGACCACGTCGACGACGAACTCCTGGCCGAGCTCCCGCTCCGCCGGCAGCACGCCGTGCCGGCCCCTGGCCCGCAGCCCGCGCAGCTCGATCCGGTCTGAGTTCATTGCGCTCGCTCCGCTCGCGCGGTTCGGGGCGCCTGGATGGCGCACGCTTCCCTCGTCGCGTGCTCGCTCGTGCCTCGCTCCGCGCGCTCCTCGGTCCAGCGCACGCCGCGCCCCTCACAGCTCATGGCGCGCCCCTCACGGCGCACGCCGCGCCCCGCACGGCTCATCGCCGTCGCGCGGCTTGCGGGGCCCAGGTGGCGCACGGGGAGGGTCACTCGTCGTCCTCGATCTGGTTGAGCACCGGCGAACCGTGGTGCAGCCACAGCCGCCACTGCCCCTCCGAGCGCACGAAGATGTTGGTCGTCACCACCCGGCCCCCGGCCAGGAACCCCGTCTCGGTCTCCTCGTCGGCGGTGAGGATGTTCTCCGAGCAGGTCACGACCGCCTGGTCACCGTGCACCTCGGTCATCACGTCGGTCAGCACGAACTGGATGTACGGCGTGTTCGCCATGATCAGCGCCCAGGACCGCAGCACCTCGTCACGTCCCCGGAGCATGGGCCACCCCGGATGCACGCAGGTGGCGCTGGCCGCGTACGGCCCGTCCGCCCACAGCGCCGACATGCGGTCCAGATCGGCCTGCTCGAACGCCATGTAGAACTCGGCGTTCGCGGCCTCCAGGTCGGTGACAGTGCTCATGTACTCACTTCCGCTCGCCTGCTAGCGCTCACCGGGCGGCTCCGATGGCAGCGGCGATCCTCACGGCATCGGCATTGGGCCGCACATTGTGCACGCGTACGCACCAGGCGCCGCTCGCGGCGGCGATCGAGGTGATGGCCAGGGTGGCGTCGTCACAGCCGGTGAAGGGCCGCGGCGTGCCGTCGGGCGCCGCCAGCAACCTGCCCAGGAAACCCTTGCGAGAGGCTCCGATGAGGACCGGGAAGCCCAGGGCCCGGAGGGCGGCGAAATGCGCCAGCAGCGCCCAGTTGTGCTCGGGCCGCTTGGCGAACCCCAGCCCCGGGTCCAGCACGATCTTGGAGGGGTCGACGCCCGCCTCGACGACCGCCTCCGTACGGCGTCGCAGCTCGTCGGTGACCTCTCGTACGACGTCGTCGTAGTGGGCCCGGGACTGCATGTCATGGCTGTGCCCGCGCCAGTGCATCACGACGTAGCGCGCGCCGGTCTTCGCCACGATCTGCGGCATCTCCGGATCGGCCAGCCCGCCGCTGACGTCGTTGACCAGACCGGCCCCGGCCAGCACCGCCGCCTCGGCGACCTCGGCCCGCATCGTGTCCACGCTCACCTGCACGCCCTCGGCGGCCAGCGCCTCGACGACGGGGACCACCCGGCGCAGCTCCTCGGACAGCGACACCCGCTGGGCTCCCGGACGGGTCGATTCGCCGCCCACGTCCACCAGATCGGCCCCCTCGGCGACGAGCTCCAGCCCGTGCCGGACCGCCGCCTCCGGGTCGAACCAGGAGCCGCCGTCGGAGAAGGAGTCGGGGGTCACATTGACCACGCCCATGACGAGGCAGCGGCCTGGATCAGGCCGCCCCGCCACGACGCTGTCGGTCATGGCGAACAGCCTATGCCTTGGCGGAGTCTTCCCCGTCCGCCCCCTGGGCCACTGGAGACGGCCCTCCGGCGGGCAGCTTCGGAGGGCGCCGCCAGCCGGGCACCCGCAGCCTGGGCCAGACGATGAAGGCCTCCGCCTCGAGGGCGGCCAGCGCGATCCGCGGGGCGTCGTTGAGCCCCGGATAGACGAAGAAGCGCGGCTCCCAGACCGGCTGGAACTTGGCGTTGAACTTGTACAGCGACTCGATCTGGAACCAGCGCGACAGGAAGACCAGCAGCCCCCGCCAGGCCCGCAGCACGGGGCCGGCGCCGATCCGCTCCCCCCGGGCCAGCGCGGCCCGGAAGACCGCGAAGTTGAGCGAGACCTTCTTGACGCCCAGCGCGGGGGCGGCCTTGAGCGCCTCGACGATCAGGTAGTCGTTGAGGCCCGGCTGGGCGGCACGGTCCCGGCGCATGAGGTCCAGGGAGAGCCCGTCCTCGCCCCAGGGGACGAAATGCAGGAAGGCGTGGAGTTCACCGTCCTTGACGGCGGTCGCGATGGCGCACTCGCCGTCGCCGTGCTCCCCGACCCGGCCGAGGGCCATCGAGAACCCGCGCTCGGTGTCGCTGCCGCGCCAGGTGTTGGCCTGATCCCACAGGGCCTTGAGCTCGTCCGGTGCGAAGTCCCGCTCGCGCCGCACCTCCGCCTTGTAGCCCTGCCGGGCGACCCGGTTGACCATCTGCCGCACGTTGCGCATCGCGCGGCCCTCGAGGCTGAACTCGGAGGCGTCCACGATGGCCTCGTCGCCGAGTTCGAGCGCGCTCAGCCCGGTCTCCCGGCACCACACCTCGGCGCCGTGCTCGCTGCAGCCCATCACGCCCGGCACCCAGGCGTGCCGGTCGGCCTCCTCCATGAACGCGTGGATGGCGCCGGGCCAGGCCTCCGGGTCACCGAGCGGGTCCGCCCCGGCCAGCATCACCCCCGAGACGACCCGGTAGGTGATGCAGGACTTGCCGGTGGGCGACCAGATGACGCTCTTGTCCCGGCGGAGGGAGAAGTAGCCGAGGGAGTCCCGGTGCCCCTGCTTGGCGAGCAGGTCGCGGATCTTCTCCTCGTCCTCCGCCGACAGCGCCGGGGCGGGCTCGGCCGGCCGCAGGAACAGGAAGACCGCGACCAGCCCGGTGAACATGCCCAGCGCGCCCAGCATCAGGCTGAAGAGATCGTCGCGCCGGTCCGAGGTGAAGGTGACCGGCCCGTGCAGGCCGAACAGGCCCATCAGGACGTGCCGCAGCCGCTCGGTGAAGGAGTAGTCGCCGGCGAGGTAGCGGGAGTTGAACGCGATGAAGACCAGGCCGATCACGACGCTGGCCGCGGCGAGCAGGCCCCCGGTGTAGAGCGCCCGCCACCGGGTCCGCGGATCCCCGACCGCGTAGAACTCACCCCGGTAGTGGATCAGCGCGCCGAGCATGACGGCCGTGATCACCGCCTCGGCGATGGCGAGGTTCTTCACCACGTGGAAGACGATGCTCACGGCCAGCAGCACCACGACGGCGCGCCAGGCCCGGCGCTTACGGCGGCGGAGGGCGTGCGACAGCAGGAGCAGGACCAGCCCGGTGATCACCGTGGCCGTGCGGGCCGCGTTGCTGAGGGCGCCCGGGATGATCTCGGTGGCCTTGAGCATCCGGTGGTGCCACTCGGGGGCCATCCCCCCGACGACGTCCACCAGCCCGGTGAGCATCGCCAGCCAGCCCGCGACCGCCGGAACCCACCGGCGCCGCCGCCTGCGGTCGACCGCGGCGCCCGCGGTCTCTGGCCTGGCGCCGTCCGGGCCCTCGTGCTTCGTCTCCACCATCACGGCCCCAAAGACTAACCAGCCCCGCCCTTCCCCGCCTCCCCGCCGACGAGGCCGGAACGGGACGGCAAGGCCACATCCATCACACTCAACACTAGAACGGACGCGACGACTCCGGTTCCGTTACGCTCCCTCGACGCGCGGCTCGGCCAACACAGTGTGGTACGGGTCCGGACGGGATCCCAGGAGCCCCGGAGTGACAGTCACGGACCGGCCGGGGCCACCGGGGCCCAGGGCGGGTCCTGGCGGGCTACGGCCGGCCGAGGATGAGGCTCATCGCCTCGGCGCGGGTCTCGGAGTGCTCCCGGAAGTCGCCGCGAACGGCCGACGTCACGGTCTTGGCACCCGGTTTGCGCACCCCGCGCATGGTCATGCACAGGTGCTCGGCCTCGACCACCACGATGACGCCCCGGGGCTCCAGGACCCGCATCAGCGCGTCGGCGATCTGGCTGGTCAGCCGCTCCTGGACCTGGGGGCGGCGGGCGTAGACGTCCACCAGGCGGGCCAGCTTGGACAGCCCGGTGATGTGTCCCTGCTTGTTGGGGGTGTAGCCGACGTGGGCGAGCCCGTGGAAGGGCACCAGATGGTGCTCGCAGGTCGAGTAGAGCTCGATGTCCTTGACCAGGACCATCTCGTCGTGATCGCCCTCGAACACCGTCGTCAGCACGTCTTCGGGGGTCTGCCGCAGCCCCGCGAACTGCTCCGCGTAGGCGCGGGCGACCCGGGCGGGGGTGGCACGCAGCCCGTCGCGGTCGGGGTCCTCCCCGATCGCGATCAGGATCTCGCGTACCGCACGTTCGATGCGAGGGTGGTCGAAGCCGGAATCACCGGCTTCGACCACCGGCTCGTCGGGTACCAGGGTCACGTCGATCAGCTCTCGTGCTCACCCTGTACGGAATCGGGCACGGATCCCGAGGTGGCCTGGCCGTTGCCCTGGCTCTTGGTCAGGTCCGCGACGTCCTTGGGGCCCATCAGGGCCAGCTCCTTGGGCGTCAGGACCGGCGGCCGGTCCGAGGGCACCCGCTTGCCGTAGCCCGTGTAGGACTTCTGCAGCGGGAGCTTCTCGATCGGCGCGAAGACCGCGAGCACCTGGTCCTTGGTCAGGGTCTCCTTGTCCATGAGCTGGAGCACGAGGTCGTCGAGCACGTCGCGGTAACGGACCAGGATCTCCCAGGCCATGTCGTGCGCCGACTCGATGTAGCGGCGGACCTCGTCGTCGATCGCCGAGGCGATGTCCTCGGAGTAGTCGCGCTCGTGTCCCATGTCGCGGCCGAGGAAGACCTCACCCTGGCCGGTGCCGAACTTACGGGCGCCCAGCCGCTCGCTCATGCCGTACTCGGTGACCATGTTGCGCGCGATCGAGGTGGCCTTCTCGATGTCGTTGGCGGCACCGGTGGTCGGCTCGTGGAAGACCAGCTCCTCGGCCGTACGGCCGCCCAGCAGCATCGCCAGCTGGTCGGTCATCTCCGAACGGGTGGTGAGGAACTTGTCCTCCATCGGCAGGGTCATGGTGTAACCCAGCGCCCGGCCGCGCGGCAGGATCGTCACCTTGTGCACGGGGTCGGCGTTCGGCAGCGCGTGCGCCACCAGAGCGTGACCACCCTCGTGGTAAGCGATGATCTTCTTCTCGGACTCGGACATGACCCGGGTCTTGCGCTCCGGGCCCGCCATGACGCGGTCGATGGACTCCTCGAGCGTGGCCATGTCGATCTGCCGGCGATCGAACCGGGCGGTCAGCAGGGCCGCCTCGTTGATCACGTTGGCCAGGTCGGCGCCGGTGAACCCGGGGGTCCGCCGGGCGATGATGTCCAGCTCGACGTCCGGCGCGAACGGCTTGCCGCGCCCGTGCACCCGCAGGATGCCCTTACGGCCCTCGAGGTCGGGCCGGTCGATGACGACCTGGCGGTCGAAACGGCCGGGCCGCAGCAGCGCCGGGTCGAGGATGTCGGGCCGGTTGGTGGCGGCGATCAGGATCACGCCGCCCTTGACGTCGAAGCCGTCCATCTCGACCAGCAGCTGGTTGAGCGTCTGCTCACGCTCGTCGTGCCCGCCGCCGAGGCCTGCGCCACGGTGCCGGCCGACGGCGTCGATCTCGTCGATGAAGATGATCGCCGGAGCGTTCGCCTTGGCCTGCTCGAACAGGTCACGGACCCGGGAGGCACCGACACCGACGAACATCTCGACGAAGTCGGAGCCGGAGATCGAGTAGAACGGCACCCCGGCCTCACCGGCCACGGCGCGGGCGAGCAGGGTCTTACCGGTGCCGGGCGGGCCGTAGAGCAGCACGCCCTTGGGGATCTTGGCGCCGATGGCCTGGAACTTGGCCGGGTTCTGGAGGAAGTCCTTGATCTCCTCCAGCTCCTCGATGGCCTCGTCGGCCCCGGCCACGTCGGCGAACGTGGTCTTGGGGGTGTCCTTGGTGATCAACTTGGCCTTGGACTTGCCGAAGTTCATCACCCGCGAGCCGCCGCCCTGCATCTGGTTCATGATGAACAAGAAGATCAACACGACCACCACGATGGGCAGCAGGCTGAACAGCAGGTTCAGGAAGAAGCTCTGCTTGGGCACCTCGACGTTGTAGTTACCGGGGAGCTTGCCCGCATCGGCCTGCTGCTGGAGCAGCTTCTGGAGCTCGACCCCCTGTCCCTCGACCCACGAGGCGGACATCTTCTTGCCGCCGTTGGCCTTGTTGAGGGTGACCTCGATCCGCTGATCCTTGTCGATGATCTTCGCGGAATTGACCTTGCCGGTCTCGATGGCAGAAATGACCTTGGAAGTGTCGGCCTTGTCGGACGAACTGGGGTTGACGCCCCAGAAGACCAGGGCCACCAAGAGACCGAACAACAGGACCCATAGCAGTGGTCCGCGGAAGTAGCGCTTCACGTCCATTTATCCGGTAACCCCTTCCGGGGCCCTTCCTCCTGACCAGCGTCTGTGAAAACCTCACCGGGCCCGACGGCCCGCCGAGGCGACCTCCCAAAGTGTGACCGCCCCGCTTTGCAGCCGGGACACCGAAGGTACACCGGCATGAGAAGGGGCGCAGCCCGCGCACTTCATCGATCCATCCCGGCGCACTCACACTTCGGAACGTGCAACGTCCCGCCCAGTCTGGTTGTTCCCTGGGGCGTTCGGTCTGCGTTCCACCGTACTGTCAGGACGGCGGTTATGCCCGTCCACCGTAGACGTGCGGGGCAAGTGTCCCGACGAAGGGCAGGTTGCGGTACTTCTCCGAGTAGTCGAGGCCGTAGCCGATGACGAACTCGTTGGGGATATCGAACCCGATGTACTTGACGTCCACCTCGGTCTTGACGGCCTCGGGCTTGCGCAGCAGGGCACAGATCTCCAGCGAGGCCGGATGCCGCGACTGCAGGTTGCTGACCAGCCAGGAGAGCGTCAGACCGGAGTCGACGATGTCCTCCACGATCAGCACGTGCCGGCCCGAGATGTCGGCGTCGAGATCCTTGAGGATCCGCACCACCCCGGAGGACTTGGTGCCCGAGCCGTACGACGACACGGCCATCCAGTCCATCTCGATCGGCGTGTGCAGCGCGCGGGCCAGGTCGGCCATCACCATCACCGCGCCCTTGAGCACCCCCACGATGAGCAGGTTCTGGCCGGTGTAGTCGGCATCGATCTGTGCGGCCAGCTCCCGGATCTTGGCTTGCAACTGATCTTCTGGAATGAGCACCTTCGCAAGGTCGGCACCCAGGTCCTTCTCTTCCACCCCACCCCGCCTCTCCATGATCAACGGCACGGTGGCCGTTCTTCCCCCGCCCGGCCGGACATGCACGCTCACCTGGGGCCGGACGGGCCGAAGAGCAGCTTGCCATACCGGCGGAACACTCGTACTCCCCCGGGCAGGTCAACGTGCCGCTGCCCGTGCCAGGCCGTGACCAGCCGATCCATTTCCTCGACATGAGCGGCGGCGAGCCCGCCCGGTGACCCGCCCGCCTCGATGGCCAGCCTCCGCAGCACCCGGGTCCGTACTGCTCGCGGCAGCTCGGCGAGCGCGGCGACGTCCGGCTCGCGGACGGTGGCGGCCCAGGCGTCCAGGGCGTCGGCGTCGTCGCGCAGCAGCCTGGCCGTACGGGCCAGCGCCTCGGCCATCCCGGGCCCCAGTGCCTGCTCCAGGGCGGGCAGCGCCTCGCACCGGACCCGGACCCTGGCGTAGGAGGTGTCCGTGTTGTGCGGGTCGTCCCAGGGGCTCAGGCCCATGGCCAGCGCGGCCCGCCGGACGGTCGCCCGGTCCAGGCCCAGCAGCGGGCGCCGGTAGCGGACCGGGCCGCCGTCGCCCGGCGACGCGCGTTCGAACGCGGCGGGCATCCCGGCCAGCGACCGGGCCCCCGAGCCGCGGCCCAGCCCGAGCAGCACGGTCTCGGCCTGGTCGTCCAGGGTGTGCCCCAGCAGCACGGTGGCGTCCAGCCGGCGGGCCGAGTCGTCCAGGGCGGTGTAGCGCGCCGCCCGGGCCGCCGCCTCCGGCCCGCCCGGGCCGTCCACCGTCACCGCGACCGAACCGGACGGGTCCAGGCCCAGCCCGCGCATGATGCCCACGACCTCGTCCGCGCGCTCCGCGGAGCCCTCCTGCAGCCCGTGGTCGACTGTGACACCGCCGGCCTGGTGCCCGGAGCGGGGCGCCTCGAAGGCCAGCGCCCCGGCGAGGGCGAGGGAGTCGGCGCCTCCGCTGCAGGCGGCGAGGACCATGTCGCCCACCGGGAGGCCGGCGAGCACGATGCGCACCGCACGCCGGACGGCCGCGACGGCCGGATCAGGTCCCACCCGCGAGTCTTCCCGCGCCCGCTCAGCCGGCGCCGTCGCCCGGCTTGTCACCGGAGTCCGGGCCGCCCGGCCCGGTGCCCGCGGACGCGGGACCTGGCCGGACGGGGTCGGCGGGATCGGGACGGACGGAGCCGGGGCCGGCGGGGTCGGTGCCCGCGGAGGCCGGGTCGGCGGGGTCCGGGGTGCCGAGCCGGGGGCCGGGAGAGTCGAAGGCACCGAGGTCGGGGCCGCCGGGCTCGTCGGCGGCGCCCGCGACGAGCTCGGCGGGCTCCTGGCCGGGCGCCGTCACGATCAGGGTGCCGGTGATCCGGGCGATCCAGGCGGGCGGGTCCTTGATCTCGTCATGGGTGGGCAGCGACTCGGGGGACGTCCAGACCTTGTTGAACCCTTCCATCCCGGCCTGCGCGACCACCTCGCGGACGAAGTGCGACCCCTCGGCGTACTGCTTCATCTTCAGATCGATGCCGAGCAGCCGGCGGATGGTCTTGTCCAGCTGCGAGCTGCCCTCGCGGCGGCCCTGGAACCGGGACCTGATCTCCGCGACCGAGGGCACCACCTGCGGGCCCACCGCGTCCATCACATAGTCGCCGTGGCCCTCGACCAAGGTCATCACCGCGGTGAGCCGGCCGAGGATCTCGCGCTGCTCCGGCGACTGGATGGCGTCGATCAGGTTGGAGTCGCCGCCGCGCACCGCGTCCGCCACGGCGTCGGCGACATCGCGCAGCCGCTCCAGCAGGGCACCCGGATCGAGGTTGGAGGCCAGCAGGAACTCGGTCATCTGCTCCTGGACGTAGGTGCGCAGCCACGGCACGGAGGCGAACTGGGCGCGGTGCGTCTCCTCGTGCAGGCACACCCACAGCCGGAAGTCCCGGGAGTCCACCCCCAGCTCCTGCTCGACGTGCACGATGTTGGGCGCGACCAGGGTCAGCCGGCCGGTGGGCGCCCGGCCGTCGGGGTCCGGCGGCAGGAACAGCTCGTACTGGCCGAGCACCCGGCTGGCCATGTAGGCCAGCAGCGCGCCGACCTGGGCCCCGGTGACCCGGGAACCGACGGCCTGCATCACGAACCCGCCCGGGCCGCTGCTGAGCGGCCCGGATCCGCGCTTGGCGGACAGCTGGTCCATCAGGGGCTCCAGTACCACCCGGAAACCGTCGACGTTGGCCCGGATCCAGCCCGGCCGGTCGACCACCACGGCCGGTGACGGATCGAGCGCACCGTCCATGCCGGTGAAGTCCCGGACGTGCCCCTGCGCCACCTGCGAGAGCTCGCGGAGCTCGGTGACGACCTGGTTCGCCTCGTCCTGGCTCACCTGTGGCCCAGGGCGCACCAGACGGGTGCCCGTCTGGACGGCCGTGTTCCAGTCGATCATTGTGCTCACAGCGACTCACTCCGCTCGACGTCCATGCACATTGCCGCGTTCTCCACCGTACGACGTTCGACTGTGCCAACGATCGAACGCCCAGGTTTTCTCCCCACCCGAAGCCAGCCGAACCGGATCGAGCGTGAGAAACCACACGTCATGGGCGGCGGGATGCCAGGCGGGGATGGACGGCGCGGGCCAGTGCGACCCGGCCCGGGACCGGCGGGAAGCGGCTAGCAGCCGCAGCCCGCGACGGCGGTGGCGAGCTGGTCGAGCGAGCCCCGGATGGCGCCGACGTCCTGCACCCTGTTGGCCATGAACGCGAAGGCCAGCAGGCGGCCGTCCGCGTCGTAGGCCAGCCCGGCGAGGGTCGTGACGTCCGAGAGCGTGCCGGTCTTGGCCCGTACGAGACCGGCGGCGCTCTGCGTGCCGGGCCCGAGGTAGCGGCCGGAGAGCGTGCCGGAGAATCCGGCGACCGGCATACCGGTGATCACTGAGCGCAGCTCGGGGTGCCCGCCGGACGCGGCCAGCGACACGATCCTGGCCAGCGCCTCCGGGGTGATCAGGTTCTTGATCGACAATCCGCTGCCGTCGAAGGTCTGCACGCCCTGGGACACGCCCAGGGCCAGCAGTTCGTCGTGCACTCCCTTGGCGACTCCGGCGAAGTCGGGGGTCAGCCCCTGCTTGATCGCGACCTGCCGCGCCATCGCCTCGGCCAGGTCGTTGTCGCTGGTGGTCAGCAACTGCTCCACCAGCGCGGACACCGGCGGCGACTGCACGGCGGCCAGCTGGGTGGCGCCCTTGACGGAGATCACCCGGCTGCCCGTCCGGACGGTGATCCCGAAGCGCTGCAACTGACGGCGGAAGACCTGGACCGCCGTGGTGACGGGCTCCTGGACCCGCGGTGCCGTGTCGGCGCCGGGGGTGACGCGCCCCTCGTCCACCATGAGCGCGGTGACCGGTGCGGCCTCGCCGTCCCGGAGGTAGTTCGGCTTCCAGCCGGGAGCGGTGCGCTGCCCCTCGTACAGCGAGGCGTCGTAGTCCAGTCGCACCTGGGTCCGGCCGCTCTGCCTGAGCACGGCGGCGGTCTGCCGGGCGAGGTCGACGATGGAGGCCGGCCGGGGGTAGGCCGCCGCCAGCCGCGCGGGCGTCAGCGCGGGCCCGGCCAGCGTGGGGTCGCCGCCGCCGACGAGCACGATGCCGTTCCCGGTCGCGCTCTGCACGACCTTGGTGGTCAGCCGGTGGTCGGGACCGACGGCCGCCAGCACCGCCGTGGAGGTGACGAGCTTGGTCGTGGAGGCGGGCACCGCCGCCTGCGCGCCGCGCTGGTCGAACAGCACCCGCCGGGTGGCGGCGTCGATCACCACCGCGTTGATCTCCGGGCGCATCAGCCCGGCGAGCCGGGAACTCAGCGCCGCGGCGCCGGGCACGGGCGCCTCCGCGTCGGCCGCGGGCAGCGCCGCGACGTTCGATCCGACCAGGTCACGGCCTGCCACCGTGGCCGGGCGGGGCTCGAGGTCCCGGGTCGGTGTGAGCTTGACCACGGCCACAGCGGCACCGACGGTGAAGATATGGAGAAGAAACAGTGTGACCATGGCCACAACCCGATCTCGTCTCAGCACCAGACCCCCCTCCTCCCCACCCAGCAGTCCTCAGCGTGCGACATTCTTATATCGGCAACACTCACCCCATGGGGCTTCGCCCCCAGGTAACCCCGACAATTGACGTAAGTATCGTGCATCGTGCATCGACCGCGCGGGGAGCGGAGGACATAGTGGAATTCGACGTCACCATCGAGATCCCCAAGGGCCAGCGCAACAAATACGAGATGGACCATGTGACCGGCCGGATCCGGCTGGACCGCATGTTGTTCACCTCGACGCAGTACCCGGCCGACTACGGATTCGTGGAGGGCACACTAGGCGAGGACGGCGATCCGCTGGACGCCCTGGTGCTGCTCCAGGAGCCGACCTTCCCGGGGTGCCTGATCCGCTGCAGGGCGGTCGGGATGTTCCGGATGACCGACGAGGCCGGCGGTGACGACAAGGTGCTCTGCGTGCCATCGACCGATCCGCGCAGCGAACACCTGCGTGACATCCACCATGTTCCGGAGTTCGACCGGCTGGAGATCCAGCACTTCTTCGAGGTCTACAAGGACCTCGAGCCGGGCAAGTCGGTCGAAGGCGCCTCCTGGGTCGGCCGGGTGGAGGCCGAGATCGAGATCGAGCGGTCGCGCAAGCGGGCCGAGGAGCTGGATCACGGGCACTGACCGCGACTCCGATGGCCGGCCGCACGGCTGAGCCGTGCGCGCCCGACCGGCAGTACGGCGGTCCGGTGCGTGATCACGTGACCGTTCCCCCTCGATGCGCGTCCGCCGAGTGCCGGGAGAACGACCGCAGTGATCACGTACCGGACGGTCCTCGCCTCCCGGGTGCCGGTCCGGCCCATCAGCCGGCCGGGCGGGTTGCACCGATGAAGCCGCTGCGCCAGATCGACGAGATGCGGACCCGGCCGCCGGTGTAGGGCGCCTCGACCATCTGCCCGTGGCCGATGTAGAGGCCCACGTGATGGATGGTCCGCGGGTCGCTGGTGTTGCTGGCGAAGAAGACCAGGTCGCCGGGCCGGAGCTGGTCGGCCGGGATGTGCGGCCCGGAGGTCCACTGGGTGCCGGTCCAGTGGTCGAGCCGGACTCCGGCCCGGTTCCAGGCGTAGAGCGCCAGACCCGAGCAGTCGAAACCTTTGATCCCCGAGCCCTGGGCGATGCCGTAGGTGGGGCCCGAGCCGGTGCCGCCGCCCCAGGAGTACGGCGTGCCGAGCCGGCTCAGTGCCGCGCGCACCGCGACGGCACCCCGGCTGGAGCCCAGCGCGGCGAAACGCCCGCCATGACGGGCCCAGGCGGCGGCCGCACGGGTCCGTTCGAGTGCCAGCTCGCGGCGCCGGCCGAGATCCGCGGCGTGCGCCTGGGCCTTGCCGAGCTGCTCGGCCAGCTCCGCCTTGACCTGCTCGATCCGCTCGACCTCCGAGCGCTGCCGCGCCACCGCCGCCTCGGCGGCCCGCCGGGCCTCCTCGGCGGCCTCGGTCGCCGCCCGCTGGGCGCGCACGGCGGCCTGGGCCTGACCGCGGAACAGGTCGGCGACCACCTTGGCGGCCCGCAGCCGCTGGACCACCCCCGCCTGCCGGCCGGCGAGCACCTCGACCATGCCGGCGCGGTCCAGGAAGCCCTGCGGCCCGCCCTCGCCGGAGACCGCGGCGGTCAGCCCGTTGAACCCGGTGTCCATGCGGTACGCCTCGCCCGCGAACGTCGCCAGCTCCGTGCGGAACCGCTGGTAGCTCTCCTCCGCCCGGAGCACGCGCTGCTGCGCGGCCTGACTGTCCCGGTCGGCCCGCTCCAGCTTGACCTGCTCGCCGTTGTAACGTTCCATCGCCAGCTCGGCGGTGTCGGCGAGGTGGTCCAGCTCGCCGTCGGCCTGGGCCAGCCGGGCCTTGATCCGGCCCACCGCCGCGGCACGGTCCCGTACGACCTGTTTGCTCTTGGCCACCTCGCGCGCGCTGGGCGCGGGATCGGCGCCCGCGGAGCCGCCGGCGGCCGCCAGGACGAGGACCGCGCTCGCCGACAGGGCGGCCAAAGAGATCTTCCGGCGCCTTCGCGGTGGCAGCACAACGGTCCCCCTTCCCCGATCAGCTCAGCGTCCGCGTGTGATGACCAAGAGTAATCAATCCAGGTCGCGAAGTGAACAACGATCACACTGGACTCAGGGGGCACTACCCTCTCGCTGCGCCCCGCACACCACACGCGTCACATCGAGCGATCTTGGACGGCACCTGTGCCGCTCTGTCAGGGCGCCGGTGGGGAGGCCGGCGCGGAGGGGTCGGCGGACGGTGTGGAGGAGGGCGGTTGTGCGGTGCCGGTGGGGGTCGGGCCCGGGACGGTCGGGCCCTGGCTCGGCGAGGCACCGGGCGGGCCCTCCCCGGCCGGTTCGCCGGGGGCATGGGGCCAGACCGGCCAGGACTGGTGGACATGGACCGGCGGCGACTGCGGCGTGGCGCCGGGGACGGGCGCCTGCCTGACCCCCAGCGGGCCGACCGTCCGTGCCGGGGCACCGCCGGACTCCTGCCCGATGCCCCGCGGAGCGGGCGCGGTGGCGACCCCGGGCCGGGCGGTGACGGTGGGCCGGCCCCGGGAGGCGATCGTGCGGACGTCGCGGGACCGTTCACAGACCAGGCCGGCCAGCGCCGAGCCGAGCAGTCCCAGGGCGACCAGTGCCGCCACCACCACCATCGTCCTGGTCCGCCACCGGCGCCGGCGCCGACCCGTGGCGGCCCCCGGGCCGCTCCTGGCGGGCAGCCGCCCGCGCGGCCGGCGGGGGAACCCGCTCGAGCCGAACTCACCGGTCCTGGTGGCGACGAGCAGGCGGTAACCGGCCAGCTCGGGGTCGGTGAAGCAGCTCATCACCAGGGCGCGCAGCTCCTCGGGCGGCCGGGCCGTGGGCAGCATGCCGTAGACCTTCGCCGCGGACACCGTCCGCTCCCGATGGGCGCCACAGACCTCGCAGGCACGGGCGTGCAGCACCAGCCGGCCGCGGAGGTCCGCGGTGAGCTCACCGCGGCGGCCGACGAGAATGGCCGCCCGCCCGTCGCAGCCGTACGGCCCCTCGTGCGCCAGGAGTTCGGCGGTCAGCGCCGCCTCGAGCTCGGCGTGGGCCTCGTCGAGCGCCTCCGCCAGGTGTTTCACGGGCAGCCCGGCCACGGCGGACAGCTCGGCCTCCGGCAGCCCGTGCCGCTCGCACAGGTCCAGGAGCTCCCGGCTGAGCGGCGTCAGGCTCATCACCGCCCGCCAGGCCATGATGCGCTGGTCGACATCGGCCTGGTCGTGGGTGGCGATCGGCATGTCCGGCTTCTGGTTGGGCAGCGGCAGCCGGCGGCGGCACTCCTGCCGGGCGATCGCGTACAGCCAGGGGCCGAACCGGCCGGGGTCACGGAGCCGGTCGATGTGCGCCTCGGCCACGATGAGCGTGTCGCGCAGCGCCACCTGGGCGGCATCGTGGCCGCGCAGCTGGAACCAGCAGTAACCGTAGATCCGGGCGCAGTAGGAGTCGTAGACCGCGCCGACGGCGTCAGGGTCTCTCGATTGCAGTGCCTCGACCAGTAGACGGTCATCCATATCACCGAAGGTAGGTGTTCGACCACGCTCCGTTCGGTGGTTTCCCGGGAATCGGCCGCCGGTCTCGGCTAAATTGGGCCCCCTCGCTCAGCCCGACACCCGGGCGATCCCGGCTTCCGCGCAACCGGCCATCAGCGCGCCCAGCCCGAAGGCCTCGACCGGCCCGACCGCGCCGGTGCCGCTCGTACCCCCGTCGAGGGACTGGCGGGCTCCCCACGCCAGCAGGCGCGCACTGAACTCGTAGGGATCGGTGCCGGACAGATGGACCTCCGCGAGCGGCAGGCCGGTCGCGTCGTAGACGATCGCCACCACGCGGGCGGTCAGGGTCGCCCGGTGCGGGCGGCGCCGGGCGAACCGGGCCATGAGCCGCAGGCTGGGACGGCTTACGGCGGTGATCAGCGGGCTGGGGATCCGCGCCGCCAGCCGGGTCGCCGCACCCAGCATGCCGGTGTAGACGTCGATCGCCTGGAGCTCGGGGTTCAGCCGGGGCAGCGTGAAGTGCTCACCGGCCGCCACGGTCGCCGCGGGGCGCGTCCGGTCGCCGACGACGAAGTCACGCACCTGGGGGCGCCCCTGCGGGACGATGCCCTTGCGATAGGTGTATCCCGGGAGGCCGAAGATGGGGGCGATCGACTCCAGGGTGCCCGCGCTCGCCCTCGGCCACAGGCTGCCGCCGCCGACGAAGTAGGCGACGTCGACCCGGGACGCGGCGTCCCCGATCTCGTCGAGCCCGATGGCGGCGGCGAGCGTGCCCGCGACATAGCAGTAGGCCATCGCGGGGATGAGGGTGGCGCCCCGCCGCTCGGCCCGCGGGCCGTACACCTCGAAGACGTCCTGGACGAACGGCGCCTCGCCCGCCGTGTCGAGGTAGATGGCACCCGCCTCGATGGCAGCCTTCAGCGGGAACGCGCCATTCCGCATGAAGGGACCGGCGGTCGTGGCCAGCACATCGCCCGGCTGTACGAGGGCGCGCATCGCGGCGGGGTCGGTGGCGTCGGCGACGGCGATCGGCACATCGCCGCCGAGCTCGGCCGACAGCCTGCGCAGTGCGCTCCGGTCACGGCCCACGAGCACGGGGCGGGCTCCCGACTCGGTCAGCGCGCCGGCGGCCAGCCGCCCGAGGGAGCCGGTGGCGCCGAGAAGAACGATACGACCGCTTGGTTCGGTCATACCCGGAGGTTACTGGCGAGCCACTCTGTACCGGTAGCTTCCCTCACTCATCATCGGTGGCAGAACCCGTTCCGCCGCGGCGGCGAGCGCGGCGACCTCCGCCCCCGTGAAGATCACCGGTTGCCCGTCGATGAAGCGCGCCAGCCGCCGGACCGGCTGGAACGTGACACCACCGTGGCTCAGCCCGCCCCGGGGCAGCCGGGCTCCGTGCACGGAGACCACCGGGACCACCTCGACGATCTGGTCGAGCTCGTGTCCGAGGACCACCGCGACCGTCTTCGCCGCCTGGGCCGTCGTGGCGCGCAGGCCGATCAGCGGCCGGCGGCCGGCCCACACCCGGCGGTGGTCGGCCCAGATCCGCATCCCCCAGGTCCAGCGCCGGCTCGCGATCGCGTAGACCCCGGTGAGCCCGATCACCAGATGGTCGAGGTTGACCGTGGGCGTGTCCGGCAGCACCCGGTCGTGAAGGACGCGGAAGGCGGCCGGGTCGAGCCCGGCCAGGCGGCGGCCGGTGCGCCGCTCGGCCAGCGCGCCCTGCCGCCAGCTGGTGGCGGGGCAGGACCGGTTGCGCAGGTAGAGGGCGTGCGCGCCGAACAGCAGGACCGCCGTGGCCAGCCCCGCCCATACCCCGCCCAGCGCCGCGACGAGGGTCCCGCCGGCGCCGGCCAGCACGAACCGGACGACGACCCGTTCCTGGCGGTGCTCTCCGGACAGCATCTGGTAGCGCGCCCACGCCGAGGCCCCGGCGCCGCTACCCGCTCCGCGCACCGAGCCCTCCTCCCGGAATCGCCACCTGTGGCACTGAGGCCAGGGTGCTGTCAGGAGAGTGATTGTTCAAGGACTTTGACCAGGTCGTGGCCGCCTTCTCGCCCGTCCGATGAGCTCTTGTCATCCGCGACATCCGGTATGCGAAAAATGCCGTGGTCTGCCCAGCGCCATGGTCTGTCCCGCAGGCGACACAGGCTCACCCGAGACCGACCTTGACACTGTCATCATTACAGTGTCACTATTGAGACATGGAACGGACCTGGACGATCACTGAGCTGGCCGGGGAGGCCGCCGCGATCCTGGCGGCCGGCCCGGCCGCGCCCGCCGACCAGGTGAACGGGCGGGTGCGGGACATGCCCAACGAGCGGCTGATCCGCTGGTACACCACCATCGGGCTGGTCGACCCCCCGCTGGCCCGCCGGGGCCGCACCGCCCTCTATGGGCAACGACACCTGCTCCAGCTCGTCGCGGTGAAACGGCGGCAGGCCGCCGGCCTGACCATCGCCGAGATCCAGACCGAGCTGGCGGGTGCGCCCGACGACACCCTGCGGGCGATCGCCCGGCTGCCCGGTGCGGTCACGGAGACCCGCACCGGCCCTGGTCCCCGCCGGGACCGCTTCTGGGCCGCCGCACCCGCCCCTGGCCCCGATGGGACACCTCCCGCGGTTCCCACCGGAGCACCCGCCGCCACCTCCCCTGCGGCACCCGCCGCGGCGAACCCGGGGGCTTCCGCCGCGGTTCCCGCCGTCCCCGGACCCGCCGCCCCGGCGCGGGCGGTCGCCTCCGCGAGGGCGCGTCCGGCCGAGGGCGACGCAGCCGTACCGCCCGCCGCCGTACCGCCCGCGGTCGTGCACGGCGTGCGGCTCGCGCCGGGGGTGACGTTGCTGCTCGACGGCGGGGCCGTGCCCGGACCCGACGACCTGGCCGCACTCGCGGTGGCCGCCCGGCCCGTACTCGACGAACTGCACCGGCGCGGCCTCGCCGGCCCATCCGTCCCCGCCGACCAGCCCGCCCACGACACCTCCCCCGGGAGCTCATCATGACCGTGCACATCGCATCTCTTCCTGACGAAGTCCCCCCGCTCCCCGACGCGGGGCTGGGCGCGCTCACCACCGACCGGGGCAACCTGCCGCTGGACTCCGTGGACGTCCACGCCGCCGTGACCGGGCTGGCGGCCGGCATCGAGGTGACCCAGGGGTTCCGCAACCCCTTCGACGTCCCGCTCGAGGCGACGTACGTCTTCCCGCTGCCCGACCGCGCGGCCGTGACCGCCATGCGCATGGAGGCCGCCGACCGGGTGATCGAGGGCACCCTGAAGGAGCGCGGCCAGGCCCGGCAGGACTACGACACCGCCATCGCCGCCGGGCAGCGCGCCGCGATCGCCGAAGAGGACCGGCCCGACGTCTTCACCATGCGGGTCGGCAACATCCTGCCCGGCGAGCGCGTGACCGTGCGGCTGACGCTCAGCCAGCCGCTCCCCTACGAGGACGGTGCCGCGACCTTCCGGTTCCCCCTGGTCGTCGCGCCGCGCTACATCCCCGGCAGGCCGGTCGACGACCTGCCGGCCGGAGACGGCGTCGAGCCGGACACCGACGACGTCCCGGACGCCTCCCGGATCAGCCCGCCGGTGCTGCTGCCCGGCTTCCCCGATCCGGTACGGCTGTCGCTCACGCTGGAACTCGACCCGGCGGGCCTGCCGCTGAGCGAGATCCGCTCCAGCCTGCACGTGGCCGCCACGGAGACCTCCGGCGACCGGACGACCCTGCGGCTGCAGCCGGGAGAGCGGCTGGACCGCGACTTCATCGTGCGGCTGGGCTACGCGCCGCGGGAGTCCTCGGCGCTGGCGCTGGTGCCCGACGCGTCCGGCCAGGAGGGCACCTTCACCCTGACTGTGCTGCCCGGCGAGGCCACGGCGCCCCGTCCGCGCGACGTCGTCCTGGTGATCGACCGGTCCGGCAGCATGATGGGCTGGAAGATGGTCGCGGCCCGGCGCTCGGCCGCCCGCATCGTCGACACGCTCACCGACCGGGACCGGTTCGCGGTGCTGTGCTTCGACGACCGGATCGAGGAGCCCGACGGGCTGCCGGCGGGCCTGTCGCCCGCCACCGACCGGCACCGCTTCCGGGCGGTCGAGCACCTGGCCAAGCTGGGGGCACGTGGCGGCACCGAGATGCTCGCCCCGCTCGAGCAGGCCGCGCGCATCCTCTCCGGGACGTCCGAACGGGACCGCGTGCTGGTGCTCATCACCGATGGCCAGATCGGCAACGAGGACCAGATCCTGGCCCGGCTCGCCCCCGCTCTCGAGCGGGTCCGGGTGCACGCCGTCGGCATCGACCAGGCCGTCAACGCGGGCTTCCTCAACCGGCTGGCCGGGATCGGAAAGGGACGCTTCGAACTCGTGGAGTCCGAGGACCGGCTCGACGAGGTGATGGAACACATCCACGAGCGCATCGGCTCGCCGCTGGCGACCGGGCTCAGCCTCGCCGCCGAGGGCCTGTCGGTGGTACCCGGCACCGTCTCCCCACGCCGGCTCGGCGCGCTGTTCCCGGGAGTCCCCCTGGTCATCGCCGGCCGTTTCACCGGGGAGGCCGCCGGTTCGCTGGCCGTACGAGGCGTGGCGGCCGACGGTTCCGCCTGGGAGCAGCGGGCCGAGGGCGCCGTCGTGGACGACACCGCGTCCGCGTCCATCTGGGCCCGCGGGCATCTGCGCGACCTCGAGGACGCCTACGTCGTCGCCGGCTCGGACGAGCTCGAGAAGCGCATCGTCTCGGTCTCGCTGCGGTTCAACGTGCTCTGCCGGTTCACCGCGTTCGTGGCCGTGGACAGCAGGGTGGTGACCTCGGGTGAGACCCCGCATCAGGTGATCCAGCCGGTCGACGAGCCGCGCGGCTGGCAGCCCACGGCCGCTCCAGCGGCGCCGGCCGCCTTCGCGCCGATGTCGGCCCCGGCACCCGCCGGTCCACCGGTGTGGGCGGCGGGAGCGCCCACGTCCGCCTTCCCGCAGACCCCCGCGCCCTTCGCCGCCCCGCCCGCTCGGCCCGCTCCGCCCGCTCCGTCCACTCGGCCCGCTCCGCCCGCCGGGCCCGGCTCGGCGGCGCTGCCACGGGGTCGTGGCCGCTCGTTCCTGCGCGGCCGGATGCCCTTCCCGGACGCTCCCATACCCCCGGAGGCCGACGAGCAGGCGCAGGCCCGACGGCAGGCCGCCGAGGAGGTCACGCTGCTGGCCGGCTGTGTCCACGACTCCGAGCCGGTCCGGTGGCACCTGCTGTCGGATCTGCGCACCCGGCTGGAGGGCCTGATCTCGCGGCTGCGGGCGCTCGGCACCGACGTACCCGGCCTGCCCGCGCTGGTCACGCTGGTCGCCGAACTGGCGATCGCCGACGACCACGCTCAGCGCTCCGACCTGACCGGGCTCTGGGACCGTACCGTCCGGGTGCTCACCGAGTTCGCCGGCGCCACCCCGGAGTCCCCCAGGATCACCCCGGCCGAGAACATCACCCCGGCCGAGGAGCCCGCCCCCACCCGCCTGCCCTTCTGGAAGAAACGCCCCTGACACCCCCGCCCCGCCCTCCACCCTCCGCTCCGTGATCACGCAATCGTTCGTCGAACGATTGCATGATCACGGAAGTGGAGGGGGGTGCTGGGGCCGGTTCTGGCCTGTTCCGGACCGGACTTCGGGACGCCGGTCGGAAACTTCCCGCGGTCATCGTGCGTACTCTCATGTGAGGATTGGACGGCCGAGGAGTGGCGATGGCGAGCAACGGTCCGAGCGCGGAAGCGATGATCGCCGAGGCCCGCAAGGCACTGTGGGTGATGGTCACCTTCCTCGCCGTCATCTGGAGCGTCCAGATCATGAACTGGGCGCTCGGCTACCACCTCAGCCGTGACCTGGGGGTCCGCGCCCGGGACGTCGGCAGCCTGCCGGACATCTTCACCTCGCCGCTGCTGCACGGGAGCTGGGCGCACATCGAGGGCAACTCCGGCCCGCTGTTCATCTTCGGGTTCCTCGCCGCCTACCGGGGGGTCAAGAAGTTCCTCGCGCTGACCCTTCTCATCGTGATCGTGGGTGGTCTGGGCGAATGGTTCACCTCCCCCACCAACACCGTGACCGTGGGCGCCAGCGGCCTGGTCTTCGGTTTCCTCGGGTACGTCATCGTGCGCGGCATCTTCGACCGGCACACCGTCGACATCGTGATCGGCCTGGTCATGGCGCTCTGCTTCGCCTACCAGTTCACGGCGCTGCTGCCCGCCAACGGCATCAGCTGGCAGGGACATCTCTTCGGCCTCGTCGCGGGTGTCCTCGGTGGCTGGATCTTCCGCGATCGCAGGTTCGGTGACCGCAGGTCCGGCGTGGTGCCCGCCGCCCCGGCGAAGAGCGTGAAGGGCGGGAAGTCCGGGCAGGGCTCGCCCGCCGGGGCCGGGGAGCCCGCGGCCCCGGGCAGCGCCGCCGCCCTGCTCAAGGAGCTGGACGATCTCGGCCTCTGAGCGGGGTCCGGCCGACGTGGGCAGGAGAGCAGCGCCCGGCACGGGCTCGTGCAACCGGCCGGCGTCCCCCCGCCGAAATCAAGGTATGAGCCCGCTCAAGGGGCCCGGCGCCCTCGCAGTGCCGCCGGCGTGACGTCCCGCGTCCCCGGCCGGCGGCCGCCGCTGCCGGGCCACTCCGCGCCCGTGTCCTCCTGGCGCAGCAGCCTGGAGTCGCTCGGCATCGCCACCGGCCCGCTGGCGGATCCGCTCACCTACCCGGGCCGGATGGCCGGGTGGTCCGGCCTGCTCGTGGACGATCTCTATCTGCGGGTCAGCCCACGTGCCCGTACCCCGCTCGGCGGGTGGGCCGTGCCGGGGAGCTCCGGCCCCGGCGCGCAAGGGATCGACGACGTACTGCGGGAGCTGGGGCGGCCGGCGGTCTCCGAACGCCACGTGGTCGTCTCCATCGGCAGCAACGCCGCCCCCGCCCAGATCCATGCCAAGTTCACCACAAGGGACGTCCGGGTGGCCCTGCCGATGATCAGAGCCGAGGCAAGCGGGATCCGCGCCGGGGTCTCCGCGCATGTGAGCCGGCCCGGCTATCTCCCCGCGACGCCCGTCGCCGACCCGGCCGCCGTCTCGACACTGGTCGTGCTGTGGCTCGACGACGACCAGCTCGCCGCGCTCGACGACACCGAGCCGAACTACCACCGCGTCCGCCTGCCCACGGACCCGTTCACCCTGTCGCTGCCGTCGGGGGGGCGTCTGTCCGACCCGTACTGCTATGTGAGCCGGCACGGCTGCCTCACCGACGGCCTGGGCTCGCCGCGGCCCCTGCGGAGCCAGCACGAGCTGATCTCCGATCTGCTCGCCGGGAGCCCGGCGCTCCGGCGGCTGTGCGGCGCCACTCCGCTGGAATGGCTGAGGAGAACCGCCGACCTGGGGGTTCGGCACAAGGTCCGCGACCTGCTCCGGCGGGAGCGGCTCGTCGCGCACCAGGCCGAGTTCGCCGATCTCCCGCGGGCCGGATTTCCAGATGCGTCACGGCGGTGAGCCCGGTACGGTTCGAGCCTGATCACGGGAGGAATCGTGGCAAAGCTCAACCAGATCATCGCCGCGGAGAAGGGCGTCAAGGCCCGGACGCTACGAGAGATCACCGACGTCTACCACGCGCTCCAGAAGCCGGCCCTGCTGTCCGGGATCTCACGCGTGTACCAGCCGGGCAACGAGGACGGCGAGCAGCTCCCCGCCGAGTCCACCCGGGTCCAGATCAGCGCCGAGACCGTGCTGTCCGATGTCGCCACGGCGCTCACCAAGCTGTTCGACGTCGTCGCGACCAAGGACATCGCGAACTGCGAGGCCAAGGCCGACGTGAAGGTCGACGGGGTGACGATCCTGGCGGACCTGCCGGTGTCGTACCTGCTCTTCCTGGAGAAGCAGCTCGTCGACGTGCAGACGCTGCTGTCGAAGCTGCCCGTCCTGGACGCCGCCGAGGTGTGGTCGCGCGACGAGTCCGCGGACTCCTGGCGCACCGAGCCGGTCAAGACCAACCGGACCCGCAAGGTCCCGAAGGTCCTGGTCAAGTACGAGGCGACCAAGGAGCATCCGGCACAGACCGAGGTCTACCACGAGGACGAGATCGTGGGTCAGTGGACGACCACGAAGTTCTCCGGTGCCATTCAGGCCGCACGGCTCAAAGAACTCACCGAACGGCTGGTGAAGCTCCAGGACGCGGTCAAGTACGCTCGCGAAGAAGCCAACGCCATCGAGGTCGTCGACCAGCGGGTGGGCGACAAGGTGTTCGGCTACCTGTTCGGATAACTCCATAGACTCCCCCGCCGGAGCGCGGGGGCGCGTCCCATGAGGGGCGCAAAGCTGAAGATGAGGCTCAACCTGAATCGTGGCGACAGTGGAGGTTCGATCCCTCCCCCGGGTACCTGCCCGGGTAGCCCAATCGGCAGAGGCAGCCCGTCAAACTCAGGCTCTCGCTCCAGATTCAGCATTCTCCGCCGATCGCCAGATCGACCGGGAGCGGACGAGCACGTTGGATGCCGGTTCAAGTCCGGCCTGCGGCGCCACTCATGCCGCGGTAGTTCAAAGGCAGAACACAACGGACTAAGGACTGATCCGCTCTCTTAAACGGCGCTGGCGTGTGCAGCACGGTGGTACATCGAGGGCCCCGGCAAGATGGCTACTCTTGTCGGGGCCCGCTGCCACCTGAGTTCGAACACCCACTGCATCGGCACAGTGGGCCGAATGGCTTTGGGCGCCCGGACCACCCCTCGGCGACCGGGCACCCACACCTCGATCCTGCTTCCGCGCTGGACTACGGAATCAAGCCGCAGCGCCGGCAGCCGACTTCGAGCCGGTCAGCTCACGCCGCCGGACCGACGACAGCCACAGCAGGACGACACCGGTCAGCACGGCCGCGCCGCCGCCCACCGCCATCCTCGTGGAGTTTCCGCCCGTGACCGGGAGGGCCTGCTGCACAGGCGCCCGGTAGACACGCGGCTTGGCGCGGTAGTGGCGGTGGTGGCAGTGGAAGCAGACCGGCGGCCGGTAGTGCTCGTGGCCCGAGCGGTGCCGTGAATTGCTCTTGGTGTGCTGGCGGACTTTGACCCTGACCGCCGTGTCGTCCTGCTGGCGGTTCCGGTTCGCGTCGTGCTCGCGATCGCGCTCGCGCTCGTCGCGACTGTGCAGGTCGCCGTCCTCTCCATCCGGACCGGGCTCGTACAGCCGACCGTAGTTGGGCGCCCGATCGACGCTCATCGATGAGGCCGCCTTGAGGTGCTCGACCGAGGCGGCCGACGCGCTCGAGACGGCAGGAATGGACGTCGCGGCGCAGAGTGCGAACATCGCCGCCGCTTCGGCGGCGAACAGGGTCAATATGCGGTGACCACGCATCTTTTCTCTCCCAGAAAGGCAAAATTTGGTTCCGATGAGCTTTTGAATAGGCCCCGGACTCCTTCGACCTACCCATTCTCTCAGAGTGAATCACCTGCATGGCAACCCATTGATCACCCAAAAAATATCCGTAGTAAATGTCCGAAATGATCAACCTGAGAGGGTGATCGAAAGCCATTACAACGGAAGATCAACTCCATTTGCCGTGCAAACACTTAATAGCGGGATGCACCCTTTTATTCTCGGACAGTCCGGGCGGCCCACGAAGGGTTCGCCGATGTGCCACCGCTCGCACCGCGCGGCCTTCAGGCCGGGCGCGAGTGCCCGGCCACTACTCGCCGATCTTCTTCGAGTACAGGGTGACCGTGGTGGTCTTCGGGTCGGCGAGCGTCCCGCCCCTCGGCGACTGCCGCACCACGACCCAGTTCCGATCCCACAGCAGCAGGCGGTCCTGCCCGGTCGCGTCCTTCTCGACGAGCCGGTAGAAGCCCGCCGCCTGCAGGGTGTCCTGGGCGACCTGGTGGTTGGTGCCGACCAGGTTCGGCACGCGGACCTTCTTCGGGGCGGCGGTCACTCTCTTCGGGGCGGTGCTCTCCGTCGCCACCGGTGCGGCACCGGCACCCGGAGGCCCGGCCGTCGGGGAGGCCGAAACGGTCACCGTGACCGCCGGTGCCGGCGCCGCTCCTCCGCATCCTGTGACCAGCAGTGCCGCCGCGATCGCCGCGTACCTGATTCGCATGTGCGCCCCCTTCACACAGGAAGCCAACACCTCACACCGCCGTGATGCAGTAGCGCAGCGGATACAGCGCGGTACGTCCGGACTTGTCAGCTCAGCAGATGTACTTCTTCGCCGCCGCGACGATCACCTTGGCCTGCTCGGGGTTGACCGTGACGTGCCCGTCCGTGAACCGCACTTGCGCGTTCTTCACCACCGCCGCCGCGTCCTTGCCCTGTTTGATGTCCAGGCAGACGTCCCAGGCGCGGATCAGTGCGCGGTCCCGGTCCAACGTCAGACCCGCGTCGAGCGCGATGAGCGCCGCCAGGAAGTCTCCGTCGCTGTCCACCGTCGGGGTCGGCGGCTTCGCCTTGACGGCAGCGGTCGCCGGTGACGCGGGCTCTGCCGCCGGATCCTGTACACCGCACCCGCAGAGCACCAGGAGTGCGGCCGATGTGCTCACGATGACGCGCATGGGCGGACCGTATGGCCGCACGCGACGGTAGGCCCACCGATGTCCAGAGTCCGGCCTTATCCGGCCAGCGGCCCGCACAGGACTCGGCGCCATGAACTCGGCACACGCAGTCAATGGTGGGAATGGGACGGTTTGAAGCGTCTTATAGACCGGCCCGAAACAGATCGCAGCGTCCGCCAGGCGAGGGGGGAACGCCTTGACCCTGGCGGTGAACAGCGCCATGCCGTTGCCGACGACGACATTCTTCGCCGGCGCGGGATGAGGAACGAAGGTGTATAAAGGGCTGCTGTGACCTCAAGGTCATTTGGAGCAGATCTCACAACTCGGATTGCTCCGTCACAGCGCGGGCCTTAGCCCGGCTCCTCATCACGGAGGCCCGCCGCATGCCCGACCTCGGAGTCTGGGAACTCCTCATCCTGCTGGTCGTCATCGGTGTGCCCGTCCTGGCGGTGATCGGCATCGTCCGGTTGGTCACTCGCCTCACCAGGCCCAAGGCGTAGGCCTACCCACACTGGACTGCCCTGTGGATGCTCCTTTGCGGTTCCGGCGGTCGGCGGTCGTCTGGCTCGCCGCTGCTGCTTGCCGGTGTGCGCAGTTGGGTGTCCTGGCATTCCTCGGGACCTTCGATGCCGCATGGCGGGATGGGCCGATCGGACGGGCGTTGGCCGATCGCGGGTTGTCGCTCGCCTGCGATCACCCACAGCGATCGAGACGGCCCCGCGGCGGTGGCCTGTGCTCTTCCGTGAGGGACACGGTCAGGTGCCGACGTAGGCCGCGAGGTGCTCGCCGGTGAGGGTGGAGCGGGCGGCGATGAGGTCGGCGGGTGTGCCCTCGAAGACGATCCGGCCGCCGTCGTGGCCGGCGCCGGGGCCGAGGTCGATGATCCAGTCCGCGTGCGCCATGACCGCCTGGTGGTGCTCGACCACGATGACCGACTTGCCGGAGTCGACGAGCCGGTCGAGCAGGGCGAGCAGCTGCTCGACGTCGGCGAGGTGGAGGCCGGCGGTCGGCTCGTCGAGGACGTAGACGCCGCCCTTGTCGGCCATGTGGGTGGCCAGCTTCAGCCGCTGCCGCTCACCGCCGGACAGCGTGGTGAGCGGCTGGCCGATGGTGAGGTAGCCGAGCCCGACGGCGGCGAGCCGGCCGAGGATGGCGTGCGCGGCCGGCGTACGCGCCTCGCCGGCGCCGAAGAACTCCTCGGCCTCGGTCACCGGCATGGCCAGCACCTCGCTGATGTCGCGGCCGCCGAGGTGGTAGTCCAGCACCGCTGCCTGGAACCGCTTCCCCTCGCACTCCTCACAGGTGGTGCTGACGCCGGCCATCATCGCCAGGTCGGTGTAGATGACGCCGGCGCCGTTGCAGGTGGGGCAGGCGCCTTCGGAGTTGGCGCTGAACAGCGCCGGCTTCACGCCGTTGGCCTTCGCGAACGCCTTGCGGATCGGGTCGAGTAGTCCGGTGTAGGTCGCCGGGTTGCTCCGCCGTGACCCGCGGATCGCGCCCTGGTCGATCGACACCACACCCGCGCCGGCGGGGATCGACCCGCGCACGAGCGAGCTCTTGCCGGAGCCCGCCACGCCGGTGACCACGCAGAGCACCCCGAGCGGGACGTCGACGTCGACGTCCCGCAGGTTGTGGGCGTTGGCACCGCGGATCTCCAGCGTGCCGGTGGCCTTCCGCACCGTCTCCTTGAGGGTGGCCCGGTCGTCGAAATGGCGGCCGGTGATGGTGCCGCTGGCCCGCAGCCCCTCGACGGTGCCCTCGAAGCAGACGGCGCCGCCCGCCGTACCGGCGCCGGGACCGAGGTCGACGACGTGGTCGGCGATCACGATCGTCTCCGGCTTGTGCTCCACGACGAGCACCGTGTTGCCCTTGTCCCGCAGCCGCAGCAGCAGGTCGTTCATCCGCTGGATGTCATGGGGATGCAGGCCCGTGGTCGGCTCGTCGAAGACGTACGTGGTGTCGGTGAGCGAGGAGCCGAGGTGACGGATCATTTTGACGCGCTGCGCCTCGCCGCCCGACAGCGTGCCCGACGGCCGGTAGAGCGAGAGGTAGCCCAGCCCGATCTCCACGAACGAGTCGAGAGTGTGCCGCAGCGTGGCGAGCAGCGGCGCCACCGACGGCTCGTCCAGGCCGCGGACCCATTCGGCCAGGTCGCTGATCTGCATCGCGCAGGCGTCGGCGATGCTGATTCCCTCGATCTTCGACGAGCGGGCCGCCTCGCTCAGCCGGGTGCCACCGCACTCCGGGCAGGTGGTGAAGGTGACCGCCCGCTCCACGAAGGCGCGGATGTGCGGCTGCAGCGAGTCGACGTCCTTGGAGAGCATCGACTTCTGGATCTTCGGGATCAGGCCCTCGTACGTCAGGTTGATGTTGTCGACCTTGATCTTGGTCGGCTCCTTGTGGAGCAGGTCGTGCAGCTCCTTCTTGGTGAACTTGCTGATCGGCTTGTCCGGGTCGAAGAAGCCGCAGCCGCTGAAGATGCGGCCGAACCAGCCGTCCATGCTGTAGCCGGGGATGGTGAGCGCACCCTCGTTGAGCGACTTGGCGTCGTCGTACAGCTGGGTCAGGTCGATGTCGTTGACCGAGCCCCGGCCCTCACAGCGCGGGCACATGCCACCGGTGATGCTGAAGCTGCGCCGTTCCTTCACGGTCTTCCCGGCGCGCTCCAGGGTGACCGCGCCCGCTCCGCTGATCGAGGCGACGTTGAAGGAGAACGCCTGGGGCGAGCCGATGTGCGGCTGCCCGAGCCGGCTGAAGAGGATGCGCAGCATCGCGTTGGCGTCGGTGGCGGTGCCGACCGTGGAGCGGGGGTCGGCACCCATCCGCTGCTGGTCGACGATGATCGCTGTCGTCAGCCCTTCGAGTACGTCGACGTCGGGCCGCGCCAGCGTCGGCATGAAGCCCTGTACGAAGGCGCTGTAGGTCTCGTTGATCAGTCGTTGCGACTCAGCGGCGATCGTGCCGAACACCAGAGAGCTCTTGCCCGAGCCGGAGATGCCGGTGAACACCGTGAGGCGGCGCTTCGGGAGCTCGACGCTGACGTCCTTGAGGTTGTTCACCCGCGCGCCGTGCACGCGGATCAGATCGTGGCTGTCGGCAACGTGCAGCGCAGGCGACTGCGTCTCCGGCGTCGTGGCCATGCTCATCATGTCTCCAAGTGTTAGGCGGGGTTGCCTTCGCGGTCCCGTCGGCGTCGCCTGGCTCGATCTAACCAAATCCGAAGAGTACGTCTGGTTCTCCTCCGCTTCGGCCTGTTCTGCCGCTGTGCCCCGGCCACGCGGCCGTGCAGGCATGGCTGCGATCACCCGGACGGCTCAGCGCAGCTCCTGGATGCGGAGCAGGTTGCCCGCGGGATCTCGGACGGCGCAGTCGCGAACGCCGTACGGCTGCTCGGTCGGCTCCTGGACGAGTTCGGCGCCGCCGGCCCGCAGCCGCGCGAAGGTGCCGTCGAGGTCGGCGGTGGCCAGGAGGATGCGGGCGTAGGTGCCCTTGGCCATCATCTCGGCGATGGTGCGGCGCTCGTCGCCGGTGACGCCGGGGTCGGCGGCCGGTGGCTCCAGGACGATGGACGTGCCCGGCCGGCCGGCGGGGCCGACCGTTATCCAGCGCATCCCGCCGTATCCGACGTCGTTGCGGACCTCGAAGCCGAGGGTGTCGCGGTAGAAGGCCAGCGAGGCGTCCGGGTCGTTGTGCGGGAGGAAGCTCGCGTGGATGGTGATGTCCATGCCGGTCACGTTAGGTGCGGCTCGGGGGCCTGCGCTTCTCGATTCCTGATCGGATCCCCGCTCCGGCGCGCGGGGGGCTGGGAAGTCCCGCTTCGGGCACGTCCAACCGATGAGTTCCTCGGCGAGTTCAGGTCATCATCAGGACGGCACGTAACACCTACCGGAGGCATGATGGTCGGCCCGCTGTGTTGGTTGGCTGAGCATGCTCGTTGACCTAAGGATGTGACATGTCAGACAGTGAACCGGATGCTGTGCTGGGGCCGTTCTCGTCTCCAGACGCGCAGGCGACGCCGTGGGCGTCGGCATTGGCGGTCCTCGGTGAGGCGGAGGTGTTCTGGCTTTCCACGGTCCGGCCTGACGGGAGACCGCACGTGACGCCGTTGTTGGCGGCCTGGAGTCTGGGCGGCATGTGCTTCACCACCGGTGGTGAGGAGCGCAAGGCGCGGAACCTTGAGCACAATCCCCGCTGCGCGCTGACGACCGGCACGAACGCCTTGACCGGTGTGGACGTCGTCATCGAGGGTGTCGCATCCGTGGTGGATGACCGCTCCGAGCGTGAACAGGCCGTCGCGGACTTCGAGCAGAAGTACGGCGCGCATCTGACCAGCCCCGAGGGTGTCTGGTATCGGCTGGGCGAGGCCGTCATCGCCGGCGACACCAGGCTGTATCGAGTCGCGCCGACTGTCGGATTCGCTTTCGGCAAGCTACCGACGTCCAGCCAGACTCGCTACACGTGGCCGAGCCGGTGACGACGATGTCCGCACTGCAGCAAAAGGTCCAGAGCGTTCTCGACGACCTCGTCGGCACCGGAGCCGAGACCGGCTTGCAGGTCGCCGTTTATCACCGCGGTGCTCTTGTTGTCGACGCCGTCGCCGGCGTCGCCGACGGCCGGACCGGGCGCAGGGTGACCCCGGAGACTCCGTTCTTCAGCTTCTCTGCCGGCAAGGTCATGACGTCGCTGATCGCTCACCTGCTCGTCAGGACCGGTGCTGTCGGATACGACACGCCAGTGGTCGACCTGTGGCCGGAGTTCGGTGCCCACGGCAAGGCGACCGGGACTCTTCGACACGTGCTCACGCACTCCGTGGGCGTGCCGGCGCTACCTCGTGGGATCGGCCCTGCCGACCTGACTGACTGGTCGCGGGTCTGCGCCGCGATCGCCGACGCCGAACCGCGGTGGCGACCCGGGACCGAGACGGGGTACCACTCGTTCACCTACGGCTTCCTCGTCGGCGAGATCGCACGCCGGGCCACCGGCAAACCGATGCGGCAACTCCTGCACGAGTGGGTCACCGTGCCCCTGGGCATCGACGGCGACCTGTACTTCGGTGTGCCCCGAACCGACCTGGCCCGACTGGCACGACTCGAAGACGCCGCACCGCAGCCGGTCGCCCCACCTGACGACGATGCCGTTCTTGCGCCCTGGGAACGGCAACCGACCGCGGCCATGGGCAACAGCCACGAGATCCTGCAAGCGGACATCCCGTCGGTCGGCACCTTCACCGCGCGGGGAATCGCTGCCATGAACGCCGCGGTCCTCGACGGTCGGCTCATCGATTCACAACAGCTCGAGGAGTTGACGGCGGTGGCCTTCGAGGGCACCGACCAGGTCTTCGGTAACCCCGCGCGGCTGGCCCTCGGCTATCCGCTCGGTCGCATCGGGGCTCGGCCGGACGAGGCACCCACCACCTTCGGCTGGATCGGTGGTGGCGGCAGCTACGTCTATGCCGACACCGCCACCGGTACCTCCTTCGCCATGACCAAGACCCGTCTCACCCCCCACTTCAACACCGCACAACGACTCGCAGACCTGACCACAGCCGAGATCAACCCACCTGCTTGAGCATCGGTACCAAGAAGACTCTCCGCGTCCACATCCCGCCGGCATTGCCGAACATGCACGCAACAGGCCGCAGGGCCCAGGCGGCCGATCAGCTCTTGATCTACGCCACATCCACGCGACCAGACTGCTGCCGGCGGGAGTGCCCGTCCCAAGCCCCTGAGCAAAAGGCCCCTTGCGAAGATCGTAAGGGGCCTTTGAGCTGGGAGCCGCCTATCGGAATCGAACCGATGACCTATTCATTACGAGTCTCACGAACAAGATCCACGCCCGTCCAGACACGTCTGCTGACCTGCTGAGCAGCCCCTCCGGACACCATTCGGTTCCACCGTCGTCCGGGTCCGTCCAGACCCGCCGTTAGCACCCGCGTTAGCAACCACCTCGATGTGACCGTACTTCTGCCCCGCCCCAACCCACTCTGTGCCGCCGTAAGATCGCGTAAGCCTTTGTATGCCGCCGTTGCTTTCCTTCTCTTCTGTACAGCAGTCCTCTGCCCACACGTGACAGTGCCCGAGGTGTCCGGGGGCAAGCGGACCCGGAGCGCAGGGCCGTCCACGGCCCGAGCATCGGAAGCCGCGCGGCAGCGATCGCCCCCAACCCCGCGCCAGCCTCAACCACCCAGTGGCGATCGTAGGGTCGAGCCAGCGCGCCACCTCAATCAAGTTCATATGAGCAAGATCCACAACTTGTCCGGTCCTTATGCGCGCTGACGCCCTCACTACTGAAGCAGGGACAGCAAAGAAACCTGATGCGAGATTTTCGACTTGTCACTAACATCCTGGATGTCCCGAGAGGAGGTGGCGTGAACAGCAAGTATGTAGCCCCCCGTTATGAGGCCAAGGCTTTTACGTGCCCAGAATGTCTGGTATGTACATCACATGGCTGGTTTGACCTCTCCTGGCCCTACACCGCCGGGAAGGGACGGTTCTATAAGGGATGGAAATGGAGCCTTTGTTCACACTGCAATATCTTGACAGTCTGGACGCATGATAAAAAAATGGCGGACCCCCTGGTAAGCGTAGGTGGTCCTGACCCGAATCCCGACATGCCTCAAGCGGTTCAGGACATCTATGAGGAAGCTCGTGCAGTCTACGAACTTTCTCCCAGAAGTTGCGGAGCTCTTCTTCGCCTCGCACTTCAGGTCCTCGTTGACGAGCTTGAACCTGGGGCTGGCTCCATCAACAAGAAGATTGGTCGACTTGTCGAGCATGGACTTGATCCGACCATCCAGAAGGCGATGGACGTGCTGCGAGTAGTCGGGAATAATTCCGTCCACCCCGGGAGTATCTCTCTCGCGGAGGATGTCGAAACAATTCCTTCTCTGTTCGAGATGTTGAACCTGATAGTTCAACATGTCGTGTCTCGCCCACGCCAAGTTGAGGCACTATTCAACACACTTCCTGATGGCGCTCGAGAGGCAATCCGTCAGCGTGATAGCACTTGATCCAATGGCAGTTTTGTTTACATGGAAGCTAGCGGAGAAGCGGCGGCCGTGTGCGGGACGCGCGGCGGGACCGGACGGAACAGGCCGCATCCCCGGCGCGCGGCCCGGGCGCGGCTGCCCGGCGGCCGCGTAGCGGGCGCCCTTGAAACCGTAGAGAAACTTCTCATCCAGCGGGTACGACAGTCGTGTCAGGTCTCATGACCTGCGTGACAGATCGTTCTCAGGACCTGTGTGACACTCCGCCGAGTGCTGGTGGAGTTGAGCGTGGTCGAGCAGCGGTATCAGGCCGTGCTGCAGGTGTTGGCGGGGGCGAGTGTCACCGAGGTCGCTGGCCGTTTCGGTGTCTCGCGTCAGGCGGTGCACCGGTGGCTGGGCCGCTATCGCGAGCAGGGACTTGCGGGGTTGTCGGATCGGTCGTCGCGGCCGGTGTCGTCGCCGACCCGTACGGCGCCGGAGGTGGAGGCGCTGATTTGTGAGCTGCGGCGTAACCACCCGTCGTGGGGTGCCCGCCGGCTGGTGTGGGAGCTGACCCGGCGGGGCTGCCCGGGGCCGGTGCCGTCACGGGCGACGGTGCACCGGGTGCTGGTGCGGCACGGGCTGGTGCAGGTCACCCCGCGGGGGCGGCGCCGGGAAGACTACAAGCGCTGGCAACGCAGCGAACCGATGCAGCTGTGGCAGATGGACATCGTCGGCGGGGTCATGCTGGCCGACGGCACCGAATGCAAGGTCGTCACCGGGGTCGATGACCATCCCGGTACTGCGTGACCGCCACCGTGGTGGCCCCGCCCCACCGGGAGGGCCGTGTGCCTGGCCCTCGCTGACGCACTGGGCCGGTTCGGGATCCCCGATGAGCTGCTGACCGACAACGGCAAGCAGTTCACCGCCCGGTTCGGCCGCGGCGGGGAGGTGCTGTTCGACCGGATCTGCCGGGAGAACGGGATCACCCACCGGCTGACCCGCCCGAACTCACCCACCACCACCGGCAAGGTCGAACGGTTCCACCAGACCCTGCGCAGGGAACTCCTCGACGACCACGAGCCGTTCGCCGACCTGGAACAGTCTCAGCAGGCGATCGACGCCTTCGTCACCGAGTACAACACCCAGCGACCCCACCAGGCCCTGGACATGGAGTGTCCCGCCGACCGGTTCCGCCCCCGCCACGACGACCAGCTCCCACTACGGCTGCCCCCGACCCTGCACGCGGTCGAGGCACTCCCCGACCCAGAACCCGAACCCGAGCCGAAAACCCAGCCCGAGCCGACGGTGACGCCGACGCCGACGCCGGTGGAGATTGCCAGGCCGGTGATATCGGCGAACGGGGTCGACCCGGTCGACCTGGCGGTGGAGTTCACCCGAGTGGTCCCCGCGTCGGGGAACCTGACCGTCTGCGGGCAGCAGTTCTGGCTCGGTACCCACCGAGCCGGCCTCACCCTCACCCTGCGGGCCGACACCGGCACCATCGAACTCCTGGCAGCCGGAGCACGGATCAAGAAAGTCCCCTCCCGCCTCACCGCGCAGCACCTGCGGCAACTACTGGCCGGCGGCGGCACCCACATCCAGCCCGCACCCAAACCGGCCCGGCCAGGCACCGGCCAGGCGTTCGAAGTCGACCGGACCGTCAACGGCTGCGGGCTGGTCTCGCTCGGCGGCCGCCAGCACCCGGTCGGCTACCAGTTCGCCGGCCGCCGGGTAACCGTCCGCATTGACGGCGCCCTGCTGCACCTGACCGAGGCCGGGACGTTGCTGCGGGCCCTGCCCAACCCGCTCACCGACACCGACCTGGCCCGGATTCGTGACGCCCGCCCAGCAGGCCCCGAGCCGCAGCCCGCGGGTGAGCCGGTGCGGGTGCAGCGGCGGGTCAGCTGCCGCGGCCAGATCGCCATCGCCGGGCAGCGCATCCACGTCGGCATCGGCCACGCCGGAACCACCGTCACGATCGAGGACACCGATGGCACCTTCCGCATCACCCACGCAGGCCTGGTCGTCGCCGAGGTCGCCCGCACCACCACCAAACCGATCGCCCGGTTCAAAGTCCGCAAGCCGCAACAGCCCAGGCAGGTCACCGGCCGGCAGAACGGGCCTGCGCAGCAGGAGGAGACAACCGCGGCACTCACCACCTCAGCGCAGGACCAGGCGATCTAGCCGAGACGGCGGGACCCGTTGCCACGCGGAAACAGACCACGTGGGTGGGCTGAACGGCAGCTCAGTACGGTTTGCTGGTGCCTTCCGAACCGCCTTGCCGCCACGACCTCACCGTCCTCGCCGACCACGGACAGTTCTACCTGCAAGATCTCCAGGCCCATGGGTTGTGGATGCAGTCGCACGGAGCAGACCCCGATCTCGCTCCCGCGGGATGGACCCACGAGGCCTCGCAGATCTACCGCATCGGCGTGGAGCCACACTCGATCGCCGTCGGAACCGCCCGAAGCGACGTCGTGAAGACCACGCTGCACCTCCACCTCACCGCACCGGTCACAGACCCGCAGGACGCCGAACACGTCGTGGAAGCCGACCTCGACCTGCCCAACGGTGACCTGGCCATCTACGGCCCGGCAGACGACCCCGGCCAAGAACAGCACCTGCAGGTAACACCCGGCCGCTACCGGACCCGGGTCTCATACCTGCCTTCTGAACCACCGGCCGCGCCAACCACCGGATCCGAACTCGGCGACCACTTCCTCTATCGGATTGACCTCTGGCCAACCGACCAACCAACCGCCACCACCGTGGTGAAGCAGGGAGAAACCCCCTGGGCCGGCTGACCGCACCCAGCACCAGGACGCGGTACCGTCAGGCCAGAGCAGGACAACAGATCATCTAGCCGGAGTGTCACCCACCTCCCGAGCCGGATCTGTCACACACCTCCTGAGACTCGACACGGGTACGACAGTCGCGTTTCTACTGGTCAGAGCCACATCGTCTCGGGCCGCGCTCTAGGGGTCAGGGGACTGTCCGGATCTTTGTGTGCAGAGCGGTGATCGCTTGGTTAGTTGAGGGTGATGCGGTCGCCGTAGTAGAGCGACAGCGTGTTGAGCGCCGTTTTCCACCCGGGGGTCTTGCCGGTGAC